>CAVXQL010000014.1:0-475481 GCA_963763995.1 uncultured Verrucomicrobiae bacterium | reverse complement strand
ACCGAACGTCGCGTGCCACTATTGTCCGGGACAGAATTTGGCGACGACGTGGTTATGGGGACGCAGCGTCCCGCAAAAAAGGCGGGCGGCCCTTGCGAGCCGCCCGCCGTGAATGATCATTTCGGTTACTGGCCGGGGCCTTTGGCTGCCGCCTCGGCCTGTTCCATCTTTTTCGCCATCTCCGCTTTCACCGCTTCGAGATTGAAACTCGCGCCGCGCTGCATCGGCGGGTATTCGAGGAAGGTCTGGAGTTCCTTGCCGATGACCTGCTGGACGAAGACGAAACGCCAGAACTGGAACTTGAACCAATCGAAGTATTGCTGCGCGCCGTCTTTCGTCCCGTTGTCGGGCCAACCCTGGCGCTCGAACGGATCGAGGCGCAGGTTGATCAGATAGGGAACGTCCACCTGCGTCTTTTCACCCAGCCAGCCGTTCGGCTGGTCGATGAAACGATACTTGTAGTCGTCGATGCGCACCGCGCCGACGGTGCTTTCGCCGAGGTAGAAGATTTCGTGACGCGTAGACGGGCCTTTGCCGGTGAGCATGGCCGTCTGGTCGTAGCCGTCGAGATGGTTCTTGTAGGTCCGGTCGCCGAGCTTCACGCCCTTGAGCAATTGGTCGGTGATGTTCGGATTGCCAGCGGCAGCGAGGAAGGTCGGGAACCAGTCCATGCCGGACATGATGCCGTTCTGCACGGAGTCCGCCGGGATGTGGCCGGGCCAGCGGGCGATGCAGGGCACGCGGAAGCCGCCTTCCATGACCGTCCCTTTGCACTGCGCGAACGGCGTCGTTCCGCCATCGGGCCAGGTGAAGAGTTCGGTGCCGTTGTCGGTGGTGAAGACGACGATGGTGTTGTCGTCCACGCCGATGTCCTTGAGCTTCTGCATGACCAAACCGATGTCGTCATCGAGCTGGGCCATGCCGGCTTCTTCTTCCGACCAGCCATTCTCCGAGTTGCGCATCTTCCCATACTTCTCCGAGAGATGCGTGACGATGTGCATGCGGGTCGGGTTGAGCCAGCAGAAGAACGGCTTGCCGTCCTTCTTGGCCTTTTCGATGAACTTGATGGCGAAGTCGCGGATTTCGTTATCCACGGTTTCCATCCGCTTCGGGATAAAGCGTGCCGGCGTCCTCGATCTTCTGTTTGCCGATCTTGCCCCAGCGCGGCATCTCGGTCGGGTCGTCCGTGTCGGTGGCCCAGGAGTGGACCATGTTGCGCGGGCCGACCACGTTCAACAGGTCCTGCGGATAGTTGGGATGCGCCGGGTCTTCCATCGCGTCGAGGTGATAGAGGTAGCCGAAGAACTCGTCGAACCCGTGGACGGTGGGCAGGAACTCATTGAGATCGCCCAGATGGTTCTTGCCGAACTGGCCGGTGGCGTAGCCCTGCGCTTTGAGCGCGGTGGCGATGGTGCAGGCTTCCGCCGGAATGCCGATCTTGGCGCCCGCCTGGCCGACCGTGGTCATGCCGGTGCGGATGGGCAGCTCGCCCATGATGAAGTTCGCGCGACCCGCCGTGCAACTCGCCTCGGCGTAGTAGTCGGTGAAGAGCATTCCTTCCTTGGCCATCTTGTCGAGGTTCGGCGTCCGGCCGGCCATCATCCCGCGATGGTAGGCGCCGATGTTCCACATGCCGATGTCATCACCCATGATGAAGAGGATGTTGGGTTTCTTGTCCGCCGCCTGCGCCGGAGCGCCGACGCCGAGCGCCAGCCCAAGGGCCAGCGAGAGGTCTAACTTTGATATTCGTTTCATTTCTTTGTCTTTGCTTGGGTTTGCAACACGCCCGGCGCTCACGCTCCGATCATTGTTGTTCTCATCTGTTGGTTTTGTTGCTTCGGTTTTCGCTTGCGGGGAAAAATTGTCGCTTCGCCGGTGAATTCGCGGGCCGCCTCGTGGGAGGAGACGGCCCGCGTGTTTCACAATCGAAGGGTTGTCGGTCTAGTACCAGCCGCCCCAGCCCATGCCCCAGCCGCCCCAGCCGCCCCAGCCCATCCACGAATCCTGGTACATCGCAGCGGTTTCGAGGTTCTCGTTCTCGAGCTTGTTTGCGAGACGGAGTTGTTGGTAGGCCTGGTATTGCTTCGGCCCGCCGACATAGGCGCGGTTATTAGCAATATCCGGGAAAATGTAGTAGGTCTTCCCGTTTTTGTTGATCATGGCGATCTTGTCCGGCGGAAGCTTTTGCAGCTTTTGCTCCTGCGTGGAGTTCTTCGGGGTGATCGTCTTAAAGCCGGCGGCTACGAGCATGTCCTCTTTGCTCTGTGTGCTGCTCGTGGTGGTGCAGGCGGCGGCCAACGCCAACAGAGCGATGGCGCTGATCATTTTTAGTGGGATTCGTATCTGTTTCATATCATTGGTTCTTTATGGGTTTGTGGTTGTTTTTGGGTTTGGTTGTCTGGGAGATCGAGTTCATCGGGAGGAAAATTTGCTCCTCACGCTCGCTGCGAGGATTACGAGACGCAATGCATCTGCGTGTGATTTTTTGA
Organism: uncultured Verrucomicrobiae bacterium; assembly: GCA_963763995.1. Classification (GTDB taxonomy): domain Bacteria; phylum Verrucomicrobiota; class Verrucomicrobiia; order Chthoniobacterales; family UBA10450; genus CAVTTH01. Next base: position 472,992 of record CAVXQL010000014.1, on the reverse strand, counting down.
AGGCAACTAGGAGACGTTCGCATGCGTGTGGAAATCTTTCCTTCTCAAATCTCCCGCTGAATTTTCAGCGTCGAAGACTTGTGAGGAAACGGAACGTGGCACGTCTGCTGATCTCTGCCAATAGGACTTTAGTCCCATATGTTCCGGCTCGAAGGCAGAGCCAATAATCAGCCAGCACGAGCCGCAGCTCCAGGCGGCGAATCGCCTCCTGTCACATCCTTCCGAATCAGGCGCATCAGGGTCCTCCTCTTCGAAAGGCTTTGAGAAAAAGCCCAAGAGCGCCAGCGTTCAAAGCGGTTGGGCAAGCTGCCGGTTCATCTCGTCCGCTGATGAAAATGATTTTGTCGTAGGCGCGTGCAAATTACGCTGATGCCGCATCGGACCTTCGCCCGATCCGGAAATCTAGCTCTGCCTCGCCAGAAATCAGATCATGGTTCAGCTTGCGCTGGCCGCGAGGCAACGCCGGCGATCATCATCCCAGTTTCACTTCCCGGGCTGGGCCGGCTCTCTTGCTAGTGAGAGAGCCGGCCAGTCAGGAGTGATCCTTATCGAAAACGTCCGCCGTAGAAGCCGCCGTAGAAACCGGGTCCCCAGGCACCCCCCCAACCCATCATGGCATTCTGGTTCATCTGAGCAGCCATGAGGTTGTCGTTGCTCAACTGCTGCGCGAGCCGGAGTTGTTGAAAGGTTTGGTATTGTGCCGCCGTCCCGACGTAGGCTTGGTTGTTAGGAATATCGGGCCATACGTAGAATTGTTTTCCCCTATATGTGACCAAACTCATCTTGTCTGGCGTGAGTGACTGGAGTAGTTCCTGCTTCTTGGGCGTATCCGCGGGCAACAGTTTGAAGCCCGCCGCGGTTAACAAATCCGTATGATTGCTGGTGGTGGCACAGCCGGCGATAAGAGCCAGCAGTGTGATTGTGCCGAGAACTCTGAACGGCTTGAATGATTGTTTCATCGATTTTCCTTTTTTGGTCTTTGTCTGTTTTGCTTGGTGTTTAGGTGAAGAACGAACGTGATTTTCGCTCAACGCTTTGTCTATAGGACTTTAGTCCTGCGCTTGCAAGACTTTCTAATTCTATTAGCGCACAGGTCGCTGAGAGTCGCTTTGCCAGGCTCGATCTCGCCCGGTGACCGCCGGGTTTTGCCGAAACGGGGCTTGAGTGCGCCGCAGATGCGCAAAACCATTTTGTAACTCAATATTCCAGCGTTTCGTCTGAGACACCAAGCCACTCCGCAGCGGCGGCGAGATCTTCGAACATCTGAACCTGCAAAGGAGAGTGATCGGTCATGGCCATGTGAATCTTTACGATTCGCGCGGACGCTTCGCTCGTGACAAAGAACGCCGATTTCACCGGTGGATGTGACGCGTAGGTGAGGCGTCGATGCAGTGAAACCCGAAAAACGTAGTGAAAATCCAGGTCTATCGCATCGATTTTCGAGAGATCGGTGAATCGATTGAATGGCTTCGGTTTCTTATTTTCCTCGGCCTCGAGAAATTCTATGATCGTGTTGACGCGCTCCTCATTCAAAATGCCGCGCGGTCGATAAACCATGAGACGCAAATCGTGGTGGAATGCCACGTGCGGGGGAAGCTTCATTTTCATCTCAGCGGCCCGGGAATGACGAAATCTTCGACGGAACAATCTAGCGCTTTGAGTCCCCGACGCAATCGCGGTGAGAGGATGCCGCTGATCGCTGCCAGACAGGAGCCTAGTCGTCCCTAAATCGATCGGTCAACGTGGTGGACCCTCGCGGCTGGCGTAATAGACTTGCAGTTCGGCGCGACTGAGTTTGCCGTCGTGATTCGTGTCCGCTTCCAGCATGATCTTTTTCGCAATCCCATGCGCTCGCCCATACGCGATCGCTTCCTGCATCGTCACGATCCCATCGTGGTTTGCGTCGCGTTTTTTGAAATCCGCAACGCGTGCGGGATCACCGCCAGTCCACTCTTGCAAGGTCATGCGGCCGTCGTGATTTGCATCGCGCGAAATGAAAATTTCGATGACGAGATAATCGCTCGCTTCGTTGAGTGACAACTTGCCGTCGTGATTCGTGTCGGCTTGCGAGAACGCGTCGGATCCGGTGGTGCCGGCAGTTTGTTTTGGCGGCGGGCTTCCTTTCGCCTGATGCGCAACGAGGGCGACGATCGCGAGCAGAAGGATGCCACCCGCACGCCGCATCAACGAGCGAGAACTGCCTGTGAAAACTTGGATGATTGGCCTCATGAGATTGGTTTGCTTCGGCTGTTTATACGAAAAGTAAAGGCGCAATCAATCGCGCAATTCCAAAATACGACGAACCTCGGCGATCGCCTGCGGGTTTTGGGGTGAACCATGATTCGATGGAACGATCAGCTCCGATTGCGCGCCGTCGAGATGCGAACTCCAGTAGGCCACCACGCCGTCGCTGCTATTCGGTGTATCACCGCGCCCGCGATCGCCGATGATGGAATGGTAGGGGATGCCGGGCGTGATTGGGAGTTTGTTCACTTCGAGAACAAACCGGTTTTTCGGAGAAAGCGTGTCTATGCTGGTGGGGATTCGGTGGATGGGCGTCGCGGTGTGGTCTGTGGTCGCGGCAGAGATTGCCGTGATGGGAATGGTCGCAATCATGAGCGGCATTTTCACGAGCCTCGCGGCAAGGCGACCGATCCAACCTGAGGCCAGATCACTTCCACGATGCGGGGTGGACATGAAGATGACGCGTCGGATATCGGCTCGATGGTTAAAAATGAGCGACTCTTCGATGATCCGACGTTCCCGGCCATAAACGGGTGTTTGCGCCGGCGGTTTACCGAAGTAGTCCAGCCAGATCTTGTCGCCGGCGTCTGTAATCATGAGACGGCTGATCATCCCACCCATGCTGTGGGCAACAAGCACAATGCGCTTGTGATTCGGAAAAGCTCGCGTAACCCCATCCAATTCCTGACGAAAGAGCGCGGCCGAGTACAGGTACGGATATCCGCTCGGATAACTGTAAACCCAGAACTGATAGCGTCGGCGAATCTCGGGATCGGCACGCAGGGTGTTGATCATGGGCGCCCAACTCGCGGGCGTATCCTGCAAGCCATGAACAAAAATCACCGGCGTCCGGTCGGGATCGTACGGTTGCAGCCGCGTGAGCCGCGCGGTGTCGGCATATTTGTCCGGGCGCAGAAGCCGGGCGAGTCCGAGCTTTTCCGGGCGCTCAGTGACCAGGCCGACCGCGAGCGGTACGGAAAAATCGGCCGCGAGGGGCAGGGTATGTCCCTCCAATGTGACCTTGTCTGTCGCGAATGGCTCCATGAATTCGATCTGAGCGCGGTGATCTTCGAAGCGAATAATTGCGGTGGCGGCTGCATAAAGACGATGCGGGGCGAAGCTCTTGCGGAAGTCCGTTTTCGTTTCGCGTCCGATTGCAATGACCGGCGCGCCGACGCCTTGAACAGTGATTCGCTTTTGGAAGTAGGTTCCCCCGACAGCGATCGAATCGGCTGGAATGATGTTGTATTCAGCGGGATCGCGATCCGCTCCGCCATGCCGAATGGTCGTTACGCGATATTCGCCGTCAGGCGACGGCACCAACAGTGACTTGTTCCACGGATCGAGCGGGGCGCGTTCAATGACTTCGATGCAGCGCGCAACCGCGAAGTTGTAAAGATCACGCGCCCTTCGGTCGGCCGGATGACGATCCAGCTCGACGTAAGCGGAGTGCGCCGAAGCGAGATAGCCGCCGAGCGCCCGCAAGGGATCGGAGCGTTCCAATTTTTCTGCGCCTTCCAGTTGGCGATCGGCGGCATTCAGCTCGCCTCCCTGGGTTCCGATGGCCGCGAAATGCGGGGTGATTCGTTTGACGGTCGCGATTTGCGCGCAGCTGCTCAGGACGAGGGCCGCGACAATTAGCCTGCTTATCCGGACCAGCTTCCGCCAGTTGAATGCCTCAGGGTAACAGCTGTCCGATGTGTGTCGCATCTTCCGTGATTGGGACTCTCTCTTGCGCAGTAATTCTTCGGAGCTCGCACCCTTGCTTAGGGATCTGCGCAGCCGCGGAACGGTCGAGGATCTCAACCTGCTCCGCGGCTCACAATCTGCAAAAGGACGGATCGCGCAAGGTGAGAGTAGAAGCCAACCACCTCACAAACAGCGTTGTCATTCTGGCCTTGGTGTTCTCGCCTGCGGTGAGGATTTTGCGTCGTTAGGGAGGTTAGTTCGTGCTCGCCTGCTCGGACGGATTGATGAGCTTGAAGATGACGGCAGCTACCACGGCCGCGCCGAAATTCGCCGCGAGAAAGATCCAGATATTGCTCCAACTCGAGAGGCCGAGGATCGAAATCCCAACCGCGACCGCAGGATTAAACGCGCCGCCGGAAATGTCGCCGACGGCGAATGCGCCCGTCATTACAGTCATACCAATCGCCAGACCGTAGAAGGAATTGCCTGATGTTCCCTCGGCCGTGGCCGAGTTAAGCACCACATAAACGAGCGCAAAGGTGAACAGAAATTCCGCCACCAAGGCCGGCCCGATTTTCGGAACCATCGGGGTCACATCGACTCCGGCGCGGAGAAACTTTACGGTCGCAGCCGCGGCCGCCGCCGCGAGAAGCTGTGAAATCATGTAAGGCACCGCATCGGCTACGCTGACCTTGCCGCGAATTAAAACGCCGAGCGTCACCGCCGGATTGTAATGCCCGCCCGAAATGTGGCCGCCGGCATAGACCATCACCATGAGCGCAGCGCCGATGGCGAGCGGTGGAATCACGCCCGTGCCGCCGCCGATGACTGTGCAACCGACGGTAAAGACGAGGAAGAAGGTCCCGATGAATTCGGCGATGTATTTGTTCATAGATTAGAGGTGTTGAAGTGACAGAGCGATTCCCGAGCTGTTATGAGTGAACGATTTCGGAAAAACAAGCATCGACTGCCTGTTTTGGACTTTGGTTCCACATCCATATATCTGCGACGTGAGATCATCGTTTAAGGCTGGGCTGACATGCTCCGCCTCAATTCCACCAGGTTTTGATTTACGGAGTCGACGCGAATCATCCCGACCAGGGGATATTCAACGTCGAGAATGACGTAGACCGTTAGGGAAATCACGACGGTGAAGCTGATAATGTGTATCCAATGGTGCGATTTGCTTCCGGCCAATGCATAACCGGCGAAGAACGAACCGGCCAGCGCGAGCAGCACGAGCATGAAGAAAATGATCGGCGGCGGATGCAGTTGCGTCGCAACCGTCTCGGTGTTGGCAAGATCGATCATCTGGTTCAACGCGGAAATTGCCAGCATGGCGGGTTGCGGCTTATCTAATTGATTGGCGGCGCTGACAGCGCGCTTCCAGATGTCATTTTCCAGTTTGATGCACTCGCTACGTTCGGCTTTCGCCGCGGCAATGTCTGGTAGTTTGCGATACATTTCCAAATGCGCATCGAGGTAACGGCGAAATAGATCGCGCAATTCCGGTTGAGCGGTCGGCGGCAGCAGATCCAGACGCAGCCAGGCCGTCCCGATCGCGTTGGCTTCGTCGACGATCAAATGACGGCGCTGATCGAAGCGCGACATGGCGCCAGAGAAAGTGAAAGCAAGGAGCAGCCCGAGCAGCCCAAACACAGCACCCTCCACGGCGCCAAGACCTGTGTGGGTCTTTTCTCCATATCGCGCGACGTGACGATGACCAACACGACGTCCGATTTCCAACAGCGCGAGCGTGCCGACCAGCAAAGTCGCGGCCAGCAGTGGAGCGTAAAATCCTGGATTCATCGCGCTCCTGCCAGGCTATGCGTTTCCCGGAACAAGCCAGAATAGCAGGCCTTGCCCGGGAGTGCCGGCACGTTATGGAAGTCGCGCCGCATTCAACGGGTAAAAGCCTGGTTCCTGTCCGAGTAGCAGCGCCTGCTTACTCTTCCGTTTCCCAACTGTCCTCGGTAGCATGCCAGGTCTTGTCGGGATTGAAACGATCCATCTCTTTAAAGATCTTCAGCGTATCAGGTCCGAGGTCTTTTTGGTAAACGACTCCGCTTTGGTTAACGATGAACGTCTGCACTCCGGTAACCCGGTATTCGGCCGGCGCCGCGGCAAGGGCAAACCCGCCGATCATGTGTCCTCCCACGACGAAGTCCATTTCTCCCATCGGCGCCGCCGGACCCTGGCCCTTCAGAACCTTGAAGTAGTAGCCGTGATACGGCTTGCTTTTGTCGCTGTAGCCTTGCTCCAAAGCCTCGGCGACGTTCTCTCCGACCGGGCCTCCCCAGGTCCCATCCGGATTCTTCCACGCCAGACCATCCTGTTTTCCCGGCGTGCTAATGATTTTCTGCGCGTACTCGTTCACAGCGGAACCATCGTGCTTTTGCGTCGCGTATTCTTCCTGAGCATCGACAAAGCCGCGGCAAATCTCGAGAATATCCAGTTCGTTCGCTCCGATGCGCCGGAGCAGAATCTCATTTCGGCCTGCTTTGGCATCGAAATACCATTTCCCTTTCCGTTTCACGATCGGAATCGGAAGTGGCCAGTCGTCATTGCCGACCGAAAGTGTGGCGCGGCTCGAATTCTTCGGATCAATCGCGATTGAATCTTTTTCATGTGCCATCGCGGCAAACGCGACGGCCCGGTTCTTGTCCTGAACCGCATCATCTGAAGAAACGAGGTCCTCGCTCCCAGGACCGAGAATGGTCTCCAGGGTGGGCACATCAAAACCTTCCGCCGCCTGGATCAGGCCTTCGGCTGCCAGCTTCGGCGTGTCGAATCCTTTTTGTTCTGACTGCGGCGTCGCGCGCAAAGCAAGCGTCACATAACAGAAAGCAAGGATCGCAAAGGCAAACAAAGGAATTCTCAAAGAAGTTACGATGGTTAATTTTGTTCTCATTGGCTTTTACCTCCTGCGCCCACCACCACCACCGCGATGGCCTCCACCGCCGCCGCCCCTGTGACCGCCGCTACCACCACCACGTGAAGCGCCCATGCTACTGGAACCTCGGTTGTGACTGGCTCCTGCTGAGCTTCTATTCATCCCTGCCGAAGAGCCACCGAACGCACTCTTATTTGTGGAACTGGGAGTCCTTGAAACTTGCCGGTTGCCCACGCGGTCGCCTCCGCCGCCACCGGATGGGCGAGTGGCCGGCCTTGTGCTGGCTCCCCCACCACCCGGCCGATTGGCTCCCGTCCCTCCGTTACCGGGTCTGTTACCAGCTCCTATGTTGCCTCCTCCGCCACCGGGCCGATTGCCCGCTCCAGCTCCACCCCCGGGTCTGTTACCGGCCCCTATATTGCTGCCACCTCCGCCCGGTCGATTACCTGCACCGCCGCCGGGACGATTGCCAGCTCCAGTTCCACCCCCAGGTCTATTACCGGTCCCGATGTTGCCAGCCCCACCACCGGGTCGATTGGCTCCACCTGGACGGTTGCCGGCTCCGCCGTACTTGTTTGAAACGTTTCGGTTCGGGTAGGGAGCGCCTCCGCGATGCTGCGGGTTGTGCTGCCAGTTCCCGCCCTGACCACGGTTGATGTTAGTGTTGCGGTTTACGTTCCGATTAAAATTATTATTGTTGTTAATGTTGATATCGCCATGACCCCAATTGCAATTACCCCAGTTGTTTCCCCACGCAGCGCCCAAAATGATGCCGGTCCCAAACGCGAGTCCCATCCCCGGTAGATATCCCGGATAGGTGTATGGGTAGTAGGGATAGGCTGGCGGGCCATAAACTACCGCCGGGTCGTAGGAGGGAACATAAACGACGTCCTGGCTTGGCTGCTCAACGACGATGACTTGCTTACCTCCCTCGACCTGCTCCGTTTTCACCACTTGTTGCTGGTTCGTTTTCAAAGCTCCGTTGCCTTGCGCTTTGGCCCGCATTCGCTGGACTGCGTCCAGGACATCCTGCTGTTGAGCGAGAAAGGCATTCCCCAAGTCTGTCGTCCACGCGATGTTACCGGCCATCCGCTGAAGGGCGTCCGGCACACCCGCCATTGATTGCACGCTCGGATCCCACGGTTGTTTTGCCACCGCGTCGGCCAGCTCCTTGCCTTTCAAGTTTGGATTCTTCTCCATCCACTGCTGAAGCTGGATTACCTCCAGCGGATAGGTAGATGCGGCGAGTGTTTGCGCGAGCAGGGGGTCCGGATACAACGCGATCGGCGCGACCAGAGAATCCAATTGATCGTTAGGGATTTTCGGAGCCGGCGCCTCTTCCGTGGGTGTGGGCGCGGTCGTCGTCATCACCTGTGATTGGGCTTGCTGCGTCTCCTGACCCTGCGCCAGGGCATAATTTGGTGAGAGCAGCGCGACGGACACGAGGGCCATCAGGCAATGAAATGATCGGCTGCCGAGGCCGGGTCGAGAGGCTTTTGATCTCATTTTCTTTTCCTCTGTTTTTGGTAAGTCAGAACAACCTCATGTTTACCTGGCCGCAAGATAGCTGGCAAGGGGAAATCCCCTGCCCCATTCGAAAGCTCCAAATCTCTCGCGCGAAATCGTCGCGCGACGATTGGGCCTTGGTCGTACAAGTTTTGTCGAATCACTGCGCTCTTTCTATTTGAACTGAACTGATCGGTCTACTGTCCTTTGGGGAAGGTAGCGTCTCTTCGCTCTTATGAGATTTGGCGGCGCTTTGAATTTCCGCGAGAGAACTTTTCACCGCGGAAAACGATGCAGACTAATACTCAATCGCTGCTGCTTCATCTTCGGCAGCTTCTACCGCTTTCTTGTCAGCCGCGCTCAAGTCTGAGGGCTATGTCGATAGTCGACTCGCAGTTCGATCCAGCCCGTGGTACAGTGCTGGACGCAGCCGGCATAACATCTGTGGCCGAACCCTGGATATGCGCGTGTTCACGAGGCGATTGGTCTTTTGGATCGGCTTCCTGCTTTTGATACTGTTCTGGGCGACGGCGCTTGGACCCGAACCCCCCGCGCGCATTTCCATTTCGCCGAGCGACCTTGTTCGCGCTGTCACAATTCAGCACGACTCGCTTATCGAATTATGCCTCATCGACCACGTCGATCCAAACGGGCATGATGCCCAGGGCCGAACCCCGTTGCTCATCGCGACGTCGCAGCAGGATTGGAAAACGGCGCGGCAGCTCATCGACGCCGGTGCGCTGGTCGATCTTGCCGACAAGAATGGCTTTACACCGCTGATGGCCGCCGCCATGCACTGCAATCTCGAAGTCTTTCGGGAGTTGCTGGCCCGCTCTACCAATCTTCATGCAGAAGCCCGCTGCAAGGATGGCAACGATTTGCTGGGAATGGCGCTCGATGGCGGCAATCCCGAAATTGTCAGGTCTGTTCTGGAACGTTTGCCGACAACGCGTGAATGGCGAAGCAGCACCCGGCGGGCGCTGCAGGTAGCCTTGATGACCGGAGATAAGGGCGAAATCCAGCTGCTCCTCGGCAAGCACTCCGCACCTCCAACGCCGGAGGGGAAAAATGTGCCGTTGCTCGCCTATGCCGTCGCTGGAAACGACTCCTCCCTTTTCAGCACGCTTTTGGCCTGTGGCGCCGATCCTAACACAGCTCTACCATCGCGCTGCGACAAGGATTTTCTGGCACTGCTTCCGTCGAAAGGGTTCAGCAGTTACGTTGAAGGAGACAAGGGTCTGACGGTTCTGATGCTGGCAGCGGGCCTCGACCGGGAAAAATATCTGCGCGCCCTGCTTGCGGCAGGCGCCAACCGGAACAAACTGACTAGGCGGGATAAAATGTCCGCACTGGACATCGCCGCGGAGACCGGTCACTGGCGCTCTTCACAAATTCTTCTCGGCGGCGGACCTTCTCCGGACCAATTGCGCGTCGAAATTTCTCTCGCTTTGCAACAGGTTACGCTCGTTAGGGATGGCGTGCCCGTATATCGCACGCAATGTTCGACCGGACGTGAAGGTTACTCCACGCGCAGAGGGGATTTCGTAATCACGAACAAGGACCGAAACCATCGTTCCACCATCTACCACGTGAAGATGCCCTTTTTCATGCGGTTAAGCTGCCTCGACTTCGGAATGCATGCCGGGGTCGTGCGGAATTATCCCGCCTCACACGGTTGCATTCGATTGCCAGAGGAAGCTGCCCGCAAATTTTTCCTGGAGATCCCAATCGGGACGCTTGTGACGGTGCAATAAATGACTTCACACAATCTTCAGCGGATTATCAGCAAATTCGAAGTGCATGTTAGTCCAGGGCCCGACAAGAATTGGAGCCATCGCATCTCGACACTCGAGTTTGAGTTGTTCATCATCTATTTGAAGAAATCGGTCGCCCCGGGAGAACGATGGACGCAGATCCAACCAAAATAGCGGAGACGTGCGAGACTGAGGTACTTGCCAAATCGAGTTCGAGCTGGGACGGGACCCCACTGCCGCAATACCCGCGTGGCCAGCCAGAAGTCACGATTCTGAGAATCACGATTCCGCCGAAGGCCAAACTGGCAATGCACAAACATCCGGTAATAAATGCGGGGGTCCTGCTAAAAGGACAACTGACGGTGGTGGCCGACGACGAGCGTACATTTGATCTCAAGACGGGAGACTCCATCGTCGAGCTGGTAAACGAGTGCCACTACGGAAAGAACAATGGCGATGAACCCGCCGAGATCATCATGTTCTATGCTGGCACTCCCGGCACGCCGATTACAGTCGAACAAACTATTCGCTGACCTGGAAAGTCCCTCCAAAGTTCCCGCCCTGGCCGAACCGTGGTTTCTTACCTTCGACGCCGATGTTGAATTCCATGTCGTCGTGGGTGAACACGAACTCAAGGAAGGTGAAACTCGAAGCCCTCGGCAATGGGGCTAACAAGAACAAGCCGCCTATTTAAAATTTAGCGACGAGCTTGAACCAGACGATGTCGCCTTCAAGACGCCTGCGGGTTTCAACTTCGTGCAGCCACTTGGCTTCGGCGATCATGTCCACCTTGCCGATCTTGAAAGTGTAGGAGATCACTGGACCGACTCCCGCGGTGCGACCTTCGAAGGCTCCGAGGTTCGCGCCCGAGCCGCTGTCCCCAGTGACCTGGTCATACCAGTATCCGCTGACTCCGATTTCGGAATGCACGCCGGGATCGCGCCGAATTATCCGGCCTCACATGGTTGCATTCGATTGCCCCCGGAAGCTGCGCGCAAATTCTTCTCGGAGATCCCAATCGGGACGCTTGTGACTGTGCAATAAAGATGTGCAGTTGCAGCGGCGTTCTATGAACCGCCGATTCATTTCCCGCTCTCGTTCAGCAGTTTCTTCTTCGCGGCCTGGAGTTCCTTCATCTGTGCGTCGCCGAGTTGCGGATACTTCAGATCGAGCGACGCGATGGCTCCAACCACGCTGGCCGCGACGACGGCGCGCGTGAACCATTTGTTATCAGCAGGAACGACGTGCCACGGAGCAGCTTTGCTCGCGGTCTGCTGAATCATTTCTTCGTAGGCGCTCTGGTAGTCGCTCCAGAATTCCCGTTCACGCACGTCGGCGGCGGAAAATTTCCAGTTCTTGTCGGACTGCTCAATGCGATCGAGAAAGCGCTTTTTTTGCTCCTTTTTGGAAACGTGGAGGAAGAATTTGAGAATGAGCACGCCGTTGCGGGTGAGATAACGCTCGAAATTGCGGATGTCCTCGAAGCGATTCTCCCAGATCTTCTTCGTCACGAGCGACGCCGGCAGTTTTTGCCGCTGGAGAAACTCGGGATGGACGCGCACGACCAGCACTTCTTCGTAATAGGAACGGTTGAAGATGCCAATGCGCCCGCGTTCCGGCAGCGATCGCCAGCAGCGCCAGAGATAATCGTGGTCGAGCTCTTCGTTGCTCGGCGCCTTGAATGATTGAACCTGGCAGCCTTGCGGATTTATGCCCGACATGACGTGCTTGATTGCGCTGTCTTTGCCGGCCGCGTCCATCGCCTGGAAAATCAGCAGCACCGCCCACTCATCCTGCGCATAAAGACGCTCCTGCTGATCGCTCAGAGCGTTCACGCCAGCGGTCAGGATTTCTTTGGCCTCCGGTTTGTCCTCGCCCGGCAAATCCCCGGTGTCGTTAGGATCGATGTCCTTTAACCGGAACTTCTCGCCATTGGTGATTTGATACGGGCGGGCCAATTCCCGGCATCGCTCAACGATTTTCTCAATATTCACTGTACCGGTTTGATTCTCCTCGCTTTCGCACTCGTTCCCGATCTGCTCGTTTTTTTGGGACGAGCACGAAGCACGTTTTCATTTTGTCGCAACGCCGGCGGCCTCCGGCGATTTCACGCAGCGAAAGCCAAGATGATTGGTACCGGTGTTAACTTCCCCTTTGCCGCGGGTGCCGACGATGTAGCGCGAGCAATATTGATCGTTGCAAAGGAACGAGCCGCCGCGATGGACACGCTTTTTTTCGTTAGGCTCGGCCGGATCGAATGGCGTGTCCGGCCCCTGCGGATTGCTCGTTACGCCGCCGGCTTTGGCGAGCGCGGCGTAATAATCAGGGCGGTACCAATCGCTGCACCATTCCCAAACATTCCCTGACATGTCGTAGAGGCCGTAACCGTTCGGTGGAAATTTCGCGACCGGCGCAATTCCAGTAAAGCCATCGTCGCCCTTGTCCGAGACCGGGAATTTCCCCTGGAAAGTGTTCGCCATCCATTTGTCATGGGGACGAAACTCATCTCCCCAAGTGTAGGTTTTTCCGCTCAATCCTCCGCGCGCCGCGAACTCAAACTCCGCTTCGGTGGGCAAACGTTTGCCCGCCCATTTTGCGTACGCTTCGGCATCCGGATACGCGATCTGGACGACCGGATATTTTTCTTTCCCCTTGATGTCGCTATCCGGACCGAGCGGATGCCGCCAATTCGCTCCCTTCACGTAGTCCCACCATTGAAAATGATCGTTCAGCGGAACTTCATGGTCCGGCGGAGTGAAGACGACGGAACCGGCGACCAGATTCTCCGCCGGCGCGGTGGGAAATTCTTCCTTCGTCGGGGCGACCTCCGCGATTGTGACGTAGCCGGTCGCTTTCACGAATTTCTCGAACTGCTCGTTAGTCACGGTTGTCGCATCCATCCAGAATCCATCCACCCGGACGCGATGCACCGGCTCGGCGTCATTGGAGGGCATCGGCATTTCTTTCATGCCACGGCCGCTCGTATTGGCCCCCATCGAAAACTCGCCGCCGGGGATCCAGACCATCCCATCGGGCGCTGGCTTGGGCGCTGCAGTTGTATTCGGAATCGTCGCCTCAAACGAAGGCGGCGCGGAGGACGTGGCCGATTCCTGAGCGAACGATGGGAGATCCAGCCACACGCTGACCGCGATAACGATTGAACCAAGGATGAGGCGATTGCGTTTCATATATGATTGTATTCATGAAGGCGGTCGAAGAATCTTCACCGGCACTTCGAGCCATTCCGCCGCTGCCGTCCGTTCCCGGAAAGCGCGCACCTCGATCATCGCCTTGTCCATTATCATCTCATACATCTGGGCGATGAAAAAGCTGGCGGGTTTCTCGGCGAAGAATGCGGATTTGGCCGGCTGATGCACTACGCGCCGGCGCCGACCAATTTCGAAGAAGTGGTTGACCTTTAGCCGGATATCCGTCAGGCCGGACAAATCGGTGAAACGATCGAAGGGCGCGTCCTGGATGAGTTCCTCCGTTTCGACAAATTCGACGATTTGATCGGCAAAGGCATCGTTGAGGATCCCGCGCGGGTGCCAGGCGAGCAATTGAAATTCCGGGAAATACCAGGTGCGAGGAAAGGGTTTGCGAATGAGCGCGGGAGGTCTTTCGCATGTGTATTCGTTCAACATGGTGGCTCCAGAACTTTCAACGGAACCCCGAGCCACTCCGCTGCGGCCCTTCGTTTTCGAAAGACGCGAACCTTGATCGACGCGTTGCCCATCATCATGCCGTACAGTTGCGCGATGAAAAAGCTGACGGGTTTGTCGGCGAGAAATGCAGACTTGGCCGGCTTTGATGCTTTGCGGCGGCGCGTACCCACGTCGGAGAAGTGGTCGATTTTGAGGCGGACTTCCGTCAGACCGGATAAGTCAGTGTAACGATTAAAGGACGCTTCCTCGGTTCGTTCCTCCGTTTCGACGAACTCGACGATTCGATCGACGAAGGCATCGTTGAGGACACCGCGCGGGTGCCAGGTGACCAGCCGAAATTTCGGAAAATACCCGGTGTGAGGGAAAGCCTTGCGGACAAACTTTGAGGGTTCCTGGCTCATGCGGTCGTTCAAAACGGTGGTTCCAAAATTTCCATCGGCACTTCGAGCCACTCTGCCGCAGGCGCCCGTTCCCGAAAAGTTCGAACTTCGATCATCGCCTTACTCATTAGCGTTTCATACATCTGCGCGACGCTAAAGCTAAGCCTCTTGTCGGCGAAGAACGCGTACTTGGCTGGTTGCTTTACCGCAGCGCGACGACGCGCGGCCTGAACAATGTATACGACTCCAATCCGGATCTTCGTCAGGCCGGACAAGTCGACGTAGCGATCGAAAGGCGCATCCTGATTACGTTCTTCGATTTCAAGACACTTGATGAACTTATCGATGAGTGCCTCGTTAAGTACGCCCCGTGGGCACCAGCAGACGAGTCGCCATTTCGGGTAAAACCAAGTGCGCGGAAAATCCTCGCAGCCGATTTCTGGCGGTTCCGGGCTCATTGATGTTTGGGTAAACAATTTATTTTTCAGGCCTGTTCCCGCTCAGAGCAAGGGCGTCGTGCACTGCGGCGAGAAACTTTTCGTCGTCGAATGGCTTAATGAAAAAGGCGACCGGGCCGATTTGCATCGCCGTCGCGCGCGCGGCCAGATCGTCTCGCGCCGTGATGACGATGACGCGGGTCTTTGGTGACAGCGCGCACAACCGTGCCAGGACTTCCAGGCCGGTTACCTTCTCCATCCAGATATCAAGCACCACGACCGGGACATGGTGGGCGGCGACATGGGTGAGGAAATCTTCCGGTTTGTTAAACGCGCGCACTGCCACGCCATCGGAGGCCAGCAAATATTGCATCGATCTCAAAACGGATGGATCGTCATCGACCAAACAGACCTCTCCTGTTTCGCCGGAATCTCTCATGCGGCCTGGCTTTCCTGTTTGCGTGCCGCCGGCAGCCGGAAGAAAAAGCGCGCGCCGCGGTCCGGCAGATTTTCCGCGCTGATCGTTCCGCCGTGGGTTTCGATAATCGATCGAACGATGGTCAGGCCCATGCCCATTCCGGTTTGCTTGGTGGAAAAGAAATGATCGAAAACTTTTTCCGGACGATCCTTCGGCAGGCCGGCGCCGAAATCGCGCACACTGACTTCGGAAAATACTTCTTGATCCGATTGCACGGCAACCGTGCGAATGATGATACGACGCTCCGACGGTGGAAGTGACTCGACGGCATCAAGTGCATTCATAATCAGGTTGAGCAGGACCTGTTGAATCTGGACCGGAGCCGCTTCGACCTGGGGCAGGCTGTGATTGAGTTCGCTCACGACGACGCTTTCGCGCATCAGAACGTCGGTTTGCACGAGGCGCAAAGTGTCGGCGATGACCGCGTTCAAGCTAAGTTCGCTGCGGACACTTTTCTCTTTGCGGACCAGGGCGCGTATTCCACGGATCACTTCGCCGGCGCGCTGACTATCGGCCACCATGTCCTGCAGCAGTTGTTTCAGCAGCGCCGGGTCAATATTTCCGCGTTCGAGAAAACGCCGCGCGGCCGAGGCGTTGTTGGCGATGGCGGTGAGCGGCTGGTTCAATTCATGCGCGACCGAGGCGGTCATTTCTCCCATCAAGGCGACGCGGTTCAGGTGCGCCATCTCCTCGCGCTGGATTTGCAACTGGAGATCGGACCGTTTTTGCGCGCTGATATCGATCGTCACACCGATGAGGGCCGAAAGATTTCCGTGTTCATCCTCCAAACAGCGTCCGCGCACGATGACCCAGCGCGTCTTGCCATAGGGCAAAACGAGCCGATGCTCCGACTCGAAGATTCCATGCGAAGCGCATGCGCGATCAAAAGCCGCGTGAACTGCGGCTCTTTCATCGGGATGCACGCGTGAGCAAATCAAGTCGCGAGTTAGCGGCTGCTTGGAATCAAATCCGTACATCGCGCGTCCCTTGTCACTCATCCAGGCAGTGTTTTGCTCCGGATAGATGTCCCAGAATGCGAGATCAGCCGATTCCGCGGCGAGGTTGATGCGGGCATCGCGCTCACGCAACGTCTCCTGAACTCGCTGGCGCTCGATCGCGATCCCCGCGATGTGTGTCGCGATTTGCGTCAGCCGTGTTTCTTTGAGATTTGGACCGCGCTGTTCCTGCCGATACATGGCAAACGATCCAATGACCTCCCCTTGCGCGGCAAAAATCGGGGTCGACCAGCATGCGCGCAGACCGCAAATCTGCGCCAGCGGTCGATAATCGGCCCAGAGCGGATCGGTCATCACATCGGTCACTACCACCGGCCTTCTTAGATACATCGCTGTGCCGCAAGAGCCGGCGCTCGGTCCGATCGGAGCGCCGTTTACTGCCTTGACGTAATCCTCCGGCAAACTCGGCGCCGCGCCGTGGCGCACATGCACGCCGTCGCTGGAGAGGACCAGAATGGAACAGTGCATTCCTTCCGCTTGCGCCTCCATCAGGAGAACGAGGCTGGTCAGAATTTCCGGGAGCGGCGTATTCGCTGCCACCATCTCGAGAATTCGAGTTTGTCCCGCGTAAAACGGCTCATCCTTTTCGTAATCCTGCTTGTTGATCCTATTTTGTTCGCTCATTTTGTTATGCTCCCGCCGCAAGAGCACCATGCACTGCAGCAAGAAATTGTTCGTCGTTGAATGGCTTGGTGACAAATGCGGGTGCGCCGGATCGCATCGCTGTCGCGGGCGGAAAGACCGTCGGAGGAGAGCAACCGTCCGATCGGTTTGACGACGGCAGGATCGTCGTCGACCAGACAAACGATATTGGACGAGGCCATTTGGTTAGGCGTGATGCGTTTTGTCCGTCAATGCATATGGTCCAACGGGCCATTTCTACAAGGAAAAAGGTCACCCAGACAAACTGTTTCATGCGCCAATCAGCTGACATTTCTTCGTAATCCGCGCGCCGCGCGGGTGGTGACGAAATCGATTCCGATTGCATGCCGAGCGTAAGTTTTCGCATATTCGTCCGCCCAATCGGTCATGGATATACCAGACATTACCCGCCCAATTTTTGCGCCGGTGATCCTGGGGACATCTCGCCAGGGTCGGGTCAGCGAGCAGGCGGCGGCATTTGTTCTCGATCACGTGACCAGGCGTAGCGACATCCGCACTGAACTGGTCGATATCCGAAAAATTCGCCTCCCCATCGACGACGCCGGCGAGGCCATTAAAGACAGCGGATTCTCGGCGCTGGTCGACAGAGCCGACGCTTTGATTCTAGTCGTGCCCGAGTACAACCACAGCTTTCCGGGTCTCCTTAAGCATGTACTCGATTCGAACTTGAAAGAGTACATTCACAAAGCGGCAGGCGTATGCGGCGTTTCCGCTGGTCCATTCGGCGGTGTGCGCATGATCCAGAGTTTGCTGCCGGTGCTGCGCGAGCTTGGCCTGGTCACGATTTTCTGGGATGTTTACTTCGGCAGCGCCGGCAAGCTGTTTGACCCTGTCACGGGCAATATCACCGATCCGGCATACGGCGGTCGCCTGGACAAATTCCTGAACGAGCTCGTTTGGATGGCGCGGGCGCTACGGTTCGCGCGCGAAAATATCCCGGCGGCGTAATTCTTCTCCGCTGAGCCCGATCACTCATCGGGCTTCACTCGCATATTGCTCACCCTCCGAGAATTAGGGTAATTTTGAATGGCTACCCCGCATGGATTTGAACCATGAATAACGCCTCCAAAGGGCGCTGTGTTACCGTTACACCACGGGGTAAACGCATTTCTGATCCGCAGATCTCCGATTGCGATTGCAACGCTCGGTAGATAGTTAGATCGCAAATTGCAAAGCGCAATTTGCAAAAATGCGCTCGCGTCAAGCCGAGACCGCGTCCGGGTATTCCGTTAGCGGCACCGGCAAACGGATGTCCACCGTAGTTCCGGCGCCGTGGACGCTGGAGATGGAAATTCGTCCGTCGTGCGCCTCGATGATCGATTTTGCGATGGCCAAGCCGAGGCCAGTGCCGTGAGTTTTGCCATGGGTGACAAACGGTTCGAGAAGATTGGGCAGAATCTCCGGCGGAATCCCGGTTCCCGTGTCGGAAATCCGAATTACTACCTCGTTCAGGACGAGATCGGTGGTGATGGTGAGAATGCCGCCTTCGGGCATGGCTTCGCGGGAGTTCTTGATGACGTTGCAAAGGACCCGGGTAAGACGGACCAGATCCACTTCGATGTCTCCCTCGTAGCGAATGTGTTTGGTCAGCTGAATGTTTTGTCCCGGCAGCAGGTGCAAGGCTGGTCGATTCAGCTCGTTGAGCAGGCGCCAGATACTGAGTCGTTCTTTGACAAGCGCTGTCGAACCGCGGGAGTAATCAAGCAACTCCTGTGTCATCGCAAGCATCCCGCCGACTGCGCCGTCGAGCATGGTGGTGAGTTCGTGCAGGCGCGGATCAGCGCTCTCGCTTGCGATCAATTCGGAGCAACAGCGGACGATGCAGATCGGATTCTTCAGGTCGTGGATAATGGTGTTCGCCATGGCTCCGACCAGGATGAGGCGCTCAGTCCGCATGACTTCGTTAATGAAATGAGAATTAATGCCGCGCAGCCGCTCGGAGACGCAGCGAAGAAAGTTCATGTGCACCCGGCTCGGCGCGAGATCGAGAAGGTGCTGAAAGGTGCTCTCGTTCATCGTCCCGAGAACGGTCGGCTGCGCCGCTGTGGCCATGGCGGAGCGGGGCGATCCTTCGAGCAGCGCCATCTCCCCAAAGAAACTACCGGGCCGAATGACGCCGAGGGTTTCCTGCTTGCCGCCGCGGCCGAGTTTGGAAATCTTGATCGAACCTTCGCCGACGAGGTAAAGCGAGTCACCGAAATCGCCTTCGCGAAAGACGACCTCGCCTTCTTTTACTCGGAGCAAACCGACCTCGGGCCCGATTCGGTCGAGCACTTCCGATTCAATGCCGGCGAAAAGCTGATTGTGCGAAAACTGCTCGAACGAGTGCGCGGCGCTGGCAGAGCTCATGGGATCGCCCCTAGTGGACGGCTGGCTGGAAAGATCCCCCTGAAGCTGCGCGGGAGAGATGGAAGCTGTCCAGGATAGCTTTGCAATACAACACCATTTCGGTCGGCCCGTGCGGTTTCCGCAGGTAGCCGGCGAGCCCGGCCGAGACCATACGCTGGAGCTGCTCCTTGTCGATAAAGCCGGTTGAGAGAACGACCGGCACTTCGGTGGTGAGAGCGCGAATCCGTTCGAATGTCTCTTCGCCATTCATCACCGGCATGGTCAGATCGAGCAGAATAAGGCTGAAAGCGCGAGGGCGACGGCGAACAAAATCGAGGCATTCAAAGCCCGATTGAGCGGTGACGACCTCGAAACCCGCGTCGGAAAAAATTCTCTTGGAAAGGGTGAGAAGATTCTCTTCGTCATCCACAATCAAGATGCATTGCCTCTGGGGTGGCGGTGAGGGATTTTTCGGCCGGGTGAAGGCGCTGAGATCCGGGTGAATGAGCACTTTGCTGGCGGAGCCACCTGCTTGCTCCACCATTTTCGAGATAATTTTCTCAGCCCGATCCACGCTGGCGCGCAACATGGCGAAGTATTTCTCGGACCCTGGATTGCCATCCCAGATGTTTTCGATCATCGAACTGGTGCCGGAGATAATCTGCAAAAGGTTGTTTAATTCGCTGGTGGACTCCGGTGATGCCGATGAAGAATTGGGCGGCTGGTTATTGGAACTCATTGTTTAGAAATTGGGTTTTATTTATTGATGGCTGCCCCAATCCAAGGGGTTCCGCGGTCAAGGCACGCGGAAGGAGTAAACGGGACGTAACGAAGGGGCACTTCCGCGTGCATCATTTGCGCTCCAAAGTAGCAGTCAGCGTGCCGTTACCCGCTCGGCCCTTACCGGGTTTCCGCGCCCCTGCTTGGCAGCGTTCTGGCGAATCGCGTTACGGACGGGGCAAATGCCCGTTCGCGAAAAGGGCAAACCGGGCTATATTTTGGGTCCGCGATATGAACGAATTGATCATTGAGAATTTGCACATTTCCATCGGCGACCAGGCGATTGTCCGTGGCCTTAGCCTCAGGCTGCCGTGTGGCGAAGTGCATGCGATCATGGGACCGAACGGCTCGGGCAAGAGCACCCTGGCCAAGGTCCTGGCCGGCCATCCGGATTATCACGTGACGAAGGGCACCGTAACGATGGATGGCGAAAATGTTCTCGAGCTTGAACCGGATGAGCGAGCGCGCCGCGGACTTTTTCTGGCCTTTCAATACCCGAGCGAGATTCCGGGCGTGACGATTGCGAATTTTTTGCGCGCGGCGGTCCAGGCACGTTTGCCTGAGGGCGAAGAACTCGAGGCCACTGATTATTACGCCAAGCTCTACGAAAAAATGGAGTTGCTGGGCATGGATCGCTCGTTCACCTCGCGTTCCGTAAATGAAGGATTTTCCGGCGGCGAAAAGAAGCGGACCGAGATTTTGCAACTGGCCATGCTCGAGCCGAAATATGCCGTTCTCGATGAAACGGATAGCGGTCTCGATATTGATGCGCTTAAAACCGTGGCACACGGCGTTAATTCTTTAAGGGGACCGAATCTCGGTATGCTTTTGATCACCCACTATCAGCGGCTTTTGAACTATATCGTGCCCGACTACGTGCATGTGATGGTGGCCGGGCGTATAGTGCGGAGTGGCCGCAAGGAACTTGCGCTCGAATTGGAGGAGCGCGGATATGACTGGGCCCGCGAGGAGAGCCGCGAAATGGCAGTTAACTAGGATCGTCCATGAAAACCGAAACATCAGCCGTCGATATCAATCGCAACATTGGGAACTTCTCCTACGATGTCACGCATGCCTACGACGCCGGCGTAGGGTTGTCGGAAAAGACGATTCACTACATTTCCGATGTAAAGGAGGATCCAGATTGGGTCCGCGAGTTTCGTCTCAAAGGTCTCAAGACATTTCTGGAAAAACCAATGCCAACGCATTGGGCGAGCAAGGATCTCGAGGCAATCGATTTCGACAAGATTCGTTATTACCTGAGCGGCGGCGTCCAGCCAAAGCGCAGCTGGGAAGATGTTCCCGAGGATATGAAGCGCACGTTCGAGCGGCTCGGGATTCCCGAGCAGGAACGGAGATTTCTCGCCGGAGTTGAAGCGCAGTTCGACAGCGAAGCCGTCTATTCGAACATCAAGAAAGCGGTCGGAGAGCAGGGCGTCATCTTCGTTGGATCGACCGATGGTTTGAAGGAGCATCCGGAAATTTTCCGGAAGTGGTTCGGCAAGGTCATCCCGATCGGCGACAACAAATTCAGCGCGCTGAATTCCGCCGTCTTCAGCGGTGGCTCGTTCATTTATGTGCCGCCGGGCGTAAAGGTGAAGCATCCGCTCCAGGCGTATTTCCGCATCAACGCCGAGAACTTCGGCCAGTTCGAGCGCACCCTCATCATTTGCGACGAAGGCTCGGAGTTGACCTACATGGAAGGCTGCACCGCGCCGAAGTTCAACACCGCGACGTTGCATAGCGCCGTCGTTGAACTGGTCGCGCTCAAGGGCGCCAAGCTCCAATACATCACTGTGCAAAACTGGAGCGCGAACGTTTTCAATCTCGTGACCAAGCGCGGGATCGCGCATGAAGATGCCCACGTAAAATGGATCGATTGCAACATCGGCTCCCGCCTGACCATGAAGTATCCCGGCGTGATCATGAAAGGACGCAAAGCGCGCGGCGAAGTTCTTTCCATCGCGCTGGCGAATGACGGTCAGCACCAGGACACCGGTGCGAAAATGATTCATGCCGCCGACGAAACGACTTCGAATATCATTTCGAAATCGATTTCCATCGGTACCGGACGCGCGACATATCGCGGTCTGGTGCACGTGCCGAAGCATCTAAAGCACTGCAAGAACAACACCGAATGCGACGCGCTTTTGATCAACTCCACTTCGCGCACCGACACCTATCCGGCCATCACCGTGCGCGGGACGGGCAACGCTGTGCAACACGAGGCCAGCGTCAGCCAGGTCAGTGCCGAGCAGATTTTCTATATGCAACAGCGCGGCCTGACAGAAGCGCAGGCCATGAGCCTGAGCGTTAACGGTTTCGTCAACGATCTCGTCCGCCAGTTCCCAATGGAATACAGCGTCGAGCTCAAACGCCTGATCGAGCTGGAAATGGAAGGCTCGGTCGGATAGAAATTCTTCGCCAAACCAATTCAAGGAGCGGCGGTCCCGAGACCGCCGTTTCCGTCTAAATCGACATGACGTCAGTTGCCCAAGATGAAGTGATTCGCTCGAAAGAAATTCTTTCCGGACCGGACGAGTCGCGTGATTTCCCAGACTGGTTTCGTCAGCAGCAGCGCGAGGCCTGGAAGCAATTTCAGTCGCTCCCGTCGCCGACGCGCAAAGATCAGCTCTGGCGATTTTCCAATGTCGATCTTCTTGATCTTTCGCCGTTCAGGTTTGGCAGTCCCCTGAGTGATGACGATCGCGCCGCGATTCTGGAGCAGTCGCGCGGATTGGATGAAGTCGCGGCGCGGTTAATTTTCGCCGGCGATCAGCTTATCGAGCGCGACGTCATTTCCGATCAGTTGACGAGGCGCGGTGTCATTTTTCAGCCGCTCGAGCGCGCCATGATCGAGCACGCCGACTTGTTCCGGAAACATTTCATGTCGCAGTCCGCGGTTCTCGGGTCCGCCAAGTTTGCCGCTCTGCATCGGGCCCTGGTTTCGTCCGGAACATTTCTTTACGTCCCGCGCGGCGTCGAAATTGAAATGCCGATAGAAATCTTTCATTGGTTGCACGGAGACAATGCCTCGGTGTTCCCGCACTTGCTTCTTGTCACCGATGAGCTCGCGAAAGTCACTGTCATCGAATCATTCCATTCGTTAGATGCACGATCGCCGGGTTTCGCCTGCGGAGTGAACGACCTCATCGCCGGGCCCGGCGCCAAAGTCACTTACGTTTGTGCTCAGACCTGGGGCGAAAACGTCCGCGCATTGCAGATGAACACGACCACTGTCGATCACGACGCTTCGGCCATGAGTCTCAACCTGCATCTCGGAGCAAAATATTCGCGGTTCGAAAGTCTCAGCCGGCTCATCGGCGAAGGCGCACGCAGCGATCTTCTCGCGGTCTCGGTCGCGACCGGCGAACAGGAATTCGACGCCCGTACGTTGCAGGACCACGTCACGCCGCACACCGCCAGCGATCTGCTTTACAAGAACGCACTTGACGATCGCGCCCGCTGCACGTTCGGCGGTCTCATCCGGGTCGAGCCCCACGCGCATTTCACCGACGCCTATCAAAAGGTGAGAAATCTTCTTTTGAGCGACGACTCCGAGGCGAACTCGATGCCTGGGCTCGAAATCTTGGCCGACAACGTCCGTTGCACCCACGGCGCTACCTCTGGCCAGGTCGATGAAGATGAAATGTTTTACCTCCAGTCGCGCGGCATTCCCATCTCAGTCGCGCAACGCCTCATCGTCACCGGGTTTTTGAACGAGGTCATACAACGCCTCGATCATTCGGCGATCTCGGCGCATTTGCATCGCTTGATCGAAGCGAAATTCGCAGCGTAGCTCGATCGAACGTCAAACACCGTTTTCGGCGAACCGTCGAAGTCCACACGCGAGCTGCGGTGCCCCCAGATTTCCTTGCATCGTCTTCGGCTGCTGCCTATTCTCACTTTTCAGACGACGTCTCCGGCACTGAACCGGCTGCGCCTCTTCAAAAATGGACGTAAGCGGAACCATCGACGCGATTCTTGGACAAAAGAATCGGGAAGTGTATTCCGTCTCGCCGGAAGCGACGGTTTTTGAAGCTGTCGAAATGATGGCTAACAAGAATGTCGGCGCGCTCTTGGTTGTTCGCGACCAGCGATTGATCGGAATGGTCTCCGAACGTGATTACACCCGTAAAGTGATGCTCCACGGCAAACGCTCGCGCGAAACACGCGTCGAAGAAATCATGTCGACTGATCTCACGGTGACACATCCGCATGAACCGGTGGAAACCTGCCTGCGGTTGATGACCGAAAAACGCATTCGGCATCTACCGGTATTGGAGGGCGACAACGTGCACGGCATCATTTCAATCGGCGACCTGGTGAAATGGGTCATCTCGGTGCAGAGCGCCACTATCCAGCATCTCGAGAACTACATCGCCGGCGGATACTCGGGCTGAGGCAGGCGCGCGCTACTTTGTTTTTCCCGGGCCCCACAGGGCGCGGCCCGGTTTCGCGCCGGTGTGCTCGCCATCTTTGAGAACCTGCACGCCGTTCACGAAAACGTGTTTCACGCCGACAGCGTACTGATGCGGCCCATCAAACGTCGCGCGGTCGGCAATGGTGGCGGGATCGAACACGACCACGTCGGCGAACATTCCTTCCTTCAAGAAGCCGCGATGATCGAGTCCGAGATTGGTCGCAGGCAATGCGCTCAATCGCCGCACTGCTTCCGGGAGAGAAATCACTTTTTCATCGCGCGCGTATTTGCCGAGCACACGGACGAAATTTCCGTAAGCGCGCGGATGCGGATTCGATTTCAAAAAGACACCTTCCGGAGCTTGTGATGCTTCGTCCGAGCCAAACGAGATCCATGGCTTGGCCAGTTCCTTTTTCACATTTTCTTCCGACATGAGAAAGTAAATCGAGTCGATGCGGGAGCGATCTTCCAGGATCAAATCCATGATTGTTTCGATCGGATCTTTGCCACGCATCTTCGCGACCTCGGCCAGCGATTTGCCCGTAAGCGGTTTCAGTTTTTCCGATTTGAATCCGACGAGCAAAATCTTGTCCGGCGATCCGGCTGCGAGATAAAGATTCTCCCAGTCGTCGGTGGGCGTTTTGACCTGCCCCGCGATCTTTTCGCGCATCGCCGGATCGGCCAGGCGTTGGTAGAGCGCGTCGTAGCCGCCTTCCTCAGTCCAGGGCGGGAGACAAGCGTCGAGTCCGGTGCCGGCGGCGGTGTAGGTGTACATGTCTGCCGTAATTTTTAGTCCTTCCTTTTGCGCCGCCTCGATCCGCGAAAGCAGGTCGTCGATCTTGTTCCAGTTCTGTTGGCCTGCAGCTTTGATGTGGTAAACCTCGGCCGGAATTCCGGCTTTGCGGCTGATCTGAATCAACTCGTCGAGCGCTTCGAGCAGGCGATTTCCTTCGCTGCGCATGTGCGAAATGTATTTGCCCTTATATTTGCTCGCGACTTTGCACAGCTCAATCAGCTCATCCGTTTTCGCATAAAACGCCGGCGGATAAATGAGTGACGTGCCTATGCCAAGCGCGCCGGCCTCCATTTCCTGACGCACGAGCGCGCGCATTTGCTCGAGTTGTTCCGACGTTGGCGCCTTGTCTTCGAAACCGATCACGTATTCGCGGATCGTGGTTGCGCCAATAAACGAAGCGACATTGCAAGAAATGCCGCGTGTTTCCAAATACTTCAGATACTCCGCGAGCGTGTTCCACTTGATGTCGTATCGGATATCTTTTTGCTGCTTCAGCATGTACTCGCGCACGCGATGATTCACCGGCCCCATCGATTCCCCTTCGCCCATTATTTCCGTTGTGACGCCCTGTCGAATTTCGCTTTTCGAACGCCCGTCTTGAATCAATGAATCAGTTGACCAGGAAAGCATGTTGATGAATCCGGGAGCGATCGCGAGACCGCTGGCATCAATCACGGTCTTCGCTTTCGCTTTGCTGAAATCGCCGAGGCCAGCGATGCGATCGCCGCGAATGGCAACATCGAGACGTTGCCCCGCGCCGCCTGTACCGTCGTAAATTGTACCGCCTTTGATGATGACGTCGAACGCTGGCGACGTCGGTTCCGCCGCCATGATTAGACCAGGTTCAAGGATCCAAAGGAAAAAAACGACGCGGCGAAATGTGTTCAACATCGAGAAAATTGAATACGTCGTCGTTGCCGATGTCGAATCGATTCGTTCAGCGTACGAAATCGAAGTAATCCGTGATTGAACTCTGAAAGGCGTCCGCCAACGTTAACTGCATGGGAGAGAGACTGGCTGTTGTGCTTGCACTTCTGATGGCGTCGTGCGCGAGTCATCGGACGCCGCGGGCAGAGTCCGCTCTGCGCGCCAAGCCAACGGACTGGGGTTACTACAGTGGTCCGGTCGATGCGCGGTGGGACAGCGATGGCCGAAACATGACGCTGCTCAGCGAACTACGCTACATCGATCCGAAAGGTGTTGTATGGATCGCTCCTGCGGGGTCGAAGGTCGATGGCGCGTCGATTCCGCGGTCGCTCTGGTCGTTCATGGGCGGGCCTTTCGAGGGAAAATATCGGAACGCGTCCGTGCTTCACGATGTCGCCTACGACGAGAAATCGCGACCGTGGCAGGAGGCCGACCGGATGTTTTACAACGCCATGCGTTGTAGCGGAGTCAGCGTCGTCGAAGCGAAAACGATGTACTACGCTCTTTATAAGTTCGGCCGGCACTGGAAATTCTCATTCAAGCGGGCGAAGGCCGTGCAACCAAATGCAGCGCCCTCAGGGAGCGAGAGCGCGCCGCGAGCCACGGCGGTGAGTCCGCAAGACGTGGACGCCATTCAGCAATGGGTCAAGAAAAACGACCCGAGCTTGAATCAAATCGAAGCGCGAGCGAATTCCGCTCCGCACTAGCATCTTGCGAAAGCTGACTCGCGACCACGCACTCGCCTTCAGCAGTGTCAGTGCGTTTTAGCCTCGTGGCTTATACAAAGCCGCGTCGAGGATCGACCATAAATGGACGGCCCAGCCCAGTAAAAAAATCCAGAGAACGGCGGCGAGACAGAACTGGATGATTGCCATTAACAGCCGGCCTTGCAGTAATTGGCCGAGGCCCGGAATAAAAAAGCTGCACAAGGCAGCAATGACATTTCCTGTCGAACCCTGTCCGTTCATACAAAAATGAATAGGTGTTTGAGCGCGACGGCAAGGCGAATTCCCATTGCCGCTGTGCCGAAGCCGGCACCTTTTACGTTACCGCGCTGATTCCTTCAGCAATGCCTCAAGCTCGCTCTTCCACAACGTGGCAATAGTGTGACTCCCGTGCCCACGCGTTCGGGCACCCAACGGTATCACGATCGCGCGTCCGTTCGGCACGCGCTTGATTTCGCGTTCGAGAATTCCGAGTTCCGGCGGATTGATGAGGTCGTCAGCGGAATTTATCGCGACAAGCGGCGCCTTGATTTTTTCCAGCGCAGGGCCCGGATCGTAATCGCGCGACGCTCCGACCGCATACAGCACATCATTCGCATCGTCCGCTTTCACGATCTGCGCGACAAACTTGTCCAACACTTCGTCCGTTTTCGCGAGCGTCGGCGCCTCCTTTTGCCGAAGGATCGGATTACTGCTCATGAACCAAAGCATCTCAGCCGCGGTCCGCAGACTCGGCGGTTGCGCGGTGTAATCGCCACCGTTCCACGCCGGATCATCCCGGATCGCGTCGATGACAATGCGGCGCCAGGCCCGGTTGCGACCGGAAATCTGCGTCGGCAAACTCGCGAGTGGCATGAGCGCATCCATGAAATCAGGATGCAATTCGCCCCACATCCAGGTGTGCATTCCGCCCATCGAGGTGCCCATGATCAGCCGCGCATGATTCACTCCGAGGCCGTCAGTGAGCAAACGAAACTGCGCCTCGACCATGTCATGGTAGCCATATTTTGGAAACTTCGCGTGGAGGCCGTCGCTCGGTTTGCTTGATTTCCCGTGGCCGATGCCGTCTGGCAGGATGATGAAGAACTTCGTGGCATCGAGCGGCTGGCCTGCTCCGAAGAGCTCGCCGGCGAACTCTGGTCGAATAAACTGCGCGCCGCTTCCGGTCGTTCCGTGCATGATCAGGACGGCGTTGCGCACGATGCCCTGCGTGTCTTTCACCGGTTTTCCGAGCGTCCGGTAGTGCAGCCGCAATTCAGGGAGTGTTTCGCCTGAAGTGAATTTGAAATCGCGCGCGACGTAATCGCCTTCGACTGGCGCCGGATAATCCTCGGCGCGCGCGGCCCGAATCGAGATCAGGAACAATGCGAAAATAAATGTTCGGCATACGGCAGTCATTCTTGAAAAATATCCGATTCTGCCTTTCGATCACGCCTCAATCCTCCGTGACGGTGGTGAATGTTCATTTCTTACTATGAGGTGCTCCACGCTGCGTAAATCCGCTGCGATCACTTTGCCGGCGATTTTCCGGCCACGCTCTCAGCGCGATGCGTGCAATCTGCCGCAGCGCTTTCGGATCGCGCTTCGCGCGTGAAAGCGAAACCATTCCCTGGATGACCGCCGCGAAATAGCGCGCCAGCGATCGCGGATTCTCGGCCGCAGACAACTCGCGTTCCTTTTGCGCGCGCTTCAGCCGTTTCGCCAGCGCCACCTCCATCGCGCCAAGGCAATTCGCGAGTGACCGGCTGATCGTCGCGGTCGATTCGCGACATTCCGCGGCGCAATTTGCGATCAAACAACCGGCCGGCGTCTTCGAATCGGAAAGCTGTTCGGCAAAGGCCGAGAGCAAGCCAGCGACGGCTGCTTTCCCGCTCGGCGTCTTTTCCAATGCCTCAATCGCGCGCTGTCCGAATCCGGCGGCGTAACGATCCAGCACCTTGAGGAATAACTGTTCCTTGTTTCCAAACGTAGCGTAGAGGCTCGGTTTTTCCACCCCAAGTTCTCGTGACAGCTCGTTCAAAGAAGTTGCCCGAAAGCCACGCCGCCAAAAGGCGGTGACCGCGCGATCCAGGATCTTTTCGGGGTCAAATTGACGTGGTCGTCCTCGTGGCATATTGAAAGTTAAGCGAAATGTATTCCATCCGGTAAATAATTCACTTGACTGCTTTGGACAAGAATTTATTTTCTTACCTATTGGTAAACAATTAATCGAAATGAAGAATAAGAAAATTGCGTTGATCACCGGGGCGAACAAAGGCATTGGCCTGGAGACGGCCCGGCAATTGGGGAAAAAAGATGTCGTCGTGCTGATTGGCGCACGCGATCTGAAAAAGGGTGAAGCCGCGGCCAACCAGCTTCGCCAGGAGGGAATCGAGGCGCGCGCTCTCGCTCTCGATGTCGCCGATGTGGAGAGCATTCGCCAGGCGGCTGATCAGGTCGAGCGCGATTTCGGCCGACTCGACATTCTGATCAATAACGCCGGGGTCATGCTCGACGACGAGAACAAGAAGGTGAGCGAACAATCTCTCGAAACTTGGAGAAAAACTTTCGAGACGAATGTTTTTGGGCTTATCGCCACGACGCAAGCGTTTCTGCCGCTACTGCACAAAAGCTATGCCGGCCGAATCGTCAATCTGTCGAGTATTCTCGGATCAATCACCTACCATGCGACACCGGGTTCACCGATCTACGATAGCAAACTGCCCTCCTACAACGTCTCGAAATCGGCGGTCAATGCTTACACCGTGCAGCTCGCCTACGAGCTGAAGGATTCGAAAATCAAAGTCAACGCCGCGCACCCTGGCTGGGTGAAGACCGAAATGGGCGGGAAGGGCGCGACGATGGAACTTTCCGATGGCGCGAAAACGAGCGTGGCTCTTGCGACGATCGGTGAAGACGGACCGAACGGCGCCTACGTTCATCTCGGCGAGATACTTCCTTGGTAATTCAATATGGCGATGAATAGCTTGCTCGAAGGCGAGACTGGCACGAGGAACAAGCTCGTCCGCACATTGGCCGATGGCGATCTGCCGTTAAACGGGGGCAGGCGCTCGCCCGAAAGAGACGAGCAGCTCCTCGACTCTTACTCGAAAACGATTGCCGCGGTCGTAAACCGTGTCGCACCGAGCGTGGTGAATATTCGCGTCCTCAATGGCGATCGTGGTCAGGGTGGCGGCTCGGGTTTCATTATCGCGCGGGATGGTTTTATCCTAACGAATAGTCATGTGGTTGACGGCGCGCGAGAAATCGAGGTTGCGCTCCACGATGGCCGGGTGATTCCGGCGCGTCTCATCGGGACCGATCCGGAGACAGATCTTGCCGTTATTCGAATCGACGCACCGGATCTCCAACATGCCCGGCTGGCCGATTCTTCCAGGATTAGAGTGGGACAAATTGCGATCGCGGTTGGTTCGCCCTACGGATTTCAGCAAACCGTCACCGCGGGAATCGTCAGTGCGCTTGGCCGTTCGATGCGCGCGGAATCAGGCCGATTGATGGATGAAATTGTCCAGACCGATGCCGCGCTCAATCCCGGCAATTCCGGCGGCCCCCTTCTGAACAGCGCCGGCGAAGTGATCGGCGTTAACACGGCGGTGATCCTCCCGGCCCAGGGTATCTGTTTCGCCATCGCCAGCAACACCGCGCATCTGGTGGCGGGATGGTTGATCAAGGATGGCCGCATCCGGCGCAGCTCGATCGGTGTCGCGGGCCAGAACGTGCCGCTTCATCCGCGCGTCGTGCGTTTTCACAAGTTGCCCGCTGATCGCGGCGTGCTCGTGATGGATCTGGATCACGGCAGTCCCGCTGCAGTCGCCGGGTTGCGGAAGGGAGACACCATTGTCGGTTTCAAGGGTCAGCCGGTCGCGACGATCGATGATCTGCACAAGCGCCTCGTCGCGTCCGAAATCGGCGTGCCGTCGCCGATCATGTTCTTGCGTGGCACCGAAAAGCTTTTCCGCATGGTTGTGCCTCGTGAATTACGGTTGACGCAACCGCCGGGCCGAAAGCAGATCAACTAAAGGATACGATGAACGAACCGATCAACATCAACGAAGCCAGTTTCGAAAGAGCCGTGATCAAGTCGCCCGTCCCAGTGCTGGTGGATTTTTGGGCGTCCTGGTGTGGCCCCTGCGCAATGATCGCGCCGGTCCTGAATGAAATCGCGAAGGAAAGCAACGGCCGTTTCCGCGTCACGAAGGTAAACATCGACGATGATCCCGCACTGATGAAGCGCTGCGGCATTCGCAGCATTCCGGCGCTTCACTTCTACCAGGGTGGCGAACTGCGCCACCAGATCGTCGGGGTCGCCGCCAAGCAGGCGATTCTCGATCAACTCGAAACTCTCGCCCGCGGTTCCACCACCACGTGATTCTTTGACAAGAAAGAAGCCCTAACGGTTAATCAAAAAGGTGACGAAAGCGAAGATGACAGCGCCGGATCTGACTCAACGCCCGCCGCGCAGTCCACGTTGCCGGCTCGGTGGTTACGCGTTGTTGCCTCGCATGCTGGACAAGGGCCGGGCCACCGTCGCGGGAATCAACGGAGAATATCACTATGCCTGCCCGCTCGATCAGCGTCTTCTCGCTTTTCTCGGCCTTGATCCTGACGCCTTGCGGGAACAACTCGCAACCGGGAAAGGCGACAGCGAAATCCTCGAATGGATCAGTGCGAATGCGAAGCACCAGCGAAGCCCGTGGGAAATTGAGCAATGGAGCGATTTCCAGCAAAGGCGCGGCCCAGATAGCGACGCGGAAACGCTTGCCTACTTTGCGGAAGCGGTCGGCAAACTTTCCAAGACTCGCGAAGATATCAAGACCTGGATCGAAATTCTCGATCTGGACGATTACGTGAGCTTCGGCGGCAAACCCTGACGAAACCGTTCAGGCGAGACGGCCTTCGTCGAAATCGATCAAATCGGGAATGGTCGCAATGTCAGCGCGATCGGCAATGCCGTGTTTGACTTTCCGCCGCTCGAGCATCGGACTCGCAAAATCTCGCCAACCCACCTTGGAGGCGAAGCCGTTCCAAACCACGAGGTCGCCCTCATTCAGACGCCGGCCCTTCTCGAAACACCACTCGAGAATTTCTTCGTCGCTCCCGCCCGCGAGAACGCGATCGCGCAATTTGTCATAATTGACGCGCAGAAAATTACTGCAGGCTCCGTCGGCCGCAGTCGGTTTCCCGAGATTAGGATGACAATCCTCGGTCAATTCGCCGCGCGCGTGCAGGCGAATCTTGTCCAGCATCCGCGGGAAATACAACATTCCGCCGGTCATCTCTTTCGGGCTCTTCGGAAGCCTGCTCATGTGCCAACGCTAACCGTTGCCTGGATCGCTTCGCAACCGTGTCGTTGTTCGCGCTAGAACTTGTCGAGCGCTTGCAGACAGGCGCGAGCGATGGAAATGCGCTTCTCGGCATCACTGTCGCTCGTCATCTCAATGTTGAGCGCGAACGGATAAGACTTGTTCTCGCGTTCAATCCAGCCGACCCACCAGCAGATCGACGGCCTTGTCGCAATCGACCATTCGGTCTTGGCATGCGATTCGCAAGCGTCCGTCTTTTCCAGAACCTCTGGCGTGCTGCCGTTAAGTCTTGAACGGCTCGCGTTGTCATCTCCAGCGTCCCAGATCTGATGAACTGACGGCTGCATTGCCGTGTTGTGCGCTTGAAAAGCCGCTTCTTATCAAACAGATTCAGAGCGTGAAACGTCACTTACAATTCTGCCTCGCTGGCATCTTCGCTCTGCTGTTGCAGAGCTGCACGACGACTCCTCCGTCAGGTGAGAATCCTCTGTCTGGTACTTGGACCAACTCATTCGGCACGGTCTGGACGATCAAGGATGATGGCTCGTTCGACGTCGATTTGGACCGCGACGGGAAACGCGATGCGTGGGGGACCTGCACCGTAGCCGGCGATACCATCACCATTGCCGGGCTTGGCGAGGCGGTGAAAATGCCGAAAGGCTGCGTGAACACTCGGGGGACCTACCACTTCACTCGCACCTCTGACACCTTGCGCTTCAAGCTCATCAAGGATCCCTGCAAATTGCGTGTCAAGAATGTGCTGAAGACCTGGCATCGGAAGTAAAACCGGCGCCGGGAAAGACATCGACTTGAGCCTATTCCGTGCGCAGAGCAGTCATCGGACTTACTTTTGTGGCGCGTCGGGCCGGGAAAAAGCAGGCGAGCAACGAAGCCGCGCCGAGCAGAATGGCAGCAGTGACGAGCGCGAGCGGATCAGCCGGACTGACCCGATAGAGCATTTGCGCGAGGACACGTCCGGCGCCTAACGAGATAAACAAACCGAGAGCGAGAGCGAAGGCGGTCTGAAGCACGCCTTGTTTCATGATGAGCTTGAAGACGTCGCCGCGGTGCGCGCCCAGCGCCATCCGGATACCAATCTCGCGTGTGCGGCGCGCGACCGAATAAGCCTTCACGCCGTAAACCCCGACGACGGCGAGGAGCAAGGCGATTCCCCCGAAGACACCAAACAAAACCGCTCCGAGCCGGACGATCCAAAGTCCGACGCTTTTCTCCATCAAATCGGTATAGGGCGTTACGCTGAGAACCGGCATGTCGGGATCGATGTTGCGCAGCGTCTGTCGCAAAGTGGAGATCAGCCCGATGACGGCGCGGCGATCGGTGTTCGTCAGGCGCGTGTGCAGGTAGACGTTGCCGCTGTAGCTTTGCACGAACGGAACAAAGAGACGACGCATGGTGGTGTCGTTTTGGACATCATGACGATGGGCGTTGACGATCCCGATTACTTCAAAGTCGTTAGGTGAACCATCGCGCGGCGGTTGAGTGTAGCGAATGTGTTGTCCAAGCGCATCCGTATTCGGGAAGATTTTCTTCGCCATTTCCTCATCGAGAATCACGACGCGTGGTGCGTCCTTGTTCTCTGCTTCGGCCTGTGTAAAATCGCGACCGCGCAAGATCCGCACCCCGATCGCATCGAAGTAACCGGGGGTGATTGCAGTGAAGAGGCCGCCCGCGCCTGGATCCGGCGCTTTCGGATCGGTCGGCATCGATTCGCGCGTCGACATGATGCGGCGGGTGGTGGTGAAGTTTCCGTAGGGCAACATGGTGCCAAGCGCAACCGCGCGAACTCCCGGCAATTCGCGGAGCCGTTGAATTGTGGCGAAGAGCAAGCGTCGCGCTTCGGCCGGATTTTTTTTGACAAGCGAGAAGTCAATCTCGGTGACGAGGTCGCCCCTCGGGTCGAAGCCTGGATTGAGCCCGCCGGCTTCAAGCGCGCCGCGGAAGAACAAGCCAGCGCTGAAAAGCAGCATCAACGAAAGCGCAATCTGCGCCATGACGGAGATATGGCGCGGCGCGAAAAAACGGCTGAGCCGCCCGGTGCCGGCCGGCTCGCCGACTTGTTGCTTCAAATCGTTGACCAGATCGGCGCGCGTCGCTTTCAGGGCTGGCCCGAGACTAAAGAGCAGTGTCGCGAGGACGCAGAACAGAAACGTCACTGCGATGACAGCGGCATCAGGATGCAGATCGATGACGAAGGAAAAATTCATCGAACCGAGAAGCGCGGCCATCGAATGCAGCAGCAGACTATTGCACCAAACGCTGACGAGCAGTCCCGCGATTCCGCCCGCGATGGCGAGCAGCAAACCTTCGCAGAGCAGTTGTCGCACGATGCGCCAGCGGGACGCTCCGACGGCGAGCCGGACCGCGATTTCCTTGGACCGCGCCGTGCCGCGGGCGAGCAGCATGTTTGCGAGATTCAAACTCGCGATGAGCAAGACCGCACCCGCCATCGCCATGAGGAGCGTGCCAATTAGCGTGACCGGGCCATCATCCTCCGGGGTGGTGCTGAGGCTGAACCGCGACGGCTTCTGGATTTGCAATTCGCGGGCGCCTTCCGAGTCCGGCGGCTGAATGGCGGTGAGGCGCTTGGCCAGAACCGGCAGGCGCGCTTTCGCCTGATCAATCGTTAGGCCGGGACGCATGCGCGCGGTGATGTTGAGCGCGTAGTTCTTCGGCATGGCCAGGTCGTGCAGGTCTTCGGAATCGGCAAAGGCGGATCCGAGGCGTGAATGCAGACCGAGCGGCAGCCAGATATCGGGCGCGACCAATGCGCTCACACCGCTAAAACCGTCCGGCGTCACACCGATGACGGTGTAAGGCTGGCTGTTGATCTGCAAAGTGCTGCCGATAAAATCGGCGCGGCCGCCCATTCGTTTCCAAAAAGCGTAACTCGCCACCACAACTGGCGCCTCGGCGTTTGCTCGCGCTTCCTCCGCGTTGTAGAAACGGCCGAGAGCGGGCTTCACGCCCATCATCGTGAAAAAATTATCCGAGGTCAGAAACGCGAAACTGCGTTTCATGCCTTCGTCGCGTCCGATGCCCGCGAGCGCGAACTCGAGCGCAGCGACATCGGAGAAAACGTCGCTGCTGTTTTCGCGCAGCTCACGAAATTCGTTGTAAGAGAACGGACGATAATCGTGGCTGGCGTTCTGACGCGCGGTGAAAAGATTGACCACTTCCTGCGGTTTAACCGGCACCATCGGCCGCAGGACGGCGCCGTTGATGATGGCGAAGATGGCGGAGTTGACGCCGATGGCGAGGGCGAGAGTCAGGACGGCGACAGCGGTGAAGGCGGGCGACTTGAAAAGTTGCCGGAACGCGAATTTGAAATCCTGGATCATGGCTTTCCGATAAGATGCACTCAGAGGCGCTTTCGGATTCAAATGCTTCACCGCTGAGAGCGCTGAGGCCGCAAAGAAGGAATTGCCTTCGCAATCTCTCCGCGCTTTGCGTCCTCCGCGGTAAAGTCAGTTGCGCGCGGAATCGCCTGATGCGCTGGTAAGCGCATGCCGGGAGAGCAGCGCAAATGGAGGATCATGGCGGCCTACGTTACGCTTTGTATCGTTTGGAGCTCGACCTGGCTTGCGATCAAGATTGGCCTGACCGATTTGCCGCCGATTTCCTTTGCCGCGATCCGCTTTGTTATTGCGTTCGTCGTGCTCGTGGCTGTCTCGATCGGCCGCGTGCCGCTGCTGCCAAGAGCACGCGTGGACTGGGTGCTTCTGGCCTTCACCGGCGTGCTCATGTTCGCGATGAACTACGGTCTGCTTTTTTGGGGCGAGCTGCATGTCTCATCTGGATTGGCGGCAGTTTTGCAGGCGACGATTCCGGTTGCCGGAATGATGTTCGCGCACTGGTTGCTTCCGGCGGAGCCGCTGCGCTGGCAGCAAGTGGGTGGAGCCGCGCTTGCGGTTAGTGGCGTCGCTTTGATTTGCAGCCGGCTGTTTGGCCATGGAGGAATGCTCGCCTTTTGGGGCGGTCTCGGGATTGTGCTCGGCGGGGCGGGCGCGGCCTTCTCCAATGTGCTCCTGAAACGTCGCGCGCTTCAGCTTGCGCCGGCCATGATCGCGGCCTGGCAAATGATTTTCGGAAGCATTCCGTTGCTCTCGCTAGGTCTTTTGGTCGAAGGCAATCCAGCTCGTTTTCACTGGAGCGGCCGCGCGCTGTTTTGTCTTCTCTATCTCGCGCTCGTCGGGTCGGCGCTGACGTTTCTCCTTCTCTACTGGTTGTTGCCGCGGATGCAGGTGAACAAATTGCAAACCATCTCGCTCATCACGCCTCCGGGCGCGGTGGCACTAGGCTGGCTGCTCGGCGGCGAGCGATTTTCCCTTCGGTCGCTCGCTGGAGGCGTGCTCGTGCTGGCCGGCGTTTGGATAATTTTCCGCAGACGGGAGCAGACTACGGTCCAGGCCTCCGAAGGTTCGGTTGCTCGGACCGGGGCTTAAGCCGGCTGTCGTCAAAATCCCGCATGCGTTACATTGGAAGACCGGAATGAAAGTTTTTCTCTGTACTCTCCTGCTATTTCCATCAATCGTCGCCGCAACCGGGAACCCTCCTCCAAATTTCGATGCCGCTGCGGCCGAACGATTCGCGAATCTGGCTCTTGCGTGTGTTGGAAAGGAATATCCGAACAAGATCAGCCATGTGCTGGATAGCGACGCTGACGTCGCGCCGCCGCATCAACTCACGCCTGCCTTTTGCGGATGTTATGACTGGCACTCGTCCGTGCATGGACATTGGTTGCTCGTTAGGCTGATAAGAAAATATCCCGAGGCACCGTTCGTTAAATCAGCTCGCTCGGCGCTGGGTAAAGATCTGACGGCGGAGAATCTAAAACAAGAGGCTGCCTATCTTCGCGGAAAAGGCCGGGCCAGTTTCGAACGTCCGTATGGATTGGCGTGGCTGCTTCAGCTTTGCGCGGAGTTACGCGAGTGGAAAGATCCTCAAGCGCAGGAGATGTCGGCGAACCTGCATCCACTGGAAGAAGCGGCTGTCGAGCGGCTGACAACGTGGCTGCCAAAGCTTTCGCATCCAGTGCGGATTGGAGAGCACGATCAAACCGCCTTCGCACTGGGCCTGATGCTCGATTACGCGCGCTCCTCCGGGAACGAACCTTTCGCCAAACTGATCACGACAAAGGCAAAGGAGTTTTATCTGGAAGACAAGAATTGCCCGCAAGCGTACGAGCCTTCGGGAGAGGATTTTCTTTCACCATGCCTTGGGGAAGCAGACGTGATGCGCCGCATTCTTTCGCCGGCCGATTTTGCGAAATGGTTGGGAGAGTTCCTGCCTCAAATTCCAACTGCCGCCGGAGTCGAGTGGTTGCCGGTCGCGGTTTCACCCGACCCCAGCGATCCCAAGCTGGCGCATCTCGATGGCTTGAATTTGAGCCGCGCCTGGATGCTCGAGGGCATCATGTCGGGCCTTCCTTCGGATGATAAACGCCGGCCGGCACTGGCCGCCGCAGCTGACGCCCACCGCCGCGCCGGGCTGGCGGCAGTTACGGGCGCACATTACGAAGGAGGACATTGGCTCGGCAGCTTCGCCGTTTATCTCGTGACCCAGCGCGGAATTCAACCCAAGAATCCGAGGTAGAATTTGTCGTTTTCCCATGCGCCAACTTTCGTCAACGACTCATTTGCTCTGCGCTCTTTCTGGTCTGGCATTGCTTTGGCCGGTGATCGCCGCCGCGGAAGAAAAGAAGCCGACTGCGATCGAGATCTTCGATGCTGCTTTGATCGCGTTTGATCATCAGCGGTTGGCTTTGCGCGACTGGCAATACCACCAAACGCTCACCACCCATCAATTGGACAGCGCGGGCAAGGTGGTGGCGAGTGGGACCTGGCAGTCGATCGTGCGTCCCGGCGACCCCAGACCGCTCGAATACACTTCATCGCGCACGGAAGGGAGGTTGTCGTTTTTCAAAGCGGGGACCTCGCAGACCGCGTCCTCGACAACGCCATCGCAAAAGGCGAAAACGAAAGGAGGGTCGGAAGAAGAGAACCAGGCCGAATCCGCCATCGAAGCGGTGCGGAAATACAATCTGCGCGATCGGTATTTCTGGACGCGGCTGCCCGATGAAAACGTCGGGGGAGAGAGCGCCTACGTGATCAAGTTCGAACCGAAGCCGGGACAAAATACAACCTCGCGCGAGGAGCGTTTCTTCGGCTTGCTGGCCGGCCGCATCTGGATCAGCCGTCGCGATTACAGGTACTCTCAAAGCGGAGGCGGCCCTCCAATCCCCCTGCCATCTGTTTTGGATCATCGCGCAGGTCACAATGTTCCAGTTTACCTATAGCCTCGAACCCGCTCGCGGCGGGCCACGACTCTTTCGGCCAAGCCGGGCCACCGCGAAAACGGAGGTCTCATTTCCCTTCTACACCGTCCGGCAACGACATTGGCTTACGATGGATAAATACGAACCTCGAGCACCGCGGGGTCTCGCTCCGAAGAATCCCCGGCCAAGCCTCTCTCCACGACCGAAAGGATCCTGAGGGGCTCGGCATTGCAATGGCAAGAAACGTGGCGATTATTGGCGCGGGCGTGTCTGGCTTAACGACTGCCGTCGTGTTTGCCGAACACAGATGGCGCACTGCCATTTTTGCGGCGGAAACTGGCCAGGCCACGAATTCCGCGGCCGCTGCCGCCATTTGGTATCCATATGATACCGATGGGGACGAGACCGTGATCGCTTGGGCGGTCTCGACCTACCATGAATTAGTTGAACTTAGTCGAGAACCGCGCGCTTGCGTTTCTATGACCGGGTTGCGCTACTTTTCGCGGACGGAAAAAATCGAAATACCCGCGTGGGTGGTGGCGCTTGGCGGAAGACAACTTCGCCCTAACGAACTATCGATCCCTGCTTCGTCGCCAAGGTCCGCCCGGTTCATCGGTGGCTTCACGCTTACGGTGCCGGTCATGGACACCAGCAGGTATCTTGATTATCTCGAGCGACGGTTGCTCGAAGCTGGCGGATCGATTGCGCAAAATGTTATCTTCAATCGGCTCGATGAGGTGAGTCGGGAGTTTGACGTGGTAGTCAACTGTTCCGGCATTGGTGCGAGGATCCTGGCCTCTGATCACGACCTCGAACCGCATCGCGGGCAAGTCGCGATCGTTCAAAAATTCGATCTACCTTGCGCGATTGTTTGCGACGATCCGCCGCTCATGTACGCGATCCCGCGGACCGGTGACTGCGTTTTTGGAGGAACGAACGAACTCTCGGAGAGCCGCGAGCCTGATCCAGCAGCAACCTCGCGTATTGTCTCCGAATGCAGCCGTGTTTTGGGCATGAGCGCGCCCGCAGTAATTGCGGAGCGGGTTGGTCTTCGTCCGTTTCGCACGGGAGGCGTGTGTCTTCGCCGCGAACGGTTGCTCGACGGTCGCGAGTTGATTCACAACTACGGCCACGGCGGCTCTGGTTTTACGCTCTCGTGGGGCTGCGCGCGAAACGTCTTCGCGCTGGCGCAGGCCTAACCAGAACGATCCTGGTCTCTACGCTCGCGGAGCGGCGTTCTTGGCGGCGTCGGAGATCATTTTCTTGAATGCCTCGATCGAGATCTTTACGACAGCCTTCGATCCGGTCATTTTCACGAAAACAATGCCGTTCGCACTTTCCATGATTGCGCCGCAAAGAGCGTAACCGGTCATCGGGGTGCTCGGGCCACCGGGCATGCCGCTGTTGAATGTGCCTTCGGTCGTGGCAAAAGTGATCTTCACGGAACCGATCTCGACGGTTTCGGTCTTGCGCTTATCATCGCTTCCGGGGAACTGAGCAAACCAGCGGGTGACGTTGTCCGCAGCGCTGCCACCCTGACCCGCGCCGAAGTGAAAGAAAGTCACTTCCGCTTTCTCCGAGCCTTGATCGATCTCTAACTGCGCTTTGCGCATAGGTGAAGAGGGCGTGACGGTTTTCCATCCCGTTGGGACTGCGAAGGTAAATGGCCCGACATTGATCGGGCTCGCTGGCGATTCCGCGGTTGCTCTGCTGGCAGCGAGCAGAAAGATGACGGCGGCAGCAAACACTATTCTCATGAGCGGAAGGTTCGTGAATTTAGCGGGCTGAGCAACAAGTTCCCTTTGTCTGATGCAACCACGCTTCTGCTCTGATTTGCTGATTCGCGCAAGTCGACGTAACGACTCCCGAG
The DNA here is from genome assembly GCA_963763995.1 of uncultured Verrucomicrobiae bacterium. Lineage (GTDB taxonomy): Bacteria > Verrucomicrobiota > Verrucomicrobiia > Chthoniobacterales > UBA10450 > CAVTTH01. The sequence continues at coordinate 432,820 of CAVXQL010000014.1, read as the reverse complement.
GCACTTAAAGATGGCGATTCGACAGAGCGCGAATGCGGTTGTGATGATTCGGCCCTGCCGCTTCTATCCAAATCCGGAGACGGCTTCCGATAACGCCTTTCAACAGGCAGTCGCGGGCGGAACTACGGACGCGCTTTCTCAGGCGGCCCAGAAGGAGTTTGATCAGGCGGTGGAGGTGTTGCGCAACACCGGCGTGACGGTTCTTGTTTTTCGCGACACGCCTTCGCCGGAGAAACCGGACGCGGTCTTTCCGAATAACTGGTTCTCCACCCATCATGACGGGCGCGTGGCCCTGTATCCGATGTATTCGGTCGCACGGCGAAAGGAGAGGCGAGGCGATGTGATCGACGAGCTCGGGAAACTTTATCGGATCAACGCGCTGGTCGACTATTCGTTCTACGAGCACCGCCGTCTCTATCTGGAAGGCACCGGCAGTCTCGTGCTCGATCACATTAATCGCATTGCTTACGCTTCCCTTTCCAAGCGCGCCGACCGCGAACCACTAGAAAAATTCTGCACAGATTTTGGTTACGAGCCTGTACCGTTTGAGAGCGCCGGCGATGATGGCCGCCCGATTTATCACACGAATGTGGTGATGTGTGTCGGTTCAAGATTTGCCCTGGCCGGATTGGAGTTGATCACCGATCGCGGAGATCGAGAAAGAATTCGTCAGCGCCTGGAAGCCAGCGGGAAGATGGTCATCGAACTCGATCGCAATCAGATCGCAAACTTCGCCGGCAACGCGCTCGAACTGCATAACGACGAAGAACAACTGCTGGTCCTTTCGACCCGGGCGATGGCGGCATTGTCTGGGGAGCAGCGAAACGAACTCGAAAGGTACGCGCGTCTTCTTCCGCTTTCGTTGCCCACGATCGAACTTGCCGGTGGCAGCGCTCGCTGCATGATGGCGACAATCCATCTGCCGCTGCGGTAAGCAGTCACGCCGGCGGGATGCGGGCTTCGACAATTTCGCAGAGGACGTGGAGCAAAAACTTATGCGCTTCCTGGATTCGGGCGGTCGAATCCCCGGTCACAATCATTTCGACATCGGCCATGCCTTTGACCGAACCACCGTCGCGACCGAGCAAAGCGATGCTGGTTAGGCCGCGCTTTCTGACCTCCTCCAAGGCGCGCAGAATATTGCGGGAATTCCCGCTGGTCGTGATCGCGAGGAGGAGATCGCCGTGCTGTCCGAAAGCCCAGACCTGGCGGGCGAAGACTTCGTCGAAACCATAATCATTGCCAATCGCACTCGTTAGGCTACCGCCCTGGGCCAGGTTCAGAGCGGGATAAGGCCGGCGGTCGTGGATGAAGCGACAGGCGAGTTCCGTGGAAAAATCCGCGCCGTCGGCTGCGCTTCCGCCATTGCCACAGATCAACAGTTTGTGACCGGAGAGAAGGCATTCCGTAACCAGATCACCGGCACGCAAAAGCGCCGAGCCGAGATCTCCGAGTTGTTGAAATGTTAATTCCGCGGCTCGGAGAGCGTTTTGCAGAATTTCAGGAGCGTCAGGCATGAAGAGAGGTGCGATTTCGGTGATGCTTGACTCTATCGGTCGCCGCGATTTTGTCTTGGTACATTTCGCCTGAGCGGATATAAATGCGTTCGACGCCGGTCTTGCGGCGACCGCTGGGCGTGCGCCTGCTGATTCGGCAAAAATGCAGCTTAAACATGGAGTTCTGCTATGCCTAAAGCCACCTCTCTTCACATTGGACTGAATGCGGTCGATCCCAAGCAGTACAGTGGATGGTCGGGAAAACTAACTGGTTGTGAATTCGACGCCAAAGACATGCAAACTTTGGCCCGAAAACAGGGTTTCAGGTACCGAAAACGCGCCTAACAAAGAGCGCAACACGAAACAAAATCCTGGCCGACCTCAAGACCGCCGCGGGCAAGCTGAAGAAAGGTGACATCTTTTTTCTTACCTACTCCGGGCATGGTGGACAGGTCCCTAATACGGGCAACGATTTTGAACCGGACGGTTATGACGAGACGTGGTGCCTTTATGATGGCGAATTGATCGACGACGAACTCTACGCGTCGCTTGCGGACTTTGCCGCCGGGGTGCGCATCGTCGTTTTGTCCGACAGCTGTCACAGCGGCACTGTGCTGCGTGATATGAGATTCACCGCGCTTGGTCTTTCTCCGGTCCGTCCGCGCGCCATGCCGAAAGATGTCGCGCTGCGCGTTTACATGGATCACGCCGAGTTTTACGATGGTCTCCAGGCACGCAGTGGCCCTGACCCGCGCGCCAAGGTCAAGGCCACCGGATTACTGATTTCGGGTTGTCAGGATAATCAAACGAGCTCGGATGGCGATCGCAACGGTCTCTTCACCGAGACACTTCTGGCCGTTTGGAAAAACGGCAAGTTCGTCGGCGATTATCGCGGATTTCATAAGACGATCGTGAAGTTCATGCCTCCGGTGCAAACGCCGAACTATTTCACCATCGGTCCGGCGAACCACGCATTTGAGGCGCAGAAACCCTTCACCGTCTAGCATCGATGAAAATCCTTCTCGTCCACGGCGTTGGTCACGCGGAACGGCCGGACAATCAACCCTGGGATGCTCCCTGGGAAGAAGCGATCACTACTGGCATTCAGTATTTCAATCAAGCCGTCACTCCGACCTACGATCATCTCGATTACGACGATCTGTTCACGGGGAAGTTCAATCTCTTAACCGATCTGGCTGCAGCGGCCCGCCTCGGGTTCGCCCCGTTAGGCGCAGCCATCGGCGAGGCCGCCAGCGCTGCTACCGGTTGGTTCCGTCCGAAGCGCGGTTTGTTCGACTGGACCAAGCCGATCGCGAGCGCGGCCGACGGCTGGCACGCGGGCATGGTGGCGGAGTGGGATCAAAAAGCCCAGCTTCGCCGGCAGCTGCGCAAACGATTGATCGATAAGATCAATGAATTCGCGCCCGACGTCATCGCGGCCCACAGTTTGGGCACGGTCATCTGTTACGACGCCTTCACCTCGGACGAAGGGAGCGAGGCGTGCCGCGGTCGTTATTTCGTTACCTTCGGTTCTCAGATCGCCAATCCCAATCTGAAGGCGGCCCACTTCGGGAACAAGATTCGGGGGGTGAACCAGAAATATTGGTTTCACCTTTTTAACCAAAGCGATCCGGTTCTGGCGCATCGGATCATCGATCGCATTCCGAATTTCGAGGAAATCTCGTGGGACGACAAAGTCGCGGGCCACGATGCTGTCGTCGATCTGGCTGCGCATCCGGGTCATGCCGGTTATCTGCAACGCGATCTCACGCGGCAGCAGGTCTATCGGGCGCTGGCTCAGCAACCGACGTCGCGCGCTCTCTCACAACGAAGCGCGGCCTATCAGCAGACTGTGACTGCGCGTCATCGCCGCGCGTTGCTCATCGGAATAAACAATTATCCCGATCCGGCCTCACACCTCGATGGCTGCGTCAATGACGTTTTCCTCATGAGCAGCGTTCTCCAGGAAATTGGATTCGATGCCGAGGACATCCGGGTGATTCTCGACGAACGCGCGACCGGGGCAGCGATTCGGGAGCGAATAGACTGGCTCCTGGATGGAACGGCCGATGGACAGGAACGCGTGCTTTTTTACAGCGGTCATGGCGCGCAACTCCCGGATTACAATTCCGCCGAAGTGATCGATCACGTGGATGAATGCCTGGTCCCGTACGATTTTCACTGGACCCAGGAAAGCGCGATCACTGACGATGATTTCCTGAAGTATTACAGCGCGCTGCCCTACGGCGCGAAGTTTTACGCGATCTTCGATTGCTGTCACTCGGGCGGACTGGCGCGGAGCAGCTATCGGAAAATTCGCGGGATCGTTCCTCCCGACGACATCCGGCACCGGATGCTGCGCTGGAACAAGGCAGAGCAAATGTGGCAGGAACGCGAAGTGGAGAATCTGAATCCTGATTTCGGTGGAAGCCGCGCGGTGCGCGACAAGTTCATGGGCCGCAAAGGTCACACCAAAAGGCTTGGTTCCGCGATGAGCCTGCGTGAAAACCAAACTGCAGCGGAGTATCGCAAGGGTCCCGAGGACCGCCCTGGCCCATACATGCCGGTCCTCCTGGAAGCTTGTGAAGAAGGTTCGTATGCCTACGAGTATCATCACGGTGCCATTAGCTATGGCGTTTTTACCTACGCTCTCGCGAAAGAATTCCGCAAAGCGATGAGTCAGGGTGGGCGAGGGATTTCGTTCAATGCATTGCGTGATCGCGTCAATGCCACAATGAAGGATCTTCGTTACGATCAGGTTTGCGCTGCCGAAGGTCCGACCAAGGTATGCGCCAGTCCTGTCTTGCCCGCGCCGCCGAAGAAGCAAACGGCTGCCCGCCGCCGTCGTCGTTAAACATCTATGATGCTGAGACTCGGGAGCCGGGGCGCCGCTGTCGTTGCTTTACAAAAGGATCTTAACGCGCTCGCGCACGCCCGGATTATCAAACTGCCTGCCGATTTGGAAACTGACGGTCTCTTCGGAGAAAAAACCGAAGCCGCCGTCGAAAAAGCGCAGACGGCGCTGAAGGTGGAGGTTGACGGGATCGCCGGAGAGCAAACGCTCGGGGCATTGGCCCGCAAGCTTGGCGAAAAAATTACGCCGACCGGTCGCCGGCTTGCTCCGGCTCAACAGAAAAGGCTAATCAAAATCCTCCTCAAGGTGGCGCAAAAAGAAGTGGGAACGCGCGAAGTGGGAGGAAATAATTGCGGCGTGCGGATTCGCGATTATCAGCGCGCGACCGACGACCGGCCGTTGGGACCATGGCCATGGTGTGCAGCCTTCGTCAGCTGGTGTATTCGCGAGTGGGTCGCGCAGCCGGCAGTTCGATCGGCTCTCGGATGGCGAACCGATGACGAGGCGGAAGATCGGCGACCGAAAACATCGCGGGCATTTGGTTATATCGATTGGGCGCGCGAGCAGAATCAATTTGTTCTGCCGGCAACAGTCAGGCCCCAGCCGGGAATGATCGTCGTCTACGATTTCTCGCATATCGGGATCGTCAAGCGGGCCGTTGGCCGGACCAGCTTTATTGCCATTGAAGGAAATACCAACGGTCGCGGAGATCGTGAAAGCACGACCGGCGACGGCGTCTGGGAAAAGAAACGCGCCCGCAGTCTGGTGCGAAATTTTGTTCAATGGCGATTTATTGCCAAACCTCCGGCGATTGCGTTCGCCGCTCCGGAGGCTTTGCCGGCGGGCGTCCCGCCAACGATTCGTGGCGTCGGTGCGATTCCTCGAGAATCGCTTGAATTCATTATTGATGAAGAAGGAATGGATCAACCTTATCGATTTCCGGGCGGACAATCCGGGGTGACGATCGGTCACGGTTACGATCTCGGGGCAGAAACGGCGCCCGAGCTTTACCGCGATTGGGGGAAATGGCTGAGCAAGGACCAACTCGACCGGTTGAAACAAGCTGTCGGAAAGAGCGGCCCCGCCGCGGCGCAAATGTGCCGCCAATTCGAAGACATCAAAATTACCACCGAAGCGGCGGACGATGTTTTCTATCGCCGCACCGTGCCGAAATACTATGAGCAGACTTTGGAGACGTTTCCTCACATGGACGCGTTTCCCGGAGTGGTGCAAGGAGCGCTCCTAAGTCTGGTCTTCAACCGTGGCACTTCACTGGAAGGCGGCCGTCGCGAGGAGATGCGGAGGATTCGCGACCTGATCGCGAGTGGCTCGCCGACAAGCCAAACGCTCGAAGAAATCGCCGCGCAATTTCGCGAGATGAAAAGCATTTGGGCGGGCAAAGGACTGAACGGTCTGGTCATCCGCCGGGAAAAAGAAGCGCGCTGGGTGGAAAGCGCGATTGCGTGACGCGGATCAAAGGCAATCCGTTGTGCGATTGCCGTCAATTTTTCGGACTGACTTTGCGCGGCGCGCTCTCTTTACATTTCCTCCCATTTGGATTCACAATCAGCCGTCGTCGTCCCTGTCGGGTTGCCGCGAAAACAATCCATTGGCTTCATCCCTTACCAATCCTCAACTTGATCTACTTCGTCACGCTCTGCCTCGTTTGTTAGGCACTCTCGACGAGGCGACCTTTGAGGCCATCCGCCCGCATCTGGCTGGGAGTCTGCGGAATTGGCCGGCGGTGAAGTGCTCTTCCGCGAAGGTGAACCAAGCGACTCAATCTATCTACTCCTCACCGGCCGCCCGCGGGCGATCGTGGAAAATGTGGGTGGCGACTCACAAGAGGCCGGCGAAATCGGTCGAGGGGAAAGCGTCGGCGAGATGGGCGTGTTTAGCGGGGAGTCTCGCCGGGCGACCGTCACGGCTCTGCGCGACAGTGTGCTGGTGCGCGTCGAGCTAGCCGCCTTCCACGCCATTCTTAACGCAGCGCCAAGCCTCGCGCTGAATCTCAACCGGGTGATCATCGAGCGTTTGCAGCGTCGCAACACATCGCAAAAGCCGCGGCGTAATGTGACCAACATCGCGGTCATCAGTGTCAGTGAGGGCTTGCAGTCCGGCTCGGTAATTCAGCAATTGCTTTCCGAGCTGCAAGGCCAGGAGCAGACGGTGATGCACCGCGGGAGTCTTTGGCAACCGGAGCAGATCAGCACCGCGACCAGCAATGAGAATGGGACAATCGAGAAACGCAGGGGAAGACGGTGCGCGATGATGCAAGGCCACGCCGGTCAGTTCAATCCTTTAATTCCCGCTGATGAGGCCGGCTGGCTGCGTGAATCACGAAACTCAAAGCAACAAAAGATGCTCGTGGATTCGCGATCACGGAAATGTAAACTTGCAGACAAGAAATGACCCGGCTTTCGCAAACGATGCCGGGCCAGACGATACGATCAGTCTCAAAGGTTCATATGAGCAAGGCCGATATTCGAAACATTCTCGTCCCGATCGATTTTTCGAAGCTGTCCAGACCGGCGATCAATACAGCCAAGGAGCTGGCGCGAAGGTTCGAGGCTGCGGTTCATCTCGTGCATGTGCATGAATTTTACTACCCGACCGGGTTCATCGTGCCGGCGCCGGTTTCGATGATCACCTATTACGAAAATGCCGGGGTTCGACAGACCCAGCGTCTCAAAATGCTGGCAAGGAGGAACGGTCTAGCCGCCGAAAACTGTCACCTCGTTACCGGCGCGCCGAGGTTTAGCGAGATCTGCAATCTGGCGCGGATGATTCCGGCCGATCTCATCGTCACGTCTACCCGTAACCATACCGGAATCACACATTTTTTTGAAGGAAGCACGGCGGAACGCATCGTCCAGCACTCACCTTGCCCGGTGTTTGTGGCGCGAAGGTCGGAAAAGAAATCAAAGCGAGTGGCGTCAAACGGAGAAGCCTCCAGCGCCATCGACACGATTCTTGTGCCGGTCGATTTTTCCCATTTTTCTTTTCAGGCCCTCGAATACGCGATCGAGTTTGCCGAGCGCAATGCGGCCAGGCTCATCATCTTTCACGCGGTCCATCCTGGCGAAACATTCAATGCTGACGGCTACGGCATATCGGATCTTTCGGCCGTGACTAAGGCGGCCTGCAAAGATGCGGAACGTCAGATGAAGGAATTTCTGCGGCTGGCGAAATTCCGAAGGGTGCCGTTCGACACGGCCGTCAAAGCCGGACGGCCTGTTCCCGAGATTTGCGCGTTTGCCGACGAACGCGATGTTGATCTGATCATTACGGCCACTCACGGGTATACCGGTTTTAGGCATTTGTTGATGGGCAGCGTGGCCGAACGGGTCGTGCGTCACGCGCGGCGATCGGTGCTGGTCGTGCCGTCCCACCCGGAAGTCAGAGTGGAGAGATTGAATATGAGAACTCGAACCAGGCCACAATCATCCGGCCAAACCGCGAAGAGCAAGATGTCGCCGACTTCAAGCAAGAGGCTGAAGAAAAGAAATCGGAAGCAGCTCGCGCATCAGTTCCCGGAACGGCGCAAGACAAATAAGTTCCGTGAATCGCATTCAACCTGAGAAGAGCCAAGAAACGCCCGGCTTTTGGCAAGGCGCGCCAAGCGCCTGTTCACCTGCGACCTAGGGTTGCTTACAATGAAGATTCGCGCCTCAAATGCGGCAGTGAAACCGGCCGATGGTGAACAGGCATTGCAAATAAAAATCATTCTGGTCCCTCTGGATTTTTCGCACGCATCGATGCCGGCACTCAAGTATGCGATCCCGCTCGCGAAGAAGTTCGAGGCCGCTATTCACCTGATTCATGTTCAGCCTGCGGATGAGCTGACGGGAATCTCGGACGCGGGACATTTGATGCTCAACTGCGCCGATGCCGTTGCCTCGATGCAAGAGCGGCTGGTTGAAGTGCAAGAGAAACACGATGTCCAGTTTTGGCCGGACAATTGTCATGTCGTCTCAGGTCGGCCGTTCGAGGAGATTTGCAAACTGGCCCGTGACATCCAGACCGACCTGATTGTTCTGCCGACGCGCGGTCACAGCGGGCTGAGACATGTTGTTCTTGGAAGCACGGCAGAACGGGTCGTTCGTCGAGCGCCTTGTCCAGTCTTGGTCCTGCGGGGAGCGAGGGATCACGAGATCGTCGCGCTTCATTTTCCGCTTCGCAAGATTCTTGTCCCGGTGGATTTTTCGAACTGTTCCATCACCGGAGCAAGATATGCCGCGGGGTTCGCCAGAAGTACGGGCGCGACTCTGCGTTTTCTTCACGTCGTTTTTCCTTATACTCAGATTTTCGGAATTGACCGGGTCGGTCCTGACGTGACGCCTTTGATCGAGAATGCCCGCGCCGTTGCCGGGAAAGAGATGAGCAAGCTCACGGGGATGAACTTCCTACAGGGAATTCCGTTCGAAACGGAAATCCGCACCGGTCCTACGATCGATGAAATCTGTAGCGAAAGCGGCCGGCCCGACGTCGACCTGGTCGTTACTTCAACGCATGGACGCACCGGATTCCAGCGCACCTTTCTGGGCAGCATCACCGAACACGTGGTTCGCTACGCGGAATCCCCTGTCATCACCGTTCCAAGTCGAGAACCTTCCTGATTTGGAGACGCCGAGCTTTCATGCCGTTGAATTGCGCAGCGTAAGTCTGCGCTTTGATGAGAAACAGGTGCTGGACTCTGTCTCCCTGGCGGTCGATCCGCAGGAAAGGCTCGTGATCATCGGTCAAAGCGGTGCCGGCAAAACCACCATTCTCCGGTTGATCCTTGGAATTCTGACTCCGACCGCTGGATCCATTTTTTTTCAGCAATACGAGATTCCGCGGCTGACTGCAGAGGAACTCCAACAGGTGCGGACGCACATTGGGATGGTCTATCAGGATGCAGCGTTGCTTAGTTCAAACACGGTTCGCGAAAATCTGGCCTTGCCGCTCCAAGAGCTGACTAACAAAACTCCGGCGGAGATCGATCGCATCGTGGAGGAAAAACTCGATCTCGTGGAAATGGCGGGTACGGGCGACCTGATGCCATATGAGTTAAGCGGCGGCATGCGCAAACGCGTTGGACTTGCTCGTGCGCTCGTGATGGATCCGGAGCTAATCCTGTTTGACGAACCAACGCAGGGACTCGACCCGGTCGTTAGCGCGGTCATCGACAAGTTGATCATCGATCTGACCGAACGCTCAAAGGTGACCTCAATCATCGTCACGCATTTGATGGACAGTGCGTTCCGCGTGGCCACGCGAATGGCCATGCTTTATCGTGGGAAACTCATCGAACAAGGAACGCGCGAGCACATGCGGCAGTCGAACAATCCGGTGGTTGTTCAATTTCTCAGCGGCAGCACCGAAGGTCCCATCCTCGAGCGCAGCAAATATCACATGCTTTCACCGGGTGATTGATCCCGGCGATGAGCTTTTTCTGTTTCAGTCTCGCTGATACTTATTAACCCGGTTGATGGGCAAAAGCGCAAAATCAGACTCCGGACCGACAAGATCGAAAGTCAGTGCCGGGTTGCTTCTGTTTCGCCGCCGCGGAGGTAACCTGGAAATTTTGCTCGTTCATCCGGGCGGTCCATTTTTCGTTAGGAAAGATGATGGCGCATGGAGCATCCCGAAAGGCGAAGCAGCAGCCGATGAAGATCTGCTGGCGCGAGCGCAAATCGAGTTTGAAGAGGAACTCGGAATCGCGCCGATCGGAAACTTCATTCCACTGGGTTGGATCAAACAAAAGGGCGGAAAAACGGTGCACGCATGGGCGGTGGAAGGCGATTTGCCAGAAGCATTCCAACTCGATTCCAATTCTTTCGAAATGGAATGGCCGCCACGTTCCGGCCGTCGCCAGACGTTTCCGGAAATCGATCGGGCCGAATTTTTCGACGAAGAAACGGCGCGGCGCAAAATCAACCCGGCCCAGGCAGAATTATTCGATCGGCTGAAGAAGTTCCTGAACCAGACGTGAAGGGCTCGCGTCGTCGCCTATCAGTTTGGCGAAGCGATCGGAATGGGAGAACCGCGTCGTCGTTTCGCGCTGAATATTTCGCGGAAGGACCTCGGAGGCCCGATCAGCCGCACGCTTGCCGGAGGGACTTTCTTGCCAGAGGTCCCTGGGATTCCCGGATGGTTGTTCAGATACCATTGTCCTTGCGCAGCTTGTAACTGAAGAGTCTCACGGATCACGGTTGCGTTGACCGCCACGGCTAACGGCACTGCTCCGCTCTTTTCTCCGATCCGTTCCGTAACGATCCCGACCAATCTTGGCCTCTCGCGACGGCGGCCGCTAAACACAGGTCCTCCGCTATCGCCGCCGTACACATTTGTGTTGATCAGAAATTTTTCGCGATCGCTGGGCGGGCCGGCGGAGTAGGAAGCGATCTTGCCCTCGCGCAACACTGGAAAAGCTCCCTCTGTTCCGGGAAACACCTTTGGAAATCCAAGGACTGAAATTTCGTCTCCGGCGTGCGCCTCATCATTCGCGCGCCCGATTGATCCTTCATCAAGGAACGAGGGTAGCGAAACTTCGTTGGCGAATTCGGGCGGAATCCGAAGCTCGAATGCGGCCACGTCGTGCCGGGGATGTTGGACAAACGGTCGCTCACCTGGGTCAGGTGCTTGAAACTCCAAGATGCCGACTTCCGGACTGCTGCCCATTCTGGGATGCCTGATCACGAGATAATAGGGTCCATGTGGCGCGACGGAGAGAACGTGAGCGGAAGTTACAATCACCGGGAGGATTCCATGCGAAGCGGATGGATCCTTTCGGTTAATGACCACGCACGTCGCCATGCCTTTGGAAGTGGCAATCGCGTAAGTCGACCACATCATTTTTTCCGCAGCGGTCAAATTTGTCCCGGGTCCAATACCGCTCGCGCACGCGCTCAGGAAAGTCGTCGCCAGAACCATCACGATGGTTCGCAGAATGCTGGCTCTCTTCCCCGGCTTAATCATTGCCCCGGAGTCTGCCATCTATTAATGACCAGCCATTCATTTTTCAACACCGGCTTGTTGCGGTGTTGAATCCAATTCATGACAAGGCCTTACGGTTCGCGTTCCTGTTTCTGGGCTGCCCGGGCTGCTTGGAGCATTTGATCGTGCTCTGCTTCCTTGATTCCTTCTTCGACAAGCTGCGCACTCTCGCTCCGTCCTTCGCTATCTTCGTCTTCGCCAAAGGATTCCGGCGTGTGGCGTCCGATTGAGCCTGGGACGGGATCCCAGCTTTCCGATTCAGGTATCGATTCCAGAACCTCTTCCTGAGCATCGATATCCGATTCGCCCGTTAGTTCACGTTTCGCTTGTTCGTAGTCAACCTGAGACGGCTGCGAGGAAAGACGCCCCGCGATCACGGCTAATTCACGCGCACGAGCCTCTACCATCTCTGGAGTTACCGTACCAATCTCAACAGCGTTCTCAGTCAGGATACCTTTGTTCAGAGGATTTTTGTTCATGGCTTTGGTCGGGCGGCGTGCAAAACTATGCACGCCGCCATTTGACTCTCCTTTTTTACTGCACTTTTACCTCGATCGTTTTTGGCTTTGCTATCGGCAACTTCGGCAGATGGACCTTCAAGACACCGTCCTTGAAGTCGGCGATGATCTTCGCGGCGTCCGCGTTTTCTGGGACTGTGAACGTCCGCTCGAAGAACCCATAGCCCCGTTCAATCCGATGGAATTTCCTGTTCTTCTCTTCCTTCTCGGTCTTGCGCTCCCCGGAAATTGAAAGAACGCCGTTTTCCACGGTAACTTTCACTTCGTCCTTCTTCATCTCGGGCAAGTCCGCCTTGAACAAGGTACTCGTGATCGTCCTCGGTGATGTCCACCAGGGGCGACCAGTCGGGTAGCTTTAGGCTTTTGCCATTGCCAATCCTGTTTTGGAGTGGCGGGAATCCGGGTCCGAAGAACATTCCGAGACGATTTTGAACCTCGTCCAGCTCTCGAAACGGATTCCAGATTTTGAGTGTATTCATATGATTGTCTTCCTTTCTTGACATCAGAATCTGCAGCTCCCGCCGCCCCTGCACTCACCGTTGATTGTCAGAGTCTGTTCAAATCTTGCGTTGCTCGGATGGCTCGTTCTTCCGATAGCAATCAGCGCGCGTTTTCTGCCAGAGCTGTTTGCTTCTCGGCCATGCGCAGCAGCAGATTTCTGAGTGCATCGGAGGCCGCCGTGGAAGTGGAAATCTTGATCAGGTCTGGCGCGAGTTCGGACGGTGGCTCATATGCCCCGCTCAGTTTTTCGAGATCTTCCAGACGAGCGTCGGAGATTTCCTCTGTGCTCTTGTTTCGGCCCTTCAATCGGTTTGCGATCTCTTCCATCTCCGTGTCGAGTTCGACCACCTGAAGACGAACACCGGCTCTAGCGCATTCGTCGCGCAGGTATTCGCGCCTTGCGCGACTCGAAAAAGTTGCATCGAGAATAACGCCGCCGTTTGCTGCAAGCGCAGTCAATCCTTGTTCCATCAGCTTCTTGTAAGTCTGGTCGCTCATCTGCTCGGAGTAGACTTTCTCGCGCAGCTGCGGCGCGGTTCGATCGGTCAACGGCACACCGGCAAGCGTTTTGCGAATTCGATCAGAGGAAAAGACCGGCCAGTCCAGTTCGCTGCCGAGTTGCTTTGCAACAGTGGTTTTGCCAGTGCCAACGCGACCCATGATGAGCAGAACGATGGGCTCCGATCCGCTGATCGCATATCGCAAGGCAAGTCGAAAGTAGCGAATGGCACGTTTCTGGTGCTCCCGCGCGTCCACCGCTTTCATGGAGCTCGCTTGAATGCTTTCCACCTTGCCGCGCACAAAAGCGCGATAGCACTTGTAGAAATTCGCCAGCTTCAGCAGCCCAGCGTCGCCAAGCTTCCCGGCAGCTTTGCGGAGAAAAAGGTTCGCCAGTTCGCGTTTTCCTTCAAAGTCAAAATCCATCGCCAGAAAAGCGAGATCATTCGCGATATCGATGAAGCGGAACCGATCGTTAAATTCGATGCAGTCGAAGATGTTCGTCGCTTCCGGAGTGATATGGACGTGATCGAGGCGCAAATCTCCGTGGCAATCGAGTATTCGGTGCTCCTGAATTCTCGTGCGAAATAGCTGCTCGTTCGCGGTGTAAAAGCAGTTCGTGAAATGGCGAATCGCTTCGAAGGCGACAGACGAAATAGTCTTTCCCGCGAACGCCTCCGCCTGCGCGAAGTTCTCGTCCGTGCTGATTTTCAGTTTCTCCGGAGTTCCCCACGCCTCGATTTCCGGACGCGGAGTCTGCGCTGCGTAGAATCGGTGCAGACACGAGATCACCCGATTGATCTCGATTTCTCCCACCCGTCCTTGCGTGAGCAATTCATTCAGGAACCAACCCTTCTCTAGTTCCTTCATCTTCAGGATGTACTCGGCGAGTTCTCCGCCCGGACTGAAAGAAAAGTCGTTACCGCTCGAAAAGATCGGAAGCACTCCCAAATAAACTTCCGGACATAGTCTCCGATTCAGCTCCAGCTCTCGTTCGCAAAAGTGGTGACGCTTTTCCAGGGTGCTGAAATCAACAAAGCCAAGATTCACCGGCTTCTTCAATTTGAAGACGAAAGGTGGGGCGACAAATACCCAGGAGATATGGGTTTGAATGGAATGCACCTTTCGCGGCCGGTGCGGGTATGACGACGGCGCTGCCAGGAACGCCACCAGCCGTTCCTGCCTTGTTGGTTGAATTGTCGCCAGGCCCATGAATGGTCGAAGATAACGCTGCGCGCGGAATCGGCGAATGGACCTGCCCGCCGAACGCTGCTTGTTCGTCTGCGCAATATTTGTAGAGAGAAAAGCAATTCATGGAGAGCGGAGCTGCGCTCATCAGTGATCCTTGAAACAGGAGGCTTTGGATTATGAAGACAAAAGCTGAAGGTTACATTGATTCGGCACGGGTGGCTTTGTTACTCGGATTAACCGTCGGGCTGGGCATGGTAGTGCACGAAGGTTTCTTTTTCGTTGCAGGGGCAATCGCGATTGGCGCGCTGGCCGTGGCAACTGCGCACGTCATGCAAGAACACACCGACTGCGCTCGATTGAAACACCAACATCGCTAGGACATATGAAAACCCGAAATCACTTGAACGTTGCTCCGGCACCGCTCGATGATGAGCTGGATATTCCAACCCAGTCGGTGACGCTGCAGATACCGGCGGGTGAGGTCACACTTACCGGCGATCTCGAAATCCCTGCAAATGCGCAGGGACTTGTCTTGTTCGCGCACGGCAGCGGGAGTAGCCGGCGCAGTCCGCGGAATCAAGCGGTGGCGGAGGTACTACGCGATGCCGAGATCGCGACGCTCCTCTTTGATCTGCTCACGCCGGAAGAAGAAATTGAGGACGCCTACACCGGCCATTTGCGATTTGATATCGGGTTGCTTAGTCGCAGGCTGGCCATCGTCACCGAAGAAATTGCGGGCGATCCGCGCTCAGGTAAACTCGGTCTCGGCTACTTCGGCGCGAGCACTGGGGGTGCAGCGGCCTTGCGCGCAGCCGCTGCATTTGGCTCGACGATTGGGGCGGTTGTGTCTCGTGGCGGACGACCGGACCTCGCCCGTGAAGCCCTGGCGAATGTAAGAGCGCCCACGCTCCTCATCGTGGGCGAACGCGACGAAGAGGTCTTGCGTTTGAATGAGCGCGCTTATGCCGAGCTTCAATGCGAAAAATCGCTCGCCGTGGTCCCACACGCGACGCATCTCTTCCAGGAAACCGGCGCGCTCGAGGAAGTGGCGCGTCTGGCGGCCGACTGGTTTCGCAAACAACTGAGGGCGCGAAAATGAAAACACAATTCCGTGATCGTTACGAAGCCGGTGAATTTCTCGCCGAGTTGCTGACCGCCTATGCCAACAAGCCGGACGTGATCGTTCTGGCGCTGCCGCGCGGAGGCGTACCGGTTGGCGCACAAGTGGCGCGGCGACTTAATGTGCCGCTCGACGTCTTTGTCGTGCGCAAGCTGGGCTTGCCTGGGCATCCCGAACTCGCCATGGGCGCCATCGCCAGCGGTGGCGTGCGGGTTTTCAATGGAGACGTCGTAAACTCTTTGCGAATTTCCGACGAAGTCATCGACGCGGTCACGGCGAAAGAATTGCAGGAATTGCAACGGCGTGAGCGCTCTTACCGGGACGATCTTCCACCGCCGGAAGTTGCCGGCAAGACTGTCATCATCGTCGATGATGGCGTCGCAACCGGATCGACCATGGTCGCTGCTGTGGCCGCGCTGCGCCAGTTAGGCGCAGACCGCATTGTTGTCGCGGCGCCGACTATCGCGGATTCGACCTGCGACTACTTGCGCAAGGCGGCCGATGACGTGGTGGCAGTGCTTGTTCCGACGGAGTTTTACGGAGTCGGACAGTGGTATGAGGATTTTTCGCAAACGACCGATGAGGAAGTGCACAAACTTCTCGCGCAGGCAAATCAACGGGTAACCCAGGCGGCAGCATGAACTCTCTGATCGATCGCGTCTGTGAGGCGGCGGAACCCCTGGCCGGTTCACCTGACGACTATGATTCATTGATCGATCTGGTTGGCGACGCCCGGTTCGTCCTGCTCGGTGAAGCGAGTCACGGGACGCACGAATTTTACCGCGAACGCGCTCTCATTACCAAACGCCTGATCTACCAGCGTGGCTTCAACGCCGTCGCGGTAGAAGGGGACTGGCCCGATGCCTACCGAATTAACCGTTTCGTTCGCGGCGAAAGCGGGGACGTTGACAGCGTTGACGCGTTAGGCGGGTTCAAGCGTTTCCCGCAATGGATGTGGCGCAACGCCGATGTGCTCGATTTCGTCGGCTGGTTGTGCGAGCACAACAGCGAGCAGGTCTTCCAAAATCGGAAGTGCGGGTTTTATGGGCTCGATCTCTACAGTCTGCACGCCTCGATCGAAGCGGTCCTTGCTTACTTGAGCAAGGTTGATCCGGAAGCAGCGAAACGCGCCCGCGAGCATTACAGTTGTTTTGAACATTTCGGCAAGAAAATCGAAACCTATGGTTATGCCGCCGGCTTTGGCCTGGCGCCGACTTGCGAGGATGCCGTCGTGCAAGAACTGGTCGCGATGCAGCGCAAGGCCATGGAATATCTCCAGCGCGACGGCCAAATCGCGGCCGACGCATTTTCTTGCGCGGAACAAAATGCGCGAGTTGTCCGCAACGCGGAGAAATATTATCGCAACATGTTTCGCCGGGAAGTTTCGTCATGGAACCTGCGCGATACCCATATGATGGAGTCGTTAGTCTCGTTAGCCGAGCATCTCGGCAAGCAAAAAGTCCCCGCAAAAATCGTGGTCTGGGCCCATAATTCACACTTGGGTGATGCGCGCGCGACGCAGATGGGCGCGCGGGGCGAGCTAAATCTCGGCCAGCTCGTCCGCGAGCGTTTCGGCAGGGAAGCGGTGCTGATCGGCTTTACCACATATACCGGCACAGTCACCGCGGCGTCGGATTGGGACGGACCGGCCGAACGCAAAGCTGTCCGTCCCGGACATCCGGAAAGTTACGAGGCGCTCTTTCACGAAGTGGATCTTCCGCGCTTCTTTCTCAATCTGCGCGATGACGCTGATCTGGCGGCTCAGCTGCGGACCGAAAGACTCGAGCGCGCCATCGGCGTGATCTATCGGCCCGAAACTGAATTGATGAGCCATTACTTCGATGCGCGGCTCTCCGATCAGTTCGACGCCGTGCTCCATTTCGATCACACTCGGGCCGTGGAACCTCTCGAACGCACAACGGAATGGGAATTTGGCGAGGTGGAAGAGACGTTCCCAAGCGGTCTGTAAGGATTAAGCCGCTTTTGAAATCGCGAATAGCCTCTCGAAATGATTCATGATGTCAGGGCTCGGAAACGGACGCCACATCGTATCGAGATCTTCGTCGACAAGATCGAACAGCTCTTTAATTCGATGGATCCTTCGCCGTTTAACGAGAAGGATCTCGATCATGACGCGGAAGAATTTATCGTTAGCTGGGCACGGGAATATTCGCAGAACGATCCGCTGACGCTCATCGTGCATGTCAATCAGTCGCCTCGGCCAGAGGCCTCGGCCGAGCTGGTTGAGAGGGCGGTGCGCAATTATTTTGCCTATCGCACCAAGCTTAACCGGATGGAATTCAAGCGGCTTTTGAAACAGGGCCGAACCAGTCTGGCTATTGGCCTGCTCTTTCTTGCGAGCTGTATCCTGATCAGTGAACTGATGCTACGCCGGAATCCGGCGACCTTGTTTAGATTAGGGCGCGAAAGCCTGACGATCGCCGGCTGGGTGGCGATGTGGCGACCAATGCAGATTTTCCTCTATGACTGGTGGCCGCTGCGACGCGTTGGGCACATTTACGAGAAACTGAGCCGCGTGCCGGTGGAAGTGCGCATATCGGGTGCGACTCATCTTTCGCATCTCGCAGACGGCACACGAAACATCGCCTAACAAACTTGCTGGGTATTTTCGTCGCCACTTGCGCGCATCACGTAAACCCGGAGCTTGTGCCGGGTTGCTTGCAGCCGGTCCATCAGCGCTCGAGCGATCCGTTCCATGAACGCATAGCCCAGCCTGGGGTCGCGCGAGAACAGGTCGCGCAGGTCGGAGATGCGAAAGACGCGGACGATAACGGTATCGATGGCGGTGGCGCTGAATTGCCATTTATAAGGTTTGGCCAGCCAGGACCACCCGAGCGCTTCACCGGGACCAATCGTTTGAATTTGCACACGACGTTTGCGCGGGAGCTCGTAATCGAGGCTGACTCGACCACGCTCGATCAGGTAAAAGCGATCGGCAGATTCTCGTTGACGCAGGATGGGATCGCCCGCCCTGAACTCCGCTCGGATCGCAATCTTCGAGAGGGCCTCAAGCTGTTCCGACGAAAGCCCTTTCAGGAATGAATGGGATCCCGGTTCGTTGGCCATCGGTTATCCTAACATGAAACCAGCGATGCGGCTTTGTGCGCAAGTTACGCGCAGCAAAGGCAAACTACCGCGCTCAAACGAAGTGGCGCGCCGATGCCGCGGACGCGATATCTTGTTGATTGTGGTTGCGGATGTGACAACCGAAAAAGCGACGAAGCGTGCTTTTGATCGAACTGCTTTACCTTGGATCCGTGGCGGAATCCATGCCACGCTCATCGTCTTGACGAGTGCGTTTTGCCTGGCGCCCGCATCGGCTTTGCATCCCGGAGAGTTTTTCTGGGAACCTGAGCTCTCAGCCAGTGGACCACTCGTGATTGTCATCAGCCTGGCCGACCAATCGTTGAGCGCCTACCGAAATGGCATTCGGATCGCGCGTTCGAGCATCAGCAGCGGAGCCAAAGGACGCAGCACGCCGACTGGTGTATTTACCATTTTGGAAAAAGAGGCGGTGCATTTTTCGAACAAGTATCATCACGCTCCCATGCCTTATATGCAGCGGCTGACGTGGCAGGGCGTCGCTTTACACGGCGGAGATTTGCCTGGATATCCGGCCAGCCATGGATGCATTCGGTTGCCGCGCGAGTTTGCCAAACTCCTGTATGCAGTCACCACTCGCGGCACGACGGTGATTGTTGTCGACGGAAGAACGCCGGAGCCTGCCTTCGCGGCGCAACCCGGAATGATCTTGTGGCCCCCGGATTCCAGCATGTCGTGGCCGGATGGAAGCTCATTCGAATGGAACCCGGAACAAAGTCCGGAAGGGCCGATCAGCATTCTGGTTAGTGGCGCCGACAAGACGGTCTACGTTTATCGGAACGGAAAACCGATGGGATGCGCCATGTTTGACATCGACGATCCGAAACGGCCGCTTGGAAACCACGTCTTCACGATGCTCTCCGGTTTCAGCGAGACGCCAAGCGCGGCTGTGTCTGATCGTCCGGGTCATCGTTGGGTGGCGGTAAAGACGGAGGGAAAGGCGACACTTGACGATCTCGCACGACGCGTGCGAGTGCCGCGGGAGTTTGCCGAAAAGGTTTACGACATCATTCTGCCTGGCACGATCGTTGTTGTCACCGATGCGCCGGCACTGCCGCCATCATCTTCCGACCATGCCGTCCCATTGATGGAATCAGAACGGAAATAGCGGACCACTGCCCGTCGCCTTCGGCTGCGTTCCGGTCGTTAGATGGTGCGCGGTACAGGGTTCGAACCTGTGACCCCTACCGTGTCAAGATGCTCAGGGCTGCTCTGAACGATCTCTTCCCTCGTGGACGACTCGATATGGAGCCATGCGAACCCATGCAAACGCGCAAAGTGTTACAGTAAAATGTTACAATAAATCTCGGGGAAGGTCATTCTTTCCGCGCCTCGTAGCGTGCCATCGACTGCCCAAGAAGCGAGACAAATCACCGATGATGCTCCCCATATGGAGCCGGTAAAAGATACGGGTACGCGAGCATCCCCCTGGTGCTCAAAGGTAGGATCAAGGGTCTTTATCTTCGTGGCGAAATTTATTGGTTCGCGAAGCAGGCAAACGGGCGACGCAGCATGGTATCGCTGGAGACGCGCGACTATGCCGAGGCCGTGCAGCGTGCGCAGGAGATTCTCGACAGTCCAGAGCTGCAACCGGCGCAGTCGTTCACCGCCGAAGTTGAACGTTTCCTAAAGCACAAGGTCGAGACGAACCGGTACAGCAAGATGAGCGCGGACAGCAAGCGTTCCTGCCTTACGATGTTTGCTAACAATGTGAAGAACATCCCGCCGACGAACGTGACTGGTTATCAGTGCAAAGCGTTTTACATCGCGGCGAAGCAGCGGATCGCGCCGAGCACCGCAGAAAGCTACATGTTTACATTGCGCTCGTTCTTCAATTGGTGTGTTCGTGAGAACCTATGCCGCCGCAATCCGGTGTTCGAGATTCAGCTCGACCGCATTGATCGCAAAGGCAGGACCCGATTCGCTGATTTCGATCTCGCACAACGCTTGCTAGAAAATGCGCCCAGTGAAGATCTGCGATTCGTTCTGTTCTGTGGCTTTCACGCCGGAATGCGCAAATTGGAAATCGTGGAGGCCGTTCCCGAATGGTTCAATCTTTTGGCGCGCACGATTGAGATTCGCCCGACTACCACTTTTCGTCCGAAGGATCGCGACGCGCGAACAGTCCCGTTGACGGATCAATTCGCTGAATTTTTGAAAAGGTATGGCCTGTGCTCACCGTACATTCTTGAACCAACTGTGACGCACGGATCGCACCGATACCGATTCGATTTTCGACGCGGATTCTCCGAATACATGAAGGCGGAGGGAGTGCCGTGGGTCACGCCTCACGTGATGCGTCATTCCTTTGCGTCCATTTGCGCGAGCAAAGGAATCGACATTTTCAGAATCGCAACGTGGCTCGGGGATGACGTCCGTGTCGTGCAGCGGCATTATGCGAAATTACGACCGGATGATCGTGAGATCATGAAGGCTTTTCGTGTGTAATTACGCTGCCTTTGCATATGGAAGCAGCTCGCCCGCTTTCAGCCGGTCAATGCAGCTGTCCAAATCCCGAATATCAAATCGGGTGAGCCGATTGCCTCGAATAAACGGTTTCAGCCATTTTGCCTGCTCGAATTGTCGTAACAATTCTTTACTTCCTAAATACGCCGCTGCTTCCTCAGGCGAGAGCCCACGCTTCAGAAGAGAGTACTTCATGCAGGTATGAATATGAAACACACGCCGCGCGGACGTTGCGCACAATTTGGAGCAATCTGCCGCGGAGCTTAGGCGCTGATTTTCAAGGTCTCCCTCCGCTTCGGCCTGAACAGTCACGCAATCGGCTTGTTGCACGGGTCAAGTCAAAGTATTGAATGCGCATGAGCCGGCCCCGAGCTGAACGCAGAAAGCAAGAGCGAGTTGCGCGCCGCGCTGTTCACGTAGTCCAGCCTGCGTCGGCGAGGATGCGTTGGGCGCTTGGGCTCGCCGCAGCGTTCATAATCGGAGCCCTGGTTGTTTATCCGATCGCGCGGATTCAATCGCGAGCGCCCGAACAATCGCGTCAACGAACCTCAACTGTCCCCGCTGGTCTGACGTTAGGACATCTTCTCGAAATGAGCCCGGCCCAACTTGCGGACGTTGACATTGCGGAGATGAACCTTCTCTGCGCCAAAGGTTTGCCCGGATCGGAGAACTTGGACGCTCAGAAAGAACTACAGATTGTCGATTACTGGACCGATCGGGTTGATTTAGAAACGAGACGAAATCGTCACCGGTTCAAAGAACATCCTGAGGAGTACGAAAACTCGGAGATTTATTATTCGATGGGAATGATTGTGACAGTTCTCGAGCAGGATTTAGGCGTTCGTTATAATCCCGCACTTACGGACTCGGAGAATTTACCTGACGCGGCATTTCTTTCCGACACATCGAATGTATTCATCACGGGTTTATTGGGCGACAAAAAGGTCGGCACATGCGTTTCGATGCCCGTACCATATGTCGCGATTGGCCGACGCCTCGGCTATCCAGTGAGCCTCGTTAATGCTCATGATCACCTGTTCGTTCGTTGGCAGCGACCGGGCGAGGACGCCTATCGGAATCTGGAGGCAACCAGCGAGGGCATCGTTTTCAAGACAGATGAAGAATACAAAGCTTGGCGCAAGATTCCGGAGGAAGAAATCAAATCGGGCGTTTCTCTTCGCTCACTTACGCCGGAGCAAACGCTCGCGATATTCATGGAAACACGCGCCGGCGCCCTGCGATTTCACAAGCGCTTGGCGGAAGCAGTGGTTTCTTATGCTGAAGCCGCAAGGCTCTGGCCGGAAAATCGCATTGCCAAGACATATCTGGCCGACACCATCGTTGAGGTTGCGCCGTGGGAATTCACGCCTGTTGTGAAAATGCAAAGGCCGCTTTCGCAAAAAGAAATGATTGACCAGGAAAATCGACGACTGCTAAAAGAGCAGCATCCCGAAATTAGCGGGGATCTGGTCGAACAAAAGAATCACACCGCCCCCAAGTAACCATGAACTGGAAAAACATTTCCGTTTTGTACGTTGTCTTAACAGCGAGCTTTCTTATCTCCAGTCAGGCTAGAGGCGGTTACGACCCGACGATCGGTCGATGGCTTAGTCGCGATCCGATGAATAATGCAGAGATACGGCAGGGGCCGAACCTTTATTCGTACGTCGGCAGCGATCCGATTAATCTCACTGATCCGCTCGGCCTTTATACCGAGGTGATCACCTTTGCACCGGTTGGGCATGGCAAATCCTCGTTCGGCCATACAGCGGTCAATATAAACGGCACGATCTATTCTTTCGGTGAAAGAGGGTGGTACATGGATTCGTACCGACCGGTATATGAAGTTAAATGGATTCCGCTCGGCTATCGGACAAGTGTTAGCAATAAGCCCGGAAAGCGAGCAAGCATTGGAAGGCCTAATCGGGCAAGACATCGCGCGAAATCCGCAATGGGATTTGAACAATAATTGCGACACTCGCTTGCGGCTCCAGCTTGATATTGCGCTCGACGGCGTTTTCGATTTAGCGCCTCCCACCATTTTTCCAAATGACTTTATGCGCTTGCTCAGTTCGTACCAAGGGCTTGTCGACTCAATAAACTACTACCCGAAGTCCAGGTAAAGGTTTTGCGTATCCTGGCATCATTGCCAATATTGGGTACCGGCTCTGTAATCAGCAGAACTCGCCGTTGGGTGATCTGACGGGACCCTGATGAAATGATTATTCGCCGCGGCCAAATTGCGTTTGTGGTAGGAGGCATTGTGGCGGTGTACATGATATGCTTCGCCTCCATTTTCGACGTACTGGGCGATCCGGTCCGTACTGAGGACGGTCATTGGCTAGGACCGGCAAAGCGTGTTAACCCTGAAGTAACCGATATCGGCAAGATTTACGTATATAATGGGAAGGGGATGTTTTCTTATCGATTGTACCGGCCCCTTTGTGTTGTCTGGCTGTACGTGATGGGTTTCTCGTAGAGTTATTCTCAAGAGAACTCCGAGCCGCCTCAAAATCGATGTGCAAAATGAAGGTCATTTTATTGTTTCTTCTCAGTTGTTTGGTCGTCCTCGGGCCGGCGAGAGCTGGTTACGACCCCACAATCGGTCGATGGCTCAGTCGCGATCCGGTGAATAACGCGGAGATGAACCAAGGTCCGAATCTGTATAGCTATGTCGGGAACTCGCCCGTGAATCGGACGGACCCGCTGGGACTATATTATTTGCTGATTCCAGGTTCATGGTTTGATGGCTACGGCTACGACGGAAGCGGGGCCGAATTCTATCATTACCAAGATCTGGAGGAATCTTCGATGGCCACGCTTGACGGCATCATCCCGTTCGCGGACCCGTTCGGTGACAACGGGGGTTACGATAAATGTGATCAAGATCTAGCTATTAGTAGAAGATTAGGAGAATTTTCAAGAGATACCTATTTGTCGACGCTTGGGCTGCGAGGACTATCAAATTCAGGCTTGCTCAACAGCAATCGTTATCTCCGAATTGGGCCGGGAAGGTGGGGTGGCGAAATGGTCCCGCGGATCTCGATCGGAAATGGGCCTCCAAGCTGGTGGAATCATTGGCGGCTCTAACCGATGAGTCTCTCTTCGTTAAGAATCTACGATCCACGACAGAAACAAGATTTTAGGATCAACATTCCTGGTGAAACATTTTCAAGCTTGGACCATGGCTTCTATGTAATCGACAATTCGCACGGCTTAAATTGGGCACAGCGTCTTGATCTGTTGAAATTGTGCGTCTTGCAAACATCGAAACTTGGATTTTTTACCTTGGTTCCTTGGGTTCCCGGAGCAAGAAAGCTCAGAGCAGAAATTGGACGGAAGCTTGAATCAGTAATTGAGTTTCAAGGAACGCTTGGTGGATACTTTGATAGTGAGTCTGATTCCATCGAACGGCTTTTTAAGATACGGGAAGAGTTTGGCGGAAATAAAAGCGGAGAATGGGGGTTCGGGGGCTGCTTAGCAAAATTCACTCCGCCAATCCGAAGTTCCTTGGCTAGGACTGAGTCGTGGGATTTCTCTCACGTTCTCAGGCAGGCGTCTCTAATCGGTTGTTTTCTTTATTTGGGGGAGATGTGCCAAACGGTCTTTATGACCAAATTATTTCCTGCCCTCGATGCCCATCTTGGTCAGTTGCCTCCCGAACCACCCTGAATATTCCGAAGCAGACGCGCCAATGATGCACTCCATCGTGACAAATCGCGTTGTTGGCGCAATGTTGAATTGATGCGTTTCGTGAAATCTCAATGGAATTACGGCGTGGAAATGGCGATCCCAATCCAAAGCCATGATGCAAACGGGTTGAGCCAATGTCGGCGTGCCAGCGAAGCAACGAACAAGCGCGTAGGGGCGACTAATGTCCCGTCAGTACGCAATCGAGTCGACCATTGGTCCAGCTTGAGAGCGGCGGAATAGAGGTCTTCGGAGAAAAAGGTGCAGCAATGCACTAAGAGCTTTTAAGAAGGGACGCCCTACCCCTTAGCGCCGCTAAGGAATTTCCGACCTGGCGCCAACCTGCGCTGAAGCAATGAGCCAACGCGCTGACGTCGCAGCGCGCACGCAGCGCTTCAATGAGGCTGTACGGACGTTTACGCCTCCGGCACCGACGCGACACGCAAGACTGACGCCGATGAAAGACGACATCATCGAGCTACGGCGGAAAGGCGTATCGCTGCGGCTCATTCGGGAGTTGCTCGCCACGGTCGATGTCGCGGTTGGAACGGATACGATCGCGCGCTTTCCCGTGGGGGTGAACGGCGAGACAGCGCCGCAACGTTCGTCAAAACGCTCCGGCCGCCGACGCGTCGGCATCCCGAAGCTGACCTACCGACAGCCGGATGTCGCTCCCCCCGGTTGCCGAACAATTCGCGTCGACTCCGCCGCACGGAACCGCCGTGTCGAAGGACGACGCACACGCTCAGACGTCTCAAGCTTGAGCGTGCGATCAAACTCGAACAGATCATCGGAACCGGCAGCCATTCGGTGACCCCGTGGCTTGCCGCAATCACAAGCTTCATCGCACCGCGCAAAGACAATTCTATCACTCGCTGTGCGCCGTAAAGGTATTGCTCGCTGCGCTGCGCTCCACCTTGACTGTGCTCGCTCCGCGGAGACAGGTGCGTATCGGTCGCGCTGGAGAAGCAGTTGCTTGTTCTCCGATGAGCGATGACGCGCCAGCGCGTTCAGCTAAAAACGACGGAGCTCGTCCGATATTCGCTTTCACTCGGACGGCCCCGGTTTTTTTCTTGCAAAAACTGGAGACAACACAGTTTTTGATCGGATGCCGCCGCCAAAACGAAAAGTGTTACAGTGAAGTGTAACAATCGCCTGACGCGCGTTTTCGTTGATCAACGTAAATCGATGCCGGCGAGGGAGAAAAGATGGTGCGCGATACAGGGTTCGAACCTGTGACCCCTACCGTGTCAAGGTAGTGCTCTACCACTGAGCTAACCGCGCCGGGATAGTGACAAATGACGAGTGACAAGTGATGAGTCAAGCGGAACCCGACGATGGGGTCATGACACCTCCGCTGGTCAGCGACCACGGCGGGGGACCAAACGACCTAAGTCACGCCGCGAGTTTGACCGCGTCCTTGTGGCCGAGCATCCGAACGGTCTGCTGCAGTTGTTTGATCTCCATCGGCTTCTTCAAGACCGTGACCGGCCCCCGAGCAAGGATCCGATCCAGCATCTCGCTGTCGGGATAGCCGGTGATGATCACAATCGGCAGATTGGGATCGATTTCTTTCGCGGCCTCATAAACGTCGTCGGCGGGGCCATCGGGCAATTTCAGATCGAGAAAGAGAAGATCGAATTTTTGTTTTTCGAGAGCGGCGAGAGCTTCCTTTACGGTTCCAACCACAATCCGGCTAAACCCGATTTTCTTTAGGAAAACTTTAAAGAGAGTTTGCAGGCTCTCATCGTCGTCGACCACAAGCACAGTCGGCTGTCCGGACTTGTCCTCCTTGAGAATGTCCTTGTCGAGCGACGATTTCTTGATGCGCCAGCGACCGCCAATTTGGATGGCCGGCAGTTGCCCGCGCTGCACGAGATAATAAACGGTGGGCAGCGGGATTCGGAGGTATTTGGCCGTTTCCTTGACCGTTAGAAGGTTGTGCATTGGAAGAAATCAGCAAGTTACGCCATCGCAGGCAAGGCTTTTTGCGAGCCACAGCTTTATAAATTTCAGAATCGGTGTCAATCCTTTCTTAGGGCGGACGACCGAAAATTTTGACTTTTGCCCGGGCGAAAGGGCTGGTTTCTCCACAAATAGGGGCGAAAGGCCGCTGGTTTGCCCTACTTCGTGACTGGACAATGAAGGGGGCGCGGTAGACTATTCCCACCTTGATGAGCGCACTGTTTTTCAAACGTTTCCTGCAAAGGCCCTTTCAGATCGCCTCGATTACCCCCAGTTCGAAGGCCTTGGTGGAGCGAGTGGCCGACAAGATGGACTTCAGCAGCCCCCGAATTATCGCGGAATACGGCCCTGGCGAAGGCGTGCACTCGCGCGAGATCGCACGCCGGATGCCGCCCGGTTCGCAATTGCTCTTGATCGAACTGGATTCGGCGTTCTCGAGGGACCTCGAGCGACAATTCACCGATGATCCGCGCGTTCATGTGATCAATGGCGACGCCGCCTGCCTGCCGGGCGAACTGGCGCGCCGTCGCATCCCGCACTGCGACTACATTGTCTCGGGAATTCCATTCAGCATTCTTGAGATTAATAAGAAACGAGCGCTGCTTCGGCAAACACATGATGCGCTTGCCCCCGGCGGGAGCTTCATCATTTATCAGGTGACTAATGAATTGCGGCAGCACGCCACGTTTTTCGATCGCGCGAAATCGGAGTATTTTCTGCAAAATATTCCGCCGATGTTCATCACTGTATTCCAGCGGGCGAATGCGCGGAATGGTCACGACCATCCCGCCATGGAGGCCGCGCGCTTTTCCACGAATCACTCGGCATGAGCCGTGAGGCGATGCGGATGGAAAAGGACTCGATGGGGGAGATGTCCGTCCCCGAGTCCGCTCTCTACGGTGCCTCGACGCAACGAGCGGTCCTGAATTTTCCCATTAGCGGTTATCGATTTTCCCGGCCTTTCATTCGTGCGCTGGGTTTGCTCAAATGGGCGGCGGCGCAGGCGAATCACGATCTGGGGTTGCTCGATGCCCATCGCTCCGCTCTCATCGTGCAGGCGGCTGAGGAAGTGATCGAGGGAAAGCTGGACGCCCATTTTCCGCTCGACATTTTTCAGACCGGCTCCGGCACGAGTACAAACACGAACGCGAACGAGGTCATCTCGAATCGCTGCTGCCAGCTCGAGAAACAGGCCATCGGTTCGCGAGATCCGATCCATCCGAACGATCACGTCAACATGGGGCAATCGAGCAACGATGTGATCCCATCTGCGATTCACATCAGCGCCGCGGAACAGTTGAAGAACTGTCTGCTGCCTGGGTTGGAGAAGTTGCACGTCGCGCTCGAAGCGAAAGCGAAGGAATTTTGGGAAATCATCAAGATCGGTCGCACGCATCTGATGGATGCGACCCCGGTCCGGCTCGGTCAGGAATTTTCGGGTTACGCGCAGCAGGTTGCCAATGCCTGCGAACGCGCCGAGAAAGCGATTGAAGTTTTGCGCGAGCTTGCGCTTGGCGGCACAGCCGTCGGCACCGGGCTAAACCGGCATCTGGATTTTCCCGCCAAAGTGATGCGTCATTTGGAACAGCGCACCGGCATCGCGTTTCGGGAAGCGACAAATCATTTTGAAGCGCAGGGCGGCAAAGACGCGGTCGTGGAAGCGAGCGGTCAACTGAAAACAATCGCGGTCAGTCTGTTCAAGATTGCGAACGACATTCGCTGGCTGGGTAGCGGTCCGCGCTGCGGGATCGGCGAAATTCAATTGCCGGCGACCCAGCCTGGTAGCTCGATCATGCCCGGCAAGGTTAACCCGGTCATGTGCGAATCGCTCATGATGGTCTGCGCGCAGGTTATCGGAAATGACGGCTGCATCACTTGGGCGGGCGCGAATGGGAATTTCGAGCTCAACGTCATGATGCCGGTAATGGCGCATGATCTTCTTGATAGCGTGCGTCTGCTCGGAAACGTCTGCGATGCCTTTGCCGAGAAATGTGTCAGCGGGATCAAGGCCAACGAGGAACGATGCAAGGAACTGGTTGAGCTTTCCATGGCCATGGTCACGAGTCTGGCTCCGAAGATCGGTTACGATCGCGCGGCTGAGATCGCGAAGGAAAGCGCGAAGACGGGAAAGACGGTGCGGGAGATTTGCCGCGAGAAGAAAATCCTTCGGGAAGCTGAACTCAACGCAGCGCTCGATCCGATCGCCATGACCGAACCCGGCGGCGAAGGTTCAGCCGGCGGCTGACCGGAGCCATTTCTCTCCATGGTTGCCAATGTCAACGGCCCGCAGTTTTCTGGTGGGGCCAATATCGCCATCAAATGCCCCAGTCATACCTATGACGCGACGATCGCGTTTTATCGCGACACGATTGGTTTGCCTCTGATCGAAGAAGAAGCCGAGGGCTGCATTTTCCAGTTCGGTCCGATGCGCCTCTGGATTGATCGCGTGCCGAATCTCAGTCATCCCGATATCTGGCTCGAGTTGGAGACGAACGACACGGAAGCGGCTGCCTCCTATTTGAAGATCAACGCCGTGCCGCGGCGCGATGAAGTGGAACAGCTGCGCGAAGATTTCGACGGTTTTTGGATTTCCGATCCCGCGGGGATCATCCATCTCGTCGTCGGCAACGAGGAATAAGTTCGCCGTGAAGCGATCGTTAGGGGCGCTCGGCGATGTGCTGCCCCACGATGGTCAAATCGCGTTCGATGCCGTCAAGCCGGGCGATTCCTGGAAGTAATCCCCATTGTTGGAATCCAAGTCGCGTAAACAATCGCAAGCTGGGTTCGTTATGGGCAAAGATCAGACCGACCAATGCGGACAGTCCAAGCGCGGGTGATCGGTCGATTGCTTGTTCGAGCAATCGACGGGCGATGCCGCTGCGGCGGAATTGTTCGCCCACATAGACGCTTACCTCCGAGGTTCCGCGATAAGCAGCACGCGGGATGAATTCCTTAAAACTAAGCCAGCCGGTGATTTGGTCATTCATCTCCGCAACCCACAATGGATAGCCATCCGGAGCATGCTCGTGGAACCAGTGAACACGGCTCTCGACCGAAACGGGCTCGAGCTCGGCTGTCACCATGCGTGTCGGCACGGTTGCGTTGTAGATATCGACGATGGCTGGAAGATCTGCTTCGGTCGCGTCGCGGATTCTCATTCTTGGAGCGGCGGTCTCTGACCGTCGCTTGTTCTCGCTCCCCCGGATTCGGCGACGGTCGGAGACCGCCGCTACAGTGGAACCGGTACGGTTTGGAAGAAAATGTTATCGAACGTTGGCTGAAAAATACCGCCTCTGGTTTCGCCAATTCGGAACGGCCCGCTGATTTCCGATTGTCCCGCGCAATGAACCTCAATTTCAGTTCGTTCGCATCGCGTCAGAAGATCACGCATGGCGCCGCCAGCGAGCGCGGGGGTGTTGCAGTCGCGACTCAGATGACCGAGCACGACGCGCTCGATTTTTCCCGGCAAAAGTTGTTCGAGAACGGCTGCGGCTGCGGTGTTTGAGAGATGTCCGTGCCGGGATTGGATCCTTTGTTTCACCGGCCACGGTCGATGCGGATCGTTCTGCAAAAGTTTTTCGTCGTGGTTCGTCTCGATGACGAGCGTGTGGACCTGGCGCAAACGTTCGACCAGCATCTTCGTCGCGCAGCCCAAGTCGGTGATGTAACCGAGTCCGGCCGATCCTGCATGAAAGGAGAAGCCGACCGGATCGACTGCGTCATGCGGGACGGGAAAAGTTTGAACCGCGATATCGCAGATGGAAAATTCCGAGCCGGTGCGGAAGAGACGCCAGTTGCGATGTGCCCCTAACGAATCGGAGCCATAGCGAATCGCTTCCGCAGTGAGCGAGTTGCAATAAATCGGGATCTGAAATTTGCGGCAGAGCACTTCGAGTCCGTAGACATGATCGCCGTGCTCGTGCGTCAGCAGAACGCCATCGAGCTGTTCAGGAGTGACACCGCAGAGCGACAGACGCGCGACGAGCTGGCGCGCGCTCAGTCCGCCGTCGACCAGAATGCGACAATGATCGGTTGAGACGAGTGCGCTGTTTCCGGCGCTGCCGCTGCCGAGCACGGTCAAAGTGAACACGTTCGATTAGTAACGGACGCGGTTTCAGTTCACAAATGGAAATGCGCGCATGAAGAAATTGCCGGCGCGGCTCAGGATGGGACCTTTGCCTTGCTTACTTGGTCGGACGCAACATCCATCAGCGCGAAAATATGCTGCCGCTTCGCGCCATAATCGAGCGAGCGAAACCGGCGGATCTCATCGACTCGGCGCATCCCGTTAAGTGTGTCGAGAAACTGGGTGTAGCTCGAAGCCAGTTCCGTCGTTTCCAGATAACGCCCGCGCAAATTCCGATCGCGAAAGGCGCCGGGATTTTGCGTGGCAAACAAATGAAATCGCAACCAGCGGCGATCTGTGCGTGCGACTTTCTGTGTCTTTCGAAAAAATGCGACAAACAACAAGAGCACGAGATAGGTATCGACCTGGGCCTGCAGCTCAAGGTTGCGGGCGAAATCTTCCGATTCGATGGCGCGCTCGCCATTTTTGAATTGAAGCGCGGCGTGGAGGGCGTGGTTGATTTCTTCCACGAACATGATGAGCGAACGAATATTCCGATCGCTCAAGCCGGCGCGCGGGTCGTGCCGCTCCAGCTGGTCGATCAGCCAGCGCGAGTAGTAAATGCCAACGTAAAGCTGATCGCCGGCACAGCGCAGAAATGTGCGTGCGAGCTCGCTCAACTCCCGGGCTGACGCGCCCGCCAGCTTGGTCAATTGTCCGCACCGGCGTTGATCAATCAGGCAATCTTCCAGATTAATCCCCACCTGCGCATACGTCCGTTCGAAAAGGCGCTGGATCTGGCTGAACAAGGTCTCGTTCACACGAGTAGTGATGCGCCGCTATCGTCATCGAGATTGAGCAGCTCGTCGGAAAGTTGATTCAGCGCCAACCGGACATCGTGAAAGCGATCGCCCAACTCTTCGTAAACATCGTTCAGCTCGCACCGACGGGCAGTGGAATGTGAGGCCACGATCTGATAATTGGTGCGGCCGATCTTTTCATAGAATTCCAAGTCGGGCGCGCCGCGCAGGCTTCGGCGATGAGTGTTCTCGTGAAAAATGCCACTCAGAAAAAGCGAATAATTCCCGACATGCGCGCGCAGAAGAAAACTTTGCTCAGGCGTCGCATGCGTGAGGGCGATAAGCATGTCGGAAATATATTGTCGGCCGGATTCCTCAGCGATATGCGGAGCGCGTAATCCACTTGCACGCGAAAACGTTTCGAGCAGGGAAGCGACATAATCGCAGAGCTTGCGATCGTGGATACCGGCCCGTTGCAAAACGTGCCGGGCCAGGACGTAGAAATAAAACTCGGATGAAATCGCGAGATGCTTCGCGCTGGAGAGAATGGCATCGACCAGGCGCGGGGAATCGAGAACGGCATCGCGTGTTTCGGAATCACTCAACAGATCAACGAGCGAGACTCGATCGGTTTGCGACCGCGCCAGCGTCCGCACGATGAACTGAAAATCCTCCGCCGTGAAGCGCGCCCGACAATTCGCCTGGATCATCGGGAACTAATCATGAGCACTGCCTGTGCCATTGGCAAGTCCGGACTCCGCTTCGGCGAAGTAGCGGAACGCGAAGATTGGGAAGAAAGAAACACCCGCCGCTCGCGCTCAACATCGTTAGGTGGCCTTGGTCGCGACGAGATCCTCTTTTACCTTCTCGAAGAATTGCGGCAGCGTCGAACGTTGCCAATCCTTTCCGCAGATCACGTCGATGGCGTGCAGCCCAAGCAGGCGATAGCTCTCCAATTGCGATTCTCCGAACCACTGGTCGGTCGTCGATTCATGCGGAAACTCTGGATGCGCGGCGGCGTAGTTCGCTACATCCGGCGGCTCGTCCCCGGCAACCACGGGTTTGATGTAAATGAATGAACCGTCCGTCCCTGGCCCATCGACCGCCGAATAATTAATTGTGCCGAAAGCACAACGATTGATCGTGCCCTGAGATTTCTTCGGGGACACGACTTTGACGTCGATGGGCACGCCGAGATCGATCCGGATCTTGCGGATGGCATTGCCGAGATCTTCAAACACGTAATCAAAATCCTGCCCGGCATCGACCACGAGAATAAGTTTGCAGCGGCGCAGGACCATTTCGTACAGCCCGAGGTTTTCAAAATGTCCGCCGTCGGAAAGATTCACGTATTTGTAACGCGCGTTTGTATTTCCGGTCGCTTCGGAAAACAACGGGCCCACGGCGTATCCCGGACCGGATCGGCGCCATGTCTTCGCACCGGATGGGCCGGGGTTCCCGAGCCACCAGCCGAGGCGCACATTGAACAGCGTCATCAAAAAACCGACGACCGGCGAACTGTGATAACCCATGTTCGGATTTGCGGCTGCACCGGAAATCGTCATGGCCGTTCCCAGACTGATGCCGTCGCCATATTCGGCGGAGGGCCGGTAGCCGACATGCCAGGAACCGCTGTGCAGACGGCTCATGGTGAAGGATTCGGCCTTTCGTTCCTGCCAGGCTAATTCTTCGCCTTTGACAAGATTGAGCGCGGCGTTGATGACGTGGAAGGGCTTGCCGGGCGAGAGATCGCGCAGCGCGATGTTATCGGCCGGATCGAAACCCGTAAATAAATGAGGCTTACGGCTCTCCCGTGTGCGCGAGGCGCCGAGAAACGCACGAATCAACCGGATACGGTACATCGCGTGGAGGGAAAACTTGTTCACGTTAATGAAGTATCCCATGACCAGGCCAAACAAGAGCGTCGCGGCGATGAGAAAGAAAACGCCAAAGAGCTGTCCCTGGTACTGTGCCTGGCCCAGGAGGCGAGCGGCGATCCACTTCGGCAACGGCTGCGAGCCAACCCAGAGCAGAGTCCACGAAATCATGACCGACAGCAGCACGAAAAAAATAACTGCCACGAGCGACAAGGGCAGTTGCCAACTCCCTTTCGCCCCCAGCGCTTTCGCGAATCTCGATCGGACGGCCAGCAACGCAGCGACAATTCCGGTCATGCCACCAAATGCGCCGAGAAGCGCCTTGGCGATCGGATTGGCTTTTACATCCCCGAGAAAAACGACCAGTTGATTCCCCTGCGCTCCCGTGATCGCCTGTGCGCCCCAAAGAACAATCACGTTGACCACGATCCAGCCTACCACGGTAATGAGAATCCAGGCCGCTGATCGGCCCCACCACTCGCGATCTTCGTCTTCCGAGACCCAGCTAACGAGGCCGGTAAAAAGAAAATTTACGAGCAGAAGTATCGCGAGCACAATGGCTGGCGCGAAGCAGACATAGTTGAGGGCATATCCCGAGGGAGCCAGAAAAAGATGAGTCGCAGCCGCCCACAGGCAAAAACCTCCGAGCGCGGTCGTTAACAGAATCGCCAGGAGTCGCCAAAGCGAGGCGACGATACGCCGCGGCCGGATTGTTCGCCTAACCAGCGAAGAAGCGATCAGTGCCAACAAGCCACCCAACAGGTAACTGGCGACGGCGAACGCGATGAACTTCCAGAGCACATTCCAAGGGGTTAGCGGTATTTCGCCGTGAATATTGCGGAACACGGCCCACCATTCCGTAAGGGCGAGAGACGCAAGGAGCAGCGGGAGCTGGCGGTAGTTCAGGAAACGGCTTTGCGAGAATCGAGCGTTGCCGGTAGATGGGACATCGAGAATCGAGTAGGCCATGGCGATGGCAATGAGCAGGAACCCGATTACTAACAGGATCATCAGGCCGATATCGTAGCGGTGCAGTATTTGGAGGTAGTTCGGAGAGGAATACCAGCCTTCCGGTGGTAACAGAATTGCGGCCAAATGGATTCGCGGAACCATCATGGCGGCCGCCAGCCAAGAGATAAGCACCAACCAGTTTAGAAACACATTGCGGATGTAGGTGGCGATGAGCGTCCACGTATCCACGGAAGTCAGACCGGTTTTCGGCGTGAGGTAGTTACTGAAAGTCCGGAGATGCCGAATCGGTTGCGGCTCGGGGTTGAGCGTAGAATTCGGACGCCTCTGCAAATCGTCGAAGACGCCGTCAGCACCGCGCGGATGATTCTTGATCCAGGCCGTGAGCCAGCCACCCACGTAGCCACCACCCGATACGGTCGACAGATAATCAAACGTGCCGAGCAATTGGGCTTTCGCGAGGCCTTGGAGAATGCCGAGACCGAAAATCGCGCTGCGAATGCCTCCGCCCGACAGGCAAAGCGCGGAACGCGCGGGCTGTTCTTGATGGATCCGTTCGTAAACGGCTTTTAAGCGCGCCTGTTTTTCGGCAACCGGCAATTCCTGGGTTTGCTCATCGCCAATTTTCCCATCGAGCTCCTCGGCCAGGATGTCGGCCAACGATTTCGGCCGCGGCGCAAGATGTGTCTCTTCATCCATCGCGATAAGCTCCCCGACAATACCGATATATTGCCGGTCGATGCTCGAAACAAGCTGATTCCTCCGCGCGTCGTCGGCGTTTTGACACGTGGTGAAGCGAATTTCACAAAAAAATTTGGATTGGCAAAACGCATATTGTCGTGCGCGTCCGAATTATTTTTGTGGACGCAGTGCCGATCGAAGAATTGCCAGAGGGACGGAAAGCGGCCCTTGAAGATTATCTCCAGTCTCATCCGGATTCTCTGGCTGCCAGAGTGCGACCGAAGATCGGAATGGAACACAATATTTGGTTCGCTTTGACGGGCAAGGATATGGCCACTGGCGTCGCGGGCTTCGGTCTAACGATCCCGGCGGCGCTAAAGAATTGGGAGGCGAATTATCGCGAGGCGAGCCAGTCGCAGCAGTGAAATGGCGACGAGCAGCTGGAAGAGAGCAGAGAGCTGGCGGAAGGGGTGGGATTCGAACCCACGGTGAGTTTTACCCCACGCTCGATTTCGAGTCGAGTGCCTTAGACCGGGCTCAGCCACCCTTCCTTTGTGCAATAAAAATTCGTCGACCGAATTGACGCGTCATTATGGGACGGAGTTTGCGGTTTGTAAACGGTTCGTCTGCCTCGCGACTCGTTGATTTCCGTATCTTCGCCTCGGCCTTTTCGGTCGGCTGACGACGGACCAAAACGAGGTTTTCAGAGGTGATTTTGGCTCGAAAAAAATGTTACAATTTTCGGCTTGCCGAGGATGCTTTTGGCACCGCATGTTGTGTGTCGCACGCGCGGCTTCCCCAATAACTTGTTGTTTACCGATGTTGGCGAGTATTCACAGGTTGTTGGCCTTGGCTGTGCACTATTATTGGCACTAATTCGCAACCTTAACCCTCGCTCGTAACCATGATTCAACTTAAACCCGGAATTCAACCCGCCTCGCTTCACAAATCGCAAAAATCGGCTGTTCGACGGAAGAATCGCATTGCGAAAAGGAAGAACGGCGGTCTCCGGTTTGAGCGCATTTTCAGCAACGGGAAAGTCCAGCCATTCGATCAGATCGAATGGGAGCGTCGCACTGCGGAGATCACGGATGACAGCAGCAAAGTCATTTTCAAACAGGAGAACATCGAGGTACCGAAAAGCTGGAGTCCGCTCGCGACCAAGATCGCGGTCTCGAAATACTTTTACGGTGACATCTCGAACGGAACCGATCCATGCCAGGGTGGACGAGAAACCTCCGTCCGCCAGTTGATTCACCGCGTCACTCGCACGATCACCGACTGGGGTATCGCCGATGGTTATTTCGCTAACGCCAAGGTCGCGGAAACTTTTTATGACGAGCTGACGTGGCTTTGCACGAATCAACACGGCGCATTCAACTCGCCGGTCTGGTTCAACGTTGGCCTCTACCATCAGTACCGGCATCGGAAAAGAAGCCGGGCCCGGGAATTATTTCTACAATCGCGAAACCGGAAAAGCGGAACGCGCCACCACGCAGTACGAGTATCCGCAAGGCAGCGCCTGTTTCATCCAGAACGTCGAGGACACGATGGAAGACATCATGCGCCTGGCGATGAGCGAAGCGATGCTCTTCAAATACGGCAGTGGCACAGGAACCGATCTCTCATCCCTGCGCAGCACGCGCGAGAAGCTAAGCGGCGGCGGGAAACCAAGCGGTCCTCTCTCGTTCCTCAAAGTCTACGACCAGGTCGCGAACGTGGTGAAAAGCGGCGGCAAGACGCGGCGCGCAGCGAAGATGAACACGCTGAAGGATTGGCATCCGGACATCGAGGAATTCATCGACGCGAAACAGAAGGAAGAGAAGAAGGCATGGGCTCTGATCGAGCAGGGCTACGACGGAAGCTACAACGGCGACGCCTATGGTTCCGTCATGTACCAGAACGAAAATTTGAGCGTGCGCGTGAGCGACGACTTCATGGAAGCGGCGGTGGAAGGCCGTGAGTGGTGGACACGCCGCGTGCGAGACGGTTCCCCATGCGACCGGAAGGATGCGCGGACGTTGCTCCGCAAAATCGCGGAAGGAACGCATGTCTGCGGTGATCCGGGAATGCAGTTCGATACCACCATCCACAAATGGCATACCTGCAAAGGCACCGGGCGCCAGAATTCCACCAACCCTTGTTCGGAATATCTTTTTCTCGATAACACGGCATGCAATCTCGCGTCGCTCAACTTGATGAAGTTCAAGACCGCTGAGGGTGCTTTCGACGTCAAGCGTTTCAAAGCCGCCGTGCGTCTCTTCATCACCGCGCAGGAAATCCTCGTCGATAACGCGAGCTATCCGATCAAAGAGATCGCGGAGAACTCGCACATCTTCCGGACGCTCGGACTCGGTTATGCGAATCTCGGCTCGCTCATCATGAGCGACGGCTACGGTTACGATAGCGCAGAGGGCCGGGCTCTTTGCGGCACGATCACTGCCATCATGACGGGCGAAGCGTACGGGCAGAGCGCGGTGATCGCGCAGGCGATGGGACCCTTCCCCGGATATCATGACGCGCGTTGCAGCGGCGTTCCGCGGCCAGTCGCGGCGGACAATGTCGAGTCGATGCTCGAGGTGATCGGCCAACATCGCTGCGCAGTTTCAAAGATTCCCGATGTTGCCGGTTTTGAGTATCTGAAAGATGAAGCGGCCAAAGTTTGGGATCGCGCCGCGACGCTCGGAAAACGTCACGGCTTTCGCAATGCACAGGTCACCGTACTCGCGCCGACCGGGACGATCAGTTTTCTGATGGACTGCGACACGACTGGAATCGAGCCAGACATCGCGCTAGTCAAATACAAGCTTCTGGCAGGCGGCGGGATGTTGAAAATCGTCAATCAGACGGTCACTCCGGCGCTCGAAAAGATGGGCTATAATTCGGAAGAGATCGAACGCATCATCGCGCATATCGACGCCTTCGACACGATTGAAGACGTCGTCGATGCGGATGGAACCAAAATTTCATCGGGTTTGAAGCCGGAGCATTTGGCGGTATTCGATTGTGCATTTAAGCCCCATCAAGGGGAGCGCAGTCTGAGTTATACGGGACATCTGCGGATGATGGCGGCCGCGCAACCGTTCCTGAGCGGCGCGATTTCGAAAACGGTCAACATGCCGGAAACGGTGACCGTCGATGAAATCATGGACGCCTATGTCGAGGGCTGGCGGCTCGGGCTCAAATCGATTGCGATGTATCGTGACGGTTCGAAGCGTTCTGCTCCGTTGAACACACGGAAGACAAAGGACATGGGCGGCATGGGTCACGAGTCCGTCGCCACCTTGGATCGCGGCGAGTTGGAAACTCGGATCGTCGAACTCGACGACGAAGTGGCCATGCTTCGCAGCCGCCTCGATCAACCGATCCGGCATCGCATGCCCGACACGCGCATGTCGTTAACCCACCGGTTCGAGATCGCGGGGCACGAGGGATATATCACGGTCGGCTTGTACGAGGACGGCCAGCCGGGCGAACTCTTTATCACGATGTCGAAGGAAGGGAGTACGATTGGCGGCTTGATGGACACCGTCGGCACCCTCACCTCGATCGCGTTGCAGTACGGCGTTCCGCTGCAGAGTTTGGTGAAAAAATTCGCCTATCAACGATTCGAGCCGAGCGGATTCACCAAGAATCCCGACATCCGGAATGCGACCAGCATTACTGATTACGTTTTCCGCTGGCTCGGTTGCCAGTTCATCCCCGGTTACAAGGAAGCGACATCGCCGAATCGCAGCCAAAGCGAGTTGCCGATGAAAGAAATTCCCGAGATGGAAAAAAAAGCGATCAATCGTCCGGTGGCCGATTTGCCGCGCACGGCTGAGAAGGAATTAATTGACGTCGTAACGAGCCATGCACCGAACGAAGGCGCGCCGCACGTCGCGAGCAACGGTCACACCCACGCGGAGCGCGTGCAGGAAGCGCTCGGCAACATGTACATGGACATCACTTGCTCGCATTGCGGGAGCACCAAAGTGATTCGCGCCGGCGCCTGCGGCGTCTGCACTGAATGCGGAACGAGCCAGGGATGCAGCTGATGGATAACAGAAAAGGCGGACGAGCACATCGTCCGCCCAGACTGTCAACAAATTTGAACCCGTAGTTTAATCGGATAAAACACGCCCGTCACGAAGGTAGAAATGGGAGTCCGAATCTCCCCGGGTTCAATTGTTCTAACTGGCCTTAATTTGTCACACGGTTTTGTATAGGCAGTCAACTGTATACTTCCGGGTGGTCTTCTTTTTTATTACTGCGTGGTCGGGTAGACACGCGCACTCCGTTGCATAGAGTTGGTGACCCCCACCGATCGACGGCGGATTCGATTTCGATTTTTTTATGGCAACGACAGAAGCGGAAGTCCAGCGACAGAAGGAAATCCAGCAGGCCGAGGAGTTGCTCTTTGCGGGGCGGCAGGAACTCGGGTTCGCGAAGGGATTGTTCCTCGGGAAGTTTGTTGCGGATTGGGCGATGCCCTATCCGCGCATCCCGGCAGCGCAACAGGCGGAGTTGGACGCCTCGCTTGCGGAAGTCCGGCAGTTTCTCGATGAGGCTCTCGATCCGGTCGCGATCGACCAGAACGAAGACATCCCGCGAGAACTAATCGACGGCCTGGCACGAGTCGGCGTCTTGGGTATGACCGCGCCGGCGGAATTTGGCGGCCGCGGTTTTTCGCAGATGGCGTACTGCAAGGTGCTGGAGGAAATCGGCAGCCGCTGTGCCTCCACGTCGGTTTTCACGAACGCGCACCATTCCATCGGCATTCGTGCGCTGCTGCTTTTCGGAACGCGCGAGCAAAAGGAAAAATGGCTCCCGCCGCTCGTGACCGGCCAGCAACTGGCAGCTTTCGCACTTACGGAAGAAAAGGCCGGCTCCGATGCGGCCAACGTGCAGATGACGGCGACGCCGAGCGAAGATGGCTCGCATTATGTTTTGAACGGCGAAAAGCGCTACATCACGAACGCTGCGATCGCGCAGGTGCTGACGGTGATGGCGCGGACACCGGTTCCGGGGAAGGAAGGCAAGACCGCGATCACCGCGTTTCTGGTTACGCCTGATATGCCGGGATTCACCATGCTGGAGCCACGCATGCCGAAGCTGGGCATTCGCGGAACCGCGACCGGACGCTTTGCTCTTCGCGATGTGCGGGTGTCCGAAGGAAAATATCCTTGGGCCGCTTGGCAAAGGTTTGCGCGTCGCGCTCACAGTTTTGGATTTCGGGCGCACGACTTTCGGCGCCTGTTGCACTGGCGCGGCAAAAACCTGTTTGCGGCTCGCGATCGAGCACGCAAACACACGCCAGCAGTTCAACAAGACGCTCGGTGATTTTGATTTGGTGAAAAAGAAAATCGGACGGATGGCGGCCGATGTTTACGCGATGGAGGCGATGACTGCCGTGACCGCGTCGCTCATCGACCGCGGGCTCGAGGATTACATGATGGAGACGGCGATGCTGAAGGTCTTCACAACCGAGCGGCTGTGGGACGCAGTAAATGATGCCTTTCAGATTCACGGCGGCTCCGCTTATTTTAACGATTCTCCGCTTGGGAGGATGGTGCGGGACGCGAGAATCAATCAGATCGGCGAGGGGAGCAACGAAGTGCTGACTTCGTTCGTCGCTCTCGTGGGAATGCGCGGCCCGGGAATGGAGTTTAAGGAGATTTACGACACCATGCTCAAGCCGACGCGCGGGCTGGGAAAGGCGTGGAACGCAGGCATGAACCGGCTCGGCTCTGTCGTGCGCATTCCGGATGTCCCGGTAAAGAGCACCCAACTCGTCTCGTTAGGCAGACAGCTCGGTCGATTGATCTGGAAGTTCAATGTCGCCGTCAACCGGGCACTCGTTACCTATCGCGAGCCGGTGCTCGACATGCAGCTTGTGCAGGAAAGAATCGCCGGCACGGCGATGGAAATGTTTGCGGCTGCGTGCGTGTTGAGTCGATGGGATGCCGAGCTGCAGGCGACGGCTCGCAACGGTAGCGATCTTCATGCGACGAATCCGGCGGCCGATTTGTTCCTGCGGCGATCCTTCCGAAAAATGCGCGGATTCTTGCATGGCCTGAACGATAACGACGATCAGGTTTTGTTGCGGACCGCGGACGCGGCGCTGGGCAAGCCGAACCAATAGAATCGCAGCGGCGGCTAGGCGCGCCTCTCACGAGGTCTTTGCCCCGGATAAAATCCGGGCGACTGCGGTACGAAAAATGGTGTCTTAGGAGGCGTGGAGTTTCCTTTCCGCGCCCTATGACCGTACCGTCGCTTACCATCCTCATTCCCTGCCTGAACGAAGCGCGCGGAATTGGCGCTGTCGTCAGGGAGTATGCCTCGGCTTTTCCTGACGCGGAAATCCTGGTTATCGACAATGGCTCCGACGACGGCACCGCGACTGTGGCGCGCGCCGTTGGCGCCGAGGTGATCGTCGAACCGCGTCGTGGCAAAGCCACCGCCGTAGCCACGGCTCTGGCGATGGTCGATAGCGATTTGGTGTTGATGGTCGACGGGGATGGCAGCTATCCAGCGGACGGCGGGCGGCTGCTCCTCGAACAGTATTTGCGCGAGCCGGTGGATATGATCTCCGGCATTCGCAGTGCGCAAAAGGCGACGCAGGTCTTTCGGCCAATGCACCAATGGGGCATGTCGATTTTTGCCAGCGTCTTGCACTCAGTTTTTCGCTTCCGTCCGCTCGACCTTTTCTCCGGGCTGCGTCTTTTCTCGCGCCGCTTCTACAAACACGTGCCGGTCCTGTCGCGCGGCTTCGAGTTAGAGATCGAACTCACGATTCAAGCGGTGGACAAGGGCTTCGCGCAAACCGAGATCCCGGTTCCATTCCGGGGCCGGGCCGAAGGATCGGATTCCAAGCTTAAAACCATTCGCGATGGACTCCGCATTCTTCGATTGCTCGTTGTGCTATTTCGCGATTACCGGCCACTTACCTTTTTCGCTCATCTGGCCATCGTGACCGGATTCGCAGGATTGATGGCAGGCTGTATCCCGGTCGCGGAATATTTCGCGACTGGGTTGGTCAATCGTCTGCCCCTTGCCGTCCTTGCTGCCAGCCTGGTCACGCTCTCGATCATTATCGGACTCGTGGGGTTGCTCCTCGAAGCGAACTTGCGTTATCATCGCGAGGCGTATCACATTCAGTTGCGGAAATTCGGCGCGCCGGCAGTCCGGCAGCCTGGATCAAAAACCCGGCGCGCGATCGCCGGCTAGGGTGGCGCATGTCCACCATCCACCTGCTCACGCAGTACATTTGGCCGGACGCAGCGCCGACCGGTCTCTACGCGGAACACCTCGCGGCGCGACTCGAGCAAGGCGGCGCCATCGTCAGGCTGGTCGGTGGCCGGGGTGGTTATCGCTCTTTGCGACGCCCCAGGCCGGTCGAGCACATCATCCATCTCGATCACTACCAGGGCCGGCGCGGGAACCTGCGCCAGACCTTCGCCGAGTATGCCTCCGTTGCTCGCGCCTTTCGAGATTACATTGGTCGATTCGTTAGGCAAGACGACATTGCGATCGTAACCAGCGCGCCGCCGAACACCGTCAGGCTGGCCGAAGCGATCCGGCAGCGTGGCGCGTATGGAGTTTATTGGTTGCAGGATTATTACCCCGAACTTGTCAGGGGTTTGCATGATTACCCACGAGTGATGCGCGCGGCTTTCCGCCACTATTGGGATCATTACCTGGCACAGTGGAAGAGAGTGGTGAAGAGCGCGGCAAATCTCGGCGGTCCTTCCCATAACGCGGTCGTGATTCGCAACTGGCCGACGATGGACATGGGGGGGCCGAGTAATCAGCCCGAGCCGTTCACCGCACTCTACTCCGGCAACCTCGGCTACGGTCATGATATCGAATTGCTGGTTGAGGCTTGTGCAAAACTTCGCGCTTCGGGCTATCGCATTACCATGCGTTCCGATGGGCGCGGCGTGCAGCATCTCCCGGCGTGGTTACAACCGGTGCCCTTGGAGAACAACCCGCTCAAACTGCGGGAAGATCTGCTTCGCCACGAAGTGCATCTGGTCGCGGCGAATCCCAAAATTACGCAGGCGATTTTTCCTTCAAAACTCTGGAACAGTCTCGCGGCCGGTCGCGAACTTGTCTGCACCGGATTTGCGGGACCGATGGCAAAAGAGCTGGCAGCGAGCCGGCTCGCGCCTTTTCATCTGCACGCCGATGAATGGGTAGACTTGGTGCGCCATGCGCAGCGCGAACCGGAACCAGTGCGGCTGGAGGTCGTGAAACCCCGGCGGGAGATCGTCCATGCCTGAGGCGTTGCGAACCCCGGTTGCCTTCATCATTTTCAACCGGCCCGAGGTGACGGAACGCGTGTTCGCAGCGATTCGCGCAGCGCGCCCGCCAAGGCTTTTCTTGATCGCGGACGGACCGCGACCGAACGTCCCTTCCGACACGGCTTGCTGCGCTGCGGCCCGCGAGGTTGTCGCACAAATTGATTGGCCCTGCCAGGTCTCGCGCAAGTTCGCCGAGGGCAATCTTGGGCTCCGCCGGAATGTTTCTGAGGGTCTGGACTGGGTTTTCGCGCAGACCGAGGAAGCAATCATCCTCGAAGATGATTGCCTGCCAGATCCGAGCTTTTTTCCATTCTGCGACGAGTTGCTCGAACGCTATCGCGATGACGCCACGGTCGGAATGATCTGCGGAACGAACCTCGCCCCCCGGCAGATCATAGCCGACAGCGTCGCGAGCTATTACTTCTCGCGCTATTGCTACATTTGGGGCTGGGCCACCTGGCGGCGCGCCTGGCGCTGCTACGATCGCGAAGTGAAGGAATGGCCGTCGTTAGGCCAGAACGGCTGGTTGAACGACAAGCTCGCGACATCGACGGCGATCAATTTTTGGCGCCGCCACTTTGACGACTGCTACGGACAACATCCCGATGGTTTGAATACCTGGGACGTTCAGCTAGTCTTCGCGTTTTGGCGACATCAGATGCACTCGATCGTTGCGCGGGAAAACCTGGTCAGGAATCTTGGCATCGGCGCCAACGCCACTCACACAAGGCAACCTC
Organism: uncultured Verrucomicrobiae bacterium; assembly: GCA_963763995.1. Taxonomy (GTDB): domain Bacteria; phylum Verrucomicrobiota; class Verrucomicrobiia; order Chthoniobacterales; family UBA10450; genus CAVTTH01. The sequence goes on along the minus strand of CAVXQL010000014.1, from coordinate 389,002 downwards.
TGGGTTGTGCAGGACAAAGCGTCGGTTCCCTTGAATTTCCGCTGCAACATCCCGCGCAACACACGGTGCATGAAAAGGCCGATCGTCATGCGCAGGAGGAGGTGTTCGAGGCGCTGACCCCGTGGCAGAGAATTTATTGGAAACTGCGACTCCCGCTTCCAATCTGGTCTGTGCGACGGACACGACGCTGGCTCAAGAAGTAGGTGAACGCGCGCCTTTACAAGCTCGGGATCGCCGGCCTGCAATGGCTAGTTTCCTTCGAACCAGTGGCGCGACCGCTGGAAAGTGCCGCCCGCGTTCTGCAGCGGCACCGCAAACTCTACGCCCATCTTCGCGCGCAGCGCTTTGACGGAGTTATCGACGGTGGCGCGAACGTGGGCGAGTTTGCCCAGATCGTACAAGTGGCGCTGCCGCGGGCTGATCTCGTCTGCGTCGAGCCGAACAAGGAATGTGCCGCGGTGTTGCGAAATCGCGGATTCCGTGTCGTCGAAGCCGCGCTTTGGCACGAAGCGACTCAATTGACGCTCACGCAACCGACACCCGCTTCGACTTCATGTACAGGTTCTTCCTGAAGATGGCGCAGTGAAGGCGGGTGCGGAGAGGTGGAAGGTCGAGGCCGTGCGACTCGACAGTCTTTCCATTACCGGAGCCCGTCTCCTCGTGAAACTCGATTTACAGGGCGCCGAATTCCACGCTCTGGAGGGGATGGGCTATTTATGGGAGCGATGCGCGGCTTGCTCCTGGAGGTTTCGCTCGGGAGGGACGGGACGTATGAGCGAATGCGCTCCCTTCTCGCGGCACGTGGGTATTATGAGGCTTCGACCACGAACGAATTGGCGCGGAATGGTCGGGTGCTGGAAGCGGACAAGCTCTGGCTGAGTTGTGCCTAACGAGTCGTCGTGTATGCTGCATATTATCGCACCCACTTTCGATCCGATCACCGTGGCGGGGGCGGGCGTGAGTCTGGTGGAACTCACTTCGCGCTTTTTGAAGCAGCGGCCCTGTACTAGGATTTACCTGAACCCTCGCACAGCCGAAGCCTATCCGGCGTGGGCCGACGCCACGGTCATCGTGCCCAGCTGGCGAATGAATTCACCGTCACGAAAAGCAGCCGCGGTCTTCAAACTTCAGCTTGGCGGCTTCCCGCGCTTCCCCGACGACGGCGTCTGCTGGTTTCCGTTTGGGCCAATGATGCCGCTTTCATTTCGCGGCTGCGGCGTTTCGACCATTCACGACACGCTCGATCTGGACCTGCCATCGCTGGTCGCTCCGGTGGTAGCGAGCGTATCGAAAGGTCATCATGCCGGTGACGGTACGGCATACGTCTATCGTGACCGATTCAAACTTCAGTCGCGACCGTTTACGGCATCACTATGGCGCTGAGGCAGCCGTTATTCCGCTAGCGGTGCAAACGATGCCGCCGCCATCGAACGCCATGTTCGGCAGTTCCGTATGTTTTTTATCCCGCCAATGGGTATGCCCATAAGAATCATCGTTTCCTGATCGAGCTGTGGCGGACCCGCCCAGTCCTCAGGCCGCTCGCTCTCGTTTTCACCCTGGCAAGTGGTTCGGCGGCGCTCGCTCCAGCGCTCGCGTCAGCCCGCGCTGCCGGTGCCAACATCACCGTGACCGGCCGGGTCAGTCGCGAGGAGCTTTCAGGACTTTATCGCCACGCGGTCTGCACGGCGCTGCCGACCCTTTACGAAGGTTTCGGTCTGCCCCTGCAGGAAGCGCTCATGTGCGATTGTCCCGCGCTGGCGAATGAAGGATGCCCAGCTTTTTTCGAGATCGTGACCGAAGGCTATCCGTACTTCCTGCCCTTGCAGGCCGACCGGTGGATCGGGGCTATTCTTGCGCTCGCAGAGGATCCGCCAACAAAACTTCAACATTTTGTGAAGCCGCGGATCTTGGGATGAGACCGCTCGGGAGTATCTCGACTTCTTCGACGCGACCAAGCGCGGATGAGCTAGCGGTGGAAATACCACATGGTCGAGCCTGTACGGATCGTGTGAAACTTTCTGCCAGTTGCCCGGAACCAAATCGCCCGGCCCCGTAATGTCCGCTACTTCCGAGTCCGGGTGCCACTCGAGAAAAAGATGCTTCACAGAATGGGAAGACCGTGCCGCAGAATTGTCCATTCGCCTCCCTCGATATCCATCTTGACCAGCGATGGACGATCGCAGAGCGAGTCGAGAGCGATCACGCGCACGAGAGTTCCCGTCGACGCCTCCGAGAAATCGATGTGATCGGTGACCGAGTTTTCTCCCGCAATTAGCTGCGCGGTTCCCTCCGTCGGACCGACGGCGGCTTGGTGAATTTCCATCGCGCTGGCGAATGGCTGCTCGCGTAGGAACTGCGCGTTTCGGGCGTTGGGTTCGACTGCCTTGATCGGACGATGCAGATTTTCAGCGGCACACAGGACGTTTACCAGATGAGAGAAGGCGCCGACGTTCGCCCCAAGGTCTACGACTTGTTCGACCTCCGGCAAGGCGCGCCGAACCAGCTCCACCGGATAGTCCTCAAAGGTGTTGGCGAAAGTGTAGAGATCCCCTTCGCCAAGACGCGCGTTGAAGCTGGCAAAGTGAGCCACGCTTTGTGGCATCAACCGTTTGAGCAAAGGCGAGAGAAGGTAGAAACACCATGGGCGCAGCCAACCTGCGCGATGAATCCTGAAGCCCACCGCCGACACAGCAGCCCTCCGCATGTGATCCAGCGCGATTTTCATCTACCCAGCGTCTCGGTTCGGCTTGGAGCTATGGTGGTGACGATGGCTTGGCGACGGCCTTCACGTGCACCGGAGATGGTTGCCACGAGGATTAACAGCGGGAGGTAACAGGCATGAGGACGCTTTCGGAGGAAACGCAGCATCAACCGGAGAAGCGACCAGGCGGAGCGCCATTTGAAGAGCGGCAGGCGTGCGGCGTCTTGAGTCGGGAAATAGTGAGAGCGATCGACGCGTTTCGCGGTCACGGCATAGCGGCGATGCATCTGCAGAAAGGAACGCAACGAATCCTTCCGATAATGTTCGCCGCAGATTTTCGGGACATGCGCGAGCGACTTGCCGGCCAAAGTCAGCCGGTAACCAAGATCGACGTCTTCGCCGTTTGTGCGAAAAACGGGATCGAATCCGCCAACCGCACGGAGCGCTGCGGTTCGGTAGGCGCAGAGCAGACCGCTGACCCACTCGACTGGGCCATCTATCCTGGAGCGGTCGCGCTCAAGAGCGCGGTAAAAATCCCAGTCCGACGCTCGAAAATGTTCGCGCACGTGAAAGCCGAGACCATCGACTGCGGCAGTCTTCAGCATGGCCGGCAATTCTTTGAGAAATTGTTCTGTGGGCAGGACGTCAGCATCCACGAACAAGAGCCACTCTGCGTCGACGTTCTCGATCGCGCGATTTCGAGCTGCGGCCAGTCCGATATTTTCTGAGGAACGGATCAGTTTGAAAGGCGCGCGATTCTCCGGCGAAACAGGAAACTCGAGCGGGGCGATCGAGCCGTCGTCCACCACGACCACTTCTGAGAAAAAAAAGTGACAGAGCCGCTTGGCGACTTCGCACCATATCGGCGGCGGATCATGCGCGCACAGGACGGCCGTTACGTATGACGTCATTTTGTCTCGCGCAGCGAAAGGGGAAGATATGGGCGGAGGCCTGGCGAGTGCTCACCCGTTTCCCGACAATTGTTTGGTGCTTCCAAATGCATCCGCGATAATGTGCGAACTTGAAAGAATTGCTCAAGAGGCACCTTGTTTACTTCCTCAGCCGCCATCTCCATGTCGGCTTCCGACCCTCCCGCTCGATCGTCTCCCAGGAAATTCGCGCAGATTTTCGCGGTGAAGAATTGGTTTTCCAAGCCGACTTTCGGACCCCGCTTTACGAGACGGTCAATGAGATACTTGATTACGATTGTTATCAACTTGCGCGCATTTCCTTCTCTGATTCGGCGGCGGTCGTCATCGATATCGGGGCGAACATCGGCGTGAGTTCGATTGCCCTCTCGCGCTTGCACAGCGGACGCATATACGCGGTCGAGCCGATCAAGGTCAACTTCGAGACTCTGCAAAAGAACCTCGCGGCGAATCATGTCGCCAATGTCGAATGCGTGCAGTGCGCGTTGGGCGCAAGCGAAGGCGAAATGACCATGGCCGTCGATCCTGACCAGAGCGTTTCGTCATATATGATGCGTTCCGAGGTGGCCAGGATTCCTCCGGGATTCAGGGTGGAAAGGGTGGCGACAAAAAGTCTGGGCGGTTTCCTATCAGAGATTGAATCGCCGGAGATTGGCTTGATCAAGATGGACTGCGAGGGAGCGGAATATCCGCTCATTGAACAGCTGGCGCGGGTGAAGCATGAGAGCGTTCGTGCCATCACAATGGAAGTGCATGACCTGGACCGCCAACGTAATTGCGGAGCGCTTCGGAAGCAGCTCATGCAGCTCGGCTATGAGATCTTCTACAAACCGGAGCTCCTCGGCCGCCCGACTTTGCATCATCTCCTCGCGCTTCGCCGCTAGGCCCGGTCAAAGACTCAAGGCGGAACTGGCTGGATCGCTGGGCAGGATTGTCTCCGCGTCCGCCACAGATTCCATTCTGAAAGAGAAGAAACCAAGCGTGAGAACTGCCGCGGCGGCGCCGCAGGAAAGAACAAAAAGCAGACCTTGCGTGCTCGTTCCGGCGAAGAAGCCGCTCGCGACGTAGAGCACGGCGAGTGTGACATGGAGGTAGACTAGCGCAAACTGCCGCCGCGCCAGGGCCCGGTTGGCCAGCACCTCAATCAAGCCAATCATCACCATAAGCATCGCGAACTTTCCCATCAGGGCGGCGGCGGCCGGTTCTTCTCTTCCAAAAAGCGACACTGTCAGCGGCCTGTTGAAGACGCAAATTGCAGTCGCGCCCGAAAGCATCACGATGACATAGAGCGCGAGCAACCACGCATGCGCGCGTCCGTTCGCCCCGTTTCCCGCCGAACGAGACGAAAAGAAAACGCTCAGCAACGGTCCGGCGAATCCGAGAAGTGCTCGAGCGAAAACACCGGCGCCACAAAATTGTGCCACTGCTTCTGGCGAGAGATTGCGTTGCGCGATCAGAACGTCGCTTTGGGTGAATCCGTACGAACCGATTGCCACGCTGATCGCGGCCAGGGCGAAGGAAGCAAATCCGCGGTTGAATGGATTAATGCGCTCTGCGTTTCCGATGAGATTCGCGCGCCACGGGGCGCCGAATACAAAAACGGACATCGAAAGAAACAGCGCTGCCACCGCACCTTCGGCAGATGCGAACTTCAGTGTGACCAGCCAGGCGATGGCGGGCTTTGCGAGAGCGGCACTTGCGGTAAGCAAACCTGCTCTCCAGTACCACCCCATCCCTGTGCAGAGAGCGAGGACGAATACCATGGCGAGATTGCCCACTGCTCCGATCGCGATACCGATGACCAGGCTGGAACGTGGGAAGTCGCAGAACGACGTCAGGGGTTTGACCAGAACAAGTGTGAAAAGCAGACCGGACACGCCCAGAACCAGCAATCCGGAACGCGCCCCAGCCAGAAGGCCTCGCAAATGCGCCTCCTGCCCTCTGGCTCGAAAGCGCGCGATGTAGTGAATGAGTGCACTGCTTGCGGCTAGGACTGGCAGCGTGAGTAGAAAAACTGCGCCGAATGCGGCGTTTGCAAGGCCATATTCGGCAAGGGGGAGATGGCGTCCGAGGACACATTGGAAGCCATAGTTTCCGAGCGCCGCGATGAAGGTGCATGCGGTGAGGCCAGCGCCGTCCTTTACCAATTTTGCACCAGACATTCGACTGGCCACGTCGTTCGCAATGGCGGGCGTGGCCGCTGTCTGTTTGGATTCGCAATTGGCTGTCTTCTCCATGTGCTAGAACGTGGTTGAGAATCCTTTGAAGGGTTGCCGCAGTCTCCCAATCGCCAAGATCTCCGGCTCCGATGACATTTTTCCAGTGTGCGGATGCGCGAGGTGGTCAGCGTACGTAGCCTAATCGAAATGGATTTCGCCGGTAGCGGTGGGGCTCGGTGGTGGCCAGACCAAAGGTATAGAGTTCCTCTCGCGTGACAAAATGCGCGCTGCCTGCCCGAGCGAGCGTGGCCACTTCTTGTGGTTCGAGGCTGATCAGCCCGACGATAATCGGCCGGTTCTTAAGGAATGGATCGTTGCGGATCAAATCATTGGAATACCAGGCGAAGTGCGGATCGAGCCCGACGACGTCCGCGTTCATCGAGTGGATCGCCTCGGACGCACGGGCGAACGGGCGAATGAATGTTTCAACCTGGTAACAACGGAGCGGGAGCGCGATGAGGAGCGAAACAGCCACGCCGGCTAAAACGAAATTTTTTGCCCGACGTGTTCCAGCTGTTTCCACCAGGGCCTCCCAACCGCTGACAGCGACGAGGATAAGACAGGTAAGCGTGCCGTAGAAATAGCGGTAACCCCAACCGTGGCCTTGATCGGTGAAGAAGAAATAGTAAAAGCCGAAAGTGAGCAGGCAGCTGAGCGCGGCGTCACAGAGGATTGTACGCTGCTTGTCGTGCGTGTCTGCCGGACCAGTTGCGTTGCGGCGACGAAAAATGCTGCGAAACCCGAGGACGGCCAGAAGAGGCGTCGCGAGGCAACTCCATCCTATGATCAATAAAAAATCCATCGGCTGAATGATAATCATCATGGGGTTGAAGAGGCGGAAGATCGAAACACCTTCGCCAGCAGATGGAGGCGTGTAATGCAGCCGCCAGGCGTACCAGACAGCGCAGCCTAACGAATAAACAAGGCCAAAAATGATCACGGTTCGCCATTTTCGCTCGAGGACGAGTCGGAATAGAAACGGGGCGACAAAGAGAGCGTGAACGATCGGTTGATGCAGGCCGATCGCAAGGACGCCGACGAAGGGAGCAAGATAAAAACGCCGCAGATCGGGACGCGTGTAGAGCCAAAGCCAGACGGTGTTGAGAGCGAGATGCGCTGGCATTGAATAAGCCGTCATAGACGTGAGAAGAAACTGCGGTGCCACCGCCAAAAGGAGAGCAGCGAGGAAGGCGTTCTGTTTCTTGTCAGGCCAGATGCTGAGTGCCGTGCCATAGAGGGCAAGTACGGTGATGGCGGCGAGAAACGGGTTGAGAAGCAACTGGAGATGCATTGCCTGAAAGATCGCGCGCAGCCCGGCGTAGACCGGAAGATAAGCTGCCTTCCACGAGTGCGTCGCCGGCAGGTAGTCGACATAAATCGGCTTGATCACGCGAACAGCGTCAAGCCACTGTGGTGGAACTTCCGCGGTGACTTTTCCGTGGAGAAAAATGTCGGCTTGGAAATCGGCCATGAATTCGTCGGAGCTGAGAGAATAATCGTGGCAAACGAAATGTGTGCCGAGGCTGGCGACGGCGAAGACGAGGCAGGCGATGATGATCGGCAGTGCCACGCCAGCTGGTGCTTTCGTCATCATTCGTCCTGAAGGTGCGCTGGCGCCTGTTAGGTTCGCGCCAAACCGCTGAAGCGAGGATGGGAAGAGGTCACGTTCGCGGAAGCAGAGAAGAGCTGATGCGAGACTGAAAAAAAGAACGACCGCCAAGCCCACTGGTTCGCCGCGAGCAAAGATGACGAAGAAGACCCTGTAGGCGGTTCGCCGGTCCGGCATCCCTGAGAACATTCCGCTCAGCCACCAGGCGAGCGCGATTCCAATTACCGCCAGGCCACTAAGTCCGAGAAGAATCCGGCGAGCACTCGCGAAAGGAGAAGTCATCATGGAGAAATGCCGTCAATGTGCCAGCACTCCTCGGGCCACATGTCCCGCGCTGGCGGGCGGGGCAACTTCTGCAATACGCGCAGGTTGTTGCTGCAGTGAGACATGACACCACGAGTGGCTCATTTCTAGCTCCAAAAGAGGCATGCACCTCAAGGAGCTCGAGCCCCGAAACTTGCCGGGGTGCGTCGATCTGAAGGGCAAACGGGTCCTTATTTTTATCGTCGCGTACAATGCGGCCACGACGATCGAGAAAGTTTTGACCCGCATTCCGGCGAGTCTGCACCTGCCGGATGTCGAGGTCCTCATCATCGACGATTCGTCGAGGGACGACACCTTCCGGAATGGCCTGCGCTTTCAGCAGCAAAACTCCGCGCTCAAGATCACGGTCCTGCGGACGCCGGAGAACCAGGGTTATGGCGGCAATCAGAAACTGGGTTACCGCTACGCGATTGATAACAACTTTGATATCGTGGCGCTCGTGCATGGCGATGGACAGTACGCGCCGGAGGAATTACCCGCGCTTCTCGCGCCCCTGCTCGCCGACAAAGCTGAAGCCGTGTTTGGTTCACGGATGATCGATAAGCGCGCGGCGCGCGCCGGGGGAATGCCGTTTTATAAATGGATCGGCAATCAGATTCTGACATCAGTTCAAAACCGGCTGCTCGGAACAGGCCTCTCCGAATTTCACTCTGGGTATCGGCTTTATGCGACTTCGGCGCTGGCCCAGATTCCCTTTGAAAAAAATACTCGCGACTTTCATTTCGACACTGAAATCATCATTCAGCTGGTGCTGAAAAAGCTCCGAATTGTCGAATTACCGATTCCCACATTCTACGGCGACGAGATTTGCCACGTGAACGGCATGAGATACGCCTGGGACGTGATTCGATCGACCGTGAAGGCACGGCTTTGCGGCATTCATCTTTTCTACGATCGAAAATACGACCTCGATGAGACGGCGGGTATGCATTCCGACAAGCTCGGTTTTCCGTCTTCGCAGACGTTCGCAGTGGAGTCCGCGACGCTGGGAGAAAGTGTTCTTCAGCTCGGAATCGGTCACGCCAATGTGGCAGTTGAACTGAAGCGAAGGGGGTGCCGGGTAACCTCGATCGATTTCCGCGCGAATGAACAGCAGGAAAACGGAGAGCGCAATGCCATTGCGTCCGCAGATCGCTTGCCGTCAACGCTTCCGACCTATGATCAGATCTTGCTCATCGACTTGATCGAGCATTTGCACGATCCAGAAAATTTTATGGATGAGCTGCGACTCCGCACCGCTGGAAGGCGGCCAGAAGTCATTATTACCGCAGCGAACGTGGCGTTTTTTGTGACCCGGATCATGCTGCTGCTCGGTCAATTTAATTACAGTCGAAAAGGTATTCTTGGCCTTGGGCATCGCCGGCTATTCACTTTTCGCTCTTTGCGGGCTTTGCTCGAACAAACCGGCTACGAAGTCCTGGAGGCGCGCGGTGTCCCGGCGCCGTATGCGCTCGCCCTGGGTGACAATCGCTGGAGCCGTCTTCTACTGTACCTGAACCAGCAGCTCCTCAAACTTTCGAAAGGTCTTTTTGCCTATCAGGTTTGTATCCGAGCGCGCGCGTTGCCGCACCCTCGTCATCTCTTGAAGGAAACCATTTCCGGCAGTGCGGAACTCCGCGCGGAAGTACTCGCTCGAGTCGCCTGAAGCATTCAGCCTCAATGGGACTTCAGAATGTGGAGCGCCCGGAGCAGTCCTTCAGTGACAAGTTCGTAGAGCGGGTAGTGCACGCAAAGAATCAAATACTGCCGGAACTCCAGCGCCGAAATCAGGCAAATAGCGCAGCCAAGCAGCAGGGCGCGATATCGCGGGATGCGTGCCACTGAAAAAGCGAGAAAACTCAGAGCGAGAACTCGCAGCGGCATGTCCCACATATTCGCATAACGCAGGTTCATACCGTACTTGATGTTGCACATGACGGCGTAACTGGCGCCAATGAAGACGATGAGAAAGATTTCGGGCTTTTGCGTCCGGTCGATTCGAAAGAGAGTTCCCGCGGCTAAGATCAGAATTACCGGACTGACGAGAAGGAGATCAACCAGGTAACGATGCCAGGGCCCATCTCCAGTCATAATGGCATAAGTAAGCTGGTAGTTTTTACTCACAGAAAGTTGATAGGTTGCCCGAAGATTTTCGATACCGCCGGCAAGAAAGATCAGAACGACAACGCCGAGGAGCGGCCCGATGAGCGTGGCCACGATGAGCTCGCGCGTCATTACTCCGAATTGGAACCACCGATTCAAGAGGATGATCGCGAGCAGCGCGACATAGACGAAAAAGGCGTTCTCCTTGGTAAGAACGAGCAGGCTGAGAGAAAGCAGATAGGGAACAAGCCAGACCGCGCGCCGCGGCGCTTGCAGGTTTTCCCAAAGCAACCACAGGGAAAGAAGCGCCCAAAAAGTAAAGAAACCGTCCACCAGCGCGTGCTGCGACATATGGAGCTGCATTGGCGCGACGCCCATAAGGGCCGCGACTCCCAAGCCCCATACGGGACCTTTCAAACGCCACGCGAAAATCGTGGAAAGCAGAAGCGTCAAAATGCTAAAAAGCGACGCGACATCGTGCAAGGCCGCGAGTGCTTCGGTGCCGAAGACCTGATGCCAAAGATAGGCTGAGAAAATGTAAAGAAAGCGCACCGGCGGCAAAATGGAGCCCGGTAACGTCTTCTGTAATTCGACGTAGCGATCGACGATAGCGGGGTATTCACCCAGGCCTGTGTGGATGACGCTATTGACGTACCTGCGGTAAAGGCCTTCGTCGAAACCAATACCCGTGAAACCGGGTTGAGGATGTAGGAACGCGACGGCGTGGAATGCGGAATTCGGGTCGGAGAACTGTGAATAGGGGAGGCGGAGAAAAATGCCGATCGCGAGAACAAGCCCAAGCCCCACGAAAAAAATGGGACGATTGCGCGGGAGATCGAATGCCATGCCGGAAAGACTCTAGCAGTTCAACGAGAAAAACAATACGCAGTGCGCGTTCTCAGTAGCGGGACGTTTCGTACGATCTGCTCCAACTCGCCTTCAGCCATGCAGAAGCGTTTCCACTGGCACGACCACTGCTTTGAAAATGGGTTATGCCCACTGTCGCGCTCAGGTCGCCAGCCACCCAGGGTCTCGCGGTCGTACGGAGGGCTCCGGAAATGTTCCGGGAAATCCAAGAGTGCCGGGTTTGTGGGAACAGAGATCTTATTCCCGTTCTTTCTTTAGGAGAACAGTATCTTACTGGAGTATTTCCGCTTGTTCGAGAGGAGGTACCCAGCAGGGGGCCCCTGGAACTGGTCGCTTGCAACACGACTGGCAACCGAAAGGCCTGTGGCTTGGTGCAGCTCCGCCAATCCTACAACCTCGAGGAAATGTATGGCGAGAACTACGGTTACCGGTCGTCTTTGAACCAGGCGATGGTGAAACACCTCGGAGCGAAAGTACATCAATTGATCGAGCGCTATCCTCTTGAGCCGGGAGATCTGGTGCTCGATATCGGCAGCAACGATGGGACACTCCTATCCTTTTACCCCGAAGAGAACGTCGCAGTGATAGGCATCGATCCGACTGCACAGAAATTTGCATCCTATTATCGGAAACACATCTCGTTAATCCCCGATTTTTTCTCCGCCGAGTTATTCCGCGAAAAATTCGGAGCGAGGAGGGCACGAATCATTACATCGATCGCGATGTTCTATGATCTGGAGAGTCCGCTCAGCTTCATGCAGGACGTCGCTTCCGTCCTGGCGAAGGACGGAGTCTGGCATTTCGAGATGAGTTACCTGCCGGCGATGGTGAACACGATGGGGTACGACACTATCTGTCACGAGCATCTGGAGTATTACTCGCTCCGCCAGATCAACTGGATGACGAAGCGGTGCGGACTCAAGATTCTGAATGTGGAGTTTAACGAAACCAACGGAGGAAGCTTCGCCATTACAGTCGCCCGGCAATCTTCGTCGTATCCCGAAAACATCGTGCAGGTCGAGGAGCTGTTACGCCAGGAAGAGACACAAGGCCTAACGACAGTGGAGCAACACCGTGCTTTCGAGACCGCAGTCGAAAAGCATAAAACGGAGCTGCTCTGGATGTTGCACTCACTGAAATCAGAGAAGCTCACCGTTCTTGGTTACGGCGCCTCCACCAAGGGAAATGTTCTGCTCCAGCACTGTGGAATTACGCGCGATTTGCTGCCGGCAATTGCCGAGGTGAACAAGGACAAGTTCGGTTGCTTCACACCTGGAACGAACATCCCGATCATCTCGGAGACAGAGGCACATGCCATGAAACCGGACTATCTGCTCGTGTTGCCGTGGCATTTCCGCGATAACATCATTAAGCGGGAAGCCGCATTTTTCGAGCGCGGTGGGAAGATGATCTTTCCGTTGCCCAGAGTTGAAGTGGTCGGTTAATCATTCGTTATGCGCAGCGCGCTCATTGTCGGCGCGGGCGGGCAGGACGGCCGTTTGCTGACGCGCCACCTTCGTGATCGCGGATACGCCGTTCGCGGGTGGACGCGGATCGAGCCCACGTCGCCTCTCGCTTGCGAATGCGCGCAAGTCGATCTCCTCGATTTGACCGCAGTCGAGCAGCAACTCCGGAGCCTGCGACCGAATGAGATCTACTATCTGGCAGCGTTTCATCATTCGACCGAAGACTCTGTCGAACTCTCTTCGGCTGAACTGACGCGGCGCAGCTTCGAGGTGCATGTCACGGGACTGCGAAACGTTCTCGACGTGATCAAGGCGTTCTTGCAAACGACTCGACTCTTTTATGCCGCCTCCTCGCATGTCTTCGGCACCGCAGTCACGGACTCGCAAAACGAGCAGACACCTTTCGCGCCGACTTCCGCTTACGGCATCTCGAAGGCAGCCGGCGTCGAATGTTGTCGCCTTTTCCGGGACGAAGGCCTCTTCGCTGCAACCGGTATTCTGTTTAATCACGAATCGTCATTACGCAAAGCATCGTTCCTTTCGCAAAAAGTGGTACGGGGCGTCCTGCAAGCACGGAGTGACCCGACGTTCAAACTCGTCCTTGGCGACCTCAACGCACGCGTCGATTGGGGTTATGCGCCCGATTATGTGGACGCGATGTTCCGTATTCTCCAGTTGCCAAAGCCAGATGACTTTGTCGTCGCATCGGGAGAAACGCACACCGTGCAAGAGTTCGCCCAAGCCGCCTTCGCCGCCGCCGGCCTCGATTGGAGTCAACACGTCGAAACGGACGCGCGGTTGCTGAAGAGAGATTTACAACCCCTTCGCGGAGATTCGAGCAAGTTACGAAAAGCCACGGGATGGGCTCCGACGGTGACACTCGCGGAAATGGTTGCCCGGTTAGTGCGTGAAGCAGAAGCAACTTCTCAGATCAGCCTGGCCGCGTGATTTCGGAGCCTGCGATTGTTACCGAAGCTGGAAACGCCGAGCGCGTTTCTTTGGAGTCCCCGGCCAGGCCGCTGAGGATTGCTTCCGCATCCCGCGCCTCAAGAGATAACTCCCCTAACGAACAAGAAAGCGCGCCGTTTGGAGGACGTGTCGTGAGTTTTCTTGTTCTCGCGCTGCCGGCGCTGTGGGTTGGGTGGCTAATCTATCATTACGGAGTGGATACGCCGTTTGGAGATGAATGGGATAGTACGCGGCTGCTGCTCGGAAAGATGCAGGCGGGCACTCTCGGGTTTGGCGACTTCTTTGCCTTTCATAACGAACATCGGATTTTCTTCCCCCGCCTGCTTATGCTGGGTCTCGCGAAGCTGACCCACTGGAATGTACGAGCGGAGCTTCTGACAATCTGGATACTTGCTTGTGTTTGCTCGTTGAACCTTTGGCGCGTCGCGCAGGTCACTGGCTGGCGCAACACGCGCTCGAGCTATTGGCTCCTGCTCGGAGCCAACATCCTACTGCTTTCGCCTTTGCAATGGGAGAACCTGCTTTGGGGTTTCCAGATCGTGTTCATTCTGCCGCTCGCGACGATGACGGCATGTCTCTGGGTCGCGCCTTCGCTCCGGCGGCCCTACGACTTTCTGGCCACGATGGCTCTATGTCTCATAAGCACTTTCTCCATCGCGAGCGGCTTTGCTTCCTGGTTGCTGACGGCACCGCTCCTTCTGCTGTGGAATAGGAAGACACGAGGGCGCGGCGAGAAGGTCTGGTGGTTGATCTGGGCTTCCGTCGGAATCCTCAGCGTTTGTTGCTACTTCCACGGATTCGCCCGGCCAGCGGCGCAGCCGAGTCCGATGGTAGCAGTCGAGCATCCGCTTATGGCGGTGCAGTTCGTTCTCGCCTATTTCGGCAATCCTTTCGGTTCCGGAGCAGCCTTCGAACAAGTCAAGATCGCGCAGTTCGGAGGCGCGGCCCTCGCAATCGCGTTGCTCGCTTCTGTGGTCTACTTATGGCGCTGTCGGTGCGATCGCACACTCCTGGCGCAATCCCTGCCCTGGCTCTCGCTCACATCGATCGCGCTGATGAACGGAGTTCTCACTGCAGTTGGGCGGTTGGGATTGGGAATAAACGCTGCTATGCAATCGCGGTACGTCTCCTTCGCCATCATGCTGCCGATCGGGTTGCTCTTTCTCGGTTCGCTTGTCTTCAAACACTGGCGCGAACAGTCCGAGATTAGCGTGGAGCAGGTCAACCTGGGCAGGCTTGTCGTGCTGATGACAGCGGTCTTAGTGGCAGCTCTTTCTTTCCTCTTCGTTTGCGGGACAATTAGGTCTTTGGAATTCTGTCAGCGTTTTCAGCATAACTGCCTTTCGGGTAAAGCCGGACTTCTCCTGATCAATGTGATCGATGAGCCTGACGTTCTAGCCCGTCACGTGCACTGGGGTGGTTCGTCGCTGACAGGTTGGGCGAATGCGCTGGACCGCCTCGGCTATCTCCGTCCCACCCTCGTGCGGTCGAACCGTATTCGTGAGATCGCGTTTCAGACGGATGCAGAAACCAAGGGAGAGTTCAAGGAGCTTGGAAAAAGCTTGGGTGGAGATTTCGCAGCGCGCGGGTGGGCTATTTTGCCGGAAAGTCACCGGACAGCTGATGGCGTTCTTCTGACCTATGACAACGCGCTGGGGGATCCGATAATTTTTGCGCTTGCCGAAGTGGGGGCCAAACGTCTTGAGGTGAGCTGGCAACTCAATGACGAGACATACCTTTACTGCGGTTGGATGAAAACATGGAAAGCGGGACAAATCCCTGCGAGCTCACAGTTGATCCGGGCATGGACATTCGACGCCGAAAACTGCCGGGCCTTCCAAATCGGGGCTTTCTACTTGGAGCCGTCGAAAGCGGCAGAGTAAGAACTGGCAGTGGCATGTCCATTGCTCAACAACACTCTGCGTGGCCCACACCTCCAAGCTTCTCATCTTTATTCCGACTTACAATGAAGCCGAGAACGCCGAGCGCCTCTGTCGGGAATTGAGCGCGCTCCAGCTTGGAGCCGATATTCTCTTTTGCGACGATGGCTCACCGGACGGCACCGGAGAGATCGTGGATGAGTTGGCGCGAGAGTTTTCGCATGTTGGCGCGATTCATCGCTCCGGCAAGCTCGGGATCGGCAGCGCTCATCAGGACGGCATCCGTTACGCTTATGCTCACGGTTACGAGACGCTCGTGACAATGGATTGCGATTTCACGCACCAACCGGCCGACGTGGAGCGATTGTTAGGGGTGGCGCAATCCAGCGGCCGGTCTGTTTCTATCGGTTCGCGCTATATGAAGCGCGACAGTCTGCCCGGCTGGAACCCGATGCGCCGTTCCCTGACATATCTGGGTCATTGCCTAACCGTCAACCTGCTCCAACTGCCGCAGGACGCAACCGGCGCGCTGCGCGTTTATCAACTCGGCGCTATTCCGCAAGAGCTTTTCGATCGCGTGCGTTCCTGTGGCTACTCATTCTTTTTCGAGAGCCTGTTTGTCTTGCACCGCAATGGCTATGCTATCGAAGAAATGCCAATCGCGCTGCCGGCCCGGACCTATGGCAGCTCCAAGATGAGCTTGCGCGAGACGGTGCGAAGCGCCTCGCGCCTGCTCAAGCTTTATTGGGCAAATGTTCGTCATCCCGAGAATTTTCTACTCACGTCGCCGCTGCCACCAATCCTCGAGTCCGAACTGCCGCCGCAGGATCCCCAGGGCTGGGATTCGTACTGGACCCGCGGCCAGGAAAAAAGCCGACGAGCCTATTCCTTTGTCGCGAGCGTGTACCGGCGGCTCGCCATCCGGCGCAACCTAAACTATTTCATTCACAAGCATTTCCTTCCTGGCGCGCAACTACTCCACGCCGGCTGCGGCTCGGGGCAGGTGGATTCGGAACTTTCCCGCGAGATGCGCATCACGGCCGTGGACATTTCTCTTCCGGCGCTGGAATCCTATCGACGCAATAACCCTCTCGCTGAGGCCGTCCGGCATGGCGACATCCTACGTCTGGATGATGTGGCCGGTGCCAGCTTTGACGGGGCATATAACTTGGGCGTGGTCGAACATTTCACCCAGGATCAAATCGTCCAAATCCTCCGCGAGATGGGACGTACCGTGAAGCCGGGCGGAAAGGTGGTCATCTTCTGGCCCCACCGTCGCGCCACCAGTGTCTTCGTACTTAAGGTGATCCATCGTCTCATGGATCTCTTCCGTCCCCAGGGCGGAGCGCAAGTGCGTCTTCATCCGCCTGAAATTTCCCTTCTCAAATCACGTGACCAGGCGCGAGAGGTCGTGGAACAGGCGGGATTCAACTTGGTTGATTACTACTTCGGCATGCGTGACCTGCTCGTCCAAGCAGTCGTTGTTGGCTGCAAACGGTGAGCGCATCTATATTCCCGGCACGCAGCGGAACCGGTACTGAGTCAGCCTGCCTCGAGTCAACAGTCGCACCTCCCCGAATCTCGATTCGCCGCGACCGACCAGGGACCGTTTGGCTGAATCGCTGTGAGTGTGCTGCAACAGCGCTTTTGGCTTTGTTCGCGACAGCACTTCATGTGCGATTCGCCACGAATGTGGGAGGGCTGTGGCGTGATGAAGCGAACAGCGTCAATCTCGCTACTCTCTCCTCTTTCGCGGAGATGTGGCGGGTTCTCGATTACGATTCCTTCCCCATGTTGTTCTTCGCCATCCTTCGTGGATGGACGGGGATATTCGGAGCAAACAACGATCTCGCGTTGCGCGCACTCGGTCTCATCACAGGGCTCGGAATTCTGGGAGTTCTCTGGGCGAACGCCCGCTCGTTTGGCATCAGGTGGCCAGTGCTTTCCTTGGCGCTCGTTGGATTGAATCCAATGCTCATCCGCTATGGCGATTCGACTCGCGCTTATGGGCTCGGGATTCTTCTCATGCTTCTGACGTTGCGGAGCTTTTGGCGTCTGGTCGATTCGCCCCGGTCACCTACCACTCCACGTATAGTGCAGGCAACTCTGCTCGCGCTTCTCGGTGTCCAATGTCTCTATTACAACTCCGTCCTTTTGCTAGCGATCGCTGCCGGCGCGATGGCAGTCGCAATCCGGTCGCGCGCCTGGCGGACGTTAGGTATCGTTTTTGGCATTGGCGTGCTCGCGGCCGCTTCGCTGTTACCTTACGTGCCGATGATGCGCCGGATGGGCGCGTGGAGAATCCTGGTGAGCTTTCCCAACGGGGATTTCGCCTATTTGTGGACGCGCGTTTGCGAGGTCCTGGGCTCGCCGAGTGCGCTCGGCATTTGGCTGTGGCCGGGGTTGGTGATTGTTGGTCTGCTTGGCATAGCTGTCGCCTTGTCAACCGGGCGCGGGAAGATGGGAACTGTCTCTGGCCGCCTTCCGCCGGTAATGCTGTTTGCCGCCGTGACGCTCGCAACGGGAGTTGCTGGTTACGCAGGATTTCTCCGGGTATTGAACTACGTGACCCAACCCTGGTATTACATCACGTTGGCAGCGTTCGCCGCTTGTACCCTGGAGGTTC
The DNA here is from genome assembly GCA_963763995.1 of uncultured Verrucomicrobiae bacterium. GTDB lineage: Bacteria > Verrucomicrobiota > Verrucomicrobiia > Chthoniobacterales > UBA10450 > CAVTTH01. The sequence goes on along the minus strand of CAVXQL010000014.1, from coordinate 371,330 downwards.
TCTTTGGAGCGTGGCCAGCTACCAACACGCCCGGAATCGCGTTGCGTGTTGTCCGCCTCGCCGTGGCGTCTCTGTTGCTCTGCGTCGCATTTCGCCCAGCTTGGAAAGAATTGCCGACCCGCCATACGAATGTGGACTTGATCGCGGCGCGGCTTCAGCAGCTGGTGACAAAGGACGATCTGATCGTGGTTCCGCCTTGGGAATGCGCAATTACCCTTTGCCGTTACTATCGCGGCCCGGCTGAGGTGATAACGCTGCCTCCGATCGGCGATCACCGTTTCCATCGCTACGATCTTCTGCTCCTTCAAATGAAGTCGACGAATCCGCTAAGTCCTGCTTTGGCGCGGATGGAAACCGTTCTACGGTCCGGTCATCGGATCTTCCTAGTTGGTCCTATCCTGTTTCCTCCGCCCGGAGTAGTTCCGCCGACTCTTCGGCCGGCCTTTCAAGATGCTGAGGGTCATTGGCACGGTGGCTTCCGCGCGGCCTGGCAACTCCTGGGTGACTATCGTACGGTTTGGGAACTCCAAGCGGGATACTTGCTGCGTGCTCACGCGACCGGCGCGGTCAAGATCCGCGTCCCGGTGCCGGACAATGCGGCCGTGCAGGAATACGAAAACCTGGAACTCGGCGTAACCCAAGGTTGGAAACAAAAACCGACCGTTTCCCAGGTTCCGCCTATCGCCGCGTCGATACCTTAGGGTTGCTGATGGGCGCAGACTTAGAGCACCCATCGCGAAGGGTTGCTATGCCTGGCCTCGCCCCAATTGCGGCCATGCAGTCAACCCAATTCGGTTTCGCATTGACTGGGTGCAAACTGAAAAGACGAAGAAGCGGGCTTGCGTGTGCTGCCCTGCACCACAGCGCGATTAATCCCGTAATCAAAACCAGCCAAGGCAGGAGGGACCACGGTGCCCAAATTTTATTGAGCGCATTGGTGGAAACACCCTGATACCAGGGCAGCCCTTTCGAGATCGTGTTATAGAAAACAAACGCGAAAACGGAGCTGCTACCGAGAACCCACGCGTAAAAAGTTGGGGAGAGGAGAAGAATAAACGGCGCGAGCCAGACGAGATATTGAGTACAAACTCCAGGAGAGAAAACGAAAAAAATGATCCATCCATAGGCCATCGAATCCCAGATACCACGGTCGCCAAGCTTGCGACGGCGCCACGCCAGCACGAGGACGGCTGCGACAATGACGAGCTTGCAAGCCGTCACCACAAAAACCTGCCATGGTCCGAGTCCGAAGAAACTCACGCGACTGAATTCGGGTCGGCCGGTAAGCCGAAGCAAGTAGCTGAGCCCCCAAATCCCCCAAGTGCTGCCATAGGCCAGAACATTCTTCGCGAAAACGAGAGGAAACTTCACGAGCGGCTCACTCCACAAAATCGCGGACGCAACCGCAAACGGAATGACAAAGCGCAGGAGTAGACGGCGCTGCATCCAGAAACAGAAAAGGACAGGGAAAAACAGCAGTGGAATAATTTTGACTTGGACGCTCAGCGCAAAGAAAAGGCCGGAAAGCGCTGGCCGTCCCCGTGTGCAAAAATAAACCGAAAATAGAAGGAGCATGACCATAACAGAATCGGTGTTCCCGTGATAACCAGAGACCATGATCGAGAGAGGGCTGAGCGCGAAGATGACGAGAGCCCAAGTGGGTAATCGAAGCCGGGGATCAGTTTTTTTGATTCGGAGCAAAAGAGCGACGACGACGAAATCCGCCGCGATTCCCGGCAACCGAAGAAGAAAAGGAAAATTGAAAATCCCGGCGTCCCGAAAAATCGGGAGGTGAGAGAGGTAGAATATCGCGCGAAGAAAATAGGCCGTGAGCGGCGGATGATTAAACAAAACCGTGCTCCGATAAGTCCCCTCTAGACCATGCTCGGTCAGCGCGTGACCGAAGAGGTAGAAGGTGAGGACGTCATTTGTGCCGAGCGTTGAGTAGGCAATGAGGATCTTCCCGATCAATGAAGCGAGGGCTGCGGCGATCACCCATTCGGTTGGGGAAATGCTTCGTGATCGCAACGGCTTGGTCACCGACGCCTTGTCTGTGGGAATGCTCATTTTGTATTTCAACGGCACCGAGCCAAGGCTTCGACCAGCACGGCTACTTGGTTAAGGATTCAGCAGATCGAGTGCCCCCTTCGTAATCTCTAAGTGGTGTGGAGCTTTCAGCGCGTCCGGCTGGGAGATTCTTTTCCGCTGAAAAGGCGATGCCGCAGAGCGCTTGCAATTTGAGCGTTCGAGATACGTGTCGCCGCTTAGCGAATTTCATCGCGAAATTTCAAGAAATCACCCTGGTTGGGGTCGAGTTGTATCGCCTTGGCGATTTCAGAATTTGCCTCCAGCCGGTCACCAATGCGCAACAATGCCCTGGCTAGCAGATAATGGGTCTTAGCGTCCTCCGGATCTTGATCTACCGCTTTGCGGAAGAATCTCGAAGCGATCTCCCAGCGTTCCTCGTTCAAAGCCAAAACGCCAAGATTATTCAGGGCTCCGGCATGTTTGGGATCGAGACGCAAGCTCGCGGCGTAGAATTGTTTGGCGTGAAATGTATCGCCTTGGGCCAGGCGGAGGTTACCCAAGGCAAAATTAATTTCCGCATTTTCCGGGACGTAGGCATAAGAGCGTTCTAGCTTCTTCTCGGCAAGTGGATAATTGTTTACCTGAAGAGCCTGCAAACCGGAATTGTAGGCATCCAATCCCCAGAGACCAGGATCCGTCTGAGGCACGGAGACAAAGAAAGTAGCGGCAAGGAGAGCAAGCAGATAAACTGCCACGCTGCGATATTTGGCGTTTATGCAATTCTGCCATAGGTCCCAGGCGCCAAACGTTGCGCCCAAGAGAAGGCCCGGAACCGCGGCCACACGGTAACGTTCCGTTATGAAAACTGTCAGAAGCGATCCCATATGCAATAGCACGGCGGCGCTTACCCAGCGCGAGAGCGGGAATTTCCATCCGGCGAGGAAAAGTCCCGGGATGCCGAGCGCCGCCACAAGGCCAAATCGAATACCGAACGAGAGCACATTTTGTTCGCGTAGAATCGTAATGATGCTGAGATCATCATACTGAAATGCATTCCAAAAATTTCGGATCTTGATCAGGATCAACTTCAGCCAATCGCCGAAATTATTTTTGATATAAGCACTCGCCTTTTTCGACCAATAGGCGGAAACCTCAGAACGCTTTAGCGACCGACCGGCAACCTGTTCCGCCGTGGTGATGGAATCCTGCAGCATTGCCTTTTGCCCGGCATGCAACCCGGGTGGGAAACGTGGATAGCCCGTAGCGACCGGATTATTTCCGATCCAAAAGTTCACACCGCTGTGCGCTGAAAGGAAGACAGGATCTCTCGCAATAAAGTAATTGTGAATCCAGCAAGGAGAAGCACCCATTCCGATTCCGAGAAGGAGAAACGCCGCGGTCGCGAGCTGCGATCGCCAAACGGCGTGCTGGCTTGTCCGCGTCTTCCACTTGAAAAAGAAGGCTGCGAGCAGGAGCGGGACGAGAAACAAAATTGTCGCGACGCCCATCGCGGTAAACCCGATGAGCATTCCCATGAGCCACGCGTTCAGGCGGGTTGGCAGTTCCGGATGGCTGACGATCTGCCAGACGATGAACCAGAAGGCAAAAACGAGCCCCGCCGTCGGCATGAGAATGGCCGCGTAAGCCTGCTCGGGAAGGAAGAAACCCCAGCCCAATGCCGCCATCACTCCGATGCATTTGCCTCCGTATCTCGAAGATAGATCCGGCATGTCGTCATCCCTCTGGTTCGCTTTCGGGGCTGGAGCTGTTCCGAAGATTTTAACGGCCAGCTTGTAGAGAATGGCGCCGGTTCCTGCGTCAAGCACGGCCTGCAAGAATCCCGGCAGGAAGGGGCTGTAGCCAAACAATCGATAGAGGAACGCAAGAAAATAAGGATAAAGCGGTAATCCATAGAAGGCGTGGTGATCGGTCCATTGTCCTGCAAGAATGCGCCGAGCCCACTCGTTGTAGAACTGCATGTCGCCGGAATTGGGCAGCAGAAAAGACGAGGCGCTCAATCGGGCGAGGACGATAAGCCGCAAACAGAGAACTCCGGCGAATACGTAACCGGTGACGGAGAGGCCCTTGGAATTCTTCTGCTTCAATTGAGAAATCCTTTTCAGCAGAAGGGCAAAAGTATCCACACCCTGCACCAAGCACAGTTAAGGCCAGCCAGATTTCTAGTAATTACAGAAAACTCCGAAACTTGGCACCAACACTGCTCTATGGAGCGTCAAACCCGTGATGCAAATTGCGGGATGCAGTCAAACAAACAACAGAATAAACCAAAACCAAAATATGTTAAACAAACTCAATAAACGCCGCGGGGGCTTTACCCTCGTGGAAATCATGATCGTCGTTGCCATCATTGCCTTGTTGGCCGCTATCGCTGTCCCTGGATTCCTCCGGGCCCGCAAGCGCTCACAGGCAAGCCGCATTCTGAACGATCTTCGTTTGATCGATGCAGCGGTAGATCAATACGCCATCGAAACTAACAAATCGACTGGGAGCGATTGCATAGTCAAGGACTGGACGGCTTACCTGAAGTCCGGTACATCCCTGTATAACACAGGCAAGGACCTCTTCGGGAATACTTATGACCCGCAAAAAGTTGACACACTGCCCTACGTTCCGACGGGTGCCTTCAATTCATTGTCGGACGTGGCGCCGGCGGAATTCTGGTCTCCATACCCGCACCACTAATCGAGCTTAGGTACTTACGTTTCGGGCGTCCTCTCGTTTGACCGGGAGGACGCTCGTCTGTTTATAATGGATGCGGTTTGTCTTTCTTAGGGTGTTCAATTGAGAAGCTTTTTCAGCAGAAGGGCAAAATATTCATGCCCTACACCAAAGCACAGCTAAGGCAGCCAGATTTCTGGTAATTACAGAAAACTCCGCAGCTTGGCATCAACAGTGCTCTATAGGTCGCCCAAACCTGCGATGCAAATTGCGGGATGCAGTCAAACAAACAACAAAATAAACCAAACCAAAATATGTTAAGCAAACTCAATAAACGCCGCGGGGGCTTCACCCTCGTGGAAATCATGATCGTCGTTGCCATCATTGCCTTGTTGGCCGCTATCGCTGTCCCTGGATTCCTCCGGGCCCGCAAGCGCTCACAGGCAAGCCGCATTCTGAACGATCTTCGCTTGATCGATGCAGCGGTAGATCAATACGCCATCGAAACCAACAAATCGACTGGGAGCGATTGCATAATCAAGGACTGGACAGCTTACCTGAAGTCCGGCACATCCCTGTATAATACGGGCGCCGACCTCTTCGGGAATACTTATGACCCGCAAAAAGTTGACACACTGCCCTACGTTCCGACGGGTGCCTTCAATTCATTGTCGGACGTGGCGCCGGCGGAATTCTGGTCTCCATACCCGCACCACTAATCGAGCTTAGGTACTTACGTTTCGGGCGTCCTCTCGTTTGACCGGGAGGACGCTCGTCTGTTTATGATGGATTCGGTTTGTCTTTCTTTATAAGGCACATGGCTAGTGCTCACTTGATTCCCCGAGTTCGCGCTGATCGGCATACTGAACTTGCCCGGTTCTGCCGCAAAGAATGGCCCCGCTACCTTGTTCTTGCGGTGATTGGGCTCGTCGTGCACTTGCCGGCGCTGCCAGGCGAGATGGTTTGGGATGATTCGTATCTTATCCACGACAACCCGTTCATCAAAAGCCCGCTTCTTTTCTTTGAAGCGTTTCGGCACCATTTGTTTCTCGATTCATTCTCCGCGCATTATCGGCCAGTGCAGAATCTCTCGTTCATGGTCGATTATTTTTTCTGGAACAGCAACACCTACGGTTTTCATCTGACCAACGTGTTGCTACACGTCGCGAGCGGGATTCTTCTCTATCGATTGTTGTGCGAGCTGTCTGCTTCGTTCCGTCCGGCGGTTGAGGAGGTCGATGATAAACAGGCCCGTTCGGTGGGCGCCTTCTTCGTCGCCCTCTTGTGGGTGGTGCACCCGGTGCACAGTGCGGCGGTTGACTACATTTCTGGCCGCGCCGACAGCCTGGCATTTCTCTTCGCCTGCGCTGGATGGCTCCTGTTTATCCGGGCGCGAAAATCGAGTCGCATCCTCGTTCAAACTGCATTTTACTCGGGTGCGGCGTTCTCCGGATTGCTCGCGCTTTGTTCGCGCGAGATCGCATGCGTTTGGCTTGTCCTGTTTTTATCCCACCTTTTCTTTTTCGATCGAAATCCTCGACCGAAATTTAAGATTGCCACGCTCGTTTGCTGCCTTTGCCTCTTCGGAATTTACGCCGGATTGCATCAGCTGCCGCCTCCGCGCGAAAGCACCGATTCTTCCCCGGGCTGGTCGAGTCCGATGCGCGCTGTGCTCATGCTGCGCTCTCTCGGTGATTACGGGAGACTGATGATTTGCCCGTCCAATCTCCATATGGAGCGGACGGTTTTCGATGTGGAAAACTACGAAACGAACGCAACCTGGGAGCGATCGGCCGGCTCAGAATATCTTTCAATTGCCGGGCTTGGTGTCCTGGCCGCGCTCCTTCTCGGAATAGGCTGGCGTGGAGATGGTCGACGGGCGCGAGTTTTCGGCGCGTGCTGGTTTCTTTTCGGCTACTTGCCGATTTCGAATTTGATGAAATTAAACGCTACCGTGGCGGAGCACTGGTTGTATCTGCCGAGCGTGGGCCTTCTCATTTTTGTGATCGGTTGCGTGCCTGGTCTTCCAGTTCGCGGTCGCAGGGTCATGGCCGGGTGCGCTTGCTGCGCGATCGTCGCGTTGAGCGTACGCAGCACAATTCGCAGCAGTGATTGGTCAACGGAGGAAATCTTTTACCAGAGAACGCTCGCTGCTGGCGGTCGGAGCTCGCGCGTGCTGACGAATCTCGGCCAGGTTTATGGCAATCGCGGCGAGTACGAGAAAGCCGAAGGCATATTTCGAGACGTTCTGCGCATGAGCCCGGATACCCGATCGCCCGCAACAATCTCGCCGAAGTACTTGTGCGTGAGGGCTGCAAGGAAGAAGCGGAAGATATTCTCTCCTCCACCACCAAAGCCACTGAAACTACGCGTAAGGAATACCCTCGCACTTGGATCGCCGTGCTCAATTTCGCGTCGTCTCGTCATCGGGAGAATGACGACGCTGCCGCTTTCGGGATCGCGGAAAAAGCGCGCCATGACTATCCCGGCGTGTGGGAGATCATTCGCTTTGAGGCCGAGTTGCTCCGTAAAACCAAAGGTCCGGATGCGGCGCTTCCCATAGTGGAGGACTTTGCCCGCAAGAATTGGTGGCATTACGAAGCTGCGCTCGCTCTCGGTCACCTTTATTGCGAAAAAGGCGAGGCAGAAAAGGCGGCTGCATCCCTGCGGCATGCCAGCTGGCTCGACGTTCACGACGTCAAGGCGCTCGGTCTGATCGCACAGATGCGAATGGATCAAAATCGATTTCAGGATGCATATGACGCCCAGCGTCGAGTCGTCTCCCGGCAGCCGGACAGGCCCCGCGAATACGTGATACTTTCCAGCATTCTCGAGAAACTGGGCCGTCATTACGAAGCACGCGCGGCAACAGCGGAAGGCTTGCGGCTGGAAGCCCTGGTTCGGGGTTCGATCGCGGCGAATTGATTCACGGCACTTTCGACAGTCGCGCATGCCGTTGACTTCACCGTGCAGCGGCGTAGCCTCGCCGCTCGCCTCCGTATGGCCGCGCGAATATACACGGACAAGGATGCCGATCTCGCAGTGCTGCGCGGCAAGATGTGTGCCGTTATCGGCTTCGGCGCCCAGGGTCGTGCCCATGCTCTCAACCTACGGGACAGCGGTCTCCAAGTAATTGTGGGACTTCGTTCTGCGAGCAAATCGCGCGCAATCGCTCGCCGCAGCGGACTGAAAGTCGTGGATACTGCCGTCGCTGTCCGCCGCGGCGACGTGATTTTTCTCGCGTTACCGGATACTAAGATTCCAGCGATCTATCGACGCGACGTTGGACCAAATTTGTCCGAAGGTAAGACGCTACTCTTCGCCCACGGCTTCGCCATTTTTTACCGAATGATCGTTCCGCCAAAGGATGTGGATGTCATGATGGTCGCTCCAAAAGGCCTCGGGCCGATGGTTCGCCGCGAGTTTGTAGAAGGCCGGGGCGCTCCTGGTCTTATTGCCGTAGACCAAAATCCGAGTGGCAAGGCCAAGAGAATGGCACTGGCATGGGCCAAAGGAATTGGCTGCACGCGCGCGGGTGTAATTGAAACCACCTTCAAAGACGAAACGGAAACGGATCTGTTCGGCGAACAGGCGGTCCTTTGCGGCGGGATGACAGCGTTGGTGCGATCAGGATTTGAAACGCTCGTCCGGGCTGGTTATGCGCCGGAGCTCGCCTATTTCGAATGCTTGCACGAGTTGAAATTCATCGTCGATCTGATGCACGAGGCGGGCATCAGCGGAATGCGAGCACTCATCTCGGAAACTGCGAAATGGGGCGACGTCACAGTCGGACCGAAGATCATCGATCAATCAAATCAACGTCGGATGGCAGCCGCGCTCGAAGATATTCAGAGCGGGAAGTTTGCGAAGGAGTGGATTCGCGAAACGCGGACTGGCCAGAAGCGTCTATCCGCGCTTCTCAAAGCGGGGAAAAAACACCCGATTGAACACGTCGGCGCGCGATTGCGGGCGAGGATGACGTGGTCAGCCTAACGAGTAAAGTCATTCGTTCCAGAGAAAATGCTCCAGGCGTAGCCGGGTGAGCCGCGCTTTTGCTTCTTCACTGCGGGCACCGCCGACCGCAGCCAGCTTCTGGTAGATCGCAGCTGCTGGCTGCCACTTGGCATCATCTTCCAGAAGACGCGCCGCGTTGAACCCGGCTTTATAAAACCAGAAAAACTCATGTGGACGATCTGGCCGCGCCTCGTCTTCGATCACTCTGTAAAATGTCGCGAGTGCGTCGGGGCGTTGGTTCATCTTTTCCAGGCAAACGCCTTTTTTGAAAAGAGCCTGATTGCGCCAGTGCGCCGGGATCTGTGGGTCGGAGGCGAGCTGGTCGTAAAGATCGATGGCGCGCTGATAATTCTCGTTTTGTCCGGCGCCTGATTCGAAGTAAATATCAGCCTTGCCGCAAAGCGCTTCGCGTTTTTCCGACGGTCTCTCACTGTTCTTGAGAACTTCTTCGTATAGCGGTAGCGCATCTCGTGGCTTGCCCAGCTTGCGCTCGATCGCGGCTTGTTCGTTGCGCGCCGCCCATTTTAACGGTCCATCCTTGCGCGCGACCTGGTCGAAAAGCTCCAGCGCGTGTGAAAGAGAATCGGCGCTCATGCTTGACATCGCGGCTTTGCCCGCGAAGAAAAACGCCTTCTCCACGTACGGTCCGTTCGGTTCTTCTCGCGTAAGGATCTCAAACTGCGTCTGCGCATTGGGAAAGTCCTGCCGCTGAAAGTACGCTTCGGCCAGCTTCATTCGCACGTCCGGGGCAAAACGCGATTCGCCGTGCTTGTTTAGGAACTCGGTCGCCCGCGAAATCAGTTTCGCATCGTCCGGTTTCGGCGCAGCGCCTTCGATCCAAACGCTCAGGTAATCGCCGCGCTCGAGCGCTGCCGGAGTAGGCTGAGATGCCATGGCCTGAGCAAGATTTTCTCGCGCTTCATCGAGACGCGGCGGGGTGGCGTGGAAGGCGAGCTCCGCCAGGGCGACCCACGCTTCCGAAATGCGCTTGGACTGCGGAAAATCGTGCAGAAACCTTCGTAGCGACTCGGCAGCCTTCTCATTATTGTTTTGTGCCGCCTGCATCAAACCTTGCTCTAGCCGCAGCTCCGCGCGCGCCTGCTCATTCTGCCCGCCTTCGTCGAGTTTCTGGTTGTCGACAAGGAAACGCGCGTTGTCACCGAGTTGCAGCCAGGCAAGCGACGCGTTGAAAATCGCGGCCGAACCGAACCCGGAGTGTCCGAGTCGGTCAAAATCGGCGCCGGCGGTGGCGAATTTCTTCGTCCGATAATCCGCCTCCGCCGAAAGCCACTCAATCCGTCTCAAATTTCCCGTGCCGGGTTGTAATGAGCGGGCCGCATCGAGCGTCGCGCGAGCCTCTTCGAACCGGCGGTCGTCGATCTGTAATTGCGCAAACTCAAGATACGCCTCGGCCACAGTCGGAAACATTGCCCGCTCTTTGACCAGATCGCCAAAAATCCGAAATGCGACATCCCGATTGCCAGCGCGCAGTTCCAACCGGGCGAGATACCACTGCGCGAACGCCCGTCGCGGTTGCGCCGGATCGCGGGCCCAGCGCGCGAGATCGTTTTGCGAGGGTTTCTTTTCGAGCTGATATACTTGATCCAGCTTGGCGAAGAGCCTAGGCAAGTCCGGATCAGCAGGTGTTCGCTCGATGAAATCCTCCAGCGCATCATCGGCAGAGTCGGGTGATTTGAGTTGGAGCTGCGCGTCGGCCAATGCAATGAGCGCGGCGATCAATCTGGAGTGACTAAGGTCGGTTGTCTCTTTCGGGATGGTTTGCAGCAGCTGCACCGCTCGCGCCGGATGATTCAACTGGGCTTCGAGCCGTGCCAGTAGAAATTGACGCTCCTTTTTTTCCGCGACGGATGCCGGTCGCATTTCGTCGAGGGTGCTTTGGGCCGCGGCAGCATCTTTTTTTTCCAGGAACAGCTCCGCCGAGCGGAGCTGCGCGCGATTTTTCCAGTGCTCGTTAGGGAACAGTGACGCGAAAGTCTGCAGGGCTTCATCCAGGCGCCCCATCGCACGCAGCGCTTCGGCTTTGCCAAAAGTCGCTTCGGCGTGCAATGGCGCCTGCGGTCTCGACGCGATCCCTTCGTACAGCGGAAGCGCTTCGCTCCAACGCCCGAGAGCGGCCAGGGCCTGGGCACGCCAAAAATTCGCCGGCGCAGAATCGCGCAGAAGCGGACGATTGAGAATCGGAAGCGCCTGCTCGGCTTCACCCGCCGCGATGTAAGCTTCCGCGAGTTTCACGCTGGCCGTCCGCCGGTCTTCGTTTGAAAGCTGACGCGAAAGGAGATTCTGCAAACGAACGATTGAGACTTCCGGGACACCCTCCGTCATTGGTCCAAGTGCCGTTTGCAAATCAGTTCGTTCCTCAGCGATGGCACCTCCCGCGAGCGCCGCAAGCAAGAATCCAACTAACACGCGCTTTCCTTTGGTCATGGTTTCATCAAGAACGGCCGTAGATATTCTGCGGTAGAACTCCCCATTGATCGCACGATTTCTTCCGGCGGACCGGCGCCGATGATTTCACCGCCCATCTCGCCGCCTTCCGGTCCGAGGTCGATGATCCAATCGGCGCACTTGATCATCTCGAGATTATGCTCGATCACGACGAGCGTGTTTCCGGAATCGCGCAATTTCATCAGCACTTGCAGCAGCTTTTCAATATCAGCGAAATGCAATCCAGTGGTTGGTTCGTCGAGAATGTAGATCGTTCGTCCCGTTGCTTTCTTCGCCAACTCGGTCGCGAGCTTCACCCGTTGCGCCTCACCACCGGAGAGCGTGGTAGCCGCTTGTCCCAACTGCAAGTATCCCAGACCAACGTCGAGCAGCGCAATTAGCTTATCCGAGACGGAAGGCACATTTCGGAAGAACCGCGCTGCTTCGTCGACTGTCAGATTCAGAACGTCTGCAATGTTCTTTCCCTTGTAGGTGATCTCGAGCGTTTCGCGGTTGTAACGCTGGCCGTGGCAAACTTCGCACTCGACATAAACATCGGGCAAGAAGTGCATCTCAATCTTGATCAGCCCGCCGCCCTCGCAATTTTCGCAGCGGCCACCTTTTACATTAAAGCTGAATCGGCCCGCGTCGTAGCCGCGCACCCGCGCCGATGGCAGGTGACTAAATAACTCACGAATTGGTGTGAACGCGCCGGTGTAGGTGATTGGATTCGAGCGCGGCGTTCGACCAATCGCAGTTTGGTCAATCACGATCGCTTTGTCGATTTGTTCGACGCCATGCATTGTGCGGTAGGCGCCTGGTTTGTCTTTTGAGTTGTGAAAATGACGAAAAAGCGCGCGTCGCAGAATGTCGTCGACGAGGGTGGATTTTCCGCTGCCGGAAACTCCGGTCACGCAGGTGAAGCAACCGATCGGAAAAGATGCGGTCACGTTCTTCAGATTATTTTCCGTTGCTCCTTCGATCGTTAGCCAGCCCGACGCTTCCGGAATTCGACCATCGGCCTCGAGTCGACGCGAAGGCTGGACGCGCTGTTTCGGTATCGCGATTCGCAGTCGGCCGGAAAGGTAATCGGCCGTCGGAGAATTTTTCGCGCGCAATATTTCCGCGATTGTTCCTTGCGCGACGAGTTCGCCGCCGCGCGGTCCGGCGCCAGGACCAAGATCGAGAATATGGTCCGCCGCACGGATCGTTTCTTCATCGTGCTCGACCACAATGACTGAATTGCCAAGGTCGCGCAGCCGCCGCAGCGTTCTAAGCAGGCGGGCGTTGTCGCGCTGGTGCAGACCGATGCTCGGTTCATCAAGCACATAAAGAACACCGGCAAGCCCGGAGCCAATTTGCGTGGCGAGCCGAATGCGTTGCGCTTCACCACCGGAAAGGCTGCCGCTCTCGCGATTGAGCGTCAGATACCCGAGACCGACCTCGACGAGAAATTCCAGGCGCGACGCGATCTCACGCACCACTTCGGCCGCGATTGTCCGTTGCTGGTCGTTTAGTTCCAACTTCGCGACATATCTTGCGGCGGCTTCGATCGTGAGCTCGCTGAACTCGTGAATGTTCAGCTCGCGTCCGGCTTCATCCTTGATGGTCACCGCCAGAATCTCCGGCTTGAGCCGCGCACCACCACAACTCTTGCACGGCACGCGGGTCATGAAGGCGCGGATGCGATTGCGCGTGAACTCGCTTTCCGTTTCCTCATAAAGTCGATGCATCTGTGGCAGAAGTCCCTCAAACGGCCGCGCCGTTTTTGGTGATCTACCGTTCCCGCCGAAGTTCATTTCGATCGGTTGGTCTCCAGTGCCGAAATACAGCGCTTGCTTGAACGATTCGGGTAACTCCGAGAACGGCATGTTCTCGGGAACGTGAAAATGCTTTACCAGCGCGGCCTGCAATTGCCGATAGTACGCCTGCATCGGTTTTGTCCCGCGACGCCACGGCGTGATCGCGCCCTCCGCCAGCGTCTTTTCCGGATGTGCAATCATTCGCTCCGGATCGCAGACGAGTTGTGTGCCGAGCCCGTGACAAACTGGGCAGGCACCGAGATGGCTGTTGAACGAGAAGTGGCGCGGCGTTAGTTCGCCAAGCGTAAAATCGGTCTCGGCATTTCCATAGTGCGTGGAATAGCGGAGCTCTTCTGATTCTGGCAGCGCGGCCTCCCTTCCTTGCCGCAGCACCAACATCCGGTTGTCGCCCCATTTGAGCGCGGTTTCGACCGAGTCTGCGAGACGTGAGCGGATGCCCTGGCGAATAACGAGCCGATCGACCACCGCCTCGATCGTGTGCCGGCTGGTTTTATTGAGTCGAATCGGTTCCGATCCTCCCAGTTCGACGATCTCGCCGTCTACGCGCACGCGGACAAAGCCCTCGCGCTTTGCCTTCTCGATGACATCGCGGAACTCCCCCGTCTGATTCTGCACGAGCGGTGCGAGCAGAACGATTCTTGTCTCCGGTTCATAAGATAGGATTTGATCGACGATCTGCTGCGGGCTCTGGCGAAAGATCGGTTGACCCGTAGCCGGATCGTGGGGCTGGCCGACAGCCGAAAATAGAAGTCGGAGGTAATCATGAATCTCCGTCGTGGTGGCGATGGTCGAGCGCGGGTTCGCCCCGGCGCTGCGTTGTTCGATCGCGATCGCGGGCGAAAGTCCCTCGATGAAGTCCACGTCGGGCTTTTCCATCTTATCGAGAAACTGCCGGGCATAGGCCGACAGGCTTTCGACGTAGCGGCGCTGCCCTTCGGCATAGAGGGTATCGAAGGCGAGAGACGATTTTCCCGAGCCGCTCATCCCGGTAATCACGACAAGTTTCTCCCGCGGAATCTCCACGTGGAGATTCTTTAGATTGTGCTGGCGCGCACCACTGATTTTGATAACTTGCGCTGGCATCGGACGACAGATGTCGAACCTGTCAGTCAAGCATCAACGCCACCTTTTCTCCAGTGAAAACCCGTCAATATGAGTGAGCCTCCTCGCAATATCACGCACGAAGAATTAGCTGAGTTGCAGGCGAAATTCAGCGAGATCAAGCATTCCATTAACAATGCTCTCGCTGTCATGATGGCGCTTTCGGAGATGTCGCAACGGCGGCCGGATTATTCGGAAAAGTTGGCGACGACGGTTTTGACCAAAGCGCCGCAGATTGTTTCCAGCCTGCAGGAATTCACGCAGGCCTTGAACGAGAAAGCCGGGCCGAAGCCGCAATCCGTTCCGGAATCCTAGCCCAGAACCGCAAGTCTCGCTCCAGCGGGAATCAGGGTGCTGGCGCCGGAGACGCACTCGCCGCCGGTACGGAAGTCGCTGGACTTGCGGCTGGCGGAATCGCACCTGCAGCCGAACCAGCGGGGACGGCCGAAGGGGCCTTCCCCGCCGGAGCCGGGGAGGGACCAGTTGCTGTCCCACCCGGGACAGCAGCCGATGATGGTTTCGGCTTGGCCGCAGGGGACGCAGTCGCCACCGGTTTTTCCTTTAGAAGTTCGTTGTGCAGACTGCTGTTCGGACTGCTCTTATGCGAATAGAGAATCGAAAGGACGAAGGTGAGGATGAAAAAAAGCCCAGCCAGCCAGCCGGTAAATTTGGTCAGCACATTCGTCGTTTGTGCACCAAAAAGATTCTCCGTTACGCCGCCACCGAACGCTGCGCCCAAGCCCTCGCTTTTCGGCCGCTGCATCAGAATGACGAGGGTCATGAGGAGCGCGACCAGGGCGTAAATCCCAAGGAGAAAATTGATCAGAATGGACATGAGGACGGGGAATATCGCCAAAGCGGCAGCTTTGTAAATGGCTGGTCATCTCGCGGCGAATGAGACGATCTCCCACTGTCGTTGCTTTGGGACCCATCCCGAAAACCACACTCAGGTTCCTTTACCCACTATACTCCCCGGCGGTGGAGTACGCCCGGCCTTCTCCAGAAGTTCGTGGAATAACTTCATTTGTTTACAAATCGTGGGACTTTCCGCCAACTGCGCAACTGTCAGATGCATCCGCCGGCTCCAATTCGATGCTGTCGCCGTTCCGGGGACGTTGAAACGATCCTTTCGCAGAAGCAGATCGGTAATCATCACCACCGCGATCCAGGCTTCACTGCGAAAAAGCGCTTCCAGGATTGCGGGATAAAAATCCCGCGCGTAATCGAGGCGCTGGTCAGGGGTTGGTTTCCAGCCGGCGAATTCCGCGATTTTCTCCAGGTCATGCCGGGCCTGCTCCGATGTTTCGGTTTTCTCTCCAAAGACCTCCTCCCAGAGGGCGCGAATCGGCTTGTGATCGTGCGTCGCGAAAGTGGCGACGGAAAGCCGCTGGTATTCTGTGCCGGGTATCGATCGATGATCCGGATAGTTTTCCCATTGAGGAATCTTGAACCCGGCAATCCCTAACGAACGGAGGCTTGGCCGGACATAATCTGGTACCGTACCTAAATCTTCGCCGATCACGAACGTGTCGCCGGCTTCTCCGAGCACTACCTGAAGATATTTCTCTCCGTCCCGTCGGTTTGCTTCGCAATTCTCCCAGTTCGAATCGTCGCGCCGAGCGAAGTGCGGGACCAAACCCCCCGTCCGTTCCTGCATTTCATGCCAGTCGAGCGGGAGAAATTCTTCATTCCGCTGCGGCCGCCAGGGGAAGGCATAAATGCGATAAAATCCGAGGACGTGATCAATCCGAAAGATATGAAAGATTTCGCGGACGACTCGAACACGCTGCCGCCACCAGGCGAAGTTGTTTTGTTCCATCGCATCCCAGCGATAGAGAGGGATGCCCCAATTCTGTCCCCATTTCTGGGTAAACTTGTCCTCTTTAAAGTAAGCTTCCGGCGGTGCGCCGCCGGACCACTCCAGCTCGAATTCAGCCGGGCGGGAAAAAACATCCGCGCTGTAGTAACTGATTCCAAAAGGAACGTCACCCATCAGTGCCAGGCCGTGCGCTTCGGTGTGCGAGCGAATGATTCGCCACTGATCATGGGCAATCCACTGCACGTAGCGAAAGAAATCCTGCCGCTGAGAAAACGCGGCGCGCCGCTTTGGGCCGAGCGCTTCAAACCAGACTCGCGCGCCTGCAAGAGTGCGATGCTCCGGCCGCCATCGATCCCACGTTTCCAGATCCCCGTTTTTCTCCATCAGCGCGCGAAAAAACACATAATCGTCGAGCCACGATTTTTCCGCCCGACAGAACTCGTGAAACTTGCTCGCAGCGTTTTCATCCGCGGCGCTTCTTTCGCGAAAACGGGCAAACGCCTTTTCGAGCAGCCCGCGTTTCAGTTTCTTCACGCGACGGTAATGCACCGGGCCTTTGCGCAGTCTTTCCGCGCCGGCCGTTGCGATTGCAGCAGAATAATCTGTCTCGGATAGATCTTCCGGAAACCCCGGCGCTAGATGCAAGGTCGTCGGCTCGATCGCCATCGCGCTGATTGCGTTGTAAGGGCTGTTGTCCCGGCCGGTTTCATTGATCGGGAGCATTTGAACGAGTTTGAATCCAATGCTGGCGGACCATTCGATGAACTGCCGCAGCGCGCCGAGATCGCCGATCCCGAGATCGTCTTCCGTTCGCAGCGCGAAAAGCGGAGCGAGCACACCGGCGATTTTCTGATCGGGCGACAGATTCACCGGAAAATGACGAATGACGGACGACGAATGTCGAAGTAATGCGGAAATCCGAGCAACGAAATGAGTATCGGTGCGCTTTCGCTCATTTGACTTCCTTCGACATTCGTCATTCGTGCTTCGTCATTGTCTTCGCACCTGCCAGTCTTCCAGCAACTGCGTCGGGATCTCTCCCAAAAAGCGCGACGGACGTTGAAACACATCGCCGTAGCCGGCGTTCAAACGCATATGCGGATAAGTCAGGTAAAGTTCATCGCGCGCCCGTGTGATCGCGACGTAAAAAAGTCGCCGCTCCTCTTCGATGGCGTCTCGCATTTCGAGCGATCGTGTGCTCGGGAACATTCCGTCCGTTAGCCAAATCACAAACACGGTATGGTATTCGAGTCCTTTGGCCTGGTGAACGGATGAAAGATTGACCGCTTCGTTGTCTCCGCCCTGATTGGAGGCTGGCTCGGCGTCAACGTTGCTGATGAGCGCGAGCTGCGAGAGAAATTCGTGCACGTCTTTGAATTGGCGGGCGAACGCCGCAAGCTGATTCAGGTCTTCGCGTCGCAATTCGTAATTGGTGAAATTCGCCTTCGCGTAATCATCGTAAACGGCTTCCACCACGGAAATGATCATCTCCGAAGGCGAATTCGGCTGGCCGTCGGGCGCGATTTCATCGAGCGTGTGCGCCAGTTGCTCCCACGATTTTTTCGATTTCGCGCCAACCTGCATCGCGCGCAGACGGTTGCCCCGTGAGCTGATCTCTCCGTTTTCGTTGACCGATTTTTCCCACGCGTGCCACAGATTGTCCGCACTCTTGCCGCCGATGCCGGGCAATAATTTCACCATCCGTTTGAAGGCCACTTCATCTTGCGGATTGGCCACGAAGCGAATGAAGGCCGTGACGTCTTTGATGTGCGCTTGCTCAAAGAATCGGATTCCGCTGGTGATTTGATACGGAATTCCACGACGCGAAAGCTCGAGTTGAATCTCGATCGCGTGATAATGAGCGCGATACAAAATCGCGATCTCGCTCAGCTCGATCCCTTCGTCGCGCAGTTCGAGAATGCGTTGCGCGACAAACTGCGCTTGTTCGCTTCCGTCATTCAAGGCCACGACTCCGGGCTTCACGGAATTTGTGGATCGTGTCGCGCTCAACTGCTTGCGAAATTGCTGCACGTTGGCGGCAATCGCAGCGTTCGCGACTCGCAGAATGTCGGGCACGCTCCGGTAATTCAGCTCAATCTTGAAAACCTGCGCGTCGGGATATCGCGCAGGAAACGCCAGGATGTTTTTGAAATTCGCGCCGCGCCACGAGTAAATCGATTGGGCGTCGTCACCCACTACCATGACATTGCGATGTTCGGCGGCGAGCGTGTCGATGAAGTCTGCCTGGATTTTGTTCGTGTCCTGATATTCGTCCACGAGAATGAATTGAAATTGCCGACGATAGAACGCGACGATCTCTTCGTGTTCCTTCAACATCCGCAGCGTCTTCTCGAGCAGGTCATCGAAGTCCATCGAGTTCGTCGCCTTCTTCTTCCGCTCATAACGTGCGTGCACATCTTTGATTTGATCGAGCAATGGCAGGAAGTAGGGGAACTTTTCCGCGAGCAATTCTTCCATCGGCCGTTCGGTGTTGACCGTGAAGCTAAAAAGATCGGCCAGCACTTCACCTTTCGGAAACCGGATTTCCTTTGGATCTATTCCCGCGCCCGCAACGACGGCGTTGATCAGATCTTTCTGGTCTTCGCGATCCATGATCGAGAAAGCGTTCGAGTAACCGAGCGCGCCGCCATGGCGTCGCAGCATGCGATTTCCGATTGAATGAAACGTTCCGCCCCAAAGTCCCGTCGCATCGACTGGGAGCAGGTTGGCAACGCGCTCGAGCATCTGACGCGCGGCTTTGTTGGTGAAGGTAAGGAGGAGGATATTGCGCGGATCGATTCCGTTTTCGAGGAGATAGGCGACGCGATAAGTGAGGGTGCGCGTTTTCCCACTGCCCGCGCCGGCGATGACAAGCAACGGCCCTGGAGTCGCCGTCACTGCGGCCAGCTGCTGCTCATTCAGCTCCGCCGCGTAATCAATATTGACGACGGAAGAAGAAGGCGCGCGCTGGAGAGTGTATTGACGGGACATCGGCGGATTACTTGTAGCGGCGGTCTGCGACCGTCGCAATTTCCGCCATGAATCAGCGCAAAGTTACGGAGCTTAAACCCGAGCGACCGTGATCATCCATCGCCGTGAGCTGATACACTCCGGCGGTCGGCTTCCAGCAGAGCACTTCGGTAGCGCCGCAGGCGCCGATGAACGATTTGTCCGCAAACCAATAGATTCGCCGCACTCCAGTCTCGGTCTCGGCCCGCAACGGAATGCCGGCGTTACCTTGCGCACCATTCGAGAACGACACCTCGGTCGTAGGCGAAGTAATCCGCGGGGCGTGACCGGCGCGCGCCAGAACTTCGCTCGAAGTGTCCGGCAAATAAGGGGGTGGCAATTTTCTCGGAACTCCCGCCCGCTCGAAAAGTTCGAGCAGATCCGACGACCAAAATTCGTAGACCTCGCGCTTGAGCGTACGCGTGCCGTCGTCCCGCGCCACGCGCAATCCGGTTGCGGCGTCCACGAGCACCTCGCGATGCACTTCGCAGGTTGTGATCGGTGAGATCCCGGGGATGAACCAGCCTTCTGTACGATGCGTGCACCACGGTCCGGGCAATTGTCCCGATACGGCGCAAAACTCGACCCGTTTCAGATTGGATCCGGGCAGAGGCAAATGCGGCTCGGCGCGATCGCGTTGGTTCGCGCGCAACGCGTCGATCATTTGAAACAAGAGTGGCGCGGCGCAAGTGCGGCCGACGAAGGCTGGATTTCTTCGTCCATCAAAATTTCCGACCCAAACCGCCAGGACGTAGCGATCGAAGACCGCGATCGACCACGCGTCACGAAATCCATGGGACGTGCCTGTCTTCCAAAAGACCGGCGCATTGCGAACCGGATCGGCACTGGTCATTCCCGGTCGCGGAACTTGGCCGAGCATTTCGAGTGTCAGAAAAGCAGCCTCGGGGCTGAGCACGCGAACTCCACTCTCGCCTAACGACTCACACAAAACGCGATGCAACGGTCGAAGCCGTCCATTATTCGCAAGCGCTGCATAAAGCCGGACCAAATCTTCCATCGTCACTTCGGCACCGCCGAGCGGGAGCGAGAGTCCGTAGTGCGACTCCGGCTCGGGCAAGGGAACGTCCGTGCTGCGCAGGAATTCGTAGAGCGTCGGGTGTGACAATTCCGAAGCGAGCGCAACGGCCGGCACGTTCCGACTGCGGGCCAGCGCGTCGCATGCGCGTATCGGCCCGAGAAACTCGCGGTCGAAATTTTCCGGATTGTAATCACCGAAGCTGTGCGGTGCGTCCTTCAGCAGCGTGAGCGGATGGATGCGCCCCTGATCCAGCGCGAGCGCATAGACAAACGGCTTTAGCGTCGAGCCCGGCGACCTTGGCCGTCGTGTGCCATCCACCTGTCCCTGAATTTTCGCATTGGAAAAATCGGCGGAGCCAACCTGCGCCAGGACTTCCATCGTATGAAAATCGATCAACATTGCCGCGGCGTTCTCGACCCCGCGCTGGTGATTCTGCGCAACGTAATTGCTGACGCGCCGCTCTAACATTTGCTGAAGAGAAAGGTCGAGCGTCGTCGTCATTTCGGACGCCGTGCTCTTGTTCGCGAGCACACAGTGGATAAAATGCGGCGCCAAAAATCCGGTCCGCCCTTGCGCCTCGGCGTGAAACATTTCGCGTGAAAGTTCCCGCGTTCTATGTTCCCCGGCACGCGCTGACCAACGTCGCTGCGCCGCTGTCAGCGCTCGGTTTTCACGTCCGACCACGAGCGCACGGCGACTCGGGCTTTGCGGAATCACGCTCAGAGCAATCGCTTCGGGTTCGGTCAAACGCGCGGCGGTTTTGCCGAAATAAATTTCGCTCGCGGCGCCCGCGCCTTCGATGTTTCGCCCGTAAGGCACGAGGTTGAGATAGGCTTCGAGAATTTCATTCTTTGAGTAGTGCCGCTCGAGTTCCATGGCGCATAAAATTTGCCGGAATTTCCCGGCGAGTGTGCGTGTGTGAAGATGGAAACGCAGCCGTGCCAGTTGCATCGTGATCGTCGAAGCGCCCGCGTGCGCGCGACCAGAGCTCAAGAGATTCCAGGCCGCGCGCATCACCGGCACTGGGTTTACGCCGGGATGGCGAGCGAAATACTTATCTTCGTACTGTACGGTTGCGCTGATCAACGCGGGCGAGATATCGCGGAGAGGCGTCCAGATGCGATATTTCTGATCGGAAGTCAGCGTGACGCGAAGAACGTTGCCGTTGCGATCGCGGACTCGCGTCGAGAAATCGATTCCATCGGTGAGCGGCGGCTTTGGCAGGGCGAGCCAGATAAGCGTAACAAATACGGCGAACAATGCGCCCGGGAAGATTCCGAAATGCAAAAAGCGATGCCTCACTTCCTGTCCTCCACCACGCTAATCCTTCCGCCGACGCCGCGGGCTTTCACATTCCGGTCATACATCGATTCAGCGAAAACCGGCGGCACAACGAATTCACCGCGATTACACGACTTGATCTGGTAGTTCATCTCCAGTGTCTGATCCCAGACCGTGGCGAAGAAGACGGCGCGATCTTCCCGGACCTCGACGTAATCGACGCCACGGATGGACGAGACTCCCGGCTGCAATGACGAACCGACGACCTCGAAGCCGCCGGGCAACAGATCGATGATCGCGACATTCGTCACCGGCTCGGGACGCAAACTGCGAATGCGCAACCGCACCGTGATCGGCTCGCCCAGTCGCGTGTGCGTCACGGGCTTGCCCTCCTTGTCCAGCAATTCGCGATAAACCTCGAGACCCTCGCTCAGCGCTTTCTCAGGCATGACGCGATCGAATCCCGCTTCGACGACCTGAAAAAAGGCGCCTGGCGCGTTGAGAGAGGTCGCGCTCCGAAAGCGAAGCGCGGTTGCAGCCTCGGTGAAATTCGCTCGATGCAGCAATTTCGTTCCACCCGCTAGGTGTCTCTCTTGTTTGTTCTTTTCCACCTCGTTGATCGACAGCTCCGGCGGATGTTGTGCGACGGTCTGCGAATACAATTTCAGGGCCAGCACCGCATACGCGGCTGTGAGCGTGTTGAAACTGCCCTCACTCACCGGGCGCAGAATATTTTCAAATTCCGCGGCGGAGAGCTTTTTCAACCGCGCGGGAAACTCGCGCGCGAGCACGGCGAGATATTGCGCATCCGCACCAAGCGGCTGATAGAAATCATTGCAGCGCCTGGGGTCGTGTTGGCCGATGCGATAACGCCCGATCAACTTCCCGGCATCATCTTCCTTGCGCAGAATGTGGAGCGCGCCGGCGAGATAAACACCGGTCAGGTCGGACTGCCATTCTTTCTCGAAATTCCTCTCGAGATAATCGCGTAAATTAAGAATGTAATTTGTCGTGACGACGCCCTCGCGGCTGAGCAGATAGATGGCGTAAGCGATCGTGCGCGCCTCTTCCAGGCTGCGCGGTTCCTTCACCACAATCGCCTGCAAATTGCGCAGGCCGCTGGCGAACATTTCCGCCGGAGGCGCAAAACCAGCTGCCTTCGCTTCGCTCAGAAAATGCATCGCGTAAACCGACATGAAGCTGATCTCCTGGCCTTTCTCCGGTCCCCAATAGCCGAAGGCGCCCTGATCATTTTGCCGGCGGCGCAAAATCGAAAATGTGTTTTCGAGTTGTGCGTTGACCTCGGCGCGGTTCAATCCGAAATCGGCTTCATCGACGAGGACGAGGCGGCAGAAGGCGCCGCTCGTGATCTGCTCACTGCAACCGTGCGGAAAGTCCTTCAGATAAACATCGAGGCCGTGCGCGAGACCCAATGGCACTGCGGAAACAGCGGCCGTGAGCTTGCGAAACTCCGGGCGCATATCGCGCGTGACAGGAACGTCGATGCTCGCTTTCGTGAAGCTCCCGCTGTGTACTTGCGTCATGTACGTCGTTGGCGGGCGAACGCTGATGGTGGAACGCAGCCGCGTTTCCTTCCCGCCCGAACTCGCGACGAACGTGATCGTGGCCGAGCCAAGCTTGTCGTTGACGCGCACGGGAAACGTCATGGTTTGCTCGCGTCCTTCGGCGATTCGCAGCGTCTGCGACGAGAATTTCACGATCTGCAAGTGCTCCGAGCTTTCCGCCCGAATCTGGACCTCCGCATTTTCCCCGGAGCCTTCGACGTTGTTCGCCACTGTCACGCCGACCTCGAATTCGTCGCCCGGCGCCGCCAGAGTCGGCACGCTCGGCGTGATCACAAACGGCCCGCGCACCAAAGCATTTCGTTCCGCTGCACCCGTGGCATCATCGGCTACCGCCACGGCCATGACCGTCAGCGTGCCGCTGAAATAATCGGGCACGTCGTAAATCACTTCGCGGGTCGTTGGTCCCGCGTCGATGATGCCCGACCAAAACACGACCGGCTTCTCGGTCACGCGCTTGAACGGATTCAATTGCCGCGGCTCATCGCCGTCGCCACCGAAAGCCGAAGCCGCCCGCAGAATGGAAAACTCGGGCAGGATTAAGTCCACGATTTGCGCGGTCTCGACTCCGAGCGCGCACTTGCGGAAGAAATAAGCGAGCGGATCGGGCAGTTTGTAGTCGGTCACCTGCAGGATGCCTTGATCCACGGCGAAGACGGCGATCCTGGCCGGGCGATCCGTCTTGTAGCTGATGTGAAACGGCTCACCCGGTTTTGCGATTGCGACGGTCTGCAGATCGATCTTCAAGCGTCGCTTCTCCGTATTCGCGGTGAACGGCACCACGCCGTAGCTGAGCGGGCTCGCGAAAATTTCCTTGGAATCGAGCGCGCGAATCAACGCGACGTTAATGTATCCACTGCCTTCGAAACCGTCCGGCACCCGGATGCGCTGTACGGTACTGGTGGCGTCTGTCTTAAACCAGCGCTGCGCATAAACTTTGTCGCGCTCGATCGTGATCAGCCCGCTGCCAGCGTAAGGCGCGGAGATGCTGATCGCGATCTCCTCGCCGGAATTGTATTTCCCGCGCTCGAGCTTCACTTGTAGCTCGGCGTTCTTGTCGAGCGAGCGTTTCACCGTCCCGCGCCCGACAACCGAAAAGCGAATTTTGCTGAGCTTGCGACCACCATCGTCGCGCAGCTCGATCACGAAATCGCCCGGCTCTTCGGTCGGGAGTTGGTAACGCAATCCATCCGCACCGATGGCGATCTTTTCCGATTTCGCGATCCGTTCTTTCAGAACGGACTCGTATCCGTAGCTGCCGTTTTCTTTCTTCATAACAACGGAAACGTATTCCTGCGCGACAACGTCGAGCGTCACGCTCTGGATTGCGATGCGATTGAGCTGCGGATCGACCGCTAGCAAATCAACCGCGCGCGGCGTGTTTGCGTTGACGTAATTCAGATCGCCGTCGGCCTTGTATCCGACCACGTAAGGCAGCGCGGAAACGAGCGTCGAGGCTTGGCCGGTGACGCTGCGACCGCCTTCACCCTCGAACGCCTCAGCAAAGAACTGCATCGCGTAGGTGGCATCGGCAAACCGATCAAGCTGCAAATCCATCTCCGCGCGACCATCGGCATCGGTCTTTTGCTCACCGAGATCGACTGATTCGTGCTGCCATTCCTTTTTCTCGTCGAGGAGCGCGTCGAAAAAGCTGTAGTCGCGAAATTCCAGGAACGAAAAACCGGCCGGGGAAAGTTCGACGTGACTTTTGACCCGGCGATCGGAAGCCGGCGTCCCGTACAGATTCGCGAGCGCGATCGAAGCGCGCATCTCTTTCGGATCGACCCAGCCATGCACAGAACTTTTCGAGAGTCGCGTCTCGATCTTCATCCGATCGGGCAGAAACTCCTTCACGTTCACGCTCGTCGAACCGAGCCAGGTGGCGCGCTTGTCGTTCCTAACGAGGTAGACGTTGATCGTATATTCGCCCGTCGGCGATTCGTAGGCAGTGCGATAACTGATCTCGGCGAAACCACCCGCCGGCAGAGCGAGCTTTTTCGTCTGCACCCGAAGGTCGCGCGAATCGATCACTTCTGTTTCAACCGGGAGACCGGCCAGATGGCCCTGCCAATTCCGCTGTTTCACCACCAGGCCGGCGTGGATTTCATCGCCGGGTCGATAAACGCCGCGTTCGGTAAAAACGAATGCATCGAGATTTTCTGCGAGAACGCTGTCGACGCCATCGACGTCAAAGCGTGAAAAATTGAGCATCCGATCGTCGCGCGCGTACGGGATGAAGCTGACGTCATCACCGAGCCGAGCGACATATACGACCGGTTTCTTTTCGTGTTCGTTCTTATCGACCGAGGTGAAACTGACGCGACCATCGGACGAAGTCCTTCCGCTTTGCGCAGCGATTCCGTTGCGGCCGAGAAGTTCAACCGTCACGCCGGCGACAGGCTGGCCGGTCTTGATCGAAGCGACGAAAACGTCGCTGCTGCGATCGGCGTTCTTTTTCACGAGCAAACCGAGATCGCTCACAAGAATGAAGCGCGTGGCGAAAGCAGATTTGATGTACTTCTTCGTGGCCGGGTCCCAACCGCTCGCTTTCAGAAAGAATAGGCCGTGCTCGCTCCCGCCGTCGGCCGGTTTTTGCAGATGTTGCGAGAAATCGAACGCGGAATAATTCGCCTTCCATTTGTTTTGCAGGTTGATCGGCTGGTCTTCACGCGCGATGCGCGAGATGTTGTCCTGATCGAAGGAACGGTGCTTGAATTCGGGGGCTTGGAATGCGCCTTCGGTCTGGCTGACCAGATGATTGATCTGGTTGGAAGCGACCCGGTCGATTTCGAATTTGATCACTGGCACGCCGCGCGAACTGATCGAAAGTTTGTGTTCGCCGCTTAGCGCGAGTAACCCGCCATCGCCCTGGATTTCAATTTCCCGCGGCAGCTCCGGAGCGGCGATGACGCTGAGATAATCCTTCGCCAGTACGTATCCGCTGAACGCGCGCACGCCTTTGTCGACGCGCACGTAAAGCTGGCCGTCGCCCTCGAGCTTGAACTTAAAGTGGTGGTCCCGAGCCTGCGCCTTTTCCGTCGGGATTGCGGTAAACTTTACAACCGTCGCCCGCTCGAGGATCTCGTCGGTGATTTCGTCGGCGTTCGCCCACTTTGTCGAAGCGGAGTTGTCATCACTTTTGTCTTCCTCCCCATCTTCTTCCGTCTCCGCTGTCTCATTGTTCGCGCTTTGATCGCGCGCCACTTCCTCATCTGCAGTCGTGATCTCGCTTTTCTCCGGTTCACGTTTTGGCAAAAGATAAATGTGCAGAGCTTTGGCCAGGTCAGGCGTCGCGATGTCCCCGCTCGTTTCGAGATTCAGGATTTGCTCCGGCTCGCCATCCTTGTTGCGGACGATTCCGCTATCGACCGATTTGATCTGAAACGCTGTGTCCTTTCCCGGGACGAGAATCTTCTGTTCGACTGCGTCATGCGTTTCGGCGCCGCCCTGTGCAGTGCGAAGTCCTTTCCTAATCGTTACCCGCATCCAATCCTCGCGGCCGGGCAGGACGATGGGCGAACTCCGCACATATGCCTGACGATTGTGCAGGCCGTAAACGATGGTGAAGTGCGGCGCCGGATCGTCAGGCGCAAAGACGTTCGAAGCGCCGATCATCGCGAGCGAGACATGCTTTTCGAGTTCGCCGGGCTCGACCGCGTGTGTCAGATCTACGGCAGTGATTACGCGCTGGACCCCCGGTTCTTTGACATCCTCGGAAAAAATGAAGCTCTTGATCTCCGCCCGGAACGGCGGCGTGGACGCTTCATATTCGAGTCGATCCATTCGGACCTGCGCCGGGAAAAACGTTTTGTCGAAAATAATGCTGAACTTGTGATCGGCTGGCCAATCCTGCGCGGGCTCGAATGTGAGCTTGCGATCGTTGATCCATCTCCACGTCCCATTGATCGCCGGATCGAGCCGCACATGCTCCAGCCTTGGCTTGTCCAAATCTTCCAGTCGCGCGGCCGACTCACTAAACTCGATGAAAAGCGGCGGGAATTTTAGCTCTTTTTCGAGCGGCGTGACTGGAATCGGTGCGACCTGCGCATAAACCTTGTGCGGCTTCGGCTGACGTTGATACCAGCGCCAAGCCCAGACGGAACCTCCGATTAGTACGACGACGATGACCAGTCCAGCTGACATGATTCGCGGATGTGCACGCCCGTAGCGGGTGCCACTCTGTAACCAACGCGGTGGAGTCCATGAGATTTTGCCGAAGATTGCTGAGATGAACCCGGCAAGAAGGCTTGCCAGCAGAGCGAACGGGTGAACGAGAAGTCGAAAGAGCTTGGACATAAGGGGCGACGTGGTTGTTTGAGAGAAATACGGCCGCCACGCGCGAATCTTTCAGCCTCCGGAAAGAATCTCTCTTGCCCGAAACGGGTGACGGTTCGCAAGATGGCTTACCCATGAAAAGGACGGAACTACTCGCGACCCGGCGCAGTCTGGTGGATCGACTGGCGAATTGGGAGGATCGCAAGCACTGGCAGGAGTTTTTCGATACCTATTGGAAGCTAATTTATTCCGCCGCGCGCAAGTCGGGTCTCACGGATGCCGAGGCGCAGGAAGTGGTGCAGGAGACGATCATCACCGTCGCGAAGCGGGTCGAAAAGTTGCGTTACGATCCGGCGATCGGGTCGTTCAAAGGTTGGCTGCTGCACATCACGCGCTGGCGGATCGCCGATCAATTCCGAAAACGCCAGCCTGGGCAGCAACAACGCGCACGCACCTCAACCGACCGTGCCACTGCTACGATCGATCGCGTGGCCGATTCCAATGTCGTGGATCTGGACGCGTTGTGGGAGAAGGAATGGCAGCAAAATTTGCTGGAGGCCGCGATCACACGGGTGAAGAAGAAGATCGATCCGAAACAATTTCAGATTTTCGATTGCTACGTGCGCAAGGAATGGCCGGCGCAAAAAGTTGCCGACACCTTGCGTGTCAATGTCGGTCAGGTCTATCTCGCGCGGCATCGCGTCGGAGCCTTGTTAAAGAAAGAGATCAGGGCGCTGGAGAAAAATCCCTAAACACAACGTTGATTGCTTCAGTCAACGCGCTTGTGTAAAATCGCGTTCATTCCTGACGAGACCGCGCAAATTCCGATTATTCCCGATCACGAAGTCCTGCGCGTGATCGGTCGCGGCGCTTACGGGGAGATTTGGCTCGCCCGCAGCCTGACTGGTGCACTGCGTGCCGTGAAAGTCGTCCATCGCAGCACCTTCGAAAGCGAGCGCGCTTTCAAGCGTGAGTTCGAGGGCATGTCGAGCTTCGAACCGATCTCGCGCGCGCATGCTGGTTTTGTCGATATCCTCCATGTCGGTCGCACCAGCCAATACCTCTACTACATCATGGAATTGGCGGACGATCATTTGACCGGCCGCGAAATCGATCCGCTTGATTACGCGCCGCGAACGTTGAAGAGCGAACTGGAGCGGCATCAGCGCCTGCCCGCCGCCGAATCGGTCCGACTCGGCCTTTCCTTAACCGCAGCACTCGAAGCTTTGCACGCCCGGGGTCTGACGCATCGCGACATCAAGCCGGCCAACATCATTTTCGTCGATGGGACGCCGAAGCTTGCAGACATCGGACTGGTGGCGATCAGCGGCCAGCGTTCTTTTGTTGGGACCGAAGGCTATGTTCCGCCGGAAGGCCCGGGCACGGCGCAAGCCGACATCTTCAGCCTTGGCAAAGTGCTTTACGAAATCAGCACCGGGAAAGACCGCCTCGATTTCCCGGAGCTCGATACGGGACTGAGTGATCGGCCGGACCAGGAGAGTTTGCTGCAACTAAACGACGTGCTGATCAAAGCGTGCGCGAACGATCGGCGACGCCGTTACCGCTCGGCCGCGGAGATGAATACTGATCTCGCGGCCATCGATGCCGGACAACCGCGGCCTCGTCCCGACAAACGCAGAACCCTGGCCATTGCGGGAACATCAATCGTTCTCCTGATCGCCGCGTTTGCGTTCGTCCGATGGCGCACGGTGCCTCCCTCACTCGAAGAGCCCCAGGTGAACACGATCGTACGGACAGAGCCGCCCGGCGCGATGGTTCTATTGGGCGATCGAATGAAAAAAAGTCCAGCCACCTTCGATCATTTGGAAACCCGCGCATACGAGATGCGGATCATGTCGCCTGGGTACGATCCCGTGGAAACGAAACTGGATCTCCGCGACAAGAATTCGATCGCGCCACCTATCTTCCGTCTGGTTCGAAGTAAAGGCGTTCTGGAAATACAAAGCGATCCGCCGGGAGCGCAATTTACCTTGCGATCCAGCGACCACCTAACATTACGGGACGGAACCGCACCGGCCGTCCTTTCCGGATTGCCGACTGGAACATACGAACTCATGGCACAGCGCGACGATTGGAAATTGGAAGAGACGGTCGAGGTTCGGCGGAACAAGACGACGCGCAAATCGTTTGCCTTCATTAGCGCAATGGTCAGCCTAACGAGCGATCCCGCAGGTGCGGAGATTATCTTGGATAACAAAATGCTTGGGAAAACCCCCGTCCGAACTGAGTTGCGCTGCGGCGCTCACGAGGTGCGGGCGCGAATCGAGGGCTGGCCCGAGCAGCAGCAAACGCTCGAGGTCGTCGCGCAGCGAGAAAATTCTGCGCATTTCGTTTTTCGCAATGGCAGCGTCAAAATCAGCAGCGCCCCGAGTGGAGCAACCGTCTTTCAGGGCGAACACGACCTTGGTCGAACGCCGCTGCTCATTCAAGAAGTGAAGCCGGGCGCAGTGCGCTACGATTTGCGCCTCGCGGGTTACAAGCCGGCATCGATCACAGGCGAGGTTGCGCCGGAACGGCAGGCGTTTTTGGCCGCGCGGCTCGAGCGAGGCGCCGGCCCGGAGCCGGGACAGCCGTGGACGAATACCCTCGGCATGAAGTTCGTTCCGTTAGGCGCCGTGCGTGTCGCGGCCTGGGAGACGCGTGTCCAGGACTACGAGGTTTTCGCCCGCGCAACTGGTCGCCGTTACGAAGCACCGGATTTTTCGCAAACTCCGGCCCATCCGATCGTGAAAGTGAATTGGTTCGATGCGATCGCCTTCTGCAAGTGGCTCACAGAAAAGGAACGCGACGAAAATGTCCTCGATCAAACGTTGTCCTATCGCCTTCCAACCGATCTGGAATGGAGCGCGGCGGTCGGATTGCCTAACGAACACGGGGCCACACCCGAAGCGCGCGACGGCAAGATCAATAATGAATTTCCCTGGGGCAAACAGTGGCCGCCGCCGGCGGGTGCAGGAAACTACGCTGACAAGAATGCCAGGCGACCACGCGGAACCTTTATTGAAAATTACACCGATGGTTTTGCCCAAACCGCACCGGTGGGAAGTTTCCGGGCGAACGCGCTCGGTTTGTACGATCTCGGCGGCAATGTCTGGGAATGGTGCCAGGAAGGCTACAAAGGAGGCGGCTCAAGCGGTGGGCGGGATTGGGGAGTTTTGCGCGGGGGATCATGGGCAAACAGCAATCGCAGTGAGCTCCAATCTTCCTATCGCAATGTGGTCGATCGCAGCGAGCGCGATGTAATCTACGGATTTCGCTGCGTTCTCGCCCCTGAACACGGCGATTCGGATGCGAACGAACAGTAGTTCCCGCATAAGCTTGGGGGAACGCACGCAGCTCGTTGGGCCCGTTTTCCGGCCGCTGCCGGCTCGCGAAAACCTGACTCGTCCCTACTGAGGCGATTTTGACTTCCATCTTGAAGGGCCAGCCGCTGAATCTAAGCTGAATCGATGCGCGTTCTCGCCATTGATAGTTCGTTGCGAAACACTGGCGTCGCGATCGTGGAATCCGATGGCAGCAAACTGCGCGCACTCCATTTCGGCATCATTCACAACGCGAGCTCGCTCCGTTCATCTTCCTGTTTGGTGGCGATTCACGACCGGTTGACCGAACTCATTCACCAGCACGAGCCGGATTGCTGCGCCCTCGAGTCGGTCATTTACGTGCAAAGTTACAAGACGGCGATCATTCTCGGCACCGCGCGTGGGGCTGCGATTCTTGCGGCGGCGGAACGTGGGCTGCCCGTCTTCGAATACGCGCCGCGGCGAGTCAAACAGGCTACGGTCGGCCGCGGGGAAGCGCAGAAAAACCAGATCGCGTTCATGGTCCGTGCTCTGTTCGGATTAACCGAAACACCGAGCACGGATGCTGCGGATGCACTGGCGATCGGGCTCACACATCTGCGCGCACAGGAAGCCGCCCGGCTTGGAATTCTCGGAGCCACGCAGATATGAGAAGCGATCTGCATGTTCGCTGGCTCGGGAGAATGGAGTTTGCCCAGGCCTTGGCGTTGCAGGAAGAACTAGTCGCCGAAAGGCGCGTGGTTGATTCGCTAGGCGACGAACTGCTCCTGCTGGAGCACGAGCCGGTTTACACAATCGGGCGCACACCAGACCAGACCAGCCTGCGGGGCGCCGCCCATCTTCCGCATCCGGTTTTTCCGATCAATCGCGGCGGTCAGGCAACCTATCACGGTCCCGGTCAACT
The DNA here is from genome assembly GCA_963763995.1 of uncultured Verrucomicrobiae bacterium. GTDB lineage: Bacteria > Verrucomicrobiota > Verrucomicrobiia > Chthoniobacterales > UBA10450 > CAVTTH01. The sequence continues at coordinate 340,007 of CAVXQL010000014.1, read as the reverse complement.
GGTCGGTTATCCCATTCTCAACCTGCGCCGATGCGGGCAGGATCTGCACCGCTATCTGCGCTGGCTGGAGGAGTTGCTTATTGAATTACTCTCGATCTACGGGATTCGCGCCGTCTCGCGGAAAGGGCTCACCGGCGTCTGGGTGGGCGATCGCAAGATCGCTTCGATCGGCGTCGGCGTACGGCATTGGGTCACCATGCACGGATTCGCGCTGAATGTTTCCGGCGACTTGTCTCCCTTTGATCAGATCGTGCCGTGCGGAATTCCGAACGTGACAATGACTTCAATGGAAAAGGAAACTGGAAAGGACCGCTCGGTTTCAGAAGTAGCATTGCGGGTCGCGCAGATAATGCGCGAACGATTACCAGATTTGCTGGGGAGCGCGCGCGGCTCGCGTGCTGATTCCGGCGACTCGCCGAAATGTTTCTTCATTAAGTCCGCTGAAACATAAGGCTTGCAGTCGGCGGGCCGACAACCGTGGCACGCGAGCCGCGTGCGATCCCAGAAACAGCAAACGCCTCGACATCGAGCCGCGACACATTTCTAATATCGCATGATGATTCCTCTCGAAGACAACGTGTCTGACATCGTTGGCAAAGCCCAGCGCGGGTTGCAGATTTCCGACAGCCAGCTTGCGGAAAAGTCCGGGGCGACGATCGAGCAAATTCGAGCGGTGCACGAATGCAGGTTTGATCGGGAGTCGCTCGCTCGAATCGCGCCTGTTCTGCAACTCGATGCTCAGGCGCTCCTTGATCTGGCCAAGGGTGAATGGAAGCCGGAACCAATTGAAGCGATGAACGGCCTGGCGTCCTTCAACACAAAGTATCACGACATGACAGTGAATGCGTATCTGGTTTGGGACCCGGAGAGCCGCGAAGCCGCCGCCGTCGATACCGGCGCCGACTGCACCGAAATGCTCAGGAGAATTGCGGACGAGAACTTAACGGTGAAGCTCATCTTGCTGACTCACGCGCACCCTGATCACATTGCCGATCTCGATCGGCTTCGAAGAAAGACGGTGGCGCCGATTTTCATTTCTGAACGGGAACCGACCGACAGAGCGGAGCTGTTCGCCGAAGGCAAACAATTTCGCCTCGGCAAACTCAAGATTGAAACGAGGCTGACCTGGGGCCATTCACCTGGCGGAACGACATTCGTCATTACCGGGCTGGCCCATCCGGTTGCGATCGTGGGTGACTCGATTTTTGCCGGATCGATGGGCGGCGGAAATGTTTCTTACAATGACGCGGTTAAAAATAACCTCGCAAAGATTCTGGCTTTGCCTAACGATACAATCATTTGCCCCGGGCATGGACCGATGACAACAATAGGCGAAGAGAAAATACACAATCCCTTTTTTGCGAAAAACAACCGGTAGAACGCCACACCGCGGCGTTCCTCTGCAATTACTCTTAATGATATGAACATCGGCTTCGTTGGTGTGGGAAGAATGGGCGCGAACATGGCGCGGCGCCTGAAGGAGCGCGGGTTTCACGTGACCGCGGTTTATGACGCGAACCGAAAAGTCGCGACCGACCTGGCGCAGGAACTCGGATGCGCCGCGAGCCAGACATTGGGCGATGTGACGGCGAGTGCGGACGCGATCATTACCGTGGTCACTGACAACGCGGCAATGCGGGAGATTTTCGAACGCGCCGGAGACAACTTGCTGATCAACGCGCGTGGTAAGCTTTTTATCAACTGCGCCACCATCTCTCCCGCGGTGCATGTAGAGATTGAGCAGCTCGCTGGAAAAGCAGGTGCTCAGGCGCTCGAAGCGTGCATGGCCTCCAGTATTACGCAAGCGCGCGAAGGCTCACTTTATCTGATGTGTGGCGGCGCGAAAGGGGTGTTCGAACGAGCCGAGCCAATCCTGAAGGAACTCGGCTCAACCATTCGTTATGTCGGCAAGTCTGGCGAAGCCGCCAAAGTCAAAGCGCTCGTTAACATGGTGATGAACATCAACACGGCAGGCCTGGCCGAAGGTCTCGGGCTGGGCGATGCGCTGGGTCTCGATCTGACGATGTTGCGCGAAGTCTTTGGGCAAACCGGCGCTGCTTCGCGGGTGCTTCAAACCGATGGCGAAGACATGCAGAATCGCGACCATGCCTGTTTCTTCTCAGCCGCGCATGCCGCGAAAGACAGCGGCATCGCGCTTGAACTTGCGCGCAGCCTCGGCCTTGAACTGCCACTCGCGCGCGCGACGAAGGAGCAATACGATCGGATGATAGCGGAAGGTTTGGGAGAACTCGACAAATCAGGAATCGCCGAGCTGACATTCAAAGACCGGCATAAACACTCCGGCGATCACGTGTGAACCGTGCCCGGGCCGTCTGGACCGGCACCTGGATCAGAATTTTTGCGCGCGGATTTCCTCGGCTACCTCCTTGGGAGTCCAGGCATTGCCGCGCCAGATTTTCAAGACGGTTCCATCCGGAGCGATAAGCGCCGTGGCGAGACCATGTGAGATCGTGCCACCTTCGGCTTGCGCATAAACTGAGAACGCGTGAGTCAAGGCGTCGATCTCTGCCGCGGCGCCAGTTGCGAAAGTCCAAATTTCCGGATCGGCGCCTTCGTGTTCGCCATACTGCTTCAAGATTTCCGGCGTATCAAATTTCGGGTCCAGGGTAATGCTGAGCAGGTGCGTTTTCGCCAGTGCGCCGAGATAGGTTTTGATCGTGCTCTGCAAGTCCGCAAAATTATGCGACATGCGCGGGCAGAAATTTGGAACCGGGCAACGGGTAAAAACGAATGTCAGAACCAACGGCTGACCTCGAAACGTATCGAGAGTGATGCTTTTCCCGTCCTGATCGGTGAGAGAAAAAGAAGGCATCCTGTCGCCTTCGTGCAGGCGCGGCGATTGATTCTGGGCTGTCGCGGGCGCGGGTGTCGACTCGGGAAGTTGAACATCCTTGCGTGCGATCTTTACCACACGATCGATCCAGAAATCCTTTTCCGTGACGGCAAGGCGGAACGAAATGGCGTTACCGGTTTTGAGATTGGCAATTTCTTTTCGATCGTGCACCGAAAACGGCATCGTCATTGACGGCATGAAGCCGGGAATATTTTCGTGCTGGATCTCGATCGTTGTTCGATCCGGAGAAAACCCGCGCACGATTCCACGCGTCTCGTAGTACCGCGCGCTTTCGTCCGATTTGGTAGCGCGTCCGCAGCCAGATAGGGCCAAGGCAACGCAGAGCGTCAGCGCGATCCTGATTAACGAATTTCGTCGCATGGCCTAACTGAAAGCGCAGTGGCCGCAAGTTCCAGAAAAATCGCGCCGGACCTTGATTTGGATCAAGGCACGGAGTTTCGCGGCCCTGTAATTTCAACACATGAAAAGCACATTTGCTCAGTCACTCCCGGTTATCGCGCTCGGCTGCGGCGCTCTTCTCTATTCCGTCACGGGCTGCTCGCGCGCGCCGGAAGCGCCGCCGAAAGCAGTGGAAATTCACGCCGACGATAAGATGCGGTTCGACGTGACCGCATTCGAAGTCAGTCCGGGGCAGAAAGTCTCCGTGACGCTGAAAAACGTCGGCACGACGCCGAAATTCTCGATGGGACATGATTTCGTCCTGCTGGATCGCACTGTGAACCCCGGCAACGTGCAGAAATTTCTGGACGCAGCGTCAACCGAGGCAGCGCACGACTACGTTCCGCCGGGTGCAAAAGAAGTGCTCGCGCACACCAAGCTGCTCGGGCCCGGCGAGAGTGACACGGTCACGTTCAATGCGCCGTTCGTCCCGGGCGAATATCTCTATCTCTGCTCGTTCCCGGGCCATTACGCTCAGGGCACCAAGGGTTTCATGACAGTGAAATAGGATCGGCAACCAAAACAATGAAAATACCTAACAAATATTGGATCACGATTTCGATTGCAGTCATATCAACCGGTTTCATCGGTTGCGGGAAGCAGGGCGGAACATCAGCGAGCGATCGCACAGCGAACGCGCTGGCCAGCTACGTCCCGCCGGGACAGAAGGACGAGTATTATCTCTTCTACTCGGGTGGGCATTCCGGGCAGGTCTTTGTCGCCGGCATCCCGTCGATGCGGCATATCGCGACCATCCCCGTCTTCTCGCCTTATCCGGGCACAGGCTACGGATTCGACGTCGCAACGAAAAAAATGATGGGTGATTTCACCTGGGGCGATGTTCATCATCCCGGTCTCTCGCAAACGGACAGCGAATATGACGGCCGCTGGCTGTTTGTGAACGACAACGCAAACAACCGCGTCGCCCGGATCGATCTGCGCGACTTCAAGACGAAGGAAATCCTCGGCCCGATCCCGAACTCGATGGGAAATCACGGCTCCTCGTTCGTGACCGAAAATACCGAATACGTCCTGGTCGCGACCCGCTTCTCAGTGCCGCTGCCGAAAGGGCGGGTGGCCGATCCGAAGGATTACGCCAGTCAATTCAACGGCATGGTGAGCGGGATCAAAGTCGATCCGAAGACGGGTAACATGTCGGTCGGCTGGCAGATTCTGACGCCGCCGTTCGATTGGGATCTCGGCTCGACCGGCAAAGGTCCGAGCAGCGGTTGGGCGTTCTGGACTTCCTACAACACTGAAATGGCGCACAACCAACTCGAGACCAATGCCTCGCAACTGGATCGCGATCTGGCCGCGGTAGTGAATTGGCGCGCCGCCGAAAAAGCAGTGGCCGATGGAAAGGCGACGATGATGGCGGGCGTGCCGGTGATCGATCCGGCAAAAGTGCCGGGCGTGCTTTACTTCGTCGCGATCGCGAAATCGCCGCACGGCATGGATGTCGATCCGACCGGGAAGTGGGTCGTCGCCGGCGGGAAACTGCAGCCGACCACGACCGTGATTAACTTTGAAAAACTCCAGGACGCGATCGCGAAGAAGGATTTCGACGGAGACTTTCGTGGCATCCCGATCGTGAAACACGACGACGTGGTGGAAGGCGAAGTGCCGGTTGGCCTCGGCCCGCTGCACACGCAGTATGACGGGCTCGGCAACGCCTACACCTCCCTCTTCATCGATTCGCAGGTCGCGAAATGGAAACTCCCGCCGTGGACGGACGAAGAGAAGAAAGATCTTTCCAAGGTGGTGCTCGACAAGATCCCGGTGCATTGGAGCATCGGTCACCTCGTGGTGGCGGGGAGCGATACCAAGAAGCCCTACGGAAAATGGCTCGTCGCGATGAACAAGCTCTCAAAAGGCCGCCACCTCGGCGTCGGGCCCGCGCAACCAGAGGACAGCGAGTTGATCGATATCACTGGCGCGAAAATGAAGGAGGTCTACGAGACCTTCACCGAGCCGGAACCGCACTTCGCGCAAATCCTGAAGGCGGACAAAATCCAGCCGATCGAAGTTTATCCGAAGGACGAAAGCACGGATCCGAACGCAATCTGGGACGCGGCCCAGGCCGGCCAGACCCGCAATGGCAATCAAGTGGACGCGAAAATCATCGCCATCCGCAGCCGCTTCACGCCTGATCGGCTGGACGCGAAAGTCGGTGACACGCTCACCGTACACGTGACGAACATCGAACAGTCGCCGGACATGATTCATGGCTTCGGCCTGGTTGAGAACAATCTCAACATCACGATCGATCCGGGTGAGACGCGCACGTTCCAGGTGAAGTTAACCAAGGCCGGTGTGTTCCCGTTCTACTGCACGAACTTCTGCTCGGCGCTCCATCAGGAGATGCAGGGCTACCTCGTGGTGAAGAACGAAGGCGCGACCGAGCCGGCGACCGAAGAGGTCAATCCGGCAAAGTTGGAAGCGGCGCCTAAGACTGACGCGGTGGATGGAGAACGCGCGGTGCCGGCGAACTCGTTGTCCACGGTGCCGGGGGTGGAAGCGCCCGTCCTGCCGAAGGGGTCACCGGCTCCCACACCCTAGGTCCGTGCCGGAGGGCGCGGCTTCGCCGCGCCCCCACTAACCGAGCGTGGAAGGGCCCCAAATGGTAACGAAACTTCTGAGTCGGGAATTCCGGTTCCTGCACAAATCGCTCAACGTCTGGTCGCGGCTGCTCCTGCTCGCGGCCGCGGTCATCGTCGCGGTGTCGGTTTTCTTCCCGCTCTGGAAACTGCGCCTGGTTGCGCCGCAGTACGCCAACGGCCTAACGATGCAGATCTACGCTTACAAGATCCACGGCGGCGGGATTAACGGAAACGACATCAATGAGATCAACAATCTCAATCACTACATCGGGATGAAGAAGATCCAGCAGGCCGACTTCACCGAGATGCAGATCATGCCGTTCATGTTTGGCGTCTTCATCCTGCTCGCCCTGCGCGCGGTCGTTTTCGGCGAAATGAAAGGCGTGATCGATCTCTTCGTGCTCGCTTCCTATTTCGGCACCTTCTCGATCGCCGCGTTTTTTTATCGGCTCTATTGGTATGGACACAACCTCGATCCGCATGCGCCGATGCATATCAAGCCGTTTACGCCGCTCATTTTTGGCACCCAAAAGATCGCGAATTTTACCCAGTCGAGTTACCCGGAACTGGGCACTTACCTGCTCTGGGTTTTCATGGCGCTGCTCATTCTCGCGATCTGGTTTTCGCGCAAAGAGGAGGTGCCGGCGTGAAGCGTGGCAAGAGTCCGGGCAGGCAGTGCGCTCCCCGGATCCTGGCGCTGGCGCTTTTTAGCCTAACGAGCGCGATCTCCGCGACGTTGCAGGAACGCATCGATGCGGCCGCGCCTGGCGAAACGATTCTGGTCGCAGCCCGGCGTTCACGCCGGCCCCCTCACGATCAACAAACCGCTCCAGCTGATCGGCCAGTCCGGCGCCGAGATCCGCGGCAATGGCACCGGCAACGTTGTCACGATCGCGGCCGATGACGTTACCGTGAGCGGCTTTCGCATCGCCGGCTCTGGCCTCCGGCTCTCCGACGATAACGCCGCGATCCACATCGCCGGCAACCGCGCCACGATCGAAAACAACGTCATCACTGATACGTTGCACGGGATTTACCTGAAAAAAGTGCGCGATTGCCGCATCATCAATAATCGCATCCGTGGGAAAACCACCCTTCTCACTTCGACAAAGCCAATCGAACAAACCCTCACGGCCGGCATCGGTGATCTGTGCGAAGCGCCACTAAATCAAAACGAACGCGGCAACGGAATCCATCAGTGGAACTGCGAGAATAATTTCGTTTCCGACAACGAAATCAGTGATACGCGCGACGGCATCTACTTTTCCTTCACCAATCATTCGCGCACCGAAAACAACAACGTGCATAACGTCCGCTACGGCCTGCACTACATGTATTCCGACCACAACGTTTTCGAGAACAACGTTTTCGCGCAAAACGCGGCCGGCGCCGCGGTCATGTTCTCGCGCGACATCGTCATCCGCGGCAATCAGTTCATCGATAACCGCGGTTCGCGCGCCTACGGTATTCTCTTCCAGTCCGACGAAGACGTCCGGGTCGAAAACAACGTCATTCGTAACAACGCGGTTGGGCTTTCCTTTCAGCAGGCCATCGGCTTCGTCGTTAGGGCGAACGACATCAGCAGCAACTACATCGGCATCCGTTTCCAGGGGAACTCGGACAACGATTCCTTCACCGAAAACCGCTTCTCGCAGAACTTGCATCCGGTTGATGTGGACGGCGCCGGGGATAACAATCATTGGGCGCTCAATGGGATCGGTAATTTCTGGAACGATGGCGCCGAAATTGATCTTAGCCAGGATGGCATCGGCGACCTGCCGCATCGCGAACTCGATCTCTTCGGGCCGCTGCGGCGCGATTTTCCCGCGATCGCATTTCTGTCCGACAGTCCCGCGGTGAAGCTCCTCCGCTTTGCCAATGAACGAGCGCAGATTCACGGCCTCAACTCGATCTCAGACCCGGCGCCATTGACGGCACGGTTCTGGAAGCTGCGTGCCCAACAAATGGCAAAAGCCATCCGCCCCAACAAATGATGATTTCCGCCGAAAATCTGACCAAAAGTTACGGCAGCAAAGCCGTCCTGTGTGGTCTCTCGCTTGAGGTCGGACCCGGCGAGATCACGCTCCTGGTCGGCGCGAATGGCGCCGGGAAGACGACAACGATAAAAGTCCTGGCCGGGCTGATTCGTCCAAATAGTGGAACCGCGCGGCTCAACGGATTTGATATTGTCGATCAAAAGATCGCCGCGCAGCGTTCGCTGGCCTATCTGCCGCAAAACCCCGGTTTCCACCCGCGCATGACCTGTTTGGAGATTTTGCGATTCTACGCGCGCTTGCGTGGCGTCGCGCTCTCGCGTTGTGCAGCGATGCTCGAACTCACTGGCTTGCTCGAGTTCGAACGCGTTCGCACCGGCGAATTATCCGGTGGCACCCGCCAGCGCCTCGGCCTCGCATTGCTACTCTTGCCCGACGCGCCGGTCTTATTGCTGGATGAACCCGGTCTGAGCCTCGACCCGAACTGGCGTGAGCGATTGCAGAGGACGCTTCGCTTCGAAACCGAACGGGGGAAGGCCGTTCTGGTGACGACGCACTTGATTGCGGAATGGAACAACGTGGCGGACCACTGCCTCCTGTGTCGCGAAGGAAAAATCGAACGCGAACTCGATCCGGCGGATTTGCCGCGCACCTTCGACGAAGTGGAATCTCCCGTGCATGAAGAGCCCGTAAGATCGACGATCAATGAATCACGCCTTTCCATCGTTAATTGACGCCGGGGCGTTGCGGGCGGTTTTGCTGCGCGAATTCCGCGATGCGTTTATCAATCGCCACTTCCAGGTCTTCGGCGTCTTGTCGCTGCTTGGCGGCGGCGCCGCGATCCTTGTTAGCGAAGACACAAACAGCGTCGCGTTCTTGATCTTGCAGATTTCTCTCTATTTCGTTTCCCTCTTCGCTCTTCTGGCCGGCGCGAGCAGCGCCCAAGCCGAGAGAGAAGAGTGGCAAATGTTGTTCGCTCAACCGGTGGCGCGTCCTGCCTATATCATCGGAAAATTTTTCGCCTACTTGTTAATCTTCGGCGCTGTCTTGCTTCTCCTTTTTTTGCCCGGCTTGCTCGGCGGATCGGACGCGCAACAACTCACGCTGCTCTACTTTCAAACGCTGCTGCTCGCGGCCGCGTTTCTTTCCCTCGGTTTGGCTTGTGGATTTTTCGCGCGCGACCGCGCCCAAGCGCTCATCGTCGGCGTCAGCGCCTGGCTTCTCTTGCTTTTCGGTCTCGATCTCACCGCGCTGCTCGCTGCGCGCTGGGAGTTCGTGCAAAAAATTCCCGATCTTTGGGTTTCGCTTCTGATGCTCAATCCGCTCGATGCATTTCGAATCGAAGCACTTTTTGCGTTGGAACAGATTCCGGCTGAAGCCGCGAACAAAACTCCGTTGGCGAGTTGGTGGATCGCGCACGCTGGCGAGTGGTTCAGTTTCATTGCGGCCTTTTGGTCGGCCGCGCTCGTCGCCGCAGGCAGTCTCCGGTTGAACCGTTGGGAGGAGTGAAGCCGATGTCTCGCAAATTCAAAAAAATCGACGTGAGACCGATTATCGCCGGAGGCGATGAGCCATTCGCGAGAATTCGCGCCGCGGTCGATGCGCTCCAACCGGGCGAAGGTCTGTCCGTTATTGCGCCGTTTCTACCATCGCCGCTTATCGAGAAACTCGAGAGCGAGGGCTTCCAATCGCGTGTTGAGCGCCAGTCTGGCAGCTCCTGGATTACGCATTTTTGGCGGGAGGATTGATGCTAACTGCGTTGACCGAGCCGTCAGGCGTCCGGCTCCGTCACAACCACTTTCGGGATGACCTTCGCCATCCAAATCAACGAGGCCAGGAGCCAACAGATAGCCGCCGCGACGAGGTGAACGATCCGCGCGCGCGGCGCGAATTCGGCGGTTACTCGCGAAAGCATCGCGACAGCGAGAAGAAGTCCGCTGATCACCAGGAACGGCAAGCGTTTTTGAAACAACACGGCATTTCCGCTGTGGCCGAAGGTGACGCGAATCGCGACAGTGAAAACCATGAAGCTGAAGCCGGTGATGAAAACTACGTGCAATGCGCCGATGCGATAGTTCGGCCAGAGCACGGAGATCGTAAATCCGACCAAGATCGATATGATTCCGGCGCGCATACAATTGGCCAGAAAATTGTGACCGCGGAAGGGCATCCTCACGGCGAGATAAACGGCGATCGCGCCGAGACGGACACATCCCGCCGCTTTCGGGAGATTGAAGAGGTCGATCAAAAATGAAGCGATAATCACGACGCCGATGAACGCGGCAAAACCGGCCTGGCGAAACCAGCCTGGCGGAAACGAGCGCGACTCGGGCAGGTCCGGCTGTGGCAGATCGAGTAAACGGGTGAGGAAAAATGGTGAGATGCCGAGCACAGGAAGCAGGATGAAACCTTGATTCAGAAGCGCGCTGCCGAATTGATAGAGGCCCGAATATTGCGCGTTTTCAGAACAAGCGACGAGCGCCGCACCCGCGATGCCGCAGAGAAGCCCAAGGATAACGAGGGCAAAATTTGGCGGGGGACAATCTTTCCGTTTTCGAAAACGATTTGCGCCCGCGCACATGAACACGAGCAAACATGCGACGAAACAGACATCGCCGATCTGATGTGCGTCGGCCGCATGGAATCCGTCCGCAAGCAAGTCGAGCGTAAAGATCGAGCCGAGCTCTCGTAGTAATAACGGCGGCGCCGACAAGATGCGCGGTCCGGCTGTCCCCAGAAATCCCAGCACAAACGATCCCAGGAATCCTTCAATCATGAGTCGGGCGTGGGAGACGCCGGGATACGGGATGCCGGCTCCGAAATAGAACAGGAGCCAGAGCGTCACGCCCGCCATTCCGAGGAACAAACCAGTCGGGAAGAAAATTCGAAACGGTTCCTGAGAAAGGATTCGGAGAGAACGGGATGTCCGGTTCATTCGATCGGAATCAATTGTGAATGAAATTCTGCCGGGATCGACAATTGGACCCGGCCGGATAGCATTCGGTCAATGGCGCTGGAATCGAAATATTTCAAACAGCTCGTCATCGAAAGCACTTTGCGCAGCTGTCAGCTCTTTATTGGGCTGCCCGCGGCCGACATCGAAGCGATAGCATCATTCATCATTCCAAAACATCTCAGCAAAGGCGATTATCTCTTTCGCGAAGGCGACCGTTCAGAAGGTTTTTACATCGTCCAAAAGGGTGCCATCAACGTGCATCGGGTGAGCGCAGCGGGAAAAGAACAGGTCATTCACGTTTTCTGTCCGATCGAATCGTTCGCCGAAGCGACGCTCGCAACCGAAGGCGGATACCCAGCGGATGCGCGCGCGACGGAATCGAGCATCGTCCTGCTCGTTCCGAAAAAAGATTTTGTCGATCTCTTGCGGAAACGTCCTGAGCTTGCGTTGCGCATGCTCGGTTCCATGAGCCAACATCTTCGCGTGATCGTGGGATTGCTCGACGATCTCATGCTCAAGAACATGGAAACACGGCTGGCCAACTGGCTTCTGAAACGCTGTCCGCGCCCCGCGAGTGATCGCTCCGTTGAAATCAAACTCGATCGGACAAAACGCGTGCTGGCGGCGGAAATGGGGACGACAGGCGAAACGCTTTCGCGAACGCTCGGAAAGTTTCGCGATCAGAAATTACTGCGGATCGTTGACAAAAGGATCATCGTCACGCAGCCGCGTAAGCTCGACGCGCTGCTCCGCAAGAATCTCGGCGAAACTTAGCGCACGATCGACAACTGCGCCTCGCCGACGGTGATTGACCCGTCCGTGAGAATCTTCGCCCGGAGCCCGGCGTTGTCCTTGAGAAATTCCTTTGCGCCCGGAGCGAAGGCAACATCCATCCACTCGCAGGGTGCACAATGCTCGGCGCCGCGGAATTTCACTCCTTGAATTTCGAAATCGCAGCCAACGAGCGAGAGAAGATCGATATCGGAGACTATGACATTGCGGCGCAGGACGCCGGCTGGTTTGGACCTTATTTCGAATTTCGCGCAGAGTCGTTCGAAAACCTCGGCTGAGAAAAATGTGATCTGGCCTTTGTAGTCTTCCTGATGATTGAAGTAGCGATCACCGAGCAGGCCTTTGCCGGCGACGCAGTCGATTCGCGGCTTTTCGATGAGTGGAGACGTTCCCGGTTCCTCGCCGTGGTGGCCGACGAAGTTGTGTTCGGTTGAGATGAAGATCTGGCGGATGACCACAACGCAGACTAAGACAAGCCGACCCTCCTGTAAATAAGCTGCGCGCGTCCCGGGAACTTGCGCACCGCTCGGCGGTCGCGGACTTTGCAGCAAGGATGACAATAGTCTGGCGAGTCTTTGCCTATTTGAAGCGATACCCGTGGCTCGGGCTTGCCACGCTCTCCTGCGCGATTGTGGGTACGCTCATGGTCATCGTTTTTCCTGCGGTGGCGAAGCAGATTATCGATCAAGTGGTGCGCGAACACCGACCAGATCGATTGATGCCGCTCGTGGCCGTGGCCGCGATTGCGTTTATCATTCAGCACGGTTTGAATGCCGTTCGCATCGTCCTCAACAACACTTTCGAGCAGCGCGTTATTTACGACCTGCGCAGCGACCTCTATTCGCATATTCAATTGCTGCCGCTCCGATGGTTCGACAATCGCGCGACCGGCGATCTGATGACGCGGGTGCTGGAAGATGTGAACTCCGTCGAGCGGATGTTGATCGACGGCGTCGAGCAGGGCGTGGTCGCTGCCTTGCAGGTTATCATCATGCTCGGCGTAATGCTCTACGTGAATTGGAAGCTGGCGCTGCTCGGCCTCGCGCCGCTACCGCTTCTCGCCGGAGGCGCGCTTTGGTACACGCTGACGGCTCATCGCCGCTACCGCCTGCAGCGACGCGCTTCCTCGGCGATGAACGCTTTGCTCCACGATAATCTGTCTGGCATTCGGCAGATCAAAAGTTTCGTGCGCGAAGGGGAAGAACACGCGCGTTTCAACCGCGCGAGCGACGCGCTACGGCACGCGACCCTCGTCGTGATGCGCGTCTGGGCGATCTACAACCCGGCGATGTATTTGATCGGCTCCCTCGGCGTCGTGCTCGTGATCACGGTCGGTGCGCAGGAGGTCCTCCGTGGGGCGATGCCGCTGGGCAATCTGGTCGCCTTTCTCATGCTAACCGGTTTTCTGTACGAGCCGATCGGCAAACTGCATTCACTCAACCAGCTCATGCAGGCTGGACGCGCCGCTGGGGAGCGTGTCTTCGAAATCATCGACGAAAAAATCGAGCCGGATTGGGAGCGGAGGGAAGCGATCGCGATTGCCGGAGATATCCGTTTCAACGACGTGAGCTTCGCGTACGGCGAGGGGCTTATCGCGTTGGATCACATAACGTTTCACGCAAAGCCGGGCGAGACGGTGGCTCTCGTCGGCGCGACCGGGGCAGGGAAATCAACCCTGGTAAATCTACTCGTCCGTTTCTACGAATACACTTCCGGGGAAATTTTGATCGATGGACGCCCGTTGCGCGAATTCGGTATTCGCCCATTGCGCGAAGCGATTGGGATGGTGACGCAGGAAAGTTTTCTTTTTAACGGAACCATTCGTGAAAATCTGCTCATGGGAAAACCGGAGGCGAGCGACTCGGAGCTGATCAAAGCAGCCGAAGCAGCAAATGCGCGCGCGTTCATCGATCGCCTGCCAAAGGGCTTGAGCAGTGTCGTCGGAGAGCGAGGCGTAAAGTTAAGCGTTGGTGAAAAGCAACGGCTCTCGATTGCGCGGGCCCTCTTGAAAGATCCGCCGATCCTCATCCTCGACGAGGCAACGGCCAGCGTGGATACTGCGACGGAGCGGCTAATTCAGGAAGCGCTGGAGCACTTGATGTTTCATCGCACGTCGATTGTGATCGCGCACCGGCTCTCTACCGTCGTGCATGCCGATCAGATTCTGGTGTTGGAACGCGGACGCATCATCGAGCGCGGGACACACGACGAGCTCCTCGCGCTCGACGGAAAGTACGCGCGACTTTGCGAGCAGAGCTTTTTGGAAACGACGAGCGCTGACGTGCCGGTCATTGCCAGAGCCTAACGAACTGCAGTCCGGTTACGATGCGGGGATTTCGCGCTCCTGCATCAACGCCTGGCGCTGGCGCTCCAGCTTGGCGCAACGTTCCTCTGACTCCGCGAGCGCGCGGCGTTCCTCGCGCAGGCTTTGCTCGAGATCCCGAATGCGATCCTGCAAACCAATAGACATTCTGGTCGCAGCGGGTTCAATCAATGAAACGTGTTCAGATGAAGGCACTGGCTCGGTCTCTTCGATCGGTGCCGTGTTGAGCAAAAGCCCCGGCATTTCGCCGATCTGCTTGCGCATCCCGTCACAGGAATTGATAATAAAGGTCTCACCTCCGATCTCGCCGAGACGGAGAAATTCTTGAATCGCGCCGAGAGTGGTAGGGCCGTAGTAGCGTTCCGTCGTCACCTCGACCAGCCAATCCATGCACAGTTCCGGCAACATTGGGGCCTTGATCCACGTCTCCTGATTCGTGGACAGCGCATCGTGGGGCGCAATCTGAGCGGAGGAAGCCCAGGCCGCGAGTTGCTCAAACGAGAGTGGTCCGAAGATGCTGCCGTCCCCGTGCTTGCGCAAAAACCATCGCTGGCTCGACGGCGTTTCCATCAGTCACCGCCGGTCGCGGGAGACGGCGTGGGGCTGGCGGAAGGGGCTGCCGCCGCACTGGAAACGGGAATTTGGATGATCTGCCCGATCTGCAACTTCCGATCGTTTTCGATGTGATTAAATTTTTGCAGTTCTTCCACGCCGACTTTGTGCATCTTCGCGATCGAGGTAAGCGTTTCACCGCGCGAAACAGTGTGGCTGTTTGGGCCGCCGTGGACCGAATCGATCACCGGAGCCGGAGTAGATACAGGAGTCGATGTGCTCCCGCCGATCATTACTCCGGGCTTTGCGAGTTGTTGCTCGATTTTCAAGAGCTGCTGTGAGAGCGCATCAATCTTCGCATTCTGCTCGTCTATTTTCTTGGTCAGCAATTCCAACTGCGTGATTTCTGACTTGGGAGCGGGGTCTCCCACCGCGGCTTGAGCGCGAGCCGTCTTACATGTCGTCGCAATCAGACAAAGCAAACAAGCGTAAGTCGCAAAAGCCTTCATTGTTCCAATGTTGGCATCAGGCGCCGACGCTGGCAAGCACGCCGCGATTATCGCTCCTGGTGAGATCGAGAAAGGCGGCCAGCTTGCCTTTTCAGCAATACTCCTTAGAATTTTTAGCATGCCTGAACGCGTTCAAAAGCCGCCGGTTCCATGGGGACCCAAACCTGGTGGCGAAGGCGACGGACCGCGCTCGCCGGATATATCCAGGCCCGATACGAAAGAGCTTCTCAAAAAAATGCGCAAGGTGGATCCCAATCAATCCAAGCGCTACCGCCAGCGCACTGGTCAGTGATGGATCTGAATAGCGTGGCACCCGGCCAGAGTGCTGGCGCGAGTGATGATTTTCCGGCACTCCTGCGCCGCAAAGGATTGATCAGCGCGCTTCCGGCGTTTGGTGGAGAGCCGGTCACGAGCTTGAACAAGTCCGGATGGACCTCGACGGAAGCGACGACCATTCTCGCGTTTAAGTTCACGGACGGTGTTCTGGTGGCGGGCGATCGCCGCGCCACCGCGGGAAACACTGTTGTTTACGATCGAGCCGACAAAGTTTTGGAAATCGATCGCCACTCCATCATGGCCATTGCCGGTGTGCCTGCGACCGCGTGGGAAATGGCGCGCGTGCTCGAACATTCATTTCAATATTTCCGGCGGACACAGCTGCAGGAAATGAGCGTGGACGGTAAAGTCCGCGCCCTTTCGAAACTATTGCGGGACAATTTCGGATTCGTTATGCAGGGCGTTGGCGTAGTCGTGCCGATCTTCGCCACTTACGATTCCGGGGCCGATCCCTCCGCGCGGCTCTACTTTTACGACGCGATGGGTGCACAATTCGAAGTGACCGATTATGCCGCCACCGGATCGGGATCGCCCGCAGTGCGCGGAATTCTCCATCACGAAAACAAATGGGGGAAGAAGCCTCTCCGAGAATTGCGCGAAGAGGAGGCGGTGACGGTTGCGTTGCGCGCGCTCGACACCGCCGCCGAAGCAGATACCGCGACCGGCGGAGTGGATCGCGGCGGAAAGATTTTTCCGATTATCAAAATCGTTTCGCGCGAGGGGATCACCACGCTGCCCGAGCGAAAAATTGCCGCCATCTTTAAGCGGAACGTTGCATGATCGAAGAACCTTACCGCTGGGTCGAAGCGATCGCGAATCGCCGCGAGTACATCGAGATGCAGCTGGCGGCCGGAAGTCCGATCGCCGCGGTCGGTTATCGCGATGGAATTCTTTTGCTGACTCTGGGCAGCGCGCGTCAGAAAATTTTCGAGATTTACGATCGGATCGCGATGGGAACGATCGGCCATCCCGGCGATATCGAACGCCTGCGCATGGCGGCAATTGAGCTGGCAAGCACGGAAGGATTTACGCGCTCCGCTGCTGATGTTTCGCTGCGGCGCCTGGCGCATTATTCACTTAGCCCGGTCATGAAAGCGGCGTTCGAGCAGGTGTACGGTGCTCCTTATCTCGCGCGCATGCTTTTTGCGGAAGTCGGCGCGAAAGCGGGCGAGGATCTATTTCTGCGCGTGGACTACGACGGAGCGATTGCGACGAATGGCGGAGCGTTCGCGCAAGTGCAGCAAGATTTCGGCGTCCTCAGCGGCACGCAACAATCCACCGAATTGATGGAGTCATTCCTAAAAAAGGAGCATCATGGCAGTTCTACTTTCGAGCGGGCATTTCGCGCGGCGCTGGATGTCTGGAACGTCGGGCATATGGCGCTAGGGCCGGATGGCGTGAAAGAACTGCCCACCGTCGAAGCGATCATGGCGCATCGCAAAGAGCAGCTTAGGACGAGCGGGGTGGAAGCGGCCATCCTGGAACGCAAAGTGACATCGGCGATTCGTTATCGGTCGTTAGGCGACGAAGAGATCAGAGCATCGCTGAGTAATCTGGAGTAGAGCAGCTTCTCACATGTTGCGTGCCACGCTCTCCGGGAAGGAAATGATCCGGCGCGTCTGGCCGTGGTTAGGCCTGCTTCTCATGGTTGCTTCTCTCGCTTGGCTGCAACTCTATCCCGAATCATGGACGCCGGTGACGCCCCGCACGGTGACGCCGCCGGCGTTGGAGGCCATTTCTCTTGTGGTTCTTGATCCCGGCCACGGCGGAGTGGACTCGGGAGTTGTGGCCGCGGGAGTGCTTGAAAAAGATCTAACGCTCGATGTGGCGAAACGCGTAGAACGGCTCGTGCGTTTGAAAGGTCTGCCAGCGATCCTGACCCGTGAAGGAGACGACTACGTTTCGCTGGCCAGTCGAGCGGCGCTGGCCAATCGCGAACACGACTGCGTTTTTGTGAGCATCCATTTTAACGAAGGGAAAAGAGCCATCGCCGGCGGAGTGGAGACTTACTATGCGTCGCATCTTCCGGCCATGCCATCCTGGCTGCCGTTCTTAAAGCGCCCGTCGCAACTTCCGGATCTCGAGAGTCAAAGCCTAGCAGGATTCATCCAGGAAGCGCTGGTTTCGCAAACGCAGGCTTTGAATCGCGGGACGAAGGCAGAACAGTTTTTCGTCATCGCCAACGTCAAACATCCAGCTGTGCTCGTAGAGGGAGGATTCCTCTCGAATAAGGACGAGGTGGGCAAATTACAATCCCCGGAATATCGTGAGCAAATCGCCACTGCCATTACGGAAGGAATCACGCGTTATCGGGACGTGGTTCGACAGCGTCAAGCTGCGGTCGCGTCGACCCGACCGGGTGGTTGAGGAGGGAAGCAGATGTCCGGGCAGCGACTATTTCTGGTGGTAGCCATTTGCCTCAGCACCGCTTTGATGGCGCGGGCGGATCCATTGATCGCGTCCGCGCAGCAGCGTTTGAAGGAACAGGGATTCTACCACGGCGAGGTTGATGGAAAAGAAAACTTCGATACGGTTGCCGCCATTCGGCGTTACCAAATCAGAAATGGTTTAAAGGTTAGCGGGGAGCTGAATTCCGAGACCCAGCGCGCGCTTGGGATCGGATCGGACCGGGTGCCAACATCTGTGGAGAAGAGGACGGGATCTCCTTCGGGCGATCCGGCGGCCTCACGGGATGGCTCAAGCGCTTCGCAGCCGGACGAAGTAGTTTCTCCGACGCGCGCGTCCCCCGCTCCGACTAGTGCCACAATTCCGCATGACCTGCCACGACAGACGAACGGAGTTCTCGATGGCACTCCGTACGAAATTTCGGCACCTGATGTTCAGCGGGAGGTGATCACCGGTGCCCAGATCGTCTTGGCGCGGGGCGGCTATTATCGCAGCGACATCGATGGCGTCTACGGGCCCGGAACCGAGTTGGCATTGCGAGCCTATCAGGCGCGCGTGGGACTCGTCGTAACCGGTCGCCTCGATCTCGAAACGCTTGCCGTGATGGGCATGCTTCCCACTCGGCACCAGTTGAGGCCGCGTAGTCGGCGCTTCCCGTGGCAGCGTTCGGAGCCTATTTATCAAGGCGAAATGGTGCCCGAGTAACAATTATTCCTTTGCCTCGTCGAATCGGACCGATTCCAGTTCCACGAAGACCGTTCCGACGAAGATTTGGGCGTTGACACGCAGGAGAAGACGATTGGCATCGTCAGAAATCCATCCGGTAGCGCGTCGAAATTTCCGGTGCGGCTCAAGCTCGCCGTTCTTGCCTATCTTGCTCATTTTCAGATCAAGCTTGATCGCATCATAGGATCTGGCACCCACCGAAATCTTCTCGCGTCCAAGCACGGTAATGGTGGCGAAGTAAGGAGAGGTCGTTGGATATACAACGATGCGTAGGACATCTTGCCCGGCTAACGGCTGACTGCGCAGATAGAGCAGAGCGGATTGAAGATCGAAAAGATTCGGAAAATCAAACCGCGTTTGGGTTGGAACTGCCTCCCGTTGGCTGCGCAAGCGCGTCACGCCTTTGGCATCGAACGTGAGATCAGTCGAGGTTTTTTTTGAGCGCCCGGTTTCGATCTGCTTTGTTTCAATGGGACGAAGCGTTCTGGCATTAGCCAGCGCCATCAGGCTCACATCCATTTTCCAGAGTGCGCGAACCAGGCCAACCGTTTGGCCGGTTCCCTCAACTCTGAGGCGGGCATCCGAAAGGTTCGCGAAGTTGACCTCGGCAGTCGCCGCAGTAAATCCGCTCCAGCCGAAGCGATAGTTCGCATGAAGCGATCGCGGGAGGGGAAATGATCCAGGCGGGCTCTCGGTGATAGTCGTCCGCCAATCAGCAGCCTGCGCAGGGCCCATCAGCGAGATGCCGAAGAAAGCCCCGATCGCCATTGCCCGCTGCCGACAGCCCATCGTCAACTATTTGCCCATCACAGGTCGCTCGCAAACAGTGAGTAATCTCTTTGCTCTTACCCACCCGATCAGAAAGGAAGACAAAAAAAGAAGCACGCGGAGTTGCGCGTGCTTCCTTGTAAAACGTAGAGGGCGCTTAAGGCTTCTTCGCGGGCGCGGCAGAAGCCGCGGGCGCTGGAGCAGTTGTCGTCGCGCGACCCGGTTTGTTCAGAGCTGTAATGATCTCGTTCGTGAATTCGATGTTATCTCGGGAGAACATCAGGATCGGCACCCCATTCAAGCTCATACCAGACTTATCGAAAACTAGGTCCAGATTATTTGCCTTCACCTTGTCCATGACGACGTCAGTGATCTCCTTCACGATCCCTTCGCGCATGCGGAGGGCCTGTTCCTGCAATTGACGTTCGCGGGTTTGGCGGAATTCGTTGATCTCGCGTTCCATTGTCTTGATGTTGCTGATCTTCTCGTCCCGGTCCTTTGCCATCTTCGTTTTGGCTTCGGCACTTAGAGCCGGAGCTTCCAGTTGCTGGTTCAGCTTGTTGATCTCATCGAGGGCTTTCTTGTAGGCGTCGGCGCGGTCGTCATATTCCTTCTTCGCGGCATTCTTCGCTTCGTTGATCTTGCTTTCGGCGTCCTTGGTTTTGTTGTATTCCTTAAAGGCGCGATTCATATCGACGGTGCCGATTTTCATCGTCCCTTGAGCCAGGGCTGCGGCCGGCAATGCGAAGGCGGAAAGGAGGGCGAGAGATAGGAGCTTTTTCATAAAACAGGTTGTTGGAGAGGCTTTAGACCCCCGAGGTTCAGGTTCGTTCAAAATTGATAACCGACGTTGAAGTTGAAATGTCCCGAGCCCGAGTTGCCATCTTTTTGAATCGGGATGCCGTAGTCGATTCGAATGGGGCCGACCGGCAGATTAAGTCGAACGCCGATTCCGATGTCGGAGGCGACGTTGCTTGTGCTAAAATCGTAGGCTGGGAAATTAACGAAACCGGTATCGTAGAAGATCGCGAGTCGCGCCTTGCCGGTGATAATTGGAATGGTGTATTCGATGGTGAAACGCGAAAGCGTTTTTCCACCGATCGGATTTCCCTGTATGTCTTTGGGACCGACTTCGCGAAAACCGAAACCTCGGAGATCATTTCCACCCCCAAGATAGAGCCGATCGTAGAGCGGTACTTGTTCGATACTGTTTCCCCACCTGTCTACCGTGGCTATTTCTCCGTTAAGGAGCAAAATCGTATCGTACGGGAGCTTGAAATATTGCGAAACTTCGAGATCGAATCCGTAGATCTGCGTTTCGCCGCCAAGAAAACCGCCCGTGACATAAGGAGTAAGCACAATGCGATGCCCGGTATGCGTAATGAACGGATTGTCACGGTTGTCGTAGACGAGGGTCGTCGTGATCTCGCTTGTCGACTGCGAGCCCGCTTGTGATTTGATCTCTATCCCTGCATTACCCGCGACATTGTAAATGTCCACATTCTGGAGCAGATACGTAGCAGAAGTGGAAAGGAACGGAGTAATCGGCTTCCGGGCCGTCAGGGAGAGGCCATAAGTGCGCTGCTGATAAACTGCACTATAGAAATCCGCGTTGTGATAGAAAAGCTCTCCTCCAAACGAGAGTCTGCGATCGAGAAAATAAGGCTCCGTCAGAATAAAGATCAAATCCTGACGCTGAGTGCCGAATTGAATGCGGGTCCGGAATTTTTGGCCCGCTCCGGTAAAAGTCGGCCAGTTCGTTATATCGAAGTTACCCTGGGTAAGCTCGACAAATCCGACGGCGCTATCAATCGTGCTATAGCCAATCCCAAAGTTGAGTGACCCAGTTCGTTTTTCCTCGACCTGGACGGTTAGATCCTTTCGACCGGGAACGCTCGTATCATCCGGATAAGTTTCGACTTTCTCAAAATAGCCAAGATTCTCGAGGCGCTTTTTCGAAATGTCCACGCGCACTGTGTTGTACACGTCCCCCGGCGCGATCAGGACTTCGCGACGAATGACCTTGTCCTTGGTTCTGCCGTTCCCGACGATGTTGACCCTTTGCACGAAGGAGCGATCACCTTCGTTAATCGTGTACGTCACGTCCACCCGGCCTGCTCCCGCCGGGAGGGCTTGGGGAGTAATCTCCAGATCGACGTATCCGCCGGCTCCGTACGCATCGGCCAGTGTCTTGGCATCTTCCCGAAGCGCCTTGGGTGAGTAAATCGAGCCTTCTTTCATCTTAAGAAAGAATCGGATTTTTTCCGTTGTAGTGACCTTGTTGCCAACGATCGTGATTTTTCCGACGTGATACTTCGCGCCTTCCACGATCGGGATGACAAGTTGCACTCCCGCCTTCGTTCGCTCCTTGCGCATTTCTCCGATTACGACGTCGATGTAGCCATGGTCCTGATACCATTCGCGGAGGGCATCCAGGTCGTTTTGCAGTTGCGCCTGATCAAGCCGGCCTGATTTGTCGAGGAACGAAATAATCGTTTTGCCTTTCGTTTTCATCTGCTTGCGCAGCACTTTCGAGCTAAAAGAGTTGTTCCCTTCGAAACGGATCACGCTCACCGATCCTTTTTCCCCTTCGTTAATCGTGTAAATAACTGTGGATGTCGCACGCTTTTCATCACTCTCGACTCGGTACTGTACGTTGACATCCGTGAAGCCGTGCCCCTGATAAAGGTCGATAATGTTTTGCCGGCCTTCCTCCAGTGCGTCGCCGCTCAGCGGAGTATTTAGTTTAATCTTGATCGCTTTTCGAATGGCCTTGGCGCTGAATTTTTGCGCGCCGTCTATTTCAATCGCGTGCACGACCGTGCGGGTCTGGACCACCACCACCACCTTTACTCCGTCGCCTTCGGGCTGGCCGAAAATGCGGACGTTTTGGATATCGCCCGAGGTGTAGAGCGCCCGGATGTCCTGTTCGACGGTCGTGTCTGAATATGGCTGGCCTACTTTCGTGCGCATCTGCGATAGAATTCGCTCGCGGCTGACGTTCTGCGGACCGGAGTACTCGAACGTCGATCGAACGAATCGTGGCGCCGGTTTGCGCGAAAGAAGCGATGCCGCCCGATTCGATCGCCACAAGGGCAAGAAACAAGACAAGCGCCCAACGGCGGCACGATTTCGGAACGTAGTTCATAAGAATTTGCGGGCTTTGCGAGAAGCCGGTGCGAGGCGAGTTCGTATTAGATGGGGAAGAGCACGGCAATCGTCAAGGCGGGATTTCCACTGGCCGGCTCGCATTCCGCAGAAGAACGCACCGGCGGCGTTTAATTCAAGAGCTCGTACCAATTATTCCGCCGGCGCGGTTCGTAGCCCGCATCGCGAATAAGTGTTTCAATCTCGGCCGCGTTCAGGCGAAACGTCGTCCCGGCGCTGCTGACGACGTTTTCCTCCATCATGACGGAGCCGAAATCGTTCGCGCCATACTTGAGCGCGATCTGCCCGATATCCGGTCCCTGGGTCACCCACGAGCTCTGCACATTCTCGAAGTTGTCGAGAAAGATGCGCGAGAGCGCCTGCATTCGGAGATACTCCGCCACTCCGGTCGGATGTTCCACTTTCAAAACCGTGTGCAGCGGTTGAAACGTCCAGCAAATGAATGCGGTGAATCCGCCGGTCGCGTCCTGTTGATCGCGCAGGCGCCGCAAATGTTCGACGCGGTCCTCGATGGTTTCGACGTGGCCGAACATCATCGTCGCGCTCGATTTCAATCCGAGCTCGTGTGCCACCTGCATGACCTCGAGCCACTGGTCGCTGTTGCATTTAAGCGGCGAAATGCGCTGCCGCACCCGATCGACCAGAATCTCGCCACCGCCGCCGGGAATGGAGCCGAGCCCAGCGTTCTTGAATTCCGAGATCACTTCGCGCAGAGGCATCCGGAAGGTTTCGGCAAAGTGCTGAAATTCCGGCGGACTGAATCCGTGGATATTAATATGAGGATATTTCTCATGAATGTGCCGGAGCCAATCGAGATACCAGTGGAATTGCAGGCCCGGGTGATGGCCTCCCTGCATTAGAATTTGCACGCCACCCACTGCGCTCAATTCGTCCAGTTTCTCGTCCAACTGCTCGCGACTCAGGACGTAATGATCCGTATCTTTTTCGGTGCGATAAAATGCGCAGAACTTGCAGTAAACGTTACAGACGTTGGTGTAATTGATGTTGCGATCGACGATGTAGGTCACGATCTCTTCGCCCCGGCCATTGTAGGACGAGCGCTTGGCTTGTTGTCTCCGGGCGTCAGCCATAGCTCCGAGCTCTTCTAGTGGCCAGCGATAAAGCTCGACCGCTTCGGCGCCGGAGATGCGTTCACCGGCAAGGATCTTCTCGCCCAGCGCATCACGATTTAGAGTCACCATCCTGATCAGACCTTAAACGAATCGTGCGCCCTTCGCATCTGTGTGTTCGGGCGCAAATTGCCGGGCAACGCACGGATGGCGCCGTCGTCTCGGAGGACGTCATTCACGCTTGGAGAAAAGTCTTGGCAAACTTCCAAGCAGCGCCCCCGCCAACGAACAGGTCACACCCACGAACGCCGCAATAATGACCTCGAACGGCCACAGATTATGCGAAGTCGGGTCCTTCGTCGTCTCCACCGCAACTCGCGCAATTATCGCTGCGGGCACGGCAGCGCCCACAACCAGAATTACCGCCAGTAACCGCGCTTTTCCAAGGGCGCGAGCGGCGGCAGCAGCCAAACCGACAACGACGAGCCCTGGCCCATACAAAGTATTCGGCAGCGATACCTTGTTGTACGGGATCTGCCAAAAAGGATAACCCACGGCAAAAAAGCCCGCGACGAAGGCAGCAATGAGCCAGTAATTGACAGTCTTGTTCACCTCTGACCAGTGATGGGCCAGACGCCTAACGAAATAGTTGGCGTCATTCGAAAACGGGGACGCTTGCCAGGAACCAGTTCGACTACGTCAGCGCGATTGCTTGAAATGAGCTGACGACATCATCCGGACCGGCCTGAGTGAAAAAGGATTCATAGTAGCCGGGACCGAGATCCCAACAGTCGCCCTTGTAATATTCGTCGCGATAAAAGCGCCAGACGCCGTTGACCACAATGAGCGAGCTGATGCGATCGTTCCAAAAGTCACCCAAATAGTGGAAACTCAAATTGGTCCGAGCGTAAGCGCCTTTGAAACCAATGTGATCAAAAACGATCACTTCGGGAAGCGGCACATTTCGCACCTCCGGCTGCGTATGGGAAGAGCCAGCCGCGCACGCATGATAACTTAGCGGGCCAACTTTCCATTTGGTATCGATGATAGCGCCATTGTCTGGCGACAGCTCGGTTTTCGGTATTTGTCTCATAAGCGGCGAGTTTTTTTGATTTGAACAAACGAGAAGCGAGGTGTCGAGCGGCGATTTACCATTTCGTCCCTCATTCTTCCTAAATGCGGTGTTCGCGATTGTCCGAGCGCAAACGAATCGTCTTGCTCTGCAAATCGTGCGAAGCGCGAATAAAACGGACGGTTCGGCTCTTTGCTCGCATCAGAATGGAATGCGTGATCGCGGTCGATCCCTGCGCTTTCACACCTCGCAGCAGCGCACTGTCGCTGATGCCCGTCGCACAAAAAATGATGTTCTTTCCATTGGCCAGATCGTCGGCAAAAAAAACACGGCCCAAGTCCTTCTCGTGGCCTCCGGCGATGAGGGCCTTCTTTTCCTTTTCGTCGCGTGGCCACATCACGCATTGCATATCGCCGCCGAGACACTTGATTCCGGCCGCGGCGAGCACGGCTTCCGGCGATCCGCCGATGCCAAAGTAAAGATCGATGCCACTCTCGGCGATGGCCGGAGCGATTGCCGCGGCGATATCGCCATCGCTGATCATGCGGAGGGAAGCGCCGACGCGCCGAATTTCCGCAACGATTTCCTTGTGACGCGGACGATCCAACATCAGCACGACCACGTCCTGTGGTCGCTTGTTCAACGCCTGGGCTACTGCGTAGAGAGTCTCTTCGATCGGGCTTTCGATACGAATCGTGTTCAAGCCGGTCGTCTGCATGTGACGGATGACCGCCGCCCCGTAGGCGAGCTTCATCATGTAGAATGAGGGGACATCGCGGAGCGCGACCTTCACTCCCTCCTCCGGGCTCGCGGCGGCGATGCAGCTGATGGAATTCGGCATGCCTTTCGAGATATTGGTCGTGCCGTCGATGGGATCGAGCGCGATGTCGAATTGTGGTGTTCCGGGTATCCAGGTCCCAAGTTGTTCGCCTTTGAAAATACCGGGCGCGTCATCCTTGATTCCTTCGCCGATCACGACCTCGCCGCAGATATTCATGAGGTCGAACATTCCGCGGATCGCATCGCAGGCCGCGGCATCCGCCTTTTCCTTTTCGCCCCGGCCCAGCCACGGCAATGAATTCAGCGCTGCCGCTTCCGTCGCCCGAACAAAATCGAATTCTATGATGCGCTCGATGTCGTGATATTTCTGGCGTTGAATTCTCATCCGGCGCCGAACACGTTCGCCAAAGCTTGCCAGGATGACAAGGGAACTCTTGGCGTCCCAATTTTCCTCTTTCTCTGCCGCCAGCGACTCCGAAAAGATTCGCGAGCGGGCGGCGGCAACAACGGGCCGCTGCGACAAGCCGCGCTGTCACAAGACCGTCACAACTCCGCGATGGCGTTGCGCATTCTTTTCGAGAGAATCAGGCGATGATGAATCGATTGTTCGTTCTTGGCGCATACTTCCTGGCGTTATGTCCGATCGCTGCGGATGCCGCCGGCCGCGCGAAACATGTCGTGGTGGTTGTTTGGGATGGAATGCGGCCCGATTTCGTTTCCGACGCGAATACTCCAGCTCTTTGGAAGATGGCGCAGGAAGGCGTTTTCTTTCGAAATCACCACGCTGTTTATCCGAGCCTCACGAATGTAAACACAACAGCTATCGCGACGGGAGTCTATCCGCAACACAGCGGCTTGCTCGGGAATCACGAATATCGTCGCGGGATCAACGCCAGGAACGCAATCGATACCGAAAACTCGGCCGCGGTGCGAAAAGGCGACGAGGTGACGCACGGGAAGTATCTCGCCGTCCCAACAATCGCAGAACTCGTGCAACAATCCGGACGAGCCACTGCCATTGTCGGCGCCAAGGACAATGTTCTCTTGCTCGATCGAAAAGCGGAACGTGAGAATACTGCCGGGAAGGAATCCGCCAATCTCTACCGCAAGACCGCGTCCTCCATCGCCGGAGCAAACGTGCTCGGGCCTTTTCCTCCTCCGGCTACGCCTAACGAGAAACAGGATGAATGGGCGACGAAAGGCCTGACAGAAGTGCTCTGGCGCGAAAGCGTTCCCGCTTTCTCACTGCTCTGGTTAAGCGATCCGGATCATTCGCAGCATGCTCATGCGCCGGGTTCGCCGATTGCTCTCGAAGGGATGAAGAGCGTGGACCGTGATCTGAGTGTTGTTTTGCGCTCGCTTGAGAAGGCGACTCTGCGCGACCAAACAGACGTCTTCGTCGTTTCCGACCACGGTTTCTCCACTGTCGAGGTCGCGGTGGACCTGCGTGAGCTGCTTAAGACAGCTGGCTTTCACGCCGCTACTGAGTTCGCCGACAATTCCGCTCCCGGCGATATCATCATCGTGCCGAACGGTGGGACCGCGTTTTTTTACGTTAAGGATCATGATGCCGAGATCACGCGCAAGTTGGTGGAATGGCTGCAGCAGTCCGATTTCGCAGGCGTCATTTTTTCGCGTGAAGGTCTGGCGGGAACTTTTCGTCTGGAAGCGGCGGCTATCGCCACCAAGGATGCGCCGGATGTGGTCATGGCGTTTCGCTGGAACGACGCGAAAAACCGATTCGGCACACCGGGAATGATTGCCGCCGACTGGCAGCGCAAAGCCGGCGCCGGGACACACGCCACACTCAGCCGGTTTGACATGCACAACACGCTGATCGCGGCCGGGCCAGATTTCCGTCGCGGAGCAGTCGATGATCTACCGACGGGAAATGTCGATCTTGCACCAACGATTCTGGAAATCCTCGGAATCAAAGCGCCGCCCATGGATGGAAGGGTTCTGGCGGAAGCGATGATCGATTGCCCAGCTGCCGAAAAATCGCGGACGGAAACGTTGCAAGGCACTCGCGAATTTCCGGGCGCCGTGTGGCGGCAGCACCTAAAAGTTTCACACGTAGATCAGACAATTTATTTCGACGAAGGCAACGGCGCGTTCATCCCGAAATGAACTACGGGCCCTAACAAGTTAAAGGGCCGTTCAGACCGATGGTTCCACGACGGAACTTGGCTCGGTGGGCCCGACTTCCGCCGGAACGTTCTTCTTCTGCTCGATGCGGAACGACATCAACATGGCAAAGAAAAGAAGAGCCGCGCCCAGATACCACGGCGCTCCCGGGAGATTCCAACCGTGTTTTGCATCAATGAAATAGGCAAATGTGAAAGTGAAAAGTCCCGGACCGATGATGACCGCGATCGCGCGCAAGCTGCTGATCGCGCCTTGCAGCTCCCCTTGTTCCGATGCGCTCACGCGATGCGTCATCATCCCTTGGGCGGCCGGGCCGGAGATCGTCCAGATCATCATCACCGGAATGGAAATGAAATAGGCCAGTCCGGTCCTGGCCAAACCGGCGACGACCATGCCGACTGCGCCGAAAAATTGTCCGACGTACAATGTGCGGCGTTCGCCCATCCGTGCGACCGCCGGCCGCACCACCCCGGCGGAGATTATTACGGAACAAGCCCCCACCACCGCCAGCGACGCGCCGATCGTTCCTTCTTTCCATCCATAACGGAAAATCGAGTAAAGGGCCCAAACATTGAAAACTTCGTGTGCCACGTAGCCGATGAATTGGATCGTCGCCAGTTGGAACAATTCGGGATGTGAGCGGAGCAAAACCAGCGAGCCCACAGGGTTTGCCCGGCGCAGGGTGAAGACGCGCCTTTTCTCGCGGGCCAGAGATTCCGGCAGGACAAAGTAACCGTAAAGCGCGTTCGCCAGGCTCAAACCGCCCGCGACCCAAAACGGCAGCCGCGGATCAGCGTTACCAAGCAAGCCGCCGAGCGCCGGACCGAGCACAAATCCCACTCCGAAGGCCGCGCCGATCATACCGAACGCGCCCGCCCGTTTTTCCGGTGCGACCACATCCGAAATGTAGGCCATCGCGGTCGAGATGCTCGCGGCCGTGATGCCTGAGATGACGCGTCCAACAAAGAGCCAGCCTATGGTGGGCGCCAGCGCCATCACAATGTAGTCGAGACCGAGTCCGAGATTCGAAAGCAAGATGATCGGCCGCCGACCGAATCGATCCGACAAAACCCCGAGCACCGGCGAAAAGAAGAACTGCATCAACGCGAAAACCGTTCCGAAAATTCCGAACATCTTGGCTGCGCTTGACGCATTGCCACCGAGGAAATTGAGCACAAGCTTGGGCAGGACCGGCGCGATCAACCCGAGCGCGAGCATGTCGAGCGTCACGGTGATGAAAATGAAAACGACGGCGGCTTTGCGTGGCTTCATCAGCTCGCAATCAAATCACAAAAAGGGGGCGGCACAACATTGCCCTCCGAGCCCTCGACGGTGGAGGTGACGAAAACAGATTAGGCTGCGCTTTCGCTGCGAACTTCGCTACTGTTCGTCCTCATCATGAAATCAATTCGCCCCATCGCAGTCCCGGCAGCATTCATCGTCCTGGTCGTATGCATTTATGCGTTTCTTCTCGGAAACAAAGTGTTCGAAGGGAAGTTCGAAAACGAAGCGATTGCCTGGTACATCTTCGCGAAAGGAATTTTCTGTTCCGTCTCCCTCATCGCGTCGTCACGCATTCTCGATGTCTTAATCGAACGCCTCGGCGGTGGACCGAGGAATTGACCTCACGGTGACCGCTCAGGCAAGCGCGCTGCCCGTTAGCCTTTCGTAGGCTTCGCGATATTTCGCGCTCGTTTTCTCAATCACCTCGGGCGGCAATTTCGGGCCGGGCGGCGTCTTATCCCAGTCGAGGGTCTCGAGGTAATCACGCACGAATTGCTTGTCGAAGCTCGGCGGGCTCTTGCCCACCACATATTCATTTTTTGGCCAGAATCGTGAGGAGTCAGGCGTCAGGCACTCGTCGATCAGGAGCAAGTTGTCGCCGACCGTGCCGAATTCGAATTTCGTGTCGGCCACAATGATGCCGCACCGCGCCGCGTGATCGCGCCCGGCCGAATAAATCTGGAGGCTGAGTTTTTTTACCTGGTTCGCCATCTCGTCACCGAGGATGCGCGTACACTCCTTCATGTCGATGTTTTCGTCATGGCCTTCATCCGCCTTCGTCGACGGAGTGAAGATTGGCTCAGGCAATTGCGAGGCGAGCTGCAAACCCGCCGGCAGCTTGATGCCGCATACACTCTGCGATTGTTGGTATTCCTTCCAGCCGGATCCGGCCAGATAGCCGCGCACGACGCACTCGACCGCCAACGGCTTCGTCTTGCGAACGATCATGGATCGCCCCGCAAGCTGGGCGCGAAACGGCTGCAATTCATTCGGAAAATCTTCGAAGTCCGCGGTGACAAAGTGATTGTCGATCTTGTCGAAGCGTTTGAACCAAAACGCCGAGAGCTGATTCAAGACGGCGCCCTTTTTCGGGATCGGATCCGGCAGGATGACATCGAAAGCCGAAAGCCGATCGGTCACCACGAAAAGCAGTGTCTCGCCGAGATCGAATACTTCGCGGACTTTTCCACTACGCAGTTTTTTGATTCCGGGAAGATCGACAATCGACTGTGGAGCGGTTTGCATAAGTAGGACATTATTAGCGCATGGCCGGAATTGTCGTCAAACCGCGCGCGCGCATTTTGCACGGCCACGATTGGGTTTTTTCTGGCGAAGTGATGAAAGCTTTCGGCAGCCCTGTGGATGGCGACGTCATCTCTCTGAAAGATGGCCGCGACCACCTGATTGGCAGCGCGATTTACAACAGTAAATCGCAAATCGTCGCGCGCCGTTTCTCGCGTCGGCGACAGGATCTCGATCTCGATTTCTTCCAGCGCCGAATTGCGCAGGCAGCGGAATATCGCGCGCGACGCAATATCGATCCCCGACTTTGTCGTGTCGTCTGGAGCGAAAGCGACGGTCTGCCGGGCGTAATTATCGATCGTTATGGCGAACATTTTGTTTTGCAAACACTCACCCTGGCGATGGACATGCGGAAAGAAACAATCGTTAAGGCAATGGCCGCGGTACTCGACGCGAGGAGCATCTTTGAGCGGAACGATGCGCCGGTCCGGCGCGCCGAAGGATTGGAGTTGCGCAGCGGAGTCTTGTTAGGCGAAGCGCCGGGCGGGGTCGCGATCGAGGTCGCCGGTTTGCAATTGCAGATCGATCTGTTGCATGCGCAAAAGACCGGTTTTTATCTCGACCAATTGCCGAACTATGTGGTTGTCGCGCAGCACGCGAAGGGACGGCGTGTTCTCGATTGCTTTACCAGCCAGGGAGCGTTCGCGCTGGCCTGCGCGCGTGCGGGCGCGAGCGAGGTTACGGCGGTGGAAGCAAGCGCTGAGAACATTGAAACCGCCCGACAAAACGCCCGGCGCAACAAACTCGAGGTCCGCTGGATCGAGCAGGACGCGTTTCAATTCCTGCGCGCGGCGGAGAAAGCGGAAGCCGTATACGACCTGATCATTCTCGATCCGCCGTCGTTCACCAAGACGAAAGGAGGATTGCATGATGCCATGCGCGGCTATCGCGAGTTACACGTGCGCGCGTTCAAGATGCTTTCACACGATGGATTACTCGCGACATTTTCCTGCTCGCATCACGTGAGCTCCGCCGTCTTCGGCGAAGTGATTGCCGATGCGTTGGTGGATGCGCGGCGGTCAGCGCGACGGTTGCATCGATTCGAACAAGCGCTCGATCATCCCGTCCTGCCGACTCTGCCGGAAACGGAATATTTCAAAGGGGTGCTCCTGGAAATGATGCCGGGACGATGAGAAACGTCCGGACCTTGCATCGGATAATTTTCCTGCCGGAAATGTCTGGAATTTTCAGGCCGTCTTATTAATGTGGGCGCTGAGCGGCCGCCGTCCTACCCGAACGCGCCGCGAACCCAACCCCGCGAAGGATTTTCATGGCAGAACGAATTCGACCAATCGAGCAGATGCTGGAATTAAGCGAAGAAGAGGCCGCTTCAACCGAACACCTCGACTCGCAAGTGCAAAAGGCGCACGAGCAATTGCTCCAGCTGAAGCGACAGCAGGAACAGATCGAGAAACAAAAACGCGAGCTCGAAGAACTCAGCCGGCGTCAGGGCGAGCTGGAACAGGGACGGGCCGAAATGACGGACAAGCTGACGCGATCGCTGGTCGTGCTGGAGCGGGAAGCCTACGACACGCAAAAGAAACTCGAGCAGTTGCGGGCGACCCGCGAAAGTTTCGGTCAGCATCTCGAAATCCTCGAAGCGATCGACCCGAAGGATTGGAATCCGACGGATCTGCATAAGGAATTGAGCCGCGCCCTGAGCAAGGTGGATGACGCGCGTGCGGAATTCAGTCAGCAACGCAGTCGTTTGTACGCCGGGACTAACGAAGAATCGAGCGAGGTGGCCCTGCCCGAAGTGACGCGCGAATATTCTGGCGTTGGCAGCGGGAGATCCTTCGGGGAATGGATCCAGATCGGGCTGGCGTTGACACTTCCTTTGATCGTCTTCAGCTGCATCGCTCTCCTCATTTTCCTTTGGCTGGCGACGAAAACTCAGTAATTCTGCATGTTTCGTCGACCCTCTAAACTCGATACTCCCCTTACTCAGCAGCAAGCAGCCCTGGCTCGCGCAGAATCGCAGTTGCGCGAAGAGATGGAAAAGCTTGAGCGAATGATCAAGGAGGCACCGCGGGCGGCGGAAGAAACTTCCCGCCGCGAACGCGAGGAGTTGCTCCGGCGCGCGAGCGAGGGAGGCAATCGTCTCGATGTCTCGCTCACCATTCAAGACAAGCGTTTCAGTGATGACAACGGAGGAGGCTCCGGCCGGCGCGTTTCCATGCGCAAGGAACGTCGCGAAGGTCGCATCATCTTCCTCGTTCTGGTCATCGCGCTCACCGCGGCGGTGATCTGGCTGGTGACCAATTTCCATTTCTAAGCACCGACCGAGATGCCCAACGCCGCCGCTCTCGACGTTGCTTACGTCGCCAAACTGGCTCGCCTCAATCTCACAGACGAGGAGACCGCTCTTTTCCAGGCGCAGCTCGATCACGTTCTCGAATACGCGGGCAAGCTTGGTGAAGTGGACGTGACCGATGTGGAACCGGCCGCGCACGCAATTCCACTTTTCAACGTCTTCCGCGAGGACGAACCGCGCGATTGGTTCACTGCCGAAGAAGCCCTGAGGAACGCGCCGCGCCAATCGAACGACCTTTTCATCGTCACCAAAGTCGTGGAATGATCGATCTGCCGGCGCTCACCATCGCCGATCTTCAGGGTTTGCTCAGGCGTCGCGAAGTTTCGCCGCGTGACGTGATCGAGGCTATGCGCACCCGGATCGGCGAGATCGATCCGCAAGTGGAAGCGTATTTGTCGTTAGACTTTGAAGCTGCGGCGAAAGAGGCCGAAAACGCGGATGTTGGTCTCCCGCTCGGCGGAGTGCCGATCGCCATAAAAGACATCATCAGCGTTGTCCGGTCAACCGTGCACGTGCGGCTCGAAAATCCTGCGCAACTATTGCGCGATGTATGACGCCACCGCGATTCGTAAACTGAAAACCGCCGGCGCAATTCCATTCGGCAAGATGAACATGGACGAATTTGCGATGGGCTCGTCCACGGAAAATTCGAGCGTAAAACTGACTCGCAATCCGTGGGATCTTTCTCGTGTTCCGGGAGGTTCGAGCGGTGGCGCAGCGGCTGCGGTCGCGGCCGATGAAGCATTCGGCGCGCTCGGAACCGACACCGGCGGATCGATTCGGCAGCCGGCATCCCTGTGTGGCGTAGTCGGACTCAAACCGTCTTATGGACGCGTTTCGCGTTTCGGCCTCGTCGCCTTCGCTTCCTCTCTCGATCAAATCGGCCCACTCACCAAAACGGTGCGCGATAACGCGCTGCTCCTAAACGCGATCGCGGGCGCCGATCCGCAAGACAGCACTTCTCTCGACGAACCGGTGCCGGATTACACCGCGCTACTCGGACAGGATTTGCGCGGCTTGCGGCTTGGTTTACCAAAAGAATACATGCTTGAAGGCATCGATCCGCAGGTGAAGGCTGCGGTCGATGCCGCCGTCGTCCAATTCCAATCGTTAGGCGCGGAGATTGTGGAGGTGTCGTTGCCGCACACCAATTATGCGGTTGCGGTCTATTACATTCTCGCCACCGCGGAAGCGTCGGCGAATCTCGCCCGCTTCGATGGCGTTCGTTACGGCTATCGGGCTGAGAATCCAAAGGATTTGCTGGATCACTACAGCCGCACCCGCGGCGAAGGTTTTGGTCCCGAGGTGAAACGCCGGATCATACTCGGGACCTATGTTCTGAGTTCGGGCTATTACGATGCCTACTATCTGCGAGCGCAAAAAGTGCGCGAGCTGATCCGGCATGACTTCACCCGGGCGTTTGCGAAAGTGGATGCGTTGATCTCGCCGACATCGCCTGTTCCCGCTTTCAAGCTCGGAGAGCGCACAGCCGATCCGTTGCAGATGTATCTCGCGGATATTTTCACCAATGCGGCGAACCTCGGCGGGATTTGTGGAATCAGTCTTCCGTGCGGTTTCGCACAAGGCGACGACGGCGAACATCAGCTTCCGATCGGATTGCAACTGCTCGGGAAGGCCCTCGATGAGGCGCGGATCCTGCAAATCGCACATGCCTACGAACAAAGCACGGAATGGCACAAGCGTCGGCCGCCGGCGCTGAACAAAGCAGTCTGTCCAAAATCGAACTCGTGACCACCTCCAGGAAACCACCGCCGCTCCCGAAGTTCCTGGAAGGCCTCAATACCGAAAAGGGATTCCGGATTTCGCGAGGTTTGTTCGTCGTGGTGCTTCTCATTTTCGCGATTGTGCCGCTGCTCCACTGCCTGCGCGGTCACAGCATCAAAGATTACATCACCTGGTATCAAACAGGACAGCTCGTCCTCCACGGTCAGGAAGTTTATCCCAACTTTCTTGTCCACAAATTCGATTTTATGTATCCGCCGCCGTGCGCGCTCTTCCTGGCGCCGGTTAGTTTGCTCGGGCAATTCGGTCTGATCCTTTTTTTCGTGGTGCTCAATGGCGGGGCCTGGATCGCCTGCATCGTCTTCTCGGTCTATCTCGCGACCGGGAAACGGGGACGCCAGCACGCGCTGCTTTATCTCGCGCCCAATTTTGCCATGCTCATTTACGTCTGGAGCAATTTCTTCCTTGGCCAGCCCAGCCTGCTCCTGCTCGCGCTTATGCTCGGAGCGTTCATTTGCCTGCGGGCGAGCCGTCACGTTTTCGCCGGTGCCTTGATCGCGGTAGCGGCCGCGATCAAAGCCTTCCCGATCGCCGCAATCGTCTATCTCGTTTATCGGCGTTACTGGGTTGCGACCGGTTCGCTCATTCTTGTGCTTGCATTCTTCGTGGTTTTGTCCACGCCATTTCGCGGCGTGGCACAGGCCAGGCAGGACTTGCGTCGATGGACCGATGGCATGCTCCTGAAATACGACGAGAGCGGAGTCGGCCAGCGGGCCGGTCGCAGCAACGCGTGGAAGAACCAGTCGATTTTCGGCGTCGCAAATCGAATGCTCCGGCATACGGAATATGATTTCCAGTGGGGGCCGCACACACCGGCCTACGCCAATATCGCGGACCTGAAATTCGCGACGGTCAATGGGATCATCCTTGGCTCTGCCTTGCTCCTTGGTCTGGTTTACATCGGCGTGATGCCTCGGCGCACCCGGCGGACTGCGGAGACAGACGCGATCGAATTCGCACTTCTCCTGCTCCTGATGCTGATCTTCACTCCGCTTTCGTTTGGTTATCTTTACGTTTGGTTGCTCTACCCGTTTACGGTCATCGTTCAAAGAGTCATGATTGGTGCCGGCCCCGGGTTGCTCCGGTGGACAGTGGCTTCGCTGGCCTTACTTGCTGCGACGATTCCGAATCCGCGAACGGCCCAAATCTACGGGAGCGTATTTTTTGCTACACTTTTGCTCTTTGTCGGACTCGCGAACGAGCTGTGGCGTTGGAAGCGCGCGGGTACGGGAGGAGTTTCGGGCGATCGAGGCGTCGAAGGAAGTGGATGAAATTCTGGAGCCGATGGTGGGGATTGAACCCACGACCTACGGTTTACGAAACCGTTGCTCTACCACTGAGCTACATCGGCGATTTTGGCGGGGCCAAAGATGGCATCCGGCGCGAATGCGGGCAAGGGCGAACCGACGCGCCTCATAGAGGCGTGGCTATCGAGGGAGCACGAAAGTTTCTCCTATTTCGCGCAGAGCGACGCGCTCGGGTTCGTCCTTCAGCGCGGTTTCGAAACGTTCGATCGGTTCGCGGAACGGTTCGGCGCTCAGGCGAAACGTCTGGTGATGGACCGGCATGAGGTAGCGGACACCCGCCGCATCACACATCGCAATGGCTTGCTCGGGACTGGCGTGCACTCGGATCCACGGATCGTACGCGCCGATGCTCATGATCGCCAAATCGTAGGAACGATCATCGCGTAGTTCGGCAAAACAATCGGTGAATGCCGTGTCGCCGCCGAAAATGAGACGTCGCCCCCGCCTTTCGATGATGTATCCGTTGTAGCCACGGTAGAAATCGCGCAGCATTCGCGCGCCCCAGTGATTCACTCGAATCGCTTTCACGGTGACGGACTTGTTAGGCGACTCGATTTTTCCTTCCTCGCCCCAATGAAGTTCGGTGATATCGCGAAAGCGCGTCCAGCGGAGCAGATCGCGCGTGCGACGAGCGGTAATCACCTTTGTCCGTTCCGAGAAACAATGGAGCGTCCGCATATCGAAGTGATCGAAATGCGCATGGGAAAGCAGAATGAGATCGATGGGCGGCAGCGCATTCCATTCCAACGCGGATTTCGTTAGGCGCTTCGGTCCGATGGTCAGGCGGGGCAGGCGAATGCCACTGCGCGAAAAAAGCACGGGGTCGGTCAGGATGGTAACGCCGAAAAAGTTGATTAGCACCGTGGCGTGACCGAGCCAGGCGGCAGTTAGCCTGGAATCGTCCCAGCGCAATGGCTCGGGCGTCGCGAGCGCCGGCGTGATTGATCTCCAGCTCTCGACTGTCCATTCACGGCAAAGGTGCGCCAGCCAGTTCATTCGTCACAACGAGGTCAGCGCAAAAGCTGACGAATGACGATCACTCCACGGCCGGCTCCTGGACGCGAGCCGGAGGCAGCGCAGAAGCAAAGATCGCCTTGAGCCCATTCCAAAAACCTCCGCGCTTCGCGTTCAATGGACCAGCGCGCGCGACCAGCACCGGGCAGTCCGCCCGATTAAGAATGCTTCGCGTCAGATCGCCCATGATGTAGTGCCGGAGTGGGCCGCGCGTCTGCGAAGATCCCGTTACGATGACGTCATAG
Organism: uncultured Verrucomicrobiae bacterium; assembly: GCA_963763995.1. Lineage (GTDB taxonomy): Bacteria > Verrucomicrobiota > Verrucomicrobiia > Chthoniobacterales > UBA10450 > CAVTTH01. Next base: position 303,228 of record CAVXQL010000014.1, on the reverse strand, counting down.
CCGCCTTCATACACTTCCGCGAAAATCTGGTCGAGGGCAATTCCGTGCCGGACGCGCACCTCTGTCTTCACGCCAAGTTTTTCGAGACTTCCTTTTTGCGCGCGCAGATTGACGCCGAGTTCCGAGCCGGATGCGAGGAGCCCGTCCACGTCTTCTTCGAGCCGGAGAAGGTCAGCGAAAACCGCGGGCGGCTCCGCCATGACGTGGAGCAATGTGACCGACGCGCCTACGCAAGCGGCGAATTTGCCGGTCAGTTGCACCGCGTCCTCGATATAGTGCTTTCCTCCAGGTACAAACGAGGATACGTGAAATGCGTGCACACTCGCCCTTCGCCACCAGCACCGGTGATGGAACGGCCTTGATCACTTCGTACGTTTTCTCCGAGTACCAATACAATCCGGTCCTCGCCTTTGCCCGAGTGCCGATGATGGTAAGGTCGGTACTGATTTTCAGTCGTTTGATTTAGAATTTGCCGAATGGGTTCGCCCTCACGCATAACGATTTCCGGCGAAACGCCGTACCCGCGTAGCAATTTCTCCTCGCTTTCCAGCGCCGCTCGCAATGGCTCTGCGTCGGTGGGCACCTCGGCTATGCCAAGGAGAGTCGCAGAGGCTCCGCACGGACCCGCCAGCAATCCACCAACTTTCGCCGGCCTGTCTGTCGGATCGGTGCCATCGCTGCAAATCAAAATGCGCATAGCGGGTTAGAGCTTGGCTCCAGTGAACAAAGTGTAAATGACGATGGCGGTTCCGATCAACGGAAGCGGGACGAAGGCGAGGCGGATTTTCGGTCCAGTAAAGTACTGGGTGGAGATGGCTCCGATCTGCGCGCCGATGGCGGCGCCGGTATTCATGACGAGAGCGATCATGATGTCGACGTTGCCCTTGATCGCGTGAGTGAATGTTCCATAACTCGCCGAGATGATGATTTCGAAAAGATCCGTGCCGACCGCGAGGTGAGTGGGAACGCCCAGGACAAAGACCATCGCCGGCATCCGGATGTAACCGGCCCCACCGCCGAGAAAGCCGCTGAAGATTCCTCCGATAAACGCCACGAGCAGGATGGCCCAAAGCGAAATTGATCGTATGCCCGAAACCGGAAGCGATATCATCGGCCCGACTTGCAATTTTTGGACGCCCTGGGCGATGTGCTGAAAGGAGGATTCATCCTGCTTTGATTTTTTCCCCTTTCCCTGCCGGGAGCCACGCTGCTTTCCGGCCCGCAGCGTCGCCAAACCCTCCCAGAGCATGAAGCCGGAGATGCTCAGATAAACCGCAATCGAAATAACGCTAACGACCAGATTGACGTTGCCCGCTCGCTTCAGGATTTGGATCAATTGCGCCCCCACCTCGGCGCCGGCAATCGTCCCGAGCGCCATGATCAAACCGAGCTTGAGATCGACATTGCCCAAGGCGCGGTGGCGCTTCGCTGCGACGACCGATTTTCCGACGATGTGGGCCAGATCGGTCCCGACCGCAAAATTCCAATCGAGACCTACCGCACGCAGAGCCGGTCCCGCGATGAAACTTCCTCCCACTCCAAAGAATCCTCCGAAGATTCCAATCACGAAACCGGCCACGACCAGGTAAATGGGACTGATCTCCGCGTGGGAGATCGGGAAAAACATCGCCATCATTCGGAACGGCCGCCGCGCAGCAGGCGCATCAGCCAGGAGGTCAGACTTTCCAGCAAAACCGCCTGGCCAATGATTAATCCAATCGAAACCACCGCGTAGATTTTGATTCGGGTGGCTTCCAGATGATTGATCCAGTCGGCAAGAAAATGAAGAACGAAAAGGAAGTAAGCGACGACGAGAATGCCGTAGACAACCAACTCGACGAGGAATGCCTTGAACGTGCTGGAAGCTTCAGTTGATTTCTTCTTGCTCGCCATGATTCCAGACCTTTTCGCGTGTCCTGTCATCGCCGGTTGGTTGCCCGGTCGTCAACGAGGAAATACGCATTTGCGCCTCCATTGATTCTTTCTACCGTTCCCTTCGCTTTCAGCGGAAAGAATTATGGCTGATGCCTCCAATAAATATCCCGAAAACGTAGACGGGAAATTTTATGTCGATGACCAGTGCATAGACTGCGATCTCTGTCGGGAGACGGCGCCTGCGAATTTCAAACGCAATGACGACGGAGGACACTCCTTCGTCTACAAACAAGCGGAGACTCCCGAGGAAGAAGCGCTTTGTCGCGAGGCGATGGAAGGTTGCCCCGTCGAGGCCATCGGTGAGGACGGCGCGTAGATTCTTGTAGCGGCCCCGAAAGCATTCGGGGTCGAATTCGATGGCTAAGCAAGCAGGCCGACGCTCAGAGAGCCCCGCTACAGCCGTTGCCCTCACTATCGCCGGTTCCGACTGCAGTTCAGGCGCTGGCGCGCAGGCTGATCTCAAGACTTTCAGTGCGCTCGGCGTCTACGGACTGACCGCGATCACGTGCGTGGTCGCGGAGAGGCCGGGCAAAGTTGTGCGGATCCAGGATATCGGGGCGCGGATCGTTCGCGAACAAATCGAAGTTCTCTTTGAAAGCTTTCCCATCGCGGCGATCAAGACCGGCTTGCTCCATTCCAGCGACGTGATCGTAACGGTGGCGGACGTTCTTCGAGACCTCGCGGTAAAACTGCCGCTGGTCGTCGATCCGGTAATGGTCGCAACCAGCGGAGATTTATTATTGAGCGCAGACGCGATCAAGACGTACGAAACGCTGTTTCCGCTGGCCGCCGTTATCACGCCGAATTTGAATGAGGCCGCCACGCTGTTGGTCAGGCCGATCGAAAATTTGGAAGAGATGCGCTCGGCGGGAGAGGAATTAACTGCAAAATACGGCGTCCCGTTTCTGCTGAAAGGCGGACATCTCGCGGGCAACGATTCGGTCGATCTGTTGTTCTTCGAGGGAAGGGTTTCGGAATTCTCCGCGCCTTTCGTGCGCGGCGTCGCCACTCATGGAACTGGCTGCACTTACTCTGCTGCCATCACGGCCGGATTAGCCTCAGGCTTGTCGCTTGAGGAATCCGTCCGGCGCGGAAAAGTATTCGTCACCAGCGCGATCACTGAGCACTTTGCCTGGGAATCGAATGCTGGGGACGCGATTCACGCCCTCAATCATTCGCCTAACGATTGATTGTAGCGGCGGTCCCTGACCGCCGGGCCAATCGAAGCCCCTACACTTTCGCCTGGCGCACTTCCTTGGACCCGGCGTGTTCCCACTTTTTCATCTGCATTGCTTCCAACGCCGCCGCGGTCTCGGCCTGCTTCTTACTGCTGCCGGTTCCTTGTCCGAGAACGAGGCCTTCCCACGCCGCTTCCACGACGAAGGTCTTGTCATGTTCGGGACCGGTTTGCGAGAGCACGTTATAAACCGGACTGCGCGGCGAAATGGATTGCAACAACTCCTGCAAATGACCTTTCGGATTGATGTCGATCGGTTCCTCTGCGAGCTGCTGGAGTTCTCCCGACGCCGTTTCAAGGACAAAGCGACGCACCGTCGCGAGATCGCTGTCCAGGTAAACGGCGCCGACGAGCGCTTCGAATGCATCAGCCAGGGTCGAGGCGCGCTCGCGTCCACCGCTCGCTTCTTCTCCACGGCCAATCATCAGGTATCGCCCGAGATCGAGCGCCATTGCGCGCCGCTTGAGCGCATCGCGCGAGACCAATCGCGAGCGGAATTTTGTGAGCCGGCCTTCCGCTTCTCCGAAGAATTGGGTGTAGAGACATTCGGTGATGACAAGTTGGAGCACGGCATCGCCGAGGAATTCCAGGCGTTGATTATCGAAATGTTTTGATTCCGTTTCGTGTCGACGACTCGGGTGGGTCAACGCCTCCGCCAGAAGTAACGGATTGCGAAACTTGTAGCCGATGCGCTCTTCAAGAGGACTCACAGAGCTGTATCCTATTTCAAGCCCGGCAAGTTTCCAAGAAGCGACCTTGGGGCGCTTCGCTTGCGAAGCGAGATGAAACCGGCAATGAAAAAATTGCGTCGCCCGCAGGGCGACGGCTACAGCTCGGGGAAGCTAGCGTTTTTGATAGACCGCCAGCGAGGTCACGAGATCGACCGCTCTTTGCACGACGGGGTCACGCAAACTCGTCTGCGCGGACGACGCGGTCCCGCGCTCAGGATTGATTTCCGGATTCGTTCCCGCCAGCAAAGCCGCTTCATTGAAATGCGGACGTTCTTTTTCGAAAACAAATGAAGCCATTCCGCTTTTCAAACTCTGCTCAAAAATCTGGCGTTTCTCCGCGGCGTTTATCTCCACCGCTACATCTGGGATGACGCCGTTGGGGAAGAGGGTCTTTCCCTCGGGCAGGATAATTTCGCCGACCGCGACCCGCAGAATTTTTCCATCCGATAGCGGCAAATCAGAATACTCGACCGCACGGCCGGCCGTCGGCTGCCCGATGACCATCGCCTTGTCGTAATAACGCAGGACGCCGGCAAATACTTCTCCGATGCCGCTGGTGTCGGCATCGGCCAGAACAATGATCATGCCGTCGTAAGCCGGATCTCGATCAGCCAAAAAAACGTGCTCCTGTTTCGCGGCCGGTTTGCGCAAAGTGAAAAGTGTTTTCCCTTTGTGCACAAATCGATTCATGAATTCCGCGGCGGTTCCGAAATCGTCTGCCGACGGAGTGGCGCGGAGATCGATTACGAGCGAGTCGACCTTTTTCGCCGCAAAAGTTTTCAGTGCGTCATCCATCGTCCGCAGGTTAACGGCGGAAAGCTCCCCCAGACGCAAATAACCGATGTGGCCGTCCAAAACCTCACTGTAAAAAATGCCCGGGATTGTCGCCGTTCCGGGCGACTCGCCTGCCGGCAACAACATCACGCCGTGGGCGAGCCGGGCCATCAAGCCTTCTAGAGTCGCCCGATTGAGTTCGACCTCGTTCAAAGCAGCCGGGTTGATGAAGTTGCTTTTTAGCAACGCGATCGCCTGCTGCACTTCGGCGGAATCCATCGCATTGATCAACCCGGAGCCAGTGGGAGCTGGCGCAACGCTCGGAGAGGATGCAGGCGTGACCGAAGGTTTCGGCGTGGGCGATTGCGCGGATGATAAATGAGCAGCCGCGGCTAACGCCGAACCAATCAGCGCAATGAGATAAGTGACTCGAGTACTCAGGGCGACGGCACATTATCCACGCGCGACTCAAGAGCAATATCACGGCGGTAGTGACGACCTTCGAAATGGATGCGCGAGGCCGCTTCGTAAGCTCGCTGCCGAGCCAGTTCCAATGTGTCTCCCAGCGCAGTGATCGCGAGCACGCGCCCGCCCGAAGTTACAACTTGGTCGTCCACAACTCGTGTGCCGGCGTGAAATATGTGCACATCCCCAAGCTCGGATGCCTGGGTGAGTCCTGTGATCTTCTTGCCGGTTTCGTATTTTTCCGGGTAGCCGCCTGAGGCAAGGACGATTGTGACCGAAGTTCGCCGGTCCCATTCAAGATTCACTTTATCGAGCGTGCCGTCGATCGTCGCTTCCAGCAGCGGCAATAAATCGGACTTCAATCGCGGCAGAATCGCTTGGGTCTCCGGATCGCCGAATCGGCAGTTGAATTCGAGAACGTGCGCACCATCCGCATTGATCATCAGGCCCGGAAAGAGCAGTCCGCGAAAGGTGACGCCGCTTTCGCGCAACCCCGTCAACAACGGCTGCATGATTTTTTTCTCGAACTGCGTCTGCGACGTGTCATCCCAATTGTCCGCGGGACTAAACGCACCCATCCCGCCGGTGTTTGGTCCCAGGTTGCCGTCGTAGGCGCGCTTGTGATCACGCGCCGTCGCCAGCATCCGGTAATTGGCGCCGTCGACCAGTGCATGAAGCGAACATTCCGAGCCGCGCAGAAATTCCTCGATCACAATCCGGCGGCCCGCTTCGCCGAATTGTTTCTGCTCCATCATTCCTTCGACGGCGGCGTGTGCGCTCTGCGCATCGGACGCGATGATCACGCCTTTCCCGAGCGCGAGACCGTCGGCCTTGATCACAATCGGAAATCGAAGCTCGTCACAGTACCGTTGCGCTTCGTCACTTCGCTCGAATGTCCTGGCCGCAGCAGTAGGAATTCTCTGCCGCCGCATTAGTTCCTTTGCAAAAATTTTCGAGGACTCGAGGCGAGCCGCGGATTTGGTCGGCCCGAAAATTCGCAAACCTCCCGCAGAAAACAAATCCACCACTCCAACCGCAAGCGGATCATCGGGCCCGACAATCGTGAGTCCGATCTTGTTCCGGCTGGCGAAGTGAAGAAGCGCCGGCAAATCGCTCGCCGCAATATCGACGTTTTCGGAGATCTCCGCTGTGCCCGCATTTCCGGGCGCGCAGAAAATTCGCTCTACGTCGGGCGATTGCCCTAATTTCCAAACCAGCGCGTGCTCGCGTCCGCCGCCGCCAATTACGAGAAGATCCATTGTCAGTCGATTGTATCAGAAAAGAACCCCGTGTTCGATTGCTGATTCCGGGGAGCGCAGCGGCTCGCGTGCTGGCGCTGGCGGCCCGCCAGCGCGAATTTGACCTGCTGATCTCAGTCCTGCCTCGAAAAATTCGTCTCGGCGAGCCGCATGCGCTTCCCCCGGAAAGAAAGAATACGGAGCAGATTCATAATTGAACACCACCGATGGTTCGTTACTCTCTCCTTGCGCTCAACCTGCCCCTAACCATGAAAAAGAACAATGTTCTCAATCCTCGTTGTCCGTCGCGTCTTGTTTTGGATCGGATCGCCGACAAATGGACTGCGCTCATCATTCAAGTTCTGGCCGGCGGAACGCGACGCTACGCCAGCCTCCAGCGCGAGATCGGCGGTATCTCGCAAAAGATGCTCACCCAAACATTGCGCAGCCTTGAGCGCGACGGCCTTGTCCTGCGCAAAGTTTATCCGGAGGTTCCGCCCCGGGTCGAATACGCACTTTCCAAATTAGGCCGTACCTTAATCGAGCCGCTGCAGGCGATTTGCCGCTGGTCGGAAAAGCATCTTTCCGAGCTGGAAGCAAATCGCGCGCGCGCCAAGGCCAAGGTCGCTACCGCGCCGCCGAAGCAAGCCCTCGCCGCCTAACGATATCGTCATTTAAGCGGAATGCACCAGACGGAGCTCATCGCGTTCCTGTTAATGATCGTGGTGACGCTCGTCGTCATCGCGCAGAAATTCACCGTTCCTTATCCGGTCCTGCTCGTTTTGAGCGGTCTCGGCTTGAGTTTGATGCCTGGTCTTCCGGTGGTGAAGCTCAATCCAGAACTGGTTTTTTTCTTTTTTCTGCCCGCCTTGCTCTACCCCGTCGCCTTGATGACTTCCTGGCGCGATTTTCGCCGGAACCTGCGGCCAATTCTTCTCCTCGCCATTGGTTTGGTTTTAATCACGACGTTTGCCGTCGGTTGGATGGCCCACGCCTTTGTCCCCGGGCTGCCCTGGGCCGCTGCCTTCGCGTTGGGAGCCATCGTCTCCCCGCCTGATGCGGTCGCGGCGACGGCGGTGCTTGAACGTCTCTCAGTCCCGCAGCCCATCGTCAGCATTCTTGAAGGCGAAAGTTTAGTTAACGACGCGACCGCTCTGGTCACGTTGCAATTCGCCGTCGCGGCTTTGGTAACCGGCAGCTTTTCGCCAACGCACGCCGCCATCAAGTTCCTCTGGGTCGCAGCCGGAGGAATTGGGCTCGGTCTGCTCGTCGGATTCGCGATCCGTTGGGTGCACAAGCACTTGGACGATCCACCGGTCCAGATCACGATTTCATTGCTCACGCCATTTGTTGCCTACCTAACCGCTGAGCGGCTTCATGTTTCGGGTGTGCTCGCAACCGTCGCGTCGGGGATTTTTCTGGGATGGCACTCGCCGCTGGTAGTGAGCGCACAGATGCGTCTGGAGTCGCGCGCCTTCTGGAAAACGGTGGTCTTCCTGCTCAACGGCTTGGTCTTCATCGTGATCGGATTGCAATTGCCGTCCATCCTACAATCACTCTCCGGGACCGGCACGTCGCTTTGGCAGCTGGCCAGACAAGCCTTGGCCGTGAGCGCCACCGTCGTATTCGTTCGCATCGCGTGGGTGTTCCCGGCGGCCTATCTCCCGCGACTGTTCAGTCGGAAAGTTCGCGCGCGCGAACCGTTCCCGGGTTGGCGAAATGTTGCGATCGTCGCCTGGTCGGGCATGCGTGGAGTGGTCTCGATCGCGGCCGCATTCGCGCTTCCTCTTGCCTTAGCTCCCAATACGCCATTCCCAGGCCGAAATTACATTCTATTTCTAACCTTCTGCGTCATTCTGTCGACGCTCGTCTTCCAGGGCCTTACGCTGCCATTCCTTATCCGATATCTCGGCGTCAAGGACGACGGCCTGACCGATGAAGAGGAACGGCTCGCGCGTTTAGAAGCAAACAAGGCGGCAATCGAGTTGATCGAAAAGGCGGCACTCGAGCGCGGGTTTTCGGATGAAATCGTGAGCCGGCTGCGAGCGGAGTACAACGAGCGGATCGAACAGTTGCGGCTTTGCTGCGAAGCCCGGGGCAATCCCAGCGGCACCATCGCTACTTTCGATTATCAAAAACTTCAGCAACAGGCGCTGGCTGTGGAAAGAAAAACCATTATTCGTTTGCGCAATGAGCAAACAATCAACGATGACGCGCTGCGGCGGATTCAACGCGACCTCGATCTCGCTGAAGCGCGCCTGACTGGTTAGGGCAGCGCTTCATCATTTTACATCGAGTTCAAAATAGATCCTCACATCATAGCGTTGCGCCGGCGAAGCGAGTGGCGGTGGTTCGACTATCCTGATCCGCGCTCCTACTGCTTCGATCGATTTGTCTACCGCGGGATAACCTGACGGCTTGACCAACTCAAAACTCAAAACCTGGCCACGCGAATCGATCTGAAGATTCACGGGAACAGAAATCTTTCCACGCGGCGCACCGACCACCGCGGGCTGCACCCAGGCATTGTAAAACCGGTTGTGCAGCCGGTGGCTGTAGGCACCTACTGCCGCCGCGTTGTTCGAATAGCCCGCTCCGCCGCCACCGAAGCAGCCAGAGAGAAAGAGCGCGATCGCCGCGACCGTTCCCCACAGATCGAGTTTTCTCATTGTTCGGAATTGAGTTCGAAGTTGATGTTCACATCATAATGTCCGCCCCTGCCGAGACCCGCCGGCAGCGGATCCACTTGCGTGACGCGCTTCGCGATCGCCTGCACGGACTCGTCCACCACAACGTTGCCTGATGGTTTGGTGATCTCAAACTTGGAGACCGTCCCGTCTTTCTCGATGCGGAGTTTAACGCGCACGGAGAACTTTACGCCAGTTTCAACTACGGTCATCGGCTGCACCCATCCACTGTAAAAGCGATCGTGCAGCATGTGGCCGTACCAGCCGAACTCCGATGCGCCTCCTGCGTTGCGTCCGGATCCGCTCGCGCCTGTCGCCCCCTTTTTGCCGGAACTATGTGCAGCATTTTTCTTCCCCTCGACGTTGGCTTTCTCTTGCGATTCGGCGGTTGGTTTTGGCGTGGCTTTCGCAACGACTGTCTTCTTCGGCGTCGGCGTTGGTTTCTCTTTCGGCTTTGGTTTTGGTCTCGCTTTCGGAGTTGGCTTCGGCGCCGGCTTGGGCGTAATCGACGGTTTCGGTGTAGGAGTCGCTGTCGGTGACGGGGTCCGGGTCGGAGTTGACTCAGGCGTGGGAAGCTGGATGTCGCTCTTCACCGGCGCGATGCTCGGTTGCTTCTCTTCTTCCTCGGGTTTTGTCCGTTCGGGAGCCGGCTTCGGTGTTTCCTCTAGTTCGTTAGGCTGGAACGCGATCGGTGTGGCAGCGTCTGTGGAATCTCCGATGCCGCCTTCCATCCAGACGATGTCGCTCGGGCTTGTCTTTTTGGTTTCCCGGCTCCAGCGAATCAGCCCGACCAAGAGCGCGACATGCGCGAGGCCGATGATCGTGACGTTCCGCCAGAAGCGTGCGTCGCGCGGCATCGTTACTTCGACTCGGCCTTCGTCGCGATACCTACCCTGGTAATCCGCGCGCGCTGAAGTGTGTCCATCAAGTTCACCAACTTCTGAACCGGCAGTTCGCGATCAGGCCGAATGACGATCGCCACATCTGGATTCGCCTGTTTCAATTCCTCCAGCCGCACGGTCAAGGTATTTGGATCGACCAGCTCATTGTTCAACTTGATCACGTCGGCGCGATCGATCGAGATTGTCTGCACCTGCGTCGGATTCAGCGGCGCGTTCGCGGCTTTGCTCGAAGGAATCACCAGATTCACGCTGTTCTCGAGCAAAGGCGTCGTGATCATGAAAATGATCAGCAAAACGAACGCCAGATCGAGCAACGGTGTGACGTTGATCTCGGAGAGCGTCGTCAGGTTGTTTCGCTGCGAGTAGCGTCTCATCTTCGAAATTCCGAAACACGCGCGGTGTGATCGACATACTTGTGCTCGAACTCCGACGAAAGCTCGGCCGCGAAATTATCCATTTCCACGATCATCCCGCGAATGCTGGTGACGAGAAAATTGTAACCGAACATCGCCGGGATCGCGACGCAGAGCGCGGTCACCGTGGTAATCAAGGCGCCTGAAACTCCGGGCGCCATCGAGGTCAGATTTGGCGAACCAGCCAGCGCCACATCGGTAAACGTATCCATCACGCCCCAGACGGTGCCGAGTAATCCGAGGAACGGCGAGCCGCTCACCGCCGTCGCCAGCAAAATCATTTGCGATTCCAACTCGAGCGCGGTCTCGCCAACCGCGCGCTCCATCGCGGCATTGACCGCATGCATTTGCGCGGGCGTGATCTTATCGGCGATTTCAAGGCGCGCGCGAAAGGTTTCATCCACTTCAGCTGAGCCGAGAAGATGGAAGGTCAGCTCCTGGCAGCCCGCGTGATAAACATTGAAGAGCGGTGCGCCCGGAAACTTCGCGTGATTTTCAAACAACCGCAGCGGTTGCCGATCCTGACGAAAGGCCGCACGAAAATGCGCGGTCTGTTTCCGCGCGAACCGGATCACGCGCATTTTCGTGATCATGATCGACCAGCTGAAAATCGAGACCACGCAAAGGAGCGATAGTACGACCTTGCCCGCGATCGTTGAGTGTCCGAAGGCAAAGAGCAGGCCACCGGCGGCGAGAAACTTCGGGAGTAGCATGTGCGCCAACGTGCTCTAGTAATAGCGGAAATCGTATGAAAGCGAAAGCAATCAGATCGCTCTCTTTTCTGACGTGGCTGTTGCTCGCGCATTCAATCGGAGCACAACCCGAGGAGACGCCGCAAAATCGATTTGATTTGCTCGCGAGAGCGCTTTCGCCCTTCATCGCGCTGGCCACGCCAAACGGAAATGACGACAATCATGCGCTCGATCTGCAGGCGTCGATTCTGGAAGTCTCCGGATTCGCTCCGGAATTGAAAGGCGGACGGCTTCACATTTCCTTCGAAGCTCCGAACAAGTTACTCGCGCAAGTTCCCACTCCGGGCGGTCTCATTACCATCGGCTGGCATAACGACGAGATTTGGGCATTCCCGGGCAAACAATTGCAACCACTCCTCGATCACCGGTCAGCTCAACCGGCAAAGAGGAAGAAGCAAATGAAGTTGAGCGGTTTTCGTTTCACCCAGGCGGAAGCTGTTCTGCTGCCGGCGCTGCTGACTGTGCGCTCCGCTGGCTCCGTGACCGTTGGAGCGTCGACCTACCGCGTTCTGGATGTGGGGTTGATGCCGCAATTGAAATTGAGTGGGTGGACCGCGCGTGTCTGGATTCGACCTGAGAGTGAGACGATCGCACAGGTCATCGTGCACGCGCCGTCCTGGAGTACGACGCTCTCAATCGATAAGGCCGACTTCGCTGTGTCGCTGCCGCCGGAAACGTGGGAACCAACTACGGAACAACAGGAGGACCTGGTGGAATTTCCACTGAGTGCACTCATGCCAATGCTCGAGCGGTCGTGGCACGCGGCGCCCGCGAATCCGACTCCAGAACCATCAAGCTGACGGTCGATCTCGCGGATAAGTCGGGTGCAATTTCGCGAAGACGATGTACGCGATTCCCAACGCGATCAGGAAAAACGAAAAGAACTGGCCGCGTGTAAATCCGGCGATGAGGGCCGCGTCCGGTTCGCGGAAATTTTCGACGATGATTCGTAAAACGGCATAACAACAAAAAAATAACCCGGTCAGGATGCCGTTTGGCGTCCGCATTCGCGTCCGGACAAACCAAAGAATCGCGAATAAGAGTATGCCTTCACAAAACGCTTCGTAGAGCTGCGAGGGATGTCGCGGCGTAAGAATTCCGCGCAGAACATTCGCCACATCCGGATGGGTGTGAATGCTTTGAATGATTGAATCTGGGCCGGTGATCGCCGGATCCACCCGCTGACAGGCCGCGACCGCACGCGCCGCCTCTGCGGCATTTTCCGGCTCCAGCAATTCTTTCGGGAATTGCATTGCCCAGGGCACCGAGGCCGTCCGGCCGTAGAGCTCGCCGTTGATGAAATTGGCGCAGCGTCCGAGAAAGAGGCCGATGGGCGTCACCACCACGATATTATCGCCGAGGTTGGTCCATGAAAGTTTATGCCGTCGCGCATAGTAGAGCGTGAACAAGACCACGCCGATCATGCCGCCGTGGCTCGACATTCCGCCCTGCCAAACCTCAAGAATCGAGAGCGGTTCGCGCAGCATTTCCGGTTTGTAGAACAGCACATAACCGAGCCGGCCACCGAGCATCACACCGAAGATAGCTGTTCCCACGATGAAGTCGCTCACCTGCGCCGGTTGCAAATCTGCATAACGGCGTTTCGCCAACCAGAGAAGGAGCGCATAGCCACAAATGAATGCGAGCACATACGCCAGCCCGTACCAACGCGGCCCGATGGTTTCCGTCAGATGAAAGATGAACGGATCGAGATCGTGCAGGTAATAGGCGAACATGCGGCGCGAGTGTCGATCAATTTAGGAAGAGCGGCAAGAACGACTGCGCTCTCGACAACAAGTGTTGTCATCCCGAGCCGCGCAGACGGCGAGGGACCCCTCTATTGCAAATTGCGTTTCGCATTCGATAGGGAACGTTTCTTTACCGGTGCGAGGTCCTTCGCCGTCTGCGCGGCTCAGGATGACATGCTTTGTAGCGTCTTCCCCAGCACATCCCGCAAGAACGGTGCAGTGCGACTGATGCGACTTTTCGCCACCTCTTCCGGCGTGCCTGTGGCCACGATTTCTCCGCCTTCCGCGCCCGCTTCCGGTCCGATGTCGATCACGTAATCTGCTTCCGCAATCACGCTCAGATTGTGCTCGATCACGATCACGGTGTTCCCTTCGTCAACCAGACGATGGAGCACGTTGAGTAGCAATTCGACATCGGCCATGTGCAATCCGATCGTTGGTTCCTCGAGAAGATACAGCGTCGATTTCGGTTTGCGCATCTTACGTAACCGCTCGTGCTGAGCGCGGCCGATCCCGCGCGTCAGCTCGCTCGCCAGTTTCAGACGTTGCGCTTCACCGCCGCTCAGGGTCGGACTCGGTTGTCCAAGTTTCAGATAACCGAGACCGGTATCGACCAAAAGTGAGAGCGAGCGAGCGATCTTCGGATGGGCCGAGAAAAACTCCGCCGCCTCCTCGATCGTCATCTGCATGACGTCGCCAATACTCTTGTCGTTGTAGAACGCTTCGAGCGTTTGCTGATTGTAACGCCGCCCGCCGCAATCTTCGCACGGCACATAGCTGCTCGGTAGAAAACTCATCTCGAGTTTGACTGCACCCTGACCGCTGCACACTTCACAACGGCCACCCTCGGTATTAAACGAAAATCGACTCGGGGAATAACCGCGGATGCGCGAAACCGGAAGCTGCGCGTAGAGATTACGGATCTCATCAAAAACCTTGATGTACGTCGCGGGCGTCGAACGCGAGGTCTTGCCGATGGGCGACTGATCGACTTCGTAAACAGCTTCGATGAAGTCGGTGCCGGAGATTCCATTCTGGGGAGCGCACGCGGCTCGCGTGCTCCGGTCGGCGGCCCGCCGACTGGCTCCTCCTCTTTCCAGAGTTCGCGGCGCGTCGCCGCGAACGGCACGCGAGGCGCGTGCGCTCCCCAGACTCTCTTTCATCGCCGGCAGCAGCACTTCGTGCATGAGCGTCGATTTCCCTGAGCCGGAAATTCCGGTGATGACGGAAAGCCGTCCGATCGGAAAGCGAACCGTGACGTTCTTCAAATTGTTCGCTCGCGCGCCGCGAATTTCAATCCAATACTCCACTTCCCCTAACGAACGTCGCGTCTGGCGCGTTGGATGGGAAAGCGGAGTCCGGAGGCACCGGCCGGTTTCGGAATTCGTGCTCCGCTCAATGTCGCGCAAAGTGCCCTGCGCCACTACTTCGCCGCCGTGCACCCCGGCGCGCGGGCCGAGATCGATGATGTGATCAGCGCGCCGCATCGTTTCCTCATCGTGTTCCACGATCACGAGCGAGTTCCCTTTCTTCCGCAACGCGGTCAGCGTATCGAGCAGACGCAGGTTGTCGCGCGGATGCAATCCGATGGTCGGCTCATCGAGCACATAGAGAACGCCGCGCAGATTCGAACCGAGTTGTGCCGCGAGCCGGATGCGTTGCGATTCGCCCCCGCTCAACGTCTTGGCCGACCGCCCGAGCGCGAGATAACCCAGGCCGACGTCGGTCATGAACTTCAGACGCTGTTGAATTTCAGGGACGAGATCGGAGGCGATGATCTTGTGATTGCCGCGGAAACGCAGTTTGCCCAAAAGACCGAGCGCGTCGCTCGCCGCCAGCGAAGTGAAATGATCGATCGTCCTGCCCTGCACGCGCACGTGCCGCGCAATCTCATTCAATCGGGAACCGTGACACTTCAGGCAAAGGCTCGCTTCCTCTTTATCGATCTCTTCGAAAGCCCGGTCCGCGGCCAGCTCGTTTTCGAGGACCGATTCGCCCCTTTCTTCGGTGCCGGTTTCCGTTTGCATGGAGCGATTCCAAATTTCGCCAAAGCCGCCGCACTCATCACACGCGCCGTGCGGCGAATTGAACGAGAACAATCGCGGATCGAGCTCTTCGAAGGCGCGCCCGCAGCCGGGACAACTCATTTCGGTGCTCATGACCGTGAGGCGATTTCTTGTGTCGAGCAGATGCGCGGTGCCGCGGCCGATCTCAACCGCACGCTGTACGAGATTGCGCGCCTTGAGAATGCGTTTGGCGTCAATCGCGCCTACGACCACATCGATGGTGTGCTCCTTGAAGCGTTCGAGCTTTCGAAATTGCGCGATCGGTATAAGCTCGCGATCGACGTAGAGCATGTCGAATCCCTGACGCTCGGCCCAGCGGGCCACGTCGGTGTGAAAGCCTTTGCGCGCTTTAACCAGCGGCGCGAGCACTTTGAGCGCGCCGTGTTTCGTGGCGGTTTCGACCTGCCGCACGATCGCGGCCAGGCTTTGCTTTTCTACCGGTAAATCGCAGTCCGGGCAAAATTGCGTTCCCGTTTTGGCGAAGAGCAATCGGAGAAAATGATAAACCTCCGTCACAGTCGCAACGGTAGATTTGCCGCCGCCGCGGGTGACCCGTTGCTCAATCGCCACACTCGGAGGCAGGCCTTCGACCAGATCGACGTTCGGCTTTTCGAGTTGCTCGACAAACTGCCGCGCGTACGGCGACATGCTGTCGAGAAAACGACGCTGGCCTTCCGCAAAAAGAATATCGAACGCCACCGTCGATTTTCCGGATCCGCTCAGGCCGGTGATGATCACCATTTTGTCGCGTGGGATTTCGAACGAGATGTTTTTCAGATTGTGTTCGCGCGCACCGTGGATCGCGATGGCGTTGTTTCCTCTTCCGGGGAGCGCACACGACTCGCGTGTCCCGTTTGGCGACTCGCCAAACGGCTCTTCCGCGGCGCGGGCCAGTTCAGCTTCTCCTTCATCGATAACATCGTAGAGGAGCCTCTTTTTCTTCGGAGTTTTCGGAGAGTCGCCGAAAACAACACGCGAGTTGCGGGCGCTCCCCAGCACACCGCGCAGGAATCTTCCCGTATGGGATTCCGCGACACACGCGATTTCCTCGGGCGTCCCCACCGCCACAACCTTCCCGCCTTCATCACCCGCCTCCGGCCCGAGATCGACGATCCAGTCGGCACATTTCATCACCTCGAGATTGTGCTCGATCACCACGATCGTGTTACCGGCGTCGGCCAGTCGCTGAAAAACTCTTACGAGCAGCGCAACGTCATCGAAATGCAGGCCGGTCGTCGGTTCGTCAAAAATGAACAGACTTGATTTTGCGAATCCATTTCCGGTTTCCGGTTTCTCATCTCCGGTGTCGGCCAGATGCCTAACAAGTTTGAGTCGTTGCGACTCGCCACCCGAAAGCGTATTCAAAGGCTGCCCGAGCCGCAGATAACCGAGCCCTACTTCCGCCAGAACCGCCAGCGGGCGCGCCAGACTCTCCTCCTCGCCGATCGTGGTGAAAAACTCGATCCCTTCGCTCACCGTCATTTGCAAAAGATCGTCAACCGATTTCCCGCGGAGTAGCACTTTCAAGACATGCGGCTGGAAGCGGCGGCCTTCGCATTCCGCGCAACGAACAAAGAGATCGCTCAGGAACTGCATCTCGATCTTTTCGAAGCCGGTCCCGCAGCAACGTTCGCAACGCCCGCTCCCGGAATTGAAAGAAAATGCGCTGGCGGTGAGCCCTTGGGCCATCGCCTCAGGCAACGCCGCGAACAGCTCGCGTACCCGATCGTAAACACCAAGGTAAAGGAGCGGCGTCGAGCGCGGCGTGCGGGCAAGAGGCGATTGATCAACCATCACCACGTTGCTGATCCGATGCGCACCCGTCACGCTCTTGCATGCGCCGGCGGGTTGATCGCTGCCTTCATCGCGAGCGCGAAGAAGATTTTGATAAAGCACGTCGTGAATGAGTGTCGATTTTCCGGAGCCGGAAACGCCCGTCACGCAGGTGAAAATGCCGATCGGGATTTCGACGTCGACGTTTCGTAAGTTGTGTTCGCGCGCGCCGGCAATCTTGATTACCGAGGAAAATTTGCGGCACAATTTCGGGATCGGGATCGCCTTACGACCGCTTAGATAATCCGCGGTTAATGACTGAATCCGGGGAGCGCGCGCGACTCGCGTGCCCCGGTCGGCGACCCGCCGGCCGGTCAATGACCTAATGGAAAAGGATCGCGGCGAGTCGCCGCAATCAGCACGCGGGCCGCGTGCGCTTCCCAGAAACTCCGCGAGCGGTCCGTCGAAGACCAATTCGCCACCGCTCTCACCGCGACCCGGTCCGATGTCAATCAAGTGATCGGCCGAGCGAATGATTGACTCCTCATGCTCCACCACGAGCAGGGTGTTGCCTTTGTCACGCAGCGTATGCATGACATGGACGAGCCGACCAACATCGCGCGGATGCAGGCCCACGCTGGGCTCGTCCATTACGAAAAGCGTGTTCACGAGCGATGCGCCGAGACAGGTCGTGAGATTGACGCGTTGAACTTCACCGCCACTCAAGGTACGAGTTGAGCGATCGAGCGTGAGATAGCCGAGACCAACTTCACAAAGATAACGCAAACGCGCGACGATCTCGGCGCGCAACAACTCCGCGGTCGAATCGTTAGGCGGAACAGCAACTTGCGCGAAAAGATCGCGCGCGTGGGCGATAGATAGTGCCGCAATTTCCGGCAAAGTCCGGGCGGTTTCGCGCCTGTTTCCATTGTGCCGCGGCGCGGAAACGAGTTTGTAGTTGAGCGCTTCGGGCTGAAACCGGCCGCCGCTACAAGAAGGACATGTTGTGTAAGCCCGATAACGGCTGAGCAAAACGCGCACATGCATTTTGTAGGTTTTGCTTTCGAGCCATTTGAAAAATCCGCGCACACCGTACCAGCGATCGTTTTCGTAATCATCGTCGCTGTATTCGCCGTTACGCTTTTCACCGTTGATGACAAACTCCTGATCGACCTTCGGCAATTCCTCGAACGGCGTCTGCACATCGATTTCCTTGCGGGCGCAGGCGCGCAGCAAATCCTTTTGCGATTCCCCCATTTCTTCGCCGCGAAAAACACGCACCGCGCCTTGGGCAATCGAGAGGGAGCGGTCGGGAATCGCTTTGTTTAGATCGAGCGCGATGGTACGACCGAAGCCGCGGCATTCCGGACACGCGCCGAGTGGATTGTTGAACGAGAACAATCCGGGCGTGGGCGGGCGAATATCGAGGTCGCAGTGCGCGCAATGCCAGCCAGTCGAGAATGGAAATTCTTCTGACGGTGATAAACCGCTCTCGTTGATCGGCACAAAATTGATCCTGCCTTTGCCAAAGCGAAGCGCGGTCTCAATTGACTCGATCAGTCGCGGACGATTTTCCTCCGAGATCGCGATCCGATCCTGGATGACTTGGACGCGCGCCCCGAGGCGCTTGATCTTCGCGTCGGAATCGGTCCGGATGATTTTGTCGTCGAGCCAAACTCGCAGATAGCCTTGCTGTTGCAGGAACTGAAAGAAATCACGTGGTTCCGTTTTTGCCGGAACAGCGACCCAGAAGGTGACGAGAACAGTGCACTGTCCTTTTCCGTCATCCCGAGCAGAACGCAGCGCCGCCGCGAACTGAGCAATCACCTGATCTGCGATGGACTTCGGGGTCTCCGGTCGAATCTCGCGCCCGCAACCCGGGCAGAACGCGCGCGCGATCCGCGGCAGGAACAGTTTCAAATAATCGTTGATCTCCGTCATTGTCCCGACGGTAGAGCGCGATGATTTGACCGGGTTCGATTGCTCGATCGCGATCGCCGGCGGAATGCCGCGGATTTCATCGACGCGCGGTTTGTCCATTCGATCGAGAAACTGCCGCGTGTACGGGCTGAAGGTCTCGACGTAGCGCCGCTGGCCCTCGGCATAGATGGTGTCGAAGGCGAGGCTCGATTTTCCGCTGCCACTTGGACCGGTGACCACGGTCATTTTCCCGAGTGGCAGATCGAGATCGATTCCCTTGAGATTGTTCTGGCGGGCGCCGCGAATCTCAACGTAACCGCAGTCCGACGGCGCGTTCAGGGATCGTTTTTTTTCCTTCGTCGGAACCACCGATGACTATCGGTGTGGACACAGAATTGCGCAAGATTGGCGACAGATTTTCGGGGAGCGCACGCGGCTCGCGTGCCGGTTTCGGCGGCTCGCCGAAACGAACTTTCGCGGAAATGATTAGCTGAAAACAGTCGCACGAAGAAAAGTTCGCGAGGGCGGGTCGCCCTCACCCATTCGCGAGGTGTGCGCTTCTCGGACTAGTTCTGGAAACGTTCCGCCAGTTTCTCGCGCTGTCTGAGCAATTCGGCTGGGACGACCCCGCCTAACGATTCGAAGAAATCCCCATGACCCGCCAGTTCCTTCTTCCATTCCTCGTGATCGATTCCGAGAAGCTGCACCACACTCTTATGCGGGACATCCAGTTCATCGAGATCGAGATCATTCGGACGCGGCAGCCAGCCGATCGGTGACTTGACTGCCGCCTCGCTTCCCTCGCAGCGATCGATGATCCACTTCAACACGCGCATGTTGTCGCCGAAACCGGGCCAGAGAAATTTTCCATCCTCGCCTTTGCGAAACCAATTCACGTTGAAAATCAGCGGCGGATTCTTCAGCCGCGGGCCGATCCGAAGCCAATGACCGAAATACTCGCCGATGTTGTAGCCGCAAAACGGCAGCATCGCCATCGGATCGCGCCGAACCTGGCCAACCGCTCCCGTTGCGGCGGCTGTTGTTTCCGACGCCATCGTCGCACCCACATAGACGCCGTGCTCCCAATCGAGTGCCTGAAATACCAGCGGCATGGTATCGCTTCGGCGCCCGCCGAAAATTATCGCGCTGATCGGCACGCCTTCGCCTTTCTCGACATCAGGATCGAGCACCGGATTATTGCGCATCGGCGTAGCGAAGCGGCTGTTCGGGTGCGCTGCCTTCTCCTTTGAAGCGGGCGTCCAATCATTCCCGCGCCAATCGATCGCATGCGCGGGCGGCGGGCCGTCTTTTCCTTCCCACCAAATATCGCCGTCGTCGGTGAGCGCGACGTTGGTATAAATCGTGTCGCGCTCAATCGATTTCATCGCATTCGGATTCGACTTGTAGCTCGTGCCCGGCACGACACCGAAATATCCGTTCTCGGGATTGACCGCATAGAGGCGGCCGTCGGCGCCGATCTGCATCCACGCGATGTCGTCACCGATCGTGGTCACTTTCCAGCCGGCAAAATGCGGCGGCGGAATGAGCATGGCGAAGTTGGTTTTGCCGCAGGCGCTCGGAAACGCCGCCGCCACATAATGTTTTCTTCCTTGCGGCGATTCCACCCCGAGGACGAGCATGTGCTCGGCCATCCAGCCTTGCTTGCGGGCGAGATAGGAGCCGATGCGGAGGGCGAGACACTTCTTGCTCAACAGCACATTGCCGCCGTAGCCGGAGCCTACGGACGTGATAGCGTTGTCCTGCGGAAAATGACAGATGAGTCGGCGCTCAGGATTCACATCGAGGAGTGAGTGGACACCTCGATTCCATTCCGCGTTTGGGTTGTTCCCGAGGCGCTTCGTTGCGATCGCACCCATCCGCGTCATGATGCGCATGCTGAGGACGACGTAGATCGAATCGGTGATTTCGAATCCGACCTTGGTGAGCGGTGAATCCGGCGGTCCCATGATGTAGGGGACGACGAACATCGTCCGCCCGCGCATCGCTCCTTTCAGCATGCCGTTCAGTTTTGCGTAAGTCTCCGCCGGCGCAGCCCAGTTGTTGGTCGGGCCCGCTTCTTCTTTCGTCGGCGTGCAAATCAAGGTGAACTGCTCAACCCGCGCCACGTCGTTAGGGTTTGAGCGATGCAAATACGAGCCAGGAACTTTCGCCTCGTTCAGCTTGATTAGCACGCCCAGCCGGCAGGCCTGATCGAGCAGATAATCGTTTTCGCTTTCCGAGCCATCGCACCAAAAAATGTTGTCAGGCTGAGTAAGCCGCGCGACTTCCTGCACCCAATCGAGCACCGCTGGGTTAGCTGATTTCGAATCGCCGGTTCCGCTCGGCGGTGAGATGGCAGGCGCAAGATTGTCCATATCAAGACCGCGGTCTGCGGGTTGCTATTCTCGTTCTGATCGAGGGAAATTGTCCAAGGTAATTTTCGCGACGGGGATCGCCGTCCCAAGCCCGAAGCTTTTCTGGGCCAATAATCGCTCGATTACGTCCAGATGACACACATACGCATGGAAGTCTCCTTGCAAGCGAACGAGCGCGGACGTAATTAAACGCATGTTCGGAGTTACCGTCTCCGATGATTACCAGCCAGTGGCGTGGGTGGGCCGCTATCCGGTCCATGTCGCGACGCTGCTGGTCGCCATCCACAGCTTGATCATGGTGATCACGTGTTTCCTGATGGCGTTCGGTGCGGCCGCTTTTTTGCAACTGTTCATCTTCGACAGCGCGCAGGTGTTGGGCATGGGGCGGGTCTGGCAGATTGCCACCTACGCTTTTGTGCACGCGCCGTACTCCGGCTCGGCGCTGCTTTGGTTCGCATTGGAGATGTACATGCTGCTTGTCTTCGGTCGCGAAGTGGAACGTTTTGTCGGCCGCAACGCATTCATCATCCTTTACGCCTTGCTCGTTGTGGTGCCGACCATTTTTCTTACCGTCGCTGGCTTGTGGATGAGGCTCGGTCTGGCTGGCTCGGCCGCGGTGCACTTCGGCATCTTCATCGCGTTCGTCACAATCTATCCAAACGTCGAAATGTTCTTGCGCATTCAGGCGAAGTGGGTGGCGATCGTGCTCGCGGCCATCGGCACACTCGGTGCACTGGCTGGTCGCGATTGGTCGAGCATCACTGTTTTATGGGTGAGCATCGCGACGGCATTCTTGTTCATTCGCCTTCGTGGCATCGGACCCGAACTCGTGTGGTGGGATAATTTGAAATCGACCTTGCGTCCGAAACCGAAATTCCAGGTCGTCCCGAGACCCGGTCCCCGCCGGGTGATCGAACCCGAGAACGAACTGGAGTCAATTGATCCGGTCCTCGAGAAGATTTCCAGATCTGGCATCGGCAGTTTGACGGCCAGCGAACGGCGCGCGCTTGATCGGGCCCGCGCGCGCCTCTTGAAAAAATCAGAATAACGCGCCGCGCCGGTCCCCCTCAACTCATTCGAGCAACAGCGATGCACTGCGGAGCGGCTCGACGAATTCTTTGGCCGTTCCGGCTTCGAGGAGCTTCGCCCGAATGCCTTTGTCCGTCACCAGACGCGCCAGCGTTCCGACGCAGACAAGATAATTGTTCACCATTCGCTTCGGAACGCCGACGAGAAAAATCAGGTGCACCGGCTTCTCCGTTTCTCCGAAACTCACGCCCTGTCGACTGCGGCCAATGCCGAGCACCATTTTATCGATCAGATCTGTCCGAGCATGTGGGAAAGCGACGCCATCACCAGTGTTGGTGGAGCTTCGTCCCTCCCGCTCCATGATCGCATCGAAAAATTGATAGTGTTGCTCCAGTTTCCCGCTGGCCCGCAGCAGTTCCACGATTTCCAAAATTGCTTCCGCATGCTTCGTGGCGGTCAACTCCAGCGCGATCTGCTTCGGATCAAGAAGTTCGTTCAGCAACGAAGGCATCGGCGATTACTCTCGGAGGATTGTTTGGATTGACGCGGCCAACTAGGTTATCGAATCATCCAGACACTCGTGGCAACTGAAAACATTCCGGGCGCACCGACCGACGAAGCAACCATCTCGCTGCAAAAGAGCATTTACGATCCGGGCTACGTCAATGCCATGTCTCATTTTTATCGCGGCGAACTCGGCCGCATCATGATCTGGCGGCAACGGCTCGACATCACGACGAACTGGGCGATCACGAGCAGCACGGCCATCATCACCATTGCGTTTGCCAATCGCGAGGTGCCGCACATTATTTTCTTTTTCAATCTCGCGATCGTCTGGGTGATGCTTTGGATCGAGGCGCGGCGCTACCGTTTTTACGATGCTTTTCGGGCGCGGGTTCGCATGCTCGAGGCACACTTTCTCGTACCGATGGTGATGGAAAACCGCGCCATGCTCCAGGGCGAATGGAAGAAATTGGTCTGCGAGGATTTGATTCTTCCCTGCTTCAAGATCAGCAAGCTCGAGGCCGTGGGCCGCCGGTTAAAGCGCAATTACGTTTTCATTTTTATCCTCATCATGGTTGCATGGATCACAAAAATTTTCCTGCACGCGAACGCTGCAATCGATAGCCTGCCGGCGTTCTACGCGGCGTTCCGGGTCGGGCATATTCCTTCCTGGTTTGTGGCGCTTTTTTTTGGCGGAACGCTCGTCAGCGTGATCGGGATCACGATTTACGTTGGCAAGAAGAGCTCGGGCGAAATTTCCGAATTTGGCTCGCACCGCTCGCTCTGGCGGATATGAGTATCGTCGCCGGGAAATCCATTTCCGGAAGCTGAGCGGTAGCTTCACAGAATTTTTCGACTCCGTTCCGCATGACGACAAACCGCTTCCAACGCCTTTGCGACATTATTGCCCGGCTGCGCGCGCCGGACGGCTGCCCTTGGGACCGCGAGCAAACGCACGAATCACTCTTGTCGGGATTACTGGAGGAAACGTATGAAGTTGTTGGCGCTGTTCGCGCAGAGGACGAATCGAACCTGCGCGAGGAACTGGGTGATCTTCTTCTCCTTATCGTCATGTACGCGCAGATCGCGCGCGAAGCCGGTCAGTTTGGAATCGATGAAGTGCTTGAGGACGTGAGCGAGAAGTTGATCCGGCGTCATCCGCACGTTTTTGCTGGCAGCGACGCGCGTGATTCCGGTGCCGTGCTCAAACAATGGGAAGCGATCAAGCGCGAAGAAAAGAAGGACAAACGCGCTCGTTACCTCGACGATCTGCCGACCGCACTTCCAGCGCTGATGCGCGCGCAGAAAGTGCAGAACAAGGTTGCGCGCGTCAATTTTGATTGGTTCGATCTTGGCCCGGTGCTGGCGAAAGTTGACGAAGAATTAGCCGAAACCAAAGCGGCCTTCGCGTCGGGCAATCAGGATGCGATTGCCGACGAGCTGGGCGATCTCCTCTTCGCCGTGGTGAATTTGACGCGAAAAAGCAAACTTCATGCGGAGACGACCCTCCAGGCCGCGACCGACAAGTTCGTGACTCGTTTCCACAGGCTCGAAGAGCTCCTCCGGGAACAAGGAAAATCGTTAGGGGAAGTTGATCTTCGCGAAATGGACCAGGTCTGGAATGCGATCAAAGCGGAGAGAGCGGACGGATAAGCCAGGTAGGTCTTCCAATCCACGAGACCAGGGAACAGGACGGTAGTTTTAGGATGGTCCTTCGATTCACGCGGAGCGAACGTTTGCGTGACCCTTGGTCTTTTGAGAGGTTCCTCGCCGTCTGCGCGGCTCGGGATGACAGTCAAACTTGCCGGCACAAAAACAGTGTTTCATCCGTGCCAATCCGTGCCTAAATAGATCATGAATTCACCTATTAAGGTCGCGGTTACCGGCGCTGCCGGGCAAATTGGTTACGCGCTTCTTTTCCGCATCGCTTCCGGCGAAATGTTCGGGCCCGAGCAACCGGTCGTGCTTCACCTGATCGAAATTCCACCAGTACCTGGAGGCATTGAAGGGCGTGGTGATGGAATTAGACGATTGCGCATTTCCCCTCTTGAAAAGAATCGTTCCGACGGCAGATCTCAACGAAGGTTTTCGTGGTGTGAACTGGGCGTTGCTGGTCGGTAGCGTCCCGCGCAAAGCCGGGATGGAGCGCAAAGAGCTGCTCGGAATCAACGGCAAGATCTTCATCGGACAGGGCCAGGCGATTGAAAAAAATGCCGCGGCAGATGTGCGTACGCTCGTGATCGGAAATCCCTGTAACACCAATTGCCTGATCGCTATGAACAACGCGAAATCGATTCCGCGCGATCGCTGGTTTGCCATGACGCGCTTGGACGAAAATCGGGGGAAAGCACAGCTCGCGCAGAAAGCCGGCGTCGAAGTGACCGAAGTCACGAACATGACGATCTGGGGCAATCATTCGGCCACACAATATCCTGATTTCTACAACGCGAGGATCGGGGGCAAGCCGGCCGACCAGGTGATTGGAGATGAAGCATGGCTGAAGGAAACGTTCATCCCGGCGGTGCAACAGCGCGGCGCGGCCATCATCAAGGCGCGCGGCCTCTCTTCCGCGGCTTCAGCGGCGAACGCGATCATCGGCACGGTTCGTTCCCTAACGACAGATACCGTTGGCGACGATTGGGACAGCGTCGCGGTTTGCTCAGAGGGCAGCTATGGCGTCGAGCAGGGTTTGATCTGCTCCTTCCCGATTCGGAGCCGCGGTGGCAAATGGGAAATCGTTCGGAATGTCTCGATCAACGACTTCAGTCGCGCGAAGATCGACGCCTCCGTCGCAGAACTAAAGGAAGAGAAATCGCTGGTTGCGGAATTAATTGGGAATTAATCGGCGGGATGTTTTCGATGGAGAATTGTCATCGATTTTCCCAAGCAGGCGCTTTCGACGTGCTCGAAATTTTCCATCAAATACTGCCAGACTAACTCGTGCGTTGCCGAGAAGCGCCGATCTTCGCGCTTATCCAGAGGCGTATCAGAAATGATCGCCCAGTTCACATTTTTGGCAGCCAACTCGTGAATCATCGCCTCCTGCTGTTGCGCCGTGGCGGGAAAGAAGTAGACAAGATCCCATAACGGCGATTCATGGCCAAGGATCGGATAGAGCGTCGGCGTGAAAGGCGCGATGAGTAAGCCTTCTTGCGGCGCAATATTCTCCGCAGCGAACTTCCGCAAACAAGTAAACAGCCGGTTTGTACTAATAGGCACAAAGATTTTGCTGCCGCCGGCGTCGCAAGGAACCCACGGCGTCGACGCCGTGATGCGCTGATAGATCGGCATATGCCTGCCAACGGTGAAAAACGCGGCGGCGATCAGCACCGCGATTGCGGCCCAATGATAGGATTTGTGTACTCCGAGAAAGCCGAGCCACGCCAGGGCGGCGAGAGTAAAGGGATGGATTACCTGCGCGAGATGACTGAAGTCAGCGCGTGAAAAGGCGTGGTGCAAATAAAATAAACCAACGAAAGCGCACGCGATGAAAAGCGCGTGATCCTTGATTGTTTGCGATCGCATGGACAAAGAGACGGTAATTGCTGCGAGGTAACCGAGCGGAAGTGCGATTAGAAAAATTCCAAGAAGGAATTGAGTCGTGCCGGCGGCGGAATGTGGCGAAACCCGCCAGGGCCAAGGAACAGGTAATGCGAGATTGGTTCCGTGGCGAAAAATCGACTGAACGGACTCGACGTAACTTGCAAAGAACCCGGGCACACCAACGAACATCGCGATCGTCGGCACGAGACCAGCCATGATACCTGCAATCCACATTCCGAGATTCGACATCGAGAGCAGCGGGCGCAGTTTGAAATGAAGGAAGAGCAACAGAGACGCTTGAGCGAGAAAATTGTAGAGTGCGTGATTTCTGCCGAAAAAGACACACAGGCCGACAAAAGAACCGGCCGTGAAAATTCGGGCGGGTGACGGGTCTTCGATCAGGCGGACCGCAATCCAGATTCCGCAAAGCAAAAGCGTGCTATCGAAAAGTTTGTGGGATGGAAACATCCATAATATGAGCATCAGGCCGACGGCCGTGAGCAGTGCCCAATTCTGTGCGACTCGGCTCGCGGCCAGCAGTCCAGCCCAAAGGCCGAGGACTTGGAAAACAGTTTCCGAGAAACGCAGCGCCACGAGCCCATCGCCAAATAAGTACGTTCCGGCCGCACTCCAATAATACCGGCCGGGATCGTACGATTGGAAATCCCGCAGCGGCACTTTACCGTGCGCGGTTTGTTGCACTCCGTACCAAAGGAAACCTTCATCAGCCAGGTTTATTCCCTGCCGCCCTTGTATAGCGAACGAAGTGCCAAGCAACACGATGGCCAGTAGCAAAACATTCCATGGATCGAAGGTATGTGAAGCGATCATGTTCACCGTCACAGCCCTTAGCAACGAAACGTATTTATCGCTTCGATCACTTGCGCCTGTTCAGATTTTGTCATGCCAGTATAGAAGGGCAAGCGTAACAGGCGCTCGGCGATTTTCTCCGTGATGGGACAGTTGCCTTGGCGTCCGCCAAAGCGGAGACCCATGGGCGAGAGATGCAGCGGCAGGTAGTGAAACACGGCAAGAATCCCGAGACCTGTGAGATGCGAGATTAGCGCCTGCCTGCTCGCAAAGGAAGGCATGATCAAATAGAACATGTGGTAACTCTGTTCGCACTCAGGGGGGATGATCGGGAGCCGTGCTCCGTTCGTTTGGGCCCAGGAAGCTAATTCGCGGGCATAGTTTTCCCAGATCTGACGCCGCATCGACTGAATCTGGTCGCGGTGTTCGAGCTGTGCGCGCAGGAAGGCCGCCAGCAGGTCGGCTGGGAGGTAGCTCGATCCGAGATCAACCCAATTGTATTTGTCGATCTCGCCGCGGAAAAATCGGCTGCGATTCGTTCCTTTTTCCCGAAGAATCTCAGCGCGCTCGTTGTATTGCGCATCATTGATGAGCAATGCGCCGCCTTCGCCACAGCTGAAGTTTTTTGTCTCGTGAAAACTAAGCGCCGTCAGGTCTCCGAAGGTGCCGAGGTATTCGCCGCGGTATCGTCCGTAGAGACCGTGCGCATTGTCTTCGACCACAGCAATACCGTGGTGTCGGGCGATCGGCATGATTCTGGTCATTTCGCAGCCGACGCCCGCGTAATGGACGAGGAAGATTGCCTTGGTCCGGGGGGTAACACGATGCTCGATTTGGCTTTCATCGATGTTCAACGTGTCCGGGCGAATATCCGCGAAAATGGGGCGCGCACCGCGAAGGACGAATGCGTTTGCGGTGGAGACAAAAGTGAACGCCGGAACGATGACTTCGTCTCCAGCTCCGATGTTCAAGAGCAGCGCAGCCATTTCCAGCGCGTGGGTGCACGAAGTGGTGAGGAGAGCTTTCGGAATCCCGAGTGATTGTTCGAGCAGCGCGTGGCAATGGGCGGTGAAACTTCCGTCACCGGAGAATTTCGGCGTCGCGATCGCGTCGCGGATGTAACTAATCTCGTCGCCGGTGGCGAAGGGGCGATTGAACGGAATCCGAATCACTGTGCAGTTGCCGGCTTTTTTGCGATGAGCAAGAGCGAGCCTCCTACTGGAAAGGAAAAGCCCGTTTTAATCATCGCCCGCTCCACCCGCAGCACGCTTTCCAATATGACGTTGAGCGGGCGGCTTATCTCGAATTCTTTCCAGAGCCGGAAATCGTCACCACCATTTCGTTTCAGTCGCGAACAGATCATTAACGGCAGAAGCAGTGAAACGAAGGATGTAGTTCGCTCGATTTTGAAGCCCGCCCGCTCGACCTTCCCGCACAATTCGGCCCGACTATAACGACGCTGGTGCATGGAATGTTCGTCGCTCGCGCTCCACAAAAACCGGTGCTGCGGAACCGTGAGAAGAAGGCCGCCGCCAAATCGCGTTGCTCTAAATAACTGTCTCAGCACAGCGTCATCTTCGGTGATGTGTTCAAGAACGTCGAACGCTCCTGTAACATCGAATTCGTTTTCGAATGGAATCTGCCGCGCGTCCATTTGATACAAAGCCACTCCTGGCAGGCGGGCTCGGGCAAAGGTCAAACCTTCGGCAAATATCTCACTCCCCGTCAGACGCACTCGTGACAGGCTTTCGCAGAGGCCTTTGAGAACAAAGCCAGTGCCGCAGCCAACCTCAAAGAAATTCTCTGCTTCCGGAAAGTAACTGCGTAGCGCCCATTGAATGAGCTGATTGCGCGCGAGAAACCAGAAGTTGTTCTCTTCGAATCGGGCGAGGTACGCGAAATATTCTTGCTTGAATCCGCCACTCGCGACGGGCGGATCCACAGCGAAGTGAAACAAACCATCGCGCAGGGTTGGCCGATAACCGCAAAGAGGACATTCCCACTTTTCGCTTTCGAAAGAACGATCGCAGGCACAGCAGCGTTTCATCGCCCACTCAATCGTGAAGCCATTTATGAAATGAATGTCTTGCGCCAGCGATCCTCCAGCCAAGCTTTTGCAAGGCGCGATGAACTGGATAATTGCTGACGTGCACTGGCCCGTCGAGGTGCGTCGCGAAGTCTTGTGCCATTCGCATTCCGTCGAACGCAAGCACTGTATAAAGGCCTCGACCAGAAAAAGCCGGATGGATTCCCGCGAGATTGTAGTGGGCGATATCAAGCGAATGTTTGGCTTCCAGTGCCGACGTCTTTTTCCAAACTCCGTAACCTGCAATCGCACCTTCAACCTCGGCGACGAGGATCCAATCCGCCCAACCGCGAAAGGAAGAACGCACCCATTCTTCATAGACTTTAATTCCGGTCCCGGGCGGCATTTTTGGATCTGCGTGGTATCTGCCAAAGAAGTTGGCGAACGCCTCTTCATTGACCGCAAGAATTTCAGACAAATCTTCTGGTTTGGCCACACGAGTGCTCACTCCATTCGCCCGCTTAGGAGGGCTGATGCTCTCGATCGGCGTTCGTGAGAAATCGAAAGCAAATTCCAAGAGGGTGTCCATGAGAAGAAATCCGTGCCGCTCAAGCGCATGAATCGCTGCAAACTCAAGAGGGTGAATCCTACAGGTCAAACATTCCGTGCCATGACTGCTGGCGTGGCGGATCACTGCCTCAATCAGATCGTTGAGCACTTGCAACCCATCTGTAATGTCTCCTTGCGTCAGGTGTTTAAGGATCCCGACACGGCGTCCGATGATTTTTGTGTCCCATGGCAAATCGCGGTAAAGCGCCAGACCCTCGATATCTTCTGAAATCCGCGCTACAAATCCGACCGAGGATTCATCTGCCAGGTCCTGTCTGATTTCATCCAACCAGTACGCGGCTATTTGATCCGGCTTGAGATGGGACAGATGAGAAAGGGGTTTGTGCGCGAAGCCCGGCAGTCTTTCCTTCAAATCCGCAATCGCTGCCGGATCGAGTCGCGCGATCATGGGCACATTTACAGTGACTCGTTGGTTTGCCCGCTGACATTTCGAGTGACATAAGCCGGGCGATCCATCGTCCGAAAATGCATCCGCGCCAGATATTCGCCGATCACACCCAGGGCAAAAAGCTCGGCACCGGAAAAGATCGCGATGATCGAAGCCAGAAACGGAAACCCCGGAATACTCCCCTGGGCTAAATAGCGGCAAACGACATAGACAAAAACTCCTAAGCCAAAGAGCGTGCAGGCAAAACCGATCAAACTGGCCAGTTGCAAAGGCGCGGTGCTGAAGCCGGTCATCATATCCAGCGCATGCCGCACCAACTTTCTGAAAGTGTAATTGGACGTGCCGTAAGAGCGGGGCTGAAAAGGTACTTTCTTCGCCGCGAAACGCGTCGTCCCCCAGGTCAACAGCACATCGATCGAAACAAAAGGCGCCTGATAGCTCCTGAATGCGTCGCGCAGCTGGGTGCGAAAAACACGGAAAGCACTGACATTTTTCGCCACATCTGCACCCACCGCCGCGCGCAAGGCCAATCGGGTCACATAAGAGGCGATTGCACGGAGGAACCCGTTCTGTTCGCTCTCAGGCGTGCCGTAGACAACGTCAAACCCCTCGTTGAGGCGCGCGATCAATCCTGGGATCTCCTCCGGCGCGTGCTGCAAGTCGTCGTCCATCGTCACGATTGCCTCATACCTCGCGGCGCGAATCCCGCAAAGGAGTGCATTATGTTGTCCGTAGTTGCGCATGAAATTAATCCCGCGCACAGACGATCCATGAGTGGCAAGTGTCTCAATGACCTCCCAACTATGATCACGGCTGCAATCGTTCACGAAAATGATCTCAAACGGAGCCGCCCTCGCGGTCAGCACTTCGGACAGACGCCTGCACAACTCGGGGATGGACGATGCGCCGTTAAACACCGCGATTACAATCGACAGCGCGCGTGGCTCCGGAAACTCTGAAGGTCGTTTCATTTAGGAACGCCTCGCGATACTACCGGGCTAGTTTCGATTGGCACGGTCGAAATCCCACCGCAGCCGGACATGCAGATCGAAGCTGCTGCGCCCTGGATCCGCTCGAGATAGGGCACTTTGATTTGCATGCGCCTGATCAAGTGCTTAGTACCCTTCTCTCCGGCTTGGACAGGATGCACATTTTTCTCGGATCCCTCGTCCTTCTCTTCGCCACGGCAGCATTAGCCTACGCCCCGGGCGCCCTCATACTCCTCCTGCTGAAGCCTTCACTCAGTCCGGCCGAACACATTACCTTATCCTGCGTCATTGGACTGGTCGTAAGCGCGGCCGTTTACTGGCTCTTTGGATTTGGCCATCTCTTTCACCTCTACTTTCTTTGGCCTTTACTGGCAACTGTCGCCTTCGCGGCTTTGCTTTGGTCTCGCGGTCGTTTTCACGGGCGTCGTCCGGCGGCGGAGCTGCCTTCCCACGAAAGAGTTGTAACATATCACCACGACGGTTCGTGGCTTGCCTTTGTCGGGATCGTCGCGCTCGGCATTACCGTTCTTGCCATCTTGCCGCAGTATTACACCAATCTAATACCGCGGAACGACGGCACGATGAAGGTTTACCCGCTCGGCGACGTTTTTCTTCATCTCGCGATTGCGAACGAGTTGACCCATACGATTCCGCCTCAAACGCCCGTCTTCGCCGGTCACGCCCTAACACTGACGCTGCGCTTTGTTCCTACGCTTTTCCTGGCTCTTTCCATCCTGTGTGTTTCTTTGCTTCTCACGAGGCTGGCTCGATTCGGGATACTTCGGCGCCCTTGTCGTGTTTCTGGTCTTTTTCGGCGAAGACTTTGCCTTTGTTCCCGGCCTGCTACAGGGCGAAAAGGGCATGGGATTTGCAGCTATCGTTTATCTTCTTCTCTTTCGGGACCGCGGACTTGTTCAAAATCGCGGCATTGACTGCTGCCCTGGCGGTACTACTGGTTCTGTCAGTCTATCTGGGAAACAAACGTGGCGCAGACATTACGACAGCGTTCGACCCGTGGCTTTATGTCTCCCACATGATGGAAGTGCTTGGGTTGAAAAACCGGTTGACTAACGTGGTTGCTTTCTTAGGGATTGCCGGGCAAAGCAAATACGTCGCGTGGTTCTTCAACGCTTATATCGGCGCATCATTGCGCGAAGCGTGCGGCCCGGGCCAATCGCAGGAGTGATTGTGGTGAGCGCCGTGGCCTTAAGTGCACCTGCAACGCTGCAGCAAGCCAGCGCACGCTTTCAAGCAACTCGCACTCCTGTTTGAATCGCAACCTTCCATTATACTTTGTGCAACCTACATTTCAGGTTGACCCTTAAAGGTGAGCGCAGAGACTTGAGACTCAAGCGTAGGAGCGGATTAGGTGAAGCTCGTAAGATCAGCGAGGCCGAATGAAATGGCGCGAGAATTGTGGGCGTTGCCTCTGGTGACTTGCATTCTAGGCGGCGTGTATGTGGGTTGGCAAATATTTGGGCTGCGCTATACGAATCACGACGATATTTATCATAGTCTGCAAGCTGCGATGTTATCCGGCGACTGGATCAACTACTCTGAAAGGGTGGCGGCCCGCACAGGTAGATTTCAAGCTTTTCTCACGGTCCCCATTATGCTGGGAGCTAACAGTCTCGTCCGATCTCCGCTGTACGACTTACTGAATATCTTGAGTCTCTTGGCCGTTTATGCTGGACTAGTTTGGTTTCTTTCAGCAATCGGATCGCTTCGCGATAGTCTAGCGACCGTATCAGTAGCTTTGTTTCTTTTTCCGCTGCATTACTATTACACGTTTCCCCAAGGATATCCGGTTGTCTTTTGTATCGGACTGATATTGTTGTTTGTGTCATTGATATTATTGCAATATTACATGAAGCATTCTGGGAGGTTACTTCTATTCGTTTCGGTAATTCTCTTTAGTCTTTCTCTGCTCGTGGGGGAAGAATACAATTTTGTTTTACACCCTGCTTTGCTTGGAATTCTTTTGCTTGTCCGGATTCCTAAGAGCCACAACCTCCTTCGGATCGCCTTGTCGTATGCGGCGGTATGGGTCCTCGTCGCAGCATTCGAACTTAGCTATTCGAGCATCCACCGGGGAAGTGGAATAACTAGCATGAGAACTACCTTCGGCCTCGACCTCGTGGCCTATGCGAAGACGTTTCTCACACTGGAGCAAAAGGCTTTGCTAGCGACCGGCCTTGCCGGCGGTATCAAATTACATGCCGCGGTCACGCAGGGATCACCTGACATCCCGATGGTGCTAAGTTTTAAGAGCCTTGCGGATCGCGTGATGGATTGGGGATCACTGATCGTGGTCTTCTTGGCGGCATCGACAATCTCTTGTCTTGCCCTTTTCTCCCAGAGCATTTCACGCCGGACGTTTGTTCGATTTTCGCTCGTCTGCATCGCTCTAACGGTTTTCCCTGTAGGGGTGCTTTCTTTGTCGCAACTGTATCAGCATATCGTCCCTGAAGGCTTTATCCAGGGGCACCCGGCAACATTCTATACTCAACTGGGGGCGTCCGGATTCTTGTTTCTTCTCTGCGCCGCCGGCTGCAATCGCTTCTCACGCTCAACCCGGCATCTTGTTGTGAGCGTCTGCGGCGCGCTATTGGGCGCGTACAGCGCGCTGACGTTTCTGTACAACGACATCAATCGTCAGGTCATGAGCGCGAACCAGCAAAAGTGGGCCGCTTTCGAGCAGTTAGCGATCTTCGCCAGAGCGGATCGACCCGACCTCGGCTCTCGCGCGCTCATCGCGCCCGACTTTTGGACGTCCTCCGGAGTAAGCGGTATTCCAAACGAGCAATCCTCGGGCGGCAAGAATTATTGGACCGCGTATGCTGAAACGGTCCTAAAGAGCCCTCTTCAGATGCTGGGACCGGAAACGCGCCCTCCAATCGACGTGGTTTATGTCAGGTATTTTTCAACACCTACTGGCGATCCTTTGCTGGTCATTTATGAGCCAGCGACGCCGCCCTGGCTGGGGATCGTGACTCTTGTTGCACCGAGACCGTTAACTGGAGAGCTTTCATACAGACTGACGGGAGCAACCTCGGCCACGCGATCACTTGTTGGCTGGAAATGCCGATCGTATTGCACTATGCGGTGGGAAGAGGACCGCGCTTTGAGACCAGAGACGATCCGCGTGAAGCCCGCGGATGTCGGGCCGACGAGTCTTCTCGCGCAGTTCTTTCTACCGCGGGGGGGAGCGTACGCGAACCCTCTTTCCGGATCTCACACAGACTAATTGCGGGGTGCCACCGCATGCTAAAGACCGAATTGTAAAGATCGCGAATCAAGCGAACAGTAACTATTCAGTGGTTAAATCCCACTCGCCCTCGCTGCTGGTCTTGAATGAAGTTCGCGCCGGTTCTACAGTGTTTTGAGTCTTGATGGTGTTGAATCGAATCACGGCCGCGTTGCTCGCGATTTTCATGATTTTCATGAAGTGCAGAGAGCGCCCCAAAAACCAATCCAGCGGAGGGGATTCAAGATCATCTATCCAAGCATCAACCTTCAGATTCAATTCGGCAACGGCATCCAGCCATCTCTGTCAGGACCAATAGCTGTGCGGCAGGGCCACATTGTGCCGCTCGAGGCCTTGATGATATTGCGATTTCGCCAGGTCCCTGATCGTGTACTGCACGTCATCGTAAAGGATAAATTCATCCACAGAATTGATTAAATCAAAGTACCCTCGCCACGGGATGTAATTCGATTGAACGACAGCTATCGTTTGCTCATGCTAACCGTTCTGGGACGGCGACTGCGGACCGTTAGCCCTGCTTAATGTAACGCCGCGTTGCCGACCTACCATTTGCAAAGCGGATTGCAACAAGAGGAACGCTCCAGCGACAACAAATAAGAACTGTGGCAGCCAGGCCCACAGAACGAACGGCCGGAAGGATAGCTCGACCTCACTGGTGTTTGGAGGGACAACGACTCCCTGGTAGAATCGATTCACGATCACGGTGCGGAGGGAGCGATGATGTGTCTGCGCTCTCCACGCGCGATGATATTGTTGACTCAAGAACAGAAGCGTTTCTTGCGGCGATGCAGTCACCGCGATCTTCTCAAAATCATTTAGCGTTTCCGTCCGGGAGCTTTGCAAATTGCGCTGGTCGATTGATGACTCGATCACGGCCATCCCCACATTCGACATTTGGAAACGTGGAGTTTGAAGCAGATCGATGGGCGCGGTCAGTGTTTCGTAGAGTTTGATTCCGTTCATCTCCGCAGCCAGCCTCAAGTGGTCCGTAGGTAACGGGCGCGTGGAAAGAATTACGCGGACGTTGGAAAAGGGGAAGGCTGGATTCGCGACGGCCATTTCATTGTTCAGGAACCTGAAATGTCGTCCGTATGTGCGAGTTCCGGCAGCGCTCCAAAGCCTCGTCCATTCCTGATATCTGCGGGACGAAAGCGAATCATAGGAATTTACGCTGTCCAAGCCGAACAAAGCCTCTTGATTCGGTGGTAGGGCGGCCATCTTGGGGTCGGCAATTACGAAGCGCTCTTCATTCGGCGTATGGGCCTTGACCGCATTTATTAGCTCTGACGAGGTATGGATCGTCCGCAGGGGCCGGCTGAGGATCAACGTCCGTCCGTAGAGAAATGTGGACAGGACGGCAATCGCGATGAGCGCTGACATGCTGCGCCGACGAATGGAACCGAGCAACGCGGTAACGAGCGCGAAAGTGGCCAAAACCGCGAGCGCGTTGATCGGCAACGGTCGCCAGCTCCACAGTGCCACGATTAGTTCCGCGACAAGCGGTATCAATAGCCAAATCGCAGAAGCAATCGTTAGACGCAATTTTCCGTGCAAGATTGCGTCGACCGTAAAGGCGCTCAGAACAAAGCCGGGAATAATTGCACCGGCCAGCAATTGGATACGGGAAAGTCCGAAACCGAGGTGGTGAACCGCGAACAAATAGGCAGCCGGGAAAACTGTCCCGACAAGACAAATGATCAGAAGGACTTGCCACAAGATCACGACGCGCCTGTTTTTTAGGATGAACGAAAGCCAGATCAGACTCCCATAAACCGGTGTGAAACTCAGACCGTTGAAGTGCGCCGGATACTTTGGATCAATGGCATTGCCGAGCCAGGACCAATCAAACAGGGTCATAAGAAATCCGGCCAGTTCTCGCAGATCGCGATATGGTGGAAGGACTCCGAGAAAGAAACTGTCGCGTACAAGGTTGAGCCTGGCGGAATCTTTCGCCACAAAGAGCAAATCCAGATAGACTGGCACCGACGCGAGTGCGCCGACGATGACGCAACCAACTAACGCGAGCATCATTCGCAATTTCTCTCCGCATGAACAAGGCGCTTGCAAGAGCCTGATCAGCGCATACGCGCTGATCATATAGGCGAACAAAATCGTGAGCTGCGGGTAGCCAGCGATAAGCAAACAATATGTGGCAAAGGCTAATGCGAGCGCCGCCGGCCATGATGGTTTTCGGATAAATTCCGTGATCAGCCACAACAGACAGACCGACCAGCAAATGACAGATAGGAAGATCACAAAGCAAAGCCAGTAGGAGACCGCAGTCGTGAACGCGAGTCCAAGCGCAGCGCAAACGGAGGCCGCGGGGTGCAACCCTAGTGATTGCAGAAAAAGCAGAAGGAAACCGGCCGTCAACCCAACGGTCAGAAGCACCAGTACGGTATACAAGACGAACGGATTGGAGGTGAAGCACGAGAGCAGGTTTGTCAGCGGATAGGCGCGGCTTAATCCCCCGAGTTGGAACGAGGCTCGCCCCAGCTGCACATGCGAATTCCAGGTAACCAGCCACGCTTTGCGGTTGGAGCCAAGATTGTTGGCAAGTTCCGGGATGAAGACGCTGCTTTGATCGGAGAATTTGCGATTGGAAATATGTGCGTCTGCCTTCTCCTGGAGCGCGCCTGCTTCGAGCGCATTGTTGTGAGGGAAAATAACTTCACTCAAAAATAGAATTCTAGAAAAATGCAGCACAAACACGCCTAACAACAAAAGAAGCGCGAGCCCATATGAAACTCGGGGTTGTATTGGCTTGGCCAATACGCCGGAAAGGTTGCCAAGCAGGTTCATCGTTAGGAGCTTATGTGGATGACGAGAGATCGAAAACTAAATGAAGAGTGCAAGAATCCTTTAATGGAAAATTACATCTGCGTGACGTGCGGGACTCAATTCGGGGAAAGCGCGGAGCCTCCAGCGAGCTGCCCGATCTGCGAGGATGAGCGCCAGTATGTTGGCCGCGAAGGGCAGAAGTGGACAACATTGGAACGCTTGCGCGCCGAACATCATAATCGTTGGGATGAGGAAGCGTCGAATCTTCTCGGCATTGGGACCGAGCCGATCTTCGCGATTGGGCAACGCGCTCTGCTCGTGCAATCGCCGGGCGGCAACATCTTGTGGGACTGCGTAAGTTTGCTTGACGCTCCAACAATTGCACGCGTGCGGGCGCTCGGCGGCCTTCGCGCCATCGCCATTTCGCACCCGCATTACTATTCGTCGATGATCGAATGGGGCGCTGCATTCGGAGGCATTCCAATTTACCTGCACGCCGCCGATCGCGAGTGGGTGATGCGTAATAGTCCGGACATTCGTTTTTGGGAAGGCACGATCAACCCGTTGTGGGACGGGATGACCTTGATAAATTGTGGCGGGCATTTCGAGGGAGGAACGGTCCTGCACTGGCCGGCTGCCGAAGAGGGGAAGGGTGCATTGTTGACCGGAGATGTCATCCAGGTCGTCGCGGATACGCGCTACGTCAGCTTCATGCGCAGTTATCCGAATCTGATCCCACTCTCAGCAAGAGGTATCCGTCAGATTCAGGAGCGCATCGGGCCGTTTGCCTTCGAGAGAATCTACGGGGCATTTTGGAATCGCAATGTTCTCGCTGACGCCAAGAACGCGGCCGCGATTTCGGCGGAACGCTATCTGCGCGCGATTGCCGGGAACTGATGGCCACGATAAAATAACGTCATGCTCAAAATTCATCTCGATCAAATCAATGAACAGGAACGGAAATCGCCCAAGGGGAAGTATCATAAGTTTGTTAAGGACATTTCAATCGCACTTGGACGCGATCGCGATTCGCTTGATCTGGCGAAGCGTCATCCGTTTGATCTCGCGATCGCGCGCATTCCGAAAGACAAATCGTATTGCCCGTATCACTCGCATGGCGCGGAATCGGAGCTTTATCTCGTCGTCTCAGGCCGCGGCAGGGTCCGGGATAAGGATGGAATAACCGAAGTTGGACCCGGCGACTCGTTTTTCTTTGGGCCGGGTGAAGCGCATCAACTTTCCAACGCCGGGGAGGAGGATTTTGTTTATTACGTGATCGCGGATAATCCGCGCGGCGATTCCTGTTTTTATCCCGATAGCGGCAAATGGGCCGTCGATAAGGAAGGCGGAGAAGAAGTGATCGTGAAAGGAACCGAGGCCGATTACTTCGATGGCGAAGAATAAACCTGGCGGCGATTTGGAAATGTTACTCGGTGCGCAACGCGGTCATCGGATTAACACGCGTGGCGCGGCGCGCTGGCAGCCATGTCGCGATGAGTGCGGCCGCGGCGAGGAGGACGGGGGCGGTCGTGAACGCGATCGGGTCGAGAGCTCCGACTTGGTACAACATTCCGCTGAGCACCTTCCCTGTTGCCATGGCTAGCAGAAGGCCAAGCGCGACTCCACACAGAAGCATGATGGAACCTTCACGCAGGATCATCCACAAAACCGTTCGAGGCTGCGCGCCCAGAGCCATCCGGATCCCGATCTCGCGAGTGCGACGCGCTACCGAATAAGCTTTCACTCCGTAGAGACCGACCACGGCGAGCCCCAGCGCGAGCCCGCCGAAGACAGAAAACAGAGCCGCGCCCGCGCGAACGATCCAGAGTTGGAAATTGCCATCGAGGTGTTGCGCGAAAGTTCTGAGCGAGACGACGGGCAGCGCAGGATCGACCTCACGAACAGTTCGACGAATAAGATCAGCCGCGGATCCCTCCCTGCCGCTCGGCAGAGAGGAGAATCGGACGAACAAGAACGCATCGCTTTGAAAGCAGCGTGAAAAGGGCAGGTAAAGGCTGCTCCTTGGCTCCTTTTCAAACAGAGCATGGCGTGTTGGGGGGACAATCCCGATAATCTCGATCGGATCGCCAGGCTTGATATCCCCGGTGTTGTTTCTGCTGATGCCGAAGGTGCTGTCACCGTTTTCCTTGGCGCGGAGCGCATGCTCGCCGGCAAACTGAATGCGCTGACCGAGCGCATCGCCGTCTGGCCAAAGCTTTTTCGCCAGCACTTCATCGATGATCGCTACGGCGGGACCGCCCCGCAACGTCGCTTCCGCAGAGGTGAACGTCCGTCCGCGCAAAACCGGAAGGCCGACGGCAGCAAAATAATCAGCGCCCACGCTATTCAAACTCGAACTGTACGCGAGTCCTTCGGCGGCAGTGGCAGGCCGCGCATCAGGTCCGACATTAATGCCGGCGCGCTGCACGGCCTTGCCAAGTGAAACCAGGCCAAAGGGAATCGTCGCGGAAATGCTTGCGTGTTCGACACCGGGAAGCGCAGCGAGGCGTTCATTGAGAATCCGATAGAGTTCCGCCGCGCGTTTCGGATCCTGCCCGACAAGACTGGCGTCGATTTCAAGGAGGAAGCTGTGTTCGGGATGCAGGCCTGTGTCCGCCGAAGCCGCCTTATTTGCGCCGCGAATGAAGAGTGCCGCCGCCGTGAGCAATGCAAGTGAGAGCGCGATTTGTGCTACGACCAGCGGATTCCGCGGCAGAAATTTCCAACGGCGGCGAGAAACATCTTCACCCGCCTGCTCCTTCAAATCGGCAACCACGGCAGTGCGGGAAAGTTTGAGCGCCGGCCCAAGCGCAAAGGCGAGGGTGCCAAGCACGCAAAAACCAAACGTGGCCGCGAGCAAAGCGGGATTTGGTCCGCTCAGCCAGACGAGATCGAACGGCATCATTTTTCCGAGCGAAGCGACGAGAATATCGGACGACCAAATTCCGAGCACGAGTCCGGCCACGCCACCGAGAAGCGCGAGAACGAGACCCTCAGTCAGAAGCTGGCGCACAATTCGGCTGCGGGCCGCCCCGACGGCAAGTCGAATTGCGATCTCCTTGCGCCGCGCTGTTCCGCGCGCGAGCAGCATGTTCGCGAGATTGAGACATGCGACCAGCAACACGACGACCGCCATTCCCAAAAGCAGGGGTGCGATCTTCGCCATTTCGCCATCATCCTGGGGATTGGGGCTGGTGGAAAAACGCGAGAGCGGTGCAGTCATGAACGTCTGATCCTTTTGTTCGACCGGGAACGCCTTTTCCAGATTCGTGGCCAGGCCTTTGAGTGCCGGTGCCGCTGCCGCCGCGCTCAACCCCGGTTTGAGACGCCCAACGAGGAGCAATTGCGGGTTCGCGCGATCGCTGAGCGACTTTGGCCCGTTTTGAAAATCGTTCGTGACTTCATCATAAACGCTCAATGGAAGCCATATTTCCGCTCCGAAGATGTGCATCGTGCCGGTAAAACCCTTCGGCATGACGCCGACGACGGTAAAGGATCTGCCGTTGATGAGCAATTGCGAGCCGAGCAGCGCGGGATTGCCGCCATGCTTCTTCCAAAGGCTGTAGCTGATGATTGCGACGTGCGCGCCGGTATCAGGTTTTTCTTCTTCCGGCAGGAATGCCCGGCCGTGGATTGGCGCAACGCCGAGCACCGAAAAATAGTTAGAACTAACCAGAGCCGCGAACGCCCGGCGCGTATTGCCCTTCTCTCCCAGACCCACTATTCCGACGTTGTAGGCAAGGGTATCGGAGAAGACCGTGTTTTGTTCGCGAATGTCGCGGTAAGTCGGGTAGGAGAAATCGCGAAAGGCTTTGGGGTTTTTTTTGTCCTGCGAGCACAACTGCACAATTTCGGCTGGCCGCGCATAGCTCACGACCTGAAACAACATCGTGTGGACGAGACTGAAAATGGCGGTGTTTGCACCGATTCCCAGCGCGAGCACGGTAACAGCGGCGAGCGTGAATCCCGGGGCTTTCAAGAGCTGCCGGACGGCAAATTTGAAATCTTGAATCATATTTTTGGGCGCGGCGGGCGCGATTGCGTTTCCATTGTGATGGAATTGGCTGCTAGTTTGGATTCAAGTATCTTGCCCGGGTCCTGATGGCGCTGCCTCAATCGCTTGAAACCGATTTCGTATCTTTCGCCGAAAACAGAGGTTCGTCGGAGTCCAATTGAAGGCCGCGGACTTTTTGCGATCGCTGACATCGCCAAGGACGAAATCGTAGCCGTGAAGGGCGGGCACATCATTACCCGCGAGCAATTGCGCGAACTCACGCCGCGACTCGGTCCAGCGGAAATTCAGATCGCGGACAATTTGTTCATCTGTCCGGGGACGGAGGAGGAGCGCGAAGGCTCGATGATTTTCAGCAATCATTCGTGCGATCCGAACATTGGCGTTCGCGGCCAGATCGTCTTTGTCGCGATGCGTGATATTCGAGCCGGCGAAGAGTTGACGCACGATTGGGCGATGACCGATGACGATGATTCGTCGATGGGTTGCAGTTGTGGCGCTCCGACCTGCCGCGGCACAATCACGGGCAAAGACTGGCGACGCCCGGAGTTGCAGAAAAGATATGCCGGTTACTTCTCGGCCTATCTGCTACCGAAAATCGCTCTCTCGCGAGCAAGGTAGGGACGCCGCGCTGCGGCGTCCGCTGGTGGGATCGTCCGAATTTTGCGTTTCTTCGTGGGTGGAGCCGTACTTACCTGATCCCGGTTTCGATCTCGATATCCAGATGAACGATCTGGCCGGAGACAATAGTGATCGTCTTGGGTAAGTCTGCCCTCGTAATCTTGCGCGATGGCATGGCGACCACGTACGTGCCTGGTGCAAGCCCCTGACGGAAATTGCCCTTGGTGTCTGGCATTAGTTGCACCACCCTCGTTTTGCCGCCCACCTTAAAGACGGTTAGCTGCAAGGCCGCGTACTCTTCGGCCGAAACGGTGGGAGGCGGAGCACCCTCCCGGAGCACCGGAGTTACCGGCCCAATGTTGACATGTCCCTCAACGAATCCCGGCCCTTCTGATCCCGCTACAGCAAAGCTTAGTTGCAAAACACAGGCTAGGAGGAGACAACCAACCGGGCGGGGCATTGATCAATAACGGTAATGCTCTGACTTGTACGGGCCTTCAATCGGCACGCCGAGATAGTCGGCTTGCTTCTTCGAAAGCTTGGTAAGCTTCACGCCGATTTTTTCGAGGTGTAAACGCGCGACTTCTTCGTCGAGCGCCTTTGATAAAACGTAAACGCCGACTTTGTAGGTATCTTTGTTTTTCCAAAGATCGAGCTGCGCGAGAACCTGATTCGAGAACGAGTTCGACATGACGAAGCTGGGATGACCCGTGGCACAGCCGAGATTCACGAGGCGGCCTTCCGCGAGCATGAAAATCTCCCGGCCGTTCGCGAATGTGTACTTGTCCACCTGCGGTTTGATATTCGTCCGCGTCACACCCTTGGCTTCGTTCAAACGATCGACCTGAATCTCGTTGTCGAAATGGCCGATGTTGCAAACAATGGCCTGATCTTTCATTCGCTCCATGTGCTCGAACGTGATGATGTCCACGTTGCCGGTTGTGCTGACGTAAATGTCGCCGCGCCCGAGTGTGTCTTCGATGGTAGTGACTTCGTATCCTTCCATCGCCGCCTGCAACGCATTGATCGGATCGATCTCCGTGATGACGACGCGCGCGCCCTGGCCGCGCAACGATTGCGCGCAACCCTTACCGACATCGCCGTAGCCGCAAATGACGGCGACCTTGCCGGCGATCATGACATCGAGCGCGCGGTTGAGGCCGTCGACTAACGAGTGACGGCAGCCGTAAAGATTATCAAACTTCGATTTGGTAACCGAGTCGTTCACGTTGATCGCAGGAACGAGCAGCTTGTTTTCCTGGTGCATCTTGTAGAGGCGATGAACACCGGTGGTTGTTTCTTCTGAAACGCCGCGCCATTCCTTTACCATCTCGTGCCAGCGATATGGGTTCTCGCGTTGCACTTCCTGGAGAAGATCTTTGATGACCTGCTCTTCCTTGCTTTCGCCAGCTGACTTCGCCCAATCGCTGCCTTCCTCAAGCTCGTAACCTTTGTGAATCAAGAGTGTGACGTCGCCACCGTCATCGACGACGAGCTGTGGGCCTTTCCCGTCTGGGAATGAAATCGCCTGATTGGTGCACCACCAATATTCTTCGAGACTTTCGCCCTTCCACGCGAAAACCGGCACGCCAGCTTTTGCGATCGCCGCGGCCGCGTGGTCCTGGGTGGAGAAAATGTTGCAACTGGCCCAGCGCACGCTCGCGCCAAGCTCGACTAGTGTCTCGATCAACACCGCCGTCTGGATGGTCATGTGCAACGATCCGGTTACGCGTACGCCGGCCAACGGTTTACCTGGCGCATACTTTGCGCGGATGGACATCAGACCAGGCATTTCTTTTTCCGCGATGGAAATTTCCCTGCGGCCCCAATCGGCCAGATTGATGTCGCGGATTTTGTAGTCGTGTTTTTTCTCAGTGATGGTTTGTGTGCTCATGATTTAGAAAGGGATCTTGGGTTCAGATTGGTGTGGACTAGTGCGCTGCTTTTCGGAGCGCGGCCGCCATATTTGCTTTTTCCCAGGTGATGTCCGGGTCGTCTTTGCCGAAGTGTCCGTAGTTGGTCGTCTTGCCGTAGATTGGTCGGAGCAAATCGAGTTGCTCAACGATGTGCGCGGGCTTGAAAGAAAAGGTTCGATTAATGGCGCGCTCAATCGCTTCCTCGGGTACGGTATTCGTATCGAAGGTGTTGATATTCATGCTAACCGGATCCGGGTAACCGATGGCGTAGGCGAACTGGACCTCGCAACGCGAGGCCAGGCCGGAAGCGACCACATTCTTGGCTACCCAACGAGCCATATAAGCTGCGCTGCGATCGACCTTGCTCGGATCCTTTCCCGAAAACGCGCCGCCGCCGTGCCGGCCCCAACCGCCGTAGCTGTCGACGATGATCTTGCGG
The DNA here is from genome assembly GCA_963763995.1 of uncultured Verrucomicrobiae bacterium. GTDB lineage: Bacteria > Verrucomicrobiota > Verrucomicrobiia > Chthoniobacterales > UBA10450 > CAVTTH01. The sequence goes on along the minus strand of CAVXQL010000014.1, from coordinate 259,256 downwards.
CCGGTCAGGCCAGTGTCGCCCTCCGGACCACCGATGACAAAGTTGCCCGTTGGATTGATCAGGAATTCGGTCGCCTCCGTCAGCATTTCGTTAGGCAAGACTTTCCGAATCACTTCTTCGATGATGAAGCTGCGAATTTCTGAATGCTTCACGTCCTTCGTGTGCTGGGTCGAGACTACGACGTTGGAGACGCCGATCGGCTTGCCGCCGTCGTAGATGACCGAAACTTGAGATTTGGCATCCGGCCGCAGCCAGGGCACCTTGCCACTCTTGCGAATGCGAGTGAGTTCGCGCCCGAGCCGGTGCGCAAACATGATCGGGGCAGGCATCAATTCCGGCGTCTCGTCGCAGGCAAAACCAAACATCAACCCCTGATCGCCCGCGCCTTGCTCGGCGTGTCCCTTTCCTTCCGCCTCGCGCGCGTCAACACCTTGCGCGATGTCCGCGCTTTGGTTGGTAATAATGTTCTGAATACTGATCTTGTCGGCATGAAAGACGTCGTCGTCGTTCACGTAACCGATCTCACGCACGGCATCGCGCACGATCTGATCGATCGGTACGATGGATTCGAGGGCGATACCTCTTTCCAAGCTCGGGATCGTGATTTCGCCACCGACAATGACGGTGTGACTCTTGGCAAAGGTCTCGCAAGCCACGCGACTTTTCTTATCGACTGCCAGGCACGCATCGAGCACGGCATCGGAGATGGTATCACAAACTTTATCGGGGTGGCCTTCGCCAACGGATTCAGAAGCAAAAATGAAGCGACGGAGCATAAATAAATGGGTTCAGTGTTCTGGATTCAGCATTCAGGAGTTCACCGGCGGTCTCCACCTGAAGACCTGAACTCAGCGATCTGAAACATCGTGATCGGACATATTGACCAATCATGATACGTCGATGTATCCTATTAATTGCAAATGGAGTCAACTACTAATTTCCTGCGCCTACTGGCCGACCCAACGCGGTTGCGCCTCCTGCTGTTACTCGAACAGGAGGAACTTTCCGTGGCCGAGTTGCAGGACGTTTTGGGAATGGGCCAATCGCGCATCTCCAGTCACCTCGCCCAGTTGAAGCGGGCCGGAGTGGTATCGGATCGCCGCGCCGGAAAGAATGTTTATTACGGCCTGACCAGAAAAGGCGGGAGCGATCGGCGGCAGGCTCGAGTGACTGAACTCGCGCGAACGCTGGCGCACGAGATGGGGGAAACGACGCGGGACCGGACCGCGCTGAAACTCGTTTTGCGAAAACGTCAAGACAAGGCGCGCGCGTATTTCGATCAGCTCGCTGGAAAATTTGGCCGCAGTCATTGTCCAGGCCGATCGTGGCAGGCGCTAGCGCACACCATGATTGCTCTTTTGCCTCCTCTTACCGTGGCCGATTTGGGAGCGGGTGAAGGCACGCTTTCGCAACTGCTGGCCAAGACGGCGCGGAAGGTCATCGCAGTGGACAACGCGCCGAAGATGGTTGAGTTCGGATCGCAGCTCGCGAAAAAGCACGGATTCAAAAATCTCGAATATCGGCTGGGCGACATTGAAGATCCTCCAATCGCGAAGGGCTCGGTTGACCTCGCGATTTTCAGCCAGGCGCTCCATCACGCGATCCACCCGGAACGCGCAATCGCGGCCGCTCATCGCATATTACGAAAAGGCGGACGCGTAGTCGTTCTGGACTTGCTCAGCCATCGTTTCGAAAAAGCGAGAGAGCTTTACGCGGATCACTGGTTGGGGTTTAGCGAAGTAAGGCTGCACCAGTTCTTGGAGGAGAACGGCTTCGATAAGATTGAGGTAAGTGTGGTTTCGCGCGAAAAAGAGAGCCCTCACTTCCAAACTGTCTTTGCGACGGGTGTAAAATAAAGAATCCGGCAACATCCGGCGCCGCCGCCTGTCTAAGTCGTAGAGCGAACAGGCTTGCCTTTGCCAGATGACGACGAAAGCTACTGCTGTGAATGGGTTCTTCTATGAACTGAAGCGCCGAAAAGTCTATCGCGTGGCCGTGGCTTATATCATCGCCGCGGGCGGTATTATCCAGCTTGCCTCGGCGGTTTTCCCGGCGTGGGAATTGCCAAACTGGACGCTCCGTCTCACGGTCATGCTCCTGCTGGTCGGTTTTCCTCTCGCCCTCGTGCTGGCGTGGGCCTTTGACGTAACACCAGAAGGCATTCGTGCTACACCGTCGCTGGTGCCGGCCAATCAGCCCGTGGCCGCGACTGGCCATCGGCGACGGAACATTTTTCTGCTCGTCGCACTGGGTTTTATCATCTCCGGGGCGGCCGGCTTCTTCCTCTTGCCGCGCGCGGACGCCACCCGCCTGGATAAATCGATCGCGGTTCTCCCATTCGAAAATTTTAGTGACGACAAGGAGAATGCCTATTTTGCCGACGGCATTCAAGACGATGTCCTGACGACTTTGTCCAAGATCGGCGATCTCAAAGTGATCTCGCGCACGTCGGTTATGCAATATCGGGGACGCGCCAACAACGTGCGCGAAATTGGAAAAGCTCTCGGAGTAGGCGCCGTGCTCGAGGGCAGCGTCCGCCGCTCCGGCAATCGCGTGCGAGTGAATGTGCAATTGATCGATGCGACCAACGACGAGCACATCTGGGCCGAGGATTACGATCGCGAGTTGACCGACGTTTTTGCCATCCAAAGTGATCTCGCGGACAAGATCGCGACGGCGCTTCAGGCAAAGCTTTCGCCGACTGAGCAGGCCATGATGGCACATCGACCAACGGAAAACAGCGAGGCCTATCTGGCATTTGTTCAGGCGCACAATCTTCATGCCAACATGGAGGACTTGTCGAAGCTGAAACAGAGTGAGCAGCTTTACGAGCGTGCGATTCAGCTCGACCCGAATTTTGCGCTCGCGTTTGCGCGATACTCCCAATTGGAAAGCTGGATCGTGCACAATTTCGAAAACACGCCCGCGCGAAGGGAGAAGGCGCGGGCTCTGGCCGAGCGCTCGTTGCAGTTACAGCCTGATCTGCCCGAGGGCCATCTCGCTCTTGGATTTTCTCTGTACTATGGCAATCAGGATTTTGACGCGGCAGCGAAGGAATTTGAAATTGCTCGGCGCGGCCTTCCTAACGAGTCCGAAGCATATCTTGCGATAGGTGCGATCCAGAGACGGCAGGGCAAATGGAGCGAATCCACCGCCAATCTGGAAAAAGCGGCCAGTTTGAATCCAAACGATATCTGGCCGCTGCAGAATCTCTTTTTCAATTACGAGATGAATCGGAACTATGAAGCGGCAGCGCGGACGATCGACCGGGCGCTTAAGATCGATCCAAAGGCATTCGCGCTTTGGGAATTGAGAGCGAAACTCGCGGTCGAGCAAAAGGGAGACTTTAGTATTGCGGAGAAGGGTCTGGAAACGCTCGGAGCGTTGCCGGAAGCGGACAAGGATAGCAAACTTGCCATTGCCCGGGCGAGTATCCTTGTTCTGCAGCGCAAATATGCGGAGGCGTTGCGCGCGGCTGAAGCCATCAGTGACAATGCTATCCTAAACTACCCCGGCGCATGCACGTCGAAATACCAATTGATCGGTGTTGCGCGCAAGGGGCTGAGCGACGAAGCGGGTGCGCGAACGGCATTCTTGAAAGCGAAAGAATTCGCGGAGACGCAACTCAAACAAGATCCACAGAACGCCAATCGTCACGTTGAACTCGCGCAGACCCTGGCTTCGCTCGGGGAGAAAGAGGCGGCTCTGACGGAAGCGGCACGGGCCACCGAGTTGCTGCCGGAAAGCAAAGATGCGTTCGAGGGCCCTAGCATCACGGAAGCGGTCGCTGGTGTTCATAGCCTTGTCGGCGACGCCGATCGCGCGATCGAGCTGCTCGATGGCCTGCTCACGCGACCGAGTACAACGTCGGTTTCGCTCCTCAAGATCAATCCTATCTGGGATCCGATTCGCAATGATCCACGCTTCCAGGATTTGATTGCAAAATACAGCGGCGCGTCTTCGCGGTAGTATTTCGCGCCGACCAGCTTGTGTGAACGGCTTCCCTAGCGCGCCACAACAGCGCACCCCGCTAACAAGTATTTTCGGCCTTGTGCTTGCGCTGCTGGTCGGCTGTGCGCTTCAGGCGAAAGCCGCATGGACGATCGTTTCTTCAGAGGAGCTTTCGCCAGCTGTGGCAGTGTGCCGCCATCTGCAAGTCAGCGTTCGTGAAACGGAAAACGGAGATCGCGCGACGTTGCATTTCGCCATCTTTGATTTCAGAAGAGCGGCACTGCGAATCATCGATCAGCCCGCCGAGCCGCGTTCTGATCTCATGAAGGTGATGCAAAGAGAAAAATGTCTCGCTGGCGTGAATGGTGGTTATTTCGATGGAGATTACGAGCCGGTCGGATTAGTCGTTAGTGGCGGCCGTGTCATTGCGCCATTGCGCAAGGCAAGACTTCTCTCCGGAATCTTGAGCGTCGTTAACGGGAGGGTGCGTTTGCAGCGTGTGGCTGAATACTCGCGGAGGTCGAAAGTTACTGACGCGGTGCAAGCCGGACCGTTTCTGATCGATCACGCTCGAGCGGTGCCAGGGTTAAACGATTCGCGTTCAGCGCGCCGTACCTTCGTCGCGGCAGGGGCGCCAAACCAAATCGCGCTTGGTTTTTGCTCTGCGGTTTCGTTGGCCCAACTGGCGGCCATCCTGGCCGAACCAAACGTGAGCGGCGGCCTGAAGATTGAGCGTGCGCTCAATCTGGATGGCGGGTCGTCAAGTGCGTTTTGGGTAGGAGACGGTACGAAGGCATTTTCAATTTCGGAGCAAAAAACCGTTCGAGATTTTGTGGCGATTGTGCCGAAGTAGCCATTGTGAGTGGCGGTCATCCTGAGCTGCGCAGAACAGCGAAGGACCCCACAATTGGAATTTTGAAACACACAAATCTTGGAAGGATGCTATTCCCGCTTGTGCGAGGTCCTTCGCTTCGCTCAGGATGACGACGATATGCGTACCTTCGGCGGATTTATTAATGACGGTTCTTTGATTTACGGCGAGGTCCGCAGCGACGAGGTTCATGTTCTGAAGAAGCCATTCTGGCTCGGGCTGGAATTCGATGGCGCGGTTCTCCCTCTGCGCGATTTGCGGATCGATCTTCCAGTTGCGCCGGGAAAGCTCATCGCGGTCGGTCTCAATTATTCGGATCACATCAAAGAGATGCAACGCACGGAACTCGGTACGCCGTTGATCTGGCTGAAGGCGCCGACATCACTGCTCGCTCACGAAGGAACGATCGAGATCGCATTTCCTGAACACAAGACTGACTTTGAAACCGAACTTGCAGTCGTGATTGGGACCAAAGCGAAGAACGTCACGCCGGAGCGCGGACTTGACTACGTGTTCGGCTACAGCATCGGTGAGGACATCAGCGATCGCGATTTGCAAAAGTCGGAAAAGCAATTCGCGCGCTGCAAATCGTTCGACACTTACACTCCGCTCGGTCCATTCGTTTACAGAAATGTCGATGTGACAGACTTGCCGATCACGCTGCGGCAAAACGGCGAAGTCAAACAGCAGGCGCGCACGAGCCAGATGATTTATTCGGTCGCAGACATTGTCTCGTTCGCGAGTCAGGCGATGACCCTGTTACCCGGCGACGTGATTCTCACTGGAACGCCAGCAGGCGTCGGTCCCATTCAGGCCGGAGATCAGTTGGAGGCAACAATCGGCGATTGGCCGCCGCTGAGAAACCGCGTCGCAAGCAGGTAGGGGAAAAGAAGTCAATCCTGGACTCGCACAAATTTCACGAACAGCATTTTGATATGCTTGCGCTGCATCCCTCGAATTGAGATAATTCGAAATATATGTGTGGGCAGAAGACCCGATGCGCATCTCATGAAAATGCTTTTTAAGTTTTTCCTCGACTCGCGACGGGCTGGCTTGCCATAAATAGAAAGAACTCATCACCGATTCGAGCCGGTCTTCCAACCAACTTCAAATATGAAAACATTGTTTACTGTCTGCTTCTGCTCTTTCACCCTCGCGCTTTCTAGCCTGGCACAACCGCAACCAGCGACAACTCCGGCCGGCTCTCCGGAGGTCCCGACGCAAGTTGCTCCGGCTGCAAGCCCGGCCTTGGGCCTGAGCCCGGCGGCAGTAGCTCCCAGTATCGCTCCTTTAGGAGCGCCCGTACCTGCAATTTCTCCCGCACTCGCTCCGGGCACTTCTCCCGCACTTGCTCCCGAAATGTCGCCCGCGCTCGCCCCGGGGATGTCTCCGGCGGCTACCGCGGCCGCCCCACCAGCGACGCCTAGCGCGACGGAAGCGCCGACAGCCACCCCCACACCGGCGGCAACGGGTGGAGTTTTTGGTTCGAATTTCCTGCTCGAAAAATTCGACAAGGGCGGCCCAATCATGTGGCCGATCCTCATCGTGTCGATCGTCGCCCTCACCGTCGTGCTCGAGAGGACGTTCTGGTGGCTCGGCCGCTGGATGCGCCGCGATCCGAAGCGGATCGAAAAAGTCTTTACCGCGATCGAGGTCGGCGATGTGGCCGAAGCTTCGCGTCTGTCGCGCGATTCGCGGGACCCGGTTCTGCGGATGATGTGGAACGGGTTGAATCACCAGCACGCATCGCTTCAGGGCGCTCTTCAGGTCGCTGCGGGCATCGAGATCAAGCGCGCCGGACGGTTCCTCGTCGTCATGGACACGCTTGTTACTCTCGCTCCGTTGCTCGGTTTGTTGGGCACGATTACCGGTTTGATGAAATCCTTTAGCTTCCTCGGCAACGAAGAGTTGGCCGTTCAAGCGGTCACCGGCGGTATCGCGGAAGCGCTCATCGCGACGGCATGCGGTCTCGGTATCGCAATTTTCGCCCTGATTCCATTTAACTTTTTCACTTCCCGTGTGTCTAACTTGGAGTTCGAACTGCAGACGGCTGCGACGAACCTGGAAGTAATGCTGGAAGCGCAAACCAAGTCGAAAGGGGACATAGAGATCTCGGGGGCGACCCCAAGCTCTGCCACCCGGTCGTCAATCTAGAGTTCTTCAATGCACGTTTCCTCGCCCATCCCGCACAAAAAAGCGCGGATCGAGATTATTCCGCTGATCGATATCATGTTCTTCCTGCTCGCCAGCTTTATGATGGTGAGCTTGAGCCAGGTGCACCTGAAGGGGATCAAAGTGAATCTGCCCACCGGCCAATCCGGTCAGACGCAGGACAAGCAAAATTACGTCAGTATTTCGGTCGACAAGGACGGCTTCGTCTATTTTGACAAGGAGAAGATACCCCTCGAGGAAGTTTATACCCGCCTGGTAAAAATCCGGGCGGAAAATGGCGATGCGAAAATCTTCGTTCGCGGTGATCGCGAGGCGTTGCACATCAATGTGACGCGTGTGCTGGATCAAATTCGCTCCTCCGGCTTCGACAAGATAGCATTCGAGATCAAGAGCGAGGCGGGGAAAAATGCGTCGCAAGCGCACTAATTAACCTTCATGGCAGCTCCGCTCTTATATCGACCTTCCCCAAAATGGCATGTCTGGGCTGCCTTGGGCGGTGCAGTCTTCATCCATTTTGCCGTCACGGTGATTGCCGGTATCCATCGCGAACCGCCGCCGATAGATCTGGCTGGGATTCCGGATGCGGTTGTCGTTGCGACGATGGAACAGGCCCCACCAGAGCCCGAACCCACGCCTCCACCCGAAGAACCGGACGTGCCGCCGCCGCCGCCGCCGCCGACTTCCGAGCCGGAGTTCAAGGAGGAACAACCGACGCCGCCTCCGGTGAAACCGAAAAATCCGAAGCCCGTCCAGCCGATTGCGAGACCCAGACCGGTCGGCGTCGCCGGACCTCTTGCCATGTCTTCCGCGAAAGCGCTGGCCGTCTTTGGACCGCGCCCGCAATATCCCTACGAAGCTCGGAGAATGCACGTAACGGGTAGCGGCGTCTGCGTAATAACGGTGGACCCATCGAGCGGCAACGCTACCGACGCGACAATGGCCGTGAGCACCGGCAGCTCCGTACTCGATAATGCCAGTGTAACCGCCTTCCGGCGATGGCGTTTCAAACCCGGCACCGTTTCGAGAGTGAAAGTACCGATAACCTTTACCCTGAGCGGCGCGTCATTCTAATGCGCTCCTCCGCAAAGGCCGAGAAAACGCGATGATCATATGAAAATGCGTTCGCCAATTCCGCACAAGAAAGCGCGGATCGAGATTATTCCGCTGATCGATATCATGTTCTTTCTGCTGGCCAGTTTCATGATGGTAAGTCTGAGCCAGGTCCACATGAAGGGGATCAGGGTAAACCTGCCGACACAGAGCGCACCCCAGCCAACTCCGCCGATTAAGGACTACACCTCGATCCGGGTGACCGAATCAGGGGAGACCTATTTCGATAACGTCCTGGTCCTCGACGATCAGGTTCTTCCGAGGCTGATGCAGATTCAAAAGGCGAATCCCAACGCCAAAGTTTCTATCAGTGCCGATGCTCAGGCTCTCCACGGCGATGTGATTACGCTCCTCGACCGCGTTCGGTTGGCCGGGATCAACAAGATCGGGTATCAGATCAAGGCTGCTCCGCCGCATCCGTAGAACTCGTCGAGCAGCTCTTTTCCTGGGCCATCGGGCGATCAGGCCGTAACGCAGGCCGCCTGCCTGCCGGCTGCTATCATGGGTTCGCTCGAACTCGGATGCATTCGAGGCCTCGGAAGGACTGGGAATCGCATGGAAGCAATTCTTGAGATCAGTCAGTTCGAAGATCTCCCTTAATTTCCCGGATTCCGAAGTGTCTGACTTACAGACAAAAGGAAACAACCGTGGAAACACCGATGATGTATCGTCCAGCCTCGAGAAGGCGGTTTGCTGTCGCGCTCCTCGCTGCATTAACAATCGAAGGCTCGGCGATCCTGATTGCCGGCATTCATAAAACAGAATCAGTCGCAGGGTCCATGCAGCCCAGTTATTCGAGCGTCGAAATCGCAATTGTCCCTAACGAAATCCCGCCGCAGACACAACTGCAACCCGCGGAACCGCAGCCCGTGGAATCGGATTCGCCGCCGCTTGCGCAGAACGATTATCCGCAAGAGCCCGCGCTTTCTCCGACAAGGCAGCTGGAAAGAACTCGGTCCCGGGTCGTAAAGCCTTCCGTCGCAGCTTCGGCGCTTGTCGGAATCCGAATGGCCAACGCCCTGTTCGTTTCCGCTCCGCCGCCCGTTTACAGCTACGAAATGCGCAGGAGTCGCGCGATTGGAAATGTCCGGGCTAGGCTCGGGGTCAATTCATCGACTGGGGAGATCATGAACGTCATCCTGGTGCAAGCGAGTGGAAATCCTCTGCTCGATTCTGCGTCAGTTGCCGCTCTTCGCCGCTGGCGCGCAAAGCCCTTTGGTCCTTCGAGCATTGTTGTGCCGATCACATACACGATGACGGGCGTCCGTTAACGTCTTTGCCGATCCGCGAAGTATTCCGCCAGTTTCGCGATGGCTCGGGCGCGGTGGCTGATTCGGTTTTTCACCTCCGCAGGCATCTCGGCAAACGTCCGCTCGAAGCCATCGGGCAAAAAGATCGGATCGTAACCGAACCCCGCTTCACCGCGAGGGCTGCGCACAATCGTTCCGCTCACGACACCTTCGAATGTTTGAAGAAGCATCCCACCTTTGCTGAGTGCCAGTACGCAACGGAAGCAGGCAGCGAGCCGGGCGTCGTCCAGCCCTCTACGCACAATCTCATCGAGTAACTTCCGTCGATTCTCCTCGTCGCTTGCCCGCGCGCCGGCGTAACGCGCGGAAAAGATTCCCGGCGCGCCGTTCAGCGCATCGACCGCCAAACCAGAATCGTCTGCCACAACCAGGCCGGTAGAAGATTTCGACGCGTGGTTCGCCTTGATGATCGCGTTCTCTGCGAAGGTGGCGCCTGTTTCCTCTACATCGGGTGTCTCAGGCGAGCCGGTCAAATCGCGAACTGCGTATTGGTCCCCGAGGATCTGCGCGAATTCGCGCGTCTTATGCGGATTGCGTGTTGCGATGACTAACCGATGCACGTTTGACAGACCTTACTGGATTGACTGGATTGTTTTTCGAGCGGCTTCTTTGACAGCAGAAAGAATCCTGCGAATCCAGTTAAACCTGTCCACATCTGTTTCATGAACGAGCGCCGAAAACCGTACCCCTTTGATCGGATCGAACCGAAATGGCAGGCGATCTGGGACGAGCGCGGCGCTTTTCATACGCCCAATCCGAGCGAGAAGAATTTCGATTCGGCCAAACCGAAGTTCTACATCCTCGACATGTTTCCGTACCCGAGCGGCGCCGGCTTGCACGTCGGCCATCCGGAAGGTTATACGGCGACGGATATCGTGGCGCGCTACAAACGGATGCGCGGCTTCAACGTGTTGCATCCGATGGGGTGGGATGCGTTCGGATTGCCGGCCGAGCAATACGCCATCAAGACGGGTCAGCATCCCGCGATCACGACCCGGGAAAACATTGCGAAATTTAGAGCGCAGCTGAAACAGATCGGTTTCTCCTACGATTGGGAACGCGAGGTCAACACGACCGATCCGCGTTATTTCAAATGGACGCAGTGGATTTTCCTGAAGCTCTACAATTCCTGGTTCAATCCGAAGACGCAAAAAACCGAACCGATTTCAACTTATCGCGGCGACGATCCCGATAACGTGCGACTCGCCTACCTCGCCGATGTGCCGGTGAACTGGTGTCCCGGGTTGGGCACGGTTTTGGCGAACGAAGAAGTCATCGATGGCAAGAGCGAAGTCGGTGGATTTCCGGTCGTTAGGCGACCGATGCGGCAGTGGATGCTGCGAATCGCGGCCTACGCAGACCGATTGATTTCGGAACTAGATGGGCTCGATTGGCCGCAGGGAATAAAACTTCTGCAGGCCAATTGGATCGGACGCAGCGAAGGCGCGGAGATTGAATTCCAAGTGGTAGGGTTCTCGGGCTGCGACGTCCCTACGATCACAGTATTTACAACGCGGCCGGACACTCTCTATGGTGCGAACTACATGGTCCTCGCGCCGGAGCATCCGTTAGTCGACCAGCTGGCGACGCCGGATCAACAACGGGAGGTTCAAAAATATCGAGAAAAGGTTGCAGCCAAGTCCGATCTCGAACGCACCGATCTGGCGAAAGAAAAATCCGGCGTGTTCATTGGCGCCTACGCAACTAATCCGGTTAACGGCGAGCGGATTCCGATCTGGATCGCTGATTACGTGCTGATGGGTTACGGCACCGGCGCGATCATGGGCGTGCCTGGACACGATGAGCGCGATCTCGAATTCGCATGCAAGTTCGAGATTCCCATCCTCCCTGTTGTGCAAGCGCCGGGAAAAACACCGGAAGAATCGATTGGATTTCTGGAAGACGGAATTGCGATCAACTCTCCGATTATCGACGGGCTGCAAACACCGGAAGCGAAGAAGAAAATAATCGCGTGGCTGCATGAGCAGGGACACGGCCACCCATGTGTTCGTTACAAGCTGCGCGACTGGCTTTTTTCCCGCCAGCGTTACTGGGGCGAACCGTTCCCGATCGTTTGGCGTGACGGCAGACACGAGGCGCTGCCCGAATCGGAATTGCCGCTGGAGCCGCCCGAACTCGCCGATTTCAAGCCGACCGGAACAGGCGAACCACCGCTCGCGAAAGCGAAGGATTGGATTCGTTATTCCGAAGGGGCGGTGCGGGAGACAAACACAATGCCGCAGTGGGCGGGCTCATGCTGGTATTACCTGCGGTTTTGCGATCCGAAAAACGACCAACGTTTTGTCGGCGAAGAAGCCGAACGCTATTGGATGGGAGGGCTGAAGCCGGGCGGTGTCGATCTGTACGTTGGCGGAACGGAGCACGCCGTGCTGCACCTTTTGTATGCCCGCTTCTGGCACAAGGTGCTCTTCGATCTTGGTTATCTTTCGAAGCCGGAGCCATTTCAGCGGCTGGTGAATCAGGGAATCATTCTGGGCGAAGACGGACAAAAAATGTCGAAGAGCCGCGGCAACGTCGTCAGCCCCGACGAAGTCATCGAGCAGTATGGCGCGGACGCATTTCGCTGCTACGAAATGTTTATGGGCCCGCTCGAGCAAATGAAACCGTGGAGCATGAAAGGCGTGGAGGGTGTTGCACGCTTTCTGGCGCGCGTCTGGCGCTTGATGATGGAAGAAAATCAGGCAGGCGAGTGGATCTTATCGAGCGACGTGCAGGACGCGGAATTTGATCGATCGCAGCTCAAAATCGTGCACGCGACGATCAAGAAAGTGACCGAGGACATTGAGACGCTTTCGTTCAATACCGCGATTTCGCAGATGATGGTTTTCGTCAACGCCTTCACCAACGCAGCCGCAAAACCCGTTTCTGCGATGCGAACGTTGCTCATTTTGCTCAATCCATTCGCCCCGCATATCACCTCGGAGTTATGGGAAATTCTGAATGAGAGGTTCTCCGACGCGGGAGGCGACATCATCGCGCAGCCTTGGCCGAACTACGACGAACAATTCCTTATCGAAAGCGAAATCGAAATCGTGCTGCAAGTGAATGGCAAGGTGCGCGATCGGATCGTGGTGGCGCTGGATGCAACCGAGGAAGAATTGCGCGGGACAGCTCTGGCCAACGCTCGCGTTCGCGAATTCACCGAGGGCAAAACTATCCGCAAGGTCATCGTCATCCCGCAAAAACTTGTCAACGTGGTCGCGAATTGAGATAACTCGAAAGATGTTCAAGGAATTCAAAGAGTTCGCGATCAAGGGAAATGCGGTCGACCTGGCCGTCGGCGTGATTATCGGCGCCGCCTTCGGTGGTATCATCAATTCATTGGTGAAGGATATCCTGATGCCGCCCATCGGCCTGCTGACCGGTGGCCTCGACTTCTCCAACAAGTTCATCGTGCTGAAAGCCGGTGCCGACGGCGCGACCAATTTCACTACTCCCGCGCAAGCGCTCACGGCTGGGGCGGTCACATGGAATTACGGAAATTTCGCGACGCTCGTGATCAACTTCTTGATCGTGGCGTTCTGCATTTTCCTTGTCGTCAAAGCGATGAACAAAATGAAACGTCCGGCACCCGGTGCACCGGCCGTTTCCAAGGATTGCCCAGCCTGCATGATGACGATCCCGATCAAGGCGACCCGCTGCCCGCATTGCACCACGGAATTGGCCGGAGCTGCGCATACATGATTTGTAGCGGCTAGGCTTTGCAAGCGTGAAGGGAAATCCAGCAGCCGGCTACAAATAAGGAGATAGAATTCGTTTAGGCGTGCGAAGAGGAACGTTTCTCGCTGCATACGTTTGGCAGGGTGATGTGGCGTGCCTGAAAGCGATAAAATTATGACTTGCCATTTCGGGCCTCAGTCGGTATTGGAGCCGCCAATGCCGAGATGTCTGAGAATTGCTCTCGCCTTGGTCATGGCCGGGCTTGCAGCCAGTTGTGCCAACCAACCAGCCGGGCCAACCGCCAGCAAGTGGAGGGTCTCCAACGTTCGCACTACCGCTTACACTCATACCGAAGCGGGCGGACGCCACAACGCCATCGGTTCGCGGCTTTCCGGCAGTAAGGTCAGCAGCGCCGCCTCGGATTGGTCCCGCTTCCCGCTCGGCACCAGATTCAGGATCGTCGACACCAATGAAATTTTTGAAATCGATGATTACGGCAGTGCTCTCATCGGCACCAACACGATCGATCTTTATAAACCCAACCGGCTTGAGATGCGTCGTTGGGGAATGCGCCACGTCGACATCGATATCCTCGAGTGGGGTTCGAAAGAACGAAGCCTGGCCGTGCTCGCTCCCCGCTGTCGCAACGGTTGTGTCCGTCGCATGGTCGTCGCCCTCAAGGAAAAAACTCCGAATTCACAGGCTCCGACTCTTAACTTTTGAGAGCGAGCCGTTGACCCAACCACTATCCGGCGAATGAAAATCTTCGTCGTAGGCGGGGCTGGCTACATCGGAAGCGTTTGCACGGAACTTCTGCTCGACGAAGGGCACGCGGTTACCGCCTTCGACAATTTGACGGAAGGTCATCGACGTGCGGTCGATCGGCGGGCGCAATTTATCGAGGGCGATCTAGTCGACCGGGAAGCGATCTTTGCCGCTCTCCGCGACACACGCCCTGACGCCGTCATGCATTTCGCCGCGAACGCGCTGGTGGGCGAGTCGATGGAGAATCCGTCCAAGTATTTTCGAAACAATGTCGGTTCCGGAGTCAATCTTCTCGACGCCATGATCGCCCATGATGTGCGGCGCCTCGTCTTCTCTTCGACCTGCGCGACCTTCGGTCCGCCGGATCGCGTGCCGATTGATGAAACCGTTCCGCAACGCCCAATCAATCCGTACGGCGAATCAAAGCTGATGTTCGAAAAGATTCTGCGCTGGTATGATCAGATTCACGGGCTCCGCTTTGTTTCGCTCCGTTATTTCAACGCCGCCGGCGCGTCGGAAAATTTTGGCGAAGATCACCGGTTGGAGACGCATCTTTTGCCGAACGTTTTGAAAGTGGCACTCGGACGAAAGCCCCACGTGGAAATCTACGGCACGGATTACGAGACTCCGGACGGGACCTGCATTCGCGATTACATCCACATCCTGGATTTATCGCGCGCTCACATTCTTGCTCTCGAAGCGGGCCAGAGCGATTTTTATAATCTCGGGACCGGCGGAGGATCGAGTGTGCGCGAAGTTATCGACGCCTGTCGTGAGGTTACCGGCAAAAACATTCCGGTTATGGAAAAGCCGCGGCGGCCAGGTGACCCGCCCCGGCTTGTCGCTAGTTCCGAGAAAATCAAGCGCGAGTTGAGCTGGCGGCCGCAATTCCAATCCCTCGACGCTATCATCGGAAGCGCGTGGAAGTGGCATCAAAAATTTCCGAACGGCTATGGCGATTGATCAAAAAAGCGCGAAAGCTTTTCTCTCCTGATGCAAACGCTGCCCGGATTTCGCGACTTTTTGCCAAACGACTGCGCGGCGCGAAATTATATCTTCTCGTGCTGGCGCGAAGTTTGTCGCCGTTACGGCTTCGTCGAGTGGGATGGCCCGGTCCTGGAGCCGACCGAGCTTTACACAAAAAAAAGCGGACCGGAAATCGTCGCACAGCTTTTTAATTTTACCGACAAGGGCGAACGCGAGGTGGCGATGCGGCCGGAATTAACGCCCACGCTTGCGCGCGTAATTTCGGCGCATGAGCGCGAGTTTAAGAAGCCGATGAAGTGGTTTTCGATCCCGCAATGTTTCCGTTATGAGAAGCAGCAACGCGGCCGTCTTCGCGAACACTTTCAGCTGAACTGTGACATCGTCGGCGAGACCTCGCTCGAGGCCGACGTCGAGTTGATTGCCTTGAACATCGATTTGCTGCGCGGATTTGGTTTTGCTGAAAACGATTTCGTTGTGCGCATCAGTGATCGTGAATTCTGGCTCGACTTCTTGCGTGATCGAAGTGTGGCGGAGAACCGCTGGGAAGAAATCTTGCAAATCATCGATAAGAGCGAGCGAGAGTCACGTGAAAAAACCGGTGGGCGATTGGGCGCGCTAGCCGAACCGGTCTTTGCCATTTTGGATGGCGGAGGAAAGAGCGAAAAACTCGAGCGACTCATTGCTGGGTTCGAGCAACGGGGTTTGGGTGGTTACGTGAAAATCGATCTCGGGATCGTGCGCGGACTAGCCTATTACACTGGCGTTGTTTTTGAAGCGTTCGATCGCGCGGGAAAATTTCGCGCACTTTCTGGTGGCGGCCGCTACGATAATTTGATTGCACAGCTGAGCGGCGGGACGGCATCGATGCCGGCTGCGGGTTTTGCGATGGGCGACGTCGTCCTGGGCGAGTTGATTGCTGAAGTTCCAGCGGCGCGTGCAAAAATGGAAGCGACCATCAGCGGAGAGCAGCAGCTCGATATCTATGTCGTGATCGCGAAGGAAGAGCGTCGCGCCGACGCGCTCGCGCAAGTTCAGGCGCTTCGCGAACGCAACTACCGCGTCGATTTCCCGCTCACGCCAGCGAAGGTTGGTAAACAATTTCAGAGCGCGGAGCAGCTCGGTGCGCGCGTGGCTTTGCTCTTCGGTGACGAATGGCCGCAAGTCGCGATAAAGAATCTCGCTACGGGTCATCAGGAATTGATCGCAAGTGATACGCTGCTTTCGCGTTTGGAGATCATCCTGCGGTAGATCGCGAAATTCCGGGGAGCGCATGCGGCTCGCGTGCTGGCGACGGTGGCTCGCCGTCGCGACCTTTTGTTCGGCGAGCTGCCGAATGCTGCAGACCGGCGGCTTGCGCTCCCCGGCGCGGACGAACTCACTTGCGCGATTCTTCGCTTCGCCCAAACTGACAGCCTTCTCTTCGCCTCATGTATAGAACCCATCACTGCAATCAGCTGACTGCCGCCGATATCGGGCAGAATGTCATGCTGTCCGGTTGGGTGCATGTCCGCCGCGATCACGGCGGTGTGATTTTCATTGATCTGCGCGATCGCGAAGGACTGACCCAAGTCGTCTTCCGTCCCGAGGAAAATGCGGAAGTCACGGCCGCGGCCCATCATCTCCACAACGAGGATGTCATCGAAGTTTCCGGCCAGGTCGCGGCGCGATTGCCGGGCACGGCGAATCCCAAATTGCCGACTGGCGAGATCGAGGTCATTCCTGATCAACTGCGCGTTTTGAATCGCGCCGAGGTCCTGCCGTTCCCACTCGAAGGGGGAGTTAGCAATGAAGACTTGCGCCTGACGTATCGCTACTTCGATCTCCGCCGGCCGCAGCTCGCGCGCAATTTGCGCTTGCGACATCGCGTTAGCAAAGCAACGCGCGATTATCTCGACGGCCAGGGCTTCCTGGAAATCGAAACGCCGATTTTGTCCAAGAGCACGCCGGAAGGTGCGCGCGATTTTCTCGTGCCGAGCCGCCTGCAGCCGGGGAAATTTTATGCGCTCCCCCAGGCGCCGCAGCAATACAAACAGTTGCTCATGGTCGGCGGGATCGAGAAATATTTTCAAATCGCGAAATGCTTTCGCGATGAAGATCTGCGCGCTGATCGTCAACCGGAGTTCACGCAGATCGATATCGAGGCGTCTTTTGTCACCCCGGAAGATATCTTTTCGCTGACCGAAGGCATGCTCGCCGCGATCTTCAAAGCCGCATGCAACATCGATATCAAAACACCGTTCGAGCGACTGACCTATCACGACGCGATCAGCCGATATGGTAGCGACAAACCGGACCGCCGCTTCGCGATGGAACTTGTCGATCTTGCCGAAGTTTTTGGCACGAGCACTTTCAAAGTTTTCCGCAACGCGCTCGATTCCGGTGGCGTGGTCAAGGCAATCAACGCCAAAGGTTTTGCAGGAATCACCATCGGACAGGTCGATGAGCTGACCGCAATCGCGAAAACCTTCGGTGCAAAAGGTCTCGCTTTCATCAAGATCGAGAATGGGGAATGGAAATCGCCGATCGTAAAATTTTTCAGCGACGCCGAAAAATCTGCGTTGCAATCAAAGTTACGAATCGAGGAGGGCGATTGTGTTTTTTTCGCAGCTGACAAATGGGAGATCGCCTGCGAAGTGCTGGGACGTCTCCGGTTGCGCATCGCCGAAATTCAGAAGCTGACGGAAAATTCAGAGAAGCTTGATTTTCTCTGGGTGACAGATTTTCCGCTGCTGCAATTCAGCGCCGAAGAAAATAAATGGAATGCGGTGCATCATCCGTTTACCCGGCCAAGAGCGGAGGATATTCCATTACTCGACGCTCGAAAGTTTGGCGAAGTGCGGGCCGAGGCCTACGACGTCGTGTTGAATGGCGTCGAGATCGGCGGTGGCAGCATCCGAATTCACGAGCCGGACCTGCAAAAGAAGATGTTCGCGGCGCTGGGGGTGAGCCAGGACGATCAGGAAAAACTTTTCGGCCATTTGCTCCGCGCTTTCCGACTCGGCGCGCCGCCGCATGGTGGCATCGCGATGGGTCTCGACCGGCTGGTGATGCTGATTTGCGGCGAAGAAAGTATCCGCGAAGTGATGGCGTTTCCAAAAAACAATCGCGGTCAGGATTTGATGTCGCAATCCCCGAGCGACGTCGATTCGCGACAGTTGCGCGATTTGGGAATCAAGCTGGCCGGGGAGAAATGGCCCGATGTGAGCGGAACAACACCGCCACGAAAAACGTGACCAGCGTTCCGAAGCAAATCCACCAGGGAAATTCCATCACCGGCAACCAGCTGGGTTGCGTGTAGAAATGTGTCTCCAAACACTCCCGCGATGTTGTTAGGCAAGCCGCTCAGGATCGCCACCACCAGGAAACCGACAATCATGGCGATGATGTTGCCGCGATCGTTTCCCCGTGTCTTGGTTAGCATTCCCGCAAAAAACACGCCGAGCAATGAGCCGTAGGTGTAGCCGAAAATGCCCAAAACGATCGGAATGATGCGGACGTTGGGATGCACGATCACGAGGTAGGCCGTTGTCGATGCAACGATGATCATCAGAACGGAAAACCACACGGTTGCCCAACGGACAGCGCGCAAGCTTTGTGCATCTGTGGCTTTGGGATTGATGTAAGGCTCGTACCAATCGCGGGTAAAGCTGGTGGCGAGCGCATTTAATGCGGTGCTGAGCGATCCCATGGCGGTGGCGAAGATTCCGGCGAGAAGCAATCCGCGTAGGCCCACCGGCATTTGATAGAGAATGAAGTGGCAGAAGGTTTCGTTCGGGGTCTTTGACAGCGTCGGATCGGGATGGGCCTGATAGTAAACCCAGAGCAGCAAGCCGATGCTGAGAAACGTGAACGCGATCGGGATGTCGGCAAGCGCAGAGCAAATCAGGGAACGGCGGCTCCGGCGAATATCCTTCGCCGTTAACATTCGCTGCACCATGTCTTGATCCGTGCCGTGTGTGCCCATGGTGATGAACGCCGCCCCGATCAAGCCGGCAAAGATCGTGTACTCCGTTTCGAACATGCCCTTCACTTTGTCCCAGCCATGCCTGGCCGGATCGAGACCGGTGGCGATGAGATCCGAAACCTGGAACGGACCATGGCGTTGCACGATTTCGTGCCAGCCACCTGGAATCGCCGAGTAAAGCAAACCAAGCGCGATCAACGCGCTCCCAATCATGATCGAGGCTTGAATCAAGTCGGTCCAGATGACGGCCTTGATTCCGCCGAACGTGGTATAAATCGCCGTCAGAATAACGATGGCAATCGTGGCACCGACGTAAATCCAGAGAGTTTGAGTTTGGTTCGGTCGCGTGCCGCTGATCATCTCGTAGGCGAGGGCGAGCGCGATGGCTGCCACGTATAACCGCGCCCCGGAAGCAAGCAGGCGCGTGATCATGAAAACAGCGGAAGCCGCATTCTTGCTTGCGACCCCGAAGCGCGCGGTCAGGTACTCGTAGATCGAGAAAACTTTGTAGTCGTAATACGGCTTGATGAAAATGTAGCTGACGAGAATGCGTCCGATGATTGTTCCGAAGGCGAGCTGCAAGTAGGTGTAGTCGCGGTGACTGAACCCTTCTCCAGGCGTTCCGAAAAATGTGCCGGCGCTCGTTTCAGCCGCCACCAGTGAAGCAAGCACCGCCCACCACGGGATGCGCCGTCCGCCGAGCGCGAAATCCTCGAGGTTGTCTTCCTTCCGGCCCATGCGGAGGCCGATGAAGATGATGGCAACAAAGTAGAGCAGGAGAACGCCGGTATCGATGGCGAGGCGGGAATTCACGGTGTCTAGCTGACAGAAATTAGGCGGAGCGCAAAGTGGTTTTTCGGAGTCGCGGACGAAGAGAAATGACAAAATCCGAATGCCGAATGACTTTTCGTTGAGGTTGCTTGTTGTTTCGTTATTCGCCACTCGTGCTTCGTCATTCCGGAGCTAATTTATTGTGTGAAATTGACGACGGTTCCCGCCCTGGATTTCGATCTCGCCCGCACGTTGGACTCGGGCCAGGTCTTTCACTGGGAGAAGTGCGGCGACGGTTATGCAGGAACGATCGCTTCGAAGGGCGTGTCCGTGGAACAGAGGAGAAATCAGCTTTTTTTCAGCGGCGTCGCGGCGGAAGTAATACAAGACTATTTCGCACTCGATCACTCGCTGGCAGATATCCGCCGTTCGTTCCCGGACGATCCAGCGATGCGCGCGGCGCGCGATTTTTGCCATGGATTGCGGATCATTCGGCAACCGCTCTGGGAATGTCTCGCGACCTTCATCACTTCATCGATGAAGCAAGTGGCGCATATTCGTCAGATCTCGCGGTCGTTGCGAAAACGATACGGAAAGCGCAGGCGCGTATTTGATTGTGAAGTTTACACCTTTCCATCGGCGAATCGGATCGCCGGCCTGAGCGAACAGGAATTGCAGGAGTGTGCGCTCGGGTATCGGGCGAAGAATCTCCTGGCAACCGCGCGTCTCATCGGCGGGGGCGACGTCGATTTGGAACAATGGAGCAAACTCTCCGACGAGTCGCTGCGAAAACGACTTTGCGAACTGCCCGGCGTAGGCCCAAAGGTTGCTAATTGTGTGATGCTCTTTGCCTACGAGCGGCTGGGCGCTTTCCCCATCGATGTTTGGATCGAACGCGTTCTGAAGAAGGAATATTTTCCGCGACGACGCGTGGTTCGCACTGAGGAATTGAGAGGCTTTAGTGCAAAATATTTTGGACGCTACGGCGGTTACGCGCAGCAATATCTTTTTCATCATGCGCGCATGAGCAAATCGCTCCGCCAAGCCCGTGCAGATGCGCCAGCGACGTGATTTGTCAGCGGCAGAGAGGTGCGATATCCTTCCGCCGATTTGGAAGCGGCCGCATTCACCTGAACGGCGCCAGTTTTTTGCTTTGTGAACCGCTCGTCTTGATGGCTGGTTCCTGATCTCCGAGAGACCGGACATTGCATGCAAAGATTAAGAGAGAGATCAAAGGTTCTGCTGGCGATTCTGGCATCGCTCCTGGTGCACATCGTAGCGGCGTTTTCCCTCGCCACTTTTGGTGGAGCCTTTGCCACGGCGACTCCCGTAAAAGAGAAGCCGGTGGAACTCACGATTGTTGATCTCTCGGCTACGCCGCCGCCCGCCGTCGCCCCAAATCCGGCGTTCATGGAAACGGATGAATCAAAGCGATCGGCCGAGCCGCCGAAGGAGAAGACTTTCGAATCGAATGCTAATTCCATTGCCGCCAGCAAGCTGGCGCCCACTGGGAGCGATCCGTTGCCGACACAGGAGGGGAGAGAATTGCCCCTTGTCCAAACCGAAACGCATCCTTCTTCGCTCGCCAGTCAGGGAGAAAAACCGCAACCGACGCCGCCGCCGCCAGAGGTGATGCCTACCCCGGCTGAAAGACCATCGGTTGCACCGACTCCGACAGCCTCAGAAGCACCAACGGTCACGCCGACGCCGGCTCCTGTCGCGACTCCTGAACCGGAGCAGTTTGCGATGTTGACGGCGACGCCGCCGCCAGCGCTTCGTGAACCGGAGACCGAGGTCACTCCTGTTCCCGACATCGCCGCATCGCCGCCGCCGCCGGTTTCTCGTCCTCGACCGGAACGCCCGGCCTCCTCCTATCAAGCCCAGAAGGACCAGACGCGCATCTCCGGGCGTATCGGAAGGAATGGAGTGTCCTCGGTGGACGCGGTGGAGACACCGCTCGGCCGGTATAAGAAGCAGGTTTTGGATGCGATCGGATCGCGCTGGTATTCCTATGTGAAGCAGAGAATTGACGTGGTCAGTATCGGTACCGCCCATGTGTCGGCCGAGGTGGACGAAGGGGGCCACATCCGAAATTTGAATATCATCTCAAACAATGCGAACGAGGCCTTCGCAAACATCTGCTTGCAATCATTTCAAGAGGCGCAAATTCCTCCCATTCCACCGGAGCTGGTTTCCGCGCTACCCGACGGCAGGCTTTCCATGGACATTTCATTTACCGCTTTCGCTAACAAATGATCGCTCAAACAATCATCGCTGAGGCACCGAGTGCGGTGCAGACCATTGTGGGTTTTTTCGGGAAGGGCGGTCTGTTTATGTGGCCGCTGCTCGCCTGTTCGATCGTGGCCGTGACTACGATTATCCTGCGCACGATCGCGCTCCGGCAACGAAACGTGCTCCCCCTGGTGGTCGAGAGCGAGATCGAGCGGCTCGCTCCCGGGGCGAGTGCCGAACGGCTGGCGCGCATCGTCGGGCATGATCATTCCTCGCTCGCGCGGATCACACGCGTGGCCTTGCAACATTTGCGCTGGCCGCGTTCGGAGAACGTGGAGTTCGTGCAGACGCGTGGGCGGTACGAAATGGTGCGGCTCGAGAAGGGGTTGATCGTCCTCGAAATTATCACCGGAATCGCGCCGTTGATTGGATTGATCGGAACCGTCTCGGGATTGGTCCATGTTTTCTCCGGGCTTGGATTGAGCACCGGCGCCTCGGACACAAAGAGTGTGGCGCTCGGCATTTCCGAGGCACTTAATTGTACCATTTTTGGTTTGTCGATCGCGGTGCCGAGCTTGATCGCTTTCAGCTACTTCTCGAAAAAGGTGGAAAAAATGTCGGTGGAAATGGAAACCCTAGTGACCGATTTGATTTCGAAATGTTATTACGGGCGCATGACGCGTGATGAAACTGTGGCGTCAAAATTAACGGCGCCGTCGCCGGTGGCCGCAACCGTCGAGTGACGCCCGCCTTGCCCTTGATGCCATGAAATTCGCACACCGTAAGCGGCGGGCGCCGTCGATCATCATCGTTTCCCTGGTCGATATTCTGACGATTCTGCTGATCTTTTTTGTTGTTTCGACTACTTTCAAAAGGGATCAGCCGGAAGTGCAGATTAACTTGCCGGAATCGAAAACCGCCGCGAAAGCGCCCTCGAAAACCGAGCAGGCGATTGTGAGCGTAACGGCCGAGGATGAGGTGAAGCTCGACGGACAAACCATCGCCATTGACCAGCTCGAGACGGCTGTTCGCGACTTGACCACGGCACGAAGATCGTCGCTCGCCTTGCAGGCCGATAAGAAGGCATCGTTCGGAATGATCATCCAGGTGATGGACGCGTTGAAGCTGGCAGGCGTGAAAAATTTACCCGCCTTCACTCACGGCGAGCAATGATCCTGCCCATCGCGAAGTACGGCGATCCGGTCCTGCGCGTGCAGGGCAAGCACGTGGAGAAAGTGGATAATCGCATCCGCGAACTTGCATCCGACATGCTGGAGACAATGCATGCGGCCAATGGCGTGGGACTGGCCGCGCAGCAGGTTGGCGAAGCGTTGCAGCTTACCGTGCTCGATGTTTTGCAGGCCGAAGATCGGCCGAGCACGCTGATATTAAACGGCAGAGAAATCGAACTGTCGGCCGCGATGCCATTGATCCTGATCAATCCACGAGTTGCACTCGATCACGAAACCGATTTTGGCACCGAAGGCTGCTTGAGTTTTCCGGAAATTACCGCTGAAATCGAACGATCCGTCGCCGTGACCGTGCGGGCCGAGACGCTCGACGGCAGCCCGCTTGAAATTGAAGCGACGGGGTTACTGGCCCGCGCCTTGCAGCACGAAGTCGATCATCTCAACGGCATCCTCTTCATTGATCGCATGAGTTCGGTCGCGAAGGCGAGCTTGAACAGCCGCCTCAAGCGGTTGCGAAAGGAAACTCTGCAGGGCGAGAAAAACGCGGTGCGGCGCGCGACCTAGATCATTTTGTAATCCACCGTGATGGTGCGGAAGATGTTCGGATCGCGTTGCGCGGAAAAGTAAAAGAGCTCGAGCATCGTCCCGCCGACCATCCATTGATAGCCGACGAGCGTCTGAATTACTTCGGTTTCCGTATCACGGGAACGCGAAACTAATTTTCCCGTCCCAAATTTCTGGTCGAAGTAGCGGCGAATTTCGCCCATGCGGTCGTTGTAGCGCTCGATGCTCCAATCCGGATACTCGTATTGCAATTCCACTTCGGCGAGCTGGCCTTCGCGAAAATTGAAGAGCGTGCGTTTGAGGCCCGGTTGCACCAGTTGCTCGACGGTCCAAACCTCCCGTCCCTCTTTTTTCTCTCGCGAAACGATTTTTGCTTTCGCTCCTTTGAGAACGGCTTCCACGCGACTCATCGAATCTTTCCAACGAAAACCAAACGGCGGCGGAATGTCGTCCATCGCAAGCATGGACGGAGTGCTAAGCAAGAGTGAGACAATAGCGACCAAGGCAAAACGCATGGCCTTTATCCGTTCGAAAAATTGAGCGCAGCGGTGCAAAGCAGAAGGATCGTTCTAAAGCGCGTTCGCGCCGTCTCCCAGTTTCGGACAGCATTCTTCGGTCCGTCTCTCTCTTTTTTCTTCATTCCTGTCGTTCCTTCCGCACGGTCTTTCGTCGAGCGACTAATGTTGCGCAAACGCGGCGGCCCGGTCAACCGTGCGCCGTCGCTACGCCTCGAATCGAGATCTCGCGAGATTCTTTCCGCCGTTTGAGTCAAGATGTTTTTCAATCATGAAGAAAAATAAAGTTCGGATTTTTTCTTGTCCGATTGAAAACGGATTTCTAATCTCAAGCCGCTGGCAGGGAGCAAAAGATAGTGGGTGTGAATAAGATGTGAACAGTTCGGAAGAATCCAAAGGAGAAAAAATAGATATGGCACTCACTAAGCGACACGAACAGAACTTGATCGCCGCGGATTCTTTTCATTCGCGTTTTATTTCAGCGGCACTCGCACTCGTTTCTCCCTCGTATAACGGCTCTTTTCCTGAGAATCGCAGAGCGGATTTTCTTCGCACTGCCAGGATCTGCGTCGCGTCGCCAATGCTTTCCTCCTCCTTCGTTCCCTCGCATACACCCTTACTGGGGGTTGGTTAACCCTGTTAACAAGTTAGTATGGACGAGAAGTGTACCCACCTATGGCAAAGGCTTTCAGCGGCGCTCAAGCCGCAGGTTAGCGCTGATACTTTCAAGCGCTGGTTCTCTGCGGTGAAGCTCATCGATGCCACGGATGATGCGCTCACCTTCCGTGTCCCGAACAACATTTACCAGTTCTGGATTGAAAGTAACCACATGCCTGCATTGCAGGCGGCGATCGTCACGGTCTGCGGTTCTCCGCGTTCGGTGATTTTTGCACTGCCATCGCAGAAAGCCGGTCACGATGGAGAAGTGATCGTGGCGTCGGTAGTGGCAAACGAAACAGCCCCGGACACGGGCCGTGATCCGAAGGAAGGCGCGAGCGCACTCGGGCTCAATCCTCGCAATACCTTCGAGTCATTTGTGATCGGACCGAACAACGAAATCGCCCACGCGGCCAGCCTGGCCGTCGCGAAGACGCCGGCGAAAACATACAACCCGCTTTTCATTTATGGCGGCGTCGGTCTCGGCAAAACGCACTTGATGCAGGCGATCGGCCAGTACGTTTGGTCGAAAAAGAAAAACGCAAAGGTCATGTATCTTTCGAGTGAACTTTTCATCAATGAGTTCATCGACGCCATCCAGCATAACAACCTGGTAAAGTTCCGGAAGCGTTACCGGCAGGCCGATCTGCTTCTCATCGACGACATTCAATTTCTCGGCGGGAAAGAGCGATCGCAGGAAGAATTCTTTCACACTTTCAACACGCTTTTCGACGGGCATAAGCAAATCGTCCTTTCGAGTGATCGACCGGCTTCCGAGATCGCCAATCTCGAGCATCGTCTTGTTTCACGTTTTGAATGGGGACTGACGGCGGAACTGCAACCACCGGACATCGAAACGCGCACCGCGATCCTGCGGAAAAAAGCGCGCACGTTGCACATCTCTCTGCGCGACGAGGTTTTTGATTTTCTCGCTCTTCGCATTCGCACGAACGTGCGTCGGCTGGAGGGCGCCTTGATGCGGGTGGCTTCGTTCGCTTCGCTCAGTGGAAAGGAACTAACGAACGAGGTCGTCGAGCATCTTTTGAAAGACATTCTGCAGGAAGAAGCGCGGCACGCGGTTACGATCGAGCAAATCCAACGGCGCGTGGCCGAGCACTTTGATATCCGTCTCGCCGATATGACGAGCAAACGACGTCCTGCGAACATCGCGTTCCCGCGGCAGGTCGCAATGTATCTGGCGCGTGAGTTAACCAAAGCATCGCTCAACGAAATCGGCGATGCTTTTGGCGGCCGCGATCACGGCACCGTCTTGCACGCCTGTCGGCTGGTGAAGAAACGCATGGCAGAGCAGGACAAGATTCGGCAAACGATCTCGTTTATTGACAGCTCGCTCCAGCGCTGAGCGCGCGAGATTACGGTTGCCGAATAAAATCGCAAGCCTTACATCTAGCTCTTTCCGACATGAAACTAAGCGTCACGAAAGAAAAATTGCTGGAAGGCTTGCAGCAGGTGCAGAACGTCGTCAGCACCCGGACGACCCTTCCGATTCTTTCCAATGTCCTGCTGCAGGCGAATGGCAATGAGGTGCATCTGACGACGACGGACCTCGACGTTGGCGTGCGCGGAAGTTTTGAAGCGAAGGTGGAAAAGGAAGGCGCGACTACGCTGCCGGCCCGGCGTTTGTTTTCGATCATCCGCGAGCTGCCTTCGAGCGAAATTCAAATCGATGTCGATAGCAAGAACGCCGCATCCATTCGCAGCGGCCAAAGCTTTTTCAAAATTCTCGGATTGCCCGAAGAGGAATTTCCGCCGTTGCCGAAATTCGAAAATGCCAAAGTCGTGACCATGCGGCAGAAAGACCTGCGCGACGGCTTGCGCAAAACTGCCTACGCCATTTCGACGGACGAAACCCGCTACGTGCTCAATGGCGTTCTCTTCAGTCTGAAAGACAATAAGCTGACGCTGGTGGCGACCGACGGACGGCGGCTCGCGATGGTGGATATCGAGCTCGAATTTCCACGCAGCCACGAGGGAGACATTATTGTGCCGACGAAAGCCGTCACGGAATTGCAGCGACTTTTGACAGACGAGGGCGACGTCAAGATCAGCATCGGCAGCGGGCAGATCGCGTTTGACCTCAACAATACGCTGCTCGTCTCGAAGTTGATCGAGGGGAACTATCCAAATTACCGCCAGGTTATTCCGAGTGAGACGAAAGAGCGTGTCACGCTCGAGCGGGAAACATTCTTGAATTCGCTCCGCCGCGTCTCGTTGCTAGCCAGCGACAAATCGAATTCGATCAAGCTCAACTTCAGCAAGAACAACATCGACATCACGGCGAACACTCCTGAGGTCGGTGAAGCGAAAGAATCTCTCGCGGTCGTCTACAAGGGCCGTGAGTTTTCCATCGCGTTTAATCCGGAGTTTTTCATGGCGCCGTTGCGCAATCTCACCGAGGACGAGGTTTTTCTCGATCTGATCGATGAGATGAGTCCGGGCGTTCTGAAGATTCAGAGCCCGTTTCTTTACGTCCTGATGCCGATGCGCATCAGTTCATAGGCGTTCATTTTCGACGCGGCGACAGGTTATTAGGACGACGCAGGAGGGCGCGTACAGTTTCAACCGTGAGCAACCGCAAATCTCCTTCGGGCGCTTGAAGCACCGTCGCGCTCTTGTTTGCCGGCGCCCAAATCGCCGGGTCGGTCGGGCCGAAAAGTAAAACGCATCGTGCTCCGACGGCCGCGGCCAGATGGGAAATCCCACTGTCGTGTCCAACAACGAGGGAATCTTCGAGAAGCGCTGCCAAAACCGGGAGCGGAAGATTTCTTGCGAAGAAAACATCGCGGCCTTTCCAAACCGACTCGAGCTTGCGCAACTGAACGTCGTCCGCCTCACCGCCGATCACGACGATTCTTGTCTTCTTGTCATCGCGCGCGAGCAAATCATTGCCAAGCGCAATCCAATTTTCGATCGGCCAGTTTTTCGCTGAGCTCCCGCTGCCCGGGTGAAGTGCAATGATCGAGGAGCCCACCTCGGCGAGATCGCGCGCAGCCTGTCGATCCGCCTCCGATGGATAGAGCTTTGCCGCAGGCTCCGTTAGTTTTAACCCTAACTGCTCCAGCGGCCGGGCGAGCTGGCGTGAGGCATGTTCGATTCCAGCAACCTTTGGATTGGCGAAAACGAAGTGATCTATCCCGCAGCGGCGGACATTCGTCTCAAAGATAATGTCAGGATCGAAGAGATAGCTCACGATCAAATCGAAGCCGCCAAAGTAATCCACGAGTTCGCCCGGAAGCTCGGACTGCCTGCTGAAGAAACTCGAAAGCGGTCCGTATTCGATGGAGCGCGTGGCCTGGGCGTAGAAGCGGTTTTCGGCTAGCGCGATGATGTGTTTGTATCCCAGGATTTCGATCCAGGCTTCCGGAAAGCCGTCGCGCAAAAGCCTTAGAGCCGGGAGCGTCAGGATAAAATCCCCGATCGCGCCGCCTCGAATGACGAGAATGCGCTTCATGCGCCTCTGCCGCCAGTGACGGCGGCAGCTACATCAATAACGCGTAAACGCGCACGCGAGAATCGCGGCGCCGTAGAGAAGCGCGACCAGGTGGAGCGCGCGGCAACGCGAAGGATTGCGCGTGCTCCAGTTCAGCTGATCGCGGAGCAAGTACGGCATCATCACCCAAAACAATCCAGCCACGATCAATAGATAGGCGAATACGGTCACGAGCAGGCGGCTCGCCTCGTTCCGAAAGAAGGCCGCGTCGAGCAGCGGTTCCGCGCCGAGCAAAAACAAAATGCCGAGTGCGCGGACGGCGAGAAATTCGTCGACAAATCGCATGACCAGAAAAAAACCGATGGGCAACGCGATCAGGAGGGGGCGGCGAAAGTTGGCAAACTCGCCCATTTCCATCGTCGCAAGCAACCAGAAGCACCAAAGCAAATCGATACTTAGGAGCACGATGCCGGCGTTACGCGAGCGCGGGAACCGCGAGGCCAGGCCCCGACATGAATCTGGCTTGAGCACGCCCGGAAGGCCGACGAGCAACAACAAGACTCCGGCGATAATGCCGGCGGTGTGCAGCGAGAGGTGATAAATCATGGACGAAGCGACACAGAGTTACACGGTGGGCGTTCCATACAAGCTGAAACCGTTTGAGCGCTCGATATGGACATCGAAGATTTTTCCGATGCAGGCGTTGTCGCCTTCGAAAACAACGATCTTGTTCGTGCGCGTGCGGCCCATCAGACGCGTAGCGTTCGTCCGGCTCGGCCCTTCGCAAAGGATTTCCACGTCGCGGCCGACGAGTCGTTGGCTCGCGCGTCGCGCAGATTCATCCACGACTGCTAGGAGATCCTGATTGCGCTGTTCTTTGATGCGCTCGTCAATCTGATCCGCCATCGCGGCCGCCGGTGTATCACGTCGCGTCGAATAGCGAAAAATGAAGGCGTTATCGAATTGGATGTGCTCGACCAATTCCCGTGTCTGCGTGTAATCGGCTTCATCTTCGCCTGGGAAGCCCACGATCACATCAGTGGTCAAGGCTATCCCCGGTCTGGCCGAGCGGATGCGATTTACCAGCGCGAGATATCTTTCCGAAGTGTAGGGCCGATGCATCGCCTTCAAGATTCGGTTCGAGCCCGATTGAAGGGGGAGGTGAACGTGCTCCGCGAGTTTCGGCAATTCCGCGAGAGCGCCGATTAGATCTTCGTGAAAACCGATCGGATGCGGCGAGGTAAAGCGGAGGCGCTCAAGACCGTCGATTGCGTGCACCGCTTCGAGCAGTTGAACGAAGGGACTCTTTTTGTAGCGGCGGTCTCTGACCGCCGAAGCTCCACTATCCGGGCGGTCAGAGACCGCCGCCACAGATGGGAATTCATGCCGTCCGTACAAATTCACAATCTGACCGAGCAACGTGATCTCCTTCACTCCGCCTTCGACGAGCGCCCGCGCTTCTTTCACAATTTCCGCGATCGAGCGGCTGCGCTCGGCGCCGCGCGTCTGCGGCACAATGCAAAAGGTGCAATGCATATTGCAGCCTTGCATGATGGAAACGAAAGCGGCCGCCTGATTCGGCGATAACGTTTGCTCGCGAATCGTCTCCTGCGAGCCGGCTTCGTCGGCGATGTCGACAATCCTGAAATGATCGGGGCGCGTGGAAAAACGCACATCGTCCATGGCGCGATTCAACGGCACGCCCAGCGGTTGCGTCCTGCCATTCTTTTTCGCGACCAATTCCTCAACGTAATCCGCGACGCGATGAAATTTTTGCGTGCCGACGACAAGGTCGACGTGGGGCATTCCCTTCAGAAGACCCTCGCCGCGCGCCTGCGCCATGCAGCCAAGGAATCCGAAAACAACCTCGGGTCGTCGCTTCGCGATATGCCCGAGCATTCCCATTTTCCCGAGCGCTTTTTGATCTGCCATGTCACGCACGCTGCAGGTGTTAAGCAGAACAACATCCGCCTCGGCTTCACTACCGACGGCTTCGTATCCGCGCTCCATCAACGAGTGGGCAACCTGTTCAGAGTCGCGCTCGTTCATCTGACAGCCGTAGGTCTTGATAAAAAATTTCGGCATGGGCGGGCAGGAAAATGGCACAGAGGGACGATTCGCGCCACGAGTGAAGGAATCCACTTCCCACAGGGCGGCATTTTCGCTTCTAATTGCGAACGAAAATGAATCGAGATACACCAGCCATTGGCATCATCGGCGGCAGCGGCCTTTATCAAATGGAGGGCGTGACTGAACCGACGGAACATCGGATCGAAACGCCGTTCGGCGCGCCTTCCGACGTGCTGATTGGCGGCAGGATGCATGGCCGCCAGATTTATTTTTTGCCGCGGCATGGTCGTGGCCACCGGATTCTTCCGCATGAGTTGAATCATCGCGCGAATATCTACGCGCTTCGCTCGCTGAATGTGCGCTGGATTATTTGTGTAACCGCTGTCGGCAGCTTGCAGGAGAAATATGCGCCGCGCGACGTTTTGCTGCCGTCGCAGTTTTACGATCGGACGAGTCGGCGAGCCGAACACACTTTTTTCGGCGCGGGAATCGCGGCGCACATCGGGTTCTCGGAGCCGATCAGTAGTGATCTCCGCAACATTCTCGCCGAATCCGCCACCGCGGCTGGCGTGACCGTCCATAACGGGGGTACCTATGTGAACATGGATGGCCCGGCATTTTCAACACGGGCGGAATCGGAACTGAATCGTCGGAACGGATTTGACGTGATTGGCATGACCAATTTGCCGGAAGCGAAGCTGGCGCGAGAAGCGGAGATCGCACTCGCCAGCATGGCGATGATCACAGATTACGATTGCTGGAAGATTGAAGATGAGCCCGTCTCGGCGCAGGCAGTATTTGGCCATGTGGTGGCAAACGCCGAAACAGCGAAGAAGATTTTAGCCAACGCCATTCCACGAATCCCGCCGGAGCCGAACTGGCCCGAGCATTCCGCGCTCGATTCCGCGCTGGTCACGGATCGGAAGCTCTGGCCGGCGTCAACGATTGAGAATCTGCGCCCGATCCTGAGCCGGTTCCTGTAACGGTAGGGACGGCGCGCTGCGCCGTCCGATCGAGTACCTCGACCAGCAAGTCGATGTATATAACCTACCAGCGATCGACTCCCCGGACACCGCGGCGCGGTGACGTCTACGCCCCTTGCTGCGGGATTTCGCCGCTTCGGGACCGTAGTCAATTGCTGCTGTGGTTAGGCGGACGAACGCGCGAGCGCTTCGCAGAAGGAACGGATCTGCGCTTCTTCGTGCGCGGCGGTGACGGTAATTCGCAACCGGGCCGCGCCTTTCGCCACTGTTGGATAGCGGACTGCCGGCGCGAGGAAGCCTTCGCTTTGAAGCGAACGCGACAGGTCGAGCGCTGCTTGTTCGTCACCAATTATCCACGGATTGATGGCACTTTGTCCGCCAGCCATACTCTTGCTCGCCGGGGTTCGCGGCGGCAGTAGCTTTTGCAGAGTTCCAATGCGCTGCCAGAGGACTCGACGAAGCGCTTCGCCCTCTGGCGAACCGAGAAATTCGACCGCCGCCAGCGCAGCTGCCGCGCATGCCGGGGGCGGCGCTGTGGTGTAAATGAACGAGCGCGCGCGGTTGATGAGCCAGTCAATCAAGCTCCAAGAGCCGCATATGTACCCGCCGCTGACTCCGAGCGCCTTGCTCAAAGTGCCCATCTGAATCTCCACCTCATTGCCCAGACCTTGCTCCACCGCCATGCCCCGCCCGTTTACTCCGATTACGCCGATGGCGTGCGCTTCATCCAGAAGCAACCATGCGCCAAACCGCTTTTTCAGGTTGATCAACTCGCGAAGCGGCGCGCGATCTCCGTCCATCGAGAAAACGGATTCGGTCACGATCAAAACACGGCTTTCGGGATGCTCCCGCTGTGCTCGCTCGAGATGACTTTCGAGCTTACCGAGATGGTTATGCGGGAAAACGCGCACTGTAGCGCCGCTCAATTTCGCGCCGTCGATCAGCGACGCGTGACGACAGCTTGTCGAGGAGGATGATATCCTCCTTTCCGACCAGAGCCGGAATGGTCCCGACAGCTGCGGCGTATCCGCTGCTGAAGCAAAGGGCCGCCTGGGTTCCCTTCCACTCGGCGAGCGCTTTCTCGAGGCGAACATGCGGCGATTGAGTTCCGCTGACTAACCGTGACGCCCCGGCACCGACCCCGAATTCGGCGATTGCCGCCGTGGCTGCTTCCCGCAGTCGCGGGTGGTGGGTCAGACCGAGATAATCGTTGGAAGAAAAATTGATGAGCTTCTGTCCAACAACGCGAACTTCCGGACCCTGCGCGCTTCCAATCTCGCGCAATTTCCGGTGTAACGAGCGCGTGCGGAGCGTCTGAAGCTGCTCCTGAAACAAATCGCTCATGATCCGACGCCTTTTGCGCCGCTACATCCAGAGGCCCCAGGCAAGCAGCGCAGAAGCGTCCCGCCAGACACCGGCTTTGCTGTCACCGAGCACGACCACGATGATGTCGCGCCCAGGCCGTGTTCCGCTCGCGATCAGGCAATGGCCGGCTGCTTCGGTGTAGCCGGTCTTCAAACCGTTGCAATAAGGGAGCCGTTTCAAGACCTGGTTCGTATTTTCCAACTCGCGGGTGCGACCATTGGCAAAACGAAAGACAAGCTTTCGCAGACAGGTGATCGAACGAATCGTCGAGTTCGCATAGGCCGCGCGCGCGATGATGGCAAGATCGCGCGCGGTCGAATACTGGCCGGGAAGAGGTAGACCGTTTGGGTTGAGAAAATGCGAATGCGTTGCGCCAAGCTGCCGGGCGCGTTCATTCATCACTTCGGCGAACGCCTCCACGCTCCCGGCGTTATCGCGGGCAAGGCAACGGGCGACATCGTTAGGGCTTTTCACGAGTAGAGCGCGGAGCAGATCGATGCGTTGATAGCTGTCGCCGGGTTTGATGTTCAAACGGACCGGTTCGGCCTGGGTGTCCACCTGCTGCACCGTCACCTCGCGGTCGAGAAAACCGCTCTCAACCACGATCAAAGCGGTAAGCAATTTTTGCGTGCTCGCGGCCTGGCGTGGTTGATCGGCATTCTTCTCATCCAAAATCTCTCCCGACCGAGCGTCCACGACGATGGTGGACGCCGCGCGAGTCGAAGGAACGGCTCCGGAGACAACTGGAATGGCAGCGGGCGCCTCTTCAACCAGTGTCGCGCGCGGCGGAGTGCGATTGCGCGCTTTGCGATCTGGCACGCCACTGGGATGCACCACCTCCACCTCTGGCATCGATGCAGCCACGCAGGAGTACGCCAAGGCGCAGAGGCAAACGAGTCGCAAAACGGATTTCATCGGGCCGCAATTAGCGATGAACTTTCGACGTACGCAAGCGGAGGACACAACCTCAGCCGTTTTTTGGCGCGCTTTGAATGAGTTCGATCTCGTAACCTTCGGGCGCGTCGATGAAAGCGATGGCGCCACCGCGGCCATTTGGATGAGGGCCGTCGGAAAGCGGATAACCCTTTGCCTTCGCTTCGGCGGCGAACTTTTCCATGTCGTCCACCTCGAAAGCGAGGTGCGTCAAATCAGGACCCACGATGACTGGTCCGCTTGCGTCGAACTTGCAGATTTCAATTTCTTCCTCGCTCCCAGGGGCTCTGAAGAAAACGAGTTGAGACCCGCGGCCCGAGGTATGTCGCCGGGTTTCTTCCAAGCCGAGGACGTCTTTGTAAAACGAAACCGTCTTTTCGAGATCGGTCACGCGGTAACGAGTGTGGAGAAGCTTCTTAACCATGCCTATCTAATTGCTCTCACTCGCGCTCAAATTCAAACGGCAAACCCAAGCTGCGCTGTCATCCCAAGCGGAGCCGAGGAATCTTTGCCGTGCGCGCGGCTTGGGGATGACTAGTGTTCCTTGCCTGAATGTGATTCCTTAGGCGGATGAAACTTGTCATCGCCGCGACCGGCGCCAGCGGTACGATTTACCTGCAACGTCTGCTCGCCCAAATTGATTGCGCCGCGAACGAGGTTCACCTCATCATGAGTGGGCACGCGAAACAGGTCGCCGCGCAGGAGGTCGATCAGCTCGTTGTGCCATCGGGCGTATCGGAGCACAGTGAGAATGATCTTAATGTTCCGTTCGTTAGCGGCTCCGCCCGCTTTGATGCGATGGTGATTGTCCCTTGCTCCATGGCAACGCTTGGCCGCATCGCATCGGGTTGCAGCGATACCGCGCTTTTACGCGCGGCAGACGTGTTTCTGAAGGAACGCCGGAAGCTGATATTGGTGCCGCGCGAAACGCCCTTGAGTTTGATTCATGCGCGCAACTCCGTGGCCCTTCTGGAAGCCGGCGCAATCCTCTTGCCCGCGATCCCGTCATTCTACAGTCGCCCGCGTTCGGTCGACGACGTGGCCGATACCGTCGTGTGGCGCATCCTCGATCAAGTTGGATTGCCGAATCCTCGGGCGTATCGCTGGCGGGACGAGGGTGCAAAAGCCGGACGCGCGCCAACTTGAAAATCGAAGGACGGCTGGCGCAATTCCTGATCGGTTTCGGATATCGTCTGATTCAACTTTGGGTGCGCACGTTGCGCTTCGAAATGGACGATCGCGGCGGCGTGGTCCGGGCCGGTCTCGAGGACCCCTTCGTTTTCGCTGTCTGGCATAACCGGCTACTTTTGCTGCCATCGATTTTCCGCCGTTTTTTCCCCGGGCGCCCGGCGGGCGCGCTGATCAGCGCCAGCGGAGATGGCGACCTTCTCGCTGCGTTGGTGGAACGTTTTGGTTATATTACCGTGCGCGGTTCGACATCTAGAAAAGGCGCCAGTGCTTTGCTCCGGCTGGCCGAGGTATTCGCTGGCGGGACGCACATCGTGATTACGCCGGACGGACCTCGCGGTCCGGTTTATCAGCTGGGCCAGGGTGTCATCTTTCTGGCGCAAAAATGCGATGCGGCGGTCGTTCCGGCGAGCATGGAATATTCGAGCTGCTGGCGCGTGAAGAGCTGGGACCGCTTCATTTTGCCGCGCCCCTTTTCGCGAGTACGGGTGATCTTCGGCGTTCCCCTCCGCGTTGGAGAAACCGCAACTCCCGATGATTTCGAGCGTGAACGGCTCCGTTTGCAACATGCGATGATGAGCCTGGTGGAAAGAAAATGAGTCGAGCGGTTGCTCGAGCCGAGTATTAGTTCCAAGCAATGCCGCATCTGATCGAAGGCCCTGCCATCGCCGAAAAGGTTTACGCTGATTTGCGAGGCGAGATAGCAGAACTAAAGAAAGTCGGACGGACCCCGGGTCTTGCGGTCGTTCTGGTAGGAGATGATCCAGCCTCGCGCGCGTATGTGCGCTCGAAGGACAAGATGTGTCGCGAACTCGGGCTGCATTCGGTCAAGCTGGAACTATCTGCCGAGACGACGCAGGCGGAGTTGCTGGCACGCGTGGAAGAGTTGAATCGCGATCCCTCAATCCAC
Source organism: uncultured Verrucomicrobiae bacterium (assembly GCA_963763995.1). GTDB lineage: Bacteria > Verrucomicrobiota > Verrucomicrobiia > Chthoniobacterales > UBA10450 > CAVTTH01. The sequence continues at coordinate 223,616 of CAVXQL010000014.1, read as the reverse complement.
GGCATCCTCGTGCAGTCACCGCCTCCGAAGCAGATCGACGAATCCGCGATCGTGCGCGCACTCGATCCGGCGAAAGATGTTGACGGTTTTCATCCCATCAACATCGCAAAGCTCGCGCTGGGCGACGATACCGGATTCATTCCGTGCACTCCGTTAGGGTGTCAGCGATTACTGATTGAAAGCGGAGTCGAGATTTCCGGTGCGCACGTCGTCGTTCTTGGCCGCAGTATGATCGTCGGCAAGCCGCTTGCACTTTTGCTGATGCGGAAAGGCTCGGGCGGCGACGCGACCGTGACTGTGGTTCATTCCCGGAGCCATCGCCTCGCAGAAATCACGCGTTCAGCTGACATTGTGATCGCGGCGATCGGGCAACCGCAGTTTGTCCGAGCGGAACACGTGCGTGACGGCGCTGTGGTGATCGACGTTGGAATCAATCGTGTCAATGACGCGACGGCTGAGCGCGGCTACCGCCTCGTGGGCGACGTTGCATTCGACGAAGTATCGCAGAAGGCTTCCGCGATTACTCCAGTCCCCGGAGGCGTTGGGCCGATGACGATAGCCATGCTCATGTCGAACACGGTCAAGGCCTGCCGCCAATTGTTATAGCTGCCGCTGTCCCCAGTCGGCGGACTTCTGCAGAGGCAGCGGCAGCTACAGCGGCTGCACAATTCTTGCAGTCAATAGACGCAAGATCGAAGGCTGAAATCGCGCGGCGCTAGCAAAAAGCGATGCGATACGCGGCGAGAGGACTGCAGCGCGCGCGAGTTGATTGATCCACAATCGCCCGCGATACATTGCGGAGTGCGCGCGTGCAAACTCACGCAAAGTTGATTGTCGATCCTTCCCGCGAATGATCTCGGCGATGGCCCCCGCTGCGAGCTCTCCCGATCGCAGGGCGTAGTAAATTCCTTCGCCCGTGAACGGCTCGACGACGCGCGCCGCATCTCCGATCAGGAACAAGGTTTCACCGCCCACCGACAGCGGTGCGCGTGTCAGCGGAGTGATGGTCCGCCACGGATGTTCCGGTGAAATTTGAAATCGCGCTTCTGCCCATCTCCGCAACGCGGGCATGTCCCGGGCTTTGCCTACCAGGCACAGATTCAGTTCGGCATCGTTGACTGGCGCCTGGCCCGAATAACCCTCGGGCAGGATTTGCAACACGACGCGATTCCCGAAACCAACGGGCAACGGAACGTGCGTTTGCAGCGCGATACGTTCCTTCGCGATGCGCGGAAGCAGATGGCATAACCGCGCGACGGTTGAGTTGCGACCGTCTGCTGCCACGAGCACGCGTGCTTCAAAGTCATGGGCGTTTGCCGTGATTTTCCAGCCGTTCGAGGAACGCTCCAGCGCGGTGACGATGGATTTTTCATGAACCTCCGTGCCGACGTCTTTCGCACGCATCATTAGCAGCTCGTCCAAGAGGCTTCGCTTAATGGCGATTTCCGCCTCGTCATTCTGTGGCAGCGCGATTTCAAATGTGCGGCCATCAATTCCGATAAACTCGACGCGATCGAGGCGACCGTGAGGTTGTGCGCGGACTGGTTCCTCCACTTTGAGCCGACGCAAGAGAGGCCAGCACGATGGGTTGAGGCAATCGCCGCAGACTTTGTCGCGCGGAAATTTCTCCCGTTCGAGCAACAGGGTGCGGAGCCCTCGCTCGGCGCAAAAAGTCGCACAGGTCGCTCCCGCGGGTCCGCCTCCGACGATAGCTACATCGTGCATTGGATATCTCCTAGCACCGTATCACAGAACGCATTTCTCACCGGCGGGTTCCAAGCGTAAATTCACCGTTTCGCTCATCATGCTTTCGTCGCCCAAAGAGAAACCCGATCTAAACAAGAAAGTGCATGAGGTCCCGCACAAGCCGGGAGTCTATCTCATGCGCGATCGTTTTGGTCGCGTCATTTACGTCGGCAAAGCGCGCGATCTGCGCAAACGGGTCGGTTCGTATTTCATGCCGTCGAAACTTGCGCAGGCGGATTTGAAGACCCGGGCCATGCTCGAGGCGGCGTGGGACTTCGAAATTCACACAGTGCAAAGCGAAGCGGAATCGCTCCTGCTTGAAGGAAAATTGATCAAGGAATTCCGGCCGCGTTACAACATCTCGTTCCGCGACGATAAACGCTTTCTCCTGGTGAAGGTCGATCCGACTGAGGCATGGCCGCGTTTTCGTCTTGCGCGTTTTAAGAAAGATGACGGCGCGCGTTATTTCGGGCCGTACGCCCATGCCGGTGCGCTTCGGCAAACGCTCAATTTCATGCGCAAGAAATTTGGCGTGCTCACTTTCGGCCGCGGCTCGCCGACCGAGCGCGAGCTGAAGTCGTCGACCTATCAGGTGCCGACGCGCTTGAGCGAAATCACGGCGGAGATTTATCGGGAGCGAGTCGGCCAGGCATGTGAATTCCTCGAGGGCCATTCGCGGGAAATGATGGCGGCGGTGGAAGGGGAAATGCGGAAAGCCGCGGACAAAATGGATTTCGAAAAGGCGGCTGAACTACGGAACATGCTGGACGATTTGCGCCGCACCACGAAACCGATGCGGCGTTTCACGCGCCACAGCCTTCCGAGCGCGATCGATCCGATCGCGGATGTGCAGGCCTTGGCCGACGCGCTGCAACTCACTTCTTTGCCTGTCGTGATGGAATGCTTCGATATCTCGAACATTTCGACAACGCACGTAGTGGCTTCGATGGTTTGTTTCCGCAACGGTGTGCCGGACAAAGACAACTACCGCCGTTACCGAATCCGCACTGTCGCCGGGCAGGATGATTTCGCGAGCATGGCGGAGGTGGTTAGGCGGCGCTACTCGCGGGTGCTGCTGGAAGCACGGAACGCAAATCCGGACGCCGCGGAATATTCGCAGGAAAATCCGAAGGAAGCAGTTGAGCGTCTGACTTGTCATCCTGAGCGGAGCAAAGGCTCTCCCCAACCAGATTTTGCATCGCTCGATCAAACACCGTCACACGATAATCGTGAGGTCCTTCGCTCCGCTCAGGATGATAGCGGCGAGCGCGGGCAGCCGTACGTGCGCCTTCCCGATCTGATCATCGTCGATGGGGGGAAAGGGCAACTGTCATCGGCATGTCGCGAATTGCAGCGTCTCGGATTGCACGAATTGCCAATCATTGGGCTGGCGAAAGAGTTCGAGGAAATCTATCGGCCGAGCCGCGCGCTTCCGTTGCAACTTCCGCCCGATTCCGGCGCCCTGCGTCTACTGCAACGCATCCGCGACGAGGCGCACCGTTTCGCGAATACCTATCATCAATTGCTAATGAAGAAGCGGATCGAGGAAAGCATTCTGGACGATTGTCCGGGCGTGAGTCAGAACCGAAAAAGTTTGCTGCTCCGTAAATTCGGATCGGTGAATCGGCTGCGGAAAGCGACGACGGAAGAGATTGCTGCGACTGAAGGCATTGGACCGAAGCTGGCGGAGGAGGTTCATCGCTTCTTGCAGCACCATTGATTCATCCGCAGATTGCGCGAATGGCTGCGGACTTTGGAATCAAATGGCTGCGAACTGCGCTTTTGTGGGCGCTCCTTTCGGGCTCCGCCTTTGGGCAACTCTTGCAGCCTGCACCTGCACCTGAGAGTACGCCCGCGCCGTTCGAGGAAACCATTGTCCCCACATACGAGACGCAGAAAAAAGCACGAACATACATCCTTGATATTCCGGCTCCACGCGGGCAGATCACCGACCGAAACGGCGAGCCCCTCGCGCAAAACAGGATTGGTTACAATCTCACTGTCACCTATCCGACTCCGCTCGATTTTTCCGACGCACAGGCGTTGCGCTTTACGCATGAGAAAATCGCCGCCGCCGAAAAATTGCTCGGTCGCCGTTTGAACGTTTCGGACGAGTTGATCCTCCGGCATTATCATAATCGCGGTATTCTTCCTCTTGAGATTTCGCAAAATGTTAGCCGGGTTGAATACGACGAGATGCGCGGTCATCTGCCGCCCGCTCTGACCCTTCGGCCTTTCTATCTCCGATTTTACCCGAACGGCATCGTCGCGGGACAGATCATCGGCTACAGCGGCAAGACTGGCCGCAATCCCGATGGGATCATCGATAATCACGAAGTGCTTTGGCCGGAAACGGAAGGGCGTGAAGGCCTCGAACAGACCTTCAATGACATGCTCACCGGCCAGCACGGATTTTACAACCTGACCTTCGATCAAGATGGGCGCAAAACGTCAGAAAAGATCATCGCGCCGCCAGTCCCGGGCTACACCGTGGTCACGACCCTCGATTTGCGCCTGCAGGAACTTGCCGAGAAAGCGCTCGCCGAGAAAGCAAAGCGTGGAGCAATCGTGATTATCGATCCCAACACGGGCGATATTCTCGCGATGGCCTCGTGGCCGACCTACGATCCGAACGTCTTCATTCCAAATATTTCAGCAGCCAGGTTCAAGGAGTTGCAGGACGATCCAGACATCCCGCTCTTGCCGCGGGCATATCGGTCATCCTACCCGCCGGGCTCGGTGTTCAAAGTGACGGTCGGAATCGCCGCATTCGAAAGCGGGACAATTCAACCTGATGATGAGTTCGATTGTCCTCCGGCGATCGAAATTGGGAACCTGGTGTTTCATAACTGGAAAAAGGGGGGACGCGGCTCGCTCAACTTTGTCCAGGCGCTGACAGAGTCGTGCGACACATGGTTTTATCAGGTCGGCATGAAGACCGGCGCTGCGCCGATCATCGATTGGGCGCGGAAGCTCGGTCTCGGGGCGAAGTGCGGGATTCCGCTGCGGGGCGAAGTGGAAGGACGGGTGCCGGACGATCGATACATGAAGGCGACGCACGGTCGAAAACTGCTTAACGGCGACATCGCAAATCTTTCGATCGGGCAGGGTGATTTGCTCGTCACACCGCTGCAGATGGCGCAATCGATGGCGATCGTGGCCAACGGCGGGACGTTTTATCAGACGCGGCTCGTGCAACAGGTGCAGACGCTTGATAACAAGATCGTGACTGCATATCAGGTGCGCGCGAAGAAAACCGTCACCCCATCGGCGGTAACGATGCAGCAGTTACAAACCGGCATGGTCGACGCAGTGAACGGCGGCGCCGGCACGGCCCATCAGGCGAGTTTGGAAAATGTTACTGTCGCTGGAAAAACAGGCACCGCTCAATGGGGCCCGAAGAACAAGGAACGGACCGCCGCATGGTTTGCGGGGTTCGTTCCAGCGGAACATCCGCAATATGCCTTTGCGGCTCTTTATGAGGGCGATGTTGGCAGCAAGGTGCACGGTGGGAGCGCGGCCGCGCCAATGATCGGAAAAATTCTAAAGGAAATTTACAAAGGCCAGAAACCGAACCGGCATGAGAAGGCGCCGCCTCGAGCCGAGCCGGTGGAAGACGACGAATCGGATTAAGGGAATCAGGTCGCAGCCGCTTCGGCTGGCTCGGCGATCTCCATCGTCCCCTTGAACTTCGGCTCTTCATGCTCCACGCCAAAACTATCCGCGTAGAGCTCAGCGATCTTTGCCATCTCCTCGCTCGTCAGCGACGGAGATTCGGGAGCTTTGGCGAACTCGATCAACTGCGCCTCTTCGTAAATGTTCGGCAGTGTCGATGCGATGCGTTCGTCGGCCAGCAACCATTGTAAGGCCGCCTGGCCGAGCGTGCGTTCTGAGCTTTCGAGGAAGCGCAGCTGTTCAATCTTCTTCACCCCGTTCAAAAGCCAGCTACGTGGACGATGACTGCGATGATCGTTAGGGGGAAAAACCGTCTCGGACGTGTATCTTCCCTCCAGCATTCCGGAAGAATGCGTCACGCGAATGAGAAACATCGTGTCTTTCTCTGCCTCGCTCGCCGCTTCCTGGATGGCGGTGCCGGGATGCTGCTCAAGCATGTTGTAGATGTGCTGCACACTCGTGATCTCGCGTTCGCGAATACAATTGACCCCTTCGTAAAGCCAGCCAATCGCGGGCCCGAGCGCAATGCCGTAATATCGAATCTTCCCGGAAGACTTGAGTTGTCCGAGCGTGGTCCAGAGCGCGTCGTCGTAGATTTGTTCCATCCGGATGTTATGCAGTTGCAGCAAATCGATGTGATCGGTCTTGAGTCGCTTCAGCGCGGCGTCAGTCGCACGAACGATCGCATCGGGAGAGAAATCCTGAGGAATTTCGCGCTGTCCGCGCCCGCGCGCTTCGCCATGCGTAACAAAATCGTAGCCGACCTTGGTCGCGATCACGATCTGATCGCGCTGATTGGGAAATGCTTTCGCGATCAGTTCTTCGCTTAAACCGTTGCCATAGGTGTCGGCGGCATCGAAAAGCGTTACCCCGAGATCGAGCGCCTTGTGCATGAGCGCGATCGCTTCGCTTTCAGTGAATTGCCCCCACCAGCCGGTAGAAATCGTCCACAAACCAAAGCCGACTTCGCTAACGGTAAGATCGGTGTTTTTGTACGCGCGATACTTCATGGCCCAGCATAGCAGGATGAATCATCCAAGCGCAACTCAGCGATGCTTGCTGCGGTCGCAACCCCGGGATGACAGTCGGGGGGATTTGGCATTAGGTTGGCGTTCCGATGGCAAAGCGGTGGACTAACTCGGCTCTCTTGATCGTGGGGCACGGCTCAACTGTGAATCCGGATTCGAGCGCTCCGACCCTCGCGCACGCCGCGACGATTAGAGATCGGGAGATTTTTTCCGAGGTGGCGTGTTGTTTTTGGAAAGAGGAACCGAGCCTGCGCGACGCGCTCGTCTTCTTTGACGATTCCGCGATCAAGGATGTTTACGTGGTGCCGAATTTCATCAGCGAAGGTTATTTCACGCAGACGGTGATTCCTCGGGAATTGGAATTGAGCGACCGAGTGACCGAGCGTGTCGATGGGCAGCTCTGGAAATATTGCGAGCCGGTCGGCAATCATGCGGCCATGACTGATCTCCTGCTCAAGCGAGCGAGCGAAGTCGCGCCGGGCGTGACCGCATCTGAAACAGCCTTACTCATCGTCGGGCATGGGACTGATTTGAATGATAACAGTGCGGTTGCCGCGAAAAGACAGGTCGATAAAATTCGCGCTCTGGATCATTTTGCCGAAGTTCTGAACGTTTATATGGAAGAGCCGCCGCTGGTTTCGGATTGGATGAAATTGACGAATACGAAGAACGTCGTCGTTGTTCCGTTCTTCATTTCGGACGGCCTGCACAGTTATCAGGATATTCCGGTTCTGCTCGGCATTGAAAAGGAATCGGCCTCGGCTGCGAGTCAACGGTCTGCTGTTCGCCACAATCCGCACGAGATGAATGGTCGGGCTCTTTATTATGCAAACGCCATTGGCAATGACCCGAGGGTGGCTGATATCGTGATCGAGCAAGCTGAAGCATTTGATCGCGAGCCAGATTTTCCGCATTCGATCTCGGGAGGTTTTCGGACGAAGATGTATTGTTAGCCATGCCGAAGAAGACCAAACTGCTGCAGGAACTCGGTGTATTTGTTCTGGCCGGAGAACGCAGCCCGGAGCGATTGAAGCAAGTTGCGGAGATGATTCGGAAAGCGTGCGATTATCGTTGGGTAGGCATTTATAAGGCGACGCGGACGGAATTTTGCATCGCGGCAGGAACGGGGAAGTGCCCCCCGGCGTACCCTTGCTTTCCGATCGCGCAGGGGATTTGTGGGGCGGCGGCGGAATCGCGCAAGACGATCGTGGTGCCGGACGTCCACAAAGATGCGCGGTATCTGCCGACCTTCGGAAGCACACAATCCGAAATCGTCGTTCCGATCATTGACGAGAAGCATCACGTCGTCGGGATGCTGGACGCGGAAAGCGAACATCTGAATGCCTTCGGCCATGATGATCAGAATTTCCTTGAGCACGTCGCTCCTTTGATCGCTCGCGTGTTGTGACAGAAAGTGAGGGACGAGAACGTCCACGAATCGAGCTTGCCCTCGAGCGCTGGCTGGCCGCAGGGCTTCGCCGCATCGGTCAAATCGCGATCGCGTCAACGCCAGAACGGACGTTCGTTCTATGTCACCGCGACAATGCGCTGCGTGATGAACTGACCATCCATGCATCGCCCGAAGCCGCCGCTGAACTCGCGAAATACGATGATGCCGGCAATTATCGCCCGCTAAAGACGGCGACAAATTTGCGCCGCGGCTGGCGCTTGGAGTTGACCGACATCGGCGATCTGCGACGGGCGCTGGATCTTTTTTATCCGGGACGGCTCGCCGCATTTCTCGCAGCGGAAGGGGAACAACTGGCATCGACCCCGTTTCGTGAAACTTTGACGAGGCAGACCGGAATGTATCGCGTCGCCGCAAAAATAACCGACATGCAGGCAGACGCTCTGATTGGGCGGTTTTGTCCATCGGATCGTGGTTGTCTCCGCACGATTATGTGGAAACGCGACATGAACGGGACGACTCCATCGACACAGCTTCCGCGTGAGAAGTATGAAAAAACGTATGATCAGACAGGGAGAAACGAACTGGTCATTCCATTGCTTTGCCAGGAGGCGTGCAACCTTCTCGTCGCCGAAGCGCGCAAAGTCGTGAAAGCGGAAACCGAATAATGATCGTCCGAGCGCGCGTCGTCGTGCCGATGGATCGTCCATCGATCGAGAATGGCGCGGTCGCGATCGACGGACCGCTAATTACGAGCGTCGGAACATTTAACGAAGTCGCAGCCCATAACACGGGCGAAATCCTCGATCTCGGCGAACAAGCGATCCTCCCGGGTTTGATCAACGTGCACTGCCACCTCGATTACACGATACTGCGAGGCAAGATTCCGCGGCAGCATTCTTTTGCCGATTGGATTCGGCAGATCAACGCCCACAAGGCGGTTCTCTCCGAAGGCGATTATCTCGCTTCAATCGAAGAGGGGTTTGCCGAGGCAAAGCGCTTCGGAACGACGAGCGTCGTGAACCTGGAGGCATTTCCACAGTTGATCGGAAAAATCGAGACCTCTCCCATCCGTACCTGGTGGTGCCCGGAGATGATCGATGTGCGAGAAAAAATTGATGTAGCGGAAGCGCTGGACGTTGCGCGAAGAGGCGTCGCTTCGCGCAACGATCCCACGGGTGGCTACGGTCTCGCGCCGCACGCTCTTTTCACAGCCTCTTCAAGCTTGTATCGCGAGTGCTCCGATCTTGCGCGGCGTGAGAATTTGTTACTGACAACACACCTGGCAGAATCGCGCGACGAAGTGGAAATGTTCCGCGAAGCGCGCGGCCCGCTTTTCGATTTCATTAAAGCCGTCGGTCGTCCGATGGAGGGTTGCGGAAAGGCGACGCCTCTCGCTCTATTGCTATCTCGTGAGAGCCTCGACGAGCGATGGATCATCGCGCACCTGAACGAATTATCCGAAGCTGATTTCGCTCTCCTCGCGCGTGAGAAATTTCACGTCGTGCATTGCCCGGGAAGCCACCGCTATTTCGGCCGCGCGTCGTTTCCATTGGACCGACTGCGTTCTCTTGGCTTCAACATTTGTCTCGGGACCGACAGCCTGGCGAGCAACTCCAGCTTGAGCTTGTTTGCCGAAATGCGTGGGCTGCAGTTGACCGTCCCGTCATTGTCCCCGGGCGATTTGCTGGGCATGGTGACCACGAATCCAGCCGCCGCTCTCGGTCAGGCGAATTCACTGGGCCGCCTGCGTTCCGGTTGTCGCGCTGATTTGATCAGTCTTCCTCTGTCCATGCCAAGCGGCGATCCGCTGGAGCAGATTGTCGCGTTCGAGGAACCCGTCAAATGGATGATGATCGACGGAAAGCGGGTTTAGCCGCCGCATCTGACTGGCTTAGGCGTTTTCTCGTTTTTGCTTTCCTTTTCTCAAACCTGCAATATTCTCCGCCCTGCGAGTATGGCTAAGATTATCATCATAGACGACGAACCATCGATGGTTGAGGTAATAGTGACCCTTTGCCGCGATAAGGGACACCAGGTTTTCCCTTTCGGCTCGCCCACCAAAGCGATCGAACAGCTCGACAGCATCGCGCCGCATGTAGTCATCGCCGATATCAAAATGGAGACGATGAGTGGGTTCGACGTTCTCCGTCACGTTCGCGAACATCATCGCCAGACTGCCGTCATCTTGATCACAGCTTACGCGTCGGTGGAAACCGCCGTCGAGGCGATGAAAATGGGCGCATATGATTATGTGACCAAGCCTTTTAAGATCGACGAGTTGCAGATGACGGTGCAGCGCGCGCTGGATTACCAGGCGGCGCTGCGGGAGAACGTATATCTCCGTAAGGAACTGAAAAATCGCTATCGGTTCGAGAACATCATCGGGACGAGCCAGAAGATGCAGCTCGTCTACAATTTGATCAACAAGGTCGCGGACACTGACAGCACCGTCTTGATTCAGGGAGAAAGCGGCACGGGAAAGGAACTCGTCGCGCGCGGGCTTCATTTCAACAGTAATCGCCAGCATCATCCTTTCGTCGCCATCAATTGCAGCGCCCTGCCAGAGAACCTGCTCGAGTCGGAACTATTTGGTCACAAGAAGGGTGCTTTCACCGGTGCGGTTTCCGATAAGCGTGGGCTTTTCGAAGAAGCGAATCTCGGGACGATTTTTCTCGATGAGGTGAATTCCATGGCGCCTCCGTTGCAGACGAAATTGCTTCGTGTCCTGCAAGAGCGTGAGGTGCGTCGCGTCGGAGATAACAAGAGCATTCCGGTTAATGTCCGCGTTGTCGGCGCGACGAACGAGGTACTCCAGGGAAAAATGAAGGACGGATCCTTCCGCGAAGATCTTTACTACCGTCTTGCAGTGATTCCGGTGGAGATTCCGCCGTTAAGGGAACGGTTGGAGGATGTGCCATTGCTCGTGAATCACTTCCTGCAAAAGCAGGCGGGTGCAACCGGTGGCGAACCCAAAAAGATCGATCCGAAAGCCGTCGATATTCTTTGTCATTACGACTATCCGGGAAATGTGCGGGAGCTTGAAAATGCGATCGAGCGGGCCTGCGCGTTATGCGAAGAAGACCTGATTTTGCCGACTGACCTTCCCCCGCAAATTGTCGCTGCCGCTCAGGGCGGAAAGGCCGCGCAGGCGGTAGCGGCGATGTCCGCGGGACAGACGCTTGACGACTTTATTCAGCAGCAGGAGCGTGGATATATCGAAGCGACATTGGCGCACTGCGGTGGTTCGCGCGAAAAAGCGGCCAACATGCTCGGGATCAGTATGGCTACGCTCTATCGCAGAGTAGAGCCCAAGAACAAGAAATAGACTTCGCTCGCGCTAGCCGCGCTTGCTGAAGATCTTGAGCTCCTCTGCCGCCTTCTGCAGGTCATCTAACGTTGCCAGCGTGGCGGCTTGGGCCTTTAGCGTGGCATCATTCGTCGCCTTCATTTCTTGAAGGAGTTTCAGAGTCGATTCCCACGAGACACTATTGTCACGTGCCGGAACGGGTGCCGGTGCCGCAGGAGCGGCGGTCTGGGCGGGAACCACGACCATGGCAGGCGTTTGTCCTCGCAGACCGAGCGAGAACAACACGGTCACGGTAACGAGTACGAAAAAGATCTTGACCTTCATGTTATCGGCCCCCCCGACTGGAATAAATCCTCGCAACCCGAACCGCCTCGGCGACAGCGGCCAGCTTCGCGTCAATCTTGGATTGATTCTCAGCAATGCTCGCTTGCTGAGCTTGTATCTCCTTTATCATTGCGAAGATTTGCTGTTGCTCAGCTCCGTCTTTCCCCGTCTGCGCCCACACCGGAGAAAATATCAGCAGACCCATTGAAATAAGGGTGGTTCGGACAATTCGTTTCATAGAAGGCAGGATCGTTGACATAGTAGAGCAAATCGCATTCCGCATCTACCTGCACCCGGGAATCGCTGGCGACGGCGCGGTAATTGCTTGCGTCCCATGGCAGCGATTAGTAACCTCCGGATATGGCCGGTCCGGGAATGCACCAATCGCAGAACCTTTCGCTCCAGCAGGTTCTCGCGCCCCAGCTGCAGCAAAGCCTCCTTATTCTTCAAGCGCCGCTGCTCGAACTTCGCAATCTTGTGCAACAGGAGATGGAGACGAACCCGGTCCTCGAGGAGCTTTCGACGGAAATAAGCGCCGACGAACGTGACGACTCCAAGACCGTCGAGGAGGAGGCTTTCAAAGAGGAATTCGATCAACTCGCGAAACTCGATGACGAATGGCGTGATTACATGGCGCAGTCGAGCAGTTACAGTGGGCGCTCGCAGGAAGACGAGGAGAAACGCCAGTTCTTCTTCGATTCGATTGTCACCCAGGAAACGCTGCAGCAGCACCTCATGGGGCAGCTTAACCAAACGGCGCTGAACGCCGGCGATCGCAAGACCGCGGAACTCATCATCGGGAATATCGACGACAGCGGTTTTCTGCAAGCCACGACCGAGGAAATGTCAATGAACACCGGGATCGCGAAGGACGATTTCGAACACATGCTCACCCTCATCCAGAGCTTCTTTCCGCCGGGAGTGGGCGCTCGGGATTTGCGCGAGTGTTTGCTCATTCAGTTAAAACGGGAGGGAAAGCAAACCAGTCTCGAGTATAAAATCATTTCCGAGCACATGCAGGATCTGGGGAAGCGGCGTTTTCCGGAGATCGCGCGACGGATGGGCATCAGCGTCGAGCAGGTCCAGAAATGTGCGAATAACATTGCCCAGCTCGATCCGAGGCCCGGTCAGGTCTTTGCCGAGGCGCCGCAAAATTATGTCCTGCCGGACGTCACAGTCGAAAAGATCGATGGCGAGTACCAGATCAACCTGAATGGCGAACAAATCCCGCACCTGCGCATCAGCAACACCTACAAAGACATCATGTCGCAGGATGGAAACGGGAGCGAAGTGAAAGATTACATCCGCGACAAAATCCGCAGCGGGAAATTTCTGATCAAATCCATCCATCAGCGGCAACAAACGATTTCGAACATTGCGCATCAAATTGTGGCGCGGCAGCGCGAATTTCTCGATCTAGGCTCGGCCCACCTCAAGCCGATGACGATGGTACAGATCGCCGATGCCGTCGGCGTGCATGAAACCACTGTTAGCCGCGCCATCTCTGGCAAATACATGTCCACCCCGCAGGGCGTGTTCGAGATGAAATATTTCTTCACGCCCGGTTATCAAACGGCCGGAGGTGAATCGATGAGCAACACGAGCGTCAAAGAAGCAATCATGGATCTCGTGAAAGAGGAGAACTCCGCGGCTCCTCTCAGCGACAAGGAGATTGTCGAGATCCTGAGCGGGCGCGGCATCCCGATCGCGCGCCGGACAGTCGCAAAATACCGGACAGAGCTCAATATTCTGCCGAGCAACATGCGGCGGAAATATTGACGGCCGTAGCGGCGGTCTCCTGACCGTCGCTCTTTGGAAATGAGATTGGCGAGCCCGGAGCGCGCCGCTACAGTCGGAAAATGAATTCCACCCTCCGCGCCCGAGTTATCGCCGAGTGGCGGGGGTTATCCGGCAAGATGCCGCGCCCCGATCGATGGCAGACCGCGGCCGCTCTTCTCCCGAAGCTGATGCAGCGGCTGGGTCTAAAGGAGCGTTTGCACGAAGCGGAAGTTCTGCAGGCGTGGAGCACGGTCGTCGGTGACTTTATCGCGGCGCATTCCTGTCCGACGAATTTGCGGGAAGGCGTGCTTTATGTGCGCGTGCTCCAGCCCGCGCTGCATTACGAGCTCGACCAAATCTCGAAGCCGGAAATCCTGCGCAAGTTGAAACAGCGATTCGGAAACAGAACCATCCGTGAGATCAAATTTCGAGTTGGTTAGCTCGTGTCGAACGTGGGCGTCCCCGAATCCGGATGATGTCGCGATCCTGCGCGCAGACGTTTACGGACTCGGCTTTGCCGGCGTCGTCGGCGGAGCCTCTTTTTTCCCGTGGCCGGATGGCGGAAAGACACCGAGCCGGAACGATTCGCGCGTCGCGCGGTTCGACTCTACTCGCGCCGGCCACTCGATATCGGCGGCGTTTTGGATAGTGAGCAGGTTTTCGTAGAGCGTGTTGGCCGCAGTATTGCGCGCGTCGGTCCCCCCGATCTGTACGATCACGCTGGCCTGTTGTTGCTTGTCCAGATCGCTCACATCGTCAATGGCCGTATCGAGCGCGGTCGTGTCATCGGAAATCCAGCCGCCCTTATCTTTCAGCGCCGTGGCATCGGCGGCCGTCTGGGCGGCATCTCGCGCCTTCTTCGCGCGCCCGAGGATGCTGGCGAGGTCGCTCGGGGTGTTGATTCCCACCTGGTATGCTTCGCGCAGTTTTACGTGATCGCCTGCGAACGCTTTTCTGGCCGAATCCTTCAGTTTGCCGAAAAGATCGAGCATCTCGGTGATGGAATTATTTTGTTGCTGGGTTAGCTCGCCGGTCACCGCCTCTTGCGCTTGGGCCGAAGAATCTTTCCCGCCGAGTTCGCCCACGAGCGTGCGCGATTCGGTCACCAGGCCGGTTCTCAATCGTTTGCTCGCGAAAGTGCTTTGCCCCTCGGCCGCGGTCACAATCAAATCGCCGTCGTAAAGAAGCGTGCTCATCTTGCAGGTGAATTTTCGTTTCACGGCCATAATGCATATCCTCCCTTAAATTTGGTGAATCCGAGTTTGATAAGATCGTTTGACGCTGGCAAGGAAATTTTGCCTAACCGCCGGCAATCGTTCCGAATTTCGCAGCATCGAATGCGTGGTCGTGAGCAGCTGCCGCCGTGTTTCCAGCGGCCATGCCGTAGTTGCTAGCAGTCATCCCGCGCCGGCCAGCTGTGGTTGCCGCGTCGCAGCAGGCATCCCGATGCTGCCAGCGGCAGCCGCCGATTCGCCAGCAATCACTGCCGCGTCACCAGCAACAGCTGGTGCGTTGTCAGCAACGATTTCTCTCCTGTCAGCACACATTGCCGTGGTAGCGGCAGGGATACGCCTTCTCGCAACAATTACGAATTGAGGAAGTTACGACGATAGATCATCGTTCGAGCGAACGATAATGGGCCAACCGGACTGAGGGAGATAATTGGTGACTATGTTTGCAAAGGAAGGCAAAGGAAAAACGGGTCGGTCTTTAATTAGGCTTGAGTTGGTCCGCGTTAGCGCCATATCCTCGCGCTCTCACCTTCAAGCCCCAGTTTCCCCCCGAAAAAACCCCTGAGCCCCAATCCAAATCTATGAGGAAAATTAGCGTTCTATCCATCCTTCCAATCCCTGCGCTCGCCTTCGCTGGGATTTGTTTGTCTGTCATTTCCTTGCCCGCGCAGGCCCCCCCGGTCGCGGTGCCGGTAGCTTCGGCCACCATCACCTTCGCCAACGACACTTCGATCACGATTCGCGGCAGGGAACTATTTCGCCGGATCGGGATTCTGCCCGGGGAAATCGTCAATATTCAACTGCAACTCCCGTCGCAATTCACGAATACGGTCGTCGCGGTCCAGGCAATGGATGGCGGAGTCGTCAGCGGGGACGTGACCATCGCCGTCGATGGAACGGGCTCGATCGTGTTTCAAAGCGGAATGCAACCGGGACTTTACCGGATTCTCCTCAGTGCGCGCGGCCGAAGCGCGATGCTCCAATTCTGGGTGCCCAACTCATGAAAGCTTCCAAATCCTTTTCTCGCTTCTTCTTTCCGGCGCTTCTCCTGCTCTCGCTTTCCGAACTCCAGGCTCAGGTAGGAAACGACAACCCGACCGGGCCAACCGGTCAGTTTAACGGCAACATCACCACTGGCTGCTCCTACGATCCTTACACGGGCAACGTCACCAGAACGATAACAGACTTGACCGTGGCCGGAGCGGTCGGGAAATACGGCTTGAGCTACTCGCGCACATGGAATTCTCGTGACGGCGCCTGGCGCAATTCATTTGGTTGGAAAGTTGCCCCGGTTTATCACCTCCCCGCGGGGGTTCCCATGTATTACACCGTCATTTTTCCCGACGGCCGCAATGTAACGTACAACGTGCCCGGCCCTACCGGGCCAGCTGGTGTGCGCGAGCGGTTCAAGCTGGCTGCGCCTCTTTGCTATCTGCTTCTCCCCGATGGGGGTAAGATCGAATTCCAGAATAATCAGACGACCGAGACTGAGATGGAGGACGGAGTTTTGGTCACGTATTACAACTACGAGTTTGTGACCAATGCGATCATCGACCCGTACGGGCAAAGAACCGTCTATTCTTATAACACCGACGGCACTCTTTACAGGATCACGGAGCCTGCCGGGCGCTGGATTCAGTTCTTCTACACCGGGGGCGGGCAGGTCGATTACATTCAAGCGAGCGACGGACGAATAGTAGACTACACCTATTCCACTCAGACATTTTCCCCGGGCACGACCCCCTACACCGTCCTAACGAGCGTAAAATACTTTAATGACGCCACGTTGATCGCCACATACACTTATGACAAGCCGAATGTAGGCAGCGTCAATGGCGCCCCAGTCCTGAAGACGTGCGCCGATCTGATGTACGACGGGCCGATGAAAAAGATCTCGTACACATACGCGACGGCCAATAATCCCGACGGCTCAACCGCGGTTTACGGACAAATCCTTAGCGAGAAGAGCTTCTCCGGGGCAGATGCGGTATCAACTCTAACCGTCAACTTCCTTAATCGCACGGAAACTCGCGGCGACGGAAAAACGCGGACCATTGTCTACGATTCATATTACCATTTCGTGACAAGCGTAACAGACTTCAATGCGGTTGCCCAAACCCAGAGCTACGATGCGAACATTTTTCTTAACGCGATAACGGATCGTAATGGGAAAACCACCAATTTCACGAACGATCCCATTACGGGTAATGTTACCCAGATTCAATACCCCCTCACGCCACCGGATGGCACCCGCGCCACCGTGCAATATGTCTATGGTTACGCCGGGTGCCCCGATCCAAACAATCAGGATGGGAACAATCCATATTATCTTTACAGCGTTACTAACGAATTGGGAAAAACAACTACGTTTCTACGCGATACAAGCAAGCGCATCATTCGGATCAACTATCCCGACGGCGGCTACGAAACATTCACCTATAATTCCTTCGGTCAGGTTTTGACCCATCGGATGACCAGCGGAGGCACCGAGAGCTTTACTTACGATGCACGCGGACTCAAGACAATCTACCGAGACGCCGTTCATCAGACCGGCAACCCCACTGCCTGGTACCTTTACGATGGCCTCGACCGGGTTTGGAAGGTGACTGATGGTCGCGGCAGCGCCGCCGGTGACGCCGCCCATACCACGATTTCTTTATACAACTCACGCGGCCAGGTAACCAGGGTGACTCGTTCTGACGGCAATTATCTTCAAGAAGCCTACAATTCCGATGGAACATTGGCCTGGATGGCAGATGAAAATCACCCGGGAGCCGCTACCGATCCAAATCAAAGGACACGCTTTCTTTACGATGAGTATAAGAGGGTTCTCAGCGTAACCGACCCGTTGAATCACATTGCCACAAATAGTTACCTGGAGTGGAACCAAACGAGCAGCTACGTGACCACCACCAGTTTCGTTTTCGTCGCGACCGCGCCCAGTGGGAAGAACGTTTACAATTACTGCGATAACAACTTCCGGCTCTCGCAGATCACTCAGGCTCCGATGACGAGCGATGCGGCCACCACCACTTTTGCTTACGACGGCGTCGGGAATCGGTTGACTGTGACTCAACCGAATGCCCAGCCGGGCCAACTGTATGCAGGCGTTCATTCGACCGCCGGTTACGATGCTCGCAATCGCCGTGTCAGCATGACCGACGCTCTCAATCAGACGACGAGTTGGGCGTACGACAAGGCAGGCAATCTCATCATGGAGACGCGACCGGATACAAAGTGCCGGACCTGGGACACATTTGACGCGATGAACCGGGTCACGCACACCACCGGTTTCCGGACGGACGACACCGCCAGCTACATTTATGATCTGGCCGGCAATCTGACTCAGATGACTGACTCGAAAGGGGCTAATTACAACTTTGGCTACGATCTACTCAATCGCAAGACCAGCGCAACTTATCCGCTTGATTCTTACGGCGTGGTTCGATGGGAAGCGTTTACCTACGATGCCGCGAACAATCTTTCCACTTATAGGACGCCATACGGTTGGATCAAGACCTTTACCTACGACAATCGCAACCGGCCGACGAGCGCAACTTGGAATGCCGGGACCTACGGACAAGACACCACCACGACCTATGACGCCGCCAGCAGAGTAACCAGCATTGTCAGCGGTCCGACAACAGTCGCCTTCGGTTACGACAACGCCAACCACAAGATCTCGGAAACTCAGACTTTGAGCGGTCTTCCGGCTCGAACTGTCAGCGTTGCGCCCGATGTCGATGGGAATCGTTCTTCTCTTTATCTAGCGGGCGTTTACTCGCTAAGCTACGATTACACCCAGCGCCAGCAATTGGCGCAGATCAACACCACGGCGGGACCGACGCCCTGGTTCCATTACACCTATGATGTGAACGGCAACGTACTCAAGCGGCAGAATGTCCGCCAGGGATTGGATGCAACCAGCTTCGAGTATGATCAGCTGAATCGTCCGACGAAATGCTTCCAGAGCGGGGCGAATGACGCAGTCTTTGCCACCAGCCATTACGATTATGATGTGAATAACAACGTGCAGGATACCTACCGGGAAGAGCAGAGCAACAAAGGCGAGCGTTTCGGATACGATTTTGCCAACCAGCTCAGCAGCGTGGTTTACAATGCTAACAACGTCAATACTGAGACGCAGAGCGGCTGGGACCGCAGCGTCAGCTACACCAATACGCCGCTCAATCGCACGAGCATGAATGACAATGGGGTCGTGACCAACTACACACCCGACGGGCTAAACCAATACACTGCGGTCACAGGCCAAACCCCGGTGTACGATGGGAACTTCCACCTCTATTCCTATGGCGGCTGGACCTACGTGTACGATGCCGACAAGCGATTGACCTCGGCGACTGCAACCGGGCATAGCGCGCAATTTGTCTATGATGGGCTGGGCCGCTGTGTGAAGCGGACGATAGATGGGGGAGCAAAGGTATTCACCTACGATGGCTGGAAGCCAATCGCGGAATGGGACGCCGCTGGCGCCTTGGTAGCCTGGAATATTTACGGCCCTGGCGCGGACGAGATCTTGACGCGCACCGAAACGGGTGTCTCGAGTTACCTGCATTATCATCTCGACCCAATGGGTAATGTCCAGTTCCTGCTCGATGCGGGAAACAACGGAATCGAGAAATATACCTACGACGCCTTTGGCCAGCCCAAGATCACGGATTGGAGTGGAACCCTGCGCACAACCAGCGCCTATGGCAACCGCTTCATGTTTACCGGCCGCGAATATCTCTCAACGCTTGGCATATACGATTACCGTAATCGCGCTTATCACGCCGGGCTTGGACGTTTCTTGCAAACCGACCCGTCAGGTTTCGCTGCCGGGGATGCCAATCTCTTCCGCTATTGTCGCGGTAATCCTGTCAATCGGAGCGATTCTTACGGGTTGCAGGGGGGACCAGCAGTGTATCTGTCCTATGGCTACGGGAGCACCGGGACGTATGACACTATGACAATTGCGAGTACGCCACTTACTCCAACTGAGGCTATCCAGAACAGCCAAGGCTGGGATCCCCTAGGGGCAGGTCAATTGGGTTTACTCAGCATGGGCGGAGGGGGAAGAATGTTTTTCGGAGGAGGATTCAGCATTCGAACAGGTGTCATGCCGACCTCGTTGTCTCAGGCTCCAATTTTGCCGATGCAAACGTTGCCGCTAATTGCGAATCTGCCCGATCCGGTTGCAGAGATTACGACTTTCCTGGGTGGCAACTTCTCGGTTATCCCGCTAGCCGGCGGGACTGTAAGTTTGGGGTTATATGTTAGTCCGCAAGGGAGCGGTATATTTTTCGCCGCAGGGACTGGCGAAGGTGTCGATATGTCCGCTTCCATAGTAGCCGGCTATACGAGCGGCGGTGTAGAGGGATTTGCAGGCCCTTATACGAACACGAGCATGGGTGGTTGGAAAATCGGAGGCACAATACTGCAGACTCCGGCCGGTCAAACAAGGGGATACGCCGGGACTTTCGGACTCGGATTAACGCCGATATCCGGATCAACCACATATACCAATACATGGGTTACTCCCCCCGTTCCTAGTTTTGTACCCACTCCTGGTTGGAACTGGTAATTTCCCGCAATGGTATATCACAAGGTATTCGACGTCGCTGAACAGGGTATTCGGGTTTTCTGGTTCCCGGCGGCTGGCGCACTCTTTGTTTTGGTTGGAGTGATTTTTTTTGTTTTTCGTCGTTATTTGCGGCCGAGATTCCTTCGATTCATTCCGATAGTGCTCAGCGGTTTTGGCCTGCTATTGACACTAGCAAGCATACCGTTGACGTTGCTTCCACATATACGACTGGTGTCTGCGCTTAGCACCGGTCGGTGTTCTGTTACAGAGGGCAAAGTCCAAAACTTCCAACCCATGCCGCCGTCTGGCCACGGGGAAGAGAGATTCACAGTAAATGGAAAGACTTTCGCCTATTCGGATTTCATCGTATCCCCAGGTTTCCATAAAACTCAGTTTTGTGGTGGTCCAATGAGAGAAGGACTGCAAGTGCGAATTCAATATCTTGGCGGTGATATCGCGCGTCTTGAGATTGCCGTGCCAGAGAGCGAAAAGAGATAAGATCGCGCATCCTTAACTGACATCGGACGAGAAGAAAAGGGATCGCGAGAAGAAAAGGAGTCAGAGTGGGGTTGCCCTCTTGGCGGGGATGAGCAGATGCCGCGCAAAGCGCGAGTCGAGTTCCCCGGAGCGGTTTACGGAATGCAAGCCGCGAAGATTTTCCTTTTCTAACGACGGCAAAACGAATGTCATGGCGGGCGTCCAAAATGATTGAATTATGAATACCTTGTGTTTTTCGCCGCTGCATGTCCTCAGCTTTGTGAGACGGAGTCATACTGTTGAGATAGCCAGTCTTGCCTTTTCCCTGGGGCTCATGGTAAGCGGCGCTCGGGCGGGGGAACTCGCTAGCGGCAGCTCTACCTCGCCAAATTTTCCCTCAAGTGACCTCGATTATGGGCGGCCCCTTCGTTGGAACATGACTGCTACTGATACAGGCGGGAACGACCGCGATCACAGTAACACGCCCTACTTTGCCGCGCCCGCCGCGAGTGGGGGAACCTGGACGCCGCTGGTTCGTAGAGCGCCGAGTAGCGTGCAGCTATTGCTGCTTCTCTCTGACGGCACTGTCATGGCCAAGAGCTTCGCCGGGGGCGGGGATGGTTACGGTAATGTCTGGTACAAGCTGACGCCGGATATCCATGGCAGCTATGTCAACGGGACCTGGACGACGCTTTCCGCGATGAATGACACGCGCCTCTATTTCTCATCAGGGGTCGTTTCGGACGGCAGAGTTTTCGTCGCCGGAGGAGAATATCCTCGAAATACAGGCAACGGCATTTTGGGCAGAGCCACGGCGGAGATTTACGACCCTGTCGCGGATGCCTGGACTCGAATTGACCCACCCACTTCTGTTCTCGACCCGAGCATGCTATCTCCCATCTTTGCATCCTATCATCAGGCCTTCGTCGACTCGATCAGCGAGATTCTTCCAGATGGCAAGGTTCTCGTGGCTCCGGTTGCGCCCAAGGTCCGCGGCGGCACGGTTATTTATGATCCTGCCACAAACGTTTGGTCGTCGGGGCCTATTCTGGCTAACAATGTTGCTTATCAAGACGAGGCCTCATGGGTCAAGTTGCCCGACGACAGCGTCCTTACCGTCGACCCGTTTGGCACAAACTCCGAACGTTATATCCCTTCGACGAATGCGTGGATTTCCGATAGCACCGTCCCGGTCAATCTGTATGACCCTTACGGATTCGAGATGGGGGCGGGATTTCTTTTGCCCAACGGGAACGCATTTTTTCTGGGCAGCACGGGACACACCGCAATCTATACTCCGTCTGGCACGACCAGCCCAGGCACCTGGGTGGCAGGTCCTGATATTCCAAACGCGCAGGGAACTCCGGATGCAGCAGGAGCAATGATGGCAAATGGGAAAATCCTTTGCGCGGTATCTCCCATACCCACATCCGGCAATCATTTCCCGACTCCTACGAGTTTTTACGAATATGACTATGCCACCAATTCTTTCGCACAAGTGAGCGCTCCGGTCGGCTCAACCGACAACATTTCCTCGTACCTAACCATGATGCTGGATCTCCCTGACGGGACCGTTCTCTATTCCCATTTCGGAGACCAACTCTATGACTACACCCCGACGGGATCTCCTCTTGCTTCCGGAAAGCCAACCATTTCCAGTATTCAATGGAACGCCGACGGCTCATATCATCTGACGGGCACCCTGCTGAACGGTATCTCAGAAGGGGCTGCTTATGGCGACGACAACCAGATGGCCAGCAACTATCCGATCGTCAGGCTTACCGCTTTGAACGGTAATGTTTACTACGCCCGGACGTACAATTGGAGCAGCACGGGAGTCATGACTGGAAACACACCGGTCAGCACGGAATTCAAGTTGCCCGCCGGGCTGCCGCTTGGGACATACTCGGTACTCTGCTGTGGCCAACGGAATCAGTTCCGATCCCTACTCGCTTGTGGTTTCCGGCGGGCCTCCCTTTTTCCCCACCGGGGCAGTTTCCCGGAAAACGCACGGCGGAGCAGGAACGTTCGACATCGCCTTGCCCTTTGCCGGAGAGCCTGGCGTGGAATGCAGAAGTAGCGGGGGCAGTTACACGCTCGTGTTTAGCTTTAGCAATAATGTGGTAAGCGGCAATGCCAGCGTCACAAGCGGCACAGGTAATGTCACGGGAGGTTCCACGTTCGCCGGGAATACCATGACAGTGAATCTGGCCGGTGTTACGGATGTGCAAAGGATAACGGTCACGGTAAGTGGCGTCACAGATCAATTTTCTCAGATTCTTCCCAACACAGCAGTCAGCATGAATGTGCTCGTTGGGGATAGCACCGGGAACAAGGCGGTAAACGGTTCTGACATCAGCCAGATCAAAGGAGAATCTGGGCTTCCTGTCACCGGCAGCAATTTTCGCGAAGACGTAACTGCTAATGGTTCGATCAGCGCTGCGGATGTTTCGCTCGTTAAATCCAATTCTGGAAACTCGTTGCCTTAGCGGTCGAATCTCGCAGTGATGCTCCACTGGCAACGCCGAGACCAATTGCCGCACGACTGTTAGTCGTTTAAATTTTTTCAGATGCCGCAGCGCTGGTATCGAATGATATGCAAGCGCCGAAACGAGAAGCGAGAACGATTTCATGGAGAGATTTGTTGCTTATGAGTTCCGCCTTGTTTGCCATGCTGGCATTCTTACTCGGTATTGGTTGGCTAATTGGGTTTCATGGTGAGACGTTCTCGCTGGTAGCGACCGTCGTCGCTGTGCTCGTTACCATCCGGATGACACAGCGACGACTGCGCTCCAAGCGATAACAGAGGATCAAGGGGTCGGTCTTAGGGTCTCGGCAATTTCGCTCCACTTGATCGCGTGGCTTGGCCCAAGATGAGCTGCTGCCGCGCGAAGCGGAGGCGATGCCGATAGCATCACCAAAACAAAACCACATGTCCCTGCGCCGGGATGAGAAGCGAAGTACGCCAAGTCTGTTCCCGTCGACGGGAATTGAGCATGCGGACGAAATGTCTGACGACACCATTCACATCGAGCAATTGAGAATTTCTGCACGCGTGGGTGTGCCCGATCTGGAGCGCGCCGCGCCGACACCGAACTCAAACTGCTTTCATGCTACCTGACCCCTTTTCCTATTTTCTTCGCCTGCTATGAGCGCACCTGATTGGACCATGCACGTGTTCTTCGCACAACGGCCCGGGTGGTTTATGTTGAACAGGTGGGATCGTCCGGACTCAAGTTGCGGTACCATGGGAATGGACGAGCCGATCGATCTAATGACCAATCGGGATACGAATATGTCGACCTCACCTGGCGGCGACGGCAACGAGGAAGCGCCGCTTTCGTCCGAAAACATCAACGCGCTGGAAGAGATGCTACCTCTCGTCTACGAGGAACTGCGTCTGCTGGCGGGGGGTTACCTGCGCAATGAGCGGCCAGAACACACCCTCCAGCGAACTGCGTTGGTGCATGAAGCTTATCTCCGTCTCGTCGCCCAGCGTCGCGTGGCCTGGGAAAACCGCGCGCATTTTTTGGGTATCTTCGCTCGCCTGATGCGGCAGACGCTGACAAATCATGCTGTCGCCCGAAACCGCGCGAAGCGAGGTGGGAATAATCCTACGGAACTGATTCTGGAATTCTACGGACGCCGCGAGATCGACGTGACGGCGGTGGATGATGCCTTGCGTGAGCTGGAGGCACTGGATCCGCGGCAAGCGCAGATCGTGGAACTGCGATTTTTCGGTGGTTTGACGATCGAGGAAATCGCGCGCCTCCTGGAGATTTCGACGGCGACGGTGAAACGGGAATGGGCCGTCGCAAAGCTTTGGCTGAGACAGGCTTTATCGCAGCAGAAAGGGTAGCAATGACCTTCCCTTCGTCCTGAATCCACGTTATGGTTTGCGCCACCTAGAACGCGCGCTTTAGAAATGGATACCGAAAGATGGCAGCGGTTGAAAACCATCGTCGCCGACGCATTGGAAGAAGGCTCTCCGGCAGCGCGGACCGCGATGGTTGCGAGTCAGTGCGCGAGTGATGCGACAATGCTCCGCGAAGCTGAATCCTTGCTCCGCGAGGCCGACACGATTCTCCTGGCTTCTGATGATGCGCTGGAAGATTGTGCTGAGGCAGTGACTGGCCTTGTCGGCAGGCGCCCGATGTCACGAGAGGGCCAGCGAATTGGTGCCTACGTCATTGTCCGCGAGTTGGGCCACGGCGGCATGGGTACGGTCTGTCTGGGAAGGCGAGCCGACGGACAATTCGAGCGTGAAGTGGCGATCAAAGTTCTAAAACGCGGGACGGATACGGACGACGTCCTCCGCCGTTTTGAGGCCGAGCGTCGGATCGTGGCGTCACTCGATCATCCAGGCATTGCGCGCTTGTGGGATTCGGGCACCACCGCGGACGGATTGCCTTATTTTGTCATGGAGTATGTGGCGGGCGTGCCTATTACCCACTTTGTCAGAGACCACCGCCTTTCTCTACCACGACGTCTGGAATTGTTCCTCAAGGTTTGCGGAGCGGTCGACTACGCTCATCGCCACTCCATCCTTCATCGGGATCTTAAGGCTAACAATATCCTTGTGACGGAGGACGGCGAGCCGAAGCTGCTGGATTTTGGGATTGCCAAACTAATGAATGAGGGTGCGGCCCCTGATCAGACCGCAACCGGCGAACAGCGCTTCACTCCAAACTGTGTCTCGCCGGAACAGGCGGCTGGGGAAACACTCACGGAGGCCAGCGATATCTATGCGCTCGGGGCGCTGCTCTTTGAATTGTTGACAGGTAAGCCGGTGCATCGCTTTTCTAGCTCACGACCGTCGCTTGAAGAAGTGAGACATGTTTTGCAGGAACACCAGCCGGTGCTGCCAAGCGAGGCCGTCGACGATACGGAACTACAACACCAGCTTCGTGGGAGCCTCGACCGGATCGTGTCTCACGCGATGCAGATCGATCCATCAGCGCGCTATGCACCGGTCACGGCATTTGCCGCTGACGTCCAGAACTTTCTAACCGCGCAACCCGTCAAGGCACCGCCCGCCAGAAGAAGACTCCGTCCGAGAGTCGCCGCTATTGCCGGAGTCATCTTAGCGGGCGTCGGGGCGGTTGTTCTCGTCGAACGCCATCAATTATCATCTCCCGCACGCGCGCCGGCTTCAGCTTCTTTCGCCTCCATTCATAGTCTCGCAGTGTTGCCATTTGAACCCCTCGGAAATGATCGCGGAAACGACATCCTGGGTCTTGGGATGGCCGATGCCATCATCGGTAGAATGAGCGGTGTAGAACATTTCATCGTGCTACCGACGGCAGCCATTTCCCGTTTTAAGGGTCCGCCGACGGATCCGATATCTGCGGGAGAAAAACTTCAAGTCGACGCCGTACTCTGTGGAACGGTGCAACGGTCGGGAGAGGATGTGCGGGTAACTGTCCAATTGATCAAAGTTGCGACTCGCCAGGTGTTGTGGGCGACGAGCTTCGACCGAACCTTCACCAATATCTTCGGGATCCAGGATGCAATCTCTGCGGACGTCGCACGATCCATCGCCGCCACCTTGTCAGCCGAAGACCACAAGCGTCTGGTCAAACACGACACCGGCGACACGGCGGCTTACGAATTCTATTTACTGGGACTCTCGTCTTACAACGAACGAAAAAAAGGCGCCATGGCGAAAGCCGCGGAATATTTCCAGAAGGCGGTGGAGCAGGATCCACATTATGCCCTTGCCTACGCCTTGCTGGCCGATACCTACTTTCTGCAGGGCTATTACAAATATGCACCTTCAGCCGAAAGTATGGCGAAAGCCAAAGCCGCGGCCGAACGTAGCATCGCTATCGATAGCTCGTTGGCCGAGGGATATATGGTTCTTGGCTCCCTAGTGGTGCCCTCCGATTCCCCCGGAGAACGCGATCGCCTGCTGCGGCAAGCGCTGGCCCTTAATCCGAATTCGGCGACAGCCCATCAGCGTTATGCCTGGCGACTCTGTGCGATCGGCGATTTAGAGGAGTGCCTGAGGGAAATGAAGCGCGCGCAGGAGCTGGATCCGCTGTCGTCGACTAACAATTCTGCGTTAGGATTGGTGTATCTCTTCGCGCGCCAGTTCGAGCCGGGATTGCGCTATTCCGAAAAGGCTGCGCAACTGAATCCAGATGAACCGTTCATCCAATCCAACTTGGGAGCCGCCTATTTGCTCAATCACAAATATGCCGAGGCGATCGCTCGTTTCCGAAGATCAACCGCCCTTAATCCCGAACTCGGACCCGACAATCTGGCGTCGATTGCGTTGACCCTTTGGTCCGCCGGGCAAAGGGATGAAGCTGATCAGATGCTGCCCGACGTGCTGAAGCTCGCAGCTGATAAGAAAGTGGACCCATACAATCTTGTGCTCATTTACGCTGCGAAAGGTGATACGGACAAGGCTTTCGCGTGGCTGGGTCGTTGCTTTGAAGAGGGACATGCAGTGCCTGGGTATATTCGTTACGACGCCTTGCTCGACCCGTTGCGATCGGATCCCCGTTTCAACGAGATGCTCCGTCGTTATCATCCAGCCTATCTCTTGTCTGGGAAAGGCAGGTAACGCACCGTATGTTTTGTTCCGCTAACATTTCGACTTGTGGCTTTCTCCGGCACTTGAAAAGTTGAACGAAGCGAATTGAGCATGCGGACGAAATGTCTGACGACACCATTCACATCGAGCAGCTGAGAATTTCTGCGCGAGTGGGCGTGCCCGATCTGGAGCGGGCCGCGCCGCAGCGACTCGCCCTCAATATTACGTTATGGCCGAACCAATCCTGGCATGACTTGGAGGACGACATCAGCCGGACCGTGAATTATTCGGCCGTGGCGCACGCGGTCGAGGAGTTCGTTCAAAATCGCCGCGACAAGCTGATCGAGACCCTGGCTGATCAGATTGCCGCGCATTTGCTGCGGAGTTTTCCGGTCAGGCAGGTGCGGATCGAGCTCCGGAAATTCGTCCTGGCAAAGGCGGAGTTTGTTTCGGTAACGCTGACGCGGCAGCAGAAGATGTAGAGGCGGCTGTGTCAGCCGCAGGCTTTGGTGCAGCATTGCGGGCGACGCGCCCGCCTCTACAGCAAAGCAAGCATTCGCTTTTCCGTGTGCCGCTCATAATCTTCCTGCCGTGGAATCCAAGAGTGGAGCGAGTTCTGAAGCCGACTGGCAGGTTCTTTCGACCGAAGCCCGCTTTGCCAATGCCCATATGAAAGTCGTGGATGTGGAGATGCGCACGCCAGCGCATCTCGTACCTCGCCCATGGACCATCGTTCAGCGCAAGGCAGCGGTGGTGATTGCCTCGATGACGCGCGATGGAAAGCTCATTCTCATCCAGCAGGAGCGGTTGCCAATTCGCCAGACGATTTGGGAAATGCCGGCCGGCCAAATTGACGAAGTGGTAACCGGCGATGCTGATTCCGGCGACGTCCCCGCGGATCCGGCAATCGCGGCTGTGGCGTTGCGAGAGTTACAGGAGGAAACCGGCTTCGAATTAGCGGAGGACGGAGAGCTAATTCCGCTTGGTCATTATTTTACCTCGCCGGGATTCACGGACGAACGCGGATATTTTTTTCTGGCGCGTCCGGTTGAACCGAGCACGGCCGGTCATGCCCATGACGGTTCCGAGTCGATTCTGGATTGCCGGAGCTTCAGCTTCTACGAACTCAGTCGCATGATTCGGGAAAATGAAATTCGCGATGCGAATACGCTGAGCATCTGCGCGCGATTGATCGCCTCCGGTTATCTCACCCTTGATGCGCGCTCATCATGAAACTGCGCAATTTCTTCAAGTTCCGTGAAGCGGCCGAAGGCGATACCTCGAAGCCATTTCTCGAACATCTGGAAGACCTGCGCTGGACGGTTGTGAAGATGGCGATCACGCTGCTCCTGGCGATGATCATCTCGTTCGCTTTCCGGTCGTCGCTCGTGCAAATCATCCAGCGACCGCTTGACGCCATGGGTCCCGGAGTGGGCGCGCTGCGGGCGTTGGGGATTACCGATTCTTTGACAGTTTCGTTTCGCCTGGCGTTTTATGCCGGCATCGTTCTGTCATTCCCGTTGCTCCTTTATTTTCTGGCCGAGTTCGTTCTGCCCGCGCTTACGGCCATGGAAAAGCGTTTCGTTCTGCCTGCGATTCTTGTGAGCTTCGGACTTTTCCTCCTTGGCGTGATTGTCTGTTACTATTGGCTCCTGCCGAAAACGATCCTGTTCTTTTTTCACGACACCAAATCGCTAGGCTGGGAGGCGGCCTGGACGGTGCAGGAATATTATTCGTTTGTGACTCGCTTCACCATCGGTTTCGGTTTGTCGTTTGAATTGCCGGTCGTGGTGCTCGCGCTCGTTCGATTCGGAATCGTCACCTACGAATTCATGAGGCGCACCCGGCCTTACGCCATCGTCCTGATTTTCATCCTCGCCACCATTATCACTCCAACGCCGGACATCCTGACTTTGATCGCGATGAGTCTGCCGATGTGTTTGCTCTATGAGAGCTGCATTTGGATCGCGTGGTTCATGCAACGACGCACGAGCAAATTGTAGGGGGAGCTGTTAGCTTCGCGCAGATGATGTAAAAACAGGCAAGCTAACAGCTTCCCCTACAAACATGGACGACATGCTTTTTGCCTACCGCTTTCTCTTCGCCGGAATCGCTTTCGTTCTGGGCGCGGTCGTCGGCTCGTTTTTGAACGTCTGCATCTACCGGCTTCCGCGCGATCTGTCGGTCAACGAGCCGCGCCGATCATTTTGTCCGTCATGCCAGAAACCGATTCCGTGGCAGCAAAACATTCCGCTCATCAGCTGGCTCTTTCTCCGGGGACGTTGCGCGAATTGCGGGAGCCGGATCGCGTTTCGCTATTTCGCGGTGGAATTGCTGACCGCTCTGCTCTTTCTCGCCGCCTGGTTGAGTTTCCCGTGGGACATCGCGATTGTTTACTGGGTTTTCGTTTCGCTCCTGATTGTCGCGACGTTTGTCGACTTCGAGCACTTCATCATTCCAGATGAAATCACCATCGGCGGTACGGTTGCGGGCATTGTTGCCAGTCTCATTTTGCCCGCGCTGATGGGGACCGACCGCCGGCTCATCGCCGTGATCACGTCGCTCGCTTCGGCTGCGCTCGGCTACGGACTCCTCTGGCTCGTGCTCGAAGGGGGCAAGCTCGCCTTCGGGAAAAAGAAAATCCGCCTCGACGAGCCAACTCCGTTCGCCTGGACGCAGGAAGGATGACGACGCCGATTTCGTGGTTGGCGAAGAAAGCGGTCTATGGAGCGATTATTTCGCGCGCGAAAAGGATCTGCTTCTTCTGCACTGCAACGAAGCCGTGATCGACGGCCGCCCCTTCGGCAACAGCGACTCTGCGATTTCAATTACAATCGCCTCGCGATCGCGGACGAAGAATTCGACCTGAACAAGATCGATCAAATCTCCGGCGTGGTGCGCGAACTGCAGATTCCGCGTGAAGCGATGGGCCGCGGGGACCTGAAGTTTCTCGCGGCGATCGGCGCGTTTCTGGGCTGGCGCGCGGTCTTGTTCAGCATCTTCGCGGGTTCGATGTTTGGTTCTCTCGTCGGACTGGTCACATTCCTGATCGGCAAGCGAGTCTGGTCCGCCAAGCTCCCATTCGGGCCCTACCTTGCGCTCGGTGCGCTGATTTGGATGTTCTTCGGAAGCGCCCTGACCGATTGGTATATGGGGTTGCTTCGTCCTTAGGCAGGAAGTGCGGGCTGAGCAAAATAGGTGTCGCGCATCGCGTCGCTGATGTCGACCAACCGCTTCTGAATTCCCTCCAGATATTCGTGAAGCCCGTTTTGGAAAATGTCGCCGATCGCAGCGTAATCGAGATCGTAGCGGAGCCGGCCCGACAGGCGTTCCACTTCGTTAGCGTAGTGCGTTTCACTTGATCCAGAGATGCAATGCAAAGCTCCATCGAGTGAGTCGACGCTGAAACGGATCGAGCGCGGAAATCCGGAATGCGTGATGACGAATTCGGCCACGCGCCATGGCGCCACCTGACTAACGTAAATCTTGCGATAGGCCTCGAGCGCACTGCACGATCTTAGGACGGACATCCACTGGATGGTGTCGATGTTCCCGCCGACTTCTTCGCCGGACGGAAGCAGGATGTGATACTTGACGTCGAGAATGCGCGAAGTGCAGTCGGCGCGTTCCAGAAATTTCCCGGCGCGCATGAAAAAGCAGCCTTCGCCGTGCGTCATCGTCGCCTCCATGATGCCCTGGAAGAGATGCGAGCCGGCGATGATTCTCTTGAAAAACTCGTATGGACTCGAACGCAGAAGCTTTCTGCCGGAGTCGCTTTTCACAAAAAGATAGAGCTGATTGATCTGCTCCCACATCTCGCTTGAGATTTGTTCGCGCGTCGTGCGAGCGTTCTCGCGCGCGCGGGTCAGGCAGGAAAAAATCGAATTCGGATTTTTCTTCTGCAGCGCCACGAAATCGATCGCCGTTTTCCCATCCGGTTTTTCGTAGAGCGATGCGAACAGTTCATTTTCTTCCAGGGAGCTGATGATTGGATTCCATTGTTGCCGGGTGTCCGCTCCAGGTTGGTTTGCCAGATCGAGGAGTAGCTGCAAGTTCACATCGGCAATGCGTGCGATATCTTCGGCGCGCTCGATGTAGCGACTCATCCAGTACAAAGAATCGGCGACCCGGCTAAGCATCAGGTGTTTTCATCCTCGTCGATGATCCAGGTATCTTTGCTTCCGCCGCCTTGCGAAGAATTCACTACCAGCGAACCGGCGCGCAGCGCGACCCGCGTAAGTCCGCCGGGAACGATGGTCACTTTCTCGCCATACAAAACGTAGGGGCGCAAATCGATGTGCCGGCCCTGCATCGAGCCATTGCAGAACGAGGGAGCGCGGGAGAGCGGAATAACCGGCTGGGCGATGTAATTGCGCGGATTCTTTTCCACTTGTTTCCGGAAGGCATCGCATTCCGCCTTCGTCGCCTGCGTCCCGATCAGCATACCGTAGCCGCCGCTTTCGTTCGCAGCCTTCACTACCAGCTCGGAAATATGCTCCCGGATGTAAGCCAGATCTTCCGGAATCGAGGCGAGATAGGTTGGGACGTTCGGAAGAATCGGATCTTCGCCCAGGTAATACCGAATCATTTTCGGGACATAATGATAAACGACCTTGTCGTCCGCCACGCCCGTGCCGATCGAGTTGGCCAGACTCACGTTTCCTTCGCGATACGCTTCCACTAGTCCGGGCACGCCCAGTCCGGAATCTTTCCGAAAAACCTGAGGATCGAGGAAATCGTCGTTGATTCGCCGGTAAATCACGTCGACCGGCTTCAGCCCCTTGGTCGTGCGCATGAATACCTTGCCGCTGTTCGCGACCAGGTCCCGACCCTCGACGATTTCGATTCCCATCGAGCGTGCCAGAAACGAATGCTCGAAGTAGGCAGAGTTAAAAACCCCGGGAGTAAGCAGAACAACGGTCGGTTCGCTCCGTCCGTCGGGAGCGACATGACGCAGAAGGTTGAGTAGCTCCTGGCTGTAGTCCTCCACCGGGCGCACGCGATATTTCGCAAAGAGATTCGGGAAGACGCGCTTCAGCACCTGCCGATTTTCCACGACGTAGGAAACTCCGGAAGGACAGCGCGCGTTGTCCTCCAGCACAAGATAATTGCCGTCGCGATCGCGAATCAAATCGGTGCCGCAGATGTGCAGATAGATATTCTTCGGCACATCGAAATACATGAACTCCGGTCGAAAATGGACCGCCTCCCAAACGATCTCCTTCGGGATCACGCGATCGCGCAAAATGTTTTGAGAATGATAAATGTCGTGCAGAAACAGATTCAGGGTCGTGATTCGTTGCACCAGCCCGCGTTCGATCTGGTCCCATTCCTTCGCGGGAATGATTCGCGGCACGAGATCGAACGGGAAGATGCGTTCGGTTCCCTGGTCGTCGTTGTAGACTGTAAAAGTGATGCCCTGACCGAGAAACGTGGAAGCCGCGAGCGCGCGTTTTCTTTCAAATTCCTCGCGCTCCATTTCCTTAAAACGCTCAAACACTTTCCCGTAATGAGGGCGGACGGTTTGAGGCGCGGCGAACATTTCGTCGAAGAAATCCCCGACTTGATAATCGGAGAAAAAGTCGCCCATTGGTCAGTCTGGCAGCGCGAAAATCCGACGCAAATGAAAAACCCTCTGCTTTCCCCTGCGGATTACCGAAGTGCCGGCCAGGGCGTCACCGGACGGTTTCACGGGCGGTTCGCTAATTATTTTTCAACGGGAGTTGTCCGCAGCTGCTCGGTACATGGGATGACGAATTCGTAGCCGTCCCTTGCGAGCGCTTCGAGTGTCAGTTCGAGGCAGCGCGGATTTAGGTCGGGGGATCTTTTGAGGTGATGTCCTTCGTGCAAGAGGATGATTGCTCCGGGGCGCGCTTTGCGGCTGATCGCATTCGCGACGGCGGAAGGATCGCGCCGCCAGGTATCCAATCCGCGAATGGTCCATCCGACCAACAGCAATCCGCGGCGTACGAGTATCGGATGTACAAGAGGATTTTTGAATCCGGCGGGCGCGCGGAAAAACGGATCAAGTCGTCGTCCGTTCCTCTCGAGAATTTTCCCGCAGCGATCGATTTCATCCGCGATTCGTGCCGGTCCCGCGCACCAAAAGCTTCCGCGCGGATGCGTGAATGTGTGATTCGCCACGGCGTGGCCGCGTTGTAGAATTTCATCGATAAGATTCGGCGCATCCTGCGCACGGGAGCCGACGACAAAAAAGGTCGCTCGCGCGCGATGACGCTCTAGCACGTCGAGAATTTTTCTTGTGTGAGGGGACGTTGGTCCGTCGTCGATCGTGATCCAAACTTCGCGCTGCGAGGTTTCAAAGGTTTGATAGACCGGTCCCCACCACTGCGATCGCGGAACGAGCGTCGGATAGAGCAGAAGCATATGCGAGACGAACAGCGGGATGAGCGCTACGACCCAGTCGCTCGGAAACCAAAAGATCGTCCAGATCGGCGCAAGAAAAGCAAAGACGAGAATCGCTCGCCTGGTTCCAAAACGATTAGCTGCTCTCGTCATTATGGAGAGCCAGCAAGAGTGCGGCGGAAAGGTTGAGCGCCACGGCGGCGATCCAAACAATTCCGATCCACCGAAACCAGCGCCCCGACGCCATCAGTTCCGCGGCAAAGATCGAGGTGATGATGCCGAAGAGCACGCTCTGGATACGGTTCGCCGGCAAATCGGTAAAGAGTCCGAAACGCCAGCAGATTTTCGCGATCAACCAGTTCAGATACAAAACGATTAGCCAAAAAATCCAGACCGCGAAAAGCAAACCGACGAGGACGGGAAAGAAAGTCCACGAACGCAAAGGCGGAGCAAAAAGCACCACGGCGAACAAGTAATTGATGAGGAATACAACCACTCCCACGACATGTGCCTCGACGCCGTTGTCTTCGGAGCGGCTCGATCGCTTCCGCAAAAGTCGTGGGAGCGCGAAATAATTTCCGCGCGATGAATCGTTAGGCGCGGCTTGGTTCATGGCTGGCAAACATCGGCACAAACGCGTACCACTGATCCCAATGGCGTGCGATCACATCCTCGAGGATGGCGCACCATTTTTGCAACGCCTCCGCTGTGTCCTCGTCGCGCGAACGCCCGCTGCGCGGACAAGCGAACGGAGCTCCGGTGATGATCTTGTAGCGGCGGCAGCCCATGCGCGCGATAAAAAGCGGGAAGATCTCGCAGTGCGAAACCTGCCCGAGGATGAAGGGACCGATCGGGAACGCGGCGTCGCGGCCAAAGAGTTTCGCGGTCGTGCAAGCGAGATTGCCCGTCACGCGGTCGCCTTGAATCGAAACGATCTCGCCGCTGCGCAAGGCGCTGAGCAGATCCAACGAAAGGAGGTTGCTCGGCGTATTGTAATCAACGCGCACCGCTCCGGCGCCGGTTTGCGCGAGCGATTGATCGAGATGTTGCGCGGTCAATTGATCGGACTCGGGTGCGCGCACCATGTGAATCTCGCGCTGAAATTTCTCCGCGAAAAGCGCTGCTCCAAGATCGTAACTTCCCATGTGTGCTGTGAGAACGATCGCGCCCGACGCGGCCCCGAGCCGATCGAGAAACTCCGCGCCTTCGAGCTCGCTAGCGAAATGACTCTTGTGCTGTTTGAAGTGCGAGCCTTCCGCAATTGTCCACGCGAAATTGCGCATCGTGAGCCAGGCACGCAGGTAATTTGTGAGCAATCCCGAGCCGGGAAGGACAACGGCGAGGTTCGCGACCAGTGCACGGCGCGCAGGCCCGGCAAAGAAAAAAAAGAAAAGTGTCCAGAACCAGATCAGCACCGGTGTCATGAAAAACGGAAGGTTGCGCATCGCCCAGTCGAGGGTACTGCCGCCAAAATACCCCGCGCACGGCAAAATTTCGCAGCCAACGAACCGGTTTACTCATGGCGTATTTCTATTAACGCCAGAGTAGGTGGGACGGGAAAGAAAATGCTGCGCGGAGGGAGGCGTAATCTGTAGATTGTGCGGCGATGTCCGACGCATCGGCAAGACCTGATCAATCGCCGGTGCGCATCGACATGCATGTCCACATGGTGGGCAATGGCGGTGGCGGATCGGGAGGATGGCTGCGTTTGAGCGGATGGCATCGTTGGTTGGCCGCTTTCATGTTGAAACAGCTTGGGCTGCCCGCCAGCGCGCTTACGGGCGATCTGGAATCGTTTTATGCGCGGCATCTCCTGCAACTGGTGCGCAGCTCTTCGCTCGATGCCGTCGTGCTTCTCGCGCACGAACGCGTGCATGACGCGGATGGCACGCCGCGCGACGATCTTGGTTCCATGTTTGTGCCTAACGACGTGGTTCTGAACCTCGCGCGAGAGCATCCCGAATTTCTGGCCGGCGTCTCCATTCATCCCGCCCGGCGCGATGCACTTGACGAATTGGGACGTTGCCTGGCCAACGGTGCGGCCCTGATGAAATGCCTGCCGAATTGCCAGAACATCGATCCGTCGGATGCGCGTTATCGCCGTTTTTGGGAACGCATGGCGGAGGCGCGCCTGCCGTTGCTCGCGCATACCGGCGGCGAACATACCGTGCCGGTGGTGAACGCCGCGCTCGCCGATCCGAAACGCTTGCGGCTTCCGCTCGAGTGCGGGGTCACCGTGATCGCGGCGCATTGCGGCACGAGTAGCGGCGCATTCGATCATGATTACTTTGATGATTGGGTTGGAATGCTGCGGGAATTTCCAAATCTCTACGGTGATATTAGTGCGATGGTTTCGCTCAATCGTTGCGCTCACCTGCGCGATTGTTTGCGCGAAGAAATAGAGCCGCGCATTTTGCACGGGAGTGATTTTCCCGTGCCGGTGCTCGGCCATCGGATGTGGATGCAACGCTGGATCGACGCCAAAACTCTTCGTGCGACACAAAAGATCGCGAATCCGCTGGAACGCGACTGGCAATTCAAGCGTGCCCTGGGATTCTCCGAGAGCGCGCTGACACGGGCTTCCTCGCTCCTGCGGTCAAGGAACGATAAATGATCCTAACGAACGCACGTTTGATTTTCCCGGATGGAATTCGCGACGGATTGGAGGTAGTCGTCGATGACGGAAAGATCGCGGCGATTCGTGAGGCAAAAACTTCAGGCAACGATTTGGGCGGCCATTATCTCGCACCCGGTTTTATCGATATGCACGTTCATGGCGCGGTTGGCCGCGACACGATGGAGGCGTCCGAAGACGCATTTCGCGCAATTTGCGATTTTCACGCGAC
This sequence comes from uncultured Verrucomicrobiae bacterium, assembly GCA_963763995.1. GTDB lineage: Bacteria > Verrucomicrobiota > Verrucomicrobiia > Chthoniobacterales > UBA10450 > CAVTTH01. The sequence continues at coordinate 187,300 of CAVXQL010000014.1, read as the reverse complement.
CGGGGGAACGACTTCGCTGCTTTTGACGACCGTGACTGCGCCGATGACTGAAATCGTCGCTGTCCTGAAAGCAGTGGGCGACCTTCGAGAACGGATTCCCCAACTTCTTGGTGTTCATGTGGAAGGTCCGTTCATTTCGAAGATACATTCCGGCGCGCAACGCCAGGAGTTCATCTGCCATCCGACGCCTGATTTAGTCGATGCGCTGCTGAAGTTTTCGCAAGCGATCAAGATTGTCACGCTCGCGCCGGAATTGCCAGGCGCGCTCAATCTTATCGATCGATTGCGCGAGCGAAATATCAGGGTCAGCGGGGGCCACAGCGATGCGTGGGACGAGGAAGCGGAGGTCGCTTTCGAGCACGGCATGCATCAGGTTACGCACACCTTCAACTGCATGTCGTCGGCGCGGCGGCGCGGCATCCATCGGACAGCCGGTCTGCTTGAGTTTGCGCTCAGCGAGCCCGCGATCCTTTGCGAGCTGATTGCCGATGGCCACCACGTCTCGCCGACGCTGATGAAAATGTTGTATCGAGCGAAGGGAACTCGCGGAATTTCTCTCGTGACTGATGCGACCGCCGGAGCGGGGTTGGCCGAAGGCGCGTTGTTCTCGTTAGGCGGGATGGAATGTATTGTGCGCGACGGAGTTTGTCTGCTGTCGGATCAATCCAGGCTTGCCGGCAGCGCAGCGCGCATGATCGATCTCGTTCGAACGCTGGTTCGCAAAGTCAGAGTGCCGTTACCGGAAGCGATTGAGATGGCGACGGGAAATCCTGCGCGCGCTCTGGGTATCGAAGCGACAAAGGGACGACTTGGGCTGGGTGTGGACGCCGATCTTGTTGTGTTATCGCCGCAGTTGGAGGTAGTGCAGACGCTCATCAGGGGAGAAGTCATTCCGAGCGGTGCGACGAAAGCGCCACGGGATTCCTCGACTTCGCTCGGGACAACCGGAAAGGTGGCTTAAAGCGATACCATAAATTGAGCGATATCGAGCGAAGCACGGGGACGGCTGAGTTCGGAAATGTTCGCTTCCCATTCGCACCATTGCCGCGCGCCGTCGGCAAATGCGCGCTTCACTTGCGCGACTACTTCGTCAGGTGAGCGCGCGATCGCACCGGAGTTCGTTTCGACGATCAGGCGCGCGTTCCCTTCTTCCTGTCCGGAGACGATGTGGTTGATGATCATCGGGCAACGTGCTGCGATCGTTTCCTGCACCATCGCACCGCCGGCTTTGCCAATGAGCAGGTGACTTGCACAGAGCATGAACGGCAGTTGATCCGTCCAACCGACAATCTCGATCGGTCGATTGCGCGCGACTGCTTCGATCGCGTGCCGCAATCGTTCATCTCGACCGACGGTAACGGTGAGTTTGATTTCAAGATCGAGCAGTCGGCTAACGAGTTCCGTCGCACTCCGTGTTCCAGCATTGATCACGTAAAGCACGCGCGGGTTGGATTTCTCGAGAGGCAAACGTTGTTCCCGCACGCAGTCCGCAAATTGCGGACTCACCGGGAACCCAAACGTCTTGATTTGTTCGAACGCAATTCCACCCGCGCGCAGCACATCGGCGCTTCGTTCGTTCGGAGCGAGAAAATAATCTGCCCGGCAGCGATACCAAATCGCGTTGACTGTTATCGAGTCCGTTACCACGACAACGCTCTTGAAACGATGGTTCGTCGGCCCGATCTGCTCGAGCAAATAGGGATAGGCGGGAAATACAGACGCCACCAGGTCCGGCTGAAAGGTGGCGAGTAAATCGGTTAGATTTTTCTTGAGCCGCGAGAACCGCGAGAGGCTTCGGTCGAAATCTTTCTGACGATCGAGCCAGCGATAAACATGGCCCCAGGCGTGCGGCCAACGGTTAATCAGGGTCAGGTAACTTTTGCGGACGAAAAGATGGAGGGTGCCGAATGTTTCCGCGAAAAGATCGCGCACCTGGACTTCAACTTCTGGCGCAACTCGCGCAAGACCATCACGGATCCCGCGCGCGGCGGCGTTGTGGCCCTCGCCGTAACCCGCGGTGAGGAGCAAAATTTTTTTCACGGGTCGCAGGAGGAGCGCGGAAGTTTAATGGATATTTGGAAGCGGCAAAGTAAACTCTCCGCCGGACATGAAAAAACTCGGATTCCTCGGCAGAATCCTCCGCCGCCTCGTTTGGGAAACCGCGACCGATAACACGACCGGGTTCGCGGCCCAGATGGCGTATCAATTCTTGTTCACGCTCGCGCCCGGACTTCTCTTCCTCTGGCATCTGCTCGGGTTGTTCGGCACCGATCCAGCGAAGCTCCATCAGATGCTCGTCGTTTTGAAAGCGTTTCTGCCGCCGGATCCGAAAGTACAGGAGATTCTCGACACACAAGTCGCCAGTGTGGTTGTGACCGGCAGCGGCGGAACGCTCGTAACCGCCGGAATTATTCTCGGAATTTATTTGGGTACGATGTTCATCTCGACCATCTCGCATGCTCTAAGCCGCACCCACGGAGTAGCTGCGGATCGAAATTGGTGGTCGAAATACATCATTTCATTTTTGCTGCTGTTTTGGTTCGGGATCACGATTCTCTTCGCCTTTAACGCCATCGTATTCGGCGAAACGCTCGCCGGAATTGCGGAGGTCAATTTTCAACTTGGGATTCCGTTGCAAGAGTGGGTCACGGTCTTGAATTTGCCGCTCACTGCGCTGGCCCTGATTATCCTCGCGCTCGCGCTCTATCTTCTTACGCCCGAAAATTACCTGACCATCCGGCAGGCGCTGCCAGGCGCGATTTTCTTCTCCGCCGGCTGGATGACGATGACGAAGTTGTTCCAGGTCTATGTCGCGAAATACGATCGATATAATCCGACTTACCTCGCGCTGGCGTCGATTATCGTCTTGCTTACCTGGATGTATCTCACCTGTTTGCTCCTTCTGCTCGGTGGCAAATTGAATGCAATCCTGCGTCGCGAGCGGGAACGCGCGGCAACCGCGCGCGCCGCTGAACCGCAGCCCGCGTGAAGGACCGGGTGCTTTCGCGCAGCTTCGCGGCGCGGGGCCGCGGCTGGATCATTCTTGCGCTCATCGTGAGCGTGATGGCGACTCTGGTGCGGGGAGAATTGAGCGACGAAGAAAAGAAGAAGCGAACCGCTTCTCCTAACGGGCAAGAAGAAACGCGAGCGCTCCCATCCGCGACGCCGGCAAGATCACCGAGCGCGAAACCAAAGGCCGCGAAGCCGAAAAAGAAGGCGAAGGCGGCTCCGGCCAAGACCCCCGAACCGTCAGAGAAAGCGAAGCCAAGAAAAACCGACTCCGAGGTCAAGAAAACGAAAGAAGAAGAGAAAACTCCCACGCCAAAGAAAAAAAAGAGCAGCGCAAAGCGCAAGAAGTCCAAGGCAAGTCCGAGCCCGACGCCGAGAAAGAAACATTCAGAGGCGAAAAGTTCGCCGACACCTTCTCCGTCACCGAAGAAGAGCTCGCCGAAGAGTTCAGAGGAAAAGGAAGAGAAGCAGTCAACTCTCCGCCCGTCACCCAGCGCGACGCCTCGCCTCACTCCAGAACCTACTGTCGCTCGTGCGATCCCTCTGACGGAAACGCCGCAGATCAACGTCGAGAAATCTGGTTTTCTCGGCGACCAGGGTCTGGTCGAACCCCCGCCCACACCAACTCCGCGACGCGGCTTCTGGCCATGGTCGCGATCTCCCGAGAGCTATCGTTATTTGAGTCGATCGGTCCGTGCCCAAATCGATCGCGCCCCGGTGCAGCGCCGGCGTTGGCAGTTCATCATTGTGCACAACAGCGGCACCCGGCAGGGCAACGCTCGCGTTTTTGATTACTATCATCGCCATGTGCGCCGGATGCAGAACGGGCTCGCCTATCACTTCGTCATCGGAAACGGAACATCAACCGGCAACGGGCAAATCGAAGTGGGTGACCGCTGGCGTCGCCAGATCAATGGCGGCCACGTGCACAGTGATTATCTTAACAATATCGCGCTGGGAATTTGTCTCGTCGGCGATTTCAACCGCGATCAGCCCACGCGCGCGCAACTCGAGTCATGCGAGGAATTGATTCGTTACCTGCGCAAGCGCTGCGGAAAGATCGACGGCCATTACGCGATCGTGCGCCCGCATCGTGACGTGAATCCGCCGCGCTGGGCGACCGACTGTCCCGGCGATGATTTTCCGTACAGTTGGTTCCGGCGTTTCCAGGAATAACGACCCTCATTTCGCGGGTCGCAGGCCAATGTGTTGGTTGTCAACGCCGCGTGACAGGAGCAAGTTCATCGCGCCATGAATGCGAAACTCTCCGTCGAATGTGCGACCCAACTCGCAATTTTTCTTAGTAACAGGCCGGGAGCGCTGGCGCGCGTTTGTCAAGAGCTCGGGAAGGCGGGAATCAACATTCATGCTCTCATGATTTCGGATACGGTGGATCACGCCGTTATTCGAATGGTAGTGAGTGATTCGACGCGGGCCCTGATGCTTTTGGGAGAAGGCGGATTGATGGCGGTGGAAAACGATGTGGTGATGGTCGAAGGAGCGAACGAACCGGGCATGCTCGCGGCGATTGCGGAACGACTTTCGCAAGCGAGCGTCAACATCGAGTACGCCTATCTCGCGACCGCGCCGAACACAGAACGAGGTCTTCTGGTTCTGCGCCCATCGGATGTAGAGAAAGCGCAGCGTGCGCTGCGGGATTTGTAGGACCCCTTGGGCTAAATCAGCGAACGGTTTCCGAAGCGCCAATCACGTTTAGGGAGCGCACGCCGCTGGCGTGCTGTTTTCGGCGGCTCGCCGAAAATCTCCCAGCGCTGCGCTTGGGCCTAACGAGGGTGAAGAATGCGAAAGTTCTCCGCGCGAACGAACAGCTGTTCGGCGAGTCGTCGAACGATGCACGCGAGCCGCGTGCGCTCCCCAGATAAAGGCGATTCGAAAGGGACCCCGTCTTGCCAATGCTCATCGTCTGGCGGATAGGAACGATTCCGTTTTTATGACATCGATAAAAACTTGGCTGGGCTACCCGTATCCATTGGGTGCGACATGGCTTGGCAATGGCGTGAACTTCGCCATTTTTTCCGAGACGGCTACTTCGGTCGATCTCTGCCTGTTTGATGAAGTTGAGGCACGGCAGGAAAACATCCGGATCCCGATGACGGAACAGACCGACCAGGTCTGGCATGTTTTTTTGCCGGATCTGCGGCCGGGTCAGCTTTACGGATATCGCGTCTTCGGACCGTACGAGCCTGAGCGCGGCCTGCGCTTCAACGGTTCAAAGCTCCTGATCGATCCTTATGCCAAAGCGATCGCCGGCCAGATTAATTGGGCCGACGAAATGTTCGGCTACGTCGTGGGCGATGAGAAGGAGGATCTGGTGCGGGATTTTCGTGATGATGCGTGGGGCATGCCGAAAGCGGTCGTGACCGACAATGCATTCGATTGGGGTGAGCGCGATAAGCGCCTTGGGATTCCGTTGCACAGTTCCGTGATTTACGAATTACATGTGAAGGGATTTACGAAATTGTGTCCGGATGTTCCTGAGGAGCTGCGTGGAACCTACGCGGGCCTCAGCAGCCCGGCGGCGATTGAATATTTTAAGAATCTTGGGGTGACGGCGATCGAACTTCTGCCCGTTCACGCGCACATTGACGACAAGGCTTTGATCGATCGCGGGCTGCGCAATTATTGGGGCTACAATACGATCGGCTTCTTTGCACCCGAGGCGAAATATTGCAGCAGCGGCGATCATGGCCAGCAGGTGATCGAGTTCAAAACCATGGTGCGCGATCTGCACGCGGCCGGGATCGAAGTCATTCTCGACGTGGTTTACAACCACACGGCGGAGGGAAATCACATGGGCCCGACGCTGAGTTTTCGTGGAGTGGATAATCCGGCATACTATCGCCTTCTGCCGGAGGACCCGCGCTTTTACAAGGACTTCACCGGCACGGGCAATACGTTCAACCTCCTTCACCCGCGCACGCTGCAGCTCGTGATGGACAGCCTGCGCTACTGGATCAACGACATGAAGGTGGACGGCTTCCGCTTTGATCTCGCGTCCACTCTGGCGCGCGACATGAGCGGCGTGAACAAGTTGCACGCTTTTTTTGAGATCATTCACCAGGACCCGGTGATCTCGCAAGTGAAGCTGATCGCGGAGCCGTGGGATGTCGGCGAAGGTGGGTATCAGGTCGGAAATTTTCCCGTGCTCTGGGCGGAATGGAATGGAAAATATCGTGATGAAGTTCGCCGTTTCTGGAAAGGCGACGAGGGCCGCGTCGGCGAAGTGGCGTATCGGCTAACGGGCAGTCCGGACCTATATCAAACGACCGGAAAACGGCCATATGCGAGTATCAACTTCGTCACTGCGCACGATGGTTTTACTTTGAACGATCTCGTCAGCTACAACGAAAAACGCAACGAAGCCAACGGCGAAAATAACAACGACGGCGACAACCATAACAATTCGTGGAATTGCGGCGCAGAGGGTCCGACGGACAATCCCGAGATCAACAAGCTGCGCGAGCAGCAGCGCCGCAATTTCCTCGCGACGCTGTTCCTATCGCAAGGTGTTCCAATGCTCTGCGCAGGGGACGAATGGGCGCGGACGCAGCAAGGAAACAACAATGCTTATTGCCAGGATAATGAAATCAGCTGGCTCAGTTGGGAACACGACGAGAAACAGACTGCGCTTTTTGATTTCACCAAAAAACTGATCGAGATCCGGCGCGATCATCCGGTTTTTCGGCGCCCGAAATTTTTCCAGGGGCGGCGCATCCGGGGATCCGAGATCAAGGACGTGATGTGGTTCAATCCCGGCGGCAACGAAATGACGGACGAAGAATGGGGATCGCCCTTCGTCCGCTGTCTCGGCGTGATGCTGAGCGGCGATACCATGGACGTGTTGAATTTCGAAAGCGATCCGATTCGTGACGATACTTTCCTTCTGCTGTTGAATGCGCATCACGAGCCGATCCCTTTCGTTCTACCGGGAGAGGAACATGTCGAGTGGCTCCTGATTCTCGACACGGCGAGCGAAGAAGGGTTTCTGCGGGAAGCGAGAAAGCTTCCCTCCGGCGATGAGGTCGAAGTGATTGGCCGGGCTACTTGCTTGTTGAAGCTGGAAGCCGGGGCGCAAGCTGAGGCCCGGAAGGAATCGTGGAAGAAGCGCAAGGTTGCCTGGCCAAGAGGGGAATTGAACGAAGCGCAATCGGCGCCGAAATCAGAAAAGGAATTGAAAGAGGAAATTTGACTGCGCAGTTGCTGGCGCGACGATTTCCGAGAGCCATGACACCAACCTCATTGATCATCGTTGCCGACCGGGGCAGTCTGAAAGCCTACAGGGTAGATGCGACACCAAACCGCGGGCCAAGTCTTCATCTGATTCGAGCGTTCGATATCACGGACGCGCATGGCCGATTAAGCGACAAGGTGACCGACCAGGCCGGTCGATTTCCGCCCGGAAATGGGGACGCGCGTCACGCGAGTTCAATGGCAGAACGGACAGGGCTCGACACCGAAAACGACCGGCGGATTCACAAGCAAATCTCAGAGCACATCGCCACCATCGTGAAAGGTGAGGGGATGGGAGGCTGGTCCTTCGCTGCGCCGGCCTCAATCCATTCCGCGGTGGTCAACGCGCTTCCAGAGGACGTGCGCGCTCGCGTGGTCGAGTTTGTAAAATCCGATCTGGTAAAAATCGAACCGGCAAAATTAGCGGCGCATTTTCGTTCGCTGAACACGATTTGAGCGGCTGGCTTTGGCGGGCGCGCGTTTCCGAGTCAATTTGTTCAACACGAAACGCCGGGAATATGTCATAACTGAATCATGCAATTGCCAGTTAACATCACATACCGCGGCGTCGAAAAATCCGACGAGATCGAACAGACCATTTTAGGAAAAGCGGCCCGGCTGGAGAAATTTTGCGACCACATCAACCGTTGTGATGTCGCGATCGAACAACCGAACCATGCGCATCAAAAAGGCAATCCGTTTCGGGTTCGCATTGATGTGACGGTGCCGCCCGGTCACGAGCTCATCGCCGAAGAAAAGCAAAAGGATAACGGCGCGCACGATGCGCTGGGCAAGGTGATTCATGACGCGTTCAAAACGATGGAACGGCAGTTGCGGCATCTGGTGGAGAAGCAAAGGCGAGAGTGACCGATTGTAGCGGCGGTCTCTGACCGCCGACCCAGATCCGACGCCGCCCAAGACGGCAGGAGTGCGACGGTCGGAAACCGCCGCTACAAAAGAGCAGCTACGCGGGTGCGCCACTGAGTCCGCCGGGAAGCGGCGGTACTTCGGGCGCAATCACTTGTTTGGGCGGTTTTTCCGGAGACATTTTTTGACCGGAGGGAGGAGGTGGTCCAGGCGGCGGATTAAGCAGACGTCCGTGCTTGATGATTTCCTTGATTTGCGCACCATCCAGAGTCTCGAACTCAAGCAACGCCTTGGCGATGACTTCGAGTTTGTCCCGATGCTCGGTGAGTGTTTTCGTCGCGGTTTGGTAGGCATCATCGAGGAGTTTCCGTACTTCACGATCGATCTGCTCCGCCGTCGCCTCACTGTAATCGCGAGCCCGCGAAATATCGCGGCCGAGAAAGACGTAATCTTCGTGTTCGCCGTACTCGACCATTCCCATTTTTTCGCTCATGCCCCATTCGCAAACCATCCGTCGCGCGATCGCGGTCGCATTGCGAATGTCACCCCGGGCGCCGTTTGTCACATCTCCAAAGACAAGTTCCTCCGCCACCCGGCCGCCCATCCCGACAGCGAGACTGGCGATAAGTTCGTTCTTCCGATTCGTGTACTTATCTTCTTCGGGCAGCCACATCGTCGAGCCAAGCGACGGCCCGCGCGGGATGATCGTAACTTTATGAAGCGGTTCGGTATGCTCGAGCAACTCGAGCAAAAGCGCGTGGCCTGCTTCGTGATAAGCGGTGTTGGTTTTTTCCTTTTCGCTCAAGGCCATGCTGCGGCGTTCCTTGCCCCAACGAACTTTGTCGCGGGCTTCCTCCAATTCATGCAGCGTGATTCCTTTTAATCCACGACGAGCAGCGAGAAGCGCCGCTTCGTTGATGACGTTCGCGAGTTCCGCTCCTGAATAACCGGGTGTGCCGCGTGCCACCACCTGGAGGTCAACGCCTTCGGCCAGCTTCACTTTTTTGCAATGCACACGCAAAATTTCCTCCCGGCCTTTCACGTCGGGAAGATTGACGGTGATCTGCCGATCGAAACGGCCCGGACGCAGCAGCGCAGGATCGAGCACATCGGGCCGGTTCGTTGCCGCGATAATGATGACGCCTTCCTGGGTATCGAAGCCATCCATCTCGACGAGGAGGGCATTAAGCGTTTGCTCGCGCTCGTCGTGTCCGCCGCCAACTCCGTGACCACGATGACGGCCGACGGCGTCGATTTCATCAATGAAAATAATGCAAGGCGCGGATTTCTTTCCCTGTTCGAACATGTCGCGAACCCGGGACGCGCCGACACCGACGAACATCTCGACAAAGTCCGATCCGCTGATGGAGAAGAAAGGCACATCGGCTTCGCCCGCGATCGCGCGTGCGATCAGGGTCTTGCCGGTGCCAGGAGGTCCGACGAGCAAGACGCCTTTGGGAATGCGCCCGCCAAGCTTCTGAAATTTCTTTGGGTCGCGCAGGAACTCGACGAGCTCCTGCACTTCGTCCTTCGCTTCCTCAACGCCAGCGACGTCGCGGAAGGTGATCTTGTTCTTATCCCGCGCGAGCATTCGAGCCTTGCTCTTGCCAAAGTTCAGCGCGCCCTTGCCGGCCATCCGAATTTGCTGCCGGAAAAGCAAATAGAGCACGACCAGAAAAACGGCGATCGGCAGAAAGCCAACCAGTGTTTGCGCGAGCACATTCGACTCCGTCCGGATAGCCGGCTGAATCCCCGCGGCCGCGAGTCGCTCCTGAAGGTTCGTGTTGTAATTCAGGAAAATCGTCGTGCGAAACGGAACCGCCTGCGCGGGTGTTGGACCGGTGCCCGGCTTCAGATAAACGCCTTTGAGAGTCTGGGTCGGGCGGCCTTCTTCCACCACCAGCTGCAAAGGATTGTTCTTGTCCGGCACAATCTGCTTGTTATCGAGCAGTTCGAGGAAGCGATTGTAGGGCACGTCTTCGAAGCTTTGGTAAGCGCCGCCATGGAAAAGGACGGCCAGAGCGATCAAGGCGCACGCGATCGCGATGAGGACCACACCCCGCCAGTTGAAGTTGGGTTCGGTCCCGCGAGGTTTGTTATCCTTTTGATTATTCCGGTCAGGTTGGGACATAAGAAAAGCTGCCTATTTAAGACGAAGGGAAAACGCTAACATGCTGTGTTTGGCAATGCAAAGAGCAGGCATCACGCCCTCGTCTAATTAGAGGGAGTAATTGGTCAAAATGTTCATCCACCGCGGCTGCGTTGCGTGTCGCAAGGCATCAAGTAGGTTTTCCGCCTTCAAATAGCATGTCGGAACTGGTTACTTCAGTGGCGGATAAGATCGACCGCGCAGTGCAGCGCGTCACTCCCTTCGCGTACCGGATGCAGCGCAAGGGCCGGCGCTGGATGCGGCGAGCGATGCGCAAACCGCGTAGCGTTGCGGAAGGTCCGAATCTTCTGCCGGTGCTCATTCAGGTGCTCGCGAGTTTTTCGAAAGCGGACGGCGTTCTTCTGGAGGAGGAGATTGACTCGAGTCTGGGTTTTCTTCGTTACGATTATCCGGAAGCTGTTTATTCCGAACTGCGGCAGCTTTTCCGACAGGCCCTTTACGAGCAACAGGATCTTTCGACCATGGCGCAAAAGCTGGCCGCTCAGCTCGGGCCGGATCGCAAGATCATGCTCGGTGTCCAGCTCTATGATCTAATCTCGCAAGCAGGACTCAAGCAGGAGCAGGTCGTCGCTTTCTATTCCTTCATGTCCCAGCTCGGGATGGCGGCTCAGGCCATCGACATCGTTTATCAACTCAACGCATCCGAAGATTCCGATTCGACGATCTTCCAACGCGGCGAGTCTCCACTCGAGTCACTCTCCTTCGGAACAAACGGCAAGGCCGACGTAACGCTCAAGGGTCTGGCCGAAACCGATCGCCTGCTCGCGTTTCGCTATCACGATTTGATCCTCCTGAAAAACTACAGCTCACAGGCAGTCTCGGTCCGCGGACGGCCCCTGGCACGGGGAGGATTTTGCCGAATCTATCCTGGTCAACGAATCCTGGTTGGCGATCAGGTGCTGACGTACCAGGAACTGGCGACCTATTTCAACGCCAAGAAAAACGTCTCGCTTCCGCAGATCTTTGTGCGGGTGAACAAGGATTCGGACGAGGTCGAGCTCGAGCGCTCGCGCTCGCGGGAAAGCTCTCTCGAGGTGACGTTCGGTTTGAAGGTGCGCGTGAAGGCACTGCGCGACGTCGACGCGGTGCTGAACGGCGTGACGTTGAAATCGGGAACGCAAATCGAGGCTGGCTTGGAGGACAGGATCGTTTTCCACAACGACAGCGAAATGGACCTGATCGATTTGCGCCGTCGCGCTCGCGCCATGGGCGGGCGTTTTCAGCTGAAGGCGTCGAAGTCTGAATATCTCGTCTCCAACAACCCGAGCCGGCTGGAGTCGGACGATATTTTGCTTTCGCCCGGTACGAGCGGCGAGGTGCTCTTGAAAATTCTTTGCGATTACGACAAGCGCGAAGGTTTGCTCGAAGTGATCGAAGCGGATCGACCGATCATGGTGGGCGAGACGACCGTCCGGACGACGGCGCCGCTGAAAGACGGCGATACCATCCGCATCGATATCGGCCAGTTTCTGCGCTGCAATTTTTCCGAACGCATCATCGAGGAAGAGCGCAATATCATTCGTAATCTTGAGGTCAACGAAATTACTCATCGCTTCGGCAGCGGGGCGCTTGGTCTCGACGGTATTTCGTTCTCGATTAGCCGCGGCGAGCTGGTCTGTGTAATGGGCGCGAGCGGCTGTGGGAAAAGCACATTGCTGCGAGTGCTCGCGGGGCAACTCGAACCGACGAGTGGTCAGGTCCTGCTAAACGGTCAGTCGCTCTACCCGAATCTCGACGAGCTCAAACGCTATGTCAGTTACGTTCCGCAAGAGGATGCTTTCGACGAGCACCTGACGATTGGCGAAAACCTGCAGTTCGCCGCGGCGATTCGTTCGCCGCATCTTTCGCGCCGGGATCGAACGCGTCGACTGGAAGGAAAATTAATTGAGCTCGGGCTGAGCGAACGCCGTGACAGCGTGGTCGGCGCGCCGATGAAAAAAACGCTCAGCGGCGGCGAACGGAAACGCCTCAACATCGGTCTCGACATGATCGGGTCGGCCGACGTTTATCTCTTCGACGAGCCGACCTCGGGCCTTTCCTCAAAGGATTCCGAGCACGTCATCGAAATCATCCGGGGGATGGCGCACAACAAGATTGTCATCGTCACCATTCACCAGCCGAGCTCGAAGCTTTTCCAGATGTTTCACAAGGCGATTCTGCTCGATAAGGGCGGACGTCTCGTCTTCTTCGGCACGCCCACCGACATGCTGCGTTACTTTGCTGAGGCGGAGCATCAGCATCAATTCGGCGCGGAACTCGGCGCCTGTCCGTCATGTGGGACAACGCGGCCGGAATTTATCTTCGACGTGCTCGAGACACCGCTCCGCGATCTGAGCGGCGACATCATCTTCGAAGAAAATAATCGCGGCCAACTCGTGCCTGCGCGCCGTTATTCCACCGAATTCTGGCGGGATAAGTACGAGGCTTTCCGGTTGATCCAGGACGTCAAACAAATCTCGCTGCGGAAGGAGCCGACTCCGCCGCTCCCGGCCTCTCAGACTCCGAAACGACGTTTTCCGATTCGCTGGCGCGATGAATGGACCCAATTGCGCACGCTCCTTCGCCGCGCTTTCATGAGCAAGCTGCGCAATCGCGCGAACATGGTCATCACCATCGGGGTGGCCCCGGTCCTGGCACTCCTCATCGCCATCATCCTGCGCTATTCAGATAGCGGCCATTACGACTTCGCCTCCGCCTACCACATCCCGACATTTCTCTTTCTCAGTCTGATCGTCGCGATGTTCCTTGGCCTAACGAATAGTGCCGACGATATTATTCGGGATCGCGCCGTCCTGCAACGCGAGCGCAACCTTAATGTGCGGCTGTCGTATTACGTTTTTGCGAAAACAATTTCGCTCGGCGTCTTTGCGCTCTTCCAGTGCGTTCTCTTTATTTTGATCGGCAACTACATTCTTGCCATTCGCGGAATGTTTTGGATCGATCTTGGCATCATGTTCATGACGGCGATGAGCGGCGTGTCGTTAGGCCTGGTCGTTTCGTCGCTGGTGGCGGATCCGAAAACGGCAGCCAACATCGTGCCGTTGATTCTGATTCCCCAGATCATCATGGGCGGCGCTCTCATCAAGTATGAGGACATGAACCGAAACCTCGCGCTAGTTTACACGTTCACGCGGTGGTTCTCCGAACATCCGGAAGATGGTGAGGGGCCGAAGAAAATGAACAGCAAGCTCGAAGTGCCTTTCGTTTGCCAGTTCGTTGCCATGCGCTGGTCGTATGAGGAAGTCATTGTGGCGCAGGCCAAACTCAATCCCCTGACGCGCCGCCAGGACCGGGCCGACGATGAGATTCGTCGGGTAGCGGCACTCCCCCAAACGCCGGAGACGAGCAAGCGGCTGAATGATTTGAAGGAGACGCTGGCGATGCTCTCCGGGTTGGAGGCGCCATCAGCGAAAAAACTCGATCGTTTTCTGACGCTGACGGATCGAATTCTCGATGGGAAAGTGGCTTTTAGCCGAGGACTTTTTGTGGCGGCGAGAGGCAGGGTTACCGCCGATCAACTGTACGTGAACCAGAAGGTCTCGGACTTGGTTTCGAACGCCGAAATGGAGCAAAGCGACTATCGGCGGGGCGGAAAGCCGAACGTCTTTTTCGGCGAACAAAAACGCTATTTCGGGTTTCATATTGGCGTGTTCGTTTTCAACACCGCCATCCTGATCGGATCGACCATCGCGTTGCTCGGTTTGCTCCATTGGATTTTGCGGCGGCAGCTGGAAGTGCGAAGAAACTAAACTATGGCAACTAAAAAAAATCAGACGCGACTCATTGTCGCCGCGAGCGACCACGATCCCGACATGCTTTATGCGACGCGGATGTTCGTGCCGGACCCTTTTATTTTTCTTAAGCAACATGGGAAGCGGACCATCGTCCTGAGCGATTTGGAAATTGATCGCGGCCGAAAACAGGCGGAGGCCGACGAGATTCTGCCCTACAGCAAATTCGAACGGGAAGTCCAGGGAACCCGGACGAAGTCGCCGCCATTCGAGAAAGTGCTTTCTCATTTCCTCCGCACACGCCGGGTTCGTTCGGCGTTGGTGCCGGCCAATTTCCCGCTCGGTTTTGCCCAGGAACTGGCGGCGCACAAGATCCGGCTCCAAACATCCAACGGACTTTTCTGGCCTGAGCGCGAGGCAAAGAACGAAGAAGAGTTGCGCCTGATGCGTCGCGCATTGTCGATCACCGAAAAAGGAATGGCGCGGGCAGTTGAGGTATTGCACGCCTCGAAGCCCGGTCGTGGAAAGAAACTGATGTGGGCAGGTCGCGGACTAACCTCGGAAATTTTGCGCGCGGAAATCGACTCGGCTGTTTTGCGGGCCGGCGGACTACCTGCCAACACCATTGTAGCTGGCGGCGATCAGGCTTGCGATCCGCACGAGCGCGGCTTTGGACCGCTCTTCGCCGATTCCCTCATCATCCTCGACATTTTCCCGCGTGATGCGGCGAGCGGTTATTATGGTGATATGACGCGAACGGTCTTGCGCGGCCGAGCCAGTAGCGAACAACGCAAGCTTTGGGAAACCGTGCGCGCGGGACAGGCGCTCGCCTTGAAAAAGATGAAACCGGGTGTCGATGGTTTGAAATTGCACAACGAGATCAAGCAATTTTTCCGCGCCCAGGGTTATCCGACTGAAGTGCGCAAGGGACGGCAAGTGGGATTTTTTCACGGGACCGGTCACGGTCTCGGATTGGAGATCCATGAGTTCCCACGTTTTCAGAAAACGGTTTTCAAACCGGGGCAGGTGATCACGGTTGAGCCGGGTCTCTACTATCCAGGCCTCGGCGGGGTTCGGCTTGAGGATGTTGTGGCCGTGACTGCTGGCGGCATTCGAATGCTATCGCGCTTTGAGAAGCGGCTCGAAATTTGATGCGACGACCAAACGGCTACACGAGGAAATCTGAACGAAGCGTCATAGCGAGCGTCTAACATTCAAGATTGTCATTCTGATCGAGGTTCAGCGGAACGAAGTCGAAGAAACTCTTGCGGTTTGGGGAGGGGCTTCGACTTCGCTGCGCTTCGATCAGTGTGACGGTTAATTAGCGATGCGAACCTCAACTTACTGATATGCTTTACCCCGGATATGGCGGTGGCGGTTTTCTCTTCGGACACAACTGGCTCCTTTTGGTCGGCGTGCCGGTGATCATCGGCTTATGGGCGCAGTTTCGCGTGAGCAAGGCCTTCCGAAAATGGGGCGAAGTGCGCGCGTCGTCGAATATCACCGGTGCCGAAGCGGCGCGCGAAATCCTGCAAGCAGCGCAGATTTCCGACGTCGAAGTGGTCGAAACGAACGATTACCTTGGCGACCATTACGATCCATCAAGCAAGCGCCTTTGTCTTTCTACGAATGTGTTCAACACGCCATCGGTGGCGGCGCTCGGCATCGCTGCGCATGAAACCGGTCACGCGATTCAACACGCAAAGGCCTACGCGCCGTTGAAGCTGAGAATGACGATCGTTCCGATCACCTCGATCGCATCGCGCATGTTGCCGTTCGTGATTATCGGTGGCTTCTTCTTCCACATTACTGGCCTCATCACGCTAGGCATTTACTGTTATCTAATCTTGCTCGCATTTCAGTTGATCACCCTCCCGGTGGAATTTGATGCGTCTCGGCGAGCAAAAATCATTTTGCAGCAAATGGGAATTGTTCAGCCGGGCACGGAAGTGGCGGGAGTGAACAACGTCCTCAACGCCGCGGCTCTTACCTACGTGGCGGCGTTTGTCGCCACGCTCGGTAACCTGTTGTACCTTCTTTCTGTGCGCGATCGGCGTTGATGCGCGATGCTCCTCGAAAGCCGATGACTCCTTCCGTCGCTTTGCCGCCTCCGCGCCGCGTGACCGATTTGTTATCGTCGCCCATCCGTCCGCATGCTAATGCTCGACGAGACGCGATGGATCAGCCGAAAACGGACGAAGACCAGAAATTGGTGGCGCGAACACAGGCGGGCGAGGCTGCGGCTTTCGATGACCTGGTTGTGAAATACACGCCGCGTCTCTACGGCTTGGTTTATAACATGACCTCGAATCATGAGGACACGAACGACCTTTTGCAGGACATTTTCTCCAAGGCGTACAAATCCATCCGCGGATTTCGCGGAAAATCATCGTTCTACACGTGGGTTCACTCGATTGCGGTGAACATGACGTTGAATTTTCTGAAGAAACGCGGGCGACGCTTTCATCTTAGTCTCGACGATGTCGACGCCGGAATTCAAAACGACAAAGAGTTCCTCGAACTTACCGCGACGAGCAGTCCCGTGCGGGAAGCGGACCTTTCTGAACTCCAGCGAAGATTGAACGAGGCTATGATGAAACTGTCTGATGAACACAGGGCCGTGGTTACTATGTTTCATATTCAAGGAATGCCGCACGCCGAGATCAGCAAGATCTTGCGTGTCTCAGAAGGTACGGTACGGTCCCGACTCTTCTATGCGAATCGGCAGCTGCAAAATTATTTGGACGAGTTTCGCAAAAACCCTGTTTCCTAACTGATTCCCGGATGCACGAATTTAACGAAGACGAAATTGGCAAGCTGCTTCGACTGAAAAAGTTTGAGCAGCCGCCGCCCGCCTATTTCGAAAATTTCCTGCATGAGTTTCATCGCCGGCAGCGGGATGAATTGCTTCGGCAGCCGCTCTGGCGTCTCTGTCTCGAACGCGCCCACGATTTCATGTTCAGGTTGAACTTTCCTTCGCTGGCTTCCTATCCCGTGGCCGCTGCGGCGGTTCTGGCGTGTGCTGCCGTTGTTTCGCTGAAGGTTTATCAGGAGCCAAATGCAACGGTTGCTGCCTCGCAGCAACGTTCCCCGCTTGCGGCTTCAGTCGACGCGGAGAGCGACTGGAATCTCGCCACGCCCGTTGCGACCCGCGACTTTAGTTTTCCTCTGTCCCGGAACCGCAAAGAAAGCTTCCACACTCACCGGGCCGCGGCGCCTCCGCGTTACGTGCTCGACAGTATTCCAGTGAGTTATGAGCCGGCTTTCAGGTTTTAGCGGCCGGCCGGAATTTTCTTTCCGGTCTTCGCTCTTCGGGATTTTCCAGCTTGTCGTCGGATTAGGGTTGCTCCTCCGAAGCGATCTTTGCGCCCAGGAACAGTCCTCGTCTTCGATCAGTCAGGAGGTCAGACAGGTGTTCGAGCGCAGCGCCAAGGCGGTGGTAAAAATCCACGCGGTCGATCAGCACGGCGAACTTTCCGGCACCGGATTTTTTGTCGATCCCGCCGGCACTCTCTACACTTCTTATTCGGTTGGTGGGGAGGCTGATAATTTTACGGTCGAGATTGATGGCAAAAAAATCCCCGCGCGGCAGTTGCTCGCCGACCTGCGGAGCGGCATCGCGTTGCTCAAGGTGGATATGACGACTCCATCTTTGCCCATCGGAAGATCAAACCATCTCGAAGTCGCCATGCCGGTCGTGACGATTGGATATCCACTCGATTTACCGGAGACCCCAAACTTTGGGATGATCGCCGGTCTCGATCGCAAATATCTTGGCCGCTATTTTTCAACAACTCACTTGCGCGTGAACTTGCCGACACAACGTGGCGAGGCGGGCGCGCCGGTTTTGAATTTCAAGGGCGAAGTCATCGGCATCCTCGTCAGCAGCCTCGAAAATAATACTTCTTGTTATGCCTTGCCGATTGATGCTGCGGAAAAAATCCGAAGCGACTTCATGCGGTTTGGCGAAGCGCGGCACGGGTGGATCGGAATCAACGTCGCGGAAGCTCCAGAAGCCGAAGGAGGCTCGCGAGCCGAAATGACCCAAATCATGGACGACACCCCTGCAGCGGGTTCGGGGGTAAAAACCGGTGATATTCTTCTGCAAGTCGGAAAAACGGCGGTGCATGAACCCGAGGATGTGATCGACGCTTCGTTTTTCATCACGGCGGGCGACGTTGTGCCGATTACGGTCTTGCGTGGGAAAGAGAAGCTCACTTTCAATGTGCAAGCCGACTTTCATCCGGCGAGTCAGCATCCCCCGTTGGCGGCAGACCTTTCCCCGAAACAAGCGCTCCCGCTCAAGCTCGATTCCGCGGTGAAGCGGACGCCGTAATTGCTGCGGTTCTTTTCGGCGGCCACCGCTTTACGCACAACCGCTATAGCATCTTCCGAAACTCCGCCTCGGTCAGAACGCGGAGACCGAGCTGCTTCGCTTTCCCAAGCTTGCTTCCGGCTTCTTCGCCAGCAAGGACAAAGCTGGTTTTCTTGCTCACGCTCGCGCTGACTTTGCCACCTCTCGCGATGATGATTTCTGCGATCTCGTCGCGCGGCTGACTCAAAGTCCCGGTCAGGACCCATACGGTTCCTTTGATTGCCGGATCTGATTTTTTTGCGCGCGCCTCAACCGGGGGCCGAACGCCCGCTTTGACTAACCGTGCGATCATCTTTCGGTTCGTGCTTTGCTGAAAAAATGCCTGAATGCTTTGGCCAACCACTTCGCCGATGTCCGGAATTCTCTGCAACTCCTCGGGGGTACTTTGCATCAGCGAATCGAGGCTGCCGAAATGTTCGGCCAAAGCCCGGGAGGCGCTCACGCCCACATGCAGGATTCCGAGCCCGAAGATGAGGCGCCACAAGGGACGGCTCTTGCTGCTCTCAATTGCCTCGACCAGGTTCCGTGCGCTCTTTTCGCCCATGCGTTCAAGAGCCGAAAGTCTCGCCAGATCGAGTTGATAGATGTCGCTCAAATCGTGAACCAATTCGCGTTCCACCAATTGGCCGACCATCGCTTCCCCCAAGCCCTCGATGTCCATTGCTCCGCGTGAGGCGAAGTGTTCGATACGGCGCTTCAGTTGGGCCGGGCACTGGCTGTTGATGCAACGAACCGCGACCTGACCTTCGTCCTTCACGACTTTTCTGCCGCATTCAGGACAAGTTGCAGGCATTCGAAACTTTTTCTCTGTCCCAATCCGAAGGTCAGTTCGAACGCTCACCACCGCCGGAATCACCTCGCCCGCTTTTTCCAACAGAACGACATCGCCGATGCGGATGTCTTTGCGTTCGATTTCTTCCTCGTTATGCAAAGTTGCGCGCGAAACGCGACTTCCACTTACAGTTACCGGTTCCAACACAGCTACCGGTGTGAGCACTCCTGTTCTTCCGACCTGGATCAAAATATCCTGCAGCCGGGTTTCGACGCGTTCGGCTTCATATTTGTAAGCAATGGCCCAACGCGGTGATTTCGCAGTGAAACCGAGCCGCTCGCGCTGTTCTAACGCATCTACTTTCACGACCGCTCCGTCCGTTTGATACGCGAAATTGTGCCGAGTCTTATCCAGCTCACGGATTGCGCTCAGGATTTCGTCCACGGAATTCGCGAGCCACCAATGATCGGAGCGAGGCAGTCCAAGGTCCTCTAGCAAGGCAAAGAGCTGGGAGTGTTTGTCGAGGGTCGCGCCTTCCACCACGCCCGTACCATAGAAAACGACGCCGAGCGGGCGTTGCGCGGCGATCGCCGGATCGAGCTGTTTCAGCGACCCGGCAGCGGCATTTCGCGGATTCGCGAAGGGAGGAAGTCCGGTCTCCTCTCGTTCCAGGTTCAGCTTTGCAAAACCGCGCTTATCCATGAAAACCTCGCCGCGGACTTCGAGAATGTTCGGCGCGCCTTTGAGGCGAGTTGGCACGGTGCGAATCGTACGAATATTTTGGGTAATGTCGTCACCGGTCATTCCGTCTCCGCGCGTCGCGGCGTGAAGCAATGTTCCCTTTTCGTAGAGCAAGGAAACGGCGACGCCATCTACTTTGGGTTCGATCACGACCGGGATTGCTTCATCGGGCAGCGCCTTTTGCATCCGCCGGTAAAAATCGTCGACCTCGCTTTCAAAGTAAGTGTTGTCCAGGCTCAGCATCGGCACGCGATGTGTGATTTGCGCAAACGACTTTAACGGTGTGCCGCCGACTCTTTGCGTCGGAGATTCTGCCGAGGCGAGCTGCGGGAATCGCTTTTCGAGTTCCAACAGTTCGCGATAAAGATCGTCATATTCACGATCGCCGATGACGGGTGCTGCTTCTTCGTAATAGCGGCGGTTGTGGTCTTCGATCTCACATCGCAGCTCGGTGATTCGCTTCTTTGCAGAGCGTTCCGTTTCGGACATGCTGCCATGATACAAGCGACGCAATTCGCGGCAACGTCTCGGTTCGCGGGATGAGGCGAATGGTGCCCCGCGCGGGCGGGCTTTGGAAACCGA
This sequence comes from uncultured Verrucomicrobiae bacterium, assembly GCA_963763995.1. Taxonomy (GTDB): domain Bacteria; phylum Verrucomicrobiota; class Verrucomicrobiia; order Chthoniobacterales; family UBA10450; genus CAVTTH01. The sequence continues at coordinate 166,802 of CAVXQL010000014.1, read as the reverse complement.
AGCTAGGACGGGCGCAATCGGTTCCGAGACCCGCGATGCGCCTGTGCCTTGGCCGGATGCTTCTTCGTTCGGTATGCCTGCGTCCCGGGGGAGTGCTTCTTTGCGTAAGGAGCACAAAATCTGACGATTCATAAGCGCGGAAGTCGCTCGGGCCACGAAGGAAAGGAAACTCAACCGAAAGGAATCATGCTCTGGACTATCTTTGTTATTTTACTCATTCTCTGGCTGCTTGGCCTCGTCACGTCATACACATTGGGAGGCTTTATTCATATTCTCCTGGTCATCGCTGTTGTGATCTTGATCATTAACCTAATCCAAGGCCGTCGAACGCTTTAGGTCCGTAAACTCTGCTATCATGAAACCCGCAGGTATTGTCGGAATTGTTCTGATCGTCATCGGTATCGTCGCGCTTTCCTACGGGGGTTTTACCTACACGAAGCGCGAGAAGGTACTAGACGCCGGACCACTGCAGGTCAGCGCAGATCGGGAGAAAACGATTCCACTTCCTCCGATCCTGGGCGGGTTGTGCCTTGTGGGCGGCATCATTCTGGTGTTCGTGGGAAACAAGAGCGCCTGACCCCAAAAACCCCGACGGTGCGCGACTATCCGGGGGCTTTGAGGACGGCAAACGTGCGGCTGCCTTTGCGATCGAGGTAGAGCAGCACGCCGCGGCGCGGATCGGTCTTTGTCAACGCTTCCCGGAAACTGGCAACGCTATTCACCGGTTTTCCGTCGACTTCCGTGATTACGTCTTCCCGCTGGATGTCCTGTGCCGCCGCGATGCTGTCGTCGGCCACGTCAGTTACGATCACTCCCTGTTGCACATTTAGCTTGAGACGAGCCGCGACCTCTTTGGTCAGATCCTGCACCTGAAGGCCGAACTTGTTCGCGGATTCCGGCTGCGGAGCGGGCTTTGGCGGCGCCTCGATCGCCAGGCGACCGATCTCGGTCGGTAATTCCCCGGTCGTAACCGGAATTTTCAGAGTCTGGCCTTTGCGCCAAACCGTAAGCTGAACGCTCTGCCCGATCTTCTTCTTCAGGATTTCATGTTGAAGCTGCGTGTCAGTCGCGATCGGTATGCCGTCGACCTGCGTGATTACGTCGAATGGACGCAGATCGCTTTTGTAAGCCGGCGCGTCGGCTTCGATCGTGCGAACGACTACGCCCTTGTCCAGACCCTTGAACAAATCGCGGATCGAGGAATCGTCACCCAACGTTTCAATGCGGATGCCAAGCCATGACCGCAAAATCTTGTGACCGGAAATCAATTGCTGGCCAATCTCGTTCACTAGATTACTCGGGATGGCGAAACCAAGTCCGCGATTGAGCCCGTTGATCAGCGTGTTCATGCCGATCACCCTTCCGTCGATGTCGCAGAGCGGGCCGCCACTGTTGCCGGGATTGATGGAAGCGTCGGTCTGCAGATAGTCCGAGATGTTGTAACCGGCGTTGTCGAGCAACTTGCTCCGGCCCTTTCCGCTCACCACGCCAAAGGTGAATGTGTAATCGAGCTTGAAGGGCGCTCCGATCGCGAATGCAAACTGCCCCACGCGCACGGCGTCGCTGTCGCCCAATTGTGCGACCGGCAGATTCGTCGCTTCGATCTTGATGACTGCAATGTCGGTTTTTTCATCTGTCCCGACAATCTTGGCGGCGAAATCTCGTCCGTCTTTCAGCTTTACGTCGATTTGATCGGAACCTTCGAGGACGTGATAATTCGTGAGAATGTAGCCGTCCGGGCGGATGATGAAGCCCGAGCCTTCGCTTTGGATTGGCTGAGAGCGCTGCGGTAAGCGCCGCGGATTACTTTCATCGGGCTGATTTTGGAAGAAAAGGTCGTCGAGTGTGATGTTCGGTTCGCTGTCGTTGTTCTTTGTTACTTCAATGATAACGACGCTCGGCGCGACGATTTCGAACACCTTTGTAAATGCGCTGTTTAGCTGGTGAACGACGTCTTTGCCAGCGGCAGCGGCCGCTGTGGGAACGGTGGGAGTGGGCGTGATTTCGGCAGCGCTCTCTGGCGCAGCAGCGCCGAGCGTGAAACCGGTGAGTGCGATGAATAGAACGGGATAAAACAGAAGACGCATGACTGGGAATTTGGACATGAAGTCGTGGAGAGTGTTCAATTGTAACGGAAGGACCAAGTGGAGCAAACTCTCCTGCAAAACCACTGAAGGTAACGGTTTCGAAACGGAGTGCGTGGCGCACCAAAAAGTGCCTGCGTTGACACGATTGTTAAGGTCATTAACATTTCGCTTCACAACAAAAATGGTCACTTTTGCCGAGAGGAAAAAGGATGGAAAGGCGTTCGTCTCGCATGCCCCGGGTTATTGGCCCGACGTGCCGTCCGAACTCTGGAACGATTGGAAATGGCAGCTGAAAAACCGGGTGACTTCGCTCGCTCAACTCGAGCAGCATCTCGTGCTTTCGAATGAAGAACGCAGCGGCGTTCTGCTTTCCGGAACGAAACTGGCGCTCGCAGTCACGCCGCATTTCTTCAACCTGATCGAGCCCGATAACCCGGATTGTCCGATCCGGCGCCAGGTCATTCCGCGGATCGAGGAAACATGGGCTTCGCCTTATGATATGGCCGATCCTTGCGGCGAAGATTCCCACATGCCGGTGCCCGGCCTTGTGCATCGTTATCCGGATCGGGTGCTTTTTCTGGTGACAGACCGTTGCGCGAGCTATTGCCGTTATTGCACGCGGAGTCGCGTCGTCAGCGGCGTGGGAGAGCAGGAATTGCACACCGATTTCGAGGAGGCGTTTCGTTATCTCGAACAGCACACCGAAGTCCGTGATGTGCTCCTGTCCGGCGGTGATGCCCTCATTTTCAGTGACGACAAGCTTGAGAAAATCTTGAGCCGGCTTCGCGCCATTCCGCACATTGAGTTCCTGCGCATCGGCACCCGCGTCCCGATTTTTCTCCCGCAGCGGATTACACCTGATCTCTGCAAGATGCTGCAAAAGTATCATCCGCTCTGGATGAGCGTGCACGTCAATCATCCGCGCGAACTCACGCTGGAGGTGAAGGAAGCGCTTGGGCGCCTGGCCGATCACGGCATCCCGCTCGGAAATCAAAGCGTGTTGCTCAAAGGCGTGAACGACGACCTGGAAACAATGAAGACGCTCGTGCACAAGCTGCTCATGTGCCGAGTGCGGCCCTACTACATCTACCAGTGCGACTTGATTAACGGTTCAGCGCATTTGCGCACCTCGGTCGCGAAAGGAATTGAGATCATCGAAGGCCTGCGCGGGCACACTACGGGTTACGGCGTGCCGCAATTTGTCATCGATGCGCCCGGCGGAGGCGGGAAAGTGCCGATCAATCCCGGATACGTTTTGTATCACGACAACGAGAAAATTGTCATCCGCAATTACGAAGGGAACATCTTCGAATATCCGGAGACTGGCGGCGACCAGACGGTGCAGTTTGCGCCGACTCGCGAATATCACGACGAGTATTTGTATTCGTAAATCGCGCGGCCGTTCTGATCCGAAAGATATGGTAAGTGCCGCCGCTGCGTTTGGGCTTTCCGATTCGCGCGGCGCCGCCTAAATTCTCGTGTCCGTGGTCGGACGACCGAAACGGGTACATGAAATTTCTGCGTTCCAAATGAAGATCGAAAATCTGCGCTCGGCGCCGCTTTTTGCTTCGCTTGACTCTGACGCAGCGCGCCAATTGTGTGACTTGCTGACCGTGCGCGATTGCGAAGGCGGCACCGTCTTGTTCCGCTCAGGCGACAACGGCGATGCGATGTTTTTCGTGGAAGCGGGACGCGTTCGCGTCAGCGTAAAGGACGCGGACGGAACCGACGTCACTTTGGCGGAATTCCGGAACGGCGATTTTTTCGGGGAAATGGCCGTGCTCGATGGGCAGGCGCGATCGGCCGATGCGCACATCGTCGAGAAGACCCGGCTGGCGATCTTATCCCGCCAGGACTTTCATGCTTTCGTCCGGAGCAAGCCGGATGTCGCGCTGGAAATGCTCAGCGCCATCACCCATCGGCTGCGGCGCACCGATCAACTGCTGCGGCATCGCGTTTCGCGGAATGTGAACGAAGAAGAAAAGTCACGTCTGACGATGGCGGATCGTGCTGCGGATGTGATCGCCGAATTCGGCGGCAGCTGGAAATTCATCGGCGCAAGCATCGCTTTTCTTCTCGGCTGGGTGTTGCTCAACACCTGGTTCCTCCTCGACAAGGCCTTCGATCCCTATCCCTACGTCCTGCTTAACCTCGTCCTGGGCATGATCGTCGGATTGCAGGCGCCCATCATCATGATGTCGCAGAACCGGCAATCGGTAAAAGATCGGTTGCGCGCGGATCTCGATTACCAGGTGAACTTGAAAAACGAATTGCTCCTTTCGGAGATTCTACGCCGCCTCGATATCATCGAGAGCGAGCGGCTGCCGAAATTGCTCAGAGATTCCAAGGGCGACTGGACGGAGTAACATTCGGCGGCAACGGTCGCCTGATTTGCTTCTGCGGACTTTCACTTGACGCTCGGCGAAAGTTTTGACGTTATCAGTTTCGTTCATTCTCTCGCTTTGGCGCACGGAGGGATGGCGATTTTGTTTTTTCACCGCTAAATGTTTTTTCTGTTGCTGATGTGACGTCGATTTATAGAGTTGCCGCCTCATTTGCAGGCCATCGATCAACCTTAACCTTTCCACTTCTGAACCCGGCACCTCCTCAGCATAGATTCTCCGCCTTTCCATCCTGGGGACCGCTGCTCGGCGGTCGTCGTAATCGTTGATCGTTTATGGCGAATTTTTTCCCACGTTGGAGCAATTGGCTGCCGCTCAAGATCACGATCTGCGGGATCTTCGTCGTCTGCGGGTTGACTGCGGCGACCTGGTATTACGTCACACCGAAGTACACCCGGGTGGGATATCAGCCGGTTCAACCGGTGCCTTTCCCGCACGACGTGCACGTGACTCAGCTCGGGATGGATTGCCGCTACTGTCACAGCTTTGTCGACGTCGCGGCGAAATCCAATCTCCCGAACACGCAAACCTGCATGGCCTGCCACACGCAGGTCCAGAAAGATAATCCGAAGCTCGAGCCGGTCCGCGCGAGTTGGAAATCGGGCCAGCCGGTGGAGTGGATCCAAATTCATCGGCCGCCCGATTATGTCTTCTACAATCACTCTGCGCACGTGAATCGGGGGATCAGTTGCGTGGCTTGCCACGGCCAGGTCAACCACATGCCGGTTGTTTATCACGCCAAGCCTCACAGCATGAAGTGGTGTCTCGAATGTCATCGGCAGCCGGAAGATTTCCTGCGGCCGAATGATCAGGTGTTCAATCTCGATTGGAAACCGGAGGATGTGCAGCCGGCAGAGTTCGTTGCCAAGTATGGGCAGCCGAAAGATGCGACCGAAGATTTTTCGAAGAAGCAAAAACTGACGCAGCGCGAGATCGGTCTGACGTTGAAGGAACGTTGGAACGTGCAACCGCCGCTTAACTGCCAGGGGTGCCATCGATGAAACGCGTTTTGCAGCATCCACCTGAAGCGCTTGCGGGCAAACGCTACTGGCGCAGCCTGGGCGAGCTGAGCGACACGCCGGAGTTCCGCGACTGGCTCGAGCGCGAATTTCCTGCGGGCGCGGCGCAGCTGGAAGGCGATGACTGGTCGCGACGCGGCTTTTTGAAATTGATGGGAGCGTCCATGGCTCTGGCCGGTTTCGGCCTAACGAGCTGTCGCCGCCCGGAAGCGCACCTCGTTCCGTTCTCGAAAAGCGTCGAATGGGCGATTCCCGGCAAGGCCCTCTTTTACGCGACAGCCATGCCACGGCGAAACGGAGGCCTCCCGCTGGTTGTGACGACGCACGATGGCCGCCCCACCAAGATCGATGGCAACCCGCTTCATCCTGCAAGCGGCGGCGCTTCCGACACGTTCGCCCAGGCCTCGCTGCTGGACCTGTACGATCCTGCGCGCTCTCGATATTTTGTGGAACACGACAAGCCTTCGGATCGAACCGCATTCGACAAATATCTTGCGCAACTTCGCACAAAGTTGGCGGCGAACGGTGGCGCCGGGCTTGCATTCCTCGTGGAAGAAACGCACTCACCCACGCGGGACCGCTTGCGGGCGGAATTGGAAAAGGCTTTCCCGCAGATGCGCTGGTGCGTGTACGATCCGCTCTCCAGTGACGCGCAAGATTTCAGCACGCAGATGAGTTTCGGTGACAACGTTCGACTCATCCCGCGCCTCGAGCAGGCCGACGTGATTCTCGCTCTCGACAGTGATTTTCTCGATTGTGGCCAGGGCGACCTGGCGACAATTCGCGGTTTCACTTCACGGCGTCGGGTGACTTCCGCGAAGGACAGCATGAACCGGCTCTACGTGGTTGAAAATCATTTCACGCTCACGGGAGCGATGGCTGATCACCGATTGCGGTTGCCGGCGAGCCAGGTCCCGGCATTTACTCACGCTCTCGCCGGCAAGATTGCCGCGGGAACGTCCGACGCCAACCTCGCTTCGCTCTTGAAGAGCATGAGCGCGAAAGCGGGCGCCGTGAATTTCGACGAGGCGTGGCTGACTGGAGTGGCTAACGATCTTCTTTCGAAACCGGGTGCGAGCCTCGTTCTCGTCGGACCGCAGCAGCCGGTCGCGGTGCAGCTGGTCGCTTATGCGATCAATTATGCCCTTCAAAACCTCGGCAAGACTCTGGTCGTTCGGGCTTTTTCCCGGAACCGGAAAACGGCCAGCATTCCGCAACTGGCAAGCGATATTCAAGCTGGTCGCGTCCAGCAGCTTTTCATTTTCGGAGGAGATCCTGTTTACAACGCGCCGCGCGAATTGGTGCGCGATCCGGCGACGAAACAGCCGTTCGATTGGATCGATTTGCAAAAGAAAGTTCCTGAGGTGGTGCGTGTTGGTTATCATCACGATGCCACTTCCGCGATCAGTCGATGGCATGTGCCGGCCGCTCATTATCTCGAATCCTGGGGCGACGCTTTGACCGCGAATGGCGAGTATCTTGCGATTCAGCCGATGATCCTGCCACTTTTTGGCGGGCTTTCGGAAATCCAAATCCTGAGCGCGTTGCTGGGGCAACAAACGAGCGATGGACCGGAGTTGGTGCAGGAAACATTTCGCACCTCGAACCCTCCGGGAGATTTTCCGACGGCGTGGGCCGCATTTCTTCGTAGTGGATTTGCTTCGCACGTCGTGCCGAGCGAGCGCCCGGCAGCGTTTAACGCGCAAAGCGCGAGCGGTGTGGCCAGCAGAAGTTGGACTCCCACGGCGGTGCCGACAGCGGATTCACCGGAGATCGTCCTCGTCCCGAGTTACGCAATGGATGACGGCCGCTATATCAATAATGGATGGCTCCAGGAATTGCCCGATCCGATCACAAAACTCACGTGGGACAACGCGGCGCTCATGAGCCCGGCATTTGCCAAAGGATTGGATGTCACCACCGGCGATCTCGTGCAGGTGACGGTGACCACCAAGATGCTGGATCAAAATCAGCAGCCGATTCGGCGTGAGTTGGTTATAGCCGTGCTCATTTCGCCGGGCCACGCGGATAATTCCGTGACCATTCCTCTCGGCTACGGCAAGGAACACACCGGCCCGGTGGGTCAGCAAGCCGGCTTCAACGGCTATTTTCTTCGCACTGCCTCGAATCCGCATTACATCGTTGCGGACGGCGCTGAGATCGAGAGCGTCAAGGTCGCGAAAGTTGGCCGGACATACCCACTCTCCATTACGCAGGATCACTGGAGCATAGAAGGTCGCGGACTCGTTAGGGAAGCGACTTTGGATTATTATCGCGGCGACAACGACTTCGTCCAGAAGATCGCTGGCGATGACGAACTTCCGAAACAACCGCTTCCGAGTCTGTACGCGCATCCGCCAATGACATCGCCGCAGCAGTGGGGCATGACGGTCGACCTTAACGTCTGCACTGGTTGCAGCGCATGCATCCTTGCCTGCCAAAGCGAGAACAACATCCCGATCGTCGGCAAGCTGCAGGTCAAGCATGGGCGGGCCATGCACTGGCTGCGCCTCGACCGCTATTACGCGAGCGCGAAGCCTTACAACCAGGACAAGAACGAATGGCCGGAGGATCCGGAGATCGTGCACGAACCGATGATGTGCCAGCACTGCGAAAACGCGCCGTGCGAAACCGTCTGCCCGGTCAACGCCACTGTGCACAGCGAGGACGGACTCAATGTCATGGCCTACAATCGCTGCATCGGCACGCGGTATTGCGCGAACAACTGCCCGTTCAAAGTGCGCCGTTTCAATTTCTTCGATTACAACCAGCGGCCGATCGGCAAGGAAAAGATCGCGGGCGAGTTCGGCGTCTACCGCGAATATCTGGGCCCGCTGACGACGAAGGGCGCGCCCGACCTGACCAAGATGCAGAAAAATCCAAACGTCACCGTGCGGATGCGAGGAGTCATGGAAAAATGCACCTTCTGCGTCCAGCGCATCGAAGAGGCGAAAATTTCCGCGCATGTGCGTGCCGGCGAATCGAACAACACGTTGATTCCACGCGACTCGTTTACTACCGCCTGCGCGCAGGCCTGCCCAACCGGGGCGCTCGTGTTCGGCGACGTTAAGGATCCGGAAAGCCGCGTCTCGAAGATGAAGATGCAGGACCGGAACTATCAGCTCTTGAAGTATCTCAACGTGAATACGCGGACGAGTTATCTCGCGCGCATTCGCAACCCGAATCCGAAAATGCCCGATGCCGGCCGAATCGCAGTGGCGAGTTTGGGCAATGAAGAGCACGCGAACGAGGGTGAAGTGACATCGGAGGAGAAACCGTGAGCCTAACCACCAAGGTCATTTTGAGCTTCCCTCGGGATGACAATTAACATGGACGCCGCACCAACAGCACCAGAGATGATCGGAGGCGAAGTTTCCGCCGAACGGCCGCTCGCGCGGGTGCCGCTGGTTCTGAACCAGCGCAGCTTTAGCTGGATCACCGATCGCATTGCCGGCGCTGTCGAGGGCCCGGCCCCGCGCTGGTGGTGGGTTGCATTTACGATCGCTGCGATGACGGCTGGGTTCGGCCTTTTCTGCCTCGGATACCAGATTTCGACCGGAGTCGGAACGTGGGGTCTCAATCATCCGGTCGGCTGGGCCTGGGACATCACTAACTTCGTTTTCTGGATCGGTATCGGGCACGCCGGGACCCTCATTTCCGCGATCTTGTTTTTGCTTCGCCAAAAATGGCGGACCTCAATCAATCGCTCTGCCGAAGCGATGACCCTGTTCGCGGTCATCTGCGCCGCGATTTTCCCCGGGGTGCACGTCGGGCGCGTCTGGATGGCGTGGTATCTCGCGCCTTTGCCTAACAACTATGGGATCTGGCCGAATTTTCGCAGCCCTCTGCTCTGGGACGTGTTCGCGGTCTCGACCTACTTCTCGGTCTCAGTTCTTTTTTGGTATACCGGCTTGATTCCGGATCTCGGGACCTTGCGCGATCGCGCGACTTCGAAGATCAAAAAATTCCTCTTTGGAATCTTCGCGGTCGGCTGGCGGGGATCGAACCGGCACTGGCGGCATTATGAAATGGCTTACCTGTTGCTGGCTGGTCTTTCCACCCCGCTGGTCCTCTCGGTGCACAGCGTCGTTTCGTTCGACTTCGCCACCTCGATCATTCCGACGTGGCATACCACGATTTTCCCGCCTTACTTTGTCGCGGGCGCGATCTTCGGCGGCTTTGCCATGGTGTTGACGCTGATGCTGCCGGCACGCGCGCTTTTTAAGTTGCAGGACATCATCACGCCGCAGCACGTCGATAAAATGGCCAAGGTCATTTTGCTGACCGGCTCGATCGTCGCCTACGCCTACATGATGGAATTTTTCATCGCTTGGTACAGCGGGAACCAGTACGAGAAATTCGCATTTTATAACCGCATTTTCGGTCCCTACTGGTGGTACTGGTGGGTCGGAATGCTTTTCTGCAACGTCCTTTCGCCGCAGCTCTTTTGGTTCAGGTGGTGCCGGAGAAATGTCTTCGTCGTTTACTTCGTTTGCATGTGCGTGAACGCCGGCATGTGGTTCGAGCGTTTCATTATCATCGTCGGCGGATTGCACCGCGATTTCCTCCCGTCCTCGTGGGGATTGTTTTTCCCGACCTGGGTTGATATCTGGACCTTTGTTGGGACGCTTGGAATTTTTCTCTCTCTCTTTCTCTTGTTCATTCGCTTCCTGCCCATGATAGCGATGTCGGAGGTGAAAATCGTTCTGCCCGAAGCTGACGCACATTACGTTCCGCGTGGAGATCATCCGGCAGCTGCGACTGGTGGAAAGGAGCGCACATGAAAACGCCCGCCGGACACAATGTTTACGGAATGGGCGCGCAGTATTCGAGCGCGGCGGCGCTGTACGAAGCGGCCAAACTCGTCCGCGATGCCGGATTCAGGCGATGGGATGTACATTCTCCGTTTCCGATTCACGGAATGGACGAAGCGATGGGTCTCGGTAAGTCATGGCTTAGCGCTGCGGTCCTCGGTGGAGGAATCACTGGACTATTGACCGCCACGGTTCTGGAATTCGGACCGTCCTGGTTCATCTATCCTCTCGTGGTGCATGGGAAACCGTTCAATTGGCAGACGGTCCCGGCGTTTTTCCCGATCATGTTCGAACTGACGGTGCTTTTCTCCGCCTTTAGCGCCTTCTTCGCGATGCTGATCATGAATGGACTGCCGCGCTGGTATCATCCGGTTTTCAACTGGGAACGTTTCAGTCGCGTCACGAACGATGGCTTTTTTCTGGTGATCGAAGCGCGCGATCCTCGTTTTACTGAACTGGAAGCGCGCGAACTTCTGGAAAAAAGCGGCGGTCAGCACGTTACGCTGATTCACGAAGACTAGTTATGTTGCGCGGATTCTTTCTCATTTTCTTTCTTAGCGGTGTGACGATTGTCGCCATCTTCGGTTTCCGCGGACAGAAGAGCACGGGTTCGCCGATCGAAGTTTTCCCAGACATGGTACGCCAGCCAAGAGTGAACGCGCAGGCGCCGCTCGGATTTTTTGCGGATGGGCGCGGCAATCGTGTGCCGGTGGATGGAACAGTACCGCTGGGTTACGAGATGCCGAAGGTCGAACGCGCGCCGGGTGGTGAAGAAGCTGCGGGTGTTCTCTCACACCCTCGGCTTAGCTTTAGCGAGGGCACCGATTATTACAGCACCGGGAAAATGGGCGATCGCTGGGGCACCGGGTTGCCGGTCGAGGTTAACGAGCAATTGATGGAGCGCGGCCGGCAGCGATTCACCATCAACTGCGCGGTATGCCATGGCGCTACGGCTGCCGGTAATGGCGTAACTAAGCAGTACGGCCTGGCTACGGTCGTGAGTTTGCAGGATGAACGAATCCGCAAGATGGCGGACGGCGAAATTTTTAACACGATCACCCACGGCAAGAATACCATGCTGGCGTACGGACCGAACGTCACCGTCGCGGATCGCTGGGCCATCATTACATATCTGCGTGCGCTGCAACGTAGCCAAAACGCCACTCTCGCGGATGTGCCGCCTGATCGCCAAAAAGATCTGGAGAAACCATGAGCGATCGTTCGCATGTTGTGCCGACGCCGGAAGGCGAATATTTCGAGAGCACGCGTTTCTCGGGCCTGTCAGTTTTGCTCGCCCTCGTCGCCGTTGTCGGTTTGGTCGGGAGCGGAATTGGCGCTTATCTTTCTCCGCGGCAATTCAGTTTCTCCTGGCTGTTCGCTTTCGCCGTATACTTCACCCTCTGCGCCGGCTGTCTCTTCTGGACCATCGTTCATTATGTGACCGATGCCGAATGGTCGGTCGTCGTTAGGCGGCAGCTGGAGAACATCGGCATGCTCTGGCCCGTCCTCCTGATTTTCTTTTTGCCGATTCTTTTTTTCCGGCACCAGCTTTACTCGTGGATGAACATTCCGCCGGGCCACGATCCCGTTCTCGATTCCAAACGCGGCTATCTCAATCTGAATTTCTTCCTTGTCCGCGCGGCTCTCTATTTCGTCTTCTTCATTGTCGCCACCTATTTCCTGCGGCGTTTGTCGGTCAAGCAGGACAAGGACGGAAATCCCGCGTACACGGTTCGCTTGCGCAAAGTTGCATTCGCCTCGCTGCCGCTTTTTGCGTTGGCGCTTACTTTCGCCGCGTTCGACTGGTTGATGGGGCTGGAGTTCCGATGGTTCTCGACGATGTGGGGCCCATACATTTTCGCCGGCGCGGCCGGCAGCTCGATGTCGCTTCTTGTCCTCGTCATCACCGGGTTGCGGCAGGCGGGTTACCTTAAGGACGTCGTCACGCTGGAGCATTACCACATCATGGGGAAATGGATGCTCGCTTTCTCCGTCTTCTGGGCCTACATCGGCTTCAGCCAATACATGCTTTATTGGTATGCGAACATCCCGGAGGAGACGCAGTATTTTCTCCAGCGCAATATCGAGTCCTGGTGGTATCTCAGTTCGCTCCTGGTCATCGGGCGGTTCTTTGTCCCGTTCGGGATTTTGCTCCTGCGCTCGATCAAAAAGAAGCCGCATCGGCTCTGCCTTGTCGCAGGCTGGATTATTCTCATGCAAACGCTCGACATGTACATCGTGGTGTTGCCGGCGCTGCACAAAACGGGAGTGCACGTAAGCATCCTGGACTTTCTTCCGCTTATTGGGATCGGGTCCACCCTCGCTTTTGTTTATCTGCGTGTCGTTGGAAAAACCTCGCTCTTTCCGGTGCGCGATCCGCGCCTGATTGAATCGCTTCGCCTAACGAACTAACCGTGACTAACCAGCACACACTCCAGGAGCTTAGACATCCTCAGTCCGTGTTTTCGACATGGGTCGGTGTCGTGCTCCTGTTTGTTGTCTTTGGGCTGTTTGTCTGGGTGATAATCGGCGCCAGCCCAAGAGGCGACACCTACGAAGCGAAACGTGCCAAAGTGCGGGAAGAGAAACTGAAGACGTTGCGGGAAGAAGCGAACAAGACCCTAACGACTTATGGCTGGGTCAATAAGGCAAAGGGTGTTGCCCACATCCCGATCGACCGAGCGATGAACCTGACCCTGGCCGATCTCGCCGGGAAGAAACCGGAGCCGGCGAATCCGATTGCGACTCCGATACCGCAGGCTTCCGCGGCTCCTTCGCCAGCGGCAGCGCCTCCGAAGGAGGGCGCTCCGCCTCCATCCGCTACTCCGCCGGCTGTACCAGGAACAACGTCATGAGCATCGCCGAGCCGACAAGACAATCTTCGATCAGGCAGGACCCGGTCGGGCCGAAAGAATCGTTAGGCCTTCTCGCTCGAATGAAGCGTTATCAAAAAAACGCCGAGATCATTTTCGATGCCGAAGAGCCCATCGGCGTTCCGACCGATTTGGTCATGCCGCGTCGCCGCTGGTTTCGCCGGAACAAGGTGCCGCCTAACGATGTGACTCCGCCCTTCAAAAATCATGACGCCCGCTGATATACCACTCAAATCACCAACGATCGGCGCCGAGGTCACCACTTCGGAAGTTGAGCAGGTTGAGCGCGCCCTGATCGACGCCTCCACCCGCATTCCGGTCTTGATGTTCTATACGTCAGCCATCCTCTGGCTGCTCGTCAGCACGCTCCTGTCCGGATTCGCTACCTTCAAGCTGCACGCGCCCAATATCTTCTCGGGAATCAGCTACCTTACCTGGGGACGCATTCATCCGGCGCAAATGAACCTGATGATTTACGGGTGGGCTTCCATGGCCGGAATGGGCACGGCCATCTGGCTGATGGCGCGTCTTTGCCGGACTACCTTGCGGCATCCGCTCCTGCTTGTCGCCGGCGGCGGTTTTTGGAATCTCGGTGTGCTGCTCGGGTTCGGGGGGATTTTGGTTGGTGACAACACGGGCTACGAATGGCTCGAGTTTCCTTCCTATGCGGCGATCGTCTTGTTCGTCGCTTACGCGCTCATCATGTCGTGGGCGGTCCTCATGTTCCGCTTCCGTCGCGGCGATACTATTTACATTACGCAATGGTATTTGCTCGGCGCGTTTCTCTGGTTCCCGTGGCTCTATGCCGCTGCTCAAGTCATGTTGTTTGTCGTGCCTGTGCAGGGCGTCATGCAGGCCGCGGTCAGCTGGTGGTTCGCGAATAATCTGCTTTTCCTTTGGTTAGGGGCGATTGGACTTGGCACCGTCTACTACATGATCCCGAAGGTGATCGGGCGTCCGGTTTTTAGTTACCAGCTGGCCGCCATTGGTTTTTGGACCTACGCATTGTTTGCCAGCTGGACGGGCATGCAACGCCTGGTTGGCGGGCCGTTCCCAGCGTGGATGATCACGGCCAGCATCGCGGCCACGATCTTGACCATGATTCCAGTCGCAACCGTCGGGCTGAATCATCACATGACGATGCGCGGGTATTTCTCGCTCATGCGTTACAGTCCCACGCTTCGTTTCACCGTTTTTGGCGCGATCTCTTATACCGTTTTCAGCGTCGTTGGTCTTTTTATTTCGTTCCGTTCCGTTGCGCGATATTTGCACTTTACCGAAGCGAGTATCGGATACACGTACCTTGGCCTCTACGCCTTTTTCACGATGGTGATGTTCGGATCGATGTACTACATCGTGCCGCGCATCGTCGGCTGTGAATGGCGTTACGCTTCACTCATCAAGTTGCATTTCTGGTCATCGGTCTATGGCATTGGATTGATGACGTTGATGCTGCTCGCGGGCGGGCTGGCGCAAGGAACGAGCCTGAATGATGCCGCGCTTCCCTTCGACGAGGCCACGCAGTCGGTTCTGCCCTATCTCCGCGGTCGCAGCCTTGCCGACTTGTTGCTCACGATCTCGTATTTTGTCTTCGCATTTCATTTTGGTCTGATGCTGCTCGGACTGGGGCGCACCGCCAGCGTTCCAACTTTCTTGAACCCCGTCGAAGAACCGGAGACGCAAGAGGCGCACGTATGAAGGGACTGCTGCCACTCTTTCTCGGAATTCTCGGGACGTTCGCCTTTTCCTGGATGGGTTTGGCCCTCATTCCGAATTATCAAATTGGCAATCTCGATCCGCAGATGGATGAGGAAGGGACTGACATTTATCCAATGCCAAAATCCGGCATGGTTGAACGCGGCCGCAGGATTTTTGTGGCAAACGGCTGCGTTTATTGCCACAGCCAGCAAGTGCGCGCGGATTACGCCGCGTCAGACATCGAGCGCAAGTGGGGTCATCGTCGGAGCGCGCCGCGCGATTACATTTTCGATCGTCCCGTGTTGCTCGGTAAGGAACGGATGGGGCCGGATCTGGCGAATGTCGGGAACCGTCCGCCAAATGCGGATGAAACGTTTCCGACAGGTCTAGCTGCTCCGCCTGCTGCTGCCGCACCCGCTCCCGCGGCTCCGCCAGCGGCGGCTGCCACAGCCGCTAACCCATCGCCTTCTGCTCCGTCTGCTCCAGCGGCATCGCCTGCGAGCGCGGGCGCGTCGCCGGTAACATCTCCATCGCCAGCCGCCGCGAATCCTGCGCCGGCCCCAGCCCCTGCGCCTCCGGAGGAAAAATTGTTCGCCGCCGATGGCAGCCCGCTCCCTTACACTGCCGCCTGGCACCATCGCCATCTCTATGACCCGCGCAGCGTCGTTCAGGATTCGAACATGCCGCCGTTTCGTTTCCTCTACACGAAGCGCCGGATCGGCGGGCAAGCAGCGGCCGATGCGGTCAATTTCATTGGGGATGATCGAGACAAACCGGCGGCCGGCTGGGAAATCGTGCCGACTTACGATGCCCAGTGTCTCGTCGCCTACCTGATGTCGCTCGATCAATCACATGAATTGAAAGAAGTAAAATCGGGTGCGCCCGTGGCAGCCGCCGCGCCGGCGAAAGGAGCGAAATGAACGAGCACTCCGAACCCCGCGTGCGCCAGGGAATGGATTACGGTGAGTCGGAAGATGTACAACAAGTGCACGCCGCGATTCAGCGCGAGAAACGTGAGCCGCGCGTTGGCCTCGAGCCGCTTTCGCTCTGGCTGATCGCGGTCTACGGGTTCGCCATCTTTTTCGGCGGCGCCTATCTCGGGCGTTATTCGGGAAATTTCAGCGGTGACGGATTGGATCCGCTTGGCGGCGCGTCGCGGGCGGCGAAATCCGGTGCTGGTGCGGCTGGCACCACACAGGTGGCGGAGCTTACGCCGGCTGAGCGCGGCAAAAAGATTTTTAGTGCGAACTGCGCGGTTTGTCATCAGCCGAGCGGCGTCGGTGCTCAAGGTCAGGGATATCCGCCGCTCGCCGGGTCGGAGATTGTCAATGGTGGCGCACGGCGGCCTGCGATGATCGTTCTCAAGGGATTGACTGGGCCGGTCACTGTAAAGGGCGTTCAATACGGCACAGCGGTAATGCAACCTTGGGAAAAAACTTTGACCGATCAAAAAATTGCCGACGTGCTGACGTATGTTCGTCAGGAGTGGGGAAACACCGGAGGGCCGATCGCAGCGGAACAGATTGCAGCATTACGGAAAGAACTGGCTGGCCGCACCGAATCGTGGCAGGAACACGACATTCTGGCTGTCCCGGCCGATGCCGGACTTCCGGGTGGCGAGGCTCCCTCTGCCGGTAAACCTGGCGAAGCGTCCAAGCCTGCTGCGAGTCCGCCTCCGCCTTAAGGGGCAGAGAATTCGCTCGTTAGGGGGCGTTTCCCGGGATATTCGGCCGTCTCGAAAGTCCAGCCGGCGCTAAGGCATTCCGGGCAAAGAAGAAAATCACGATTCTCCTGTTCCGTCTCTACCGCGAGAAGGAAAAGCTTGTGACACGGATCGTGCAGGCAATTCACGAAGCGGCTCGTCGGCCGGCCCGTATGCGCGCATCGGCCGATCTGAACCAGACCTTCTTCCACGCGCACCGTCATCCGCTGATCGAAAACGAAACACTCGCCCTGCCAGTGTTCGTTCCCGAATTCCTCCTGATACGTGAGAATCCCGCCGCGGAGTTGAAAAACGTTCTTGAAACCTTTGCTGCGCAAAAGCGCTGATGCTTTCTCACAGCGAATTCCGCCCGTGCAATACATCAGCACGGTTTTTTCCTTCAGAGGTTCCAACCGGCTCACGTATCCGGGCAGGTCGCGGAAATTCTCGATCTCGCATGTTATCGCGTTTTCAAATTTCCCGGCCTCCCATTCGAACCGGTTCCGAACATCGAGTAGCACAGTGTCGGGCTCCTCTTCCATCCTTCGTTTCCATTCGGCCGCGCTGAGTTGATTGTCCCGATCGGGCACGATCTCACCCGCATTTAGAGTGACGATTTCCCGTCGTACCTTCACCACGAGTTTCGGGAAGGTGGTCGTGTCGCCCGCGCTGACTTTAAACGCCACGTCCGCGAATCGCGCGTCCGCCTTGAGCGCCGCGACATATTGATTCACCGCGTCGGCTGGTCCGGCCAGAGTACCGTTGATCCCCTCGGACGCGATGAGCACGCGGCCCTTGAGTCCAAGAGAAGAACAGAGCGCGCGCTGCGCGGAAGCCAACTCGGCGGGATTCGCGATCGGGACGTATTTGTAAAATAGAATGACCGGGCAAACTTCCGCCATAGGCGCGGAGATATTACGACATTGCCTGTTCACAACCAATCAAAGAAGGCTCAATTGCGTCTCATCTTTTTCGGAAAGACTCGCGAAGCGCACGCCGACTCCCATCAGGCGCACACTTTTTCCGGTGCGCGCGAATGCTTCGACCAGGAGCGAACGAAATTCGTTCAAGGATGGCGCGAGTCCGGCGCGTTCCACGGTTGTGCGTGTGAAATCGGCAAATTTCAATTTCACGAAGATTTTCGTCACGGTGCGGGTCGCTTCTTTCTGGGCGACGTCCGCCATCATCTCCTGAAACAATTCTTCGAGTTGCTCTTCGCATTGTTCCAGCGTCGTAAGATCCATAGCGAAAGTTTCTTCGGTGCTGAGTGACTTGCGCGGGCGATCCGGTTCGACCGGTCGATCGTCGATTCCGCGGCAAAGGTCGTAGAGTTCTTGTCCAAACTTGCCGAACCGCTCGATCAGTTCTGGGCGCGAGAAACGTTGCAGTTCGCCACAGGTCCTAACATGCAACTCCTCTAATTTCTTTTCTGTCTTCTCTCCAATTCCCCAAATTTTGCGCACGGACAATTCCTTCATGAACGCGGGAACCTCTACAGACGTGACCTCGCATTGTCCGTTAGGCTTGTTAATCTCGCTCGCGATCTTGGCGATGAGCTTGTTCGGACCGATTCCCGCCGACGAAGTGAGCTTCGTCTTGCGAAAGATTAGATCCCGGATGACCTGAGCGAGCGGTCCCGACGCCCCCGGATGCGCAGTTACGTCGAGATAAGCCTCGTCGAGCGAGAGGGGCTCAACCAGCGAAGTAAACCGATGCAGGATCGCGCGAATCAGTGCCGATTCCTTGCGATAGACATCGAAGCGCGTCGGGAGGACGATCAGATTCGGGCAGCGTTGCAACGCCATGAACGTCGGCATGGCGGAGCGGACGCCGAATTTTCGCGCCTCGTAATTGCAGGTAGTTAGCACGCCGCGGCGGTCGCGCGCGCCGCCCACCCCGACCGGTTTCCCGCGCAGCTTCGGCTGATCGCGCACTTCAATCGCCGCGTAAAAGCAGTCCATATCCAGATGGATGATTTTTCGCGACACCACGTCCTGGCCCATGCCGGAATTTGCTCCAAATCTGTTTCCGCCGCGAATCCGCCGCGCCGCTCCGAGCAATTACCCGACAAGAACGGATTTGGTCGAAGATTCCTCGTCTGGAACGGTGGCTGCCGGCGTTGGTCGTGCGATCGCGGCCATCGCCAGAATCAGATCGGTTTTCGACAAGCTCCCGACCAGCTGACTCTCGCGCAGATCGTTCACCACCGGCAATCGCTCGCCGTCGTGCTGCGCAAAAATTTCGAGCGCACCGCTCAGCGGCTCGGAAGCGCCGATTGTCGGGAAAGGAGCACGCAACAAATCTTCCGCGATCACAAAATCGGCCAGAGCCGGCTCGTTCAGATAATTCTTGATGTCGTGCAGTGAGACTGCGCCGAGAAACCGCTTTCGTTCGTCGGTCACGTAAAGATAATTGAAACGGTTTGCGAGAAACTTCTGCGCGATTTCCGCGAAGCGAGCCGCACTTCCAACCGCAACCGGATCGCGCTTCATTAAATCGCGCACGTGCAGGTCTGAAACATGCGCGCGAAATTCGCCCTGCCCTTTTCGTTTCAACGACTCGCTGTAAATGGAGCGCGGCTCGATCCGCGCGGAAGTGTAATAGGCGAGCACGCAGGCCAGCATGAGCGGGAGAATGATCTGATAATCAAGCGTTAGCTCGAAGATCATCATGATCGCCATGATCGGCGCGTGAGTTGTGGCGGCAAGAAACGCGCCCATCCCGACGAGGGCGAACGCACTCGGATTGATGTGGAGCGCCGGCACGATCATCTGCTCCAGATTTCCAAAGAGATAACCGAGACTCGCACCGACAAAGAGCGTTGGGGTAAAAACGCCGCCAACTGCGCCCGAGCCGAACGTCGAACTCGTCGCGATCACCTTGAAGACGAGAATGAGCGCGAGACTTTGCCAAAGCCAGTTGCCCCGCAGAATCGCGTTCACTGCGCTGTAGCCGTTGCCGCAAATTTCTGGATGCCAGATGGCGAGCACGCCCACGATCACGCCGCCGAGCATCATGCGCACAAAAATCGGAGCGCGGATTCGCAGGAAAAGTTCTTCGCTGGTCCGGAGCAATCGCGTAAACCACGGTCCGCCAAAACCTGCAATGAAACCGAGCAGACAGTACGGAATAATTTCCCAGCTCGAGTTTAGTTTGAACGCTGGGATTTCGTAGAGCGGCTGGCTACCGATAAAAGCGCGCACCGTCAGCGTCGCGATGACTGATGCAAAAACGAGTGGCCCGAATAATTCCATCGCGAGCGAGCCGAGAATAATTTCCGCGACGAAGAGCGAACCTGCGATCGGCGCGTTATAGGCGGAAGCAATACCGGCCGCCGCGCCACAGGCCACGAGCAAACGCAGGCGCAAGACCGACCATTTCCGCACGCGGCCTGCGATCGATGCCACGAGCGACGAGAGTTGCACAAGCGGACCTTCCCGTCCGATCGATCCGCCCGAAGCGATCGTGCACATGGCTGAGAGACACTTCACGATGCTGCGCCTGACGGAAAGCCGACCGTCGCCGAGCACGACCGCTTCCATGTAGTCAGTCGTCGTTTTCGAGCGGCTCAGGCGCGCGCCGAAAAACATGACGAGACCCGCGAGAAGGCCACCCGCCGCCGGCGTGACGAAGCGCTGCCAGAGCGGCAGATGCGTGAAACTCTCGGCGACGCCAACATCGGTCTGGCCCGTAATCGCGTTGTGCACCGCGGTCGTCGCCCAGCGAAAACCCACCGAAGTAACCGCGCCGAGAAAACCGATCACACCCGCCCATGCGAGCGTAACTTGAAATTCATCCGGGTGAACGACCTCGGTGAACCAGACCCAGAGCTTTAGGAGCCGCCGAATTTGCGGGCGCAATCCTCCCCCGGAAGACGCCGCATCCTTTTTCGCCACGCTTTTGAAATCATCGCGAAACCATTAGTCGTCAACACTGGGTCCGACGAGAGATCGCGTTGCGAAAGTAATCAGCGCGGGACTCACGACTATCCAGCCAAACCCGCGAAGCTTTCAATGCAAAGCCAGGCTCGCTACCGTTTGCTCGAGATGGACTCGGTTCTTATCGTCGGTGGCGGACCAGCCGGGATGCGCGCGGCGGAAGTGGCGAGCGCAATGGGCGCTCGGACGGCCCTGAGCGATGCGCAGCCCTCTTTCGGGCGTAAATTTCTCATCGCGGGACGAGGTGGATTAAATCTTACGCACAGCGAGCCGTCAGAGAATTTTCCTGATCGCTACGGCGCGGAACACGAGCGATGGCGTGATCTTCTGGGCGAGTTTGGGTCGGCTGATCTGCAGACATGGGCAAATTCGTTAGGTATAGAAACGTATGTTGGCTCCAGTGGTCGCGTTTTTCCGCGCGGACAAAAAGCGGCCGGACTTTTGCGTGCCTGGGTCGAACGGCTGCGCGCAAACAGCGTAGAATTTCAGACGGGCGCGCGTTTCATTGGTCTGGAACGCGCGGAGAATGGATGGTGCGTGCATTTTGGAAACGGAGAACGAAATGCGAAAGCGGTCGTGCTCGCTCTCGGCGGCGCTTCCTGGCCTGAGACCGGTTCGGATGGGAAATGGCCCGCATTGCTCGCGCAATTCGGGATCGAAATCACACCCTGGCAGCCCGCAAACTGCGGATGGGA
The DNA here is from genome assembly GCA_963763995.1 of uncultured Verrucomicrobiae bacterium. Taxonomy (GTDB): domain Bacteria; phylum Verrucomicrobiota; class Verrucomicrobiia; order Chthoniobacterales; family UBA10450; genus CAVTTH01. Next base: position 145,574 of record CAVXQL010000014.1, on the reverse strand, counting down.
AGTGAATTGGCCGCAGTCGTTTCTGGAACGTGCGGAGGGCTTGCCGCTCAAAAATCTGCTCGTGCGCGCTGGCGACGAATCGGTCTCGGGCGAATTGCTTATCACCAAATACGGCATCGAAGGCGGCGCGATTTACCGGCTCGGTCGAACGCTTCGGCGCATGAGCGAGCCGCGGATCGAGATCGATTTCAAACCACAGCTCTCCGCTGAAAATCTGCGTGAACGCGTGACTGGAATCGATCACGCGGAAGGCTGGTTTCGGGCGTGGAAATTGAGCACGGGTGCGGTTGCCTTGCTCGAAACCATTTATCCGGGCGACTGCACCGATCGTGAGGGAGCAATTGCGCGCGTGAAGAACTTTGCTCTGACGCTACGCGGTCCGCGCCCCATTGCCGAAGCAATTTCCTCCGGCGGCGGCGTGCGCTGGGCCGAACTCGACGGCGGGTTGATGTTGCGCAAGATGCCGGGTGTGTTCGTGGCCGGCGAGATGATCGATTGGGAGGCGCCGACCGGCGGATACTTGCTACAAGGGTGCTTCTCCACCGGAACGCGAGCGGGGGTCGCTGCAGCGCGCTTCGTCTCGAACGATACGAGCGAACGTTCCGGTTGAGACGAATTCATTTCGCTAATTAACTGCATCCTTATGAAGGTTACGTATTACGGTCATGCCTGTTTTTCCGTTGAAGCCGGCGGCAAGACATTACTCTTCGATCCTTTCATCACGCCCAATCCGCTGGCGAAGGCAATCGATGCCGGGAAAATTCCAGCTGATTTCATCCTCGTCTCACACGGTCATGGCGATCACATCGCCGATGTGGCCGATATCGCCCGCCGAACTGACGCAACGGTGATCACCTCATACGAGGTCGGCTGTTGGTTTGAGGAAAAAAAAGGGGTGAAGAATGTGCAGGCGATGAACCATGGCGGCGCCGCCAAAATGGATTTCGGCCGCGTGAAACTCACCGCCGCCATTCACAGCAGCTCAATGCCTGACGGCAGTTACGGCGGGAATCCCTGTGGATTCGTGATCGAATCGAAGGACGGCAATTTTTATTATTCCGGTGATACCGCGCTCACTTCCGATATGAAGTTGATCGGCGAAACCACGAAGCTGGATTTCGCTGCGTTCCCGATTGGCGATTTCTTTACCATGGGAATAGAGGATGCGCTGCGAGCGGCGGATTTTGTTGGTGTCACCAAAATCCTTGGTCTGCATTACGACACTTTCCCGCCGATCAAGATCGATCGCGCTGCCGCGCTGAAAGCGGCGAGCGCTGCCGGCAAGAATTTGTTTCTGGCGGAGATCGGCGAGACGATTGAGCTGTAGTTCGTTAGGATTGGCGCGCTGAATCCGATTGCGAGATGATCGCCTTCGCGTCTGTAACGAAATCGGTAATTGCCTTTTCAGTCACCGACCACGAGCACATCAGGCGATAAACATCGGGTTCGATGAACTTGTAGAAGCGCCAACCGCGCGTTTGCAGATTCTTCACCAGCGAATCGCCCATTCGAAGAAACACCTCGTTCGCCTCGCGCGGGAAGGCCAGCTCGATCCCCCGCAGCACGCCTAGTTGCTCCGCCAATGAGCGAGCCGCTTCGTTGGCGTGCCGGGCGTTGCGCAACCACGCGCCATCTTTCAGCAGACCAAGCCAGGGCGCAGCTAGAAAACGCATCTTCGACGCGAGCTGACCCGCCTGCTTGACCCGGTAGTCGAATTCGGTGGCAAGCTCCTTGTTGAAAAAGACAACCAACTCGCCCGCGGCGGTTCCGTTCTTCGTTCCGCCGAAGCAAAGGACATCTACTTCTGCCTGCCAGGAGATTGCTTTCGGCGTGCAACCCAGTGCAGCCACGGCGTTGGCGAATCGCGCCCCGTCCATGTGAAACCGCAATGCGTGTTGCCGCGCAAACTCTCCGAGCGCCCTCAGCTCATCGACCGAGTAAACTGTCCCGCGTTCGGTCGCTTGAGTGACGCTGATCGCACGCGGCTTATGCGAATGAAAGTCGCGGTATTTCAGCAGCGCGATTTCCACTTGCGCCAAATCCAGCTTGCCATTGGCGCCGGATATCGGGAGCAGTTTCGATCCGTTAGTGAAGAATTCCGGACCGCCGCATTCATCCGTTTGGATATGCGCAAATTCGTAACAAATGATGCTGTGGAAGGATCGGCAGAGCTGGGCGAGCGCTAGGGAGTTGGCGGCGGTGCCATTGAAGACCAAGAAGACTTCGCAGTCCGTCTCGAAAATCTCGCGCACCTGATCGCTAATGCGCTCGGTCCACTTGTCCTCGCCGTACGAAGCAACGTTTCCGACATTAGCCTCTTCCAAGGTTGCCAGGGCCTCGGGACAGATTCCGGCTGTGTTGTCACTGGCGAATTCATGGCGCTCAGTCGTGGAACTCATCGATCTTTTCGTACGCGAGATCGACGCATCGAGCAAACAATCGGGGGGCGCACGCGGCTCGCCAAAACAATCTTTCTCGGAAAAGTTCGCGACGACGAGCCGTCGTCGCCAGCGCGCGAGCCGTGTGCGCTCCCCACTGCCGCTAATGCTCGTTCTGCGATGCGAATTTTGCCCCGGCTGGCAATTGGATCTGCTTTGCCGAATTTGAGAGGCGGCGTTATTATCGCGTCATGAGTTCCCTCCAAGGTGAGATCGAGCGGCGCGGCCAGCGCATTTTTGAGCTGGTCGACAAGAATCCTGAGTCGGTTTTCAGCAAGGCCGGCTTTTACCAGCGGATGATGGCGTTCTCGATGCGGGACGAGCATTTCAAGGTGCAAATGTTCCGCTTCGTCGATGTGCTCGCATCGCTCCGGAGCCCGCACGACATCGTCCAACACCTCGACGAATATTTCGCCGACATGCGCAACGGTTTCACGCCGCTGATGCAAACCGGACTGCGAGCGGCGCGGATCCTTCCCTCACTCACCGCTCCGATTCTGCGCTGGAACGTTTCCGGAATGGCGCGGCAGTTCATCGCCGGACGCAATCCGGATGACGTCATGAAAATGCTGCGCAAGCGGCGAAAGGAAAAAATCGGATTTACCGTCGACCTGCTCGGCGAGGCGGTCGTGAGCGAACAGGAAGCAGATGAGTATGCCGCGCGTTGCCTTGCTTTGGTGGAGGGACTCTCAGAGCAAACACACGGTTGGACCGATCCGCTCGGCGGCAATTCGGAGCTGTTCCCCGTGGTCAACGTCTCGGTAAAAATCTCCGCGCTTTATTCGCAGATGAATCCGGCCGATCCGGCTGACGCGATCGCGCACCTCGCGCCAAAGCTGCGGCCGATCTTGCGACGCGCGAAGGAGCTCGGCGCCTTTATCAATTTCGACATGGAGAGCTATGCGCACAAGAATACGACGCTCGAGCTTTTCAAAACGCTTTTTACCGAGCCGGAATTCAGGGACTGGCCACACGCGGGCATCGTCGTCCAGGTTTATCTGCGCGATGCCGCGCGGGACTTGAGCGAACTGATCTTGTGGGGACGGCAGCGGGGCACGCGTTTCACGGTGCGCCTGGTCAAGGGCGCCTATTGGGACTACGAGAAAATCAAAGCCGCGCAGAACGGCTGGCGGTGTCCGGTCTTCATGCAGAAAGCCGAGAGCGACGCGAGTTTTGAAGCGCTCACGCGAGTGCTTCTTGAAAACGAGTCGATCGTTACCTCGGCCTTCGGTTCGCACAATGTCCGCAGCATTGCCCACGCTCAGGCGCTGGCGGAGAAACTCGGAATCGATCGCAGCCGTTTCGAGTTTCAACTTCTCTTTGGTATGGCCGGCCCGATCAAGCGCGCGCTGGTCGAAATGGGTTATCGTGTTCGCGAATATTGTCCGGTCGGCGAACTGTTGCCCGGCATGTCATATCTCGTTAGGCGCCTGCTCGAGAACACCTCGAACGAGGGATTCCTGAAAGCGAAGTTTTCCGACAACGCATCCGCAGCGCAGTTGCTCCGTGATCCCACCGAAATAGTTAAATCGAGCCTGCGATCGACGCCGGCGATTCCGGCTACAACTAGCCCGCCTGGCCGCAACGGCGCCACGCTCGACCAGCCGCCTGCCGACGCTTACGAAAACGCGCCATTGGTTAATTTCGTCCACCACTCCAGCCAGGAACAAATGCAAACTGCGCTCCGCGACGTGCGCGGTCGTCTTGGTCAGGAATATCCCCTCGTTATCGACGGTCAGAAGATTTGGACCGGCAATCTGATTAACTCGATCAATCCCAGTTCGCCGAAACAAATTGTCGGCGCCGTGGCGGAAGCCGGAATCCCGGAGGCGGAGATCGCAATCGCAGCGGCGCGCAAAGCGTTCGACCATTGGTGCCGTGTCAGCGTCGATCACCGAGCCGGTTTGCTTGAACGCGTCGCGACGATCATGGATCGCCGGCGTTTCGAGCTTTCAGCCCTCGAAGTTTTTGAAGTCGGAAAGCCATGGGCCGAAGCCGACGCCGACATCCGGGAGGCGATCGATTTTCTCCTTTTCTATGCAGAGCAAATGCGCTCGCGCGGTCTCCCACGGCTGACGCAGCACGTGCCGGGTGAGGAAAGCTATCAGCATTACTGGCCGCGTGGCGTTGCGCTCGTGATCGCACCATGGAATTTCCCGATGGCGATTCTGACCGGCATGGTTTCCGCCGCGCTCGTTACCGGCAACACCGTCATCATGAAGCCGGCGGAGCAATCGGCCGTCTGCGGCGCGATGTTGATGGAAATATTCGAAGAAGCGGGAGTGCCACCCGGTGTCCTCAATTACCTTCCTGGCAAGGGCCGGGTCATCGGCCAGCATCTCGTCGATCACAAGGATGTCCACATGGTCGCCTTCACCGGTTCGCGCGAAGTCGGGTTGAGAATTTGGGAAAGCGCGGGCAAGACTCGGCCGGGCCAGCTTGAACTGAAACGCGTCGTTTGCGAGATGGGGGGCAAGAACGCGGTCATCATCGACGCGGACGCCGATCTCGACGAAGCCATCGTCGATTCGATTTATTCCGCCTTCGGATATCAGGGCCAGAAGTGTTCCGCGCTCTCGCGGCTCATTGTTCTCGATGAGAACTACGACCGCGTCATCAAACGGTTGGTGGAAGCGGCGGCGAGTTTGCGCGTCGGGAATCCGGAAGAACCAGGCATCACCGTTGGCCCGGTCATCGATGAAACCGCATACCGACGCATGCTGGAGACAATTGAAGCGGGAAAAAAGGAAGCGACTCTCGCGTTTCAAGGAAAAGATTTTCCGGCGGAAGGCTACTTCATTCCACCAACGATTTTCACCGATGTGAAACCGGAAATGCGGCTTTCGTGCGAAGAGATTTTCGGGCCGGTCCTGAGTGTCATTCGGGTGCACGATCTCGATGAAGCGATCCGCGTCGCGAACGACACCGACTATGCGCTGACCGGTGGATTTTTCTCGCGGAGTCCGGCCAACATCGAGCGAGTCAAAGCGGAGTTGGTCGCGGGCAATGTCTATATCAACCGCTCATGCACCGGCGCGGTCGTCGGACGCCATCCGTTCGGCGGATTCAAGATGTCGGGGGGCGGAACGAAAGCCGGCGGCGGCGATTATCTGCTCCAATTCCTGGTTCCCCGCGTCGTGACAGAAAACATCATGCGTCACGGCTTTGCACCCGACACGACGCCTGAATTCAGAGACGCGTTCGGCGCGGCATTGCCTGGGCGGAACTGAAGTTCGCACGCCGCGGCTCGCTATTCGTCCAACGGCCGGCCTTTTAGGAGTAGCTTCACGACGGTGACGAGCATGTAGATGACCGGCCAAAAGGCGACAAGAGCCACGATCGCAAACGCCACCATCTCGCGTGTGCGTTCGCGCGCGGACTCCAGCAGAAATTCGCGATGCAAATTGTGAAACTTGCGGACATCCGAATCGTCGTCACCGGACGATGAATAACCGCGCCATTCACCCAGTCCCGACTGAAACGAATAATCTGTGAGGGGAAAACGTCGCCTCCTGGCGGGAGGCTCAAAGACCGGCTTCATCGCTTGCGATCCCGATAGTTTGGATAAGAAACGTTATCACATTGGCGGCTTCGTCAAATCTTACCAAACACTGGCATCGAACAGAATGGCGTGGTTGGTGATTTTGCGGGATGATGCGCCGTGCTCTACGTCATCGCGACGCCGATCGGCAATCTCAACGACATCACTTTGCGCGCGCTTGAGGCCTTAAAATCCGCGGACGTGATTGCGGCGGAGGATACGCGGCATTCTGGAAATCTATTGCGGCATTTTGAAATTCGGAAACCGCTTATCAGCTATCACGAACACAATGAGGCGATGCGGGCTGAGCAGCTGGCGGAGCGATTGGCGGCCGGTGAGAACGTCGCGCTCATCACCGACGCCGGCATGCCGGGTCTTTCCGATCCGGGCGCGCGCCTGATCAAGAAATGCATCGAGCGCGATCTGCCATACACGATTGTCCCGGGCGTTTCCGCGATTCTAACGGCATTGGTCGGTTCGGGAATTTCGACGGATCAATTTTGTTTCCGCGGATTCCTGCCGGTGAAAAGTGGCCAGCGCGAGCGCGAGTTGCACGCGGCTGCCGCAGCGGGAGGAAACGTCCGTCTTCTTTGAATCGCCGTATCGAATCATGAAGACACTGGCGGCTTGCGCGGAGATCATGCCGGACAGGCAACTTTGCGTCGCGAGGGAACTGACGAAGAAGTTCGAAGAATTCCGGCGCGGTACGGCGGCGGAACTTCTCCAACACTACGAGGCGCATCCGGCGAAAGGAGAGATTACGTTCGTCATCTCCGGGTTGTAGCTGCTGTTGTCCGCAACGGCAGTACCAAAAAGCCCTGCCGCCAGAGACGGCGGCGGCAACAACGGTTTTCCCCTTGTCAAAGCGGCGAACTCGTGTGAGTTTGCGCGGCTTTTCCCCCAGAAAAGTCCCTTTCGTTATGGCATACGCAATTATCAAGACAGGCGGCAGACAACATCGCGTTGCCGAGGGCGACATCGTCGATGTCGATCTCCTCGAAGGCGAAGTGGGTAAGAAAGCAATTTTTGGCGATGTCCTATTCCATGGCGACGGCGAGAAACTTACGCATGGCAGTCCGCTGATCGAAGGAGCGACCGTCACCGGAGAAGTAGTCGAGCAGCGCAAGGACAAGAAAGTCATCGCGTTCAAGTATCGTCGGCGCAAAGGCTATCATCGCACGGTTGGCCATCGACGTAAGCTGACGCGTATCAAGATCATGGACATCACGCTGGGCGGGAAAACTTCGAAGGCGAAGAAATCAGAAACGGCCGAGAAATCCTCCTAATCAAATGGCTCACAAAAAAGGACAGGGCAGCGTCAAGAACGGACGGGATAGCGTCAGCAAACGGCTGGGTGTAAAAAAATTTGGCAGCCAGGCGGTCGTAGCCGGCAACATCATTATCCGCCAGCGCGGAACGAAATTTTTGCCCGGTAAGAACGTCGGACTCGGTCGCGATTATACGATTTTCGCGCTCGTGGACGGTCAGGTTCGCTTCGATCGTGCAGGACGTCGCGTGAACGTCGAACCGGTGACGTCCGCGAGATAACGAGAGCTCGCCGGAGTTCGTTTGCGGGAGCATCTCTCCTCGGCTTTCGCTCGGAATGACAGCGCAGGCGGTCGCCGAATAGGTTGTGCGACAACCAGCTTTTGCGTTATAAACAGAATCCCTCATGAAATACCAAACTTTCCTCCTCTTCGGGGCCCCAGGTAGCGGCAAAGGCACGCAAGGCAAAACGATTGGCACCATCCCGCGCTTTTTCCATTGCGCCTGCGGCGATGTTTTCCGCTCGATCGACACGCGGACGGCGGTCGGTCGTGCTTTTCTCGATTATTCGAGCAAGGGCAAGCTGGTGCCCGATGAGGTGACGGTGGAGCTTTGGAAAGAGGCGATCCAGGCAGCGGTGGACGCGCACAAATTTAAACCGGATATCGACACGCTTGTGCTGGATGGGATTCCCCGCAACGTCGGGCAGGCGAAGATCATGGAAGAGATGATCGATGTGAAGAAGGTCTTTCACCTTTCCTGTCCAGATCGCGACACGCTTTTTGCGAGGCTAAAAAAGCGCGCCTTAAAAGACAATCGGCTGGATGATGCGAACGAGCAGGTGATTCAGCGCCGCCTGGCCATCTACGAGGAGGAATCCAAACCGGTCCTTTCGCATTATCCAAAAGAGGCGGTCACGATAGTTGACGCGACGCAACCTCCGTCCAAGGTTTTGCTGGATATTCTAGCGAGCCTAAACGGCGTGGACGGTCATGCATCAACAGCAGCAATTTGAAAATTTCACGGCCTCCAGCCTTTTTTGTAAGAAGTGCAATACGGCCATGCCCGTGCGCGAGCGTCTCCTGCTCGTGTTGCCCGATCGCGAGCTCTACGATTATCTCTGCACGGGCTGCGCTTCGTCCGTTGGTCAGCGCGAAGTAACCGCGGGTGAAAAGCTAATGGCGCGAAGAGCTGTCGCGCGTCGCCCTCGTCGCGCTCCAGTGCGCCTGTTGCCGTAAACGGCATGCGCATCGTTTTCATCGGGACCGGCGACATCGGCATGCCGGTCTTGCGCTCGCTGCTGAACTCTCAATCGCATGAACTGGTCGGAGTAGTTACGCAACCGGACAAGCCGGTGGGGCGCGATCAGCGCCTGCAGTCGCCTCCAGTCAAGGCTGCACTCGCAGGGAACACGACGATACCGATTCTCCAACCGGACCGAATCAAACGTGAAGAGGCGATTGCTGAAATCCGAGCCCTCGCACCGGATATGATTGTCGTAGTTGCCTACGGTCAAATCTTGCCGCGAGGCGTGTTGGAGATCCCGCGCGTCGCCTGCCTCAATTTGCACGCCTCGCTCTTGCCGCGTTATCGTGGTGCGGCTCCAGTTCAGGCAGCTATCATCGCTGGCGATCGAGAAACCGGGATCACCGTGATGTACATGGATGAAGGCCTTGATACTGGCGACATTCTCCTGCAAAAAAACATCACGATTTCTGCGGATGAGACGGGCCAATCGCTTCACGATCGGCTGGCACAGATTGCGCCGGATGCGTTGAATGAAGCGCTTTCGCAGCTTGAAAAGGGAAACGCTTCACGGATTCCACAGAATTCGTTAGCAGCGACCTACGCGCCAAAACTCGAACGCGAAGATGGACGGATCGATTGGACGGAGTCGGCGGCGATGATCGAACGCAAGATCCGGGCGTTCAATCCGTGGCCGGGCGCATTTACGATTTTGCGGGATGAAGTCGGACGCGAACGGAAGCTGAAAATATTCAGCGCGAAAACGATCGAGGCCGCGAAAACTGAACCCGGTAGAATGCTTCGATCGGTCAGTTCGATCGTGATTGGGGCAAGCGCTAGCGCTCTCTCACTTGGTGAGGTGCAACTCGAAGGCAAGCGCCGGATGAGCGCGGCGGAATTTCTGCGTGGTCACGCGACCACCTTTGAGATCGCCTGAATGTGGGAGGGGCCTTGGTGCGCCGATGCAGATTTTGTGATTGGGAATCGCGGCGCTCAGGCCGCTCCCACATTCATTTTGCTTCCCAACACGCCGTCGTTCTGTTTCAACATCCTCGCCATGCAGAATGAATCGCGCGCGCCCGTGTACAAACGCATCGTTCTCAAATTGAGCGGAGAGGCGCTGCAAGAACGCGGCACCCGCGAGAACATCTCACCTCAAATCGTCCGCGAGATAGCCGAGCGGGTGAAGGAGATTCTGGATCTCGGGGTCCAGACCTCGATCGTGATCGGCGGAGGAAACATCTGGCGCGGCCAGGCCGCCGCTCACCGCGGCATGGATCGCACGACCGCTGATTACATGGGGATGCTGGCCACGGTAATCAACGGCCTCGCACTGCAAAGTGGTCTGGTCCAGATCGGCGTGCAAACCCGGGTGCAAACAGCGATCGAGATGAAGAACGTGGCTGAACCATTCATTTTGGGTCGCGCCATTCGCCATTTGGAACTCGGCCGCGTCGTCATCTTCGCCGCCGGAACCGGCAACCCGTATTTTTCGACCGACACCACGGCCGCCCTTCGTGCGAGCGAGATTAGAGCGGACGTCATCTTGAAGGCGACGAAGGTGGACGGCGTCTACGATCGCGATCCCAACAGTGATCCGACGGCGAAGCGCTACGATCAGATCAGTTATTCGGAGGCGTTGAGCAAGAGATTGCGAGTGATGGATTCAACAGCCTTCAGCCTGTGCATGGACAACAAGATTCCGATCATCGTTTTCGATATGAACGAACCGAGCAACATCCGCGACATCGTTTTCGGGATGAAAGTCGGTACTCTTGTTACCGAATGAGTCCCGATATGCGTCCCTTGCGTCTCGCATCCGATAGGTCGTAATTGCCCGACCGAACACCATGACCGCCGAAGAGATTCTTTTCGAAGCCGAGGTAGCGATGGACAAGAGCGTCGATTACATGGTCCACGAATTTTCCTCGGTCCGAACGGGCAAGGCATCGCCCGCCTTGGTGGAGAACGTCGACGTGGAAGCATACGGCTCGATGATGAAGCTGAAGCAGCTTGCATTGATAACGACGCCCGAGCCGCGATTGCTGATCGTCCAACCCTTCGATGCATCCACTGTGCGCGATATCGAGAAAGCGCTAAAGGAATCGAAGATCGGCATCATGCCGATGGTTGATGGGAAAATTATCCGGCTGCCGATTCCCGAGCTCTCGGAAGAACGGCGCAAAGATCTGGTGAAAGCCCTCAAACAAATGGCAGAGGAAGCGCGCGTGCGCGTGCGGGCGAATCGCCGCACCGCGATGGACGAAGCCAAGAAGCTGCAGAAATCAGGGGAGTTGACCGAGGATGGATTGCGCGATCTCGAAGGCGACGTGCAGAAATTAACCGACCGGTTTGTGAAATCGGTCGACGATCATTTCGAGCGCAAAGAAGCCGAAGTGATGAAGGTGTGAGTCATCACAATCGCACCAGATCGAGCAGGAACTGGCACCAAAGATAGATCATTCCGCGCCAGGAATACTTTACCTCGCCGCCGGCCGTGGAAGTGAGCACGCCCTTCTGGATGTTGTGCGCTATCTGCTCGCGCAAGTCATTTTCGATTTCGAGCTCGATCCGTTCATCATCCATCGCATCGATCACGTCGATCTCGACATGGTGAAGGCGAAGAAATTCACGGTGGCTTTGATAAAGCTGCCAGAACGACTGGTCCGGTCGCTGGCGGTTGATCCGAAACTGCGGTGTCAATTTTAGACCGTAGGAGAGGGGATAGTTCCAGGTCGTCCAGATGATACCGTCGCGGGCGCGTGAAGAGATGCGCAGGTAATAAAAGGAGAGTTCGTGTTGCTCGTTCAGGCAAATCGTCGCCTGCGCCCGATCCTCCTCCTTGTAATAGAGGCGGAAGAACTGTTTGTAATCCTCCCAATCCCAGCCGGCATCGCTGACGTGCTTGAAACCTTCGTTCTCGATCTCACGCGAGATTTCGTCGAGTGTCGGAAAAACATCGGCCGACGGCGGGCTCTTTGGGCGGAGCGCCTTCTCCTTCGGCAAACGAAGCGTGCGGATCCGAGTGAGAATTTCCAGCCAGGGCAGGAATAGCCAGCTGAGCGCGGCCGCGATCCCGAGCAGCAGGCTTCCGGTAATGAAATAGACGGCAAGGAACGACGAAATCAGAATACCGAGCGCGCCCATCTTCTGGGAGAAGGAAGTTTGATAACTCCGCAGGGCGATACTGAGCACGACCACGCCCAGCGTGAGAAATAAACCAAACAACATTAGGGCTCGATTCCGTGCTCGGTCAGAAACTTTTGCAATTGATCGGTATCGAAATTTGCGAGCACTGCATCGCCGGCAACCAAAGTCGGGACATAAGTCTGCTCGGATAGCTCAGTCATCTCCGCATACGCGATGCGGTCTTTGCCCACATCGATCAAGTCAAATTGGTAACCACGCTCCGAGAGATAATCTTTCGCGTCGATACACCATGAGCACCATTCGCGGCTATAGAGGGTGATTTCGGTTGCCACGCGTGAAATAAACAAGAGCGGTTCGGCCCGTCAACCGGTCAATCCTGTAGCGGCTTCGCTATCACGAAGCGACTCGCGGCGGGATTTGGCCTCTACGGCAATGAGGTGCCAGACCGGGATTTGACCTGGGAAATATCTGAAGCGTTGATGACACCGTTCACCGTCACGTCCTCACGGAAGTTCGACATTGTGACTGGCTGCGCCGCCTGTGATTTGGTCTGACTAACATCAGCCGAATTTACGGAACCGTTACCGCTCGTGTCGCCGACAAGTACGCTCAACGGAATTGCAATGTTGCCCAAACCGTTAACGCCAAAAAGCGTGACGTTAATGGTCTGCGCATTGCCGACGTTGGTGAGCGGAATCGTCACGATATTTCCGCTCACCATTACCATACCGCCGTTGCCGACTCCGCCGATCCCGATCGTCCCTGTTCCCAGGGTCACTTGCGCTTGGGGATTTCCGCTAACGGTGACCGGATCTGCGAGCGTAACGACTATTTGATAGTCATTGGTCGCGCCGCCGGCACGACACTCGATGCCCGGTGTGCCGACGAGCGGAAGATTGACATCGAAGGCACCGGCGGCGCCATGGGTCTTTCGGGAAACAACAGACGTGGGCGTTGGCGGCGGAATATTTGCAATATTGATGTCCCAGGCGCCGCGGCCATGCGTGGAAGCGCGCAGCGTTCGCGAGGAAGTCTGAAACGTCAATCCCATCACGGCAATGCGCGGCAACCCGTTGACCAGAGATGTCCAGCTTGCACCGCCATTCGTGCTATAAAATACGCCGACGTCCGTGGCCGCAAATAATGTGCTTGGCGCGTCCGCAATGATGACGAGGAAATTGACCGGAGTGTTCGGCAGATTGCCGCTGATATCCGTCCACACGGAGCCGCCGGTCGTCGTTTTGAAAACATGTCCGAGACCATCGCCAAAGCTCGTAAAGCCACTGAAAGCGGCGTAGGCGGTGGTGGAAGTGACGGGGTCCACCGCGACAACCGTGACAACGCGAGGCGGCAGCCCTGCGCTGATATTCGTCCAGATGGCCGAGGTGCCCGAGTCGGCGTTAGTGCTGACCTGGACTTGGTTGTCCATGGTTCCGGCATATACCGTGTTCGAATTGCTCGGAGCTACGGCGATGGTACTGATCACACCAAAGAAACCGTCGCCTCCTGTAAGGTCGGGAGAAATAGCGGTCCAGTTCGATGCGCCATTCGTGGTTTGATACACGCGGTCGGTTCCAAAATAGAGCGTCTGCGAATTCGATGGATCCATCACCAACGGAGGAATGAAGTCCACCCGATCGCTGGTATCGATTCCATTCAAGGCAGCGTTCCAGCTTCCAAACGTTCCGTTGGATGTGGACTTGAAAATATTGAACTGCTCACAGGTGGCGTACATCGTGGCGGGCGTGTTGAAGTCGATAGCCGTGTAACCGCCATCGCCGCACACCACGTCGTTCCAGGCCAGAGAGCCGGAATAGACCACGGTGCCGTTGTCCTGATTGCCGCCAATGGCGATGGCCGGGTTGGTCGGATGAATCGAGAGACCGGGATAGAATTGAATTAGCCCAAGCGTGGAATTGAGTGCGGTGAAAAAGGGATCGCTGGCTGTGATCTGCGTTGTGACATAGGCGCCGCCGTCATTGCCAAGGTAGAGCGTGTTGCCATCTGGGAAAAACGCGAGGGCATGCATGTCCGCATGGAGAAAGCCGAAGTTCTGGGCCGATTGCAGCGTCGTCCAACTGGCTCCGCCATCGAGCGAGCGCACCAGCGTGGTTGTGTAAGCTCCGCCGGCAAACACGACGTTGGGATTCGTCGGCTGGACTGCGATGACATTATCATAGTAGCACTGGGGCGTGCAGTAATCCGGCGTAGCTGGAAGCTGCATCCAGCTCGTTCCGCCATCAGTGGTCTTGAAGAAACCAAGCAAGTCGCCCGTGTTGACATCGGCAATTCCGGCATAAAGCGTCGTGCTACTGGAAGGTGCCATGGCCAGCACGATGCGACCGGCATTGGTCAGATTTAGCATATTCGCGCCGGTCCCATTGGCAGGCGTCCAAGTTTGGCCACCGTTAGTGGATTTGAAAACGCCTTCCGTTCCTCCACTGAAACCGCTACCTAACGATGCGTAAGCGACGTTGCCGGTGGGATCAAAGATCACCGAGTTGCCAGGATTGCCGGAGAGGACGAGGGCCCAGGAGTTGCCGCCATCGACGGAGCGGTAGACGCCATCGTTATTGAGGAGCGCGACAGCGGCGAGCAGAATCTGGCCATTGGCGGGATCGACAGCCAGCGCTCCGATGCGCGCCCCGCCGCCATAGTAACCATCTTGTCCGACAGGTCCGCAGAACGGCCCGCAGAATTGTGTCCAAGTCATGCCACCGTTTGTCGATTTGAGTATTCCAGCGCCGTAATAGCTATCGCCACTGAAATTTTCCTCGCCGGTTCCGACATAGATCGTGCTGGAATTCGACGGATCGAGCGCGATGGAACCGATGGCGGTCGAAGCCTGTGTGTCGGTTAGGGGAGTCCATGTCGTGCCGCCATTTGTCGTCTTCCATACGCCGCCCTGCGCGCCTCCCAGGTAGACGGTATTCACGTTACTCGGATCCATGGCGAGCGCGGTGACTCGCCCCGATACGACAGGATCGGTATAGGGCGTCTGAATGGGCTGAGGGCCAATGAAAGTCCAGGACGGGTTCGATGCTGGTGCCGATGGCGCGAAACGCGCGCGCGCGGCTGCTTCTGCTGCCACCTTTTGTTCGAGCTGCTTCAATGCCCGATGATACGCTCCGGCGGGAACGTAAAGCTGCGGATACGCGCGCTGGCGATAGAACCATTCCTCGCGCTGGCGCTGCACGTCGCGCACTTCCCTCTCCTGCGTCCGCAGCGACATCGCCAGAAGGGTAAAGCCTCCCGTGAACAACAGCAGAGCCACGAGATCGCGACTTCGCGCATGGCGAGACATCAGAATTATTGTTTTCATTTTTCAGGACTGGATCATTTACGAACTCGAAGGGAGTCCTGGATCTGGAGATCGCTTGGAATTGAAGCCTAGCGTGAGATCAGTCGCAGGAGGATCTTCAGCGCTGCCGAAAATGCGTCGAAACGTCAAACGATCATGCAGAGCCTTGTTCGGATCCTGCCGGCAGGCGTTCATGGAACCTTTCAAGAATGTGTGCACACGGCTGTCGCCTCGTGTCGCTACGTTTCGAGCGAATGGTAAGCCAAGCTTGTATTTGATGCCATTCGCAGCGTCAAGATGATCCTAGCAAAGGCCCAAGAGCAAGGCGCGCTGGGCGTCCTGTTATAGAGGCGGCCGAGCGGAAATACTCGGGGAGCAAGCCTTTCGGGGCTCGGCGAGACATCCCGACCAGCCTAATAAGATTTCGCCCAGACGACACGACGTGGGCTGGGTTTGCCGGTGAAAATGCACGTGCCGGCTTCGGACAATGGCCCGGACTCGTCGAGTGGAATGCAGCGGATCGTGACTTTCAGGTCGCTCTTGATCTGCTCTTCAACTTCGGACGAGCCATTCCAATGGGAGAGGGCGAAGCCGCCGTGGATTTCTGGTTTGGCCGAATTCCTCGGGCTGAAGAAGTCGTAGAAGTCTTCCTTCGAATCAATCATCCGTGTGTTTTCATCGCGAAAGGTTTTCGCGCGCTCGAAAAGGGTCCGCTGAATTGAATCGAGCAGTTCGACTGCGTGCCCAATGAGTTCCTCGCGCAGCAGAAATTCCTTTGACTTCACGGGTTGATCGCGCCGGCTCACTGCCACCTGGCCAGATTCGAGATCGCGCGGCCCGAGTTCGACACGGAGCGGAACTCCTTTCTTGATCCAATCCCAGTTTTTCACGCCGCCTCCGAGTTCGCGGCGATCGATTTCTACTTCCAACGGCGTGCCGTGGTAAGAAAACGCGCGAAGTTGCGCACCCAGTTTTGTCGCCGCCTCCAGAACGGTCTCGCGCGTCTCCGGTTTGGGAGTAATGGGAATAATCACGATGTGCGTCGGCGCGATACGCGGTGGGAGAACCAGGCCGTCGTCATCCGCGTGCGCCATGATCAGGGTGCCAATGAGTCGTGTGCTCATTCCCCAGCTGGTGGTCCAGGCAAACTCCTGCTTGCCATCGCGAGTTTGAAATTGAATCCCGCTTGCCCGCGAGAAATTTTGCCCGAGGAAATGCGACGTACCCGCCTGGATCGCTTTCCGGTCCTGGACCATCGCCTCAATGCAAAGTGTTTGGACGGCGCCAGGGAAACGTTCGCTCTCGGATTTCTCGCCGGTGAAAACGGGGATCGCCAGATGATCGCGCACGAAACGTTCGTAGACCTCGAGCATCAGCTTCGTCTCCGCTCGCGCCTCCGCTTCGGTCTCGTGGACGGTGTGACCTTCCTGCCAGAGAAATTCCGTGGTCCGTAGGAAGAGGCGCGGGCGCATCTCCCAACGGACGACGTTGGCCCATTGATTGATCAGAATCGGCAGGTCGCGATATGATTGTACCCACTTCGCGTAGCTCGCGCCGATGATAGTCTCGCTTGTCGGCCTAACGACCAATGGTTCCGTGAGCGGGCTCGCCGGCACCATCTTCCCGTCCGCGTTCATTTCGAGGCGCGAATGAGTGACGACGGCGCATTCCTTGGCGAAGCCTTCCACGTGAGAGGCTTCCTTTTCGAAATAGCTCAGCGGAATGAAAAGTGGGAAGTAGGCGTTGCGGTGGCCAGTTTCCCGAAACATGGTGTCGAGCTGCCGCTGCATGTTCTCCCAAATGCCGTAGCCCCACGGCCGAATCACCATGCAACCACGGACCTCTGAGGGCTCGGCCAGTTCGGCGGCACGGATAACCTGTTGGTACCACTCTGGAAAATCCTCTACTCGGCGGGGATTGATCGCGGTCTTGGGGATGTCGGGATTAGCCATCTTGGCGGAATATTTAACCCGTCGCGCTGATTTCACTAGCGCGCTTTTGCCACTCCCTTCGCTTGCATCTCTTCCGTTTCACCCGGTATGGTATCCTTGCTTATGAAGATCAATCACCTGCTCATCGTATCCATCGCGCTCGCGACCGCGCAGTTGTCGCCACTTTTTGCCGCAGACGAGCCGGATGAAACGCCCGTCATGAAGGAAATGGAGCGGCGCCAGGGACTGGTCGACAAGCTCTCGATCGACGATCAGCTTAAACTGCGAGCCGCTCAGCAAAAGGCAATGGAGAACCCTGAAGTGAAAGCGGCCATGCAAAAGCGAGACAAAGCGATCGTCGAGTTCAGGGAGACGCTGCGCGCGGCGATGATCGCGTCCGACCCGGGCATTCGGCCGATCTTGGAGAAAATCGCCGCTGGCGCAAAGCCCGGGATTTAGGGTCGGATTCTCTGCAGCACGCAGGTGTTACGACAGACCGCTTCTACGGCGTGTTTGGGATGGCAAGTAGCGTTTGACACCGCTTCTGCTGGCCCGTAGTTTCCGTGCCCTTTTCAGCACGAATGAAGACGTTTTCCGCAAAAGCCAGGGAAGTACCGCGCAAGTGGTGGATTATCGACGCCAAAGACCAGGTGCTCGGTCGTGTGGCGGTCAAAGCAGCCAATCTTCTCCGGGGCAAAGAGAAGGCAATTTACACGCCTCATGTGGATACTGGCGACTTCGTCGTCGTGATCAACGCCGAGAAAGTTCGACTCACCGGCAAGAAAGAGGAGCAGAAGAGTTTCATGAGTTTCTCCGGATTTGTTGGTGGTCATAAAACGGAGAACGCTCGTGCCCGACGCGCCCGCCATCCCGAACTCCTGATCGAGCGCGCGGTGCGCGGAATGATCCCTCACAATTGTCTTGGCCGGGACGTTTACCGCAAGCTGAAGGTTTATCGCGGAGATCTTCATCCGCACGCCGCTCAACAGCCGTCCCCGGTTTCATCGCTCTAATCCAATCTAAATTTTCATGGCTCAGACACAGGAATTCATCGCCACCGGCCGCCGCAAAACTTCTGTCGCGCGTATTCGGATGACGCCCGGCACCGGGAAGATCGATATCAACGGAAAATCGTTCGAGGAATATTTCCCGACCGGACCGTTACAAAACACCGTGTTGCAACCGTTACAGGCGGTCAAGCTGACGAGCTCCTACGATCTCTCGATCAACGCGACCGGCGGTGGTTCCACGGGTCAGGCCGGTGCGGCGCGTCTGGCGATTTCACGAGCCCTACTGCAGGTTGACACGAATCTGCGCGGCACCCTAAAAGCGGAAGGATTACTTCGGCGTGATCCGCGGATGAAGGAACGCAAGAAATCAGGCCAGCCCGGCGCGCGGAAGCGTTTCCAATTCTCGAAGCGTTGATCGATGTGCTCGCAGTGGCGAGCATCTGCCAAAAATTCTTGGCGGCTGCTCCAGCCGCCGCTACATCACGGCTTTTTCGGCGCGGGATTCGCGGGTTTCGCAGGACTTGGAGCTGCGATCAGAGCTGGCACCGTTGGCGAAACGACCGCGGAAGGAATGGAAGTTTTCGCTGGCGGTTCAGCTGCCTTTCCAGGACCGAGGAGGCGCAATTGCCGGGCGGCTTCGCTCGCCACGGGACTCTCACGATATTGGGTCATGATGTTCTCGCAGATGCGGCGCGCCTCTTCCGTCTTGTTTTTTTCCACCAGCAAGTGGACTTGCGAGATCATCGCCATCGGCACGTTGAAATCCTTCGGGTAATTCGCGACGAGCCGTTGATAGGTCGTCAGCGCCTCATCTTTCTTGCCTAACGATTCCAGGTTTGCTGCTATCGCCATCCACGCGGTGGCAGCCAGTTCGTGCCTGGGAAATTTTGCGGCAAACTGTTCCAGAGTCGCGTTGGCCTCGGCGAACTTCTTTTTCGAGCGTTGTTCGCCGGCTAGCAAGAGGTACGCGCTCGCCCCGGCCGGTGTGCTCGGAAATTCCTTGATGATCTTCTGAAACTCCTCGGCTGTCTTGGCCATTGCCAGCGACTCCGCGGCCGAACCGTCGCGGTGAATGGAATAAAATCGATACCCGGCAAATCCGGCGCTCGCAAGAAGGGCGACCACCAGGGCCGCGAGAATTTCATTCTTGTGTCTGTCCCAAAAAAATTGCGACTCGATCGTCGGATCGCGAGAAGGAGGCTGAACAGTAGGCATGGTGATTATTTTGGAATAGTGCGGCCAAATTCGCGAGACGCGAAGGTTGGTCTTATGCCACGGGGAAGTTTCCGGCGCAAGCCCGAGAACGTCGGGGAGAATTCGGAGTTGGACGTTGGCCCCATTCGGCTTGCGCTCGGAGCAGGCTGTTGAACGTTGTTCCGTGATTCCCCACGACAAGCTTTTCATTCCCGGTCCCGTTGAAGTCTCCGAGAAAACGTTCGCCGCGTTCGCACACCCGATGATCGGCCACCGCGGCGAGGCTTTTAAGACTCTTTACCGCGACATTCATCCGCGGTTGCAAACCCTCTTCGGAACCAAACAGCCGGTCTTTCTTTCCACCTCGTCGGCCTGGGGCGTAATGGAGGCGTCCATCCGTAATCTGGTCGGCAAACGCGTCCTCTGTTGCATGTGCGGCGCGTTTTCCGACAAGTGGCTCGACGTGGCCCGGCGCTGTGGCAAAAACGTCGAGCCGTTACAAGTCGAGTGGGGAAAACACATCGATGCTACCGCGCTCGATGAAAAGCTTGCCACGGGAAAATTCGATGCCGTCACGCTCATCCACAACGAAACCTCGACCGGTGTGATGAATCCGTTGGCCAACATTTGTGCTGTCGTTAGGCGTCATCCCGACGTCGCGCTGATCGTCGATACCGTCTCTTCCTTTTCCGCAGTCGCCATCGCCATGGATGAATTCGGAATTGACGTCATGCTAACAGGCTCGCAAAAAGCGCTCGCGCTGCCTCCGGGCTTTTCGCTCTTCGCCGTTTCGAAAAAGGGATTCACCCGCGCCGCTGAACAGAAAGATCGCGGTTATTATTTTGATTTCCTCGAGTTCAAAAAACAGCAGGCCGAATGGATGACGCCCAGTACGCCGAGTATTGGCCACATCTTCGCATTGCAATCAAAGCTCGACGAAATTTTCACGGAAGGTTTGCCCGACCGCCACGCGCGCCACGCCCGGACTAACCGGATCGTTCATGAATGGGTGCGTGCGCGAGATTTCGGCTTCTTCGCCGAGGATGGGTATCGCTCCGTCACGCTCACCTGCGTGCGAAACGATCGCGGGATCGACGTCGCTAAACTCGTCCGCGATTTGCGAGAAAAGCATCACCTCGTCATCGATGGCGGTTACGGCAAACTCAAAGGCCAAACCTTCCGCCTCTCCAACATGGGCGACGAAACGGAAGAAACGGTTGCGCGTCTGCTGGCATGTTTCGATGACTGTCTCAGCTAACGACAGCCGGCGCCCCAAACATGGGCGATGCGAATCGAAAAGGGAAGGGCGCCTTCGTTTCCGAAAGCGCCCTTCATATTTGATGACGATAAGCCGAATTCTGTCCCCTGAATTTCTCCGGGGTGATGATCATTTATCTCAACCCGCCGTGGCGGGCCGCCCGATGACCGCTGTCGGCGGTCAGAGACCGCCGCTACAGCCATCGTGATGCGACGATACCCGAGGATCAACGGACCGGCTGTCCTCCCTCTGTTTTGTCTTGCACCGCATGGGGTTTTTCCTGCCTCGCAAATTACTCCGCGAGCGGTGAGCTCTTACCTCGCCTTTTCACCCTTACCTGCGCTTTGTTGCCAAAGAACCGGCGGTGTCTTTTCTGTGACACTTTCCGTCGCCGCAATTTTGCAACCGCGACGCCCGCGTGTTTTACGCGGCATGTTGCCGTGTGGTGTTCGGACTTTCCTCCAGCGAGCCTAACGACTCACCAGCGATCATCTGCCATCAGAGAAACAATTTAGCATAACACGAAGGCGAGGAAACCCGGAATTCTGTAACTGAATTTCATTCTCGTTTTGCAATTACCGGGCCGGCCGGACCTTTCCATTGAGCGTTTCGACCCAGTGAGCGACGAAGAATTTCTTTTCCCCCGGGAGGAACCGTTCCGACGTGCCGACGATCGGTCGCAGCGTCGTCATCATTTGCAGGCAGACGACCACGAAAATGAATCCCCAAAGTTTCAGATGGCTCCGGGCGGAACCACTCAAGAATCGGCCCATGGTGTCGAGTAGGCGTAAACCGAAGCCGATCCCGATTGCCCAAAGCAGGAGGTGCAGCGCGCTCATGAATGCGACCGAATCTGTCGACTGCGAAAATATCCACGCGACCGGTGCGAACCCGATTAGGAGCAACGCACTGAGGCCTACGGCAGCAAAGAAGACACCGCTCACCGTGCGCAGGCGGGCGTCGATCCCGCCAAGGCAGGCGAAGATATAAAGGCTAGGCAGACAGATGAGGATGGATAAGAGCGCTCCAATCGCAATTTTCGCAGGCGCAATCCACATCTGCGCACCGCCGGAAAAGCTGCCGACGACAACTCCGTAGGCCGCCATCCCGAGCAGCGCCAGCGCGAGCAGCCAGCCGCTCATGCTCGCTCGCCAGTTGTGCTGGAGTTCATGAATGATTCGTCCCGGGTATTTCAGCAAGGCTTCGATGATGACGACTGGCGACTTGCCAGCGGACATTGGCTCAAAGATGAAGCGACCGGGAATTCGCGGAGGCAATGGTGGTTGGTTTGCAAGAGGTGGTGTGGTCATTGGTTTCTGTTTTCTGGTTTAAAGGAAGAGATGGCGGAACGCGCCCCAAACGGCTTCGTAGAAGTTGCCCCGCAACGGATCGTCCCGAAGGAATTGCACAGCGAGCTTCGGAGAACCGATGAACGGGCGCAGATTCCACGCGAGCTGCGCGCCGAGAAACAGATTGCCGGCCAGCCAGCTGAACAGAACGGCACGCGCAGTCGAATCCCGGCCACTCATCTTCCGCAGTAATTCGAGCAGACGCCGGTTTGCCATGATGCCCGCGAAAGCAATGGCGCAGACATGAGCGAGGAGCATCACGCTATGCCCCAGAATCGCGTCATTCGACGCGAGCGGCGGCGCGTTGTACCAAATGAATAGCGTGATCGGGCTTAGCCCGGCCAATATGATCGCAGCAATCGCAAAACTCGTGAGGATGGCGAGCGATGTCTGTTTGAAGGAAAGCCCCGAGCCGAGAATTTGCGCGAACATTCCATTGATCACCGCATTGCCAGAGCAGGTGAGGAAAATCAACAGTGGAAACTTGATGGCTGTGTAAAACGATTGCAGCGGCGCGCGCCAGATTCCGAGGGTGAAACCATACAGACCGGATCCGATCAAGATGGTTAGGCAATAGGCAACCAGGCGACGAAGGGTCGGTCGAGCGAGCCAAATCGCGATTCTTTCGGCGTCACCGCGCAGGACAATTCTTAGCTGCTCGATCATGAAAGGGTTATCGAGATTTCGTGAAGTCGTTCGTGTGCCGCTTGAACGGTTTCAGGGAGCGTTGAAGTGCCCGCGGTGAGACCGACAACCTCGATCCCGGCAAACCAATCAGCTTTCAGCTCTTCCGGCCGCTCAATGTGGAAGGCGCGTTTGCCGGCGTCCCGGCAGGTCTCAACCAATTGGCGCGTGTTGTTGCTCGTTCGTCCGCCGACGACAACGATTGCGTCGGCCTGACGAATCAACTCTTGTAGAGCCAACTGCCGATCCTTCGTTGGCTTGCAGACTGTATCGGCAAAGCGCACTTCGGCATCGGGATGGCGACGGCGGACAAGGTCGACCATCTTTCGGACGAACCCGATCGGTTGGGTGGTTTGGGAGATGATTCCGTAACGCAGGCGCTGCGGAAGACGAGAAATGTCATCCGGTGTGCCCAGCACGACGGCGTCTGGAAAATCTCCGATCAGTCCTTCGACTTCCACATGACCGGGCTTGCCGATCACAACCGGGAAGAATCCCGCGGCGACCAGATACCGAAGTTGCTCGTGTGCGTGACGCACCAGCGGGCAGGTGCCATCGGCGACGTTTGCGCCACGTTCACGCAACATTTTGCGTTTCGCATCGGAAACGCCGTGCGCGGTGATCATCACGCGTGCGGTCGTGGCGATGCTGCCGTCTTCACCGAGCGAAGCCTCGCGAACGCCTTGTCCACGGAGCTGCTCCCGCACAACCGGGTTGTGCACCAGCTCGCCGAGAATGGTGAGTGGCCCTTCGGATGCAAGCTGTTCTGCCTGAGCAATGGCATCGCGCACGCCGAAACACATTCCGAAATGTTCCGCCAGGATGATCTTCATGAATCAATCCTCATGAGTCGCGCGGGGAGAGCGTTCCTTCGACATTATTGGCCGCTGGCGATGCGAGCTTGAGTAACTTTGCATTACAAAGTAACGCGTTCAAAAAAACTCTCATGGGTTTTCGTTAATTTCCCGGTTTCGCGTTTTGCTGATTTCTCACACGCCTCTTTGGAAAGAAATGGTTCTTAGTCGATCCTTGGTCGGCAACTTTGTTACGCAAAGTGATGCCGCATGAAAAATCTATCTTGCCTTCCATTGAGTCACGATTTGTTCGAGCACCTTGAGATGGTCCCCAAAAGCAGCCCGCCCTTTTGCCGTCAGCGCATAACTGGTCTGGGGACGGCCGCGCATCTCCTTGGTCACCGCGATCAGACCGAGTTTGTGCAGTCTGCGCATGTGGGTGACCAAATTGCCGTCGCTCATCTTCAACTCGGCTTTCAATTCTTGAAACGACCAACTCCGGCGCGAGGCGAGCAAGGCCATGATCGCGAGTCTCCATTTTTCGTGGATAATTTTGTCGAGCTTCTCGAAATCGAGCATCGTTCATTCGACGGCAAGTTGCTCGCTCACGGCCGCGCGCCTCGATGTCCAAGTACAGACCGCATAAGCGAGATGATAGAGGCCAAAAGTCACGCCCATGGCAGTGTTCGGGAGATTGTCTGTCAGATTCTCGAGCGTATCGAGGAAAGCTGGAACGGCCAGGGCAGAGAGCAAAAACGTCCAGCCGAGGAGAACGAGAGAACGAGGTGCAAACACGTTGGTTGAGAGAAGGGCCAAACCGTAAAACGCGATCCACGCCTCCACCAAATCCAGGGTCCGCGCGCCCAAATAGCCAGTCGTGAAAAACCACGCGGTAAATGCCGCGGGAATGAGGAGATTCGGGACGATTGCGCGCACCGCGAGCTTCATTCCTGATGAAATGAAAGGCCGTCCGTCCTTTTGCGCCTCGCGCCAGACGAAGAAGGCATTTGCGACGAGCGTGAGACCCAGCACGATCAGCCAGAGCGTGACAAATTCGCGCGGGCGAACCGCGGGACCGAAGCCAAAACGATCTTCATCCTTGAAATGAACGAACAGGGCGGCCAGGATCGAGAGGACGCTGCCGACCAAGGCTGTCGGCGCAGAGATCGCGCGATAAATTGTCGCTCGCTCCATGAGCGTGCGAATGACACGCAAATCATTTTCGGCCCTCGTTCGCTCGTTCATCGCGGTTCACTTTGTATTACAAAGTGAGAGTGCGTGCAAGAAGTTTTTTGCCGAAAAAATCCGCCGCACTCGCTTAATCTTAGAACGGAGCGGGCGCGGCCACCAGGAACCAGCTCACCATCACCAGACCGATCGTGAGTTTTCCAATCATTCCGGCGATGCTTCCGACGAGGGTGCCCCAGCCAGCGCGGCCCGCTTTGACGAGCCGCTTCCCTCCAATAATTTCGCCGGCAATCGCGCCGACCACCGGACCAATCAATAATCCGGGAAAGGCAAAGAAAAGACCGATGATTCCGCCGACAATCGCTCCGGCCATTCCCCATTTGCTTGCGCCAAAGCGGCGTGCGCCGAAATAACCGCTGGCAAAATCGAGGGCGTAAGAGACAAGGGTCAGAAGGAGAAGCCCGCCGATGGTCCACCATCCGATGCTCTTCAGCGGGCCCAGCATGACCCGATGGATCACGGCGGCGGCGAGAATGATCGTCGTCCCTGGAACGATCGGCAGCACCGTTCCGATTAGTCCAACCGCCATCAGAACAATCACGATGAGCCACCAGAGCAGTTCCACCACTCTTGTTCTACGCGAGGTGCACAAGCACGCAAAAAAGAATCGCTTTCGTCCACCCTCACAGAAATACTAAGGGCGACCTGGCAGCGAATGCCGGCGCACGTATTTCATCAGCAATTGGTGAGTGAATATATGAGCGACGATGCCCAACCGGCGGATACGGAAGCGAAGACCCGTTCCTATCCGCAGAAATACTGGTGGCTGATCCTCGTCCTGCTGCCAGTCGCTCTCGCGCTGATCAAGCTCGTGCCTGATTTTGTTTCGAAAAAGAAAGAGGGCGGCGGCGCGTACAGCAATCAGCAGACGGGCAGTAACAATGTGGCGATCAACGGCAGCGCGAATATCCTGAACAGCGATTTATCGACGAAAACATACGTAATTAACATGGCGGCGATTGAAAAGGAATATGCCGTGATCAAGCACGAACCGCTGCAAGATGACGAGCTGAAAAGGGAAATCGAAACGGCTCTCGCGCTGTTGGAAGCCAACAAACCGGGTGAAAGTGCCGCTGCTTTCGAGGCGATCAATCGCAAGATTTCGCTGCCGTCGTTACAAACCGATCTTGGTGTCGCTTATCAAAAGGCCGGGGACGCCAAGTCATCGAATCAAGCGTTTGTGGAAGCGCTCGAGCAAGATCCGAATTATGCGCCGGCGCATCACAATTTGGGGTTGTTGAAGGTGTCGCGCGGTGAGCTGGTTGAGGCGCAGACACATTTCGAAAAATCGAGTGCCATCGGTGACAGCAAGGTACTCGCGAGTGCCATTCAGCAGGAGTTGAAGGAACACGACTACGAACTGGAGCCGAACAACGAGCCGTCACAAGCAAACGTTTTACCGCTCGAAAAAGCCGTCGCGGGAAATATCCCTGACGAACAGGACACGGATTTTTTTCTAATTACTACGCCAGCGAAGTATCGCGACATTTTGCAGGTGAAGATCGAGAATCAATCGACGACCCTCCGGCCCGGATTGAGAATTTTCGATGGCAATAAGGCCGGGCTTTCAGGAAACCACAATGAAACTCCGGGGGCGAATCTCGAGCACACGTTTCCGGTACCGCCGGACTCCAGATTTTTTGTGCAAGTTTACGGCGACTATCGCACGACAGGCCGTTACACGTTGACTGTGAAACCGCTCAAGAAATACGATGCTTTCGAGCCTAACGGGGACATTCTGCACGCTGCCCACATCGATATCGGCAAGGAAATTTCTGGCGACATCATGGATTCCGATGACACCGATTTTTACCACTTCAAGACGAACGCGGAGGGCACCGCGGTAAAAGTTCACATCGAAAATCAATCGACGACGCTCCGGCCCGGAATACGCATTTTCGATAGCAACAAGTCCGCGCTATCCGCGAACCACAATGAGACACCCGGTGCGAATCTCGAGCACTCGTTTCCGGTAAAGCCGAACACGACCTATTTCGCCGATGTTTACGGCGATTATTCTACCAGTGGCAGCTACACGCTGACGCTAACGGAGGAATGATCGACCGCGCTCTCGCGGAAGAATTCACGCTCGCCCGAGCGATCGCGGTCCCTTAACCGGCGCAAAACTTTTGACCATGGGCACGCCGTTTCTATACTGATGTCTCTCGCTCAACCAAAACGGAGATCTTATGGCACTCGCAATCGGAACCAAAGCCCCGGATTTCAGCCTCCCGAGCAAGACCGCGGAAGGGCCAAAGCAAATCAAGCTGAGCAATAATTTCGGCAAGAAGAACACGGTGCTCCTGTTTTTCCCGATGGTTTTCACCGGAACATGCACAACTGAGATGTGCGGGATGAGCCAGGAACTGAATGCGTATGGCGAACTGAACGCCGAGGTTTATGGGATCAGCGGCGACAATCCGTTCGCGCAGGAAGCGTGGGCGCAGAAGGAGAAGATCACCGTCCCGCTGCTGAGCGACTACGAACACAAAGTCACGAAAAGTTACGATGTTGTGTATGACTCTTTTCTTCCCCAGATAAATCTCGGAATGGGAGGCGTGGCCAAGCGTTCGGCGTTTGTGATCGATCGGGGCGGCGTCATTCAATACGCAGAGAGCCTCGACGACGCGCGTGAGCTTCCAGATTTCGAAAAGATCAAGGCGAAGGTGACTGAGCTGAAATGACGAGTTCGTATGAGCGAATGTCGTCATCCTGAGCAAAGCGAAGCGGAGTCGTCCCGACTTCGCTCGACATGGACAAAAATGGAATGAGTAACGAATTCAAAACACTGAAGAAATTCGACGCGGGAAAAGGCCGCGAAGGTTCCCTTTACTCACTTCCAGCACTGGAAGAACAGGGAATTGGCCGCATCTCGCGTCTGCCCGTTAGCATTCGCATCGTTCTCGAATCGGTGCTGCGAAATTGTGACGGCAAGAAAGTGCGACGCAAAGATGTTGAGACGCTCGCGAATTGGAACGCGAAGTCTCCGGCAAACGAAGAGATCCCGTTCGTAGTCGCGCGCATCGTTTTGCAGGATTTCACAGGTGTCCCGCTTGTCGTGGATCTCGCAGCCATGCGCAGCGTGGTGAAGCGCCTCGGCGGTGATCCCAAAATCATCGAGCCGCTCGTGCCGGTTGATTTGGTCGTTGATCACTCCGTCCAAGTCGATTTCGCTGGCTCAGCCGAAGCGCTTCGTTTGAACATGGACATGGAGTTCAAACGGAACCGCGAGCGCTACGAATTTTTGAAATGGGGGCAGCAGGCGTTCAAGACTTTCGGCCTTATCCCGCCCGGTATCGGCATCGTGCATCAGGTCAATCTCGAATATCTCGCGAAGGGTGTATTGAGCGCGGAGCGCGACGGCGAGACGATGTTTTATCCCGACACGCTCGTCGGTACCGATTCGCATACGACGATGATCAATGGTCTTGGCGTGGTCGGCTGGGGCGTTGGTGGAATCGAGGCGGAAGCCGGCATGCTCGGGCAGCCGGTTTACTTTTTGACCCCGGAAGTCGTAGGCGTGCACATCTCGGGACAATTGCGCGAAGGCGTAACCGCGACCGATCTGGCGCTCCACGTTACGCAGATGCTGCGGGCGAAAAAAGTCGTCGGCAAATTCGTGGAATTTTACGGCGAAGGCGCGGCGTCTCTGCCGTTGCCGGATCGCGCGACCGTTGGCAACATGGCGCCCGAGTACGGCGCGACCATGGGCTACTTCCCGGTCGATGCGGAGTCGGTGAATTATCTGCGCGCGACAGGCCGGACCGACGAACAATGTGAAGCTTTCGAAAATTATTTTCGCGCGCAAAAGATGTTCGGCATGCCGCGGAAAGGCGAAATCGATTACAGCATCGATCTCGAACTCGATCTGGCCGATGTGCAGCCGAGCGTGGCGGGACCGAAGCGTCCACAAGATCGGATTAATCTTCCCGATCTCGGCGCCACCTTTCGTTCGCTCCTGGAAATGCCGGTCAAGGACGGCGGTTACGGCAAGGCAAATGCCGATCTCGGGAAGAGTCACCTTGTCGAACTCAACGGCACGAGACCCGAGGATGAAGAAATGGTTTCGAGCGACGAGCGGAATCAAGGGATCGAACCCGGAGACGAGCGCAACAAGGTGGAGATGGTTACAAATCGCCCGACGCCTGATTCCGGGAAGGAAATTAGCGCCGAGTCCAGCGACGTTTTCGCGCACGGCCAAAGCCGCATAGGTCACGGCAGCGTCCTTATTGCTGCTATCACCAGCTGCACGAACACGAGCAACCCGAGCGTGATGCTGGCCGCGGGTCTACTGGCGAAGAAAGCGGTCGAGCGTGGCCTAACGATTGATCCGGCAGTGAAAACTTCGCTGGCCCCGGGCTCGCGCGTCGTCTCGGATTATTTACAGAAGACCGGGCTCCAAAATTACCTGAATAAGCTCGGATTCAACATTGTCGGCTACGGTTGCACAACCTGCATCGGCAATTCTGGTCCGCTTCATCCGAAGATCGAGAAAGCGATCGGTGAATTCGATTTGGTCGCGGCCTCCGTCCTTTCCGGAAACAGAAATTTCGAGGCGCGCGTCCATCAAAGCATCAAGGCAAATTTTCTCATGTCGCCGCCTTTGGTCGTGGCGTTCGCGCTCGCCGGACGCGTCGATATCGACTTGTCGAAGGACGCAATCGGGAAGGATGGAAGCGGACGCGACGTATTCTTGCGCGATCTTTGGCCGAGTCTGAAGGAAGTGCGCGACGCCATGCAGTCCGCTCTAACTCCGGAAATTTTTCGTCGGCTGTACCGTGATTTCAGCGAGCAAAATCCGAAGTGGAACGACATTCCGTCGAGCACGGGCGAGATCTATCAATGGGACGAGAAGAGCGACTACATTCACGAGCCGCCCTTCTTCGAGAATTTCTCGATGGAAGCCGGCCACATCGAGGAAATTCGCAACGCTCGGCCGCTTGGCATTTTCGGAGACTCGGTCACGACCGATCACATCTCGCCGGCGGGTGCAATCAAGGCCACTTCGCCGGCCGGTCACTACCTGGTGTCGCGCGGAATCAAAGCCGAAGATTTCAATAGTTACGGCAGCCGGCGCGGCAATGATCTGGTGATGACTCGGGGAACGTTCGCCAACGTGCGGATCAAGAATCTGATGGCGCCGGGAACGGAAGGTGGCGTGACCAAATATTTTGGAAAGACAGAGGAGACGATGTCGATCTTCGATGCCGCAATGAAATATGCGGAAGCCAAAACGCCGCTAATCATTCTGGCCGGCCACGAATACGGAACCGGTTCCTCGCGCGATTGGGCGGCCAAGGGCACGCGCTTGTTAGGGGTAAAAGCAGTTGTCGCGGCGAGTTTCGAGCGGATTCATCGTTCCAATCTTGTCGGCATGGGAGTGCTGCCATTGCAATTCATGGAAGGCACCAACGCGCAATCGTTAGGGCTCGACGGCTCGGAAATCTTCAGCGTGACCGGTTTATCCGATTCGATTGAGCCCGGCGAGACGGTCACGCTCGAAATTACCAGGCAAAACGGCGAGCATGAAAGCGTGCCGGTGAAATTACGGATCGATACGCCGATTGAAATCGATTATTACAAGCACGGCGGAATTCTACCTTTTGTTCTGCGTGAGTTGATGGTGTGCGGGCGCCAATAATCCGGAGCGCACGCGTCTGGCCATTACAAACTCTGAAGGTTGTTTCGGCGAGCCGCCGAAACCAGCACGCGAGCCGCGTGCGCTCCCCGGAGGGTGAAGGAGACATCCGGCCTAACGAATCCTTACCTGATCAATTTCTCGAGAGAGGGATCGGGCTCGGCGCCGAGCGACGTAGCTTTGGCGTAGTGGCGCTTCGCCAGTTCCTTCGCGGGCGGATTCGCTGTGGCGTAAATGACGGCGAGATTGAAATGCGCGTCCGCGTAATCAGGATTTGCGTCGATGGCTTCGAGCATTTCTTTCTCCGCCGCCTCCTGCCAGCCTTTCTGACTGGCCGTGATCCCGAGATAATTGTGCGCGGTCGCGCTTTTCGGATTGATCGCGAGCGCCTTAGTCAATTCCGTAAGCGCATCGTCGAATTTGGCCTGCCGGTAGTATACGATGCCGAGCGTGGTCCGGGAAAACTCATCCTTGGGTGCGATCGCGATCGCTTTTTTCAACGTCAGCTCCGCGGCCTTTAGTTTTCCGGTGCGAAAAAGAACCACGCCCAGATTGGAGAGCGAGTAGAGGTTGTTCGGGCTTTTCACCAGAATCTGTTCGTACCCTTTTTCTGCGGCGCGATATTTGCCATTGTCGAAATTCTCCTTCGCCTGGCGCGCGACCTCGATCAGACTGTCCGGCACGCCCGGGCGAAAAGTGGTTTCCACGTCGGGTCCTGGTGGCGCGGAACCGTCTTCAGAGGATTGCCCCGTCGAATCAGGATTGGGGACTGCGCCTGAAGCCTGACTGTTCTTTGCTACGGTGAAGCTCGCTTTCAGCGTGTTCGGATTGTTATCCGAGAGGCCGACGATCGGCTGCCGCAACAAGGAAAGCTCTTCCGGAGTCAGTTTCGTGATCGGCTGGGCGAGCAGTTCGATCTGTTGATCGAGCACGTCCGATTTGACCTTGAGTTTGTCAAACTCGGCGAGCAGCAATTTCTTGGCCTGCTCGCGTCGCGCCTCTTCCTGGCGCTCGCGCATCACGATACCTCGTAGAAGGTCGTTTTCCCTTGTCAGCCGGGCGGTCTCCTCGGAATTGGATCCGGTCAATTTCGCCTTTTCCAGTTCGCCGCTGACTTCATCCAGCTGCGAGCGCAGGTCCGCAATCGTGACTTCGGAGTCCTGGTTTTGCTTCTTGCTGCTGGCTAGCTGCTGGCGCAATTGCTCTAACTGGCGCTTCACGTCGGCCAGTTCCTGTTCCTTCTTCGGTTTGTCTTCGTTGATCTCGCGCACCGTTTTTTCAGCATCAGCCAGCTTTTGTTTCAGATTGCTGTTTTCTGCGATCAGCGTTTGGAAACGTTCTTGCGCGTCTTTTGAACCTTTCAGCTGCGCCAGCGCGGCGTCGCGTTCCTGTGTCACGCTCGTGATTTGCTTGTTCGCGTCTTCCAATTTCGCCGCCGCCGCCGTTTTCTCCTGCTCTGCGGAGGTCTTCTCTGTCTGAGCGGTGGCGAGCGCTTTCTTTAGCTGTGCGATCTCTTCGCGCAATGCTGCCTCGGCTTTTGCGTCGCCTTTGCCGCTTGTCTTGACTTTTCCAAGCGACTCCTGCGCTTTCGCCAGTTGATCGCGCACGTTCGCTTCCGCCGCTTTCGTCTTATCGAGCTCTTTCTGCGCCTTTTCCAGCTTGACGTTTGTTTCCTGCAACCGGCTGTTGACGGAGTCTTTGTCTTTCTGTGCCGCGCTCAGTTCCTTGCGCGATTTTTGCAGATCGGCTTGCAACGCGTCAATCTTTTCGCGGAGCCGCCGGGTCGCGTCTTTAATCGCGGCATCGCTCGGAGATGGAGTGCCTCGTCCCTGAGAAGGCGGGAGCGGAACCAGCTCGACGCTGGGTTCGATCGGTCCGGCGCTTTGCTGCGGCAAGGTTGGCGACGAAATGCTGTTGGGGGAGGCGGTGGGAGACGGCGTTGGTTCCGGCGGGGCGATTATCGCGAAATCTTTTTGCGTCGCAGCCTTTTCTCGCACCCGGAGAATGCTTTCGCCGATCTTGCGGCTGCGGTACTCCACTATGGCCGGCTGCCAATCGGCGTGGGTCTTGCGTAATTCCTCAAGCAGACTGCCGGCGAAGCGGAACTTGGCCAGAGCATCTTTGAACTGGTTCTCGTGTTCGAGCTTCTCGCCCTGCTGGGCCGTCATGTATGCTTTTAGGAACACTTCGCTCGGGTCATCCGACTGCGCCCGTACCAGGTTAGGCACGATGAAAATCGAAAAACCGGCGAGCAAAATCAGACCGATTCTCTTCATGCGATAGTGAAGCCGACGATAGCCGACGTGTCCGCACTTGCAATGCCGAGGTCCCATTGTCATACCGGGAAAGCGTGGCGCATGCCATAGTCGGTGCTTTGCCTTTGCAAATCGAGCGGTCAAAACTAAATTCAGCGCCGGCAGAGTGCGACGGTGGCCATAGCTCAATGGTAGAGCCCCAGATTGTGGTTCTGGCTGTTGCGGGTTCGAGTCCCGTTGGCCACCCTTTTCTTTTGCCATTTTCTGGAGGCGGAGACATCCGGGCGACGAAGGGTCACGGGTGCTTTTCCCCGAACGTCATGGACGCGGTGATTTACTCTCCGCGTTCGCCGGCCAGACGCCGCGCAAACGGATCGCGAAATACCGCATCCCGGGCGCTCGGTCTCGCGCGCACGAAAGACCGCCACCCAGCGCGCCGTGTCAGAGATATTCCGAATCTGTGAATCGGACGGAATTTTTGGCGCAGTTTGGAAGTAGATTTGTATCTGGTGCCGGTTACAAAAACGTGATGTGAGTGTAGACTCCATCACGAACACGAGGCACGGCACGCCGTTACGCACCGGTGAATATATGAAACCGATCATTTCCGAATCTGGTGAAGGTATCCTGATTCCGCTGGAGCCAGGAAGCCTCGTGCGATTCAAGATTCTTGCGCGGGATACAGATCACGCCTTCGAGATGTACGAGCGGGAAGTGCCTCCCCACACAATCGGCGCCGATCCCCATTACCACGAAGCGACCGACGAAACGTTCTACGTTGTTTCGGGCACGGCCACCATTCAGGTGGGCGAGGAGCGGAAGCCCTTTGCCGCCGGATCCATTGTCGTCGTCCCGCGCCGAACGGTTCACGGCTATTGGAACGAGACGGCAGAGCCGATCAAGCTCCTCATCACTTTCTGCCCCGGCCTCGATCACGACCGGTTCTTTCAAGGGTTGTCGCGATTGAAGGCCGGCCCGCCCGATCGGTATGTTGATGATCTCGCCGCGTTGCGGAAAGAGTTTGGTTCAGTTTCGGTTCCGGATGGGCTGAAAGCGGGTTGAAATACCCGACGATGTCTCACCCCGCAGCTTTTCCGAATTGAAATCGAGCGGAGGCGGAGCGACAACGGAAGTATGCTCCACAGGCTCCCGCATTTCGCTGATGTGCTTTCCCGGGAGGACTCGATTCGCTGCATGTTGGTGCGTTCGGGAACCAGTCGGCTGCTGCTGCTCGACGGAATGGAGGTGCGGGCCGGAAAGGCCGGGCACGACCAGGTTCGTCGAATCATGCTGGGGTCCGATGGCCATGGCGGCTACGGAGGCCGGAGTTCCCAGGAGAACAAAGTGGCGCTGGTCTGGTCGGGAGTGGAATCGGGTACCTTCCGCTTTCGTTTTCTGCAGGTGATTGCGCAAAGCGGAGCGATCCTGCCGATGGAATGCTCCAACTCGGCCTCCGCGTCCGCGATGTTGGCGCAGCTGGGCGACGATGTGGGAAGACCCATATCAATGTGGAAGGCGACGAACCTTTCCACCGGCCAAAAGGTCGAGCTGCGTCCTGAGCCCGGGCCCCGAATCGCCAAAGCATGGCGGGTCCGGTTCCTCGCTAGTCCGGCATCCCGCGAGGCGTTGGCCGGTCTTGGCGGTCCCTGCCACGTCCGAGTGCTCGGGCAGCGAGTGGAGATAACGCCCGTGGCGTTGGGGAACCTTTTCCTGTTCACCAAAATCGATCCGACCCGCCTCGATAGCGCTACCTCAGAGATTATTGCGCGGGCCGGCATGCAGGCGGCGCGTGCGGCGGGGTTTTCCGCGCCTGAGGGTTATCATCCCAAAGTGATTCCTTATCGCATTACCTCGAATAGCTCGCGCGAGGTCGAGACGGCAAGCTACTACCACGGGGAACTCCACCACTCGATGCCGGGATCGGCGGCGATGGCGCTGGCAGCTTATCTCGAGATGCACGAGTCCCGTTCCCGAGGCGAATCCGCGCGTTGGAGAATACGGCACACATCAGGAAGCCTCGAGGTCCGGCTCGGCATCGAAGCCGGCCGCGGCGACTTCCGGCTCGCGTGGACCGAGTTCTCGACTCCGGTCAGCCTGCTGGGATGGGGAGTGGCGGACCTGCCCCGTCGACTACGCAGGAGCTAGCGACATGTGTGGCATCGCAGGAGTGATTTTCGATGAGCCCCAGGGGAGCGAGATCATTCGCCCGATTCTCTCCGCAATGTGTGAAGCACAGGCTCAGCGCGGCCCGGACGCGCGGTACTTCTGGACGGATGGACGCGTCGGGCTGGGCATGGTGCGGCTGGCGATCGTGGGATCGGAGGGGAGAGGCCAGCAGCCCATCGAGAGTGCGGCCGGAGGACGGCTTATTTTCAATGGCGAACTCTACCGGCCACGGGAGGTCATGGCCTGGCTGGGCGCGGATTTCGCCCAAGGCGAATGCGACGGCGCGGTCCTCCTCCGCCTTCTGGAAGAGCGTGGCACCGACGGACTCAACCGCGTAAGCGCGATGTTCGCGCTGGCGCTGCATCGATCGGAGGATGACTCGGTGCTCCTCGCCCGCGACGCCTGGGGACAGAAGCCCCTCTATCGCACTCGCATGGAAAACGGCTGGGCCTTCGCCTCGACCATCGCCGCCCTGCACGCCGTCGCCGGACCGCTTCGAGTTCGGTCCGAAGCCATCTACGAATGCCTGATCTTCAAGAGCGTTGGCGGCTGCGGCTCCGCCTTTGTCGATGTCGAGCAAGTTCCGCCCGGCGGATGGATGCGGATCAATCGAGGAGGATCGACCACCGCCGGGCGTTGGTTTTCACCACCATCTCTGGAGTCGATCGATGCGGATCCGGGCCGGACCCGCGAACTAATATCCGACGCGATTCGCGTGCGTCTTCCGGAGTCTTTCCGCTCCTCGATCTTCCTTTCGGGCGGGCTGGACTCCAGCATCGTGGCGTCGGTAACGGCTCGCTCTTCCGATGCCCTCCGACCGCACGTGTTCACGGTCGGCTACGATGTCGGGGGCGGTGAGGATGAACACGGGCTGGCTCTGCAATTGGCCGACGAGCTTGGCCTCGA
Organism: uncultured Verrucomicrobiae bacterium; assembly: GCA_963763995.1. Classification (GTDB taxonomy): domain Bacteria; phylum Verrucomicrobiota; class Verrucomicrobiia; order Chthoniobacterales; family UBA10450; genus CAVTTH01. The sequence goes on along the minus strand of CAVXQL010000014.1, from coordinate 110,200 downwards.
ATCTTTTTCGCTCATGGTTCGGGTCGAGGAAGTCCCCGACTTGTTGAGAGACACCGCCGTGGCCCTGGAGGATCCGAACCACGATCCCGTGGTCGTGCCAACTTTGCTCCTCGCCCGGGCGGCGGCAAAGGAAACAAAGGTGGTGTTGACCGGAGACGGCTCCGACGAGTTCTGGGGCGGCTACCCAAGGTTCGACAATCCGCCCAGCCAAATCGAAGCCTATCTCGATCGAACGATGGTGTTTCGCCCCGAGGAGCTTGGGATCGACGGTATTCCGGAAAGCTATCTTCGCGGAATCGACCTGCCGCCGCCGGGTTCGATGCCGCCGTTGGATCGAATCATGCGTCTCGAAACCGCGAATCGGCTGAGAAACTACCACCTGGCAAGGATCGACAAGCTTTCCATGGCAGCGAGCCTTGAAGCGCGATCTCCCTTTCTTGACCTCGCTGTTACCCGATACGCGGAATCCCTTCCGGCGGAGGCAAAGCGTCCGGGGGGACGTCCCAAGGGGGTTTTGATCGATGCCTTTCGTTCCCTTTTGCCACGGTGGCTGATCGAACGGCGAAAGCAGGCTTTCACCGTGCCGATTCAAAAGTGGCTGACAGGCGGCCTGCGTGAATTGGCTAACGATACACTGAGCCGGCCGAATGCCTTCGTGCGCGCATTCTCGGATCCTGCGCCATTGCTTGCCGGACTCGCAGAACCCGGCTCAAACCTTTCCCTTGCGATGCGAGTCTGGTCACTGCTCCACCTCGAGATCTGGCATCAGGAATTCGCGCGCCGCATGGAGCAACAGCCCTGATGCCAGACAACGACACATCCGGTTTAGTCGAGAAACTTCGCGAGGCGCGGGTGGTGGACACGCATTTCCACATCGGACCGGAATTTGTCCGTCGCCGCTACGATGTGAGCGAACTCGCCGAAGCAGTCCGGCCGTGGAACGCCACGCTTGTTCTGAAAAACCATACCTATCCCACTACGCCTCTTGCTGCCCATGCCAGACGACATGCCGGGGTGCGGTTACTTGGTGGCACGGTGCTGAACCGGTTTGTCGGCGGGCTGAACCCCGACGCCGTCTGGTCAGCGCTCAGCGGGAATAGGAGCGACGTGCGCGGAGACGGAACCGAGGATCCCACCTTCGTAGTATGGATGCCGACCGTTCACGCTGAATCTCATCTCGCCACGCTCGGCCATGCGTTCGATTCTCGCTGGGGCGCTTGTTCCACCTGTGCAACCGTAACGGACGAAACGCCGCAACCGGAAGAGCCAGTGCGCGTCTTCGACTCCAACGGCAAACCCGTTCCCGAACTGGCGCCGGTGCTGGAGGCCATCGGCCGTGCCGGCGCCTGCCTGGCCACCGGACATCTGAGTGCCGGCGAGATTATGAAGCTCGTCCCGATGGCGCTCGACGCCTCGATTCGGACAGTGATCCTGACGCACCCGCATTATCCGTCGGTCGAACTCTCCGACCGTCAGCTATGCGATCTGACCCGCGACGAACGGGTCTTCGTCGAACACTGTTTCGCGATCCACACGATCGAAAAGGTACCGTTGGAACGATTTGTGGCGTCCATCGACGCGACCGGCCCCGACCAGGTGATCCTGTCCACCGACTTCGGTCAGATACAGAGCGATCCGTTTCCGGATTGCACCGTACGATTCGCGTCTGCCATCCAGGTCCTGAAGCCGGAGAAATGGGGCGAAACCGACTTGATCGCGATGTGCACCGACACGCCTCGTCGGGCGCTGGGCCTGCAGTAGCCTATGGGCGCCACAACACTTCGTGGGCTCAGAATAGGAATCGTTGGCGCCAGCGTGGCCGGGCTCGCCACCGCGCGCTTCCTTCGTGGCTACGAAGCTGACGTGGAACTCTTCGAACGGTCGCAGGCCAGACTTGAATCACGCGGGGGCGGAATCGCGATGGACCCGGACGTCGTTTCGCTCCTCGGCTCTCCCCGGGGGAACCTGATCGAAGGCCGCGTTGTGCTGAGCCGATCCGGACGCTTGCTTTGGACGAGGCCGGCCCGGAAGTTCATGACCGCATGGTCCGAGGTCTATTCCGCTCTTCATGCCCACGTCCCCGAAACGATCATTCACCGGGGCCGCACCGTGACGCACTGCGAGTCGCAGCCAGACGGGATTGTCCTGCACTTCGACGAAGGTTCGTCCGCAACGTTCGACCTGGTCGTCGGGGCAGATGGAACCGGTTCGGTTGTGCGGCAGACTGTGGCACCCGACTTCCAGCCGGAGTATCTCGGCTACATCGCTATCCGGGGGACGATTGAGGATGCCGTCACTCCCCGACGCCTGCGACCCACTTCGTCAATGGGCCGACCACCCTGGCTTGGTGAATTGCTACGGTTCTCGAACGCACCTGGTGGCCTATTGGGTTCCGTCGGGAAGCGGAAAGGCGCTCAACTGGATGTGGTATCGAAACGTCGCTTATCGGGACCTGCCGCAATTCATGTCCGATGCCACCGGCGCGACTCACCATTGGTCGCTTCCGCCGGGATCACTCCCGGCCGAGCGGCGCAACCAGCTCCTTGGCGAAATGGCGGATCTGTTTCCGAAGCCATTTGTCGGCCGCGGTGGCGGCTGGCGGGAAAATTTACCTGCAGTCGATCTACAAGGGTGTTCCGGCCCGGCTCACCCGCGACAATATCATCCTGGTCGGCGATGCCGCTCATGTGGCGGTTCCGCATATTGGCGCAGGTACCAGTTTTGCGATCCAGGACGCCGCCTCGCTCGCCGAAGCGATTAGCACTGGCGATCTGCAAACCGCTCTGAATTCATGGGCCACAAAACGACGGACTGCGGCGGAGTCCGCCATGGCAATTTCGGCGGCACTGGGACACGCCTTGCAACACGAGGACCATGACTGGGAGAATTGGACGCCGAGAGAGTTCGATAACTGGTGGGACTCGCTGGTCGGTTGCGGGGGGTTGTATTTCGACCGCCGCTCAGCCGACTGAACAGCGGCTCACACGGCGCTCCCGCTCAAGCAGCCTCCCCAGCAGCGTGGGTGCGGATCTTGTCCGATTTGTCGCTTCCCAACCCAAAGAAATCAGACAACTAGATCGCGAACCTACATCCCGCTTTCGCTTAAGAGGTCGGCACTCGGGAATGCGTGCCGTTAAGCCGGGTCCACCCGCAGGAACATTCCGTTCCTGGGCCCCATGTTCAATTCGGGCCGGAGCTCGGGGGGGTCGTCGGTCTTCTCGCACAATGAGAATCGCCACTTCTGCGCGAAGGTGGCGAGGAGGAGGATGCCTTCCTTCCAGGCGAAGTTCTCGCCCGCGCAAATCCGGACGCCCGCGCCAAACGGGAAGTAGGAAAACCTGGGCCGCTCGGGCTGGGGTTGCTCCAACCAGCGACCGGGCTTGTATTCCGAGGCATCCGGCCACCAGCGCGAATCCCGATGCACGAAATACTGCGAAATAAAGATGCTCGTTCCTTTCGGGATAAGGTATTCACCGATTTCGACGTCGGCCATGGCCTGTCGGGTGATCGTCCACACCGGCGGGAAGAGACGCAGCGCCTCGGACATGACAGCATGGGTGAAGGGCAGCTTCTCCACGTCGTCGTAGGTGCCGGGGCGGTAGCCTAACACTTCCTGAACCTCCCGGATCATGGCGTCCTGGATTTCCGGATGCTTGGCTAACTCGTACCACGACCAGGTCAGCGCGCGGGCGGTGGTTTCGTGGCCGGCTAGATAGATGCCCGCAATCTGGTCGTGAAGCTCTTCATTGCTCAGGGAAAGTGTCCCTCCTTCCGTATCCTGCGCGGCGAGCAAAGTGCTCAGAAGATCGCCTCGATCCCAGCCGCTCTTTCTGCGCTCCTCCACGACCCGCATGATGGCCTCGTTGAACGTCTCGATCGCGCCCTCGAGTTCGCGCGCCTTCGGAAACGGGGTGTGCAGCCACAGCCTGGCGAAGGGAATGACGAGCCGGTGAAAGCTCGCATTGAGCAGCGTGAGCGCTCCCGAGATCTTCTCGGCATCGACATTCGAACTGCTTCCAAACAACGCCTCGACCACGATCCGGCGGGTGAGATCGCTCGCCTCTGTGAGCATATCGTGGACGCCGCCCGGCTCCCAACGGTCGCGCCATGCCAGTCCATGACGGACCATGAGGTCCGCGTAGGCGGCCACGCGCCGCGGCATTGAGATAGCGGTCCTCGAAACAGCAACCGCCAAGCAGACCGCTGATTCTGGATTGAGTTTCCGACTCCACGCGCGACAAGGCTATCACCATGGATGGCCGCCGGGCAAGAGTGGTTGCGGTGGCTTCTATTCATGGCCGCAAATTGAGAGCGGGAAATCGTTAGGTGAGACAAATCACCTGGAAATCGATAACGTTCGGTTTGAACCAGACCAGCGAGAGCTGAGCGCCATCGCGAGGAAAAAAGCGTTATCGCAAGAAACGCATAGTTTTCGGCAATTACCGCAAAGCATCTTGTTACCGGCGAGGCAAAATGCGTGTAATGAAAACCAAAGCCTTGTCCGGTGCACTTTCACAAGAAGTGCGGCTGGGCATCATCCTGGTGCCGATCGATTTTTCCACGGCTTCGAAGAAGGCTGTGAGATACGCCTTGCGATTCGCAAAACGATTTGGCTCCGAGATCATCCTGCTCCACGTCCTCGAAAACAACATCTTCGAAATGGCTCATGACAATGTAAGTCATCGCAGTTTAATGGAGGAGAAGCTCACTGCTGCGGAAAAGAATCTGCGAGCACTTTGCGCTTCACCGAATTCGCGCCAACGCCCTTCGATTATCTCGACGATTAGGACCGGCCACGTGCCGCACGAGATCGCGGAGGCGGCGAGGGAACTCGATGTCGACCTGATCGTGATGGCCGCTCACGGTTACAACAGCTGGAAACATCTTTGCCTCGCCAGCACGACCGAGCAGGTGGTTCGTTGTGCACCCTGTCCCGTCCTGGCCGTGCGCGAGAAGGAACATGACTTTTGTTAGGTCCTCGTGAGAACCATCGCCTGCCGTTTTCGAAAGATCACCAGGAAACCGCGGCCGGCCTCGGCCCGATCGGCCGGAGCAAGAAGACGCGTCGTCGCGCGCGCGAGCTTTCAGCATGGGATTCCGTTGCTCGAGTGCGCCGTGTCCGATACCGGAGTAGAGCTCGTGCGGGAATCGCTGGTGGAAGCCGAACGACGCGGCTGATGAAACCGGAACGTTTGGCGACGCAGGTGGCGCTGCACCCATTTCTGGCCGGGATGAGCCGGAACCACCTGGCCTTGCTTACCGAGCGCGCGATCGAAGCCCGCTTTAAGAACGGGGAGGTGGTTATTCGTGAAGGCGAATTTGCTGATCGTTTTTATTTGATTGAAACCGGAAAGATCGTGCTCGAATCGGGAACGAGTCACGGCGCTGCCGTAATCGTGGATACGATTGGCGCCGGAGATCTGCTCGGCTGGTCCTGGATGTTCCCGCCGTACCTTTGGCAGTTCACCGCCCGGGCGATCAAACCAACCTCCGCATTATTTTTCTACGGCACGATTCTGCGAGAATATTGCGAAAAGGATCGCTCGTTGGGCTATGAGCTTCTGAAACGATCTGCCGCAGTCATGATCCGACGCCTGCAGGCTGCGCGGGGGAAAATGCTGGCCGTGAGTTCCAGGCAAGTGACGCTCGCGTCCGCAGCAGGATCTTCGGTGCGGTGACCTTCACCTCGACTTCTTGGACGAATCACCGTATGGATTTCCGCGATGAGACAGATGACGAAGGGCCCTGCCAAACGATCAGACAAAGAACTGATTGAAACACTTCGACGCTCGAAATTGTTCCGTAGCTACGAGCGCGTTTTCACTCAGGCCACCGGACTCCCTCTGACCCTGCGGCCGCTCGAGCATTGGCAGCTGGCCCATCACGGAAAGAAAAACGAGAATCCGTTTTGCGCGTTCCTGGCCGAACAGCCGGCCACATTGGCGGTTTGTTTACAAGCGCACGACGAAATGATTCGGCACACTGGAGCAAATCCGCACACCGTCACCTGTCCGTTTGGCCTAACCGAGACCGCCGTGCCAGTGAAGCTCGGCCAGGAAACCATTGGATTCCTGCGGATCGGACAGGTGTTGCGGCGTGTGCCTGGCAGATCGTCGGATAAATCGGACATCAAGAAAGTGCGGGAAGCGATCACGCGGCGCGGCGTTCGATTCACGAACGAAATCAGCCTCGCGTGGGGAAAAACGCCGCTCATTTCACCCGACAGGTATGATGCGATCGTCCGGTTGCTCACGTTTTTCGCCGAGCAGCTCTCCACCTTAAGCAATCAGCTGATGATGGAAGAACGGAACTCGGAGCCGAAGCTGGTTTCGAAAGCACGAGAGTACATCGACAAGCACAAGGATGAGGAACTTTCGCTTACGGCTGTCGCCGCGGCGGCAGGAGCGAGCGTGTTCCATTTCTGCAAAGTCTTTCACACGGCGACCGGGTTGAAGTTTACCGATTATGTTTCGCGTGTTCGCATCGAAGAGGCGCGGACCCGCCTGGCGAATCCGAACTTGCGCATTAGTGAGGTCGCCTACGACGTGGGCTTCCAATCACTCACGCAATTCAATCGGACGTTCAAACGCGTTTTTGGTCAATCACCGAGTGATTTCCGCGCGCACTTTTCAGGAGGGCGCACCAAAAAAGCAAGTAAACCGCGACCGTGAGAACCCAGTTTCACGACCGCGACGAAGCAGGCCGGTTGTTAGCCGGGAAATTGACTTCCTATGCGGACCGGCTCGACGTGCTCGTTCTCGCTCTTCCCCGGGGTGGAGTGCCTGTGGCGGCGCAGGTAGCAAGAGCGCTCCATGCCCCCCTCGATGTGTTTGTGGTGCGGAAGCTTGGACTCCCGGGTCATCGTGAATTAGCAATGGGAGCGATCGCGACCGGTGGCGTTCGCGTCTTGAATACCGACGTCATCGACTCATTCCGAATTCCGGACGAGGTGATTGACGCGGTCACTGCCAATGAGCAGGAGGAACTGAATCGCCGCGAACGCGCATATCGCAATGACCTTCCCGCGCCTAACGTGCGAGGAAGAACCGTCATCCTCGTCGATGATGGAATCGCAACCGGTTCGACCATGATCGCGGCTGTGGCGGCGCTTCGCCGATTGGAAGCAGGCCGAATTGTCGTCGCGGCGCCGACGATCGCGCAAACGACTCTGCGGCAAATAACTGACGCAGCCGATGAGGTTGTGGTCGTGACCGTTCCCGAGGAATTCTACGGTGTTGGCCAATCGTATGAGGATTTTTCTCAGACAACGGATGAAGAAGTACGCCAACTTCTGGCGCGACAGGGCCATCCCGCCGAAAGCGTTTCCGTCTAGACAGATTGTGCCGGGAGCGACGCGCGTCGGCTGTGTATTCAGCAAGAAACGATGCTTGTTTCGCAATCGCGGGTAAGAGACTGTGACCGTGTATCATTAATTTGGACTCATGAGCACAGACGCTGAATCGTCCTCGAGACCGGTCGACTCAGCCGGGACCTCCGGTTTGCCGACACAATCTTTCTTCGAAGATCCGCTGCCCATTCGTGACATGCTGGTCGCGATTGATTTTTCCGACGAATCGTTCCGGGCTCTCGAATACGCGTTGCCGCTGGCGAAGCGGTTCGACGCATCGGTCCACGTCATTTACGTCTACGATGGCGAGCACCAATTCTCATCGACACCGATGACGCCTGAACTCTTCGATGACATTGAGGTCGCCAGGCACCTAAGACAGGAACTGCAGCGCAGGTTTGCGATGGGAGTGCGACCGAAACAATGCCACGTGCGCTCCGGCCGGCCCTTTCAGGAAATTTGCATGTCGGCGAAGGACATCAAAGCTGACCTCGTAGTAGTCGCCACTCGGGGGCGTTCGGGATTTGAACATCTAACGCTGGGCAGCACTGCGGAAAAAGTGGTCCGTCACGCAGCTTGTCCGATTCTGGTCGTGCGCCGCGGCGCCAGCGGTCCGATCAGGACTGACGCGAACGGGATCGTTCTACAGAAGATTCTGGTGCCGGTAGATTTCTCCGAATGCGCAAAGGAGGGAGCGAAATACGCTTCGGCTTTCGCCACGCGAGTCGGAACGGATGTCAGGCTGATTCATATCGTCCATCCGGCTGATTATATGGCTGCGGCCGGATTCGCGGAGGGTCTTGAGTGGCCTCCCATTATCGAATCGGCCCGCCTCAACGCGGAGGACAGACTGGACGAGCTTGTCAATTTTCTCCCGCTGGTTGGCATCGATGCGGAGACCGAAGTCGAAATCGGACAGCCGGTCGAGAAACTGGCAGAAGCGACGAAGCGTTCGGACATTGATATGGTAATCATGTCGACGCACGGATACACCGGACTTCGGCATGCCCTGATCGGCAGCACCGCGGAGCAGCTCGTGCGCAGGGCGCATTGCCCGGTTTTGGTGGTGCCCAGCCACTGCCGGCAGGTGCCCGCGTAATTTACGAATGTCTCCGGGAGCGGCGAAGCTTGTCTGGCACGAGCGCGTGCCGTTAGATCGGCCGTAATGCGTAAGTTCGAGCCGGCTATTATCGCGGCGCTGCGCGGTTATCGTCGAGCCGACTTTCTTGCTGATCTCGGCGCTGGATTGACTGTCGGCATCGTTGCGCTTCCGCTCGCGATCGGTTTCGGCATCGCTTCGGGAGTCACGCCCCAACAGGGACTCTGGACAGGAATCATCGCGAGCCTGGTGGTCTCGCTCCTCGGTGGATCCCGGTTTCAAATCGCGGGACCGACGGGCGCATTTGTCCCCGTTCTGTTTTCGGTGGTCGCAGTTTACGGCTACGGCGGACTCGCCCTGGCCACGATGATGGCGGGCGTGATGCTGATCCTCCTCGGCGTGCTGCGAATGGGGCGGCTGCTAAAGTTTTTCCCCTATCCGGTCGTGGCCGGTTTCACCAGTGGCATTGCCGTCATCATCTTCTGTGGGCAACTGAACGAATTCCTCGGCCTCGGATTGAAAATGCCGGGACACGTGCCGCAGCAGATCGCTGCTTTGGCGAGCCATCTCCACCTCATCAACTGGCAGTCTTTCGCCATCGGTATGCTGACTTTGGTGACGTTCTATTCCTGGCCGTTTGTCACGAAGCGTATACCGGCGAGCATCGTCGCAGTGACGCTGGCGACGGTTGTGGCGTACGCGGCCGGCTGGCACGTTGCAACGATTACCACTCGGTTCGGCGGCATCCCCGCGGGACTGCCGGGTTTTCATTTTCCATCCGTGTCGCTGGAAGCAATGCGCGATTTGATGGGACCCGCGTTCACGATTGCCACGCTCGGGGCCATCGAATCGCTTCTCTCAGCCATGGTCGCCGACGGCATGACCGATAGGCGGCATGATCCGAATCAGGAATTGCTCGCGCAGGGCATCGCGAATGTTCTTTGTCCGCTGGCGGGTGGAATTCCCGCCACTGGCGCGATCGCGCGCACAGCCGCAAATATTCGGACCGGCGCGCGGACACCGGTCTCCGGCATCGTCCACGCTCTCGTCCTGCTCGCCGTGGTGTTTCTCGCTGCACCGCTGGCCGGATACATTCCGCTGGCTGCGCTGAGCGCGATTCTCCTCACCGTCGCGCTTCGCATGGCGGAGCTGCACACGTTTGTCGAGTTATGGCGCGGACCGCGAGCGGATTTCGGCGTGCTCGTCGCCGCATTCGCTCTCACGGTCATCTTCGATCTTACCATTGGTGTCGGCGCCGGTTTGATTATGGCGGTGGTTCTTTTCCTCCGGCAAATGGAAGAGGTCACTCAGGTGCGTCTCGTCACTTCACAGAGCGAAGACCAGGTCGCCGGACCCGATAGCATTCGCGGGAAGGACGTGCCGTCGGACGTGATTCTTTATCGGATCGAAGGGCCAATGTTTTTTGCCGCGGCCGATAAGCTCGACATGGCGCTGCGCGGCTCGGGCGGCAAGCCGCGTGTCGTGATTTTTCGCATGCGCAATGTCCCGGCGATGGACGCCAGTGGCCTGCATGCATTCGAGGTTGCAGTGGCCAAGCTTCAGCGGGACAGAGTCGAGATTTTCCTGACCGCAGTGCAGCCGCAGCCGATGAAAGTGATGTTCGAATCCGGTTTGGCGGAGCGTCTCGGTCTCGACCGGTTCTGCGCCGATATCGATCAGGCTCTGGCTGCGGTCCGTAAGACAAATCAAATCTGATTGCTTTTACGGGATGAGAACCGCGGCGCCAGTTAGTTTGCCCGAGCGTAACGCAGCGAGCGCTTCGTTCGCCTGGCTAAGAGCAAAGGTTTGAGTTTCCGTGCGAACTGGAACTTGCGGCGCAAGCTCAAGAAATTCATCGCCGTCGCGCCGCGTCAGATTTGCCACCGAGCAGATCGTCCGCTCCTCCCACAGATCGCGATACGGGAAAGAGGGAATGTCGCTCATGTGAATTCCGCCACACACCACCGTCCCGCCGCGCTCAAGCACGCGCAGAGCGGCTGGCACAAGCGCTCCGATTGGCGCGAAGATAATAGCGGCATCGAGTTTCTCCGGAGGTGTTTGATCTGAGCCGCCCGCCCAACTCGCGCCGAGTCGCAGCGCGAAATTCTGTGCCGCCGCGTCTCCCGGGCGCGTGAATGCGAAGACCTCGCGCCCCTGATGCCGCGCGACCTGCGCGATAATATGCGCCGCTGCGCCGAAGCCGTAAATTCCCAGTCGCCGCGCATCTCCCGCTTTGCGCAGCGAGCGGTATCCAATCAATCCGGCGCAGAGCAAGGGCGCGGCGCTGACATCATCGTACACCTCCGGAATTCGGAAACAGAACCGCGTGTGAGCGACGGTGTATTCGGCATAGCCACCGTCGATCGTGTAGCCGGTAAACAGCGCTCGTGCGCAGAGATTTTCGCGACCGGAGCGGCAGTATTTGCACTCGCCGCAAGTCCAGCCCAGCCACGGAATGCCGACGCGTTCTCCAACCTGAAAATCCCTGACGTCTTCGCCGAGCCGTTCGATGCGTCCGACAATCTCGTGTCCGGGAATCAGCGGCAATTTCGGTTTCGTTAGTTCGCCGTCCACGACATGCAGATCGGTGCGGCAGACTGCGCATGCCGCGACGCGCACGAGTACTTGACCCGAAGCAGGACGCGGAACAGCGACGTCACTTTGGACAAGCGGCTCCCCCGCAGAGGTAAGCAACATGGCGCGCATGCAACATGTCGCTACATCGGAACAAACGATCGCGCCAGAGGTGGCGGCAACTTTAACAACCTGCTTTCAAACCTGGCCGCAGTATTTGAAGAGCAACATCTCCGAGGTTGAATCGTCTCCGAAATAAAAACGAATCGCCCCGTCGCGTCCTCGATAGTCCTTGGAAACACTACAACTCGCCCGTCGGCTGTGTATCTGATGAAGGCCAAGATGATCGCGAGCGTAGAGTTCTCCCCAGGCTTCGATGAAGACGGTGCGCCGGCTCTTTGCCACGAGTAATCGTTCCAGCGCCGGGCGTTCATATTCGACATAGGTCACGCTGTTTTCTGTTTCGATGTCGGCGTAATCCAACCCGTCACACTTGAACACGCCGGTCGCCGGCAATTTGCTCCACTTCGAAGTGACGGTCCCGACCCGCATCCTCGGATCAAAACCAGCCGCCGCATTGATTCTCGAATGGGTGTTGATTGCGATGCGCAACAATTCGTTATCGCCTGGGCGGATCGTGATCCAGAAATGATCGATATTTTTCGGGTCGCTGCCGTCTTCGGCTGCGTATGCGACCAGCTCCCCGGCCGCGAGAACAAATTCTCCCTGCCTCGATTGAAATTCCGGATACTTCCTTCGCTGGTGATGTCGGTGCGGCAACGAGTCGAATATGGTTTACCCGGGCCACGCATTCGAGCCGATAGTTATGGCGAAGTAATTTCAGCAGACCGGGCGATCTGATCGGAAAAAAGGAAAAATTCGCTGACCCGCCGCCGGGTGTCGTCACCAAATCGTCACACAAAGTTCACCATTCGTTAACCTGACGCCGCCCAATTCTCGCAGTATTGATCGACCGAACTGTCCATCACGGAATATTCAGTGGCAGGTAATAAACTAGTTCGCCAGATCGATATCGGACGTCTTTCGAGCCGCGTGCGTTTTGGCTTGGGGCCGCCGGAAGCCAGATCCGAGTCAGTCCATAAAGTGCGAACAGCGTGGATTTCCGATGTCCACCTCGGCACGCGAGGTGCCAATGCCGGCGCGCTGCTCGATTTCTTGCGCGATTACGATTTCGAAACGCTTTTCGTCGTCGGTGATTTGATCGACATCTGGCAGCTGCGTCGGAGCCGCTATTGGCCGCAACAACATAGCGATGTCATCCAAAAAATTCTGCGAAAAGCGCGTAAGGGCACCCGCATCATTTACATCCCCGGCAATCATGACGAGCTGGTTAGAGATTTCGACGGCGAGTATGGCAACATCACCATCCAGGAGCACGCTATCCATGAGCTGGCTGATGGACGCCGCATTCTCATCATTCACGGGCACGAACTCGATACCGTGGTCCAGAACGTGAAGTGGCTGGCCTTTGCCGGCGATCTCGGCTACCAATTTTTGCTCTCGCTTAATCCCGCGATCAATTTCGTGCGCCGCCGTTTCGGGCTCGGCTATTGGTCGCTCAGCGCTTATGCGAAAAAGCGGGTTAAGGATGCGGTCAGCTTCATCGGCAAATTCGAAGAAGCGGTAGCGCATTACGCAAGGAAATTTCAGGTCGATGCGGTATTGTGCGGACACATTCACAGCGTATCGATCCGGCCGATTGAAAACATGACCTATTACAATTGTGGCGACTGGGTCGAGACCTGCTCCGCTCTGGTGGAAAACTACGATGGCAAAATCGAGATCGTCAGTTATTTGCCACAGGCGCAATCAGCGAAGACGCTCTGGCGCTCGAATGAACTCATCGGTTCCGGTGTATGAAGAAGAAAGAAGGTCCAAAATCGGGTCCAGCCGGGATGCTCGCATCTGAACTGGTCTCGCTCCGTCGGGATTTGCGGACGACCGTTCGCGTTTACTCGGCGAGTCTTGAAATCGCGCTGACAGAATGTGCCAATGAGATTGCGTCGTATAAAGCCACGGAAAAACTATCGCGCGATCGCCTGCGGGATATTCGCGACCTGACCATCATGCTGCGGAAGCGTAAGCTGAAGCCGGAGAAGGGCCGTCGCAAGGATCTGCGCAAGATCGACACCTTGATTGGCGATTTGCACGCCGCGACCCATCCCGGTTCGCGCGTCAGGTAACGAAACCCTGAAGACGATAACAATCGCTCAGGCGCGCGCGTTTGTGAGATCGACTTTGTTATTCACGAGTGCATCAGCCACCGAGGGCGACTTGGCCGCTTCCCATTCATCCAGCCACGTCTCAAGACGCGCACCGAAATCCCGAGGGCGCTCGGCGTAGAAGCGTTCCGCCAGATCGGCCGCGCCGCGCTGCAAATCCGATTGGCTCGCCTCGATCACCGCGAGCAACTCGTGACCCTCGCGCTGCCAGGCTTTATCGTCCGGCTCCTGGCGCAACCGCTCATCCAGAAAACTCAAATCATGGGCGCGACCGAGCAGATCGCCGAGCGAACTCAAATCGTCGGTCAGACTCTTGAGCACAACCGGATTGATTGGTCGCAATAGGCGCAATTGATACCAGAGCTGTTTCGCTTCCTTCCGGAAAACATGGAAACACTCCGCCGTCGGTGTTCGCTTTGCCGCAGCCAATGCTTTTCGGCCGCTCTTGTAGGTCGCCTGCACGCCGCGCCCAAACTGAGTGAAACCGAAATGATCCACTCGCCAGTTGTCGATCTCACCGCCCACGCGCTCCAAAATTGGAACGGACTGCGCCTGCCACTCGGCGAAAGCCGCGATAAAATTCTCCAGGTCGAGCATCAGCATCTCTTCAACCTTCTGGTAACTGCGACGCCGCTGCCGCCGCCTGATGCTTTGCAATTGCCGCACCGTTTGCAGACGCACCTCAGCATCGCGAATCTCAGACACCATTCGTCCAACGTCACGCAGACAGCGGTCCTGCGCTCTAAACAAGCCGCGACCAATTTCTTTCCGGACCAGATGCAAAATTGCCCGCGCCTTCTTCAAATGCTTGCGCGTTTCGTGCACGGGAGTGTCTTGCGTTTCCTTCGCGCCCATGGCGATGGCCAGCGCCAGGTCGACTTGTTTGCGGCAAATCCGCCGCAGCCCTTCGCCCGGAGCTTCATCCCGTCGCAATTGATAGCTCATACCGAATACGATTACTCGCGCGCCAGCCTCACGTTACTGTAGCGCGATTTTCCAGTCACCTCCGCGCCGAACCAATCGGGTGGTTGAAAATTGGCGCATTCCTTCTCGCTTCTGAATTCCACTTCCGCCACGACCAACCCGGAGTTTCGGCCATTATAGACATCGATCTCGACGATGTGATGACCGTACGGAACGTGGAACCGCGTTTTGTGCAGGCGACGTCCCTCTGTTGCCGGCCAGAGCTTCTCAAATTCGGCGCGGCCCACCTCGATTTCGAATTCGTCGCGCGCAAGTCCGCGCCCGCGTTTCACCGTCAGCGTGCAACGCCGTCCCGCGACGCGCAGACGCACCTGTGTTCGGTCGTCATGAACTGCCAGATAACCTTGCCGTATGCTGGCGTGATGAAATTCCCGCAGATTTTTCGGCAATCTTTTCAGCAAGAATTTGCGCTCTATTTCCCTGTCGTTCTTCCGTGCCGATGCCGCAGCCATAGATGTTTTCGATCATCTATGAACTGGGCCCTGAAAGGCAAGACCCAACCTTTGCTCGGATGATCTGCGCTACTTGCAGCGCGGTACGTCATAGTCGCGTGAGGCGCGAGCCCTTTACGCGATCTTCCTTCAGCCTCTGTGAAATGTTCAAAAATATAGATGCGACGATGTGCAGGCTATTTATATCCTAGGGGAGTGGCCTCCATGCCGATCCAGCGATGGAACTACAAATCGCAGGATGCCAGCGTCAAGCACATCGGTCCGACGGCGCAGGATTTTGCGGCTGCCTCTGCTCAGGGAGACGACTCGCCGATTTCCATCAGGGCAAGATGTGTCCCGTCAGCCGCTAATTGCAGGTGCAAAGGCCATGAACGCTTATTGTCGAGGTGATAAGAGCACTTCAAATCACGTGTCTCCGGGTCGAAGCTTTCGATGTAAGTGGTCGGATACTTTCGTTCGCGCGTATCTCCCAGCTCGTTAATCCGCGAGACTTCCTCAGTCGTTAGACCATTCCTTTCCGCGTAATAGGAAATCGGGAACGGGCCAAGATCATCCGGGAAAATCAGGGCGAGACTCTTCCAGTTCTCCTTCACCGTCCGGATGTAAAGTTGCGCCGCCGGCAGATCAATCACCACCAGCAGCGGCCCGGCCTCATAGACCTGCGGTTCCACTCCGTCCGATACTTCCCCGAACCATTCGATCCTGGTCGATCCCGGCGGACGGTAGCCGGCGCGCTGCGAAAAGCCGTGCTCACTCCGGCCACGCGCATTTCCGTCGATGATTAGACTGCCGTGATTCGCCAGCTGCATTTCCCGACGAATAAACTGCGGCGGCGCGAAGTGTGGCCAGCCGACGAACAGCATGATGATAACGACGATCGGCAGCGCGGTCATCACCGCGACGGCGGCTATGCTAATCTTAATTGCGCGACGCATCTATGGTCTTGAGCGCCGCAAGCTTCTGTACCAGCAGAAGAAATCCCCGCTGTTTAAGTAATGGGTCACCCGCTCACAAACTCTTCCTCCTACGCCGCAGGCCGCGTGGGAATCGAAAGATTCCTTTTACGCGATAACATTTCATTCCACGCCGAAACGTCAAAGTGAAATCAGGAATGGAGGAAACGGGATTTCTGACATGCACGGAACAGCCGCGAGGTAGCGGCGACTGAGGTGGGAACCGAAGGAGTGAAACCACCAATTCAGGAACTCAGAGAAAGCCGACAAACTCTGATCCCTGCCTTCCAATCGCGTGAGGCGCGAGCCTTTACGCGATGGTGTTTATAAGTTTCCGTTTATTCTCAAATAACGTTCTTTTGAACATATTTATTCGCTTGACGACAATCTTGCATCCGCCTATTGATGTTCACCAATTGCTCACAAGTTATTCACAATGGCGCAGAACTCGTCAATAGAGTGGACTGATCACACGTTCAACCCATGGTGGGGGTGCTCGAAGGTTTCTCCCGCGTGCGATCATTGTTATGCTGAGCTGTGGGCTAAACGCATGGGCCATGCAGTCTGGGGTCGCGACGCCGATAGACGTTTTTTTTCCGAGGCGCATTGGCGAGAACCGCTGACTTGGAACGATGAAGCGCTAGCCGAAGGAAAACGACGGCGCGTTTTTTGCGCGAGCATGGCGGATGTATTCGAACGGCGTTCGGAACTAAATACCGAAAGGATACGCCTTTGGGAGCTGGTTGAAGAGACCCCTTGGTTGGACTGGCTACTTCTAACTAAGCGCCCTCAAAATGTTCAAGACATGGTTCCTTGGTCGCGGAAATGGCCGGCTAATGTTTGGCTCGGAACAACCGTTGAAAGCCAAGCCTTCGCGGAAAAGCGTTTGCCATTCTTATTAAAGCATCCTGCCGCGATCCGTTTTTTGTCTTGCGAGCCTTTACTGGGTCCATTGGAATTGAGCACTTGGTTCAATAAGCGAGGACATTATCCGATCGACTGGGTAATCGCCGGTGGCGAGAGCGGCCCCAGTTGTCGACCGATGCATCCCGATTGGGCGACGAAGATTCTATATCAGTGCAAGAGGGCAAAGGTTCCTTTTCATTTCAAACAATGGGGACATTGGGTTCCCGCTGAGATCGTAGCTGAAGGAACAACGGCGCGGCTGATCCAATTGGATAACGAGCGTCCGGTCAAAATGGCACGTCTTCCAAAGAAGGAAGCTGGCCGTATCTTGGAGGGAACTACCTGGAATGGGTTGCCTCGGCTCGCCCTGATTAATGCCTAAAGTTGATTTCCAACTTTACGAAGGCGGACGAGAACAAGCATACGTTAAGCATTGTTTGCTTGAGGACTATCTCGCCCAGTTGACGTACAAAGTTGGCGATGCTTGGGACTCAATTGTCTATATAGACGGGTTCGCCGGACCTTGGGGCACTAAAGACGAGGAGTTTGCCGATACCTCCTTTGGGATTGCTGTCCGCGTCCTGAAAAATGCGGTCCAGGGCTTGTTGGCGAAACGCGGGAAAATAATTAAGGCGCTCTGTATTTTTGTAGAAAAGAAGCCAGATGCCTTCGCCAAACTTGATGCGTTCGCAAAGTCAATTTCGACGGAAACTGTCCAGGCGGTCGCCTTAAAAGGACGTTTTGTGGAAAAGCTCCCGGACATTACGCGACTCGCGACCACGTCCGGCAATAATCCCTTTAAATTTGTATTCTTAGATCAGAAGGGCTGGGCCGCAGCACCGATCTCGGAGCTTCGACCCTTCGTTAAAGAACGGAGTTGTGAGGTCTTGTTTAACTTGATGACTTCGTTTCTAACTCGTTTCGTCGATACAACGACGAGAGCGGATAGCTATCTCAAATTATTTGGGAGACCTGGCGTCCTTGAAAAAATCCGGAAACTTCCGAAGGGAACGGGGGAAAGAGAAGAGGCAGCTGTAAAAGAATATTGTAAGAGCTTGCGCGAGATCTGCGGTTTTCGGTATGTTTCCGAAGCGGTAATTCTGGATCCTCAAAAGGAACAAGTCCGCTATTACCTGATCTTCGCAACAAACCACCCAAAGGGGATAGTGGTTTTCAAAAATGCGGAACTTAAGGCTGCGCGATTGCAAGATACGGTACGACACGAGGCGCAGATAAAAAAGACTGGACAGGATTTTCTGGACTTCGGCGATTCTAGTTTTCGTTCTTCTTTGGCTCATACGCTTCGGAGCCGCTACGTTCGGAAGGCTCGCGAAAAAATAACATCTCTCCTTAAGAGAGCCGGCGGTTCGGAGATACCCTACGAAAGGCTGTTCTGTGAGGCTATGTCCTTTGCTTTGGTCTCGCCAGATGACCTCATAGGTTGGCTCGAAAAGTGGCAGCCAGATGTGAAGTTCAAGCTTGGTGGATCAGGAAGGCGGAGGAAACTTTCGCCTGACGAAGCGGACTTCATCATCGTCACCAATCCCGCCGCGTTTTGATAACACGTGATGCGATTCGGTTCCTTGCCGATCAAAATCGTGTCGTTTTCACGCGGCGAACGATAGTAAACGGCGCGGATTCGGCTATCCGGCCTGAATGGGTATTCCCGAAGCAAATTACCGCTGCGCGGTACGGCACATCAAACTCGACCAGAAAGATCGACGGTGTTCAAACGTTTCTACACCGTCCTCCCGTTATCAGCGAAGCTTTCGTTCGTGCGCGGGATGCGGCCTTCATCGACGTCGTGAAGGTCGACCCAGGTCTGGATGTCGGTGCGATCGGCGAGGCCGGTGGCTCTTTTTGTTGCTTCCAGCTCCCCGGTGCTGTTGTCGCGCCAGCCGCGTTTGGCGACGAAGTCATTCCAGAATTTTACTTTTTCTTCATCGGGCCGGCCGAAGCTGGTGAAGCACCATTCGAGAATTTCATCGTCGCTGCCGCCGGCGCGCACGCGGGCGACGAGTTGCGGCACGTCGATGCCGAAGAAGCGGCAAAAGTAACCATCGAAGCAATGGTGCTCGGGGCAGCCGGCGAAGTTATAATCGGCACGGTAAGAGACCCTGCTCTTTCAAGCGCAGCTTATCGAGCATGCGGGCAAAGAAGAGCACACCCTGGGTTGTGTCGTAGTCGCTTCGCGGTGTTTTCATGGGAGAGAGGTTGAGGGAATTCGAAGGGGTTGAGAGTGGTTGGTTGAGGGTTGAGGGAATTTCCGATCGTTTAGCTTTCTCCGACTCTCAGCCCTCAACAATGAACCCTCAACTCGCTTTCCCACGCTCAGCGCTCAACCCTCAATTCGTTTCCCCGAGCCTGAGAAGAATATGCGACTCGCCGGCGAGCTCGGGTTCCTGATCGATCGCGCTCTTGCATAAGGTGAAGCCACATTTTTGCAGGACGCGCATCGACGCAATGTTGTGCGGGGCCACACCGGCGTAGAGTGGCCGCCTTTGTTCCAGGCGAAGAAAGGCTGAGAGCGCTTCGCTGGCAATGCCGCGCCCCCAGAGTGCGCGCTCGATCCAGTAGCCGACCTCGCGATCCCCGTCGCGCACGAAACTGGCGATGTGCCCGGCTATCTGGCCATCGGCCACGATCGTCTTTTTCAGGCTGGTGTCGTCCGCCAGGATCCTGGCCCAATGCTCGTCGAATTCCGCTTTATCGCGGGAACGGAATACCACCAGCGCCACGGCCACGGGATCTCGCTGATGTTCGAAGAAGATGGGCAGGTCGTCCGGTTCGACATCGCGCAAGAGAACCTCTGTTTTCATACGCCAAGGATACGAGGAAGGCCGTCAACGCGGTCAATTCTTCTGGCGGAAGCTGAGTCGCCACTGCTTAATCTCGGCCAAGCTCATGGCAGAATAGTACATTCCGCCGCCGGTATCTGCAACATACGGAGCAAGGGTGTCGGTCAGACTGGCTGCCTGGCTCCTCATTGTTTCTTTGCTGAGCTTTCTACCACTGGAAACGCGAAGCAATCCCGCGTAAGGAGAGCTTATCATGGCTAAGAAATTCGTGGCTCTACTGGCAGGGATAGTCGTCATCGGCGGTCTCGCGACGCTCGCTGCCGAAGAAGCAAAACCAACGCAGGGCGGCGAGGGGACACTGATGGTTCAGGATAAGAACTATTCGCTCAAGCACGCGCTCGCCTATGAGACGACGATGGACGAGGACGAGAGGATCGTGGTGGTCTTGAGTGGTCAGGCGATTTCAGCTGAGAAACTGAAAGAGGCGAGGACAGAGGAAAAGAATGGGAACGACGCTTCGTTCAATCGGCCGTTCCTCAAGCTCGTGTTCACCAAGGCTGGGGAACTTAGTCGCTGGAGCGCCGGGGCTGGAAGTTCGTTTATGAGCAAGGGACCGAGCGAGGTGAGCGCGGAATTAAAGTCGCAGGCCGGACGAGCGATCGGCAAAGCCAGCCAGCCGAATGTGACCGAAGGGAATTTTCACTCCGGATTCGACGTCCATTTTGATGTGCCGTTGGTCAGCGCCGGAGAATCGCTGCCGGCCGCGAAAAAGCCAGGCCCGGCTGCGAACGTGAAGCCCTCGGTAACGGGAACGTTCAAGGGGAACGGCAAAGAAGCGAAGCTGGCATACGTGTCGGCACATTGGCGCGAGCCTTTTGACGATAAGCCGAGCATCGCGCTGGTGTTCACCGAGAAGGATCATTCCAAAGATGCGAAGCCCGACTTCAACGCGTCGTTTGGCAAGTTTGGCAGTGCGTTGGTTGTCTCGCTCCATGAAGACGGCGAGATCTTTGGCTGCGAGGTGGTGCACAGCGCGCATTCGAAAAAGGGCTTCAGCTCGACCGGCCAGATCAGGACAAGCAACTTCGAGTTCGCAGATGGCAAGGTGGAGGGGGAACTGACTACCGATGGCCAGGCTGAAGTGTTCGGCGAGACCTGGGAGGTCAACCTCAAGTTTGTCGCGCCGCTGGGAGAGATCCCAAAAGAGTTTCAGCCCGCGGAGTCGAAAAAGCCCGAAGAGGACGCAACCGACAAGGCAACGGCTGAGCGCGGCGAAGAAGCCGCGCCCGGGCCGGCGAAGGATCAACTCAACGTCAAGGACCTGGCCCTAACGAAAGATGCGTCCGACGTCGAGTACAAAGCGCTGGTTGAGCACGTTCTTTTCAAGAGCAAGGCGAACGTGAAAACCGTCTGTGCCGAATTGGCCGCGAATCTCAAGGCCCAGGGCTGGACCATGGACGGCAGCGACCTTATCACGCCCGCGTCCTCAATACTGAAACGGAAACGAGGAGACGCTACGCTGACGATCTTCGTGAAGCCGGAGAACGGAGGAAGCGAGGTGAAGATCTTCACCGAGGGTCTCTCCTGGGAGGGTTTGTAGGGCGTTTCTGTGAAACGCCGCCTAAAGGGACCGGCGTCTGACACAGACGCCCTACAATTAACGCTTACAATTTGTCGCCGGTACACGCGAACTGGAATGGCCAGTCTTCAGGGTTCGCGACCAAGCCGGCGCGAACGGGGTTTTGCCGCAAGTATTCCCACTTGTCGGAAAGCGATTCGTCAGATCGAAGCAAACGGTCGAAACAGCCTTCCTGCCATTTCCAAGTTTGATTTACGGGAGTGCCGTCTGACACAGACGGCCTACAATGATTCGTACAATTTTCTTCGTGGAACCAGCGTTTGAACCATTTGGAATACGCGGCAACCGAGGCGTTGTGATCCAATGGCGCAACGAGGGCATGAAGGTGATCAGGCATGGCGATGGCGGCCAGCGTCGTCCATTCATCCAAACGCGAGAATATCCTTAAGCAGATTTCCCATGCGCCGGGATTTGCCAGAACAGGACGACGACTCTCGATGCAGAGCGTGATGAAATAGACCGTCCGCTGCTCCCAAGGCAACCAATTCGGAATGCGTGGGGGTCTCGCCATTCGCGATCATATTGTAGGGCGTTTCTGTGAAACGCCACCCCGAAGAACGGCGTCGTTTGCAGCGGAGCTGTGAATCGCCATGTAAAGGGATCGGCGTCTGACACAGGGCGCCCTACAATTCCTCAACGGTTAGGCGCTTGGCACAAGCGCCTCTACAAAGACAAGGCTAGCGGGTTTCGCCGGAGAGGGCGCGTTTTATTTCGGGGATGATTTTTTCGTAGCTGGTCGCCATCGCGGGCTCCAGTTGGTTTACGTCGATGAGGTAGAATTCCATGACGGTGGCCAGGCCTTTGAGATTGTCACTCGAAAGACTGGCCGGCGTGAAGGCGGCGGCGAGGAAGCTGTCTTCCAACTTCTGAAAAGCATTTTGCTGGGTGTAAACTTTGGAGATATCGAAAGCCAAATCCGGCTTGAGATAGGATAAGGCCTGTGTGGCCAGCGCCAGATCCCATGCGGTATGCTCGAAGATGACCGGGCGCATCCCTTCGAAGTGGACGCTCTTCTTATAGCGCTCGTCGCTCGCCGGCTCGTTGCTCGCGAGAAATTCGTGCAGCTCGCGCGCGAGCGTCTCGTGATATTGGCGGTTGCCTTGCACGGCCTGGAGATTCGCTTCCATTTCTTCGGTGAAGTTGCGCAGAGCGGCCTGGGCCTGCGCGCGATGCTCGCGGTCCTCGTGCCAGTTGTTTGCCCATAGGGCGAGAAAAACGCCGACCGTAATCAGCGCGACTTCGAAGAACAGGTTGAGGAACGACCTTGGATGTTCGCCACCGCGCAGGCTCATGCGCGAGAGGATGCCCGGGTCAGTGGATATTTCAAGCTTTCCAGGATGGAGAGATGACGCTTTGCCCCGCCCTTTGGCTTAACGAGCAAAGGCGACCAGATCGCGATCCCCTTTCTCTGTCTCATCGTTTGTTTTCTACCAACCGCGAAAAACTCTGGGTAGCAGGCATTTTGAGAGTCCCGGCGAATTCAGGCGATCAGGTGCCCGCGCTCGCTTGTGAAGCGAAGTCACCCATACTAATCGAAGGGACGTCGTGTTTGACTTTCTTCCGTGAGAAGGTGCAGCTTCTTCGGTTTCCGCTTCGGGAATTGTGTCTGTAGCTCAACTGGATAGAGCAGCTGACTTCGGATCAGCAGGTTGGGGGTTCGAATCCCTCCAGGCACGCGGCTGCTAGAGCGACTTACGCTAAATCGCTTGGCATCCATCGGTCCTGAAGATCGTGCGTCCGGTTGGTGAATCAATCTGCAAAAGAGCAGTCCCAACTCCAGGCGGTTTTGCTAAGATTTATCCGCGCAATCCTTCATCGACTGGGTAGGAAAGTGAGACACTGACTGACTACGGCAACATGTGTCCGGCATTTTCTTTGATCTGGCAATATCGGAGGCGGCAATAATTCCGCTGGCATTGATGTCTGTGCGAAAATTGGCGGCGGTGACTGGCAAGCCGGATTCCACTTTGGCTTAGCAACATCGGAATTTACTGCTTTTTTATCTTTGGTATCGCCGATGAGGATGTTCACGCTCACTGCCATGTCCGCCAGCGTTTGGAAAAAGTCGCTCACTTTATGCAACGTTACCGTGATCTTCTGGACATCGGCGACGCCTGTCAACGCGACTGTGATGGTGTTGAAGGCAATATTAGGAAAGCCCGCCACGCTCCCGATACCGCTCGTTTCGTCGCGCTGGCCCCGCCGCTGGCTATCAATGGATTAGTGAAGATGAAAATGAGGGTATAGTCACCGCCGCCGTCGCGGCATTCCACACCCGGTTCACCGCCGAGGGGTAAAGGAATATCGAAAGTTCCGGCAGGACCGTGAATTTTGCGCGAGGCGGCAGAAACCAACGCTGACGCTGGAGCCACAATCCAACCGAAGTTCGGTAAACGGGACCCGGGTAGGTATTCGACCGAAGCCGCAGCTCGATCTCCGTTCGCTGTTTTCTCGCAAAGCTGTCCACACCACTTCCATCGGAATATCCAAATGTTTGCACATTAATGACGCCTGGACCATCTCCAACTAAGTCCCAGGCGACGATGTTACCTACGGAATCCGTTGTGATAGTACCGGCAAAGGCAAATTGAGAGTACGGACCCGAGAAGATTTCAAAGCTAGTAAAATCATCATTTCGGGTTGCCCAGGTTGCTATCCAGCGCGACGCTGGCCGATAGTCGCTTAGGGTAAATCCGGGTTCGTTGGGCGCGTTCGTTTGCGTTAGAGGCGCCCAATGAAGCCATCACTGTGGCGTGTGCCCGTGCGCCGTCCCAAAATTAGGAGCGTCACACTAGCGCACAGAATGGTTGGTATGGTTTTAATGGAGATTCTTCCTTAAACGAGTTTGTTCTTGGCCGTCTGGCAGATGGAGTCAAGTCACGATGACTTGCCGCTCGCCTTACTCCACCCACCAGAATTTGTCGGCTTATCCCTTCAATGTGTTCGATTCTTTATCTATTTGCTCTGCATTCAAAGGCGGAAGGCAAGAAGAGGCGATCCTTGCGAAAATCCCCGCCCAAGCTGCTTGGACTGAATCATGGAACTCTGCTGAAGCGGCTGCTCCCAGGTAATTCTGCGGGCCATGAGGCTGTCGAAGTCGACACGCCTTTGCCTTTCGCCTACGTTGACGGTCAAGTATTGGTCCCCGATTGCACCGAGCGAGCAAACCCCTCATGAAAACACTGGTGTCATCCACGAATCGCCAGGAAGTCCTGCGCGATCGATGGCAGATCCCTTCGGTCGACCAGGTGATGGTCGAGGAACGCGCGGCCGCGTTCGGCAAGCGAAGCATCAAGACCTCGGGGAAGCTGGCCGGCCTCAAGCTCGCCGTTTCGATGATGGATTTGACCACGCTCGAGGGAAAAGATACGCCGGGGAAGATCGCGTTCCTCTGTAGCAAGGCGATGCAGCCGGCTGATCCACGCTACCATGTTCCATCGTGCGCGGCCGTCTGCGTTTATCCGAATCTCGTCCGCGCGGCGAAGAAGTTTCTCGGGGACTCGGGCGTGAAAGTCGCGTCCGTCGCGACCGCGTTTCCGACGGGATTGATGCCGTTGCGTTTGAAGCTCCAGGAAGTGCGGAGTGCCGCCAGCGACGGCGCCGACGAGATCGATATGGTGATCGACCGCGGCGTTTTTCTCGCCGGCCACTACAATCGCGTCTCCGACGAAATCGCGGCCATCAAGGAAGCATGCGGGGCCGCGCATTTGAAAGTCATTCTCGAGACGGGCGAACTGCAAACATATGACAACGTGCGGGTCGCCAGCGAAATCGCCATGCGGGCCGGCGCGGATTTCATCAAGACATCCACCGGGAAAATTTCGCCGGCGGCGACGATGCCGGTCACGCTCGTGATGTTGGAAGCGATCCGGGATTATTTTTACGAAACTGGAATCCGCATCGGGATGAAGCCTGCCGGTGGGATTCGCACGGCCAAGCAGGCGCTCGCCTATCTGGTGATGGTGAAAGAAACACTGGGCGACGATTGGTTGACGCCTGATCTTTTTCGTTTCGGCGCGAGTACACTCGTTAACGACGTGCTCATGCAGATCGTCAAAACCGTCGACGGGAATTACCAGAGTGGGGATTACTTCTCGCTGCCTTGATGTAGTTTCTTCACAATTAGCTTTATGGCTCGAAAGAAATTCCGCCGTTCCACCACAATTGTTGTCGTCGACGAGAAGGCGCACAATGGGCGCGTGGCGCTTCCGCTGCGCGAACGCCGCCTCAGGTTCGGAGACAAATGGAACTATGCGCCGGCGCCAGAGGCGAGTGATTACATCAAGCTAAAGCCGAAGTATTCGCTCTTCATCGGCGGGAAATTCGTGGCGCCGCGATCCGGCGAATATTTCGATTCGATCAATCCGGCGACGGAAGGGAAACTTGCTGAGATCGCGGAAGGCAATGCGCGTGACGTTGATCTCGCGGTGAAATCGGCGCGCCGTGCCTACGACAATGTCTGGAGCAAAATGCCGGGCCGCGAACGCGGAAAATTTCTCTACCGCATCGCGCGGCTGATTCAGGAGAAATCGCGCGAACTGGCCGTGCTCGAGACGATGGATGGCGGCAAAACGATCAAGGAATCGCGCGACATCGATCTGCCGCTGGTCGCGGCGCATTTCTTTTATTACGCCGGTTGGGCCGACAAGCTGGCGTATGCCTTTCCCGGGCGCACGCCGCATTCGTTAGGCGTGGCTGGTCAAATCATTCCTTGGAATTTTCCGTTGTTGATGGCGGCGTGGAAACTCGCGCCGGCGCTCGCGTGCGGAAACACCTGCGTCTTGAAGCCGGCCGAAACGACCAGCATCACCGCGATGCATCTGGCCGAAATTTTTCAGGAAGCGGAATTGCCCGATGGCGTGGTCAACATCGTGACCGGCGCCGGCGAAACCGGAAAGGCGCTGGTCGAGCATCGTGATGTCGACAAGATCGCGTTCACCGGTTCGACCGAAGTCGGTAAACGGATTTTGCAGACGGTCGCTGGCACAAAAAAGAAACTGACACTCGAGCTGGGCGGCAAAGCGGCGAACATTATTTTCGAGGACGCAGCGATTGATCAGGCGGTGGAAGGAATTATCTCCGGCATCTATTTCAATCAGGGTCACGTTTGTTGCGCCGGCTCGCGGTTGCTCGTGCAGGAAGGAGTTTTCCCTGTGGTCATTCGCAAATTGCGCGACCGCATTTCGACCTTGCGCGTGGGAAATCCGCTCGACAAGAACACTGACATCGGCGCGATCAATTCGCGGATGCAGCTGGATAAGATTTGCGAGCTGGTCGATAGCGGTTTGAAACAGGGCGCGGAACTGGTTCAGCCGCGCCTCAAACTCCCGGACAAAGGCTACTGGTATCCGCCGAGTTTCTTTACCGGCGTCACGGCATCGCACCGCATCGCACAGGAGGAAATTTTCGGCCCGGTCCTGAGCGTCATGACCTTTCGCACGCCGGAAGAAGCGATCGAGCGCGCGAACAACACGCCCTACGGATTGAGCGCCGGCGTTTGGACGGACAAGGGGAGCAAGATTTTCAAGATCGTGAGCAAACTGCGCGCGGGCGTGGTCTGGGCGAACACCTACAACAAATTCGATCCGACGAGTCCGTTCGGCGGCTACAAAGAAAGCGGATTCGGGCGCGAAGGCGGCCGGCACGGTTTGTTGCCGTATCTCACGCTGAGTTAACGGTTATGAACAGCCGACGCCCGGGGGCGTCTCCCATTCCGGAACCTGAGTCAGACGAAAAAATGTTCGCCTTTAAGGACGAACATTCGTCTAATACTCGTTAGGCCAATGCGGCGGGGCTTTTTCTTCCTTGCTGTGGCTGGGATTCTCTCGGGCTGTGCCAGTCCGAAGTTGGGATAATTACGGTAGCGACGGCTCTTCACCGCAGCGGCCGATCATCGCGGTGATGCGAGGGGATCAGCAAAACGGCTATGGCAGCCCGGAACGATGGCTCCAGCAGGCCTAACCGAGCGGCGATGCAGCGAACCGCGGACCGTCCTTTTGTCTAGCCTTGAACGAATGCAAACGTTACTTGTAACTCGCGCGGTCGCTGATCTTGTGTCTCGTTAGATGCTTACGCGTGAGAAGGAAATACAGATGAATAAGTGGAGGAGCTTTTGTCTTGGGTTCGTCGTTTTGATCATTAGTTTGACAGCGTTGGCGCAAGAACAAGGTGTCGTAAAGCCCGAATTACTTCTGAGCAAGATTCTGCAAGGGATGCCGAAAGGCGATAGGCAGGAGGTGCGCGTCCTCACGGCGCGCTTCAAACCGGGCGATAAGACCCTGTTCCACACGCACCGTTTTCCCGTGACGGTCTATGTCTTGGAAGGTGCATTCACCTTGGAAATTGAGGGAAGTGAGCCAGACACGGTCAAGGCCGGTCAGGTGGTGGTGATGCCGGCGCACGTGAGAATGACGGCCTACAACCGCAGCCGCACTGAGCCGTTGCGGGTGGTGGTCTTCTATGTGAGTGATCCCGACACACCATTCCTTGAACAGATACACTAGCCAATCGCTAAGTCAGCGCAGCGTGTTTGAAATAACGCGGATAGGTTTTGTGCAACCCGATGCGAGCTTATGAACCGCGCATCTAACCCCTATGTAGGGAGTCAAGCGTGGTAGCGGGTTTTTCGGTAAGGAGGTGACGATAGCTGCAGCATTGATTTCAATCGCCCGCTTTGGCGTCGACATACAAAAAGACGAAGGCGATGCCGAGCAACGGCCGGAGCGCGGCCTGGATGAGGCTGGTAATCACCGAGGCCGTGAGCAACAAGGTATCCGGTGTTCGCGAGGCGGCCATTTTTTCGAGGATCGCGCGCATTTCTTCGAGGCTGCTGGCGGCCTGGAGATGCATGAAGACGACGGGAAGCTCAGTCCCAACAGCCAGGGCAAACACGATCAGAAACCAAATGGAGGCGAGGATCGCACCGCGCGCGAGCGGGCGATCTATCCAGCGGGCTGTGCGCCGGCTGCGCGCAAGTTCCTTGCTTTCGCGTAGCGCCTCGATGCTGTCGAGGCCCGCGAGAGCGGCTGATTGTTGCCAGAACAGGAAGTTCACGAACAGGCGCGCGACCATGTAAAGCTGAAAAGTCAGAATCAAGAGCGCGAGCAGAAGCGTAAGGACGGTCACGTTGGTTCCCACCAATCCGGCGACGGCAAGGAAAGGAAGCGCGGTCCAAAAGAGGTAGCTGCCGTAAACAAAGATGCTAAGCCGGGCAAACCTCAGCCAGAGGGCGACTGCCCGCCGGAACACCTCGGGGAGGCTGACCGGCCGACCGGCCGCGACATCGGCCGTGGCCAGCTGCAGACCGGCGACAAAGATTGGCCACGCCGCGAGCCAAAGGAAAAACATGGCCACGCCGAGAAGATTGTTCGTTAGGCCATTCGAAGATGTTTTGGCGGTGCCAAGAACATCGAACGAGGGCGAGGTCAACTGCATCCCGAAAGCGGGAATCGCGACCAGCAACGAAAGAGAGAAAAAACAGAGGAACCCCTTGCGATAGACCCTGACCGTCTCAAGCAGAATTTGACCGAAGCTCAGACGCCGCAGCGGAATCCCGGCGATCGCGGGAGGAGCAGCAGCATGATCCGCCTCGAAAATTCCAGCAATCTCGGACGCTTTGATCCATTCGTCTCGATCGCTGCGACGAACTTCATTCTCGGGAAGCAGCCGCCCTTCCTCCCGCCATTCTCGCAGCGTCTCAAGATCAACCGGCCCATACTCCTTCCCGAGTACCTTGATGATCCATTCGTCCGCCATTTCGGTCACTTAAAGCGCGAACGGCGCTTCTGTCATCCCGAGCGAATCGAATGGAGCGAAGCTGGGGCGGAGAGTGGCTGTATCATCAGGTCGGTGTTTGACACAAACGCCGCTACACTCCCATGCAGCGCGATAGAAATAGGCTGCCCGGAATGACGGGCGCAGCGATCTGTGGCAGTCTCTCTCTTGCTCATGAAACTGCTTCTGATCGACGGGCACTACTACGTTTATCGTTCGTTTTTTGCGATCCAGAATCTGTCCAATTCACGCGGCGAACCGACCAACGCGATTTTTGGTTTCACCAAAACGCTGCGGTTGATGATCAAACATCTGCAGCCGGAACTTGGAGCCGTTTTTTGGGACGAAGGTCTGCCGCAGAAACGCGTGGAGCTGCAGCCGGCTTACAAGGAGACGCGCAAAGAAATGCCGCAACCGATGGTCCCGCAGCTCGACTTCATTCAAAACAAGCTGACGCAACTGCTCGGGTTCAAGAACATCTCCCTCCCGAACACGGAGGCGGATGACTTGATGGGATGCTATGCGGTCCGGGCGAAAAAAGAGGGCATCGACGTCATTCTCGCCACTAACGACAAGGATCTGTTTCAGCTCGTCGGCCCACGGGTAAAGGTTTATACGACGGCCAAGGCCGATCTCGTGTCGCCCAAGGACGCCTTTGCCCTGCTCGGCGAAAGCGAAGTGACCGCGAAGTGGGAGGTGGCACCGAATTTGATCGGCGACGTTCTCGCGCTGACGGGCGACTCGGTCGATAACATCCCGGGGATTGGTCTCGGCAAGAAAACCGCCGCAGCGCTCATTCGCGAACAGGGCGGATTGGCGGGCCTTTTTGAAAATCTCGATCGGGTGAAAAGCCTGCGCACTCGCGAAAAGCTCCAGAACGGTCGCGCGCAGATTCTGCAGAATCGGAAAATGGTGGAACTGGATTGCCACACGGAATTACCGGTGCCGATCGAGGATTTGCGGATCCAGCCCGATTACCCCCGGTTGCTCGAGGAGCTGGAAAAGTGCGAATTCAAGTCGCTTCTCCAGGAGGTCCGCGACGAAGCGGCCCGCGCAGGCAGGGTTTCGCAGGGCGAATTTCTGCTCTGAAATGGCTTATTTTCGTTCCGGAGCATGGGTTCTGATCGGCAGCCCAGGGTTCGCGCAAAATTTTTCATAAATATTTCGAACGACCCGTAATTCATGCTGTCGAAGTAGGAGGTTAAGGCGATTCGGGCGGACGCACGTTGTTTGTATTTGTTGTTTCTCCTTGCGTGCGCTGCCCGAATCTTTTTCTGTACGCTCGGCGGATCCCTGAAATAGAAGATTGCCAGTCCGCTCCTTCTGATGTTTCCGTGAGAATGCGCTCTCATGGATCAGGATGGAAATCGGTTTGGAATTCGGGGCTTTCTCATTGATGCCCCGGAGTTCGGCTCGTTGCGGAGTTGGCGGGACGGTGCCGTTCTCATCGAAAATGGGCGGATCGTTGCCACCGGCGATTACGAAGACCTCCGCAGGCTCCCCCCGGCCGTGCTGGTCAATTGGCTTGATCGCGGACCGGTCGCCTTGTTACCCGGATTGATCGATTGCCACACGCACCTTCCGCAATATTCGGCCGTGGCGCGGGGCGAGAGCGAACTCCTTCCCTGGCTGCGGCAGAATATTTTTCCGGTGGAGCGGGAATTTACCGGGCCGAAAGCGCGGGAGGAAGCGCCGCAATTCTTTCACGAACTTGCGCGCAATGGGACGACCACAGCCATGATTTATGCGGCGATTTACGAGGATAGTTGCGAGGTCGGTTTCGAGGCCGCGGAGAAAAGCGGCCTCCGCGTCATCCTTGGAAAAATGATGATGGACGTGGGCTCGTATGGACAGCTCCAGCCCAAGAAAATCCTCTCCATCTCGCTTCTCGAAAGCGAACGGCTCTGTCGCAAATGGAACGGCGCGGCGGAAGGCCGCCTCGAGTACGCATTCAGTCCCGCGTTTCGCCGTATCCTGCTCCGAGAAAATGATGCGCAGCTCAGCGGAGCTTGCCAAGGGTCTTGGCGTTTACCTTCAGACGCATCTGGCGGAAAACCGCGAAGAGATCGAAAAAGTGCATCATCTCTTCATGGACGCCCGCGATTATACGGACGTCTATGAGAAATGCGGAATGCTGGGACCGAGAACGGTAATGGGGCACTGCATTCATCTTAACCCGCGCGAAGTCGACGCTCTGGCGACTACTCAAACCAGGGTTGCGCACTGCCCAACGTCGAATCTCTTTCTCGGCAGCGGCCTGATGAAATTGGATGAGCTTCTGAGGGCCGGAATCGTCGTTGGCCTCGGATCGGATGTGGCGGCGGGGCCGGAACTGAACATGTGGCAGGTGATGCGTGCCGCGATCGACGTGCAAAAGGCACGCAGCGCCTACGAGGCAAATTTGCGGCTCCTTCGTCCCAGCGAAGCCTTTTATCTTGCCACCCAGGGCGGCGCGCGATCCCTGGGTAAGGGCGACACGATCGGGACCTTGGACCCGGGCAAGGAGGCGGACTTGATCCTGATCAATCTTGCCGCGCTTCTGCCCTATCCGCGGCAAGGGATTGCTCACTTGTCGGCTGAAGACATTCTTGCGCTGTGCATCTATCGTGGGGGGCCAAATGCGAATCTTGAGACGTACGTGAGGGGAAAATGCATCTACCGAGCGCCTGATGCCAGCCGATCCCATGAATGACAATGTTACAGACCCGATCCTCAATGCTCTTCAGGAAGACATCGGGGAGGGCGATATCACCACGGAGTATCTCGTCCCGGCGTCGATGCAGGCAAGTGCTCGAGTCGTTGCCCGCGAACCGGCCGTGATTGCCGGAACGGAAACCGCCGCGGAAGTTTTTCGCCGGGTCGATGCGGATTTGCGGGCGGAAATCCTCACGCCAGACGGGAGTCATGTTGAGTTAGGGGCAACTGTCCTCGAAATTCAGGGTGCCGCCCGCTCCATCCTTAAAGCCGAACGAGTCGCGCTAAATTTTCTCCAGCGTCTTTCCGGAATCGCGACGCTGACGCGGCAATTCGTCGAGGCGACTGGAAAATCTCGTGCGAAGATTCTGGACACCCGCAAGACCACTCCTGGTTTGCGCAGGTTGGAAAAAGCGGCGGTCGTCGCGGGCGGCGGCTTTAACCATCGCTTCGGTCTCTACGACATGGTGATGGTGAAGGATAATCACCTCCGCGGGCAGCCGGATTTTTCTGAACTGAACGCCATGGTTCAGCGTATCCGGCAGGAGCGTCCGAACGTCCAAATCGAACTGGAGGCGGATAATCTTGAGCAGGTGCGCGCATTTTTGCAGATCGAAGGCGTTGCCGTCATTCTCCTCGACAACATGGAGCCCTCCGGGCTGCGCGAGGCCATTGCCCTGCGTAAAAAAAATCCGGTGAAATTTGAGGCGAGCGGCGGGGTGACTCTAAGCAACGTGCGCCGGATCGCGGCGACTGGGGTCGATTTCATTTCCGTCGGTGCGCTGACGCATTCGGCGCACGCGATCGATTTGTCGCTGGAAATGACCTATGCCGCAGCCTGAGTTGCGCGACGACCTGAGTATTGAAGATCTGAGGGCGGCACTCGGTGACTGTCGCGTCGGACGCGAGATCATCGTCGTCCGCGAGACCGCCTCGACGAATGATTTTGTTTTTCAAATGGCGGCTCCGAGTGTGCCGGAAGGCCTCGTTGTCTTTGCGGAACATCAAACCGCCGGCCGGGGACAACGCAACAGCCGCTGGGAATCTGCCTCGCACAAAGGCCTGTGGTTTTCCATTCTGCTTCGACCAGAAATTCCGGTGGCGGAATCGGCTCGCCTAACGAATTGGGCTGCGGAGACAATCAGCAGGACGATTCTGGACCAGCTCGCGCTTCACGCCACGGTCAAACTTCCGAACGATGTTTTCATCGAAAGCCGGAAAGTTGCGGGCGTACTTGTGGAGATGCGAGTGAGTGAAGGTGGCGAGTACGTCGCGATCGTCGGAATTGGCGTGAACGTGAATCAGACGGAGGAGGAATTTTCTGACGAAGTGCGATCCCGCGCCGTCTCGCTCGCCATGGCGACGGGAAGCCCGGTAGATCGGCAGGCCTTTGCGGCCTCACTCCTGTTCAACCTCGATCGAACCTACTCACGGCTTTTCGGCTCGTAGCTCTGCAAGGCCCGCAATTTTTCCAGCGCCCGGCCGCTGTCGATTTGCTCACGCGCCAGGCCGACGCCGTCGTTCATGTCGCGCGCGAGACCGGCGACGACGAATCCGGCCGCGGCATTCACGACCGCGAGATCACGTTTCGCGCCTTTGATCGTTCCCGCCAGAATGCCTTCGAGAATGGCGGCATTGCCTTCGGAGTCGCTTCCTTCCAGTTCGGGGAGCGTTCCTCGGACGATCCCGAGCCATTGGGCATCGAGCACGGCCGAGGTGACCTTCTGATGTGCGAGATCGGCGATCGTGGTCGGTCCGCTGGTCGAGATATCATCCATCCCCGAACCGTCTTCGAGCAAACCATGAACGATCCAGGCGCGCTCGCGTTCGAGTTGCCGCAGCACCTCGGAATAAATAGTCGTTAGGCGCGGAGCGTAAACACCGATCAACTGCCGGGTTGGTTGAGCCGGATTCAACAAGGGACCCAGTATGTTGAAGATCGTGCGAGCGCGCCGGCGCATCAGACGCTGCCGCATTTCCGCGATGACGCGGAACGCGGGATGATATTGCCGCGCGAAAATGAAACCCAATCCCAGACGTTGCACGCACTCGCGCAGATCCTCGGGTGGGAGATTGATCGGAACGCCAAGTTTCTCCAGCACATCCGCGCTGCCGCAACGCGAGGTGACGCTGTGGTTGCCGTGCTTGACGACCACCGCGCCGCCCGCCGCGAGAATGAACATGATCGTCGTCGAGACGTTGAAAAAATCGTGCCCATCTCCGCCGGTGCCGCAGACATCAATCATCGGACCGGGCAGATCAGCTGGATCAATCTGAGGATTTACGGCACGATCCATCAGCGGCCGAACGAAGCCCACAATCTCTTCGACCGTTTCCCCTTTTCGATGCAGGGCTTCGAGAAAATCAGCCTTCATCTCATCTGAGACGGTGTCCGAGAGCAGGAGCGGGAGAGCATAGCTCACCTCGGTGCTCTTCAGATCTTTTCCGGCCCGGAGTTTTTCAATCAGCGCCTGCATGGACGACCGACTACCTTGTCGAGATCAGACCGACTGCGGCTCCATCTGGCTCAGCCATTCACGATAAATTTGCGGCGAAATTTCCGATGGCTTGATCTCGCTGCGGCCACCCCAGAAAACGTTCGTGTAGGAAACCGGAATGCCACACTCTGCGAGGTGATTGTCGATGGCTATCTTGTGCTCGAGCAGCAACGCCTTGTCGGTCCCGTGTGCGACCGCCATAATGTTCACATTCTTGAATTCGGGACCGGCTTCGCGCCAGTAACAATGAGTCAAAATATGGTGTCGGCCGACTTCGCCGCCTGCTTCGACTTCGCGACCACGCGGCACAGCCCAATGAAAAAGCGCGTTGAAGCGAGTGACGCGGACGCCGCTTTCCGACGGTTTCACGTGTTCGAGAAAAGTGGAGAACCGGCCGATGACTTTCCGCTCATTGAGCGCTTCGGCGATCCGACAAAATTCATCGAGCGGCAGGCCTGCCTCGGCCGCTCGTCCCGTCCACGGCGACGAATGGATTTCTTCCGGCGCAAATTCACGCTTCAATGCGAGCAGGACTTTCCATTCCCTGTCGTTGAGCGAGGCGACATAGACGGGCGTCATTTGCGCCGGCTCTTCGGCCTTGGTCCCGGGCGCGATGGTTCTCCGGCGAACATGACCGACTCCGAGCGTGAAGATTCCTTTTGCCGGCATGAGCCGAAAGCGATCGGCGCCAACCACCCCCGCCAGCACTTCGCCGTGTTGCTGCAGGGAAAACCCATGGGGCACCTTGATCGTCGTCCAAAGCTTGTAGTCGGAGCCGGCAGTCGCGGTTTCGGTCGAGCGCAGGACAACGTGACCGGAGAAAGGATCGCGCTGAGACATCCAGTCGAAGGCGGCATCGATCTTTTCCGGCGCGACTTTCCAGGCGACCAGTGCGCCGTCCGCGAGGTTGGTCGCGAGTAAAGTTTGCCGCACCCGACGGATTGTTCCGGCGCGCAACATGGCCGCGATTTGCGCCATGACCACATCGACCGGCACCTCTGATCGCCGTGCAATCTCTGCGAATGGTTCGCGCACAAACCCTTCGATCTTGTCCTCAGATACGGCCAGGATCTTCGCGTTAATCGGATCGTTGTGTTCCACGGGCAACATGCGGATATATAAGCGCCATTGCATCGCTTATCCAAGAGCGGAGAGATAATTCATTTGTGTTCAAAAGCATTTTCTTCGATGCCGTGGGCACGCTGATTCATCTGCCACGAGGGGTCGGCTTCCATTACGCGCTGGTCGGGGATCGATTGGGTGTGAAGCTGGATCCGGCGGCGCTCGACCATGCCTTCACTGCTTCATGGAGCCGCATCGGCGCGCGCCCGGCGATCGATGGCCCGCGCGACGATGATGACAAGGATTGGTGGCGCAGCTTCGTCGCCCAGGTGATCGATCAGGTAGCGCCAGCCATGGGCGCATTGGATCGCGATGCCTTTTTTGAGGCGGCCTATTCTCATTTTGCGGAGGCGGGAGTCTGGGAACTCTACCCTGAAGTCCTCGACGTGCTCCAGGCACTGAAACCACGTTTTCAGCTCGGGGTGGTTTCAAATTTCGACGGACGCCTGCGCGTGATTTTGGAGCAATTTGGAATCTCAAAATTTTTCCGAAATATTTTCCTTTCGAGCGAGCTCGGAGCGGATAAACCCGATCCTCTTATTTATCGGCGTGCTTTACAGATAAGCGGCCTTGCCCCTAACGAGTGCCTGTATGCGGGCGATGATCCCGATCGCGACTGGAAACCGGCGATCGCTGCGGGACTTAAGGTGTTTCGGCTCGATCGACCGAAGAATTCCTTGCGAGATTTATTGTCGACTCTGTAGCCGGGGCCCTGCGGACCGTGAACGCGCGTCTGACAGAGACGCGGCTACAAGTCTTGCAGCGATCTTTGAACTGGCTTACAAATCTTTCCGGTTGCGGGTTGGTAGCTCAATGGTAGAGCAGCGCCCTTTTAAGGCGTTGGTTCCGGGTTCAAGTCCCGGCCAACCCACTTTCTTCATGGCTTGGGTTACTGCGTGACAAGTCCCGAATCCCTCCCGACCCCCGGGGCGTCTGCTCGTTTTCTCGTAGGCCGCAAATTCAGAGATATTTCGATGCCTAACGAGTAATATTTCGCTTGCTCTGTCTCGCAGAAACCGGTAGATGGGGCGGCAACCGTATGAAAATGAATCGCCCATCCGATCAATCACCACTCCGACGCCTTCTCTGCGCGCTTTTCCTTGCCGCCGCCGCTGCTGCCGGCTTCGGGGCAATCGCGTCGTCGCGCGCCTTGAGTTCCACGGACACGCAGAACCCGAGCGCGGTGATGAACAAGATTGCTCCATGGGTGATCGATCACACGGCGAACGGCCAGCAGGCTGAATTCTTCGTGGTCCTTTCCGACCAGGCCGACCTGAGCGGAGCGGCGGCTTTGCCGACAAAGAATGAAAAAAGCCACTATGTGTATGACGCGTTGTGGAACAAAAGCCAGACCACGCAAGGGCCGATTGTGCAATGGCTGCGTGAACGCGGGCTCCAGCATCGCTCCTTCTACATCGTGAACGCAATTTTAGTGACGGGCAGCCGCGATGTTGCCGAGGCATTGGCAGCCCGGCCGGATGTGGCGCGCGTAGAGGGCAATCCGCACATTCAAAATCTCTTTCCTCAACCAGGCCCGACTACTGAGGCGCCTTTGCAACCTCACGCTCCCGCGACGATTGAACCGGGAATCACCTATACGCACGCGCCTCAAGTCTGGGCGCTCGGACACACTGGCGAGGGAATTGTTATTGCCGGCGCTGATACCGGCATTCGCTGGACGCATAACGCGCTTAAGCCCCACTACCGCGGCTGGGATGGAACAGTGGCAAACCACGATTACAATTGGCATGACTCCATCCACGACAGTGTCGGCAACTCCTGCGGCAACGATTCGCCACAGCCCTGCGATGACTACTTTCACGGCACCCACACTCTCGCCACCGCGATCGGCGACGATGGCGGCACCAATCAGGTCGGAATGGCGCCGGGCGCCAAGTGGATCGGTTGCCGTAACATGGACGGGGGCAACGGAACGCCCGCCAGGTATATCGAGTGCATGGAGTTTTTCCTGGCGCCTTACCCCGTGGGTGGCAACCCTGGTCAAGGCGACCCGACCAAAGCACCCGACATTACGACTAACTCGTGGGCTTGTCCGTCTTCAGAAGGCTGTTCAGTGAGCACTCTCCAAGCCGCCGTCGAAGCTCAACGCGCGGCTGGCATCATGATGGTGGTCGCAGCAACCAATTCCGGCCCGAGTTGTTCTACGATCTCCGATCCTCCTTCCTTTTATGAGGCCTCCTACACAGTTGGAGCGCTGAATACCGGGGCCGATACGATCGCTTCCTTCAGCAGCCGCGGTCCGGTCACAGTCGACGGAAGCAACCGGATAAAGCCGGATATCAGTGCTCCGGGCACGAGTACTCGCTCGGCTACCAACACCTCCGATACTGCGTATACAACTGCCAGCGGCACATCCATGGCGACTCCGCATATCGCTGGTGCGGTGGCGCTCCTCTGGTCGGCGCGCCCGACATTGCGTCACGATATTGCGATGACGCGAACCGTCCTCAGCGATTCGGCCGTCCACTTGAACTCGAGTTTGTGCAGCAGTTCGGGAACATGGCCTAACAACATATTCGGCTACGGTCGCATCGATGCAAAAGCGGCCGTTGACCATTTGCTGCTTACCGGCGCCGTTTCACGCAAGACGCATGGAGCCGCCGGAACTTTCGATATTCCTCTGCCCCTCACGGGTGAACCCGGAGTGGAATGCCGCAGCAGCGGGGGCAGTCACACGCTCGTCTTTACCTTTGATAACACCATGGTAAGTGGCAACGCGAGCGTGACGAGCGGTACGGGCAGCGTCGCCGGAAGTCCCACCATCGCCGGCAATACGATAACGGTGAACTTAACCGGTGTGGCCGATGTGCAAAAGATCACCGTGATGTTAAGCGGAGCGACGGATACCTTGGCGCAGGTCTTACCCGATACAGCAGTAAGTGTGAACATGCTCATCGGCGACACCAACGGGAACAAAACAGTGAATTCAGGAGATATCGCCCAAACCAAAGCGCAGTCTGGGGTTCCCGTGACGGCAGCGAACTTCCGCGAGGATGTGGCCGTGAGCGGCACCATCAATGCCGGAGACATTAGTCTCGTAAAATCACGCTCCGGCTCAAGCGTGCCATAGTCGTCTCCGCAAATCCCAAGCTGAGTTTCCTGAATTTTGGCAGCGGGCGTTTGAATTGTCGCACTTTGCTGCTCTTCGCGTTTCTTGGTTGTGTTCTACTCAGCTCCGCGATTCGCGGCGTGTCTGCCGTGCTAAGACACTCTCGCCCCCATGCTGCTTTTACCGAGTAGGTGAGGCTGCAGCAGGCGGGACCTGGCTCTCGGCCGCGCGTTCCCGCTCGGCCAATTGCGAAATGTACTGTCGAAGCTGTTCCGCGCGCTGCGGCCATGTTGTGGAATGTTGGACGATGGCGGTCTGGCGCTCGTTCATAGCTTGCGCGAGCGCGTCGCAAACCGAAAGGGCCGCCTGGAATTGAGGTCGCTCGGGCAACGACGCGCGGGAAAACCGCGCGGAGAAGGAGTTGCGGAGTTGATCCAGCTCCGGCCGCAGGAGCACGATCTTCTGATCGAGCGGCGCGAGAATCTTGTCCAGGTTTGCTCCCATGAATTTGGCAATATCGACCGACGGCGGCTGCAGTGGAGTCGGCGTTGCACGTGGAGTCGGCTCGCCCTTCTTCTTTTTCGACTTCTTTGGATAAGCGGCGTTTGCCGAGAGGGCGAGTGTGGAGAAGATGATGAGAGTGACAAGTGCCCTGATCTTTGTTTTCATGATTGACCGGCTCGGGATCGGCGGATTCCAGTCTCCGAATCCGATGCGATTTGCACAAGGCAATTTGGCGCTGGCCCAGCGTTAAGATCGATCATCAGTAGATATAAGGCTTCGATAGTTCGAAAGCGTTGCGCAGCAATTCCAAGCGCGGCTTCGACTCTGGCGCGATGATCACTTCAACGACGTCGAAGCGAAAAAGAATTTCGGGGTTATCGAGCAATCGCAGCCATGCTAGGCCGCCGCGCGAGATGCGCTTTTGCTTTTCGCGAGTGACTGCATCGAGCGGGCGGCCAAAATCCTCGCGGGTGCGGGTTTTCACTTCGACGAAGACGAGCGTATCGCCATCGCGGCCGACAAGATCAATCTCGCCGCCGCTCCGTCCGCGAAAATTGCGGTAGAGAATCTTGTAGCCATGCTGGCGCAGAAATCGCGCGGCCAGGCGTTCTCCGCGTGCCCCCAGCCGCAGATGTTCCGGGTTAGAACGCGAAAACCGGCTGCGCCACCGGTTCGAAAGATCGGCGATGGATCGGACAAGGTCCGTGCTCATGGAGTTTTGTGAGGTGCAGCTCGGTCCCGTAACCCTTGTGCTGGCTGAAGCGATATTCCGGATAACGGGCGCAAAAGTCCCGCATAATCGTATCGCGTGTCACCTTCGCGATCACGCTCGCGGCCGCAATGCTCACGCTCAGGCAATCGCCGTCGATGATCGCGGTTTGTGGAAACGGAAATGGGGAAACGGGCAGCCCATCGATAAGAACGTGGTCGGGTCGCACAATGAGCGCCGCAATCGCTGCGCGCATCGCTTGATGCGTTGCGCGTAAAATATTGATCCGATCGATCTCCAGCGAATCGACGATACCGACCGCCCAGGCGATCAATGGATTGCCGACGAGGTTGCGATAAATCTCTTCTCGAAGATCGGGCGCGAGCTGCTTGGAGTCATTGAGTTTTCTGCGCCGGAATTTTTCCGGGAGAATTACCGCGGCTGCAACGACGGGTCCTGCGAGAGCACCGCGCCCCGCTTCATCGATGCCGGCGATGTGGGCGATGCCAATGGCGCGAAGTTTTTTCTCGTAACGAAAACCGCAGCGCATTGGAACAGCTTGGCCAATCAACGATTTGGTGAATTAACGACAAAAGGCGGCAACCTTTCAATCGCTAAAATCAATGAATCGCCAACTCGCTAATTATTCCTACTCCCGCACTGCGGTCGCTTCCCGGCCTTTGCGATTACGAAGGAAGTTAAGTTTGGCGCGTCGCGCGCGGCCCTGTTTTTCCACTTCCACCTTGGCGACGCGGGGCGAATGGACCGGGAAAACACGTTCGACACCCTCGCCGTAGGAAATTCGGCGAACGGTAAAATTTTCGTTGAGCCCGCGACCTTTGCGGCCGATCACGATGCCGGCAAAAATCTGAATTCGTTCTTTGTCGCCCTCGACCACCCGAGTATGGACACGAACGCCATCGCCGACCTTAAACTTGGTGACCTCGGTTTTTTGCTGCTCTTTTTCGATTGCGTCGATGATAGGGTTCATGGTGATGTCCTCTTCTCCCGGGTGGCGGGCGTTCATTTTCATGCGACCACAAGAGAAAAGCAAACGCGAAGTCGCTACCTTTCTTCCTCCTCCGCTGCCTCTTGAGTCTTTCTTCACCGCGTAGAGAGCGGGATAGGGAGATTCCACCACGGCGCTGGTTGTGAATTGAAGATGGCCCATTATAATCGGAGCGCGCCGCGCCCGTAGCTCAACTGGATAGAGTGCCGGCCTCCGAAGCCGTAGGTTGCGCGTTCGAATCGCGCCGGGCGCACACTTTTTGTCCTAGTGGCGGACGGATTGGGCGACGATCTGTTGCTCAATAGCCGCTTGTTCTCGACGTTGTTTCGCTGCCAAATCGTCTTGCTTCCGCTTGTCCGCGACATCTTCGACCGGCAGTCGAAAACCAAAATAGCAAACCTCGATGATGACGGCCGCCGTGAGACCGGCTATCAGTGCGCTCGCGAAGTAATTTCGCGGCTTTCGGTTCATGGGAAACCAAACTCTGGCTTCCGCCTCGCAAGCTCAGTTGCTCGACGCATACAACTCCGAGAGCAGGCCCTGCGCCAATGTTGCGGTTCAGCCGTCGTGCACGCACGCGGACAACGCCAGTATCCTCGAGGACCGCGACCCTTTAGCGCACGGTGAACCGAAAGGAAAAAACTAACCGCGCGTGTGCACGACGATCACCACCCGACGGTTGGGTTGCTGGCGTTGAATCTCGGCTTCTTCCAGCGAGGGATCCATCACCGGTCGCGGCGGCACCAGAAACTTCGTCGCGCCGAAACCGCGCGCCTGAATCTGTGCCGGATTAATCCCCATCACGCTTACCAGATAGTCTTGCACACTGTCCGCCCGGCGCTGGCTCAGATCGAGATTGTACTCATAGGGACCGAATGAATCTGTGTAGCCTTCAATCGTGAAAGTTGCTTTCGGATTGCGTTTGATCAGGGTCCCAAGCTTCTGCAATTGCGCGACCGAGCTTTGTTGCAAATCCGCGCTGTTGTATTCGAAGAGCTGATCGTCCGGCATACGGATGGCCGTGCCCGAACCGAGTGGACCTTTTTGCGCGAGCAAAGAATCGAGATCGCTGAACCCTGGTGTGCCGCGCTTCGGTCCCGCGCTGTCGCCCGGAATCTTGCTCGTGAAAGAATTGGGCCGCTTGATCGTCGTACTGGTCGCGAACTCCGTCCCGGTAAGCGCGGGTTGCGGCCGGCCGGAAGCGGACGAATCCGTGAGGAGCGATTGCTGCCGGTTCGCCTTCGGGTCTTGCGCGAGCGTCTGCGCCGTCGTCCGCTCGATTTCATTCAAAAGAGAAGTTTCGTTGTGTTGATCCACCTTTGGTTGATCGGGCAGAACATCACGCGTGTCGTCCGGCATGGCCGTGCTCGCCTGAACATCCTGCAACAACTTGTCGAAGGATTTCTTCTCGTCGGGCAACTGGACGTCGGTGTTGTCGGGGTTCGGCTTGGCTGCCGGGTTCGTCTGGTCCAGACTCGCCTGGTCAAGGGGCTTGGGAGCGAGATCGACGTTCTTGACCTTGAAAGTCGGGGTCTGGCTGCTATCAGCAGAGACCTCGGGCGTCTGAAAACGGGCACGATAGAAGTAAACGCAGAGCGCGCTGTGCAACAGCAGCGACAGGACGAGGCCAAACAAGAGCCAGTTGCGCTGGCGGCTACCAGACCAAATGTCGTCGGAATCCAAATCGATCGGTCGAGGGGCTCTCATGTCGCGGTGAAACAAACCGGCAGCGAGCGGAACTTGTCAAACTCCTGAGCCCGCCCGCCTGCGCTCAAGAAAAGGAAGCGACCGACGGGATCACCTACCGTCGCGCGTTCGGTCGATGAAAATGCGCGCGGCTCTTCGGATCTCCTCTGCGACCTTCGCCTGCGGTGAGACAAACTTCGGAGTGAACCACGGAAAGAGGCCGATCAAATCGTGGGTAACCAAAATTTGTCCATCGCAATGCTCGCCCGAACCGATTCCGATCGTCGGAATTTTTACCGCTTCGGTAACTTGCCGGGCCGTTTCCGACGCCACAATCTCGAGCACGACGGCAAACGCGCCAGCTTTCTCGACGGCGCGTCCGTCTTCGATCAAACGTTCCGCCTCGGGCGGCGTTCGTCCTTTCATCTTGTAGCCGCCTTCTTCGCGAACGCTTTGCGGCAACATGCCAATGTGTGCCATTAGCGGAATGTCTGCTCTCACGATCGCCGCGATTTGGGAAACGTGACTTGCGCCACCTTCCAGTTTTACCGCCTGCGCGCCTGAATCCATCAGCCGGCGCGCGTTGGCGACCGCGTCCTGCGGCGTGTCATAGGTAAAGATCGGCAGATCGGCAACGAGAAGCGCCCGCTTCACTCCGCGCGCGACCGCCCGTGTGTGATGAATCATTTCGTTCAGCGTCACGCGCGTCGTGTCTTCGTATCCAAGAACGACCATCCCTAACGAGTCACCGACGAGAATGATGTCGATGCCGCTTTCGTCCAGCAATCGCGCCGTCGGATAATCATAAGCGGTCAGCGCCGTGATGCGCTCACCGCGTTCTTTCTTTTCACGCAGTCTGTTCACTGAAGGTGAGGTTACCATTCGGCGGCCCGTCGCACCACTCGCTCGGAGGTCGGAAGCCTGGCGAGCAAGATTTTCACGTTTTCCTTTTCTCCCGGCAGTTTCAGATCCGGCCGAATCTCGACCAGAGGTTGGAGAACAAAACGCCGCGCCGTGGCCCGTGGATGCGGCAACTCGATTTCCGGCTTCACCATTTCGATCTCGCCAAGGTAAAGGAGATCGAGATCGATCGTCCGCGATCGGTTTCGTTCTTCCGATCTCTGGCGGCCTAACGAGCTCTCGATTGAACTGAGCTCCCGCAGGAGATTCTCTGGATTCATGTTGCATCCAATCTCCATTACGGCATTGAGAAAGGCTCCGGCGCCCGCTTCGCATCCGACTGGTTCTGTCTCGTAAATGGACGAGAAAAGAAAGGGCTCGTTCACGCCGGGACGCTTGAGGATTTCGTCGCGTCCCGCTCTAAGGTAGGCGAGGCGATCGCCGAGATTGGAACCGAGCGCAATACCCGCCCTCATGAGCGCTTCGCGGAGAGACCGAGCACATCTTCCATGCTGTAAAGGCCCGGATGCTTTCCCACGATCCAGCGCGCCGCGCGCAACGCGCCGCGGGCAAATGTTTTCCGGCTGGATGCGCGGTGTGTCAACGCGAGACGCTCTCCCAGCCCCGCGAAAATCACTTGATGATCGCCGACTGCATCTCCTCCGCGGAGCGAATGCATTCCGATCTGCGACTTGGGTCGCTCGCCAGTCATCCCCTCGCGCCCGTAGACGACATTCTTTTTCGCATCCAGTTGTCGAACTTCGCTCAGGATTTCCGCCAGCTTTCGCGCGGTCCCGCTGGGAGCGTCCTTTTTTAATCGATGATGCATTTCGACGATTTCGAGATCGAACTCCGGGCCAAGCAACTCGGCTGCCTTGCGCGCAAGCCAAAACAACGTGTTGACGCCAACACTGAAGTTCGGTGCAAAAACGACAGGCAGCGATTTGGCTGTGGTCTCGATGAACCTTCGCTGCGCAGCCGAATGTCCGGTGGTCCCGATGACCAGCGGAGTCTTGTTGCGGAGACATGCCTCGCAGACATCCTTCGTCGCCTCAACCGAACTAAAATCGACGGCCACTTCACCTGCGGAAATCATGCGGTCGAGCGAACCTCCGAGGTCGCATTTCGCTGCAATCGTAACATCGGGGTTGTCTTGAGCAGCCGCGCAAATGGCTTTCCCCATTCGTCCATCGGCGCCAATCAACGAAATACGCAGCGTCTTCATACAATCGAATTCATAACGTCGACAAGAAAACTGAACGCAATGGTATCAACCGTTGCGTTCAAACGCCATGATCGCCTCGCGCAAACGTTTTGCGTTCGCCTCACTCATTTCACAAAGTGGCAAGCGGCATTCTCCGGATATTGCGCCGCGCCAGGAGAGCGCCGTCTTTACCGGCACCGGATTCGGCTCAATAAACAGAGCTTTAAGAACCGGCAATAATTTCCGGTGTAGCTCGGTCGCCAATTTCATGTTGCCCGTTTCGAATGCCTGGACCAGGGCGCAAATTTCCGCCGGAAACAAATTCGAAGCCACGCTAACGACACCCACCGCGCCGACTGACAGAAAGGGCAGGGTAAGGGAATCATCGCCGCTCAATATGGTAAAGGCATCAGGAAGCAGGCCGCGAAGTTCACTCACCCGGTCCACGCTCCCGCTTGCCTCCTTGATCGAAACGATATTGGAACACTCCTCCGCGAGCCGAACGACCGTCTCCGGCTGGATATCCACTCCGCAGCGGCTTGGAATGTTGTAAAGCATCAGCGGCAGGGAGGTGGATTGGGCCACGTCTCGGAAATGACGATACAATCCCTCCTGGCTCGGCTTGT
Organism: uncultured Verrucomicrobiae bacterium; assembly: GCA_963763995.1. Taxonomy (GTDB): domain Bacteria; phylum Verrucomicrobiota; class Verrucomicrobiia; order Chthoniobacterales; family UBA10450; genus CAVTTH01. Next base: position 65,409 of record CAVXQL010000014.1, on the reverse strand, counting down.
TGTAATAAGGCGCTACAACCAACGCTCCATTAGCCCGAAGAGCTTCCGCCCTGCGCGTACTGACGACGGTATCGCGGGTGGAGTTCGATCCGGTGCCCGCCAACACCTGGCAACGGCCTCGCACAAAGGCCACGGTCAATTCGATCAAGCGTTCCCGTTCGGTGTGACTCAAGGTGGGCGATTCGCCCGTCGTGCCGGCGACCACAATTCCGGTCACACCACCGGTAACCTGCGCTTCGATGAGATGCTCGAATGCTTCATAATCAATTTCGCCGTTTCGAAATGGCGTAACCAACGCCGTGAATATGCCGGTGAACATTTGATTGATGGTTACACTTCGATTGTTCCGTCGAATACGAAATCAGCCGGCCCCGTCAGGGTCACGCCGGTGAAAGTTTGGCCTTTCCGCGCGAAAGTGACTTCTAACTTATCGCCGCCGCGGACCTGCACGGAGATCGGACCATCCACGTTTTCAATCGCGGCAAAAATTATCGCGCTCGCCACGACGCCCGTTCCGCAGGCGAGCGTTTCATCTTCGACGCCGCGTTCGTAAGTACGAATCGCGATCGCCTTCGGACCGCGCTTCTGGAGAAAATTCGCATTCGCCCCCTTGGGCACAAACATTTCATGGTGTCGGAGTCGCGCTCCGATTTTTTTCACATCGACGGCCTCAAGATTCGAAACCGGCACGACAACATGGGGAACACCGCTATTAACAAAATGCGCGGAAAGCTTTTCACCTTCGAGAGGAATCTCCAGGTTGAGCCGCAAATCTTCCGGCTCGCTCATCTGAAGGGAAACGCTATCGCCGTGCAATTGCGCCCCGATCACGCCGGCCGGCGTTTCGAACGAAAGCGATTGCATCGGGCCCGCGACGCGATTTGCGAATCGGGCAAAACACCGAGCGCCATTGCCGCACATTTCCGCTTCGCCGCCGTCGGCATTGTAATACCGCATACGAAAATCCGCGCCATTAGTCGCTTGCTCCAGAAACAAAATTCCATCCGCGCCGACGCCGCGATGTCGATCGCAGATGCGCGCAATTTCTTCGGCGGACAATCGCAATTTGCCGGCGCGATTATCGAGCAGAACGAAATCGTTCCCCGCGCCGTTCATCTTGGTGAATTGAATCACGGCTTTTCGTAACACATTCCCCCGCCAAAGCCAAACAAGCCGCGCGCGCTCCCGGGATATGTTGCCGCGGCGGCCATTGCCTTCTATTGATCTTCCGTGCGTCTTACCACAGCCATCGTTCTGGCCGCTCTTTGCGGACTTGTCAGCGTCACTCGCGCCCAAATTGGGCCTGGCAATTTCAATGGGATCATCCTCGAAGCGATCAAAGAGATGCCGCGTGGTGGCCAGTATTCCACTTCGCATGCGGCGACCGTTCGGTTGCAATCGGCGATGCAGCTTGAAGCGGGGAAGTTCCTTGTCCTGCCCGAGGCCGCGTTACCGAGTTACTGTTCCGGCGCGACCTACCTCGTTTTCATGAAGACAATCGAAGCGCTTCGCAACAAAGGAGCGCTCGATCTCGATGCCGCGACGTTGCAGCAGCTGATGATTCGCGGTCAGCGCGACGGCGCCGGAATTTGGGGACGCTGGAATGCAAACGGTCCTGGGACCGCGCGATTGTTTTATGAACTCGACCTTGGAAAGAACTTCGACGATTTCGCGCAGGCGCAGCCCGGTGATTTCATGAAAATATTCTGGTCGACTGAAGTTGGCCGCGCCGAGCACGGCCACTCCGTGATATTCCTGGGAATGGAACCGAGGGCCGGCGTCGATTATGTCCATTTCTGGTCGAGCAATATTCCTTCCGGTTATGGCGAGCGTTGGGTGCCGCGCGCAAGAATTGTGCACGCCATTTTTTCCCGGCTCAACAATCCGGCAAATCTTTCCCGCATTCATTCAGTGCCGCCGGTTGACGCTTATCTCGCGAGTCTGGTCCGCGCTCGATCGAGTTATGCGGAAGCCCGGGAAAAATGCGGAATGTGATATGGCGTTTGTAGTTTCGAGCGCAACGTTGCTCAAGGGCTTCGTGCTCGGCTGGTCGGTCGCGTGGCCACCCGGACCGATCAACGCCGAAATGATCCGGCGCACTTTGCTGCCGCGAACCAAAGGCGGCGGTTTTTGGCCGGCCTGGCAATTGGGATTGGGCGCGTGCACGGGTGATTTCCTTTGGGCGCTTGGAGTCGCGACCGGGGCCGGCGCGGTCATGCACACGCCGAAGGTTCGCGCGATCCTGGGAGTCGTCAGCTTCGTGCTCCTGCTCGGTCTGGCCGTTACTTTTGCGATCGGAGCGTGGCGCGTAGCCCGGGATTCGCGAACAAATTCTGCGGACGCCGTTGATGGAACGCGGGTCGAGCGCGCGCCTTCGCGCGGGTATTGGCTCGGATTTACCCTTGCCCTAACGAGTCCGTGGAACATTGGTTTTTGGTTCGCCGTCATCGGCAGCCAACAGGGCGGCCCAGGGTCGGGGACGCTGATTAACTCTTTGCTTCTGGCAGTCTCTGTTGTTTCTGGTGCGATCGCCTGGACGCTCGTTCTTTGTTTCGCGGTCAGACAAGGCGCACGCATTTTCGCGAAGCCGGCATGGCAATTTGGAACTCAGGCGCTGACTTCGGCCTTAATGCTTTTCTTTGCGGTGAAACTGCTGGTGCAATTGCGGTGAAGACCATGCCCGAGCGCGAACCTACGCTGACGATCAACGAGATTTACCACTCGATTCAGGGAGAGAGCAGCTGGGCCGGACTGCCGTGTGTTTTTGTTCGCCTTACCTTTTGTGATTTGCGCTGCAACTATTGCGATACCGAATACGCATTTTACGAAGGGAAGAAGCAGACGCTGGCGGAAATTGTCGCTGGGGTGGCAGCGTTTGGTTGTTCGCTGGTGGAAATCACCGGCGGCGAACCACTCCTTCAGAAGAACGTGCTGCCGCTCATGCGCAACCTGGCGGACGCCGGTCACACCGTTCTGCTTGAAACCAGCGGTGCGCATGACATCTCGCAGGTTGATGCGCGCGTGCACCGCATTATGGATTTGAAAACTCCCGGGAGTGGGGAAGTGGAACGCAACCTTTGGTCGAACATCGAGTATCTGACGCAGCGCGACGAGGTGAAGTGCGTTATCGGTTCACGCGAAGATTATGAGTGGTCGCGCGAGAAAGTGGAGCGCTTCGATTTGGCGAAACGCTGTCACGCGGTTTTGTTCTCGCCAATTTTCGGGCGCATCGAACCGCGGGAAATTGTCGAGTGGATCCTGGCGGACAAGCTGGACGTCCGGTTTCAATTGCAGATGCACAAGCTTATCTGGACGCCGACTTTGCGTGGAGTGTGAGCGCCTTCACCGTCTGCGCGGCTTGGGATGACAATCCGGGAGGGCGATGCGAACATTTGTGAAGATGCGCGCACGCCTAACGAAAGACTTTACATTCGAAGCCGCGCAAACTCTGCCTCAGGCGCCAGCAGGCCATAAATGCAGAAAAATGCATGGGCATAGCTTTAAGGTCGAGGTTTCCGTCGAAGGCGAAGTCAATCCCGAGACTGGCTGGGTTTACGATCACGCGGATATCAGCACCGCGATGAAACAACTCATTCAAACGCTCGATCATTCGTATTTGAACGACATCGCCGGCTTGGAAAACCCGACGATCGAAAACATGGCGGCGTGGTTCTGGCGAAAGATCGAGCCGCAATGCCCCGGGCTTTGCGAGATCGTCATCCACGAAACGCCGACCGCGCGCTGCGTCTATCGCGGGATGTGAATCACTCTTTGTAGCGGCGGTCTCTGACCGCCGATTTCACTGATCTGCGACGATCAGAGACCGCCGCTACAGACTAGTGCTTCGGGGCGTGAATCGTGCCAGTCTCGATCGCGGCTCGGCGCTCCTGCACAATCCGGTTCGCGATCTCTTCCACCATTTGCTCGAGCAGCATTCGCAAATGGGTGTTTGGCCGATAATCCGATGGCGCGATGTGTTTCACCCGATCCGCGTGCGTCGAAAGCTGATAACATTTTCGGAAACCGACGCGCTCCGGATCGTCCGGATTGTAAACCGCGATCGCTTCGCCACCATTCTTGCGCATGACCGTGAAACAGGGGACATCGGTCGGCCCATCGCCGAGGTAGATCATGTTCGGAAACGGAATCGGACGAACATCGGCGTCCATGTGATCATTCACATCCTGCGCCATGTCGAGAAGGCCCTTGTTGATGCGGAACAGGTATTGCGTTTTCTGCGTGTGACTGATGACGCGTTTCGGAAAAGTGATCCGCCCCTGCTCGTCTTCCGCAAACTCACAGCCAAAAATTGCCCGCACGTGCGGCGCGAGCCGGCTGCCGTCGATCAACACCTTCATCCCCGAGGAAATAATGTAATGCTCGACGGTGATGCCATGAGCCAGCTGTTCTGCCGTGAGCAAACTGCCGCGGAATTCCTCAAACATTTCCGGCAGGCCTTTGTAAAAGTTTAACTTCGCGCCGAGCGCTTTGAGCTCGGCATTGGTCGGACGATCCATTCCCATCGTGTCGAGGAGCACTTTCATGTAGGCGAGCTCAGCGTCGTAGTTATGTTCCTTCACTAATTCCGAACATCGCTTCCAAAAATTCGCGGGGTTAATCCCAAAATTCGGGAACACCACCTCATCCTGCATGTAACTCGGGCTGAGGGTTTGATCGTAATCGTAAACGATCGCGATCGTGTTTTGCGAAGCGGGCATGGGAAGAACCTGGCGAACTAACGACTCACTGATCTTACGATTTTTTCGGATTGAGCTGCCACTTGCGAGAAAAAATCTTCGAACAGCGCGTCGTAAATTTTCCCGCGCTCCGGATGATACTGCACCGCGAGCACGAATGGATGATCGCGCAACCGCACTTGCTCGATGATGCCGTCGGTTGCGCACCACGCTTCCACTTCGCATCCATCGGCCAGCTGATCGATCGCCTGGTGATGGGAACTGTTTACTTTCTCAAAGCGATGAATTGCGTGTCGCTCTGTCCGCAGCGGCTGCACGTCGTGGTCGCGCATCTCGGGGAGATTATGGCCAGGGATATCGAGCTTTAACGTTCCACCGAGCGCGACATTGAGAACCTGAAGGCCTTTGCAGATCGCAAGAATCGGCAGGCCCTCGGCAAGAGCGGCGTGAACGGCGGCGAATTCCCAGGCGTCCCGCCTCGGATTGGCATCCTTCTCCAGGATTGATTCATCAGGAACCTCTTGATGAAGAAACTCTTTGGAAATATCCGCTCCGCCAGTCAGAAGCAGACCGCTCATTCGATCCATTGGTTCCTCGGCCTGGAAGGCGTTGCAGACGCGCACGGTCGGAAAGCGCTCGAAGAACGGGCGAAACCATTTCTCATCTTTGGGTCGGAGCCAGGTGGCGAGGTTAGGCATAATTCGGACGCGATCCTAACACGTGATGTAGCAATGTGCCTGCCGCACGTTTCTGTTTCTGCCAACGTCCCGCAGGAGTCGCGGCTACAGACTTGAAATTTACAACCCGAGCGATTCAGCCACGTACTTCACTGGCGGACTGCCGAAGGAAAGAACGCTGTCGTTGTACTTTTTCAGATCGAAGGCCGTGCCCGCTTTCGCCTTCGCTCGCTCGCGCATGTCGAGGTGTTCGGTTACCCCCACGAAATAAGTCGAAAGCTGCGTCGAACTCAGCTGGGCCCGCTTCCATTTTGCCACTGCTTCTCCTTCCTGCTGGAAGCCTTCGTTCATCATCAGGTTCATCGCCTCCTGCTCGCTCATGTTTGCGGTGTGAATGCCCTGGTCGATCATCGCATTCACAATCACGCGCAGCCGCATTTTTAGTTGCTGCATTTTCACTTCCTGCCCGCCGTAGCCCGCTTCCGCCATCATCTGTTCGGCGTAGACGGCCCAGCCTTCGATGAAGGTTCCGCTCCGGAAGATGGCGCGCACAAGGGTCGGCGCGTGGAATTCATTCGCATGCGCCAGCTGGACGTAATGTCCCGGCATCGCTTCGTGCACGGTCAGGTCGCGGACCATGAAGTTATTATATTCGCGGTAGAATGATTGCTTTCGTTCTTCCGACCAATTTTTCGGTGTCGGTTCGCAGGCGAAAAAAGTTTCACCGTTTTTCTCGAGCGGACCGGGGGAGTCGCAGTAGGCGATCCCTTGCCCGCGTTTGAACTCCGGCATAACGATGATTTTCAGTGGTTTGTCCGGGACGGTGACGAGATCGTGCTTGCGGACGAAATCAGTCGCTTCGCCGACGACTTTTTGCACGTATCCGACGATGGTGATGTCGTTGGGGTGTTGCTCGGCTAGTTTGTCGAGGACGCCGGTTGTAACCTTTTTCCTGTCTTTCAACGTCGCGTCATCGGCCTTCGGATAATATTTCTTGTAGAGCGGGAGCGCGGTTTCGTAGATCGCGGTTTGAGTGGCGGCAAGGTCGGCCCGAGCGCGTTTCATGATTTCTTCGACCGACAAATCCGACGCGAGGGCGAAGTGAAGCTTCTTGCGGAATTTCTCCATCCCGAGTCGGAAATCGCCGTCGGAACGCGGGAGCAAATCATTTTGCAGCCACTTCTTGTATTCCTCGAGCGCCAGCGCCGTTTTTTCCTGAAGCGGCGCGATTCCCTTCTTCATCTGCGGCGTTCGATTTAGCAACGGACTCAAACCTTCGCGGACGAAGCTGATCGCGCCCTGAGTTTGTTCGATCGCCGTCTCGGTATAAATCTTTGGCGAATGTTTCAAATTCGCCTTGGCCTGCGCGATCACGGCCGGGATTCCTTCCATTCGCTTGCGCAGATTCGGAACGCGCTTTTCCGGCGAAGCGAATTCGCGCGCGACCAGGAGGTAAAGGCTGTTGGCCAGGCTCTGGTTGTAAACGAGCGGATCCCAATCGGCTTCCTTCAACTCCTCTAGATCGAAGATTTGATAATCAACGTTCTCTTTCAGAATGCGCAGATCGACGCCATTCGGTCCGCTCAATTTCGCGTCAGGGCCGAATCCGTTCAGTTTCTCGCGAAACGCCCTGGCGTCGGCTAATTCCTTCGCCTGCGCTTCCGATGAATAATTTGTCAGTCGATCGTCGAATCGGTGGTCGCCCAGTTCGGTCGCTTCCTCCGGATGGTTCTGAAGATATTGCTCGATATAATCACCGGCCAGCTTCTGGAAACGGTCATCGTCGGGAGTTGCTTGAACATTAACCAGCGGGAGCAAAAGGGACGCGCCGAGGGTGAGGGTTGGCAATAAATTTCTCATCTGTCGTTAGGTCGGCGCCCCGCCGGAGAGAATCGGTTCGACCGCCTTTTCATCTAACGTCGCTTCCTGCGACTGTAAATAGGTCCTCCCGTGATAAAAACTCGCCACGAACACGAACACTACGGCCGCGGCCAGCATGAGGCAGGCGAAGAAGAGGAAGTACTGTTGGTCATTCATCTTCACCGTCCCATCGGCATTGCGGATAAAGTAATTCACGGCGGCTGTAAAAAGATTGCCCATCGAAACGGTAAAGAGCCAGAGGGCCATGACCGCGCTTTTCATCTTGTTAGGCGCCTGAGTGTAGGAGAATTCCAGACCCGTGATTGAAACCATTGTTTCGCCCAAAGTCAGGATGATGTAAGCGAGAAATTGCCAGTTCACGCCCGGCTTGCCACCGGCGTCGATCATTTGCTGGATGTACCAAATGACGACATAGCTGCCCGCGGTGAGGAACAGACCGATCCCGATCTTGCGCAGCGGCGTGAGAGGGAAAAAGCGGTCGACGAACGGATAGAGCACATAGTTGACCAGCGGAATGAAGAGGAGGATCAGGATTGGGTTCGCCGTCTGCACCTGCGAAGGGAGCAGGTCGAAGCCGAACCAATGCAAATCCATGTGCTGCGCTTGCAAGGTCCACGAGCCACCGCTGCTCTGATCCCAAAGCGACCAGAACATCGCGACGAAAACGTAGACAATAGCGAGCCGGCCAAGGGCGCCGAGACCTTCCCGGCTGAAGGTTTGCTTCAAGAATCCGAGGCCGGCAGGCGGGATGTGGACAAATTTCTTGCGGCCGAGCCAAAAAGAAATCGTAGCGATCACCATCGCCACACCCGGGATGCCGAAGGCCCATCTGGGGCCGAAGCGCGGGTCGTGGAGGAGGAAGGGACAGGCGATTGTGGAGATGAAGGAACCGGCGTTGATGGAAAAATAAAACCAGCCGAACACCTTTGAGAGCAGGTGCTTGTTCGATTCGCCGAATTGGTCGCCGACGTTGGCCGAGACGCACGGCTTGATTCCACCGGAGCCAAACGAAATCAGGCCGAGACCCAGGAGCAGGCCGAGGCGCGTGTCATTCAAGGCCAGCGCGAAATGGCCGAAGCAATAAACAATCGAAAGCCAGAAGATGGTCTGATATTTACCAATGAATCCTTCCGCGAGGATGGCGCCCATGATAGGCAGGAAGTAAACCGCCGAGACAAAGAGCGCGAAATACTGCCGCGCCTCCGCGTCGCCCATGTGATCCTTGGCCCCGCTGCTGGTCACAATGTATTGCGTCATGAAAATGATCAGGATCGAGCGCATCCCGTAGAAGGAGAAACGCTCGGCCGCTTCGTTGCCGATGATGTACGGCACGCCCGGTGGCATCGTCGCGATGTTCGGCGGAGTAGTCGCGTATTTGTGTTTGGCCATTGGCTTGCCTTCGGCTAACGAGTTACTTTTTCGGAAAAAATTCAGCCGGCGTGGGCGAAGCGGCGGGCGCGGGCGACGAGGCGGCCGGGGGCGTTTGATCTTCCGCGGGTTGCGATAGCTCGCCGACGTGATGCATTTCGCAGGAACAAATCAACGCGATGGACGCGCCGGCGAAAGCGGCGGCTATGCGGCGAAGGGAAAAACTCATGGGGGCGCATCCTAAGTGTGAATCCTCCCGTGGCGCAACAAAAGAGTGGCGGAGCCGCCGGGATGCACAAGTGTGAATCCGATGAAGCACGGATCTGTTCCCTTTCCCCCATGGCGAGGCGGGCGCTTCCCAAAGCGTCCATGGAACTCCTGCCAAAAATATTTCTAAAAAAGCTGAAAAAAAGGGCTTGACGAAAATTTGCGCGTTACCCAGTCTCATTAGGCTGGTCCGAATAATCGGCGGTTAAGTCAGGAATACTTCGTCTCATTATCATTATGAAAAAGAAAATTATTTCACTCGATCCTTCTGCTGTGCATGTCCGCCTCGGTTTGTGTGCCGCGGCACTTGTCGGCACGGCTGCCGCAGTTCCCACTGCTGATGCTGCCATCATCACGTTCACTGTGCCCGTTCCTGTCCCCATGACTTTCGGTGGGGTTTACATTAACCTTGTAACGGGTGCGACGGGCGGATCCGGTGCGGCGGTTCCCGGGTGGGATTTCAACCCCTACGCTGCGTCGAGCCTAACTCAGCTTGGATTTTATTGGGCTGGAGCCGGTACCGGTGCAGGCGGCGTGGCGGCAACAACCACTGGCCCTTATCTCGATCTCGCTCCGGGCACGATGATTTCGGCGGCTTCAACATTCAGTTCATCCATTCTGGGAACAACCGGTTCTCCGTTTCTTACGACCGGCACGCACATTCTGGGATTGATGTTCATGAATGAAGGAACCGGCATGGTCAATTACGGCTATCTGACCATGATGACTACGGGAACGAGCGGCTTCCCGGCGACGGTCCTTAGCTGGAGCTTCGACAATACCGGAGCGCCGATCACGGTTGTTCCCGAGCCTTCGACAACCGCTCTTCTTACAATCACTGCGCTTGCCGTCGGTGCACTCGGGCTGAGGGAGTGGCGCCGGAAACGCGCGGCGTAATCGAAATCGCCACAGCTCCGCTGATTCTGACATACCCGCGCTCGGGCCAAGGTTTTTTGGCGAGAGCGCGGGTTTTTTTTCGAATACAACCGAGTCGACTGCCACTGAGGCAGGCACCGCAATGACTGAACCGATCGCGAAGAAACTTCTACTCGTTGGTTGGGACGCTGCGGACTGGCAGATGATTCATCCGCTGCTCGACGCCGGCCGCATGCCGAATCTGAAAAGGCTAGTGGAGCAGGGCGTGATGGGAAATCTGCTAACGCTTCAGCCGGTGTTGTCGCCCATTCTTTGGACTTCAATCGCGACCGGCAAACGGGCCTACCTTCACGGCGTTTATGGATTTGTTGAGCCGACTCCGGACGGCACGGCCCTGAGACCAACTGCGAGCAGCACGCGGAAATGCAAAGCGCTCTGGAATATCTTGTCGCAGGCTGGCAAGCGTTGTCAGGCAATCGGCTGGTATGCGAGCCATCCTGCTGAAGTTATCAACGGCGTCTGCGTGTCGTACCAGTTCCCGATCGCGCCTGCTTCCGCGACGCCGACGAATTGGCCTCCGCAGCCGAACAGCGTGCAACCAGTGCATCTCGCGGAGGCACTCGCAGAATTGCGCCTCCATCCCGGCGAAGTCACGGGACCGATGCTTTCGCAATTCATCCCGCTGGCATCGCAACTGGACCAGCGTGACTCAGACGTGCGTCGACTGCTCAATTCCTTCGCAAGACGATTGGCCGAATGCGCGTCGTTGCACGCCGTGACCACGGCTGTGATGGAGGAAATGCCCTGGGATTTTTGTACCGCATACTACGCAGCGATCGATCACGTGGGGCACGACTTCATGAGCTTTCACCCGCCTCGGATGGAAAACGTGAGGCCGGATCTTTTTGAAGTTTTTCAGGGTGTGATGAACGCGACGTATGAATTCCACGACCAGATGCTGGGTCGACTGGTAGAGCTGGCCGGACCGGATGCGCACGTCATGATTGTGTCAGATCACGGATTTCTCAGCGGAGCGACCCGCCCCACGGAGGAAGTCGAGCCGGCCCAATGGCATCGCAATTTTGGCGTCTTTGTCCTTGCGGGTCGTGGGATTAAGAAGGACGCGATCCTCTACGGAGCCACGCTTCTGGATATTGCCCCCACCGTTCTTGCGATGTTTGGGTTGCCTGTGGGGCGCGACATGGAAGGGAAAGTCCTCGTTAACGCTTTCGAAGTCATGCCGGAGCTGGAGCGCATTCCCTCATGGGAGGAAGTTCCCGATCCAGCAGCCGCGGCTCGCTCGGGGGACAACGTCGAGGACGATCCCGAGGCGGCGGCGGCGGCATTGCGACAACTTGTTGAGCTCGGCTATCTGGAAGCGCCAGGCGAAGACGTTCAACGCGACATCGCACGTGTGCGCGCCGAACAGAAATTCAATCTCGCATGTACCTACATCGATGGAAAACAGCCGGCGCGCGCTTTGGCCTTGGCTGAAGAACTAGTCCGGGAATTTCCGGATCAAGTGCGTTGCGCTGTCCTCGCCGGCCAGGCCGCCGTTTCGACTGGCGATGCTGCAGCGCTTGGTCGCGCTCTGGATTCGCTCGAAGTCCTAAAGCCGGGGCACAAGCAGATGGCTCTCTTTCGCGCCTTCCATTGCCTGTTCACCGACGACGTCGCAGGCGCGCTCCAGCATTTCGAAGATGCCGCGGCCCATGGACCACAGGATTCGTGGTTACTTTGCCGGATCGGCAGAGCGTATCTGCGCCTGCGCCGCTGGTTCGAGGCGGAAGAAGCTTTCCGAAAATCCCTCGTGCTCGACGGCGATAATGCCGAGTCTTATTACGGCCTGAGCGTCGCTCTTCCGCGGCAAGGACGGCTCGAAGAAGGCATTCAGTGCGGCCTGCAAGCGATCTCGCTGCTGCACGATTTTCCGATTGCACATTTTCAACTGGGGGCGGTGCTGTCACGACTCGGCTGGTATGATCGGGCGGTGCAGGCGTTCGAAATCTGTCTCGCCATGCGCCCTGATTTCGCTCTCGCGCATCGTTATCTATCCAAGATCCACACCCACTTCGGCCGATTGGAAAAGGCGCGAGAACATCGCGCAGCGGCCGACCAATTGATCTCGCAGAATGTCCCGCAGCCTCAGGTTGACTGAGGCGGATCACGTGAGTTTTTCGAGATGCGGCAGCGAGCTGCGTCGCTCCGACTGTGGCGAGATACGCGCCGCTTGACCCGTCGCTGAAGTAGGCGACGAATCCCATGAGATTGCCGTCCACGGCGTCGGGTTGATATCCGATGCTTGAATGATCTTGCCATCGAGCATGTCGCCTTTGCGAATGATCGAGAAGACTTCGCTGCCGCGGCCGGGTGGTCTGCGGGGGCCAACGGCGACACTGCCACACCCCGATGCGGCTGATTTTCTGGTCGTCCACGGAAACGCCTCTCAAAATTTTCTTAAAAAAAATGCAAAAAAGATCTTGACGGGTTTTGGCTGTTTCCCTAGAAGCATCTCCACGCAATAAGAACAGCAACATTCAACCGATCCTAATGCCTATGAAAACGAAAACACTCCTTAACCACGTTGATGGACGTCTGGCCGCGTATGCCACTCTCGCGGGAGCCGCCCTGGCAGCTCCGGTCTTGATACAGGACGCAAACGCCACAATCATTTATAGTGGCGTTGTTAATTTTAATGTCCCAAGCACAACTTCGGGTATCTACCTCAATATCGTTACCGGCGTAACCTCAACTACCCCTGCTGGCGCTCCCGGCTGGGACCTGAACCCATGGAGCACCGCCAGCCTCGAAATCTGGGGAAATAATTCGGCCAGCCCGAATGATGGTGTCCTTGACAACTTCACAGGAGGCACTGCTGCTTCCGTCGATAATCTTCCGCTTGGAACTCTTATCGATGGCTCGTGGAACTATGGCAGAACTGACTCGACCGTCGAAACGAGCGGTCCTACGGCTTTCCTCCTCAACAGCAGTAACAACATTTTTGGCTTCCGGTTCTTGAATGAATCGACTGGCATGTTAAACTTTGGCTGGGCGCGGATCTCACTTGCCGGTACTTTGGGTGGTCAGCCACGGGCAATCGTCGGGTACAGGTTACGAGGACACGGGCGCGGGGATTATGGCCGGCGCAGTTCCGGAGCCAAGTACTTTTGCGCTACTCGGTGTGATGGCGGCCGGCGCGCTCGGCGTGCGCGAATGGCGCAAGCGCAAAGCTGCCTAATTAACGGACGAGTATTTCTCGAAAGCCCGCGTGAATTTAAGTTCGCGCGGGCTTCTGCTTTTCTGGGAGCGCGCGCGATCTGGTCACCCGCCAGATTTGCTCGCGCCGAAATAGTGCTGAGATTTCGCACCCAATGACCGCATCTCTGGGAAAGGCCGGGCGATTCCTAGCGATGGGGCTCATCGCGCTCGCGGTTCTCCCTTACCTGCAGACCCTCCATCATGATTTCGTTAATTACGATGACAACCTCTATGTAACGGAAAACCCGCATGTCTTAAGTGGATTGAGCTGGCATGGGATTGTCTGGGCCTTCACGACATTAAGAAGCGGCAACTGGCATCCGCTAACCTGGCTCTCGCACATGCTCGACGTGACGATCTGGGATGGCTGGGCCGGTGGCCATCATTTAACCAGCGTTGTGCTGCATGCCGCCAATGCTTGCCTGCTGTTCCTGATCATGGTCGGAATGACCGGCGCGCTCTGGCGCAGTGCCTTGGTAGCGGCGCTTTTTGCGATCCATCCGCTACACGTCGAATCGGTCGCATGGGTGGCCGAACGCAAAGACGTCCTCAGCACGTTTTTCGGTTTGCTTGCGCTCGGGGCATATCTCAGATACACGCGCCAGCCTTCAGCGAAAAAATATGTGGCCGTAACGTGCCTCTTCGTTTGCAGTCTGATGGCGAAACAGATGTGGGTCACGTTTCCGTTTCTTCTTTTGTTGATCGATATCTGGCCCCTGCGTCGATGGAATCCGTTTGTGTTCGGTCCGCCAAAGGATGGATTCGCCGCGGCAAACAGCGGCGCGGTAGGAACGGTACGGGCGGATGTGCCGAAAGCAGTCCCGCAACCGCGAGTTATCGTTGAGAAAATTCCGTTGTTGATCATCGCCGCGATATTCAGCGCAATCGCGATAGTCTCACAACGCGGTGCCGGATCAGTCGTCGGGCTTACCGCTCTTCCGGTTTGGACGCGGATGGCGACCGCACTTGTCGGGTACCGCTTGTATCTCGACAAGCTTGTCGCTCCATTGAACCTGGCTGTTTTTTATCCGCATCCTGGCCGCTGGCTGTTCTCCAGGGTCGGCGTCAGCGTCGCCATTCTCTCGATCATCACCATCATTGCAATCGTGCATCGACATCGGCGTCCCTGGCTGCTGATCGGCTGGCTCTGGTTTGTCGGAACACTGGTTCCGGTGATCGGTATCGTTCAGATTGGGATGCATTCCATTGCCGATCGATACACGTATGTGCCGGCGATTGGCATTTTCATTATGGTCGCGTGGAGCATTCCCGTCGCCGTCTCGAAGCTGGGAAAATGCGCAGTCGTCGCGGCCGTCTGCGCGTGGCTGGCCGGACTGACCACGCTAACGTGGATGCAGGTTTTTTATTGGCAAGACAGCCGAACGTTGTTCACCCGTGCCCTCAAGGTCACGCGAGGCAATTTTATCGCCCATCAGAATCTCGGGAACGTGCTCGAGTCGGAAGGAAACCTCGATCGCGCGCTCGACCAGTATCAGGAAGCGGTCCGTGAAAGTCCGAAGTACGGGCGGATTTATGAAAACGTCGCAACCATTTTCATAAAGCATGGTCGCTATACCGAAGCGCTGACTGAGTTAAAAAAAGCAACTTATCTCAATCCGAATTCATCCACCGCGTTCAACAGCATCGGTTCCATTGCTCTCGTGGAGAATCGATATGGAGACGCGGCGACAGCGTTGAAGCGTGCAGTTGAACTCGATCCGGACAACACCGCCGCGCATATCAATTACGGCTTCGCCTTGGTGGCGCTGGGCCGTTGGGACGAAGCCATCGCGCAGTTAGGGCCGATCACGCGAGCTGAGCCGAAGCGTGTTCTGGCGCGCACGAATCTCGCCCGGGCGTTGGCCGGCCGCGGCGATATCGATCAGGCGGTCGAGGAATTACGAGCGGTGCTTCAAATCGCGCCTGAATTCACAGCTGCACGCGAAACGCTCAATGAAATCGAGCATGGAGAACACCAATGAAGCGAAAGAAAAGCTCGATCTTCTCGGTGAAAGCTTGTCAACTTAAACGGTGCGATTCTGGAAGGCGAACACCATGAGTCCACGAAATCGACAAGCGAGTCCCCGACTAGACTGCCGTCTGGCCGCGTATGCTACCTTGGCCGGAGCAATCCTCGATGCACCCGCACCTTAACCGCCGATGCCGATACCATCTACAGCGGCGTGGTCAACATCAGGCGTTTGCCGTCGTCAAAGCGCGCGATTAGAATCCTAGCTTGCTCATGAGTTCGTCCGTCAGTGCCCGGTCTCCGCGCGTCCTGCTCATCGGGTGGGATGCAGCCGACTGGGAAGTGATCCATCCATTGCTCGACAATGGGCTGATGCCGAATCTTCAACGGCTGGTCGAAGGTGGTGTGATGGGTAATCTGGCATCGCTGTCGCCGATGCTCTCCCCGGTGCTGTGGACGAGCATCGCGACTGGGAAACGCGTTTATGACCACGGTGTGCGGTGGTTCATTGAGCCACTGCCGGATCGTTCGGGCGTGCGGCCGGTTGGCACTCGCACACGTCGCTGCAAGGCGCTCTGGAACATAGTTTCGCAATCCGAGCGCGAAAGTGTAGTGTGCGCCTGGCAAGCCACTCATCCGGCCGAGCCGATTCGTGGCGCGATGGTTTCAAACCTCTTCTGCGTGCCACCAGCGGGCTCGACGCCGCGACACTGGCCGATCGCGGAAGGCAGCGTTCAACCGCCCGCTTTGGCTGAAAGTCTGGCCGAGCTTCGCGTTCATCCGGCGGAAGTCGAAGCGCCACCGCTTCAACAGTTGATCCCGCGTGCCGCAGAATTGGATCAAAATGATCCGATGGTCCGGCGTCGCCTTCTTTTTCTTGCTAAGCAGCTTGCCGAAGTGATCAGCGTTCACGCGCTCGCCACGGAATTACTGGAGAAACAAACCTGGGATTTCGGTGCGGTCTATTATGAATGCATCGATCAGGTTGGGCACGAGTTTATGCCGTTTCATCCTCCGCGGTTACCGGAAATTTCAGAGCGCGATTTCGAATTCTACAAAGATGTGATGAGCGGCATCTATCGCTTTCACGATCTGATGCTGGGGCGGCTGGTCGAGTTGGCCGGACTGGATGCTCACGTCATGCTGATTTCAGATCACGGATTTGAAAGCGGGGCGCGACGGCCACGCGGGCCGGTCGAGCCGGCGAAGTGGCATCGGCCGCAGGGGATTTTCGTGCTGCATGGCCCCGGAATTCGCGCCGACGAGAGAGTCGAAGCAGCGACGTTGCTCGACGTTGCGCCGACTGTGCTGACGTTGCTTGGACTGGCCATTGGTGAAGACATGCAAGGGAAACCATTAATAAACGCGTTCGAGCAAGCGCCGAAGATCCAATGGATTGAATCGTGGGAAAAGCGACGGGGGTCGGATGGACGTCTCCCGATGGGCGCGGACGAAGAAGATCCGGCAGCTGCGCAAGCCATGCTACAGCAACTTATCGGTCTTGGTTACGTAGACGCACCAGCCAATGACACACTTCGCCTGATTGAGCTGGCCGAGGCGGAAAGCGATTTTAACGTCGCGGTGAGTCTGTGTGAAGCAGGCCGGCTGACTGAAGGCAGGGAGATGCTGGCGAAGCTGATTGCGCGAAAACCTGACGCGCCGCAGCCGCGGTATTGGATGGCTTTTGGCCAGGCATCTTTGACTGCTCAAAAACCTGATGATGCAGCCCGCGCGCTCGACGCATTGGAGCGGATCCACCCGGATGCGCCCCAAACGATAGCCATGCGCGGAGTCCTGGCCTGGCTGCGCGGAGATATGAAAGCGTGCGCCGAGGCGTTCCATGAAGCAGAACGTCTTGCGCCTAACGATTCAATCTCACAGACCCATCTTGGGCGGCTTTATCTTCGCCAACGCAAATGGGCCGAAGCCGAGCGGGCATTCAAGCGCGCCCTCGATGTCGATCCTGATCTGCCCGACGCGCACTATGGTTTGAGTGTTGCGCTGCCGCGGCAAAACTTTGTCGAGCAAGGAATCGACCACGCTTTGCTCGCAGTGGGACTGCGACATGAATTTCCAGAAGCGCATTTTCAGCTCGGTGCGCTGCTTTCGCGGCTCGGTTGGTATGAACGCGCTGCGCAGGCGTTCGAGATGTCGCTTCGGATACGCCCCGGTTTTGTGCTGGCGCATCGATATCTTTCGCGCATCTATGGACGAATCGGTCGCTCGGACCTGGCGGATCGTCATCGTGCGGAGGCTACCCGCCTGATCGAGATGAGGACACCTCAGCCCGTCGCAGATTAGTCGAATCGGTTGAGCTGCGGCCTGCTTAAGAATTTAGCGATTTAACGTTTAGCCATCTAACATATCCTCGCAACCCCCATGAATTCCACTAATGGAACGTACGATGTCGCCATTGTCGGTGGCGGCCCGGCCGGCAGCACCGCTGCCACGCTTTTAAAAAAATACGCCCCGCAACTGCGCGTGCTGGTGCTGGAGAAAGAAGTTTTTCCCCGCGATCATATTGGTGAAAGCATGTTGCAGCCTATCTGCGGGATCCTGGACGAAATGGGCGTGTGGGATGCGGTTGAGGCGGCGGATTTCCCGATTAAGATTGGCGCCTCGTATACCTGGGGCCGCGACAACGATCGATGGGACATTAATTTTTACCCTATCGAAAAATGGCGTGACGAACCGCGCCCGGCAAAATTCGAGGGTCAGCGGCGGCACACAGCTTTTCAAGTCGATCGCTCGATCTACGACAAAATCCTGCTCGATCATGCCCAATCCGGGGGAGCAGAAGTGCGCCAGGGAGTGAAGGTTGATACCGTCCTCGTGAACGCCGATCGGATCGAAGGATTGAAACTCAACAGTGGGGAGACGATCACCGCAGAGTATTACATCGATGGCTCGGGTACCGTAGCGCTGTTTCGCCGTGCGTTGGGCATCGGGATCGACCCCAACTTGGAATTGCGAAACATCGCAGTGTGGGATTACTGGAGGAACGCCGATTGGGCCGTGGAAATCGGTGTGGGAGCGACCCGGATTCAGGTTCGCAGTCTGCCCTACGGCTGGATCTGGTTCATTCCGATCGGGCCGACCCGGACGAGTATAGGCGTCGTGTGTCCGGCTGAGTATTACAAAGAGAGCGGCTTCACAGCGAAGGAGTTGTATGATCAATCACTTCGCCGTCAGACCGATATCTGGAATCTCTTAGCCAACGCCAAACCGGAAGGTCGCCTCACCACCTGTCGCGATTGGTCGCACCTGGCCGATCGCACCGTGGGCGAGAATTGGTTTCTGTGCGGAGAAGCTGGTGGATTTGCCGACCCGATTATCTCGGCCGGGATGACCTTGGCGCACCAATCGGCTCGGGATGCTGCCTACACGATCCTTGAGCTGCAGCGGGGCGAGCACGATTCGAGCTGGCTGCGTCAACGCTATGACGAGAAAAATCGGGCGACCATTCGCCAACACATTCAGTTCGCAAAATTCTGGTACGCGGCGAACAGTTGTTTCACTGAACTAAAGGAGCATTGCGCCAG
This sequence comes from uncultured Verrucomicrobiae bacterium, assembly GCA_963763995.1. Taxonomy (GTDB): domain Bacteria; phylum Verrucomicrobiota; class Verrucomicrobiia; order Chthoniobacterales; family UBA10450; genus CAVTTH01. The sequence goes on along the minus strand of CAVXQL010000014.1, from coordinate 46,874 downwards.
CATCGCCTGCGAAGCTGGTCTCACTCTCGACCCTGAGGACGCATGGCAATGGCTCGGCACGGGGGGATTTGCCACCGAATCCGAAATCATGGCCATGGCCGGCACATTTGATCCGGCTGCTACAAAAAAGCTCATCGAATTGTTCGATCCCGAGAAACGCAAACCATCGTGGTTAATCGATGGATACAATCTGTTTAAGCTGGATTTGCGGGACGCGAAAACCGGACGCATCGGATTTCTCGCTCAGGGCCGCATTCGCGCGATGCCGTGCTATTTTCGGAACGGTCGGCGATTGCCTGTGGCCGGGGTTTATGCGGACATGATTGAAATCCTGCGGCAAACCTCGGAACTCGCGACCATCATTGGACTCGTCGACAAATGCGCGTCACGCGGCTCTCCGACTGATGTCGTGACCCTCAATGGCATTCGCGTGGCCTATTTTCAGGTCTTGGAAGTGATGGCGAACGATGGATGGGTCGAACGAAAGCTGGACGAGAAGCTTCCCAGAATGCGAATGGGTGAGGTTTCAGACATGCGCCCGAGCCGGGAGACCAACGAGGTTGTCCGGCGGGCCGGCCGCAGTAGCATCGTTCGGTCGAGGATCGACGAACCGGACGACGCCACCAACGCCTAGAATGGGCGCGCGGACGGGTTGCGTCGCGGGTTGCGGGCAGTCTGAAGCCACAACTGCAAGCTCGCGCCGGAATGTGATTTTACGAGGGCGATATCGGACGCGGCGATCGAACCGTTGGCCGCGAGCGAGTGTTCGCCGATCGTCGGCGTCCCGGGCGGGAAAATGCGACCTACTCGGCGCCCGCGCGCGGGGTTGTGGTAGGCTCGCCGCGCTGCGGCGTCCGATTCGCGTGGCTGGATCCTAACTGCCGCGCATGTCTCCTCGGCCTCGACCATGCCTCGGACATCGCAGCGCGATGTCCCTACCACAACAATTACCGGCGAATGCTGCGGCTCTCGCCTTTGACAAGTAATTGAAAGGCGCGACCGCGCGGCTACTGTGATGCCCGGTGGCTCGCACAGCAAAAAACAGCGCTTGGAACGAGGTCGTTGCTCTCATTCTTCTCTTCGTCGGCACGCTCCTTTTCCTTGCGCTCATTTCTTATGCGCCCAAGGATTTGCCTTCGTGGGTCCCCTTTAGTCATCTCTCACCCCCGAACTCACCGGCTCAAAATTTTATCGGTCCGTTCGGCGCGATCATCGCGGGATTTTCCTACCTGATGATCGGCGCGGCCTCCTACTTATTGGCGGCCGTTTTGCTCGGGTTCGGTGGCGCCAAGTTGTTTCATTCCAAACTGCGCGTCCTGCCGCGACTCGGTTGGATTGTGCTCTTCATCGTTTCGGGAGCGTGTCTCCTCCAGTTGCAAACGCGGCACCTGCAAGGCTGGCGTTCCGCTTTTTATATTCAGGGCCCGGGCGGCTGGGTCGGGTACTCGCTCGGAAGAAAACTCCTGCTCCCCGGGATGGGCGGGGTGGGCTCATTCATTCTTCTGGCCGGTCTCTATCTCAGCAGTCTGATCCTTATGACCGGCTTGCGGCCGATTCATCTCGTTAGGGAATTCGTTGCCGCTTCACGCCGCGGGATGGTGAAATTCCAGGAAGCGGCGTTGCAGCGCCGCCTGCGCAAATCCGATCTGAAGGGCCAGTTGGAAATCAGCCAGCAGGAGTTGGCCAAGCAGCAGCGTGTAATTGAAAAACAGCTCAAGAAAAAAGGCGCGCCGACCAGCGAACCGGCTTTTGCCACGCCGGAAGAGCTTCTGAATCGGCCGAAGCCAAAGGTCGTCGATACCACTGCCCTAACGGGTGATTCCGAAATCGTCCCTAGAAAACCGTCGCTGGCGGAACTGCGCGGCACGGACAAAAAGGCGAAGCCGAGTGTTGGCGACCTAACGAATCGAACATGGGACGCGGAGAATTACACGCTGCCTGGCCTCGATTTGCTCGAGGAACACGATCTGGAAGGGCGGGTCGCCGCCGACCCGGCTGAACTGGAGGAGATTCAGCGAACCTTGATCGAAACGCTGGCACAATTTGGGATCGCGGTCGCGGCCGGCGATATTACTAAGGGCCCTACGATTACGCGCTACGAGGTTTATCCAGCCAAGGGCGTGCGCGTGGATAAGATCGTCAGCCTCGAGCGGGATCTGGCGCGTGCGACCCGGGCCGAACGGATCAACATTCTCGCGCCGATTCCCGGGAAGGACACAGTCGGCATCGAGCTGGCCAACAGTCGCAAAGTGAAGGTAACGCTGCGCGAGCTGCTGCAATCGCCCGATTGGGAAGAAGCGAAAACACGATCAAAGCTCCCGCTCGCCCTCGGCAAGGATGTTTATGGGAAGACGATCATCGCCGACCTCGCGCAAATGCCGCATCTGCTCGTGGCCGGGACGACCGGCAGCGGGAAGAGTGTCTGCATTAATGCGCTGGTCGCGAGCATGCTCTACCGGTTCACGCCCGAGGAACTGCGTTTCATCATGATCGATCCGAAGGTGGTCGAAATGCAGGTCTACAACGCGTTGCCGCATCTCGTTATCCCGGTCGTGACCGACTCGAAGAAGGTGCTGCTCGCACTCCGCTGGGTGATTGATGAAATGGAAAAGCGTTACAAGATTTTCGCTCGGGCCGGCGTCCGCAATATTACTGGTTTCAATGCGCGGCCGCGGAAGAAGACGCAAGAGGAACTCGACGCTGACCTGGAGGCGGGTGTGTCATCCGCAAATTCGGGGAAAGCGGCCGACACGACCGCCTCTACACCGATCACGGTCCCGCGTGATGATGAACTCATCGTTCCCGATCGCATGCCGTACATCGTGATCATCATCGATGAGCTGGCCGACCTGATGCAGACCGCTCCGGCGGATGTTGAGAGCGCGATCGCACGCATTACCCAGATGGCACGCGCCGCGGGCATTCATCTCATCGTTGCCACGCAGACGCCGCGCGCCGACGTCGTCACCGGTGTGATCAAGGCGAACATCCCCAGCCGCATCGCGTTTCAGGTCGCCTCTAAGATCGATAGCCGCGTCATCCTCGATGAGAACGGCGCCGATCGTCTGCTTGGTCAAGGCGACATGCTTTATCTACCGCCGAGCACCTCGCGTCTCATTCGTGCGCAGGGTGTCCTCGTGACTGACGACGAAATCCGTCGCCTGGTCGATTTCGTTTCCGCGCAGAGTCCGCCTGCGTTCGATGCGGCGATGCACGAGAAATTGGAATCGACCGATGCCCCGTTGGAAGATGTGACCGACGAGGACGAAGAGCTGGTGGAGAAATGCCTTGAGATCATTCGCCAGGAGAAACGGGCGTCCACCTCCTTGCTGCAGCGCCGCCTGCGCCTGGGTTACACGCGCGCGGCGCGCATCGTTGATATTCTGGAGCAGCGCGGTATTTTAGGTCCCGGCGAAGGCGCGAAGCCGCGCGAGATTCTCGTCGATCTCGACGCTGCCGTTTAACCGGCATTCACGATGTCCATCGAAGGTCTCGGCAAAAGATTTCAAGAAGCGAGAATTGCCCGCGGGCTTACTCTCGAAGAAGCCGCTCGCGTGACGAAGATCCGCCCTTCACGTTTGGCCGAGATCGAGGCGGAAGATTTCTCGAATTTTCCGAGCCTCGCGTATGCCAAGGGCTTTCTCATGATTTACGGGAAATTCCTGAATGTTGACGTCAGTCCGCATCTCGAGGCCTTCGAAAGCTCGCCTCACATGACCGTCGATGGCTACGCTTACCTGCAGGACAATCCCGCGCCGAAACAACGGACGATCGTCCGTCCAATTAATACGAACAAATCTTCCCTGTGGCCGCTCGTCATCGGGCTGGTCGTGCTGATCGGCGGCTTCTCGCTGATCAAGCTTATCCGCGACATTCAGCGAATTAATCCCCCTCGTCGGATGGTGGGGATCGAGGTTTCGCCAACCGTGGCGCCGACGCCTGGCAGGATCGTCACGCAGCGTGCCCTGCCTGTCGAGCAAACTCCGGCTCAGATCGTGGCAGTGGCGACTCCGACCCCTCTCCCGACCAGTGTGCCGGTTGCTACGCCTCCCGAAATGGCGGCGCAACCTGTTCCGACCGAACCTGAGGTCCGCCGTGCCGAACCGGTTCATCCGGAAGATCTGAGGAGGCTTGGGATCGATCCTTCCGGGGCCTTTCCGGTAACAGTCAATCACATCGAGATCTACCCGCGCGAAAAGACTTATCTGAAAGTGATCGGCGATAACAATTCTTCAAAGCCGCTTTTCGAAGGCTGGGTGAGCCCGGGAGACGGTGTCATGCGATTCAAAGGACAACACATTCATGTGAAGGTCCTTGATCGCAGTGCTGTCCAGATCAAAAAGAATGGGCAACCACTTTCTGATGACGATTCCGATATTACAGTCGAATAACGATGCGGTGGTTGTCGCGGGGCTTTCTGAGCGCCGGACCAGCGACGATCAGAGATCGCCGCTACAGGAAGAAAACATGCCGATCAAAGTCGGCATGATCAGCCTTGGTTGCGCGAAGAACCTTGTCGATGCCGAGATCATGCTCGGCAGCGTTCTTGCGGAGGGAATGAAGATCACGCCTCACGCGGATGAAGCTGACGTTCTCGTTATTAACACCTGCGCTTTCATCGATTCCGCCAAAGAAGAATCCATCGAGGCAATCCTCGAGGCGCATCAGCAGCGTGGCCTAACGAGCAAACTCGGCCAGAAACTGATCGTGAGCGGGTGCATGTCGCAACGATTCGCGAGTGAATTGCGCGAGCAATTGCCTGAGGTCGATGCCTTCATCGGACTCGATCAGGTGCGCGAACTCGGGCCGATCGTGAAACAAGTCGTATCCGGGGTCGGTAACGATTGCGATAGTTTCGTCAGTTCGCGACCTGTTTACATCCCTGATTACGACACCCCGCGTTTTCGACTGACACCGACGCATTCGGCTTATGTGAAGATTGCCGAGGGCTGTAACCATCCGTGTAGTTTTTGCGTCATTCCACAAATGCGTGGACGTCATCGGAGCCGCTCGCCAGATTCCATTCTGGCGGAAATTCGCTCGCTCGTGGCCGAAGGCGTGAAGGAAATCAACCTGATCAGCCAGGACACGACCTATTACGGAATGGATCTTTGGACGGATAAGGCCGGCCCTCGTCAGCCGGTCGATTCCTCGCGTGGTCCAACGCTCGCTGCGCTGCTCCGCGAAATTCAAAAGATCGAAGGTGATTTCTGGGTGCGCCTCCTCTACACCCATCCGGCCCACTGGAGTGGTGAGCTGATCGATACGATCGCGGAATGCGACAAGGTCGCACGTTATGTCGATATGCCGCTCCAGCACATCGATGAAGCGATGCTCGGCCGGATGCGCCGCGAGACGTCGCGCGCACACATTGAAAATCTCATCGCGAATCTGCGTTGCGGGATTCCCGGCGTCGCGATTCGAACCACGTTCATCGTCGGATTTCCCGGCGAGACCGATGAAGAATTCGAGTCGCTTCTCGAGTTTATTGAACGCGTCCGCTTCGAACGGCTTGGCATTTTCAAGTATTCGCAGGAGGAAGGTTCGCGCGCGGCTGGAATGAAGCGGCAGATTTCCGGCGGCGTGAAGAATGCGCGTTATCGCCGCGCAATGCTCCTTCAGCAGCAAATCGCGCGCACGATCGCGCGGGAACGGATCGGCAGCGAGATAAAGCTGCTTGTCGACCAACCGCTCATTGCCCGCACCGAGGCTGATGCGCCCGATGTTGACGCGCGCGTGATTCTGGCTTCGACCGCTCCCGTCGGCGAATTTATCTTCCGCATCATTAGCGGAGCGCGAGGGTACGACCTTCTCGCTTAGCGCGTGGTGTCAAAGTGGCGCCTCGGAGGTGAATTCCTTGTTTGACATGGAAACACCAAATAGCCGACAAATGATACCCGCGAAATTCTTGGAAGCCTCACAAGCGCAATATGGCCGACCCAAACGAACCGAAAAAGGAAACCGTGCGTATTACGCTGCCTCCGCGTCCGATGAGAACGTCCGGCACGGGCAGAGATTCGGTCCGCATCAAGCTCCCGGCCCGGCCACCTTCGAATGGCCTTTCTGCGCGACCAGAGGCGCCTGCTCCTAAGTCTCCACCACCGCCTCCTCCACCCGCTCTTCACTCGCCGCCCGCCGCCCCACCGCCTCCGCCACCGCCATCCAAGCCCTTCCGCCCGCCGCCGCTTGTTCAGCCGTCCGCCAGCTCGACGTTGCCCGAACCAACCAATTTACGTCCTGCCCCTTCGTTCCCGCCTCCACCCAAGTCGCCTCCGCCGACCATTTCCGTTCTGCCGCCTCCTCCATCTTTTTCACCACCAACCCGCCCGCTTCCGAACCCGGTACCAGTTCCGGTTAGGATTCCAACCGTCACGTCACCGGCCTCTGGCGAGCCGAAAAAAGAAACTGCTCGCATCAGTCTTGTCCCAAGCGCCCCCAGCAGTCCGGCTCCGACGGTGAAGATGGCAAAAACACAGCCGCTCATTCCGGCGCCGCCTTCCTCGCCTCAACGCGCTCCTATTGCCGTCCTTCCTAAGCTGGACACTTCGATTATCGATTCCATTCCGCAACCGCTTTGCTGGGCTTTGCTGGCGTTATCCGCGATTGTGTTTATCGTTCAACTCCTGATCTACCTTTCTTAAATTATGGAGAACTCTGAAGCCGTGACCGTTGACGAATCGAATTTTGACCGCGAAGTGACACAAGATGGCACCACCGTGCTAGTCGATTTCTGGGCGCCCTGGTGTGGGCCGTGCAAAATGATCGCTCCGCTCCTAGATGAGATTGCGAAGGAAAAGGCCGGTTCCGTAAAAATCGCGAAGGTAAATATCGACGACAACCAGAGCCTTTCGGTCAAATTCAATGTCCGGGCGATTCCCGCGCTGCTGTTTTTTAAGAACGGCCAGCTCCGCGATCAAGTGATCGGGATGACGAGCAAGAAGGACTTACTCGGGCGGCTCGACGCGCTGGCGTAATCGATTTCGCACCTCTGCTCACCAGTTTTTGATCCACTGCGATGTGTCACTCGAAGTGGAGCCACCGGTACTCCAGAGATCAAAGGTAGGATTGTAGCCGATGCCGCCGGTCGGATTCGATGCTCTCGCCGTCGAATAACCGTAGGAGTTTCCGAAGGGATCGTGAATGTATGTGCTGGAGCCCGGCGGATTAGGGTTAAGCGTGTTCGCTCTTAGCGCGCTTCCAAAATAGTTCTTCGTGTCGGAACTGTTTGATGTAGTGGGGTTATCATCCGAGTCACCACTCAGTTGGACATAGAGGTACTGACATGCTGAGATGTAGGACTGCGGATTTGTCGTTCTCGGGTCAAGTGTACTGGTGGCATTTGATTGGTTAGGGGGAACAACTCCGGGATAAGTTCCGTTATCTGCCTTGTAACTTTCAAGCGCCGCCGACATCGCAGCGATCTCTGCTTCGGCCCGCGAACGCGCGCTTTTTTTGTGCACATATCCCGCCGTCGCCAGGATCAATCCCGCAAGTACTAGAATGATCGTCATCACGATGAGCAATTCGATGACCGTGAAAGCCGCGGTGCAGCGGCGCTTGTGCCAAGCGCCGCATCGATTAGTCAGGCGTTTGACACAAACGCTTTTACAACCTTTACGCAAAATCGACATAAAGCTTTCCGGAACGCCTACGTCTGTTGCTGTAGCCCGCTGATGATGCTGATCAATGGCATGAAGAGGGCGATGACGATCGTTCCGACGATCAGGGCGAGAAATACAATCATGATTGGCTCGAGCATTGACGTCAGCGCTGCAACCGAGTTATCGACCTCGTCGTCATAAACGTCTGCGATTTTCAAAAGCATTTCGGGCAATTGTCCGGTTTCTTCTCCGACGTCAATCATGCTGATCACCATCGGCGGAAACGCCGAGCTCGCCTCCAGTGGTTGCACTATCGATTCGCCTTCTTTCACGCTGTCATGCACCTGCGCGATCGCATTGGCGATGACCGTGTTTCCGGCCGTCTCGCGCGTGATATTGAGCGCCTGTAAAATCGGAACACCGCTGGTGACCAGCGTCCCGAGCGTTCGTGAAAATCGCGAGATTGCTGTTTTGCGCAAAAGATCGCCAAAAAGGGGAACACGCAATTTGAAGCGATCGATTGCGGCGCGTCCTCTAGTCGTCCGGGCAACGAATTTGTAGGCGGCGACCACCGCGATGATCGCTCCAAGCAAGATCAGTCCATGGTTCTTGACGAAATTGCTCACGCCAATGACAAAAAGTGTGATCGTCGGCAACGGCTTATCGCCGAGCATGTCGTGAAAAATCGCTTCGAATTTCGGTACGATGAAGACGAGGAGAAACGCCATGATCGTGATCGCGAGCACGAGCACGATGATCGGATAAACCATCGCCGCGACGACTTTGTTTTTTATCTTCTGCGCTTTTTCCTGAAACTCTGCCAGACGCGCGAGGACGATTTCGAGGACGCCGCCGACCTCGCCCGCCCTCACCATGTTGACGTAGAGGTTATTGAAAATCCTGGGGCTCTGCGCGAGGCCTTCGGAAAAGGTGCTGCCTCCCTGCACGGAATCGGCCAGGCCATTAATCGTCTTTTTCAAGACTTTGTCGCGCTCTTGCTTGGCGAGGACGTTGAGGCCGCGCAGGAGAGGCAGCCCGGAATCGATCAACGTAGCCAACTGCCGCGTAAAGACCATCAGCGTCTTCGTTTTGATCGTTTTCTTTTGAAAGAGAACAATGTCTTTGCGGAAACCTCTTCGGGCCGCGCCCGCCGTGTCCGGTGCTCGAGCTGTCTTGGCGCGTGCGCGTTTTTTTCCATCTGCGCCACTACCTTTGCCCTCTTCGTAGACATTGGTCGGGAAGTAACCAGCCTGACGCAACTGGCCGATCGCTTCGTTTGTCGAATTCGCCTCGACGAGACCGGTCGATTCTTGTCCGCGGGCGTCGAGAGCTACATAAGCGAAGCGAGGCATGATTTTCGACTGAGCGAATTAACGAATTAGTGATTTAGCGAATTCGGAGAACGGATTCAAATCGCTAAATCGTCCAGTCATTAATTCGCTAATTGTTTCTAGGTGTATTTCAGCACTTCCTCGATCGTGGTATCGCCCGCGAAGATGCTGCGCAGACCATCCTGTCGGAGCGTTACCATCCCAAGTTCGATGGCCTTTTGCTTCAAAATCACTGTTGGTGCGCGTTCGTTGATCAACTCGCGAACCGGGTCGGTAATCTTCATCAATTCGTAAATTCCGATGCGTCCTTTGTAGCCGGTGTGGTTGCAGGCGTCGCATCCCTTGCCGTAGTAGAATTTCTTTTCGCCGATGTCGCGTCGGGAGATTTCCAGCTGCGCGAGCAGTGCATCATTTGGCTCATAATCGGCGCGGCAACCAGGACAAATACTCCGCAGCAAGCGCTGACCAAGCACAGCCTCAAGCGTCGAGGAAATGAGAAAAGGCTCCACCCCCATGTCGATCAAGCGGGTGACCGCTCCCGGCGCGTCATTCGTGTGCAGCGTGGTGAAAACAAGATGGCCGGTGAGAGACGCCTGAATCGCGATCTGCGCCGTCTCGAGATCGCGCGTCTCACCGACCATGATTCGATCGGGATCCTGGCGCAGGAAAGCGCGGAGAACGCGTGCAAACGTGAGCCCGATGGCTTCGTTTATTGGAACTTGCACGATGCCTTCCAGATCGTACTCGACTGGTTCCTCGGCGGTAAGCAATTTCGAATCGATCGTGTTGATCTTCCGCAGGCAGGAATAGAGCGTCGTCGTTTTTCCCGAGCCCGTTGGCCCGGTTGCGATGAAAATACCGTTCGGTCGATTGATCACTTCGATGATGAAATCGTGGATGTAATCGGGCATGCCGAGCGCTTCGAGATCGAGATTAACCGTGGATCGATCGAGCACGCGCAGGACGACGCTTTCCCCAAACTGGGTTGGTAACGTGGAAACGCGCATGTCGACAACGCGGCCGGCGATGTTTTTCTGGATGCGACCGTCCTGCGGGAGCCGGCGCTCGGCGATGTTCATGTTCGCCATTACTTTCACGCGGGAGATCACCGGCAACGCGAGGTGCCGCGGTGGCGGCGCCATTTCGTAAAGCGCGCCGTCCACGCGGTAACGAATCTTGAATTCGTTCTCGAAGGGTTCGAAGTGAATGTCGCTCGCGCGATCCTGAATCGCCTGGAACATGATCAGATCGACGAACCGGATGATCGGCGTGGCGTTCGCCTCGGCCTCGACGTCGATCTGGCTTCCGTCCTCGCCGCGAAGCATCATCAGTTCGCCTGCGTCGCCGAGTTGTTTCAGAATGTCCTCCATGCTGGAGGTCTCCGTCCCGTAGGCGCGCTTGAGGCGTTCCTCGATTTGATCGGTCGGAGCCACGACGACGTGGATATCTTTGCCGAGGGCGAAGCGAAGATCTTCGGCGATACGAGAATCAAGTGGATCGACGAGGGCGACGCTCAGTGCGTTATCGGAAAGGGCGATTGGCAACGCCCGATGGAGGCGCGCCAGGCCGCCGGGGATCAGGCGCAGGACTTCAGGCGGAATCTCTTTGTCACCTAGATCGATGAACTCGGTGCCGATGGCCTCGGCGATCACGCGGTAAAATCCCGGCTCATCGACAAAGCCGCCATCGATCATCGCCTGCGCGATCGGTTTTCCATTCAGGTTTGTTTCCTGAAGAACGTCGTCGGCTTGCGACGGCTGCAAGACGTGCTGCTCGACGAAGAGATCCGCGATCTGCTTTGCGTTCATGGCTAACTCACGTCTCCGAGCGTGATGGAAATAACTTCCTCGGCCGAGGTCAGCCCACTCAGAACTTTGCGTACGCCGTCTTCGCGCAGCGTGCGCATGCCAAGCTCGCGTGCCTTCTGCCGCAGGATCAGGGTTGAGCGGCGATTGTTGATCATGTGCCGCACTTCGTCGTCGATAATGAAGATTTCAAAAATGCCCATCCGGCCTTTGAAGCCAGTCTTGCGGCAATTCTCACAGCCGACGGGCTTCATGACCTGGGCTTCACTCAATTGCGAAGGTTCGAGCCGGAGCGCGCGCAATTCCGTTTCATTCAGCTCGACTGGTTGCCTGCACTTTGGACAGAGACGCCTAACTAGTCGTTGCGCCATGATCGCCCGGACCGATGAAGCGACCAGAAACGGTTGCATGCCGATATCGACCAGGCGCGCGACAGCAGATGGCGCGTCGTTCGTGTGCAGCGTGCTAAAAACGAGGTGGCCGGTGAGGCTCGCATTGGTCGCGATCGACGCCGTTTCCAAGTCGCGAATTTCACCAATCATGATGATGTTTGGCGCCTGCCGCAGGATCGAGCGCAGCGCCGCGGGAAAAGTCATCCCGATGTCGGCGTTCACCTGCACCTGGTTGATCCCGTTCATCTGATATTCGACCGGCTCTTCGACGGTGATAATCTTGCGGTCGGGCTTGTTGATGTAATTGAGGCAGGCGTAGAGCGTGCTGGTCTTGCCGGATCCGGTTGGGCCTGTTACGAGCAAAATTCCGTCCGGCAAATGCAGAAGCCGTTCGAATGTTTCCTGGTCGTCACTCAAAAATCCGAGCTCTGGCAGACCAAGAACGAGGCTGGATTTGTCGAGCAAACGCATAACGACGCTTTCACCGTGATTGGTCGGGATGGTGGAAACGCGGAGATCAATCGGCTTGCGTCCGATCTTGACCTGGATGCGTCCGTCCTGCGGAAGGCGCTTTTCCGCGATGCTCATCGAGCCCGTCATAATTTTCAGCCGGCTGACGATGGCCGATTGGAGGCGCTTTGGTGGCGCCTGCATTTCCTGCAGCACGCCGTCGATGCGAAAGCGAACGCGAAATTTCTTATCGAGCGGTTCGAGATGAATGTCGCTCGCACCGGACCGATGCGCCTCGACCAGGAGCATCGAGACCATTCGAATGATCGGCGCATCGGCTTCACTTCCTTCGGCGATATCGCCGCCTTCTCCGATGACCACGCCCACGTCGACGTCGCCGCCGATCTGTTGTTCGAGGAGATCTGAGGCCTCGTCCGCCGTCCCGTAGTATTTAATGAGCGCCTGACGAATTTTGTCCGGACTGGAGCAGACCAGCTCGATCTCGCGTTGCAGCAGGAAGTTCAATCCGTCGATCGTGTCGATGTCGAGTGGATCGCCGATGGCAACGATCAAACCGGTTTCGCCGAAACCCACGGGTATGACCTTGAACCGGCGCGCATCCGCGGCGCGGATTTGATTGATGACTTCCTGGGGGATGACCATGGCCGAAAGATCGACCCAATCCATGTGCGCCTGCGCGGCGAGGGAGCGCGAGACGTCGGCCTCGGAAATGACTCCATCCTTCAGGAGAATTTCGATTGCAGTACCGGCACCATTGAGCCGCGACCTGGCGTTTTCAATCTGCGAACGCGTCACGAGCCCGACGTCTTCAAGGACATTCAGCACGTAGTCTTCGTTCGGATGCACAACGGGGATATTGCTATCAAACGCTGCCTAAACAAAGCAAAGCTTCGCTGCATTCAGCCGGGTTCGCCGGCGCGGTGCCAGGCCGCCTATTCCACGGTCACGCTCTTCGCGAGATTGCGCGGTTTGTCCACGTCACAGCCCAGTTCGACCGCGAGATGATATGCGAGAAGTTGAAGCGGAATGGCGGTGAGAATCGGGCTAATGAAATCGGGAACACGCGGCAGGGTGATGATGTCTCCCGCAAGATTTGCGAGTTGATCAACGCCGTTGCCGGACGTGATCGCGATGATCGGCCCTTTGCGCGCCTTCACCTGCTCGATGTTGTTCACGTTTTTCGAAAAGACGGCGTCGTCCGGCGCGACGAAGACGGAGGGGAGATTTGGACTAACGAGTGCGATGATACCGTGCTTAAGCTCGGCGCTGGGATGTCCTTCGGCGAAGATATAAGTGATCTCCTTCATCTTGAGTGCGCCTTCCAAAGCCACCGGGAAATTGAATTGCCGGCCAAAAAAAAGCATGCCCTTGGCAGACCGGTATTTTTTTGCGATCTCCTTGATCTGATCGCTCAATTTCAAAACCTGCTCGATCTGCTCGGGCAGGGCTTCAAGCGCGTCGATAATTCGCGTTCCCTCTGAAACGGAGAGATGGCGCAGGCGACCGAGCAACAATCCCATCAACGTGAGAATGGTTACTTGTGAGGTGAAGGATTTCGTCGCGGCGACACCAATCTCGGGTCCGGCGTGCATGTAGACGCCGCCATCGCTCTCGCGCGCGATCGTGCTGGCGACGTTGTTGCAGATGCCAAGCGTGCGGTATCCCTTGCGCCGGCTCTCGCGCAATGCGCCGAGCGTATCGGCGGTTTCGCCGCTTTGGCTGATGGCGAAGACGAGTGTGTCGCGAGTCATCGGGGCGTTGCGATGGCGGAACTCGCTGGCGTATTCCACTTCGGTAGGAATCTGCGCGAGGTCTTCGAGGACGTATTCGCCGATCATGGCCGCGTGCAGCGCGGTGCCACAACCCATGAGCACGACGCGGCCGACATCGCGCAACTGCGCCGGGGTCATGTTCAGGCCGCCCAGTTTAGCGGTGCATTCCTCCAGACTCAATCGGCCGCGCATCGCGTCGCGCACCGACCCCGGTTGCTCAAAGATCTCCTTGAGCATGTAGTGCGGATATTCACCCTTCGTGATGTCTTCCGCAGAGAACTCGACTTTGCTGACCTGATAGTTTCCGCTTTCGCCCGCAAGAGAACTGATCTCGAATTTATCTCGCTCGACGGCAACGATGTCGAAGTCGTTTAAGTAAACGGCATCGCGCGTGTAGGCAACGATCGCGCTGACGTCGCTGGCGAGAAAATTCTCGTTTTTCCCAACGCCCAGCACGAGCGGGCTGCCGCGACGCGCGCCGATCAGGAAATTTGGAATATCGCGATGGACCAAGGCGATGCCGTAGGTGCCGATGACCTGTTTGAGCGCGGTGCGTACGGCTGCGACGAGACGATTCTTCGAATCCTCACCGTCGAGTTGCTCGTAAAGCGATCCGATGTAATGCGCCAGAACTTCGGTGTCGGTCTCGGAGATGAACTTGTGATCACCTTCGCGCAGCAGTTTCTCCTTGATCGCCTGGTAGTTTTCAATCACGCCGTTATGGACGAGGGCGAGTTTGCCGCTGGCGTCGAAATGCGGATGAGCGTTCTGGTCGGTAACTTTGCCGTGAGTTGCCCAGCGAGTATGACTAATGCCGTAGGTCCCGTTCGGTGGATCGCCCGTCATTAGTTTTGCCAGAGCGGCGATGCGTCCGGCACACTTGCGTGTTTCGACATGGCTGCCGTTAACAATCGCGACGCCCGCCGAATCGTAACCACGGTACTCGAGACGCCGTAACCCATCGAGCAGGATGGGGCCAGCCTCTGAACGTCCGACATAACCGACAATGCCACACATGATTTGGAGCCAAGCCTGACACCGTCGGCCACGCTACGCAAGAGATGTAGCGGCGCTTGTGCCAAGCGTCGAAGCAAAGCAAAAGAGTTGCCGGAACGCGCCGTAACTGAGTTATTGGAGCATGGTTACGGAAAGGCCATCGCGGCGGGCTACGTTCGATCCCGTGTCAGCCCTTCAATCGCCCGCTCTTCCGCCCGGGACGACGCAGCGCACGCTGGCGGTCATCATGGGCGGTGGTGCCGGTACGCGACTCTTCCCGCTAACGAAAGACCGTTCTAAACCTGCGGTCCCTATCGGTGGGAAGTATCGCCTCGTCGATATTCCAATCAGCAACTGCCTCAATTCCGGGCTGCGCTCGATCTACGTGCTGACCCAGTTCAACAGCATGTCGTTGCACCGCCACATTCAGGCGAGCTACAAGTTCGATAATTTTTCACGCAGCTTTGTCGAGATCCTGGCCGCGCAGCAAACGCCGGAAGGCTCGCAATGGTACCAAGGCACAGCCGACGCCGTGCGCCAAAACATGCGCTATTTCCTCGAAGGACCGTACGAGCATTACATCATTCTTAGCGGAGATCAGCTTTACCGAATGGATTTTCGCGTGCTTCTGCATCAACACATTCGCTCTGGCGCCGACATCACGCTGGCCACGAAACCGGTGGCGCGCGCCCAGGTTTCCGAGTTCGGCATCATGCAAAGTAATGTCGATCGCCGGATCATCCGCTTTGTCGAAAAACCAAAGGACGAGAGCATTTTGGCTGAGCTCAAGATTCCGGGCGAACTGCTCTCTTCGATTGGCTGTGAAGCGAACGAAGAACTTTTCCAGGCATCGATGGGAATTTATGTTTTCAACCGCGAGGTGCTGGTCGAGTGCTTGAAAAACGAGCTGGCCGATTTCGGCAAGCATGTAATTCCACAGTCCATTCAGGATCGACACGTTAACGCTTATATTTTTAAAGGATATTGGGAAGATATCGGAACGATTCGCGCCTTCTTCGAGGCGAATCTCGGCCTAACGAGCATTGTGCCTGCCTACAGTTTTTTCGAACCGGATGCGCCGATCTATTCGCATCCACGCTTTTTGCCGGGGAGCAAAATCAACGGCGCAACCCTGCGGCAGGCGATTATTTCTGATGGCTGCATTATCTCCGATGCCCATATCGAGCGAAGCGTCATCGGCATTCGCAGTATTATTCAAAGTGGGGCTACGATCCGGAACAGCATCGTCATGGGCGCCGATCACTTTGAGAACGATGACGGTAGCATTCCGCGTGGACCGGTGCCGATTGGAATCGGACGCAATTGCGTGATTGATCGTGCGATTATCGACAAGAACGCGCGGATCGCCGATGGCGTCGTCATCACACCGGAAGGGAAATCTCCCAATCTGGACGCGGCAAATTATTTTATTCGCGACGGGATCGTAGTCGTACCCAAGAACGCGGTGATTCCCGCCGGGTTCTGGATCTGACAGAGCCGCTCGTCAATTCCGCCCCTGCAGTTCCGTGGGGACATTTGGCGCTACTTCCCACTTCTCCTGTTTATTCCAGGGAAGCTGAGATTCCTGGCCATGGTCAGAGTCGCCGATCAGCGGCGGCGGCGGCTTTTGGCTCGCGCAGGACGAAAAGGACGCAGCGGCGAGCCCGCCTAGGGCGAGTCCAAGAATAATTCTCCAATTACATACTCGTGCCGGCATAAATTACATTATCTCCAGGTTGCACCTGAACGCCACGCGTCAGGGTGCTGCTGATGATATCGCCGATAGCAGTTGCCGGTTCAACTGAAGAGACACGAATTTTTCCAATCAGAGTTCCGTTGCGCAGGACGAGCATTTCGGAGTTCGCTTCCACTCCCTGCCGCCCACCCAAGTTGAGAACGACAAAATTATAAGCTTGGTTCACTGCCAGGACAGTGCCTCGCAGCCCGGGATGTCCGGTTGGGGCAGAGCGCTGCTTTCGCACCTCAGTTGACGGGGGTTTCTCCTGCCTGCTGCGTACTTTCTCGGAGAGCAGGGCATTCTCGCTCTCCGCGCTTTCCAACTGCTTGCGTGTCTCCTCAAGTTGCGCCTGCAACTCTGCCGTCGATGGTCCGGCTACTTGCGGAGAGTTCGGACCTATCTGCTCAACTTGTTTCTTCAATTCCGCGATTTCACTCGCGCTCGCTTGAAGTTTGGATTGGAGGGCGGTTTTTTCGCTCTGCGACTTGATCAAATCGCTTTCGGCGCTGGCAATCCGCGCTTCGGTATCTGCTGATTTGGGTTGAGCTGTCTCTCCACGCGCTTCGTGTCCTTTGAGATTCTTTTGTTGCGCGGCGCGAGCGCGCTCCGCGAACTCACGCGCCTTGGTTGCGTTTTCCATCTCCAGCCGCAACCCTTTGACCTTGGTGCTGTTCAGGACCCCGAAAACTGCGGAAAGTGTCAGCAGCAAGACGGACGCGCCAATCAGTATTTTAGGCATGATCACGGAGCGGAAAGGGCAGAGTGTTCCGTTGCTTTTAGAGATTGCGCACGTCATTGGCAATCTGGAATTCACGATTAGCGGCTTTTCGCGTTGCGCGGGGTGTCCTTCAGCTTTATAGGAGGCGCTTCCATGGGTCAGCAACATCGAGTCCGAAGCAAGCGAAAGCGCCGCCTGGCCTATCTCGAACGGAAGAAGGCTGCCGCCAAAACGCCTCGTCGAGAAACATCCAAGGCCAAGCAAAAAAAGGCGGCGCCGGCGGCTGCTGATTGACGGGTCCGGCGATTTCTGAAGGCTGTTGGGGATTGCCGAGGCCGAATAATCAGCCATTCCGAGGTGTCGGGCGGCTGCCTGCGGCTTATGTTGCAACGTGCGGCCCGACTTTCTTTTCGTTGATGGTCATAGTGTAATTTTCGCGTGGCCGGAGTTACGGGTACTGCATAGGCGCCGCTCCTCGTTGGCGAGGGAAGCACTCGTCAGGAAACTGCGGGATTACCAGGATTGGACTGGCGTTCACGTGGTGGTGGTTTTCGATGGGAAAGGTTCCGCCATCGGCGAATCCTCAGAGCCCGGGGAGGTGCAAATATTCTACTCTCGCGCCGGTCAAACTGCCGACGCCATTATCGAGCGTCTCGCGAGCAAGTACGCTTCGCGGTTTCGAATCCTGGTTGCGACGAGCGATTATCTTGAACAGGAGACCGCAAGCGCTTGCGGCGCAGAATGCATTACGGCTGAGGCCTTGCGCGGATTTCTCGATGAATCCCGGTCGGGCGCTGATCGGCGCAGCGGAACGCGATCTAAGCGGCGCCCAGAAGTGCCTGGCCCGAATTTGTGAGAGCGTCTTGACGCGCCCGCTGTCGAGATGTCGAAAGGACCCGGGAAAGCACGCAATAGAGTTGTTCAATAGGCAGATTCTTGCTCACGTAGCCATTCGCGCCGGCTCGGAGAGCGGCATGCATCCGATCTTCGTCGTAGCCGACTGCAGTGAAGACGATGATGGGGATGTTTCGATTGATGTCACGAATGTACGAAATCAATGAAATACCATCCACCTTCGGCATCTTGAGATCCACAATCACCACCTCGCAATCGTGCAACTCGAACCAGGCAGCAGTTCGAAAGCCCTCCGTCAGCGACTGACAGGTATGTCCCTTTTGCTTGAGATAGGTAGCTAGAAATCGAGTAATCGAGGGGTCGTCATCGATGATTAGGAACTCTGCACAGTCCCGAGCAAGCAGTTTCATTAGGGGCGTATAATTTCCATAATGACAATAGCACTATCCTTGCCAAACCTTCCGGGCGTCGGTTTTTCGAGGAATTGCTGACGAGCAATCGCCTCGATTGACCACAAGCGCTCTTCGGCCGTAGTGGTTCGATTGATGGCCGGCCTCCCGTGGGAAGGGACGGGGGAAGCGAAGGAGTTCGCGGCCCCCTTTCAGAACGATGGGTGTTTGATGGCCGCAAGTCTGCTAACGAACGAGGCCCTAACGAATCCCTATTTCTTCACGCTCGCCCGAACCGCTTCGAGCTGTCCGGCCGAGCCGAGCTTTTCGTTCTTGTGAGCGATAAAATTGGCGTACTCCTGAACGAAAATTTTTCCGGGCGGTCGAAAATCGAATTCGGCAGGATGATCGCGGAAGTACTCACGATGTACGCGCGTCCAGACGAGCCTTCCGTCGGTGTCGATATTCACTTTCGTCACCCCGAGCTTTGCCGCAGGCAGGTATTCGTTTTCGTTCACACCGCGAGCGGACGGATCTAGCTTGCCGCCAGCGGCATTGATTCGCTGCACCTCTTCCACGGGCACGCTTGAGCTGCCATGCATCACAATCGGCAGCCCGGGGATCAACTTCTTGATTTCTTCGATTACCTCGAAGTGGAGACTTTGCTGGCCCTTGAATTTGTAAGCTCCGTGACTTGTGCCGATCGCCGCGGCAAGCGAATCGCAACCGGTTCGCTTCACAAACTCGACCGCCTCCTTGGGATTGGTGAGCGAAGCGTGGCCCTCGTCCACCTTGATGTCCTCTTCGACTCCTCCGAGCTGTCCGAGTTCAGCTTCCACACTGATGCCCTTGGTATGCGCACGATCGACAACGCGCTTGGTGATGGCGATGTTTTCTTCGAAAGACTCGTGGCTGGCATCGATCATGACTGAACTGTAGAAACCCGACGCGATGCAATCGTAACAAGTTTCCTCGTCGCCATGATCGAGGTGCACGGCGAAGATCGCATCGGGAAACATTCCCTCGGCAGTGCGGATCATCGCTTCGAGCATCCGTTTGTCCGCGTATTTTCGGGCTCCTTTCGAAAGCTGAATGATGAAGGGCGCGTGGCTTTGCAGGTTGCCGCTGAACAGTCCGAGGAGCTGTTCCATGTTGTTAATGTTGTAAGCGCCGATCGCGAATTTCCCGTAGGCGACTTTATAGAGTTGGGCAGTGGTGACGATCATGGCGAAATGTAAGTCTAAAAGCTGAAATCGGGAAAGCTAAACCGAACGGGATTTCTCAATACCCATTTGAGCTCGCCGGCAGCAAAACACTGACCAGTGTACCATGCGAGTTCGAATCGATTTCAACCCGGCCATTGTGATCGAAAATAGTTCGCTTCACAATTGGCAAACCGAGGCCCATTCCGCGGGCCTTGGTCGTGCAAAAGGGTGAGAAAACTTTTCCTTTGAGGGACGGATGGATGCCCTTGCCATTATCCTGCACCGTGATCAAAACGCCGGTTGCATGATCGCCTTCGCGAACTGATCGGGCTCCCAAGCTAATGCGCCCTTTTTTCTGGCCTGAAGTTGCTTCGGCCGCATTTGCGACCAACTGCGCCAACGCTTCGGCAAGCGCATTTTCGTCGCCCAGGACTTTCGGCAGATCGACGGGCAGGGTCGTCTCGATCGGTGTCTCCTTCGGTCCGAGGCGCAATCTTGCGATTTCCACCGCCTTCTTAACCGAAGCGCGCAAATCCAGCGGTTTCATGGTTAGCTCGGGCGGATGTGCGAAATCATTGATCTGCGTAATGATTTTCTCCAGCCGGTCGATCTCCTGTACGACGATTTCGTTAAAGTCTTTTCGAAAATCCGGATCGTTGAAGCGTTCGGGAAGGAGCTGAGCAAACGTCTTGATCGCGACTAGCGGATTGCGGATCTCATGGGACATCCCGGCGGCGAGGTCGGTCCAAAATGTCGCCCGATCCAGTAGCTCTTGTTTGTGCCGCAAGTTTTCTTCGCCGGTCAGGTCTTGCACGACGGCGACAGCGCCTAATGGCGTCCGCTGATCAACCAAACGCCGGGTCTCGATGGAGAGCGATCTTTGCGTGTTTGAATCTATCCATCGCTGCAGAGCGAGCGGCGTATTGGATTCGAGCGTATCGCGCAGGACACTGGCAAGGCGATTGCCAACAGCTTCCACAGGCTTGTTTATCACGTCGCAACTCGAAAGTCCGAGGATCTGTTCCGCCATCGGATTAAACCAGCGGATAACGCCATCTTCATCGGTCGCCACGATTCCAGGGGGAATCGATTTGAGAAGCGTTTCGGCTAACGTTTTTTGCAATGTGATTTCTTCATTGAGCAACGCGTTTTCGAGGACTGTCGATACGTGCTCGGCCAGGATCACCAACCCTTGCAGATCGTTGTAGTCGAAAGGCTGGCCAGTCACGCGATGACCGAAAAAGAGCCAGCCAATAATCCGTCCACCGGCGTAAAGAGGCAGGATGGCTTCCGCGCCAAAAGTGTCGAGGGCGCGGCGAAGAAGAGTGCGCTGCGATTGTTCCGGATTCTGAGCCAGGTTGGTGCGGCAGATTGAGTGCGCGTGCAGCTCGAACCAGCGAACAAGGGGATCGCGTTCACCGTACTCCACGTCGTAGGTTTCCGGCAAACAGCGCAAGCCGGCGCGCAGACGATAGCGGTCGCCTTGACGGATTTTGGAGAAGATCCCCACCCGGGTGACACCGGCGGCGTCAGCGAGGCCTTCGACAACGCTCGCGAGAAGCGCGTCCACGTTGTCGAAACGACGAAAAACCCGGGCAAACCGAAGAAGCGGCAAAGAGGAGTTTGCGGATCGTTCGGTGGCCGCTTCCGAATGCCGCGGCGGGTCCGAGAGTGGCGCCTGAAGCGATCTTTCTCGCAGATCGCGATTCTCTTGCATCACACGCAGGAAATCGAATGCCCGGCCCACCAGAGCCTGAAAGTGGCGGCGATCCAGTTGCAAATCCTCGGCTGCGTAGATGCCCGATTGCTCTGCCCCCCGCAAAGGCTCCGAGCGCAAAGTTCCGAGCGCGATAATCAAGACCTCGGGCCATTCCTTCTGCACCTGATCGAGAAGGTCCTGACATTCCTTTGCCCGGAGATCCATGAGCAACAGGGCGGGGTTATTCTGTTGCAAGACGGCATCCAGCCGGTCAGGTTCGGCCACGTGGCGCACTTGCGTCATCGTGCGCAAGAAGGCCCTTACCCTCCGAACGAGATCGAGATCCTGGGAGTAAAGCAAACAAGCCGCTGGAGGAGTGGTCATGCGGCCGCTTCCTCTCCTTCAAATCGAATAAGTGGAAGCAGAATATGAAACGATGTTCCTTTGCTTAGTTCGCTCTCTACTTCGATCTGACCGCCGTGCTCCTGGACGATTCCGTGCACAACTGATAGCCCGAGCCCTGTGCCATAGTCCTTCGTCGTAAAGAACGGATCGAAGACATGGATCAAGTCTTCCGATCGAATTCCTTCGCCATTGTCTCGGATCGTGATGCAAAGAGCTTCCTGCGGGTCGCCATTCTGTTGTGCACGCGCCGCCATCCAGTGCTCGCCGGCGCGAATCTCTGTGCTGACCGAAAGCTCGCCGCCTCGTTTCATGGCATCCATCGCGTTAAGGAAGAAGTTGAGAAAAACTTGTTCGAGTTGGTCGGCATCGGCGCGGATAGTATCAACTTTCGCGTCCGTCGAACGAACTAATTTTATCTCCTTCTGATAAAGCCGGTGTCCCAGGAGCTGAAGAGAGGTTTCGATAATCTCATGGACGTGGACTGGTTTGAGATGGGGCTTGGCTGGCCGGGCGAAAGTCAGGAGCTGATTGACGAGGGAGTCGATGCGATCGATCTCGTGCCCGATCAAGTTTGAGAACGTTTCGCGAAAATCCGAGTCTTGATAGCGTTCCGGAAGCAATTGAGCAAAGGTCTTGATTGACACGAGCGGGTTTTTGATTTCGTGCGCCATTCCAGCTGAAAGTGTTCCAAGGCTGGCAAGGCGGTCACTGCGACGAATTTGAAACTCGAGTTTCTTCAGTGCCGTGATATCGGTTAGCACCATGAGCGCGCCGAGCATCTCGCCGTCCTCGCTGTGAAAAATGGAACTGCTGGCGCGCACAGTTACACTGCCCTTGTCAGAAAAAAGAGTCAGTTCGCGATTCTCAATCCGCTCTCCGGAACGCAGTGTTTCTTGCAGAAGTTCGCAGATTGCAGCTGGCAGCCGGTTAATCGAGCGCTCGAGTACCCTGTCTGGTGCAACACCTGTCAGCTGCGCCGCCTCATCGTTGAAAAGGGTGACCTCTTCATTCGCTCCCGCGGCGATCACGCCGGTAGTCAAATTTTGTAAGAGCGTCTCATTGTAAATCTTCGCATTTTGCACTTCCGTGAAGAGCTTGGCATTCTCCAACGCAACAGCCAGCTGCCCGCACAACACCTGCAGCGCACCTTGCTCAGTGCTACCGTAGATTCTCCTGGAATCCCGAGGTCCCAGGAGCATGATGCCCCCAAGGCCCTCGCGGGAGAAAATGCCGAGAGCCGCCGCTGCTCTCAGTATTTTCATGTGATGGATAAGTAACTGGAGTTCGGGACTAGGACGGATGCGTTGAAGTTCGTCGAGAACGAGAGGCTCGCGGTGAGTCATGAGGTGTTGGACGACGGGATCATTCACTTCGAGTCGCAACGTGTCTCCGGGTCCATTTTCGGGATAATGCTGGATATAGGTATTGCGATCGAGCATGAGGATCAAAACGCGCTCGGTTCCCATGGCTTCTGCCGTTGTTGTTGCGAAACGATCGAGGAGATCGCGAACCGTGGTAACTGACTTCAAGATGTCAGCCGCTTTTTTCATCATTGCGCGAAAATCTAAACTTCGCGTCCCGACGAACAGACTATCAGCCAGCCGTTGTGAGACGCCTCGAGCTGGAGCCATCGCGAAGGCCACCACAATAGCGGCGGCCACATGCGAGAAAGTTCCGGCTTTGGCGGGAAGTATTGGATGGAAGACGCCGAAGACGAGCCACCAGACTAATCCGTAGAGCGCTAGAAGATAGGCGGTGACCAGCGCATATGACATCGCTCGACGGAGGAAAAAGCCCACGTCCATGATCTTCTGTGTGGCTATTCCGTAGGCGACGATCAGGCTGAAAAGGAGAATCCGAAATGGTGCAAACCAGACCAAGCGCGACCGGTCGATGAAGAACCCCAGGAGGAAAGCGACGAGCACGGTGCCGAGGGTTGCCACGGCGCCAGTAAGAATGAACGCGAATTCTGCGCGCCTAATACCTGTAGCCCGCCTTGCGTCACGCGAATAGTTAAAGATCACGGCCAGTCCGGCAATGACGAAGTACAAGACGTAGACGAATGACGCACTTCCATAGACTGGCACTGGAATGGCAATCAGCGCCTTTGGCGGTTGTGAGAAACGCGAGCCCTGCAAAAAGAGCGCCGTTTGACAGTATGCCACGATAGCCAGCGCTGCGATTAACCAGAGCCATGAGTCGCGCAGAATATCCCTCCAGCGCCGATCCTGTTTCTCAATTGATAGACGGAGAAGGTTGGCCGCAGTGAGAATTAGGGCCGCCGCCGCTGACGCTTGACGAATATAAAACGCCGCGGTCTCAGTGGTGCGAGCCGAAAAGACCGAATACAAACTTCCTAACCAAATTCCGATGAGTACCGACAGCAGTAGGAAGCACTGGTTCGACTTGCGCCGCGGATTGGCTTGAAATACAGCCAACCCCAGAACCAACTGAACGAGAATTGCCCCGAGGGTCGGAGCCGCGGCACTGTTTATCAACATGGGACGCGATTTACGAGCATGGTGCTTGCGCTTCCTCCGAGGCCCCGAACATTAATCAGAGCGCAGTCGATCTTCGTCTTGCGCGCGCGCGTTGGCACAAAGTCCAAATCACAGTTCGGGTCGGCGGTTTCGTAATTCGCTGTTGGCGCGATTATCTGATCTCGAAAGCTCAACGCACACGCAGCGACCTGAAACGGTCCACCGGCGGACAGCGGGTTTCCAGTAACGCCTTTAATCGAGTTGATGGGGATCGAGTAAGCGCGATCACCGAAGACCTCCTTAATATAGCGAACCTCTGCGGCATCCAGGATGGGATGGCCTGGTCCATAGGCGGAAATATAGTCAATATCCTTTATCGTTCGGCCAGCGTTTGCCAAGGCTAGTTTCATTGATTCGGCAAGGCCCGAACCCGGGTCGTCAGAAGCGTGATCCCGTGTTCGCGAATAGCCGCTAATCTCAAGGTAAATGCGGGCACCGCGGGCTTGTGCTCTCTCCAATTCCTCGAGCACGAAGATTCCTCCTCCCTCCGAAATTACGCCTGAATCCCGCTCCAAGTCGAAGGGTCGGCTCGCCTTGTCAGGTTCGTCATTGCGACAGGAGGCAAGGCCGGTCGCAATAAAGGCGGCAAGGCTATATTTTGTAATCGGCGCATCGGCCCCACCCGCTATTGCAAGCTCTGCTTCGCCTGAACGGATCATGCTTGCCGCCAGATCGACCGCGTCCAAACCGGAAGGACAGGCTGACGAAACAGTCGCCGCATGGGCCCCCGCACCGATGCGATCAGCAATAGCGTTTGCGGCGGCCTGAGGCGCCAAAGCACTGAGCGTTATCGGAGATACTCCCCTTGGGCCGCGGCGATCGAAGTTATCGAATTCTCGCTCGATAACATCCATCGCGCTTGTGCTAACGCCGACAACCACGGGTGTGGGGCTGGGCAAATCTGTTTCGTTGATTTCCAAGCCTGCGTCCCGAAGCGCCATCATCGTAGCTGCATAGGCAAACTGCGTATGGCGGGCCATTCGTCTGGGCTTCACTTCCGGTTCAATGTAATCGGATGGATCAAAATCCTTTACCTCTCCCGCAATACGGCTCTCCAGGACGCTGGCATCAAATAGAGTGATCGGCCCGATCCCGCTCTTTCCTGCGAGCAGCGATTTCCAAAACGCGTCGAGGCCGGTACCGTTGGGCGCAAGGACCCCTATGCCGGTCACCACCACGCGATTTTTCTTAGGCATCATCGGTCGCTCCTCTCCGGGGAATTGAAATGAGCAAGGGCCATTCTCAGGCCCAAAGTGGCGTCGATTATGTTTTGTTTCGCCACGTCTTTGTTTCTTATTAACATTTTTTTTTAGTTGTTCACAAGTTGTTCTTGCATAGGCCCCAAATTTGCTTGAGCATCGGCTTCCATGTGCGACCACCCGGGGCTGGCTTCAGAAACTTTTGCGTACACGGCATGCGCTTAGCTTTATAGACCAAACCAACGCCATGACCGCCGCCGCCGACCTGCCGCAAATCCTTGTCATCGATGACGAGGTGGGACCGCGCGAAAGTTTGCGCATGCTTCTTAAACCCTCATATCAGGTGCACACGGCCGATTGCGTCGAGGCCGGCATTCGATTGCTCCGGGAACGAAATCCAGACGCGATTGTCATGGATATCCGAATGCCCGGGATGACCGGCATCGAAGGGTTGCGACGGATTCGCGAAATCGATCCACATCTTTCGGTCATCATGCTGACTGGTTTCGGAGCCTTGGAAACGGCGAAGGAAGCGCTTAGGCTCGGCGCGAACGATTACATCAGCAAGCCATTCGACGCCCGGGAAATGCAGGATGTCATCGGGCGCAATGTTGAGCGCACCCGGGTTCATCGGACGAGTGAAAACGCGGCCGCCGAGATCAAGGAACTGAACAATCGACTGCTCAAGGAACTGGCACAAAAGGAAAGACTCGCGTCGTTGGGCCAGGCTTCGGCGGAATTTGTCCACGACCTCGGAAACCCGCTCACGATTGTGTGGGGTTATGTGCAGCTTCTCGCGAAGAAACTGGAGCAGTCCGAAAACGGGAACGGGAACGGAAGCGGTCAGGGCAACGGCAAAGAGCTAAATATCATTGAGCAAAATGTCCGCCTCTGCCGCGAGCTTCTCACCATGTGGCAGAGCTACGGAAGCGTCGAGGCCTCGCCGCACAAACCGATTTCGGTTTCACAGATCGTGCGCGAAATCGTCAAGGGCGCTGCCGATATGGCTGCGCAAAACGGTGTGGAACTTGATCATCAAATTTGCGAAGACCCGTGCACGCTGCTGGGCGATTCCGTTCAGATCACCCGCGCGATTCAAAATGTGATCATTAACGGCATTCAGGCTGCAGCGGAGAAAAAGAGGTCAGTCAGCGTCGGCTGCACGCAGAAGGATTTTTACGTTGATGTGAAAGTTGAGGACACTGGGTCCGGCATCGTCCCGACTCAGATGTCAAAGATCTTCGATCC
This sequence comes from uncultured Verrucomicrobiae bacterium, assembly GCA_963763995.1. Taxonomy (GTDB): domain Bacteria; phylum Verrucomicrobiota; class Verrucomicrobiia; order Chthoniobacterales; family UBA10450; genus CAVTTH01. The sequence goes on along the minus strand of CAVXQL010000014.1, from coordinate 20,510 downwards.
CTACTTCACGACCAAGCAGGGTAAGAGCGGTACAGGACTCGGTCTCTATATCACCAAGAAAGTGGTGGAAGACCACAACGGTTCGATCAAGGTCGACAGCACGCCGGACATCGGGACGACATTTACGATCCGTCTCCCCCTCTTGAACAATTGACGCGGTTGCGACCGGGACCGGTGGATCGGGGTTAGCAACCATTCCGCGCTTGTCACTCTGGTGCGGCTCCTGTTTCTTCAGGCGTGATCGACTCCCATTACCGGGTCGCTCCTATTTTTCTCATCCGGATGGCAGGTGTGCCGTTTGAGATGGTGGAGCAACTTTCCACTCTCGCCACTGCCGGCGCGGCCCGCGAATTCCTCGTTCGGAAAAGCAATTTCGCGGATGCGAAGGAAGCCGCAGAAAAGTTGTTCTCTCACCGAATACACGAGCTTTCCGACGATGAGTTTAAGGTGTGGCGCGCTACGATTCGTCAAGATCGTATTCCACCGGACTCAACGCCGCATCCGGCAGAATTTAAGCGTTACGTCGACGAAGTGGTAGCGCTGACGTCGGCTGGCGCAAACTTGGAAGCCTGCCTGGCTCGGGAAGTCGGTGAAGCGCGAACAAGGCTCATGCAGACGTCGCGGGCAATCCTCCCTGACTATCTGGTCTTTGCATCCGGAGAAGTGCAAAATCTGCTCTCTGGAGGGAATTCGAGCCTGCCGGAAGCATCTCGACCGCGGAACAACCGGGCCGCTCAACGTGAGCGACATCTCCTTCTGTATCTTCAGAGGATCGCTGCAAAAAATGATACCTTCAGCGATTTCGGACCTTCCAGTTGGGGAACGATCAATCAAGAAATCCCAGGCCTTCGTTTCGCCAGAGAACGCAGGGAGGCGAAGCGCGAAGCGTTTCTGGAACGCTGGACCGCGCACGTTGCTGCTGCAGCCCTGAACGCCGATCCTGAAGTTCGGCCGGAGATCCCGCCGCGGCTGAATCCGAGCGGACGTATCGAAGGCGAAAATTTTGTTTTCGTTGACTCGGGAGAAGTTGTTTCGCTCGACGCCCAAACGTTGGGGCTCCTTTCTCGATGCGATGGATGCACTCCAGCTCATTTGTTAGGTGTTTCAAATGAGGTGCTAGAATGTTTGGCTCTCGGCAATATTCTTCGATGGGAAATGGAAGTGGCCAGTCTCGAACCGCACGCTTTCGTTCTTTTGGTCAAGGCCGTCTCGGATTGGCGTCCAGGTCCAATTCGAGATCGCTGGCTCGATGTTTTACAGCCGATCGCAGAAACTGCCGAAGCATTCGAAGTGAAAAGAGATACCGGTTCGCGAGTCCAAGCAATGCGACAGGCACGCGAGCGAATCGATCAGTTCGGCGCAGCCCGCCAACCTTCGGATCGTTCGCTCTATTCAGCGGGCAATCCGATTGGAGAGGAGTGCTTCAAGGAAACGGCTTTCGCGATCAACGAAAAACTCACCGATCAATTTGCTGCTGATGCCGGGCCTTGGATCGATCTGTGGCGCGATTGCTATGCTTTCGTTTCCGGGCGGGTTGCCGCGGGGTTGCGAAAACTTCTTGAAACCGCGCCGGTAAAAGGCGGAGCCGTTCCGTTACCTGCCTTCCTTCATCATTGCGCAACGCAGAAAATGCCGCTCACCGGGCACGGATTGGTCGCGCTGGCGCACGTTGCATTTCAGGAAGTGAAAGCCGGCTTCCAGAAACAAATTTCTTCGCGTGCGGACGCGCCGGAGTGGCAACTCACAGCGGACGATTGTCGATTTGTCCGCCAAAATTTTCAGTACGAAAAGTTCGATGAATACACCTACCCATCCGCGGATCTTCAGATTTCGGCGACGTCCGTGGAAGATGTCGCGCGTGGAGAGTACGAGTGGATCCTGGGAGAATTGCATCCGCCGCTGGCACTGTTGCATCACTGTTTTTATTGGAGCTGTCCGGATCGCGTTGCGCTTTCGCAAGCTTTAGCCAGCACCGTCTTTGAACGACCAAGTTTTCATTTCGGATTGTTTGCTGCCGATTTTACGTCGCACACGACGGTCAGAATGATGGAAGCCCTGCCCGACCTAACGTACTTTGTGGCTGCTCAAAGCGGGAAACGGCAATGGCGCACTGTTCCGCCTGCTGAAGCAGAAGTCTATATCGATGAAAATAGCGGCGACGTCTGTTTGCGGAAACGCGAGTCGCACGAATATCTCGGCTCGTTCGCGCGCGCCTGGGTAATTCCGCTCGGGTTCCATCCGTTTCAATTTGGCCGCGCTCCGCATATGCCACGTTTGCGTTGCGGAAAAGTGATCGTCCAGCGCGGCGCCTGGACTGTGACCCTGGCGGAACTCGGGAGCGGAAATTTCACGGGCGTCTCACGCGATTTGGTGCTCGCAGTCGAGCGGATACGCGCTGAAAGAAGCCTGCCGCGCTTTGTTTATGTTCGCCCAACGGAGCAGGCGCTGCGTCGAAGCGGAGCCGAAGGTCGCGACAAGGACACGAAACCGGTGTTCATCGATCTCGAGAGTTATCTTTCTCTTGAAATTTTTCAGCGATGGCTAACGAAAGCCGGCGAGCTGGAAGTCACGGAGATGCTGCCTGATCCGGATCATCTTCTTTGGAAAGATGCGGACGGAAGACGGACATTTGAATTGCGCACCCTGATTGTATCTCGCACATGAAAATCGTTGCAGTGGCCAATCAAAAGGGTGGCGTCGGCAAGACCACGACCGCCGTCAACCTGAGCGTCGCGCTCGCGGAGCGGCACCTTCGCATCTTGCTCGTCGATCTTGATCCGCAGGGAAATGCTACCAGTTCTTTTGGATTGCAGGGCCTGGAGGGCGAAAGCCTCTACGATCCGCTTCTCGGCGGCGCCTCCATCACTGAGAAGATTTTTCCGACCAGAACCGAAGGCGTGTTTCTCGTGCCAGCAGATATTGATTTGTCCGGCGCGGAGATTGAGATCGCACGGATGACCGATCACTTGACGCGCCTGCGGCAGGCCCTCGTGCCGCTGCGCGCCGATCACACTTTTGACTTCGTTTTTCTCGATTGCCCGCCCTCGTTAGGGATTCTCATGACCAACGCGCTGGCGGCCGCCGACGAAGTGCTGGCGCCGATTCAATGCGAATACTTCGCTCTCGAAGGACTCGTAAAGATCGTGCGCGTGGTTGAACGCGTGCGCGACTCCGGAGCGAACGATCGCCTTGCTCTCGGCGGCATTGTCATGACGATGTTCGATGGCCGAACGAATTTGAGCACTCAAGTGGTGGCGGAAGTGCGCGAACATTTTTTCGACCAGATCTACAATACCGTCATCCCTCGCACCGTTCGCCTGAGCGAAGCGCCCAGTTTCGGGAAATCCATTTTCGAACACGATCCGAACGGTACCTGGGGCGCGCGCTTACCGCGCGCTGGCCGCGGAGTTTATCAAGCGGCACTCCGCCCCTTAAGCGCGTCGAACGCCGTTCGAGATCATCGCATAAACGATGGTCGGGAATCCGCGAAAGGTCGTTTCTTTTTCTGCGATCATGCCGTTTTTCTCAGCCACGCGTTTGGAAGCGTGGTTGTCTGGATGAATGAGCGAGATCACTCGCTCCAATTTCAAAACCTCAAAGGCGTAATCGCGCACGGCCAGCGCCGCTTCCGTGGCAATGCCACGATTCCAGTGGTCGGGATGTAAGCGGTAGCCGATTTCCAGTTCGTTAACGCCATCGACGCTCTGCAGAAAAAAGCCGCAGTACCCAATAAGCTCACCGTTTTCGCGAAGAACAACCGCGAATTGTGACGGCTCACCGGCGCGATCGCGCGCCAGCACGCGCTCGAGAAACTCGGCCGTTTTCTCTCTGGAAAGCGGGCCCGACGAGAAGCGCATGAAGTCTGCGTTGGCCATCAAATCGACGAACGCGTCCAGGTCTCTTTCCTGAAACGAGCGTAACCCGAGGCGGTCCGTACTGATTGTGAACATAGACGAAGCGAAGATCCCTAAGAGATAATGCCAAGATCGCAGGTCGTGGCGCAGCGACTCGCGCGCGAAGAATAAGGGACCTGCGATGGCAAGTGGCCATCGCAGGTCTTCCTTACGAGGCGGTTCTTGCTTAGGGCTTCGGCGAAGGAGACGCCATCGATTCAGACGCGGCCTTGTCCTTCTTTTTCTTCGACTTCTTCATTTCTGCTTCGGTCTTCTGGCCAAGCTTCACGCTCTTGGCTTCGAGGGAACCGTCTTCGCGTTTCCAATAGGAACCGCGAACGTCCTCGTTCTCGACTACATCTGCCATCGTCGCCGGATTTCCGTCCTTCGTGATGACAGTGGCCTCCATGATTTTGAAGACGCGCGTTTTCTCCTTTCCGGCGATGCTGAACGTCTTGGCGGTTTTGTCGACGGCCGAGATTTTCCCGTGGAACGGAACCGCCCTGGGCGCCTTGGCAGCGGGTGACGCGGCCATGCTCGCGGCAGGCGATGCCGAGGCTGCTGGCGTTGGCGAAGCGGATTTCTTTTCTTTGGCCCAGCCGGAGACTGGAACGCAGAACGCGAGAGCCGCAATGCACGTGACGCTGATGAATTTGGATTTGGTTTTCATGATTTGGGGTTGATTCAATTTGTGTCGCCACGGACCCGGGTAATGGACGGGCTGGGCGCACTTTTCTTCAGCCTTTTAGTGAATTGACTTTGAAAAGGCAATGGCGATTTCGCGGGGCAAGCGCGAGGGCTGATCTGGATGAAGTGACGATTCGGAGGAGAGCGGACCGATGGTTTGAAAAAGTCATGCTCGGAAGCTACCGTAGCGCCCGATAGCCGAGTTGGGGGTATAGCTCAGTTGGTAGAGCGTCTCGTTCGCAATGAGAAGGTCAGGGGTTCGAATCCCCTTACCTCCACAAAATTCCGGCCACGAACCAGCCGCTCTTCGCGTGCTGACTAACCCATCGCACCGAACGCGAGTCCGAGGCCGTACGTCACCGCCGCGACGATGATGCCGATGTACGTCATCTCCAGGCCCGACGCCCACCATGAGCGCACGGTGATGAGCGATTTGACCGCACCAACAACAAAATGCGCCAGCAGACTGACTCCGAAGGCAACGATCAAGGCAGGGAAACCGCTCATGAAAAAGAAGGGGATGATCGGAATGAAAGCGCCGACTGCGGTGGAAATCGCGGCGGAGATCGCGGACGTCCAGGGACTCGGAAACCGATGTTCGGATAATCCAAGTTCGCTTTGAGCCATCGCTTGCACGAATTGCTCGGGCTGCTCGGCCAGACGCTGCGCCATGCGCTGCGATTCTTCCACCCCAAATCCCTTGCAATTGATAGAAGAGCGCCATCTCCTCGATTTCTTCCTCGGGATTTTCTTCGACCTCCGCTCTCTCTCGCGAAATCTCTGCTTCGTAGACTTCCGCTTCACTCTTGGCGGCGAGATACGCGCCCGCTCCCATGGATAGCGTCGAGGCCAGCATCCCCGCCAGGCCGGACACGAGCACGTAGTGTTCCTGAATATTGGTCGCGCCAGCCACGCCAGAAACGATTCCGAAGACCGCGCCCAATCCATCGTTTGCACCGTAAATCGCATCGGCCACCCAACTCCCGCCGCGGCCGTGCCAGCGCTCACGTTTCAAGATAGCATCAAGCGCAGTCCTTGGCCCGGGCGGGGAAGCCATCGCGTTAAGCGCGCGCGCGTGCGCCTTTTCTTCGAGCGCGCTTTCGCGCAGAAAATCTCGCACATCTTCTTCTCCAGCCAGCGCGCGGTCGCGCTGATCGCGGAATTCCGCTTCATGTTTTTCTTCGGCAGCTTCCATGCGGCGAATCGCGATATCCGCTCCCGCGATCTTGTTCCACCAGCGATTCAGACGGCGCCCAAAAGTGTTTTTCAAAACCGGTGGCGCCTCGCCGAGGTCGCGTAGTTTCGTCTCCCAACGTTGGGCGTGACGTTCTTCCGCTTCCGCCATCCGAATGAGGATGTCTCGGCGCTTTTCATCCTTCTCGCGTTCTGCCAGATCGCGATAAGCCTGCGCTGTCTCAACTTCCGCGCGCCAGTTGCGCACGACCACAGCGATCGTCTCCTGTCGATTCTTCGTTCCATCCGATGGCGGGTTCATCGTGCGCAATTTGCCGGTTCGATGACGGCTGGAATAGGAGACGGTTTCGCTTTCATTTGTTGCGCCGTGATTACAACTGCGACCGAGCTGATAATCAATCCTGCTCCAATCATCGTGCGCCACGTCAGCGTTTCTCCGGCGAAGGCGGCGCCGAGAATGACGGCCACGATTGGATTCACGAACGCATAAGTCGCTACCTTGGCCGGTTCGCAGTGGCGCAGCAACCAGGCGTAAGAGACGTAGCCGATAATCCCGCCGATCAACACCAGATAAACGAACGCTCCGAACGATTGCATGGTGATCCGCCGCGGATCGAAGTGATTCGACTCGCCGGTCGCGATTCCCGCGACGAGCAGGAGCGCGCCGCCGCAAAGCATCTGTTGACCAGCTGCGAGAAACGGCGACGAGGCATTCTTTGCCGTGCGCGAATAAAGCGAGCCCGCGGACCAGATCAGTGATGAGCAAAGCAGAATGGTCATTCCGATCCATGCATGCGGCGACTCGCCCGTTGTCGAAAAACGCAACGCAGGGCTGACAAGGACACCAACTCCGACAAACCCGCCGGCCAGGCCGGCCCACGTAATCGCGTTGGGTCGTTTCGACATTCCAAAGAGCCAACTCAACAGCGCAATGTAAATCGGAACTGTGGCGACAAGAAGCGCGGCGAGGCCCGAAGGCACATATTGTTCCGAGAGGGTGACCCCACCGTTACCGCCAAGCAGCAAACACGCGCCGACTATCAGCGCCGTTCGCCACTCAGTCCGCGACGAACGCGGCGCGCCGCTAAGGCGCGCTCCGGTGTACAAGATAATGCCAGCAAGAAGAAATCGCGCGCCTGCCATCAACAAAGGCGGGATCGATTGAATGGCGAAAAGGATGCCGAGGTAGGTTGATCCCCAAATTAGATAGAGCGCGGCGAAGGCAGAGATGAGCGCAATCCTGCGTGGTCCCGGCATCGATGATCAGTGCATCGAAACGGTTCACGCGCAACTATCGCGGCCTCCCTGCGGGACGCGTGGTTTCGAACATTTGAGAGAACGATGTTCACGTCCTATAAGGCCGCGACATTACGAGAATTGTCTCTACGACTTTCGACCGGCAATCAGCCGATAAAGCAGCAGTAACAGCATCGCGCCAATAATCGAGAAGATCCAGCCGGCGGTGTAGTTTTCGTTCCCGAAAATTAGACGGCCGAGCCATGTACCGACGAAACTGCCTGCGATACCGAGCAGGATCGTAATGATGCAACCACCCGGATCGCGTCCGGGCATGAGAAGTTTGGCAATGACGCCGACGACTAAACCAATACAGATTGTAGTGATGATTGCTCCCATGAGCCTCCTTTATACTGAAAGCAGATCGTATCGCGAGATCAAAATGTGCGAGGGGACTCCCCATAAATATCGCGCCTGCACAATCTAGAGCTCGATGACTTGCGCTGATTTGATGTCTTCACTTGCGCGAATTTCCGCCAGGATCGCGTCGTCAGGTGCCGTATCGAGATTAAGCACGGTTAGAGCCGTTCCGCCCGCCTGATTTCGACTGAGCGACATAGTCGCGATATTAACGCCGTGATCGCCGAGCAACGTTCCGATCCGGCCGACCATGCCGGGACGGTCCGTGTTTTCGAGAATCAGAATGACGCCACGCGGCCGGGCTTCCACCGGCCGGCTGTTTATGTTGACGATGCGCGGTGTCGCTCCAAAAAAAGCGCCGGCTACAGAAACGGACTGGCCATCGGTCGTCGCCGCTGAAAGTTCAAGCAGATCCGTATAATCCCCGGCAGCGCTGAGACGAGTTTCGGTAATCTTGAGACCGAGACTCTCTGCAAACGCCGGGGCGTTTACTTCGTTGACCTCGGTTCCGCCAGCTCTCTGCAAGAACCCTTTGAGGACGGCGCGCGTGATCGCCGTGGTATCCACTTCATTTACTTTCCCGCTGTAATTAATGTTTAGTCGTTCGACGTGCTTCGGCGCGACTTGCGAAAGGAACCGCCCCAGCTTTTCTCCGAAGCGCAGATGCGGGCCAACAATGGCGAGCGTCTTGGCATCGAGATTCGGCATGTTAACGGCATTGCGGATCGTTCCTTCGAGGAGGGCGGCCCGGATCGCCTGCGCGATTTCAATACCGACGCTTTCCTGCGCTTCCGCGGTGGAAGCTCCGAGATGGGGCGTGAGGACAATGTTCGTTAGGTCGCGCAGAGGTGAATCGGCGGGCAATGGTTCGGTCTCGAAGACATCAAGCGCCGCATAGGCAACGTGGCCATTCCGTAGGGCATCGGCCAACGCCGCCTCATCAATCAGACCGCCACGTGCGCAATTGATGATTCGTACGCCGCGCTTCGTCTTCGCGAGGCGCGATACGTCGAGCAAGTGCAGCGTGTCCGGGGTAAGCGGGGTGTGCAGAGTGATGAAATCCGCGGCGGCGAGCAGTTCATCGAGATCTTCGACGAGTTCCACCTGCAACGAGCGCGCACGGGTCGCGGAAAGGTACGGGTCATAGGCGACAACGCGCATTCCGAATGCGATCGCGCGCCGGCTCAACTCGCTGCCGATTCGACCCATGCCGATGATTCCAAGCGTCTTGTTGTACAGCTCAACGCCTTCAAAATTCTTCCGCTCCCATTTTCCGGTGCGCACCGTCGCGTCGGCCTGCGGAATTTTTCGCGCGACGCAAAGCAAAAGGGAAAAAGCGTGTTCTGCGGTTGAAACAGTGTTGCCACCCGGTGCGTTCATCACGATCACGCCCCGCCGTGTCGCGGCGTCGACATCCACATTGTCCACGCCCACACCAGCGCGCCCAATCACACGCAGGTTCGAAGCTACGGCGATGATTGGCGCCGTAATTTTCGTCTGGCTTCTCACGACAATACCACTGAATTCCGGAATGATGGCAACGATCTCCGCTTCGGACAGGCCGGTCTGGACCACGACTTCAAGTGAATAATCGCGTGACAATTCACCAAGTCCGCGTTGTGAAATGGAGTCGGCAATTAGGATTTTAGGGACGTTCATAAGCAACGGAAAACGCCGGGCGTCGAGGCATCATGAGGTTACTGGTAAGTCATTACCTAGCAGTTTACGGGCGGATTCTAAATGCATCTGGCGCCCAAGAAGCAACACTTCGTCGCCGGCCCGCAATTCTTCATCGGGTCCCGGATTGATCAGGCTCACCTCGTTGCGCTGGATTCCGACAATACTCGCGCCGGAGCGGGTGCGAAGAGCGAGTTCTCCGATAAGCTTCCCGGCGGCTGCGGTGTTTGGGAAAACGCGGACCGTCATCAATTCCGCGTTTCGCAACATGGCGGGCATTGCGGTTAGAGACGGCTCCCGATCCGCGGCCGGCGGTTGAGAGAGGGTCTCTTTAAGTGCGAACTGCGCCTTCGAGTAAAGCCTGGTAAACGAGTGGCGGAGGAGAATCGCAGTGGCAACAACAATCAGGACCTGGGCGATGAGCAATTTCCATGAGGGGAGAATGGCAGAGCTGAGCAGAAGAAGAATGAGCATCAAGAGCACGCACCCGGCGGTGAGGATTGTATTGGCGACGATGGATCGCAAAGCCGGAGTACTTTCTCCGCCGGCGCCCGATTTTACACTCATCTCGGAAAGCAACATGGAAAGCGCCCGCAGCTTCCGGAACACGGCAATAAGCAGCGGCAGACTGAGCAACATGGCGCCCAGCCAAAGCGCAGCTTTGACGCCGTCTTCGCCGCGCGGAATCTCCGGCCACCAACGCAGACCGTAGCCACGCAAAGAAGCCGCGCCGATAAAAATGCCGGAGACGAGAATGAGGTTGAGCACCATCTGCCAGGCCCATTGACGGACCAGGCGCATCGCGAAACTACTTTCCTTGCCGAGTCCCGCGACCCAACGCGTGTAGAGATCAAGCCATGCTGTTAGTGGCGCCGGAGAAACACGATCAAACCACTCAACTACTCGGTCGGAACTCCTGATCAAGTAAGGTGTAATAAGTGTCGTGAGCGCGGAAACGGAAACGGCGATCGGATACAAGAATTTGCTCGTCACTTTCAGACTGAGTCCAAGCGAAGCGATGATAAAGGAGAACTCGCCAATCTGCGCCAGGCCCATGCCCACGCGCAATGCTACCCGTCTTTCCTGTCCAGCGACGAACGCGCCAAACGTACAAGCGCTGATCTGGCCAACCAAAACGACCAACGTAATAATCAGAATCGGTACGGCATGAGCGACGATCAATGCGGGATCGATCAACAGACCAATAGAGACAAAAAAAACCGCGCTGAACATGTCCCTCACCGGTTCAAGGAGCATTTCAATCCGTGCGATTTGTCGCGCCTCCGCGACGATCGCGCCGATCAGAAACGCTCCGAGCGCGACGCTGTACTCGAGCTTCACTGCGAGCAGCGACACGCCAAAACAGAGTCCGAGCACGGCGATCAGAAGCATTTCGTTGCTCTTAAACTTCGCGACGTAATTCAAAAGCCGCGGGACCACAATCAGGCCGGCGACGAGCAGGATGCCGAGAAAAGAGCCCAGCTTCGCGACGGTTAGGCCAATCTCGCGGGCGGTGAACGAGCCGGTGGCGGCAAAGCCGGAAAGGAGCGCGATCATGATGATCGCGAGAATGTCTTCGACGATGAGAATTCCGAAGGTCAGCTGGGCGAAGCGCTCCTTCTTCAGTCCAAGCTCATCGAGCGCCTTGAGAATGATCGTGGTGGAGGAGATGGAAAGAATGGCACCGAGGAAAACGCTGTCCATGCTGTTCCAGCCAAAGGCCTGACCTAACGAGTACCCGGCGCAAACCATCACGAGAATGGCTGTGATCGCAGCGATGAACGCGGTGGCGCCGACTTCTTTCAGCTTTCGCAGACTGAATTCCAATCCGAGCGAGAACATGAGAAAGATCACGCCGAGTTCGGAAAGCGTGCGGATCGTTCCCTCTTCCCGGATCAATGGAAAGGGAGGCGTATGCGGTCCAATGATTACGCCCGCGATGATGTAGCCTAGGACGACGGGTTGCTTTAGCCGATGAAATAGCACCGTGACCAAACCGGCGACGATCATTACGATCGCCAAGTCCTGAAGAAAAGTGGCCTGGTGCATAACAATTAACGCGCAACTGCTTGCGCATTTGATCAGCGTGCGCTGGCTGAGGCAATCCGCAAGCGCGGGAAAAGTCTCCGAAAACTATCGCGAGTGGAACTAGCCCATCGCTCTCAAAAAGGTCGCGACTTCAATCTCCGCGGTTTGAGGAAACATGTCGAATGGCGTGACCGATTGAACTTCGAACCGCTTGCTCAGAGCGGCCAGATCGCGGGCCAGGGTCGGCGGATTGCACGAAACGTAAATCAACGACGCAGGCGGGAATTCCAGTAGCGTCTGGCGAACCGGCTCGGCCAGACCGACAGCTGGAGGGTCAACGATGACCACCGTCTTCCGCGGATCGATTCTTTCGAGAATGCCTCGCAGCTCCGCTTCAATGTTACCGGCGATGTACGTTTCCTTTGCAGTCGCGTTTTCTCTCGCTGTAGCAATTGCGTGACGATCCCAGTCGAGTCCGACGACGCCTTCGAATTTTTCGAGCAACCTCTTTCCGAAGAATCCCGAGCCACAATAAGCGTCAACCAGCAATTCTTGCGAAGCGGGAATCATCGCGTTGATGGAAGCAATTAGCGCTTCGCCCATCGTCTCATTGGTTTGCGAAAAAATCTGCGGACTGGGCTGCGCGCGCAAAGTGTAATGACCATCTTTCACACGGCCCGCACGCAATCGGGCGAGACTTTCGTTGACTTCCGGCGCGGCAATGGGGCAAGCCTCTATATCGACTAGCTGGTGCACGTCGCGGCGGTAGAATCCAATTACGCCATCCTCGGCATGGACCGTGATCCGATTGCGATAAGCATAAGCGAGCGAGGAGGGGACAATGGGCCGCATCGGAACCGGTTCGAGTTTCCCAATGCGTCGCAGAATTTCCTGCACTTGCCGCCACTTTATCGCGAGCTGGTGCTCGTAACTAATGTGCTGGTAGCTGCACCCGCCGCAGCGGCCAAAATATGGACATTCCGGAAGCACGCGTTCCGGCGAGGGTTCCAGCACCTCGTCGAGATCCCCCTCAGCGAAAGTCTTCTTCTGGCGAACGATCCGGGCGCGGACACGTTCGCCGTCAATCGTGAATGGAATGAAGACCGCTTTGCCTTCGGCTCGCGCGACTCCCTTGCCGCCGAAAGCGACATCTTCGATGGTTAGCTCTAGCACAACGGCACGCCTATTTTTCGGCCAGGAATTGAATTTGTTCTCCTCCCAAATAGCCGAACTCGCGCGAATAATAACAAAGGGCCGAGACGGCGGAAAGCCCCGCCTGTTTCATTTGATCGAGCATTTCCCATCCGAAGTGCTGAAAACAGAGAGAGCCCTCGAAGTTCCGCGGATCGCAGTGATACTCGGGTGGCAGCAGATGTTCGATCGAGCCATCCGCGCGCAAGCGTGCGCGAATTCGGTTGTGCGTGCATTCTGACACCGAACGGAACGCTAAATAACATTTTGCCATGTGGCTTCAGTGTCCGCGCGCATTCCCTGAATGCGGCGCAGTAATCGGGAATGTGTTCCAGCACTTCAAAGCTTAAGATTGCATCGAAGCTTTCGTTCGGAAACGTCAGCCGGGTCAAGTCCTCGTTTCGAAGCCCGGCCGAATTTTCCTGGCCGAGAGGAACCGTGTCGCCAAGATACTCACTGCCGACGCTACGTGGGAAAGACTTCCGCAAGTGGCCAAAAAGCGGAGAAGTTTGTTCGGTTAAATAGATTCGCGACTTGCGATCGAGAACGATGCTCTCGCTGAGCAAATGAATAACTGCGCGCATGCGGTTGTTTAGCCGGCAGCCTGGGCACAGCAAGTGTTCGCGCCAGTTAACGTGCAGTTGGCCCGCCGCCTCGTTAGCCCAATCCCACCAGCTGACGAATTCGGTCCGGCGTTGGCAAACAAAACAAAATCCTGGCGTGCGAAAAGGCGGGGTTTGCTGCACCAATTCGTCCTCGCGCTTCCTCCGGTCCGGATCGTGTGCGGCGATATTCGCCAAATGCCTTTCAAAATCTTCCTGACTTGAAATGCGAGTGACGACAAGTCCGGAGGGTGGTTTCCGTTTACGGCTGAGTCGGCGTCTTAGTTCATCGACTTTCCGTTTCGCAAAGTCAGCGATTCTCAGATGATCCATTCCATTCTTCGAAACATCGCGTACCGGTTCGACCTAGCCCGAAATGGACATGGCATGAGCAATGGCGGCTTCGAGTTTTTCGAGGTTTACCGGTTTCACCAAGTGTTTGGAGAAGCCGGCCTTGATACTCTTCTCAATGTCGCCGTTCATGCCGAAGCCGCTGATCGCAATACCGCGGATTCCAGATTTTGCGCGCAGAGCTCTCATCAGCTCCAAACCACTGCCATCCGGCAGGTCGACATCGCTGATGAGGAGGTCGAACTGGCCGTGTTCGGCGGCTTCCATCGCCAGGCTCATGTTCCCGGCCGCTGCTACCGTGTGACCGCGTCGCGTCAGCAATCTTTCCAACGCGGCGACGGTGTCGGGATGATCATCCACAAGCAGAATACGAATAGAAGGTGGGCTGGTTTGAGAGGGAGCGGTGGGATGCGGCGCGGCTCGCGTTGGTGCGGGAACCGTTTTGATCGTGAAGAAAAAGCTCGCGCCGCGACCACGGCCCGCACTCTCCGCGCTGAGAGTGCCGTCGTGCGCTTCGGCGAGCGATTTTGAGATGGTCAATCCCAGACCCAGACCGCCGGATCGCCGTTGAAGCGAGAGGTTGCCCTGCTCGAAGCGATTAAAAATGCGCTGCATCATTTCGGGTTCGATTCCGATCCCGGAGTCGGTGACGCCGATGATCAAACTTTGTGGCGATGGGTTCGACGACGAGATAATGATTTTGCCATTTTCGGCGGTGAACTTGATCGCATTCTTTAACAGGTTCCAAATGATCTGCTGAAACTTGGGCGGGTCCGCGCCGACGTAGTGCTCTTCTGCGCGCAAATCGAAAGAAAGGAGGAGATTCTTGGCGCCTATTTCCGGCGCGCACATTTCCGCCACGTTCGTAATCGCCCGATGTGCGTCGATCGAGTGAAATTGCAGTTGCAATTTGTTCGTGCTGATTCTTGTCAGATCGAGTAAATCGTCGATGAGATGGCACTCCAATTCGATATTCCGTCGCATCATCTCGAGGGCCGCTTTGAATTCGCTCGATTGCTCAGACCCAGTTTTCAGCGATTCCAACGTCGCGAGCACCGGAGTGAGCGGCGTGCGCAGTTCATGCGAGAGCATCGCGAGAAAATTATCTTTCGTCCGATTCGCTGCTTCGACGTCTGCTCGCTGTTGCTCGATGGCTGCCTCAGCCCGCCGCCGTTCCGCCATCGCCGCGGCTAGTGCCATGGCGGTAAGCGCGAGAAGGCCGGTCCGCACTTGCAAGATGAGGAGCGACTGATTTTTCGTTTCGAGCACGAACGGACCAAGGTTATGCAACGTTCCCCAAATCGCGATGCTTGCGAGAATGAAAATCCCTGTGGCCGTTTCGCGCGGGGTGAAACGAAAGGCCAGCCAAACCACAAACGGCCCGTAGAGAAATGAGATCGGATAATTTTTCGCGCTGATCGGGAACCATCCGCCGAAAGCAATTTCAGCGACGATCAGCAAAGCGAGGAAGAGCAGGCTCACTTCCACGATTTCGCTGCGGGTCCATTTTCGCGTCGTCCCCGTGCACCAAAGCAATACCAGCGGCGCCATCACGAGGTCGCCGGTCACATCCCCCAGCCACCACGTCAGCCAGATCGCGTTGTAATTGTTCCACGGTGCAAAACCGGCGAACGCGAGACTCGTTACGCCAAGACTTGGGCTGATGAGCGTACTAATAACAACCGCGATCGCAAATTTGAAGACATTGCCGGCGCGATCGAAGACGGTCACGCCGCCAGCGAATTGGTTGATAAGCCATGCGCCACACGCCGCCTCGAGCGTATTCCCCACGGCTATACCCAGGGAGGTTCCGAGGTTTCCCGCCGTCGTAAGATTTACGAGGAAAGCGCCGAGAAAAACGGCAGGCCATACACGATAACCGAGCACGACCAAGGCGGCGAGTGCGATTCCAGCAGCAGGCCACACCGGCGAGGCACTGGCGTTTAGAAAAGCGAGCGTCAACGCGAGCTTGCCGGCAATGAAATAAACGACCGTAAGCGTGCCGATCGCCGGCATCGCCGGCAACCGCCTCAAATCGATCGCGCGCGCGCCTTGCAAAGCGCTTTTACCACTACGTCACTAGTCTGCAGCGTCAACTACCGCAGGCTGAAACGTTTCCTTCCGGAAACCCGAGGGGAGCAACTCAATTCTCCCGCACGTAGGGATACTTCGATTCGTTGCCAAGTTCGGGCGGGAATTCCTGGTAGCCACGATGGATTTGCGGGATGTCGCTTGGCAGAATCGGCAGATACGTTCCGTGACAAACAGGGACCGGCCAGAGAAGAAACTCGTAGATTCCCACACCAAAACGAGCGAACCCGCGCCCGATTCCGCGGACCACGCCGTAACCAGCCGCGGCGGAATTTCCTTCGTACGTATTGACCGTCGTAATCGTCACCGGAATTTCAGTCCAGCCAAACACCATGTTCGACAGGCCGCGCCCAAGCTTGCGCGTTGGACCATAATCGTTCGACGGCGGATCCTGAATATCGGCGCAGCAGGCGCTGGCGAAGCCGGCGAGCAAGGCGGCGGTGAGAAGTGTTTTCATGACGCACGAGACCTTACGCAATTTTCGCCTCCGGACGCAAGGCTCAATCCACCTTCTCCGGCACGCGGGTTCTTTTTGTCGCCGCCATTGAAAGGCTGATCGTAATTCCGAGAATAAGGACAATGACAGCAAGCGAAATCCAATTTGGGATATGGAAAAATCTCGCCACGATCATTTTGAGACCAACGAAACCGAGAATGATGGCGAGACCTGTTCTAAGATAAACGAAACGATCGACCAGCTTGGCCAGCAAGAAATAAAGCGAACGCAAACCCAGGATCGCGCAGATATTCGACGTGTAGACAATGAACCGATCAGTCGTGATTGCGAAGACCGCGGGAATGGAATCAACTGCGAAAATCAGATCGAACACATCGATCACGATCAGCACAAGCAAGAGTGGGGTGAACATCAGGCGGCCATCGATCTTCACCGCAAATTGCCGTCCATGAAAGTCCTTCGTCAGGGGCAGCGACTTGCGGCACCAACGCATCCAAAAGCTTTTCTCGAAATCGGGCTCTTTCGCTTTTTCTCGAAACATGCGCACCGCCGTGACGATGAGGAACAATCCGAAGATATAGAGAACGAAGTGGAAACGCTCGACGAGTGCGATGCCGAGCCAGATCATGATGCCGCGCATCGCGAGCGCGCCGAGGATTCCCCAAACAAGAACGCGGTGCTGCGACACCGGCGGCACGCGGAAATAAGCAAAGATCAAAACGAAAACGAAAATATTATCGACGCTCAGTGAGTACTCGATCAGGTAGCCCGTTAGAAAATCGAGGCCCTGTCTGTGCCCTTGCCAATGCCAGACGACCGCATTAAAAAGCAGCGATACGCCCACCCAAATCGCGCTTCGCAGCGCCGCGGCGCGCATCGATAGCTCCCGGTCGCGGCGCTTGAAACTCAGCAAATCCACTCCCAGCGCGATGAAAACGCCGACATGAAAGGCGATCCAGAACCAAATAGGGGTGGACACAGTCGCGCACCGTTCCACGCCGCCTGTTCAGCTGCAAACGCAAACGACCCGCGAAAACCAGTTTTCTCTCGCCAAGGGCACGCTTCGTCGTAACTTTCCCGACCTAAAAATGGATGCGGAACTGGAGAAACTTGTCGAATCGGGAAAGCTGACTGCAAAAGCTGCTGATCAGCTCGAGAAATTAACGCCGGGAACCTTTTGCCTGCATAAGAGCTGGGGTTTCGGTCGCGTGGCGGAGTGGAACCTTCTGCTCAATCAGATCGGGATCGATTTCAAGGGCAAGAAAGGGCACGCCATGCAGCTCCAGTATGCCGCGGAGAACCTTACGGTTATTCCGCCGGGGCATTTTCTCGCGCGTAAAGCGACCGATCTTTCATCGATCAAGGATGAGCTGAAGAAGGATCCCGCGGGAGCCATGCGCAACATTCTGGAAAGCCTCGGCGGACAAGCGACCATTTCTCAGATCAGCGAGATGATGCTGGGCGACATTTTCAGCGAAGCGGAATGGAAGCGCTGGTGGGATTCGACCAAGAAAGTTCTGAAGAAGGAAGGACACTTTCTAATCCCAGCGAAAAAGAACGAACCGATTCAATGGCGTGCCGAAGCCGTCTCGCGGGCGAACGAATTGATCACGGCTTTCAACCAGGCGCGCCAACCAAAGGACCAGGCCGCGGCTCTCGATCAGATCATAAAGTTTTATCAGGAATTCAAAGCGCCGGAGACTCAATTGCAACCGATCATCGATTCGATTGAAGAGACCGCCTCGCGCAATCAACGTCTCCATCCGACGCTCGTTTTTGAACTAGTGATTGCACGCGACGATTTGTTGGCGCGTTGCCCTCAGCTCAGGACGACAAATCCCGGCCTGACGCTGGTGCGTCTGATTGCGGACGAGGAATCGCGGCTCGCAGTTATTCTTCCGAAATTACCCTCGGCTAAGGAACGTCGGGTTCTGCAAGTGCTGCCGGCCGCGCTCGGGGAGCGCTGGAGCGCTCGCGCCTTGTTGTTGATGCAGGGAAGTAATGCCCGCGCAGTTTCGCAAATTCCTCGTATTTTTTCCGAGACCGGGCGGCAGGCGGAGCTGCGCATGGCGTTGAACCGAAGCATTCGTGAACATTCGGCTACGAGCGAAATGCTGGTCTGGCTTTGCAAAGAGCGCGCTGGTGAGTGGAAGGAATTAGTGACGCCGGATTTGCTGGGCGCAATTCTTTCCGCTCTCGAGCGCGATCAACACAACGAGAACAGTCGCGGGAGTAAGCTGCGCGATCTCCTGCTCGATGACAGGGAATTGATTCCAGACATGTTTGCAGGGGCGGAAAGCAGTGTGGCGCGCGATGCGATGCGGCGCTTGATGCTCAGTCCGACCTTTGACGAACTAACCAAGCGCTCGCTTCTCGCACGCATTATTAAGCTGTATCCGGAGCTGGAGAGCTTGATCACCGGCGGTGAGCGCGAAGCAAAGAGCGAGGCTCTCGTTGTTTCCTGGAGCAGTCTGGAAAAGCGAAAAGTTGAATTTGAAGAACTGGTGAACAAGAAAATTCCCGAGAATAGCAAGGAGATCGGCGTCGCGCGATCCTATGGAGACTTGCGGGAGAATTTTGAATTCAAGGCGGCGAAGGAAATGCAGGCCGTGCTCATGCGGCGCAAGAGCGAATTGGAAGGGATGTTGCATCTTGCGCGGGGCACTGCTTTCGAAAACCCGGATACGACGCAGGTTTCAATCGGGACCGTGGTAACATTGCGCGAGTCGGACTCAGGGAGAGAGGAGACCTATACCGTGTTGGGCGCCTGGGATAGCGATCCTGACCGTGGGATTATCTCCTACCAAACCGCGATTGGCCAGACTCTGCTGAGTCATAAGGTGGGAGAGATCGTGACCCTGAACAAAGATGAGGGAGCGGCTTCTTTCGAGATCGTTTCGATTTCACCTGCGCCGATCGATGAAGTCGTGCCCGAAGGGGCTGCCGAATTGATCGACGTCCCGGACGACACCGCTGTCTCCGCCTGATTCAATTGCCTCTCATTTCGGCGGGATGGTCAGAATTTTTTGACGCATGAAGCTGTCGCAAAAAATCCGCAAGCTGGGCGACCCCGCCACGGCCCTGAGCTTCAAGCGGGCGGTTTCTCGCGCGGTGCGGCCGATTCCCGTCAGCCGCTTCATGTCGCGAATCGATCAGACGGAACTGAAGCGACTTCAGCAAATCTACGGTGTGCCGGGGAGCCGTCACTGGCCGAAATATGTCGAGGCTGAGCGATTCCTAAAAATGAACATCCGTCGGGTGCAGGATATTGGCTTGGACCGGATGCCACCCCAGCACATCCTCGATCTCGGATCGGGCGCCGGCTATTTTCTCTTCGTAACTCGCGTGCTCGGCCATAGCGGGCTTGGCCTGGATATCGATGACTGCGCGTTATTTCAGGAAATGTTTGAGTTGTTCGGCTTGAAAAGAATCATCCATCGCATCGAGAAATTTCAGCCACTGCCAAACACCGGTGCGCAGTATGACTGGATCACGGCATTCTCCATCTCGTTCGCCGATCACCTGGAAGACAGAGCTTGGGAAGTGGAAGAGTGGGATTACTTCCTGGAAAATGCCCGGCAGCACTTGCGGCCCGGTGGCCGCATTTATTTGGACATGAATCCGCGTCGCGACGGCTCATTTTATTCCAACGATGTTCGCGACTTTTTCTTGCGCCAGGGAGCGGTGATCGATCGCCGGTCAAAGCTTCTCTTTCCGCCAAAGTAAGCAACATCTCAGTGGTCGGACTTTTCGGTTGGCGAAAGCTTTTCTTGTTCGGCCATTCCGGTATCATGGCTCGATGCCGTCTGTATCGTTAGGAGAAATCGTTGATTATGTTGGTGGCCGATTCGATGGATCGCGCGCCCAATCTGTGATTGGAATCGCGCCCCTTGCCCGGGCGACTTCTCAAGAATTGAGTTTTCTGGCCAACCCGAAGTATCAGTCGCAGCTCGAGGTGACCGCCGCGGGCGCCATCCTCGTCCCGACGAATCTCGAAGGCGACGATCAACGGTGGATTCGGGTCGAACAGCCGTATTTCGCGATGGCGCGTATCGCCGCTCAATGGTTTACACGGCGTTCGACGCCACGTGGTGTTTCACCCAGGGCAGAAATTGCACCCAGCGTCAAGCTTGGCCGCAACCTGGCCATCGGTCCGTTCGTGACGATCGGAGAGGATGTCGTCATCGATGACGATGTCGTGATATTCCAAAACGTTTCGATCGAAACCGGCTCGACGATTGGCGAGAAAACAATCATTTATCCCAACGCGGTCATCTACGACGGAACGCGGATCGGGCGCCGCTGCATCATTCACGCGGGCGCGATCGTCGGCGCGGATGGCTACGGATTTACCATGCACGAAGGGAGACATCACAAGATTCCGCAAACAGGCATCGTGCGAATCGAAGACGATGTCGAAATTGGAGCCGGCACGACAATCGATCGCGCGACCTTTGGCGAGACTGTCATCGGCGAGGGAACCAAAATCGATAATCTCGTGCAGATCGGACACAACGTGCGGATCGGAAAACACTGCCTGCTCGTCTCGCAGGTTGGCATCGCGGGCTCCAGTGAGCTGGGCGATTACGTTTCCGCCGCGGGACAGAGTGGAATCGGAGGTCACCTGAAGATCGGCAACAATGTTCAGATCGCTGGGGGAAGTGGAGTGTTCGACGATCTCGC
>CAVXQL010000013.1:0-12173 GCA_963763995.1 uncultured Verrucomicrobiae bacterium | reverse complement strand
GTGTTTTGGGGCACGATCACCGAGCCCTGCAAGAATATGACGGATCTTCCACAAAAGTTGCGGTTGCCGGTCGCACTTCTCGTTAGCGCAACGCTCTGGATTGGATTTCATCCGCAATCGTTCGTTCGGATCGTGACGCCGGTGTTTCAGGATTATTTTGCCACCGAAAAATGATTCCGGCATTTTATCTTGAAATTGCCGTGCTCGTGCTTGGGCTGGTGATCCTTCTCGTCGACGCATTTGCCGAACGCATCGACAAACGCGCGATCGCGGGCGTCGCGATTATCGGACTCGGCGCCGTTCTCCTCGCCAGTTTTTTTCTTTCGCCGGCGCCAGTCATAGCACCGAATGCGACCGGCTTCTGGAGTTTCTATACAGCGGATCCGCTCGCCATCTTCTTCAAACGCTTCGCGCTCGTAACCACGATTTTTGTGCTCATCATGATGATCGATTACGCGCCCATTGTGCGCAACACGATCCATGGCGTCACGGCTCAGGCTGGTCTCGGTGAATTCTTTACCGTGCCCGTGTTTACGTGCGCTGGATTGATGTGGATGGCGTCGGCGATCGATTTCGTCATGATTTTTGTTTCACTCGAAACGGTGACGGTTTCGTTTTACGTGCTCGTCAGTTTTACCCGGCGGAATCCGTTAACGCTCGAAGCTGGCGTGAAATATTTGATCCTGAGCGCGCTCTCGACCGGGTTCCTGGTCTATGGGATCACCTGGATTTTCGGCGTCACCGGCGAAACGAATCTGGATCGTGTCGCCGCCGCCTTGGCGCGTCCGGGAATCGAGCACGCTCCGGCGCTTTTCGGCATGGTTCTCGTGTTGGTTGCGCTCGGTTTCAAAATCGCGGCCGTTCCCTTTCAGGTTTGGGTGCCCGATGTTTATCAAGGCGCGCCGACTCCGGTGACCGCTTTCCTCTCGGTCGGTTCAAAGGCCGCCGGGTTCGTTGTCTTGTTGCGCGTGCTCCGTCCGTTTCTCATGATGCCGCAAATAGAACGCGTTCTGGTCGTGATTGCGATCCTAACGCTTGTCTATGGAAACCTCGCTGCGCTCCCGCAGGGGAATCTGAAGCGATTGCTCGCCTACTCGAGTGTCGCGCACGCCGGTTATTTACTGATTGGCGTGGTCTCCCTGTCCGGATCGGCGGTCGTGTATTACCTGGTTGCCTACCTGCTCATGACTCTGTTGGCGTTCGCGGTTCTCGTCGTGGTGGCCCAACATACGGGCGAGCAAATCCGTGATTTCGCCGGCCTGTCGAGGCGTTCCCCGTTTCTTGCTTTCGCGATGTTGATCGCGATGGTCTCGCTCGCTGGCGTCCCTTTCACCGCTGGCTTTTTCGGCAAGTTCCTGATCTTCAATGCCGCCATCGAACATCACGAGACGGCGTTGATCGTGGTGGGCGTGATCACGGTTGCCTGCGGGTTCTACTACTATTTGAAAGTGGTGCGCGCGATGTATTGGGATGCGCCCACGAATACCGAGGTTGTTCCAGTGAGCAATCTGTCGCGTGCGGCCATGACCGCGCTGATACTGGCGATCATTGTGTTCGGCGTTTACCCGCTGCCGATTCTAAACGCGCTCCGGTGATCGGTTCTTCCGCCGCCGACCCTGGTTAATCGCTGAGCTCGACGTTCCAGTAGGCGAGATCGACGAAGTGCCGCCACGCCTCGTGCTGCTGCGAGGAAAACGTGACGTGAACAAACGGCCGCCACTTCGGCCGCTTCGGCTTCCGAATCAGCGTCATCTGTGCCTGACGCGGAAGTCGATTTCCTTTTCGTGTGTTACAGGGAATGCAGGAGCAAACGACATTTTCCCAAGTCGTCAGGCCGCCTTTATCGCGCGGCAGCACGTGATCGAGATTCAGCTCGCTTCGATCGAAAACGTTGCCGCAATACTGGCAGGTGTTCTTGTCGCGCTCGAACACGTTGTGACGCGTGAATTTTACTTCCTTTTTCGGCAAACGGTCGAAGAGCAGGAGAACAATCACGCGCGGCACGCGGATCTTCCAGGAGATGGTTGTGACCATTTCGTGCTCCGGCGCGGCCACGGAGAAATCGCGCCAGCTGTCGAAATCATGTGTCAAAAAATTGTTCTGCGGATCGGAAGAAACGATTTGGGCGTGGCCCTGATAAACGAGCGCGAACGCTCGACGGGCCGAGCAAATATTGACCGCCTGCCAGAGGCGATTCAAGACCAGCACCTGACTATTTAGTAGCGTATGCAGAAAATGTCCTCCTCCCGCGATTCAATCCAACGTTTCGCGAAAAGTTGCGCGACGGTACCACTCGGAAATTTCGCTGTCAACGAGGGTGACCAGGCACCAATTCCAAGCGGAGCTTCGACTTCACTCCGGATGATAGGAACGGACTACCGTCGGGCTGGTCGGTTCTTCTGCTTCACGAAATCGCCGACAGGCCGCTTCTCGTCGTCGGGTGCAGCGCCGGCGGAGTTGCCGAGGCCCTGTTCATCGTCCGGTAGAAATTTTTTGAAAAGGTTCTTGTCGATGGCCTTCATGAAAGCCTCGTGCGGAGTCACGATCCCCTGCTGGAGCAGAGCCCAGATCGCATCATCCATGAATTGCATCCCCAGCCCTTTCCCGGAGACGATTACATCCTGGAGCTTTTGCGTCGCACCCTCGCGAATAATTGCTGAGACCGCTGCGTTCGTGATCAGGATTTCGTTGACGGCGACCCGACCGGTTCCGTCCGCTTTCTTAAGCAGAAGCTGCGCGAGAACACCGCGCAACGAATTGGCGAGCATCGCGCGAGCTTGAGCCTGCCGGTCGGCCGGAAAAACATCCACCATTCGATCGATCGTCTTGCGCGCATTGTTGGTGTGCAACGTTCCGAAGACGAGTAATCCCGTTTCCGCCGCGGTCAGCGCGAGAGAGATGGTCTCGAGATCGCGCATTTCGCCGACCAGCACAATATCGGCGTCCTCGCGCAAGGCGGCCTTGAGCGCGCCAGGAAATGAGATGACGTCATGCGGCACCTCGCGTTGCGTGATAATGCTGCGCTTGTTTTCGTGCACGAACTCGATCGGTTCTTCGATCGTCACGATGTGGCGCGCGAAATTTTCGTTTATGTAATCGATCAGCGCCGCCAGCGTCGTCGATTTACCGGATCCGGTGGGACCGGTCACGAGGACAAGCCCGCCGCGCAGTTGTCCGAATTCCTTCACCACCGGCGGAATCCCCAGTTGTTCGAGTGTGGCGATCTTGGTTGGAATCAAGCGGAAGACCGCGCCGTAACCGTTTGCCTGTTTGAGATAGTTGCAGCGGAATCGCGATTCCTTGTTCATCTCGTAGGCAAAATCGAGGTCGCCTTTTTCTTCGAAAATTTCCCAGCTCTGCGGTCCACAGACTTCGCTCAACATGTAAGTTGCTTCTTCGCGCGTGACCGGTTCGTTCCGAATCGGCATGACGTCGCCATGCCGGCGGATCTTCGGCGGCTGCCCCTCGCCGATGTGCAAATCCGACCCGCCGTCGGCGATGAGCACGTCGAAGAATTGATCGATATACGTCATTCGGGTTTCGTTATTTCGCCAGTTGCTGCCGCATCTGCTGCGGTTGATCGGCACGCGCCAGCGCTTCTTCGGCGGCAATTAGACCGCTATTGACCAAATCGATTAGCGCATCATCCATCAGCTGCATGCCTTGCTTTTTCCCGGTCTGAATGATGCCGGGGAGCATGAAAGTTTTTGCTTCGCGGATGACATTCGCGACGGCAGGCGTGTTCGTGAGCGTCTCCAAGGCGAGAACGCGTCCGGCGCCGTCCGCCCGCGGAATGAGCTGCTGGCTGATAATGCCGCGCAGTGATTCGCTCACCATGATCCGAATCTGCTCCTGTTGATCGGCCGGAAAGACATCGAGTAACCGGTCGAGCGTGCGCGATGCGTTACCGGTATGGAGTGTTCCCAGAACGAGGTGCCCGGTTTCGGAAGCGGTTATTGCGAGTGAAATAGTTTCCAGATCCCGCATCTCGCCCACCATGATGACATCCGGATCTTCCCGGAGCGAACCGCGCAAAGCTGCCCCGAACGATCGTGTGTGCGTATGCACTTCACGCTGCGTGATGTGACAACCTTTCGGCTGGAAAACGTATTCGATCGGATCTTCGAGTGTGATGATATGCTCGCGCCGCTCCAGGTTGATCTGCTCGACGAGGGCAGCCAGCGTCGTTGATTTTCCGCTGCCGACCGAGCCAGTGACGAGAATGAGGCCGTTCTGATAGCGGGTGAGAAGCTTGAGATGCTCGGGTAGCCCCAGCTCATCCATCGTTCGCACTTGCGTGTTGATGACGCGGAAGACCAGATCGACGCCCAGTCGTTGCCGCACGACGCTGGTCCGATAGCGTCCCAAATCGTTGGAGTAGGCGAAATCCGCGTCGCCACGCTCGGCAAGTTGGGCTTGGTGCAGATCGGAAAGAAAACTTTCGGCCAGCGCGGCGGTATCTTGCGCAGTCAGCGGAGGAGCGTCAGGCCAGATTGGCAGGAGCGTCCCGTGCAACCGCCAAATCGGAGGTGCGTTGACGCCGAGATGAAGATCGGATGCGCCGCCCGCTTGCGCGATCGCCAGATATTGATCGACATGGGCGAGGGGAGCTGGCGTCTGACCTGGTTGAGAAGTTTCGGCGGCCATGGCGCGGTATCATGGATGTTTAGGCGCGAGCGCCGCGCGCGTAAATCTAAAACGTCGTCACCACTTCCGCGTTGGACTGGGTGCGCTGGACATTTCGCTCATTTTTTTCCTGACAAAACTGACCACAACCGGTTTGAGCAATGTCGTCGCCAATTTCAACGCTCCGAGCGCGAGGCTGGCGCCCAGAACTCCTTCTTGCTGATGTCTCCCTCTTTTTCTGCCGCGTGCGTTTACA
Source organism: uncultured Verrucomicrobiae bacterium (assembly GCA_963763995.1). Taxonomy (GTDB): domain Bacteria; phylum Verrucomicrobiota; class Verrucomicrobiia; order Chthoniobacterales; family UBA10450; genus CAVTTH01. The sequence goes on along the minus strand of CAVXQL010000013.1, from coordinate 7,291 downwards.
CGGATTTCCTTGGTCCGGGCTGGCAGGATGGCGAAGACAACGCCGATGGCGACCGCCGCCGCGATCCAAACCACCGTTTGACGCTGAAACGACCGACGCAACTTGAGCGGGAAATCGAGCTCATAACGAAGCCCGCCGAGATCGCGCGCGAGCGAGTCGCGCGAATCCGCGATTTGTTGCCTGAGGTCGTTCAACGACTTTTCTTGTCCAGATTCTTCAGCCATTCACGATCCTTCTTTAGTTCAGCCAGACTCTCGCGAAATACCGGCTTCGCGATCCGGCTCTTCACAATCAACACACACGCAAACGCCAGGACGAAGTGAATCGCGGCAATCCCCAGCGCGATCCAAATCCAGGAAAGATGCAGTGCGTGGGCAACGGCAGCGACCGCGCTGACCAATAGAAAAACGTATCCGAAGGCGAACAGGATCCCCGCAGCCACGAGGGATCCCACCAGCACCAGCAAATGCACTAGAGCCGCTTTCGACTCGCTTGCGACGAGACCGATGCGGCTCTCAAAAAAACCGGCGAGGGAATTACCCAGCGCCAGTAAATTACTTAGCAAGCCCGCGTGTCCCGCCGGATTGCGGAACGGCGCGGCGTGATCATCCATTCAACGAGCGCGGTTAGCGCCGGAAAATGAGCCCGAGCACAAATCCGATGCCGAGCGCCGTGAAAACAGCCTTCGTCGGATTTTCGCGGACGTACTGCTCGCCATCTTCCTGGAAGGTGCGGGCGCGATCCCTCGCGTCGCCCCAGGCTTGTTCCGCTTTGCCGCGGGCATCTTCCCAAGCTTGTCCGGCCTTGTCGCGATACTCTCCGGCGACGGCGCCCGCAGCCGACTTCAAGTCCTCGGCCGCTTTGCGCGCGTGGGTTTTGCTGCTCTCGAGTTTTTCCTGAGCGTCTGCCGAAACAGACCCTCCCGTGTTCTTGTTTTCTTCAGCCATGATTATTCTTTCCTTTGAATTTCTCTGCTCAAATATCCGCCACCTGCCGCATTCAGCAACACCGCGGTGAATCTAAATGCCTTCGTCAGGAAACGTAATTCGCTCCCCGGCTGCGCTTATTTTCACGCTGTAGGGTGCTTATGCCAGGCACCGAAATCACCGTTCTATTTCTCCCGAAAAATGATTCGCGCCTTGGTCAAATCATAGGGCGAAAGTTCCACTTCCACTTTGTCGCCTGGGACGATGCGAATAAAATGTTTGCGCATCTTGCCCGAGATGTGGGCCAGAACATTTCGCTCGCCGGGCAGTTCGACACGAAACATCGTGCCGGGAAGGACCTGCGTCACTGTCCCTTCGGTCACGATCTGTTCTTCTTTCGGCATCCTTCAACATATCCTTGATCGCGTTTTTCTCAATCGCGCAGCATGATCGGGAAGAGGTTCTAGAATTTTCCGTCGGTGAGCCTGTTTCGATATTCGTTAGCTGTGTCCGCTCTCCCCCAGTTGTCATAGAGCGCGACGAGCCGCTGAAGCGCGAGTCTCGTTCGCGGACTGCTCTCGGCTTGTGATTTCGTCAGGCTCTCATAGCTGGCGAGCAGGAATGATTCAGCTTCAGGAAAACGACCTTGAGTGGTTAAGAACTCGCCAAGCGCGCCGTTGGCCGTGGCTCGCAGGAAATGTGTTTCCGGCATGTTTTCCACGCGGATTCGCACCGCTTCGCGCAACAATTTTTCTGCTTCCGCTGTTCTGCCGGTCTCGTTGTAAATCATGCCCTTTACCATCAAGGCCGTCGCGTAATTCACATATTGAGGGCTGCTGGCTGCTCGATAGATCTCAAGCGTCGCGTTGATTTGCGCATCGGCCTCGGCGTAGCGCTGGAGGCCAAGTAAAGCTTGCGCCTGCAAACGGAGATTATCTCCGAGCTGCATGTTGGCAGCACTGTAGAGCTTGCGATAAATAGTCTCGGCGGTGCGCAGGTTCTCTTCCGCTTCCGCAAACGCGCCCTTTTCGATCAGGAAACTGCTCAGTCCGGTCAGGCTCGCGCACACTTCCGGCGTTTCATTTCCCGTTTGCCGCCGCGTGGCCTCAATTCTTTCCCGGACTGTCTGGATGGCTTCGTCGAATTTCCCCTGGTCGGCCTGGCATAAAGCAAGAATGGCCGGGGCATATCCGAGACCCTTTCCTCGTTCCGGCGAATCAGAAGGCGGCAAAGCCAATTCCTCCCCCAAGAGGCCTTCGGCTTGCTTGGAATCGCCTTGGGCTCGGCGCAAGAGAGCGAAGCCATTCAAGGCCGCGGCCAAATAACCCACGCTGATGGTCCCTTTTTTTTGTTCTGCCCGGAGACGGGGAATGTTCGCGATATAAAACTTGTTGGCTTTCGCATAATCGCCCTTTGCTCCGGCCCAAAGCAATGCCAGCGAAGTGCTTGACTTGAGCGTTCCGATCCCGTCGACGCCGAAGAGACGGGTCTGGGTTTTGAGAGCGGCGGTAAGATTTTGTTGGGCGAGATCGTATTGGCCGAGAGCGAGGTAGCTTTCGCCGATGATGCGCTGCAACTCCGCTTTTGCTTCCGGCTGATCCGACAATTCTTCCGTCGCCAGTCGTTTCGATGCCTCATCCAGAACGTCTTTGACGGTCGCGTGAACGCTTAAATTCTGGGCGGGATTGGATGCATTCAGCGTCTTTTGCAGGAAACCGCTGATCACTTCGGCCTTGGCTCTCTCGACGCGGGCCGTCCGGACTTGGATGAGCGTGGCGACAATCCCACCGACCAGACTCAGCACCACCAGCGCCGCCGCGACAACCCCGACCCGGTGACGATTTACAAATTTGGAGGTGCGATAAGCCACGGTGTCTTTGCGGGCAATGACCGGCAATCCTTCGAGGTGACGGCGAATATCTTCGGAGAATTGCCCGACTGAGGCGTAGCGACGCGCCGGCTCCTTGCGCATCGCCATGAGCACGATGTTGTCGAGGTCACCGCGCAATAATTTGGGGTTTGGGATTTGGTCCTTGGAATTTCCATTGCCTTTGGCAATGGCAGTGCTGGGCCTTTCTGGTTCCTGTTCCGTGATGGCACGCGCGACCTCCTCGGGTGTGCGCGTCTTCAAGCGGTATGGCCGTTGACCAGTCAGGAGTTCGTAGAGCAAAACACCTAACGAGTAGACGTCGCTCGTCGTCATGATCTTGTCTCCTTTGACCTGCTCCGGGCTGGCATATTCCGGCGTCATGACGCGCAAGGCAGGAATCGTCTGGGTAAACAATTCGTCACCGGCGCTGAGAAGTTTCGCTATGCCGAAGTCGAGCAACTTCGGTTCACCTTCACGCGTCACGAGGATGTTCGACGGTTTCAGGTCGCGATGAATTACCAGGTTCTGATGTGCATATGTCACCGCCGCGCAAACCTTGCGGAAGAGCGTGAGGCGCTCGGCCGTGGGTAGCGCATTCGCATCGCAGTAAGCGTTAATCGGTTCGCCGTTCACGTACTCCATCACGAAGTAAGGGCGCCCGTCGTCGGTCGTTCCGCCGTCGATCAGGCGTGCGATGTTTGGGTGATCGAGCTGCGCCAGAATCTGCCGTTCATTGCGAAACCGGTGGAGTATGTCCTCGGTATCGAGTCCGCGCCTAACGAGCTTGATCGCAACCTGTTTGCGATATTCGTCGTCCGCTCGCGCCGCCAGATAGACTGCGCCCAAGCCACCCCGGCCAATTTCACGGATGACTTGGTAGGCGCCGAATTGCCGCCCGACGAAGGTCTCCTCCATCTTGTCTGGAAACAAGTCGCGCGGAATTGCGCAGGCCGGCTGCTCGATGAACTCGCCGGTTTGTTCGTCCGATTGGAGAAGGGATTCTACTTCGCCGCGGAGACCTTCATCGCCGCCACATTTCTGATCGAGAAGAGCAGCGCGCTGGTTCGGATCGAGATCGGCCGCGGCCTCGAACAGTTCCTTGATGCGGGCCCAGCGCTCACCAGCCGGCCGCATCGTCCTCCCCAGTCATGATTTCCCGCCGCAGCCATGCTTTCGCTATTCTCCATTCTCGTTTCACTGTCCGCGGAGAAACATCCAACGCCTCGCCGATCTCTTCGTTCGTCAGGCCACCGAAAAAGCGCAATTCGACGATCTGGCTTTGACGCGGATCGACCGCGAGAAGGTCTTTCAGCGCATCGTCGAGCGCGACCAAATCGATACTCCGTTCCACGGAAGGCGCGAGCGCTTCGTCAAAAGCGAGTTTGTCCCAGCCGCCTCCGCGTTTCTCGGCGCGATGGGTGCGCGCGTAATCGACTAGAATGCGTCGCATTACCTGGGCGGCGACGCCGAGAAAATGAGCGCGGTTCTGCCAGGTCGTGGTCCTTTGATCGACCAGCCGCAGATAGGCTTCGTGCACGAGACCCGTGGCCTGCAAGGTGTGATCAGGGCGTTCCCGTTGGAGATATTGGCGGGCGAGTTGGCGCAATTCCTCGTAAACGAACGGCATCAGACGGGCGGCGGCTTCGGGGTCGCTTTTGCTCCAATCGACCAGCATTTGGGTGACGTGCTCACGGGGAGGAGGCGATATCATGCGTTATTTCGGAATGCCGAGGCCGAAACTGGAGCAGAGGATACACAGGCAGGCTCCGGGAAAGCAATTCCAAACGTTGGGCCGGAAGGCCGAAGCCGACAATTCGCGAAAATCATCTGGCCCCTTCTCGCGGCCATTTCCGCTTTAGATCGATGAGAAGGGCTATCGAAAAAATGAAAACGCACACCTCCCACACCCAGGTTACTCACATGGCCGCATTCCCCTCACTTGCGGGAGCAACCGCCAGAGCGGCAGGAAAAGCTGCGCTCCTGCTGTTTTCCGTTGCGGTGCTCCTGGCGGGCGGCGCGGCGGCGGTGCGCGGCCAATCCGCGCTCGACGGTTTCAATCCGGACGCCAACGGCGCGGTCTATTTTGCCGTCGTCCAGCCGGACGGCAAGATCCTCATCGGCGGCGGCTTTACCTCCGTCTTAGATGTGACGCGTAACAGCATTGCACGATTGAACACGGACGGCACGCTCGACACGGCTTTCGACCCAAATGCGAACGGTTTTATCACTGCGATCGCGGTGCAGGCGGACGGAAAAATTCTCGCGGGCGGCTCTTTCACAACAATCGGTGGGCAGGCGCGCAACCGCATTGCCCGGCTGAACGCCAACGGGACGCTCGACACCGGCTTCGACCCGAACGCGGATGGTCAGATCGATGCTATCGCGGTGCAGGGGGATGGCAAGATTCTCGTCGGCGGCGGTTTTACAACCCTCTCGCCGAACGGCGGCGCTGCCGTCACGCGTAACCACATCGCCCGGCTCGATCCCGACACCGGCGCGCCAGATTCGTTCGACCCGAACACGAATGGTTTTAGCGTCGTGTCAATCGCGCTACAGGCGGACGGCAAGATCTTAGCGGGCGGCCAGTTTACGAGTATTGGCGGACAAACGCGCAACAACATCGCACGGCTCGATGCCACGACCGGCTTGGCCGATTCTTTCAACCCGAACGCGAATGCGACCGTTTTTACCATCGCGGTGCAGGCGGACGGCAAGGTCTTAGCGGGCGGTGGTTTTTCAAACGTTGGCGGACAGACACGCAACAACATCGCCCGGCTGGATGCGACGACTGGCCTGGCTGATTCGTTCGACCCGAATGCGAACGGTATTGTCATTTCAATCGCAGTGCAGGTGGACGGCAAGATTTTGGCAGGTGGCCAGTTTACGAGCATCGGCGGACGGACCGACCGCATCGCCCGGCTCGATCCCAACACCGGCTTGGCAGATTCGTTCAACCCAAACGCGAACGATGCCGTCCGTTCAATCGCGGTGCAGGCTGACGGGAAGATTTTCCTAGGCGGCCTTTTCACCACGCTCGCGCCAAATGGCGGAACGCCGGTAACACGCAACCGCATCGCCCGGCTGGAAACCGACGGCAGGCTCGACCGGACGCTCAATCTGAGCGCTGTCGGTAGCAATGTTCTAGCCAGCGCCGTGCAGCCAGATGGCAAGATTCTTATCGGCGGCCAATTCACTAGCGTTTTGAGTGTCGCACGGAACAACATCGCCAGGTTGAACACGGATGGCACGCTCGACACCGCCTTCGATCCGAACGCAAACTCTCCTGTCAATACCCTCGCAGTGCAGGCGGACGGCAAGATTCTAGCCGGCGGCGGTTTCACCAGCATCGGCGGACAGACGCGCAACCGCATCGCGCGACTCGATGCCACCACTGGTCTGGCAGATTCGTTCGACCCGAACTCGAACAATATTGTCCATTCAATCGCGGTGCAGGCGGACGGCAAAATTTTAGTAGGCGGCTCTGTCACCAATGTCGGCGGCCAGCCGCGCAATCACATCGCGCGACTCGATGCCACCACTGGTCTGGCAGATTCGTTCAACCCGAACTCGAACAATACTGTCTTTGCCATCCAGGTGCAGGGGGACGGAAAGATTCTCGCAGGCGGCAGTTTCACGAACATCGGTGGACAAACCCGCAACAACATCGCTCGGCTCGATGCCGCGACCGGTTTGGCCGATTCGTTCGATCCGAACGCGAACAATGTTGTCTACACGATCGCGATTCAGGCGGACGGCAAGATCTTAGCGGGCGGCGCCTTCAGCGGAGCGAACAGCATCGGCGGTCAGGCGCGCAATTATATCGCCCGGCTTGATGCCAGCACCGGAGCGGCTGATTCGTTCGACCCGAACGCCAACGCTTTTGTCCATTCAATTGCGGTGCAGGCGGACGGCAAGATCTTAGCGGGCGGCCAATTTAATACCCAGTCCGGCCAGCTCACTAGCATTGGCGGACAGCCGCGGAATTGCATCGCCCGGCTTGATGCCAGCACCGGAGCGGCTGATTCGTTCGACCCGAACGCCAGCAGTTTTGTCTATTCAATCGCGGTCCAGGCGGACGGCAAGATTTTAGCGGGCGGACCTTTTGTTACCATCGGCGGACAGACGCGCAATCATTTCGCTCGTTTAAGTAACGACACGGTCGCGTTGCAAGACCTCGCCGCAACACAAGCGACCATTACTTGGACACGCGGCGGCTCCAGTCCGCAATTCATGCGCGTTACCTTTGAGAATTCTACCGACAATGTGAACTACACTTTTCTCGGCAGCGGTACGGCGGCTGGCAGCAACTGGACCCTGAGCGGTTTGAGCCTGCCAACCGGACAGAACTTCTTCATTCGCGCCCGCGGCTTTTATCGCGGCGGCTACCTAGCCAGCTCTGAGAGCATCACGGAATCAGTGCGGAAAGCTTTTTTGGCTGCGCCGACAACTCCGTCGGCGATCACGAGCGCGAACAACACCGCCTTTACGGTGGGAA
>CAVXQL010000012.1:0-176403 GCA_963763995.1 uncultured Verrucomicrobiae bacterium | reverse complement strand
GCCTTTTCTCCCCGAGCATAGAACACGACTCAATGACGCGGGTTCCACAATCGCGGGCCGAACTCCTGGCGCATCTGCGTGAGCAGGTGGCATTCCTCCGTAGCTCGGCTGCATCGTACGACGCCGGGCATTATGGTGAAGCTAAGCGACTCGCGGTCGTGCTGCGAATCCTGCTTCACGACACGAACAGATCATCGTCTCTTCTCGAGATGCTCGACATCAAGTCCTACCTACAGTACTACGACCGCTACGCTGATGGCCTCGGGCCGGGTGCAGTGGTGTTCGTGGGCACGGGCATGGGCTTCACATCCAAGGGCCTTCGCTATTATGCCACCTTGAGCGAACCACCAAGGACGTCGGGCTTCATTACCTATTGGAACGGCATCGCGGTGAAGCAAGCCGATGGCGAACACCGCCGAGGTGATATCATTTTGGGTGTAGCGAATATGGATGGCGGTGCACACGTGGATCCCGCTCTCGACTCTAGCTATGCTAACCTTGCCAGGAGCTATGCCGACCAGTGGGAAGTACAGGTGGGACAGGACATCGGCACGGTTGAAAACGGGCCCGAACTACCAATCGTTCGCCAGTGCGCGTTCGAGGTAGAGCTAACGCTTTCCCGGCAAGCGCCACAGTTACTCGGCGTCGATGCGCTGTGAAAGCCGTGAAGCGAGAAAGAACACTGACGCGGGTAAACCATCTTCACCGCCGATGGCGCATCGGGACGGAAACCGATTCATCGCTCACGCCGACTCCCTCCTCGGCCCTCTTCCCCCGGATAATAAGATGGCGCAACAATTCCCGAAGCTGTTGGTCAAGCGCGGCAACGTCACTCCGCGAGTCGCTTTGGAGAAACGAAGCGTGAAAGTGCCCGCGTGGATCTATTGGGTTTCGCCCGAAAGCGATCACGACTTCCACGTCATCCTGGGTAGCACGGCACAACTGACCTCGACCACCATCTTCATGAATAGCGAGATTTCCGGTCTGCCGGCGGCCAGCCCATCACGAAGCCCCTTCCCGCAAATGCGGCGCGACATCCGCAAGATTCTGGCGAATCATAAGAACGAAAACGGCCTTTTCGTAAAGCCAGTTGCCGTCCGGGTCTCCGGCTCACTTCTCTGGGATGGCGAACACCCCGCGCCTAACAACGTCGGCCCGGAAGGATTAAGACCGACCAAAGCGTGGGAGATTCATCCGATCAAGCTGCTGGCCGAGCGTTGAGGAGCAGATTGAACGAAATCTTCGCCATTCTGCTTGCCCGGTCCATCTGCAAAATCCTACATTTTTCCCATGCCGGAAATAGGCGAGAATTTGTTTGCCTTTAAAGACGAACATTCGTCTAGTTCTCGTTACGCGACATTCGCGTTACCTCCTATGAAGCCATACCGATACAAATTCCGGTGCGAAGGAAAGCAATACACACTTATCGCAATCTCGAAACGAAAGTTAAACGAGTCAGAACAGCAACGCCTCTTAAACGACTACATGACTCCCTCTCGTCAAGTTGACCTTCTGGAAGAGACAGGCGAGTTCATCATTTGCGATGATACCATCAACAGCATCCACTGTTAGGGATATCTATGAAACGTTTCTTTGCCATTACATTATTTTTGATCGTCGCTATTTCTTCGGGAGTAGCCGGCGCCATCACGGACGGCAATTCGCTCGCGGAGGGTCTAGGATTATACAAGAAAACACAATCAGGTGGAAGCCTCTCATCTCAAGAGGGTCAGCAGGCTGTCGCGGCGATAAGCTATCTACAAGGTTTCTTGGACGGCTGCGGAGTCTGGCAGGCGTTCGGTTCTAATACAATATTCAGGCTTCCCAAAGAAGGTGTTACTTTAAGCCAGTTTATACGAATCATGGATAAATATTTAAATGATTATCCGGAGCGATTACACGAAATCGCGGATGGTTCATGCATTTTGGCGCTGCGGGATAGCTTTCCTAATCCAAGGTATGTAGAACCGGCTCATCACTGAGGAGTCTTTTACGCTCAACGCCCAACATAAGTGGCATAACTAAGCGACGCAGCGAACCGCCGGCCGCCCCGCTTTCCCACATGTTATGACTTCCACCCTCAACCCGCAGCGACGCGCATCCTCGCCAACGATCGCTGGTCTTGCGTGTCGTTAGATAGAGTTCGCGACGCATGACACGATTGACGGACTGCGTTTTGTGGATTCAGGCGCACAAAGATTTCTTCCTAGTGATCGCCGCGCTCTTGTCGCCATTCGCCGCTGTTTTCGTTGGCCTGAAATCATCAAAGCGGCAGGCGACCGCCTTGCTGCAAGCGACCCGTTTGCAAATTTGTACAAACGCTTTGCGCGATTATCGCCAGCGCAATATCGAGAAACTCCGAGATGAAATCGCAAGCGAGATTCATTACGTGTCGCAGATGCGATTCAAACAGCAGCAGGTTGGACTAGACAATCCTCACACCCTCGAATTGGTCGATGCAGCCGCTGCGCGTAGGATACGTATTCGGGCTTTGCAATCGGCAGCATCGAGTGACCAGATAAACGAATGCTTCGTGTTCGAGGAGGACTTGATGAGTGAGATTCGATCAAAACCAGCGAAAGAGAGTTGGGGGCTTGAAGAGAACGCCTCAGTCTGTAAGAGAATCGATGAGCTGGGGACCCTTTATCTCAAAGTTTTGGAGCAGGAAATACAGGCCGCGACTGAACACCCAGGTATCTAACCATGCATGGAGCCAACGCCGCCCGACCTGTTTATGACCTCATCCGTAATTCCACGTTTCTCTTGTAGCCAGCTGCGCCCTCGGCGGCGTGGCTCATCTTGGTCTCGTTAGGCCTGAGATGGACATTCGTGTTGGTTTGCCGTCTGATGCGGAAGCGGTCGCCGGCCTGATCGCTTGCTTCCAGAGCGAGCTCACCGACGATCCATCCGGTACCGGTGCTGAGCGCTTTCTTGCTTCCGTTTCAGTGCAGGCCGAGCGCGAGTACTTGGCTTCGGCACGCTATCGCTACCTTCTCGCTTTCTCCGGCTCTGAGTTCGCTGGCTTTATCGCCATACGAGACGGTTCCCATCTATTTCACTTGTTCGTCGGTCGAGCGCATCAACGCCAAGGTCTTGGTCGGCGGTTGTGGCAGCAGGCATTGCGGGAGCTGTGCACTCCAAACAGCGAAGGAGTTTTCACGGTCAACTCCAGCCTGTCGGCCGTCCCGGTCTATCGCAGCTTCGGCTTCGCTCCAGCGGGTTCGACGCAGAGCGTCGATGGCATTTCGTTTCTTTCCATGCGGCGTCCGGCCTAGCTAATATGAGGCCCAACCACACGAATGGAGCCAACGGCGGACCGCCGTAAGCTCTGCTTTTGAGATGACTTCCACGCTTTGATATGGTCGCGCTGCTCCCATACCCTCCGGGCTTCCCGTCTATGTCGTGGCTTGGCAGTCCACTCCATTCACTCCGAGCGACGCGCGCTCTCGTCCGCCGTCGCTCATCTTGTTCTCGTTAGCCGTCACTCCGGGTCGTTGCCGGGGAAACGAAATGTTAGTCCTCGCCGATCGTGTATGCTCAAGTAGACCACATGAAATGTTTCGCCAATTCCTGCGCTGCTATCCTTGTGACATGGCTCAGCCTTGGGGGAGGCAGTGGGTTCGCGCGTGCAGCCGGCGCGCTGCCAGCCCATGAGGTGAAGGTCGTTCGCGCAGGCGACGTGGAATTGCACTACGTCGAGCAGGGAAATGGTGTCCCGGTCATCTTCGTCCACGGGTCGGTGGATGACTACCGCACCTTCGAACCCCAGCTCGAACCGCTCTCGCAGCGCTACCGCGTGATCTCATATAGCCGCCGCTACAACTTCCCAAACGCGGCAAGCGCGCCCTCGGGCAACCACTCGGCGCTGGTGGAGGCTGAGGATCTGGCAAGCCTCCTCAAAGCACTCGGCGCATATCCTGCGCACGTCGTGGGGCACTCCTACGGCGCCTACACCGCACTGATCCTGGCGATGAAACATCCCGAGCTGGTGCGCAGCGTGGTCCTCGCCGAGCCGCCTCTGCTCCGTTGGCTGCCAAAGGTCCCGGGCGGAGAGCATTTCTATTCCGATTTCATGACCAACATGTGGGATCCGGCGGGTCGCGAATTTCGCCGAGGCAACGCCGAGCGGGCCTTGCGAATCACGATAGACTGGTTTGGCAGGAACGGCTACCTGATCGAAGGCAAGCCGGCGCAGTTCGACGCGCTCCCAGCAGAGACCCGCGCCTTCATCATGGAGAACTCGCTCGAATGGCAAGCACTGACGACCTCCTCGGACGCGTTCCCGATGCTGGACCGAGCGGCGGTAAAAGCCATCACCCTACCGATCCTTCTGATGTCGGGCCAAAACACGATGCAGATGAACAAGCTGATCGACGCCGAACTCAAGAGGCTATTGCCCAAGGCGGAAACCGTGGTGATCCAAGGTGCGACGCATGAGATGTGGGCGGAACAGCCCGACGTGTGCCGCGCGCGAGTTGCCTCCTTCCTCGCGAAGCATTGAATGACGGCAGCCGCTCTTGTCAAACGTCAGGCGCTGCTACGCCCTTCCTCCGATCACAACCATAATACGATGAAAAACAGCATAACCAGGTTAGTTCTATCACTGATCGCCATCTGCGGCTTTGCCGTAAACTCGGTGCTGGCCGGCGACCAGGAGAGCATCCAAGGGACTTGGACGCTTGAATCCGCTACCGTGGACGGGACGGCTATGCCAAACGTCTCTGTGATCTATATCTTCACGGGAGAAACGCTCCTCGTGCGCCCAAAGGTCGGGACGGAGCAGAAGGCTACCTTCAAGCTCGAGACAACCTCCAAGCCAAAGGTATTGGTTGTTCTACGCGACCAACCCGAAGGTGCCAAACCCGACCGCACGCCGTATGAATTGGATGGCGACACTCTAAAAATCGCGTTTCCATCACCCAACGAGCGCTCTACCGAAGTCTCCGACAAGGGGCAAATGCTTTTTACCCTAAAGCGCAAAAAGACATGATCCACGCCCTAACGCCTAACCGAACGAATGCAGCGAACGGCCACCCGCTGCGTGATTGCGCTTTCCCGTGATTAAATCACTTTCACTTCGATTAGACGCTCGGGGCCAGTAGTCGCCGCTCATCTTGTTCTCGTTAGGGCGCTGCCGAATTATCGTAAACCATGACGACCGAGCTTCGATTCCTGGCAGCTACGGTGATTCTTGGACTCTTGCACCTGATCGTGGACTCCCATCTCATCAGCTTTCAGCGCGGCTATCGCTGGACAGGCAGTAACCGGGAGCTGCCCGTGCCCCTGTTGCGCGGGGTCACGAACCGAGTGGATCAGGCGTACACCAACTTCATGGAAACTTTTCCTTTCTTCGTTGCCGTCGTTCTGGCAGCTCATCTCGCCGGCCGCCACGGTGCGTTGACCTTGTGGGGAGTACAGCTCTACTTCTGGGGACGAGTAGGCTACGTCCTGGCGGCGGCGGCCGGCTTCGGGCTGCTACGCTCGATCGTGTTCTTTAATACCGCTCTAAGCGGTATCGTCCTCTTTCTCATCGCCCTTCTCCGCTAGTTCTGCTACATCGTCCCAGCGATCAAAATTGCGCGATGCAATTTTGCCGAGGCATCGGAGAGTCCTGATCGCCGCAAGCGGCAGATGATGAAGACGAACCAGGAACTGAAAGAGCAAATTCTTGCCGTGATGCGGGCGCCGAAATACCGGCCGCTCGACAAATCGGAACTGGCGAAAGAGCTGGGCCGCAAAAGCGGTGTGCGGATGGGATTGAACCAGACGTTGCGCGAGCTGGAGCAGGCCGGCGAAATCGCGCGCATCCGGAAGAACCGTTACGTCCTCCCCGAAGAAGCGGACCTCGTGACCGGCAAGCTCCAGGTGCAGCAGGCGGGCTATGGGTTCCTCATCAGCGAGAAGCCGGGACAACCCGACATTTTCATCGCGGCCGAGAACACGGGCACGGCCATGAATGGCGATCGCGTGGTCGCGCGCATCACTCGCGATACGGAGTACGCGCGCGCGAAAAGCGCAACGGGGCGGCGGGAAGGTCGCGTCATCCGGATTTTGGAACGCGCGCACGACACCATCGTCGGCACGCTGCAGCAATCGCGAAATTTTTTCTATGTCGTGCCGGACGATCCGCGGCTGGTCCACAACGTTTACGTGAAACCTGTAGCGGCGGTCTCTGACCGCCGGACGCACGAGATCGAAGAGGGGCGACGGTCAGAGACCGCCGCTACAGTGGGCGAAGTTCAAAAGGATCGACGGTCGGAGACCGCCGCTACACCTACAGTGGGTGACAAGGTGGTTGTCCGTCTGGAGATGTGGGAATCGCGCCATGTTAATCCCGAAGGCGAGATCATCGAGGTGCTGGGGCCGAGCACGGCGCCGGGTGTCGATATGCTCTCGATTATCCGGAAGTATCATCTGCCGACGGAATTTCCGCGCGATGTCCTCGACGCGGCGGAGCAGATCCCGGAGACGGTCGACTCACGAAATCTCGATGGCCGCGAGGATTTGCGAAAGCAATTCATCGTTACGATCGACCCGGACGACGCGCGCGATTTTGACGACGCGATCGATGTCGAGCGGCTCGATGGAGGAGAATGGCAACTCGGCGTTCATATCGCCGACGTGGCCGCTTACGTAACTCCGGGCAGCGCGCTCGATCGCGAAGCGGTCAAACGCGGGAACAGCGTGTATCTGCCCGATCGCGTGATCCCAATGCTGCCGGAACGCCTGAGCAACGGCATCTGTAGTTTGAATCCCGGGGTCGATCGACTAACGCGCTCGGTCTTCGTCCGCTTCGACGCGAAAGGGAACGCGAAAAGCGCGCGCTTCGGCCGAAGCGTCATTCGCAGCGCGCACCGCCTGACCTACAAACAAGCTTATGCCATCCTGCAGGCGCAGCCTAACGATCTATTAGCCGAACGTTTGCACATCGCCTGGGAACTGGCGTCGTTGCTCCGGCGGAGACGATTCGCGCACGGCTCCCTCGATCTCGATTTTCCCGAGGTGAAAGTGCGGCTCGACGAAAATGGGTGGCCTATTCGGATGGAGCGCATCGAAAACGATGAGTCGCATCAACTGATCGAGGAGTTCATGCTCGCGGCGAACGAGGCGGTCGCGCTCGACCTCAAGAACCGCGGCATCCCGGCGATCTATCGAGTGCACGAGAATCCGGATCCGGAGAAGCTGGCCGAATTTCGAGAATTCGTGCTCAGCTATCATTACAAAGCGGGCGACCTGACGCATCGCGCTGAACTTCAGCGTCTGCTCGCTTCGCTCCGCGGCAAACCGGAGGAACAGGCGCTCAAGATCGGTTTGCTGAAGAGCCTGAAACGGGCTCGTTATGCACCGCTGCCACTGGGTCACTACGGTCTGGCGAAAAATAACTACACGCATTTCACCAGCCCGATTCGTCGTTATGCCGATCTGGTGGTGCATCGCGCGCTGGGTGGGGTCGGCGCGCCGCGCCGACCGGACGCTGCAGCGCAGCGTCCCTACCACGCCCGCGAATCAAAGCTCGACATGGGCCAGATGGCGTCCGTGGCCGAGCATCTCTCGACGACGGAACGCGTCGCGGCCGAGGCTGAAATCGATGCGACAAAAGTGAAGAAGATGGAGTTTTTTCAACGACAGCTCGACGCGCGCGATCCTCAGGTTTTTCAAGCCATCGTCCTGGACGTGCGAAATTACGGGCTGCTCATCGAGTTGCCCGAAGTTCTTCTCACCGGACTCGTTCATGTTTCCTCGTTAACCGATGATTTTTACACCTTCGAGCCTGCCCAGCGTCGTCTGGTCGGCCGGCAATCGCGGAGAAAATTCGCGCTCGGCGATCAGTTGCGAGTTTTCGTGGCACGCGTCGATACATTCAAACGCCAGGTCGATTTTGCACTTGCCGAGGACGCCGGATCGAAGCGCGGCAAAGAGAACCGTCAGTCAAAGTCCGGTCGGGCCCACGTTCGCCGTCCCGGAGGAAGATCCCGGTAAACAGTTTGTTAGGAAAAATAGTTAGAATTTCCTTCCATTTTCTCGCCGAACCGCTCACAATGCGTTTCCACCAGAGGGAAAATGGACAACATTTTGGAAGCTAAAGACGTTCAGATCGAACGGAAGAATTTCCATGTTGAGTTTCGGGAGAACGAGCGCGGCAAGTTCCTGCGCATTACCGAGGAAGCGCACGGGCGTCGTAATACGATCATTGTTCCCGGAACGGGCGTAGCCGAATTTACCGCCGCGATTGACGAAATAGTCGGCGGCGGTGAGCGGGCGCATTCGTAGAATTCGGCTGCGTGCCGGAGTGACAGCCAGCGAGCGTTGACACGTTAGCTCGCGGAACTAGTTTGCGTTTCTCGCCGAATCTCGACCGCCTTTTTTTTCATGGCTTCAAAGAAAAAGAAAAAATCCTTGTCACAAAACACCAAACACCGCGCGCCAAAGAAATCGGCGAGTCGCGACAAGCGAACCAAATCAGCGCGCTACGTTTACTACTTTGGCGACGGGAAAGCTGATGGCGCGGGGAACATGAAACCCCTCCTCGGCGGTAAGGGCGCCAATCTCGCCGAGATGACGCGCATCGGATTGCCCGTGCCTCCGGGATTCACGATTACGACGGAAGTCTGCACCTATTTTTACGATCACAAACGCACCTATCCCCCGTCGCTCCAGGCAGAGATCGAAAAAGGGGTGGCGAAGATGGAGCGGATCATGGGCACCAAATTCGGCGATACGGAAAAAATGCCTCTGCTCGTCTCAGTCCGTTCCGGTGCACGTGATTCAATGCCCGGCATGATGGACACGATTCTGAATCTCGGGATGAACGATGAGACGGTGAAGGCTCTCGTCCGCGCGACGAAAAACGAGCGTTTCGCATGGGATTGCTACCGCCGTTTCATCCAGATGTATGGCGATGTGGTGATGGGCGTGCAAAAGCGCGAAGGCGAAGACCACGACCCCTTCGAGTCTGTCATCGAGCATTACAAGGACGAGAAGTACGGGCAGCACGATATCGATGATTCGAAGCTCAACGCCGCCGATTACCAGGAGCTCGTCGTCCGCTTCAAGAAGCTGGTGAAAAAGCGCACCGGTCGAGCATTCCCGAATGATCCATGGGATCAGCTCAAGGGCGCAGCCGGCGCTGTCTTCGGCTCCTGGATGAACGATCGCGCGATCGTCTATCGCCGGAAATACAACATCCCGCAGGACTGGGGCACGGCCGTGAACGTGCAGGCGATGGTCTACGGGAACACTGGCGAGAACTCCGGCTCGGGAGTCGCGTTCACCCGCAACCCGGCCAACGGCAAGAACGAATTCTACGGGGAATTCCTGATCGACGCGCAAGGCGAGGATGTCGTGGCTGGCGTGCGCACGCCGCAGCCGGTCCTTGAGTTGAAGAAAGTGATGCCGAAGTGCTACGCGGAACTGCTCAAAGTCCGCGCCACGCTCGAGAAACATTTCAAGGACGTGCAGGACGTCGAGTTCACCATCCAGGATGGCAGGCTTTTCATGCTCCAGACGCGCAACGGCAAACGGACCGCGGCCGCCGCGCTCAAGTTCTCCATGGACATGTTCAAGGAGAAGCTCATCGATTGGAAGACGGTGGTGAAGCGCAACCCAGCGGATCAACTGGACCAGCTTCTCGCGCCGATCTTTGACGTCGCTGAAATGAAGAAGGCAAGAGCGATCGCGAGCGGCCTCCCCGCTGGGCCCGGCGCTGCGTCCGGCAGAATTTATTTGAACGCAGATCGCGCTGCGGCAGCGGAGGAGAAGGGCGAAAAGGTCCTGCTCGTGCGGAACGAAACGAGCCCGGAAGATTTGCGCGGAATGATCGCCGCGGAAGGCATCCTCACGGCGAAAGGCGGCGTCTCGTCGCACGCCGCGCTCGTCGCGCGCCAGATGGGCAAAGTCTGCATCTGTGGCGCATCAGCACTGGAGATCGATTACGGGAAGAAGACTGTTTCCGTGGATGGCCAGACCTTCAAGGAAGGCGACTTTCTCTCCATCGACGGAACTGCCGGCACCGTTTACGCCGGCCAGCTCGCCACCGCACCGAGCGAAATCATCACCGGCATGCTGCACGGCGACAAAGCCGCGCAGAAGACGGAGAAGTTTAGATCGTTCAATCAGCTGATGAAGTGGTGCTCGCAGGCCGCGCGCCTCGATGTTCGCTGCAACGCCGATAACCCCGAGCAGACCGAGAACGCTCTCGCCTTTGGCGCCGTCGGCATTGGCCTCACCCGGACCGAACACATGTTCTTCGAAGGCGATCGGATCGACGCGATGCGCGAGATGATTCTGGCTGACAATGTCGAAGATCGAAAGAAAGCGCTCGCAAAACTTCTCCCCTATCAGCGCAACGATTTCATCGGAATCTTCAAAGCGCTCAAAGGTTATCCGGCGACGATCCGTTTCCTCGATCCCCCCCTGCACGAATTCCTGCCGCATGAGGCGAAATCGCAGGCAGACCTTGGGAAAAAGATGGGCGTCAGTGCGGAGAAGATTGCCCACCGCGTCGAGCATCTGCACGAATTCAATCCGATGCTCGGCCATCGCGGCTGCCGCCTCGGCATCGCTTACCCGGAGATCACCGAGATGCAGGCGCGCGCCGTTTTCGAAGCCGCTGCCGATGTCGCGAAAAAGAAGATCAAAGTGAAGCCGGAAATCATGATTCCGCTCGTTGGGTTCAAGAAGGAGTTCGATCTTCAGGCAGAGATCGTCCATCGAGTCGCGAAGGAAGTAATGTCGGAGAAGAAGGTGAAATTCGATTATCTGGTCGGCACCATGATCGAGGTTCCGCGTGGCGCGCTCACCGCGGACGAAATTGCAAAAAGTGCGGAGTTCTTCAGCTTCGGCACGAACGACCTCACGCAAATGGCGCTCGGAATGAGCCGCGACGACATGGCCAACTTCCTTATGCCGTATACCGAGAACGAGATCTTCAAGAAGAACCCCTTCGCTACGCTTGATCAGACCGGTGTCGGCCAGCTTATGCAAATCGCAGTCGAGAAAGGCCGGCGCACCCGCCCGAACATCAAGCTCGGGATCTGCGGCGAACATGGCGGCGATCCAGAAAGCGTGAAGTTCTGCCACCGCCTCGGATTGGACTATGTCAGCTGCAGTCCGTTCCGGGTCCCGATCGCGCGACTAGCCGCGGCCCAGGCGGCTCTCGAAACGTGATCCCCGCGCGAGTAATATTGCGCGGACAATACTCGGCCTAACCACTTTCAGCGCAGGTCATCGAGTTCCTTCCTCCGAAGGATTTGAAACGATTGCCACGATTTCCAGGCGCGCTCCCAATTTTCCTTTGCCGCCCATGCCTGGGCTTCGAGAAAGAAAAAATAACTCGGGCATCCCTCGATGCTGGTGAAGTGCCCCACCGTCCCAAGCGCATCGGCAATCTTGCCCTCTCGCATTTGTTCCTGGTAGAGCGCGAAGCCGGCGCTGTAATCGTTCGGGCTGGAATGGAAAGATTGTTGCAGCTGCTCGAGAGACGCGCTTTTCGAAATCTGAGGCAGCGTCGGTGGGGTGCCGAACTTTTCGACCAACTCCCAGGCACCACGGAAATCGTTCTTGCGAGAGCGAACTTTCGCCAGGCCTTCCCATGCCCAGGGAAGCCACTCCGGTCGCGTTTCGACAGTTTGCGCCAGCGTCTCCAAATTGCCGCGGTCACCCCAAAGCGCGAAAAACTTTTCCCGTTCTCTTGTCGTCAATGTCTTGAGATCGGGATCAGAGACCAGGTAACCCTGCAACGCACTATCAAAAGTTGTGCCCTCGGCGTTCTCCAGAAAAACGATCACCAGATCAGGTTGCCCAACGCTCAATCGCTCCAGACTGCGGATGACTGCCGGATAATTCTTCGCGTTCCGCAGCATGGCGGCATAAAATTCCGCGCGCTGATCGCCGCTGCGACGCAACGCCTCGCGCCATGCGGTCACGGCCAGGATCGGGCGCGTCGGCATCCAGACCATTCCCTCTTGGAAAGGAACATCGATCCCGTTCGGTTCCAGATACCTGGCACGGCGAAAATCATCAAGGGCATCGGAAGGCCATCGTCGACCGACCTTGCCCAGTGCGCGCAAAAAGTACAGCTGCCAATCGAGCGGCGCCCATTTCAAAGCGCGATCGGTTAGCGCGATGGTCTGGGCAAAATCTTGTCCGCGATTCGCGCGCATCGCCGCACTCTTCGCATTCTCCACGCCGACTCCGCCGGGCAGAAGAAGTTCGTAGCGAGTGGCCGCAAGCCACGCCAGCCCGCTCGCCAGAAATACAAGTCCGAGCAAACGAAATACGACGGAAGGCACACGACTCGGACGGAGATCGAGCGGTCTCCGTAGTGCCATTCCGAAAAGGAAAACGCCGGCAAGCGCAGTCCCGATCCGATGTCCCGAAACATCGACCAGGCCATGCAACGCGAACATGATTGCTCCGATCAGCGCAGCCAGTCGAAACCGTTGGTTCGAGCCTTCGCGCAACGGAAAAACACGCCGCAAAAAAAGGAACGTGCCGGCGATGACCAACAGCAGAGCCGGCCAACCGAGTTCCACCAAGAGCCATATCCAGTCGCTCTCGGGATGATGGGCACGAGAATTTCCAAAAAATGGTTCGCGAAAAATCGCGAAGATCGGCTCAAAGTTTCCGAGCCCAATGCCGCACCAGGGAGAGGCTCGAACCAGCCGAAACGCATCCTGAAAAATATGCCAACGGAAATCGCTCGTTGGGGCACCGCGCAGATGAAACCGTTCGAACGTTTGTCCGCCGAACAGAAGCAGAATCGTAAGCAGCGCGAGCAAAGTACAAACCCCGAGAGCGACCCGAGCGACCGAGCCCCTGCGGAGCAAATACCACGTGATCCAAAGCCCGCTTCCGGCGACCAAAATCACGAAGCCGGTCCGCGAAAAATTCGCGATCACTGCCGCGATCATAACACCCAGGCCGACAAGCCACCCGATCCAGCGGAGCTTGCCCTGGCGAATATCGTCCTGACCACAGGCGACAATGATGATGGCTGTCAGGCCGAGAAGATCGCCAGTCTGGTTGCGATTTGGGAATGGGCCGAAGCCGCGCTCGTTATGCCAAAACGGAAGAGCCGTCTTTGTGTAAGACAGAACGAGGCAGAGAGCCCCTAACAAGACAATTCCGCCGGCAAAGAGCCGAAGTTGCAATCGGACTGCCCGGAGTTCGAGCTCCGCCGCCGCCACGTAATAGAACCAGCTTAGACCGGCGAGGAAACTGATCAGACAACCGAGAGTAATCCAGGGCTGCGGAGTAAGCGTCGACGGAAGTTGAATTCCGAAGTCGTTCACCAGCGCCGCGCGCCAGAGCGGCTGGAAAAACCATTGGGCGGGGAGAAAAGCGACCGCTCCACATGCCGCGAGCGCGATCAGAATTCCATTGGCCCAGGCTCCGAGTGAAAAACGCGGCGGCGCGACGAGCAGGAAAAGACCGAACAGCGCGATAACAATTCCCGCGCTCCACTTTTCCGTGGCCCCACCCAAAAAACAGGCCAGAACCGGCAGCCCGGCCATCGCCGCGTTTCCCCACCAATGCGAGGGCCGTGGCGAATCCTTCGGTTCGGTCGAATCGTCGGAAGGAGATGTCATTGTATGGGAATAGCTTCTCGAAGCTGTGCGTTATCAGCACGAGCGAGAGAGATACGGACGCGCTGAACTTACCACGAGTTGAAGGCAGCCTTCCATCGCGTACTATCCGCTTCATCCTAGCTCATAGCCACGGTCACATTCAATTCAGACCGGTGCCGACCTGACCTGGAAGCGCTCCGAACGCTTCGCCGTTCTCGTGAATCTCGATCGAAGGATCGTCGCGTTTTTGCAAATAACCGCGAACCGAAAGCGTTCCAGGCTAAAAGCCAGATCAGGAGGATTGGAGCGGCTTTGTGTTTTCGAGGCGCGACGTAGCCACGATTTCGTCATTCTGCTCGGGCGCCGGCGTATCATAGTGCTCGGAATATTGAGCGTAATCGTGTTCCGGAAGTGAAGTATCCACGCAGTTCAAAACCACACCGGGCACGTTGACCTGACGGTCGTAGAGCAACTCAAGCGACTTTTGGGTCAGCCGCGCCGAGGTATAACTCAATCGCACAACAAAGAGTGTCGCATCAATTTTCGACGCCCAACTCGTGGTATCGTCCGCCGTCAGCACCGAAGAGCTGTCGATGATGATGTAATCGTAGTTGTGGTACACTTCCTTGAGAAAAGTGTCGGTAGAATCACGCAGGAAATGCTCGCTCGGCTGAGAAAGAGCCTTGCCCCGAGGCAGGAGAAAAAGATTCGCGTAGGAAGTCGGTATCACGACGTCGCGCCAGTTCACTTCTTCTCTCAGCACCTCGGCGAAACCAATGTTCGATGAGCCGCCGAACGCTTCGCGAAGCGCGCCACGCCGAAGATCGCCATCGATCAAGAGCGTGCGGGCACCAGAAAGCGCCATCGTGACGGCCAGATTGGAAGCAATGGTCGATTTCCCTTCGTTCGGAACTGAGCTGGCAATGAGGATCGTTTTTGTCCTCGGACCTTTATGGGGCATGAAGAAAATTGAAGAGCGAATGTTGCGATACGATTCCGCGAAGACATGTCGGGGATCGTCAGGTTGGAGTAAGCTGATCTTGCCCTTGGTCTTCTCTTTTGGGATCTGGCCGAGCACGCTCTCGGAAAAATGGCGCTGGAATTCGGTGAACGACGCCATCCGCATGTGCGTGATCAACGAAGTTGACCAAGAGCCGGGCGTGAGGTGTTCGGTTGGCTGGCCTTGCATACTTATTTGTTATTCAAACGCTGCGGCACCTAAATCTGGTCGTCGGGCTGGAGAACGACATCCTCAAAGAGCGTGAATCGAGTCTTGGTTAGCAGGTGTAATACCAGACTTCTTACGAGTAAGGAGCTGGCACAGTCTGCTCTCGATGCCTCCAAGAGATTGCCGGCCAACTCCACTTGTTCTAATAAGCATTGCTGATATTCGGTCGTGTCGGTTATCTGTGTTTGTTGTGATTCGCATTGATTGAGAAGCCGCGATGGCGGCGATAGAAATCCTGTCTCTTTGGGTCTGCGATGCGCCAGGCGTGCACGAGTTTGAGCGCATCTTCTCGGTGTTTTGTCGAGACGCGGAAAATCTCCGAGGCTGGCCCACTCTAAGCTTCCTGGTCATGCATGGTTCCGGTCCGAAGAAAAAAAGTTTCGGCCAATCAATCTGCATTCGTGGCGTTGATCGTGGCCTTTTCGCTCCCTGTTGTTTGCGCCAATGAGCCCAATCTGAATGAATCGGTCGCCGGCGATAGTTCGCTGAGCTGTCCGCTTCAGGAAGGCGTGACCACTTTCGTGGTGTCAGTGCCTAAAGGTCCCCAACGCGATCGCTTTACTTTTGTAAATGAAAACGCCGCTGCCCGGGGGGAACTGAAAATTTCTGTCGCGGATCAAAAGCTGGCGCCGAACGATCCAAAATGGACCGCCGTCGATGGCACAGTCGTTTTTAGCCACAAACGCCTCTTCAATCTGTCAATGGTGGGCGTGGAAGCGAACTACGTGAAGCTCTCGTTTCACGTGGAGAAAAACGATCAGATTGCGGCGCTGGGATGGTAACGCCAGGTCGGGCGGGCGCTCGGTGATAAAAAGTTGCCCCCTATAGAGGAATCCGCTCCGTTGGTTCCCTCGATCTTCACCACTTACAGTGCACTGTGATTCAGTTGTTGGCGCTGCCATCCAGAATCGTTGTCGCGCCTTGCTCCGCTTCGTCCGGATCAGGGCACGCGCCTCACCAAAATTCCTAAGCGCACGTCAATAACGAACGCTGCCTGACTCCTTAGGAGATTTAAGCGGGTCAACCGCGCTGTCGGAGTTCAGGAATTTTGTCGGACAAGATCATTTTTCAATCGCGCTAATGCCATTTTTCTCCCGATGAGAGCTCAGATCAAGAGGCACAAATCTAGCTCCCTCTACGTCCGGCTTCGAGCCACGTAAAAAATGCGACTGGCTATCGAAATCCAACGACAAGAGAAATCAACTCAAGAACCCGGTGAGAGCAGTACGAAATCAAAATCCGCCGAAACATCCGCCTCCGAAAATCGCTTCGTCGCAGAGGAAAACGGCGCGGCTCAAAGCGCTCAATATTCTGCGCTGGCCGCCCAGGCTACGAATGATGCTGTTCGGGATTGGGATGTAAGGAGTGACGTGCTTTCCTGGCCCCAGGGCCTGGAGAGATTGCTCGGCTATACACCTTCGGCGGCAACGCAGACGATCGGCTTCTGGGAGCAGCAAGTTCATCCGGACGATCGTGATGGCACTGCGGCAAAAATTCGCGAAGCGCTGAACGGCAACGCGGAGCATTGGATCGGTGAATACCGCTTCCGCCGCGCCGACGGGAGTTTTCTCGATCTGCTGGAACGCGCTTTGATCGTGCGCAACGAGCACGGAACAGCACTTCGCTTCGTCGGCTCGCTCATGGACATCACGGCGCGGAAACAATTTCAAAAAAAGCTTGTCCGCTCGCAAAAGATGGATGCTTTCGGACAGCTCGCCGGCGGCGTCGCGCATGATTTCAATAATTTTCTCACCACTATCCTCGGCTACAGCGATCTGCTTCTGAGCGAGATTGGCGTTCAAGGTTCGGTCGCAGGTCACATCAGCGAAATCAAAAAAGCGGCCGGTCGCGCCTCCGCTCTCACGGCCCAACTGCTCGCGTTCAGCCGAAAGCAACCACTTGAACCTTGCGTCGTAGATGTAAATCCACTCATTGTTAATCTCGAGCGTTCCCTCCTGCGCCTGCTCGGCGACGATGTCCCTGTCGTCTGTCACTTGCACCCCGGTAAAGAAGAAGCTCACATTCGGGTTGACCCCAGCCAGTTCACCCAGATCCTATTCAATCTGGCAGTGAATGCGCGCGACGCCATGCCCGAGGGGGGACGGTTAATTCTCGAAACCTCATGCGTAAAGCTCAGTTCCGAAGCAGAGCTGCCGCTTGGTGTCGGCACACTGCGCCCGGGCGAATATGTGCTGATTAGCGTGAGCGATAATGGCAGCGGGATGACCGACGAAGTCAAAGCGCACCTCTTCGAACCGTTCTTCACGACTAAGGAAGGGCTCGGAAGCGGGCTTGGGCTCGCGACCAGCTACGGCATCGTGCGCCAGAGCGGAGGAAACATCTTTGTCGAGAGCCAGCCGAACCAGGGGACCACAGTGAAAATTTATCTTCCCCGCGTCGCTCCCCTGCCGGCGCGCCCTTACAAAAAATCACGGCGGCTACCATCTGGAACCGAGACCATTCTCGTTCTCGAAGATGACATCGGCGTGCGGCACATCTCCGTTCGGGTCCTGCGTGGACTTGGCTACGATGTGATCGAAGCCGCGAACGGCGATGACGCGCAGCAGTTTTTCGCCCAGGGCGGCGAACGCAAGATCGATCTTCTCTTGACTGATATGATCATGCCGAAAATGAGCGGCCGGCATTTTGCCGATTGGCTGTGCAAAACCAGCCCGAATACGAAGGTCGTTTTTGTTTCCGGGTATCTGGAAGAATCTCTCCGTCCCTGCGATCGACTTGATCAAGGAACATTCTTTCTAGCCAAGCCGTTCGATCCGGAACAGCTCGCGCGGAAAATTCGCGAAGCGCTCGATTCCAAATCGAAGACTCGTTAGGCACATACCTTGTCCAATGCCCTCGCCCCGAAATCGAGGCGACTAGCGCGAAAGCATTGCGGCGGGCACGACGCTCGTATATTCAGACCGCGTGATCACGTTTCAGGACATCGAGGCCGCTCGCGAACGAATCAAAGGCGCGGTCTACCATTCGCCTTGCCGACCGTCGATTCCCCTGAGCGAGATCACCGGGATGGAGATTTATTGCAAACTCGACAACCTCCAGCGCACCGGGAGTTTTAAGGAACGCGGCGCGCGTAATGCCCTCGCTCAGTTGCCTGCGGAACAACAAAAACGCGGCGTTATCGCAGCATCCGCCGGAAATCATGCGCTTGGGCTTGCCTATCAGGGAAAACTTCTTGGCATCCCGGTCTCCGTCGTGATGCCGAAATACGCGCCGCTGATCAAACTAAATACCTGCCAGAAACTGGGCGCCACCGTCATCCTCCACGGGAAAGATTTTGCCGAGGCGAAAGTGCGCGCGCACGAAATCGCAGAGGAAAAAAGTTTCGCTTACATCGACGGGTACGATGACCCAGCCATCATCGCCGGCCAGGGCACAATGGGAATCGAAATCGTGGAACAAGTGCCTGATCTCGATGCGGTCATTATCCCTGTTGGCGGCGCTGGATTGCTGGCCGGCGTTGCGCTTGCGATCAAAACCTTGCGACCGCAGGCGAAAATTATCGCGGTCGAAGCCGAGAACGTCGCGAGCTTTTCGGCCGCGATGAAGGCGGGCAAACCAACACGCACTGAAATTAAGCCAACCTTGGCGGACGGCCTCGCCATCGCGCAAGTCGGATCGAACGCGTTCGCGGTTGCCCGGTCGCTCGTCGACAAGGTAGTCATCGTCACCGAGGAGCAAATCGCCGTTTCGATCCTGCGCATTGTCGAGTTGGCAAAAGGCGTGGTCGAGGGAGCGGCCGCGACGCCGCTAGCCGCATGCCTGTCTGGTCAGCTCCCTGAACTCGCGGGCAAGCGCTGCGTGCTCTTGCTCTGCGGCGGTAACATCGATCCCAATGTCCTTAGTCGCGTGGTTGAACGCGGCCTGGTCACAGATGGCCGGCTCTCCCGATTTACCGCTGTTATCAGCGATCGCCCAGGTGGTTTGGCCGATCTAACTACGCAAATCGCATCCAGCGGAGCGAGTATTAAACAAGTCGTTCACGATCGCGCCTTCGCCGGATCGGACGTTTCCGCGGTCCACGTCGTCTGCACGGTCGAGACGCGCAACCGGGAGCATCTGGCCGAGCTGCGCGAGCGACTAAGGGAGAACGGCGTGCAAACCTTCGATTCGAATTAGAGGTGAGTCGCCGCGCCGCGTCGAGCGACGCAACGCGGCGTCCCTACCCTTGCGCAGCATTCCCGGTTTCGTAATCTCTCGAATGCAATCCGCGGAAACGAATAACAAACGCGAACAATTCGATTCGTTTGCGCGCCGGCACATTGGTCCCAATGCCGAACAGACTGAGTCGATGTTGCGCACTATCGGCTTCGACAATCTTGATTCTTTGATCGACGCCACGGTGCCGAAAAATATCCGGCTCGATCGCTCGCTCGACTTGCCGGCCGCCGGGAGCGAGTGGGACGCGCTCGCGGAACTGCGCGCGATTTCGAACAAGAATCGCGTGATGCGTTCGTTCATCGGCGCCGGTTATAATGACTGCATCACGCCGCCGGTGATTCAGCGGAACATTCTGGAGAATCCCGGTTGGTACACAGCTTACACGCCGTATCAGGCTGAGCTTGCGCAAGGCCGCCTCGAGGCGTTGCTCAATTTTCAGACCATGGTGACCGATCTGACCGCGCTCGACATCTCGAACGCGTCACTCTTGGACGAAGCCACTGCCGCAGCCGAAGCGATGGCGCTCTGTCACGCGGTCGTCGCCAGCCGAAAAACTTTTTTGGTCGCCGATAATTGTCATCCGCAAACCGTCGCCGTTGTGCAAACCCGTGCGAAACCGCTCGGGATTGAAGTGGTGGTCGGAGACTTTTCGAAGTTCAAATTCGACGACACAGTTTTTGGAGCGCTCGTGCAATATCCGGCGACCGATGGCGCGATTTACGACTACGAATCTGTCGCGCAGGCCGCGCACGAGGCCGGAGCTTTGTTCGTCGTTGCGGCAGATATCCTCGCGCTGACCTTGCTAAAACCGCCGGGTGAATTTGGCGCCGACGTTGCGGTCGGCAGCACGCAAAGGTTCGGCGTGCCGCTCGGCTTCGGCGGCCCGCACGCTGCGTATTTCGCGACACGCGATCAATACAAACGTCACATGCCGGGGCGACTGGTGGGGGTCTCACATGATGCCGCCGGAAAGCCAGCCTATCGCCTCGCATTGCAAACGCGCGAACAGCACATCCGCCGCGATAAGGCGACGAGTAATATCTGCACGGCCCAAGTTCTTCTCGCCGTGATCGCGTCGATGTATGCGGTCTATCACGGACCTAAAGGCTTGCGTGCGATTGCGAGCCGCATTCACGATCTTACCCGCCGCCTCGCAAGCTCAGGTTTGAAGATCGTCCACGATCATTTCTTCGACACTTTGCGCGTCGATCTCGGCGAAGAAAAGGCGAACCAGGTTGTGGCGCGCGCCGCGAGCAAGGGATTCAACCTGCGCAAGCTCGGCGATCACGCCGTCGGGATCTCGCTCGATGAGGTGACCACCGAGAAGGATTTGGCGGACCTTTGCGAAATCCTGGGAACCAAACTCAACAAAGCCGCGGCGCAAAATTCGTCATTCGTCATTCGTCATTCGTCATTTCTCACCCATCCCGTTTTCAACACCCATCGCACTGAAACCGAGATGTTGCGCTACTTGCGCCGACTCGAATCGCGCGATCTCTCGCTCACCACGTCGATGATTCCACTCGGTTCATGCACGATGAAACTGAACGCTACGGCCGAGATGTTTCCGATTTCGTGGCCCGAATTCTCGCGCATGCACCCATTCGCGCCTAACGATCAAACGACCGGCTATCGAGAAATGTGCGAGCAATTGGAGACGTGGCTGGCGGAGATCACCGGCTTTGCTGCCATCTCCTTGCAACCCAATGCCGGTTCTCAAGGCGAATATGCCGGCCTGCTCGCGATTCGCGAGTATCACGCGTCGCGTGGAGAGGGCGCACGCAAGGTTTGCCTCATCCCGACATCGGCCCATGGAACAAATCCCGCGAGCGCGGTCATGGCGGGATTCAAAGTCGTGCCCGTCGCGTGCTTGAAGGACGGCGACATCGATCTCGCTGATCTGCGCGCGAAAGCCGATGAACACAAGAACGATCTCGCAGCGTTGATGGTTACCTATCCTTCCACGCACGGAGTTTTCGAAACCACCATCCGCGAAATTTGCGAGATCGTGCATTCGCATGGCGGCCAGGTTTACATGGATGGCGCGAACATGAATGCGCAGGTCGGGCTTTGCCGGCCGGGCGATATCGGCGCTGATGTTTGCCACCTGAACTTGCACAAGACTTTTTGCATTCCGCACGGCGGCGGCGGGCCGGGCGTGGGACCGATCGGCGTCGGCGCTCACCTCGCGCCGTTTTTACCACGTGTCTTCATCGCGGACGCCGAAACCGGTCAGGTCGTTTTCGGCGATGGCAAAGATGGGCAACGTCCGCCGACGGGCACGTTTTCGGATTACCGCGAAGGCGGCGGCCGTGGCGGGAACGTTGCCGCCGCTCCCTACGGCAGCGCCAGCATTCTTACGATTTCATGGATGTATATTCGGATGATGGGACCCGTCGGCCTAACCGATGCGACCAAGATCGCGATTCTGAATGCCAACTACATCGCGAAGCGGCTCGATCCGTTTTTCCCAGTGCTCTTTAAGGGAAAGCGCGGATTGGTCGCGCATGAATGCATCCTCGATTTGCGACAGTTCAAAGCCGCCGGCGTGGAAGTGGAAGACGTGGCAAAGCGGCTGATGGATTACGGCTTTCACGCTCCGACCGTTTCGTGGCCGGTCGCGGGAACGATGATGGTCGAACCGACCGAAAGCGAATCGAAGCCTGAGCTGGATCGCTTCTGCGACGCAATGATTTCCATTCACGCTGAGATCAAAGCGATCGCGGATGGAAAAGCAGACCGCCAAAACAACGTTCTAAAGAATGCGCCGCATACGGCACAGCAGGTGATTGCCGACAAATGGGAGCGTCCGTATTCGCGCGAGCAGGCCTCGTTTCCCGCGCCATGGACCCGCGAACACAAATTCTGGCCGGCCGTCGCACGAATCGACAGCGTTTACGGTGATCGCAATCTTTTCTGTTCCTGCCCGCCGATCGAAGATTTCGCTGAGTAGCGAATTCAGTACGCGCGGGATGATTTGTGAGATCCTTCGCTGCGCTCAGGATGACCGGCGCAGGAAGCGTATTTTCATTCGCCTTAGGAAAAGTGAAGCGACAAAGAATCACCTGCGCTCTGAAATCTTCTGACCGATCCTCCGCCCGCCGGAGATCACGCGCTCTTTGCGAGCGGTCCTTGTAGAACGTCCGCGTAGAGTTCTTCGTATTTCCGAGCCGCGACCTTCCAGGAAAAATCTCGAGCCATGGCGCGTTCCATTAATCCATTCCACGTCGACGGATTCCGGAAGATTTCTCGCGCTCGTTTGATCGAATCCCAGAGCGCCTCGGTCGAGTTCTGGTAATAGAGAAATCCGTAACCGGACTCGTTCACCGGATCATAATCCTCAATAATCTCGTGAATGCCGCCAGTTGCTCGCGCGATCGGCAACGCGCCATATTTCAAGCTGTACATCGCACTCACCCCGCTCGGTTCGATCCGTGACGGGATGAGCGTCACATCGGAACCAGCCTCGATCACATGCGCGAGCCGCTCATCGTAGGTTTTCCGATAAGTGAACTTCGTTGGATACTTTCGCGCTGCGATCGCCAGAGCCGTTTCGAAAGCAGGATCGCCCTCGCCGAGAATGATCAAGCGCACATCATCGCTGAGCAGCCGATCCAACAGCGGCATCAGGACATCGAAACCCTTTTCTTCGACCAGGCGTGTTACCATGCCGAAGACCGGACCGCGGGGCGCCCCCGCGAGATTGAGCTCCGTGAGAAGTGCGATGCGGCAAATCTGCTTGCCCAGCAATGCGCCAGGAGCGAACAGATGTGGCAGGAGATCGTCCACCGCCGGATCCCAGCGCTGATCATCGGCGCCATTAAGAATGCCTATCAGTCGACGGGCGTTTTCGCGCAGCACCATGTCGAGTCCGCAGCCGCCGTCCTGCCGTTTGAATCTCGTGCGCGTAATGCTCGCTCGCCGTCGTGATTCGATCGGCATATAGAATTCCGCCTTTTAACAGATTGAGGCGGCCGAAGAATTCGACGCCGCGAAGCGAGAAGTAACGCTCCGCGAGATTGGTGAGCGCAAAATCAAGTCCCCAGAAACTGCCTTGATCCGCAAGGTGATGGATCGTCAGGACTGAGGCGACCGGCAATCGTTGATCACGAGCGAGCACGGGCACGAGCGCCGCCGTCCAATCGTGCGCGTGGAGAATCTGCGGGGCCGGGGTCATCCGTCGCGCCAGTTCGATCGCCGCCTTGCTGAAAAAAATGAAACGCGCGGCGTTGTCTTCGTAAAGTTCGCCCTCTTCCCCATAGATCCCGTCTCGCTCGAAAAACTCATCGCATCGCACCAGAAAAACCTGGACGCCGCTGCTTGTGCGCGACTCGACAAATTCCGCCACGTGAGTTTCTTCGCCGACGCGAATGTCGACTGTGATGCCGGTTTCCTTGATTCCCACGAGTGGATTCTCGCGAATCTCTCGATAGAACGGAATCGTCAGCGCCACTTCGTGTTTGCGGGCCCGCAACTCGCGCGGCAGCGCTTCAAGCACATCGGTCAGCACGTTCGCGCGCAGAAGCGGCGGTCCTTCACCGCTGATCATCAAAATTCGCACAGGAGAAGGGAAGCGGGAAAGCGTTCAACATTCAACTCCGAAGGCTTCGCGAGCGACAAATGCTTGCAGCGAGGCACATTTGCCCACAAGAGCAGACGTATTGAGACGGCCTGCACGATTGTTATTACACGTATTGCGCCTTTCTTTGCCTGAAAGTATCGTTAGGGTGATGCGGGTCTCGGCGCGAGACTGGCGACGATCTTCTCGAAACGCGGATCGCCCCGCAGCGGGTCCCAATCGGGATCGAGTTTCAACTCGCCGTAATCAACAAAGGAAGGTTGCCCCGCATACAAGCCCAGTTGTTGCAGGGCCAAATCCTTTTCGCCGACCCAGGCATAAATCACCGCAAGATGCCGGAGAGTTCTAACGCCCCAGCCAGGCTCCTTGGATAAAGGCCAGAGCTCGCAGGCGCGCTGGCCGGCTTCGATTGCCTCCTGTTTTTCGCCGAGCGCTGCTTTTACCAGGCCGAGGTAACTCCAGGCTAACGGATTATCGGGTTCCTCGCGCAGTTGCTTTCCCAAGATGGCGTGCGCTGCGGCAAAGGCGGCGCGGGCCGTCTCGGGGCGGTCGAATGTGCGAGCGGTATAACCCACTTACCATTCCCGTGGCGCAACAAAGCCCCAATAGCCCTTGAATCCCTCTGGTGGGATTGTCGCCAGTGCACGCTCCGCGGCGGCGACATCGCGCTCGAGAATGGCGCAACCCCATAAATCCTCGGAAATACTTCGAGCGGCGCCCGGGTTCTCGGACAAAATGGCATTAAGCTCCTTGCGCAATGGTCGGGTATCCGCACGCTCACACAACGGTTGGGAAGCGAGGAAGCTTCGGAGCCAGTTATCATGCGGCGAGAGGGCGAGCGCGCGGCGACCAAATCGATCAGCCTCGCGATAGCGACGCAGGTTGGAGAAGGTCTTGGCGGTAGCTCCGAGATATTCCACGTTGCGTGGATCCAGCTCGAGTGCGCGTTCAAAATTCCGCGATGCCTCCGTCCACCGGCCCTGGCGCCGGTCAGTCAGCGCGGTCTCAAAATAAACCGTGGCATCGTTAGGTAAGGTGCGGCGGGCGAGCTCGAGCTCAGCGCGCGCCTGATCGTAATCGCGCAGGCCCCGGGCGAAGTATCGAGCCCGGACAAGGTGCACTTCACCGGCATCGGGTTGGAGCTGAGCCGCTTTCTCGATGATTGCGTTTACGGTTTGAAGGCGCGCGGGATTGTGATCCTCATCTTCATCAAGAGAGATATGCACACGAGCGAGCGCGCAATACGCCCGGAGAAAGTGAGGTCACGCGAGGCGCTTCATCTCGCGAACGCAATTCTCCTTCGAGCTGCCGCGTTTCGATCGCTTCCAGAATTTCGCCGATGCGCGGCCCGGGCTTGAGTCCCAGCGCGAGCAAATCGTCCCCGCGCACAAGCGGCGGCGGGATGATCGGCTCGCGCGAAAACTCCTCGCGCTTCTGCAGCAGGAACTCGTAGTTATCCATCATTCCATGGCTGCTCGCGCAATCGACGCGATGCAATTCCAGTTCATCTGGAAACGTCGGACGCGCCATGAACCGTTTTAGTTTTGCCACGCGCATCTTCGGCACGTCCTTGAACACCATGTGCTGACGCACGGCCTCGACTGTCGCGTCGATTTCCGCCCGCGAGAAACGCAACCGCGTCATGACCGCTTCCGTCATTTCTGCGCCGATGCGATCATGCGCGTTGAAGCGAATGCGCCCAGTTTCATCCACTGACGCGGTGGGCGGCTTGCCGATATCGTGAAAAAGAACAGCGAAGACGAGCGGAAGTGAGGCTTCCGGCGGCAGCAGTTCCAGCATGATCCGGGTATGCTTGAAGACGTCGCCCTCGGGATGAAACTGCGGCGGCTGCTCGCAGCCCTTCATCCTTTCGAGCTCCGGCAAAATCACTTTCATCAAACCGCTCGCGTCGAGAAGGTCCCAGCCGCGGCTTCGATGCGGCGAAAGGAAAATGCGAACCAGTTCCTCGCGAATTCGTTCCGCACTGATCTCATTTATCGCCGCGGCGTTCGCGACGAGCGCGCTCCAGGTCGCCGATTCAATTTCGAATTCAAGCACCGTGGCGAAGCGGATGGCGCGCAGCATTCTCAATCGATCCTCGGCGAAGCGTTGCGCCGGATCACCGATGGCGCGAACCAGTCGCGCTTCGATATCCGCTCCGCCGCCAACGAAATCGAGGACCTGTTCCGTGGCGGGGTCGAAGAACATTCCGTTGATGGTGAAGTCGCGCCGCGCCGCGTCTTCTTCCGGGGAAGAAAAATGCACTTCCGTAGGGTGCCGTCCATCAAGGTAGGCCGCATCGGAACGAAAAGTGGCGACTTCGAATTGAAACCCATGTTCGAGCACGACGATGACGCCGAAGTGCGCGCCGACCGCGTACGTTCGCGCAAAAAGCTTTTGCACGATCTCGGGCGGAGCATCGGTCGCGACGTCGAAGTCCTTTGGCGTCTGACCGCGCACCAAATCACGGACACAGCCTCCGGCGAAGTACGCGACGTGACCATGAGCGGTCAGCCGCGTGACGATTTCGCGCGCGGCGGCCTCCATCGGACTTTGGGAGTTCATGGTAGCGCAAGCTAGAAGCTGCGCTCCGCCCGTCCAAGCTTTACTTAGCGGGTGTGGACGCCGGTCGTGACCGAGTGGCCGTTATCAGTGCGCACTGTGGTCGAGCAGCCGCCAAACACTGCCAGGAGAAGAATCGCGCCGAGAGAGGAAAGAAGGATGGTTCGCATAAGATTGTTGTTGGTGGTTTCTTTGTATTCGAAAATTGACGGCTCGTTGAGCGTCTGTCGAGAAAAGTTGCTAGAGCGCAGCGAACTTTTGTGCAAGCTCGCGGCGGCTAAATTTTCCCCGCTCATTTACTGGGATTTGATCGACCAAGAAAATTCGTCGGGGAACCTGCCAACCACTCAAGCGACGGCGACACGACTCAAGCAGGTCGGACTCCTTCACGTCGCCCGCGGCGACCACGCAAGCTGCAACCTCTTCATTGCGCCGGGAAGATGGTCTCCCGAATACCACCGCTTCGCGGACGCCGGCGCATTGTAATAACTCGGCTTCCACCTCAGTCGGGTTAACTTTTTTTCCCGCGACATTCATGATGTCGGAAATCCGGCCGGCAATGCGAAGTCCGTGCGGAGTCCTGCTGAGCAAGTCGTCGGGAACGAAAAAGGCGCCTCCGAGTTTCTCTTCGTCCGGCTCCGGGAAGTACCCGTCCGCGACAGCAGCGCTGCGCACGCGCACCTGACTCGACACCGCCTTTGGATCGATCGTGGCCAAATCGACATCTTCCATCGGTGTGCCGACGAAACCGTCTTCAAAGGTCATGCCGTCGCGATCGTAACAGATCCCGCCGCACTCCGATGATCCGTAAAAGGAATGGATCGGTTGATTGAATTTCTCGTGAAATTTTCTCGCCACCGCTGCGGTCAATGGCGCACCGGCAGAAATGCACAATCGCAAATGCGGCAGGTCCGGCACATTTTCCATTTCAGAAAAGGCCCGGTAAAAAACCGGCATGGCAGGAAACACCGTCGCGCCAGAGCGTGCGAGATTATCGAGCACCGCGCGCGGCAGCCGGTCGCCGCTCAAGACCATGGGCACGCCACGGGCGAGCAACGGCGTGAGGAGATTACTGAAGCCGTAGGAATGCGAAATCGGAATGACGCCGAAATTAAGATCGAATTCGGAAATTTCCATGGTGTCGCAAATTTGCTCGCAGTCCCCCAGCAGCTGTTTGCTGCGAAAACGGATGGCCCGCGGCGCCGCCGTAGTTCCAGAAGTCAATTTCAAAAGCGCGGGCGGGCAGTCCACCCATTCGACGCGAGTGTGCGCGAGTTCTTGAATGGTAATTTTCGTCTCCGTTGTAGGTGCATCGATAGTGGTAGCAACCGCCGCGACATGACAGATTCTCAACGCCGTTTCACGCTCAGGCCGCGCCATTGACCACTCGAGTGGGAGAACCACAAGTCGCTTCCGCAGACACGCCAGCAAGATGGACGGCCAGTCTTCATGGTTGCCTATCTGAACGGCTAGGACCTCACCGACATCAAATGAGTCCAGCTTCGCGGCGAGAATCTGGGCGCGCGTTTCCACCTCGCGAAATGTTCGCCGCACGCCGCCGCCGACATCAAAGATCGCGGGGCGATCCGCCGCGCGCGCCAGCGTCTTCGCCCAAGCTGTAAGGAGCGGGTCCTCGGGTTCAGATTTCATCGCTTGCACGCGAGACGGGTCGCGAATAGATTTCGCGCTCCTTTTAGAACATGAAAGCGGACATTCATCCTGAATATTTTGAGACCGACATCGCTTGTGCGTGCGGCGCGGTCTACCATACGCGTTCGACCAAGCGTGACATTAAAATCGGCATCTGCGCCGCTTGCCATCCGTTTTTTACCGGCGAACAAAAGTTTGTCGACACCGCTGGTCGCGTCGAGAAATTCGCGCGCCGTTACGGCAGCACCAAGGCCACGCGCGTGGCTAAGAAGGCTTAGATCTCCTGTAGCGGCTCCGAATGCTTTCGGAGTCGCATCCTCGGCGGTCTGAGACCGCCGCTACAGCCATGGACTACACCCATTTAATCGCGCGGAAACGCGAGCGCTTCGAACGACTCGAGCACGAGATCGCGGATCCCGCCCTTTTCGACAACCGCAAACGCGCCGGCGAAGTCATGCGAGAACACGCCAGCGTAAAGCAACTGCTCGCGCTCTGGACCGAACTCGAGACTGCGCGGCGTCAGCTGGAAGACAACCGCGAACTCGCTTCATCCAATGACGCGGACCTCGCCAAAATGGCGCAGGAGGAAATTCCGGAATTGGAAGAACGGCTGGTCGATCTTGAACGCGAAATGCAGGTCGCGCTCCTTCCTCCCGATGAGAACGAGAACCGCGATGCCATTATTGAAATCCGCGCCGGAACGGGCGGAAGCGAAGCGGCCATTTTCGCGGCTGATCTTTATCGCATGTACAATCGTTATGCCGAATCCGAGGGCCTGGAGATCGAAGACCTCGAGTTGAGCCCGTCGGAACTGGGCGGCCTCAAGGAAATGATCTTTCGCATATCGGGTGAATCAGTTTTCCGAAAGCTGCGTTACGAGAGCGGCGTGCATCGGGTGCAGCGTGTCCCCGCAACCGAGGCGCAAGGACGCATCCACACTTCCACCGCAACTGTCGCGGTGTTGCCGGAAGCCGAGGAGGTCGATTTCGAACTAAAGCCGGAAGATCTGCGAATCGAAGTTTGCCGCGCGGGCGGTCCGGGCGGACAGGGCGTGAACACGACCGATTCCGCCGTCCAGGTGATGTACATCCCGACGGGAAGGATCGTGCGCTGCCAGGACGGACGCAGCCAGCAAAAGAACAAGGAGAAAGCCCTAAAGATTTTGCGCGCGCGACTGCTCGAGGACAAGCAGCGCGAGGAGGCAGCGAAATATTCGGCAACGCGCAACAGCCAGATCGGTTCGGCCGGGCGGGAGGAGAAAATTCGCACCTACAATTTCCCCCAAAACCGGATCACCGATCATCGCATCGGATTAACCCTCTACAATCTGGATCGCATAATGGAAGGCGATCTCGGCGAAATGATCGCGGCACTTCAAGCCGCTGATCTCCAGGCGCGGCTGAAGGAATCCTCACTCGCGAGTTGAGCCGGATTAGTTAGGGGCGAACCCGATTCAAGAAAATTAGCGATCGCCCGCCGCTCTGCCCCGGTGATGTTGGCTCGCACCCCGCATGTGGTGGACGATCACTTCCCATTGCGCGGCGCTGTACATGGTCGGAGGGTGGATATTGCATACACGGCGGAACCAACCCGGCTCCAGGCGTACTGCGCATGCAGATCGACCCGACCTTTCAACAGATAGGAATCGCGAGTGATATTCAAATCGACCGATTGCAGTAACACTGGGACACGAGCGAAAGAAGTGCCCTGCGTGCCGGGCATCGCAGTTTCAAAACCGTAACCGGCTTCCACTCCAAGAATGGGGAGAAAACCAACGCCACCGCCAAAGGCCTTGTTGTCATTGTTATCGCTGAAGTCGTTGAATTCGAGCGTGCCGGCTGTGGCGGCATCGAAATCGTTAAGGGTCGGGCCGTTGGAAACATAAAAGGCGTAATTCGCGCGGGGGCCGGTCCGATGGGAAATCCACCGCGCACTTGGAAACCGATCGATCTCTCCGGCAGAATGCCGTCGTAAACAGCCAGGGGACGATCGGGTAGTTTGGCGTTCGACGAAAACATTACTCGGGGTGAGAAATTCTCCCATGCCCAGAGTGATGTAATCGTTAAGCACGTAAGTCAGCTGCGCGTACTCGAGCTCGACGTTAGTGCCGCCACCGCTAAGCTCGATCCCCAGACGGCTCTCGAATAGCAGCTTCGCACGTCCGCGGCCGCTTGGTCGTTGCCACTCTCTCGTTTGGCGCTCTCTTGATTTGATTCGGCCCGCCTTTCCTTTTTGAGGCTGGCGAGTTCCTTTTCATGGCAAGCATCTCGGCCTTGAACTCTTCGTATTCTTTTCTCGAAACGTATCCGCCATTCTCATCCTGGCCGCGAACGGGGGGAGACGCCACCACCAGGAGGACGCTTTGAATAACCGCTGCCAAATAATAAAGGCAGGTCTTCTTCATTTTGGTTACTGGCGGGTGAGTGTCCGAAGAAAGTTGATCACGTTCCAGCGGTCGACAGGTGAAAGTCGCCTGTCATAATTCGGCATCGGCTTCTTGCCCGCAGTAATTTTCCAGAAGAGCGCTCCGTCCGATTCTTCGCGAAGCCTCGGGTCGGATAACTTTGCGGGATGAAGTCCGAGATCGACCGCATCAGGTCCATCGCCGTTTCCTTTCTGGCCGTGACACGCCACGCAACGTTTCACATAGATCTTTTGCCCCGCAGCGAGGGAAGATTCATTGGCGCCAATTGGATTCCGCTTGTACGCCGCCTCGACCGGCACGATCCACTTCTGTTTCACGTCCGATTGTTCCTCGCCCGGCGCGGGGAGCGCCGGGCCAAGCATGGCTGCGAGAATTCCCACCAACAGCGGGCATTCGTATAACCAGGTATGCATCTGGCGATTCAAGAATTTTTGCCTCCAATATTAAGCAGGCACTAACGATCCCGGATGTCCCACTGGATACTCGTGCTTGGAATAAGGACAGCATTCATGAGAGTAACGCCGTTCATTAACCACAGCGCGCGCTGACCCGTAGAAATATTTTGCAAGATCAGGTCCGGTTTTCCGTCCCGGTTGAAGTCGCCCGTTCCCGCAATCCTCCACAGCGCCGGCGGGGTCGGCAGACTGGTGCTGCTCATGAACATGGCTCCATTCATGAACCAGACCGCTGCCCGCTGCGTGGAAACATTCTGGAAAATGATGTCGGTCTTGCCGTCTCCGTTGAAATCTCCTGTCCCCAAGATCTTCCAGTCCACCGGGGCTGTCGGAAGTAAGACAGCGCTGGTTCGGATCACACCGTTCATCAGCCACAGCGCACGCTGACCGGTCGCTACGTTCTCCAGGACAAGATCGGGCTTGCCGTCATGGTTGAAATCACCCGTGCTGGCCACACTCCAGTTCGCGGGGAGACTGGGCAACAAAGCGCTACCCGTACGCGTGACGTTGCTCATGAACCAAACAGCCACTCCGCGTGTGGTCTCATTCTGGAAAACAATGTCGGATTTGCCATCGCCATTGAAGTCACCGCTTCCCACGATGCTCCATGCCGTTGTCGTCGAGGGCAGACTTGCGGCACTACCAAGAACGGTGCCGTTCATCAACCAAGTCGCGCGCTGCCCAGTAAAAGTGTTTTGGAAAAGAATATCGGTTACTCCGTCGAGGTTGAAATCCGGAGATACGTCGGGAGTCGGTGTCGGATTCGACACCGTGACCATGCCTATCATTCCACAACAGGCACCATGCGGACTACAGAAATAGGGAAACGACCCCACGGTGTTGAACGTGTGCGAAAAAGTCGCTCCCTGGTTAAGAACGTTCGAGTTCCACAGCCCGGACGGTGAGCCCGGAGAACCCGAGGTGCTGCTGTGGCCGCTGCTACTCCACGTCCATTGCACGGTATCGCCCGGATGGATAGTCACTGACGAAGGCGTGAATCGGAAGCCATTGCCACCGACCGTGACCATGAACGTGGTTGCTCTCGCGGGAGACGGGCCGAGTGCCAGAAGCAGACCGACGCCCAACACCGCGAGGTTGATAGGCTGCGCGCCGACTGTTCTGATCAACGCGGCTAATCGATTAGATTTTTGCATAAACGTGTTCCTGTTTCTCCTAATAGGAGGGTTTGGGGGAACCGTTGTTCCCCGACTTTTGCGAATTCTCGTCAGCTCCTATCGATGATTGATTGGTGACCGATTGTGTACTTTTCATGCGTTTTTCTCGCTTGAGGTTTGCTTTCTGTTTTGGTTTTCCGGCCTTTGTTGTCTGTGCCGGTTCATCTGCTAAAGCGAAAAGGCCTCCTGAAACCCGCCACGACTGCGCAGTTTTTTTTGATCGCCTCACGCCGCGCTGCAAAAAAATGCCTCGACCGTGTTAGAATTTGCAGCGTCGAGGCCGCTCGTATGACGACGCCCCATCCACACGACACCTTTTGGAATCAGGGCTTTGTCACGTCTGCGCCGCGCCGCGACACCGGGGTCCCACTTTGCAACGGGTTGTTGACCTGGAACGCTCGCCATCGGACGAAAGCTGGACAAGCTTTTCGCCACCGTGACCGTCCTCGAAGTTCTCCAATCGACCACCGTGTACTTCAAAAAGCGCGAGATCGAAAGCCCGCGTCTCAACGCCGAGCATTTGCTGGCGCATGTGCTCGGGCGCAAGCGGATCGAGCTTTATCTCGAGTTCGAACGGGCGGTTGAGGAAACAGAGCTCGCGCCGTTGCGCGATCTCGTGAGGCGGCGGGGCCAGGGCGAGCCGTTGCAACACCTGCTCGGCACGGTGGAATTCTGCGGACGCACTTTCAAATGCGATCAGCGTGCACTGGTTCCACGACCTGAAACCGAAGAACTGGTCGCGCTTCTAAAATCAGAAATTCGAAATCAGAAATCGACCGTTCTGGATGTCGGTACCGGTAGTGGCGTAATCGCGCTGAGCCTGGCCGCGCATTTCCCGGAGGCCGATGCCCACGCGATCGACATCTCCGATGATGCGCTCGCGCTGGCCCGCGAAAATGCCGGGCAACTGGGCCTCAGCGGACGGGTGCAATTCACCAAAGGCGATCTGCTCGAAAATTTCTCTGAAAGATTCGATGTGATCGCCGCGAATCTTCCTTACGTCCCCATGCAAGATCGATTATCACTTTCGCGCGAAGTCTTGCGAGACCCCGAGATCGCCGTTTTTGGAGGCGACCGCGGCGATGAATTGATTCGAAAGCTGATTGCACAGGCACCACAACATTTGCAACCGAACGGACTCCTCGCGCTCGAGATCGGGATTGGTCAGGCCGAAAATCTTGTCGCTTTCCTGGCGGAAAAGAATTACCACGACATTCAGGCGAAAAACGACTATGCAGGGATCCCACGATTTCTGTTTGCCCGGTATGGATAAGATCCTCATTCACGGCGGCCATCCCCTTTCCGGATCGATCAAGATCAGCGGGTCGAAGAATTCCGCGCTCCCGATCATCGCCGCCAGCTTGCTCACGCGCGAGCCGTGCATCCTCCATCGCGTCCCCGATCTGAGCGACACGAATTACATGCTCCAGATTTTGATGCATCTCGGCGCGGAAGTGGAACGGGCCAGCGGCACCGTCACGGTGCGTGCGGAAAAGGTGAGTTCCGTCGCGCCGTACGAGATCGTCCGCAAAATGCGCGCGTCGGTCTGCGTGCTCGGGCCGCTGCTCGGCCGTTGCAACGAAGCGACCGTTTCGCTGCCCGGCGGCTGCGTCATCGGCGACCGGCCGATCGATTTGCACCTGAAAGGCTTCGAAGCTCTCGGCGCGGCGGTGCGAGTGGAAAACGGCAACGTGAAAGTTTTTGCGCCGAAGTTGATCGGCGCAATCGTCCATCTGCAAGGCAAGTTCGGGCCCACCGTTCTCGGAACCGATAACGTCATGATGGCGGCGGTCCTGGCCGAAGGCGTGACCGTGATCGACGGCGCGGCCTCCGAGCCGGAGGTGGTCGATCTCGCGAATTTCCTGAACAAGATGGGCGCGAAGATCGAAGGCGCGGGCACGCGGCGCATGATCATCGAAGGCGTCGCGGAATTGCATGGCGCGGAACACGACGTGATTCCCGACCGCATCGAGACCGGCACGTTTCTGGTGGCCGGCGCGATTTGCGGCAAAGGCATTACGCTTAAAACGCGTCGAACCGGAGCACGTGACCTGCGTGACCAACGCGCTAACGGATTGCGGATACGTCGTCGAGGTTGGCCACAAGACGATCTCCGTTTCTCCCAATGGCACGGCCAAACCGATCGACCTGGCGACGGAACCTTTCCCTGGCTTCCCGACCGACATGCAGGCGCAAATGTGCGCGCTGCTTTCCACCACGCGGGGGACAAGCGTGATTACCGAAAACATTTTCCCGCAGCGCTACATGCATGTGGCAGAACTGAAGAGAATGGGTGCTCAAGTCCAGATCGAAGGTGCGAGCGCGGTCATTCAGGGCGTGGATCGACTCTACGGCGCGCCGGTCATGGCGAGCGATCTGCGCGCCTCGGCCGCTTTGGTGCTGGCCGGTTTGAAAGCTGAAGGGACCACCGAAGTGCGACGTGTTTATCACATCGATCGCGGCTACGAACATCTCGACGACAAATTGACCGAGCTCGGCGCTCACATCGAACGCGTGAAAGACGCCGACTGATATGGAAACAACACCGACCCCTCCTCCAACTCCGGCGCCAACGCCTCCGCCACCGCGCCTCCGCCACTTCCATCGGGGCCCAGTGTTCGCACCTGGACGGTGCTTTGCCACGCCAGCGCTTTGCTCGGCGTATTCTTCCACTTCTTCGGGCACATCCTCGGACCGCTCATCGTGTGGCTGGCGAAGCGGGACGAATCTCCGGAAATCGATGCGCATGGGAAAGAATCGATGAACTTTCAGCTTTCGATGCTGATTTACGACGCAGTCGCGGCCGTGCTCTGCTTTGTCCTTATCGGGATTCCGATCCTGATCCTGCTCTGGATCATGAACACGATCTTCGTCATCATTGCATCGATCCAGGCCAGTGAAGGAAAATTGTATCGTTATCCCCTAACGATCCGTTTTCTGACTTAGCCGAATCGTTATCGGTAGGGACGAGCCGCTGGCTCGTCCTTGGACGTCACCGAATTTCCAGCGCACCATCCCATCTACGGTTGTGGCCGTATTTACGCTGCCGCCTGCTGGAGCTGAAACTTCCGCGCGTGATCCGCCGGAAACAAGCAGCTCGCGAAACCTTCGCGACCAAACCGCTCTCTGCGCATGAGGCCGGAAAGATTTCTCCATACGGCGGAAGGCCCCAGGCGTCCGCATGCAAGAGCGTCAAGTATGATGACGAGGAGGAGAATCATGCGCCCGAGGTTCATCTCACCATGCGGGAAGGCGAGGTTCTCGCTCTGCTTGCGGATGGCAGGAGTAACGCCGAAATCAGCCAGCTGGAAAACATCGCGCCGGGCACGGTTGAGAAGCACATCGAAAACATCTATCCGAAGCTGGGTGTCAACAACCGCTGCGACGCCGCGATCTGGTATTTGAAGCGAAAGATCGCTCGGCTGGAGCGTCAGCTCGCACGCGCAAACGGCTCCATCGCAGATTAGCTTCAGACTTTTTGGACCGGAAAAACTCTACGGCTGTGGCCGTATGGACGCGCCTCACCCGTCTGACGCACAATTCGCGCGTCTAACCGATTTCTCATGGAATTCCCCACCACTTCCCCCGCGCCGACTGCCGGCGATTCTTCGGCGCGCTGCGATCATTCTTGCGCGCGCTGGAATGTTTGCGCGGTACGCGCCGGCTTTCGCCACGCACGCGGCAATGCTCGCGACGCACGCTCGAATCATCGCCACGGCGCGAGCGGATCGTCCACCCGCGCGCATCGGCCATTCCTGCGCACGCGGCAGCAATCCCCGCGCGCGCTCCGACCGTCGCGACGCACGCACCGATCGTCCCAGCGCACGCGTCCAACGTCGCCACGCGCGCGGCGATCATCCCCACGCGCCATTTTTTCACCGAAAACCGCAATCCCAACTCAAAAACGTTAGATCCAATCAAATTATGGCCAGATCCAGTTACCTCAGCGCCAGCGACGATGGCTTTGCCGACCAGCTCCAAACCTTCAAAAACGCCATCCCCGGCTACGCCGCCATCCTCGATCTCGTGAAAGCCGTGACCGACGCGCAGGCGGCGGACGCCGATTACTTCAGCTACACCCTGGCCGTCCAGGAACTGATGCGAAATGCCGGCCAGCAATGGACCGTCTGGAAAGATTTGATTCGCAGCGGAATCAACCCCGGCCCCACGGGCGAACCGGTCGCGCCGGTATTTCCGCCGTCCGTTCCGGCGGTTGCGCCCGGCGTCGAAGTCCGCTTCCGCGCCCTCGTCAAACAGATCAAAGCGCACCCCGGTCAACGCCGCCATGGGCGAGGCGCTCGGGATCGAAGGCGCCGAGCAGACTGGCCCCGTTTACGCCACCTTGGCGCCCGACATCGACTTGTCCGTTCGGCAATCGGATCCGATTGATGAATCGAAGGCCGGTTCGTTGCACCTCGACGGGATGGGCAATGGACAAGTGAAGTTCCCACAGCCGTAAAGCCTCAGATTCGAATTTTTCCCACCGCTCGTACTGCCACAGACGCGAGAACGAGAAGGCATTTCGGTCAAACCGTGCCACTTGTTTGCCGTTTGACGTTTGAAATTCCAATCCGGTCCATCCAAGATCGCTCACTATATGCTCGGCCTTACCATCATGTATGCGCATCTCCTGCTCCATCCGCCGGCGGTTCAGAATGCGCGGATAATCGGACAGGCGTCTGCTCAGCGCCTCACGGAGCGGAGCTTCCTCCCAATCGGATTCTGCGCGCGCTCTAATTTCCAAGACCGCTTCGGTAATGGGGGCCCGCGATAAATGCGGAAACCGTTCCGTCTTTGGAATGCCGGGTTCCGCTGATGACATGCTGGAAGGTGCTGCGGCGATCAATCCGATACTGTCATGAGAACGATAGATCCCGCAACGCAAACGCGCAGAGGGTCTCACTCAGGAGCACACGTCGCCAGTGAGCTCCGGCCTTGCGTCATTTTATCCGCCACTATGCCTGTCAGAAGCTCGCGAACTGATCTTAAACATATTGGCGAATGTTGCCGCGACGCTCGGGTAGTAGTGACTTTGGCCGGACTGCTTCGCGCGTAGCTAAATTCGGTGTTAGTTCACCCTAGTCCTCACTCAGGAGAACCGGCAGATCGGGCTGAGTGCGTTTGGGACAAACTCTGCCGCTATTTGAACACGAGGTGAGCCACGGCGGCTTCGATGTTCCAATAGATGATCGCGAGCGCAGTCAGGTCGAACGCGGCATGCGCGCACATCACCACCCAGATCTGGCCGGTGACGGCGAAAATCGCCCCGAAGACGAGACCGGTAATCATCGCTTGCTCGACTCCAGGAAGCCCGAGGTTGGCGTAATGGCCG
The DNA here is from genome assembly GCA_963763995.1 of uncultured Verrucomicrobiae bacterium. GTDB lineage: Bacteria > Verrucomicrobiota > Verrucomicrobiia > Chthoniobacterales > UBA10450 > CAVTTH01. The sequence continues at coordinate 139,250 of CAVXQL010000012.1, read as the reverse complement.
AGGGCAAACACGACGGAGGTAAGCAGGACAATGGATACTCTTGCGCCGATCCCCGCGCCGAAAAGTTTGCCGAGGCGCTCGAACAGGAATCCGCGGAAGACGGTTTCTTCACCAAAGCCCGCGCCGACAACGAACAGGAAGATCATTCCGGGGAGAGCAGCCCGGTTTCCGACGAGGTAATGGTAGGCGGAATTGATTTCAGGAGCACCAAACAGCGGCATCACGATCGCTTTCATCACGAGCTTAAAGACGCAGCCGAAAACAAGGCCGACGATCAAAGTGCCAATCCAGCTTCTGGGTCGCACATAACCGATCTCGCGCCATGGCGTATGCGAACGCCACGCCCAGAGGAGCACGAGAAGCCCGCTGAGCGGTTTAACGACCGAGGTGAGGACGATGACGAAAATCGCGAGAAGCCCAAGCGGCCCGAATCCGCGCAATTGCGCGGCGATGGGGTCGTCAGGCGGCGGGCCGGAGCGCGCTTCCACCGGGAGCGCAGGAATGTGCTCGGGCAAATTCGGGGCGTCGCTTCTCATGGACGTGTTCTCATCCTGTCCGAAACCTGGATGGAAGGCGAGGACTAACAGAATTTACCTAACCGGAACAGGAGAAAAAATTGGGCGCGGCGCCCCGCTCGAATGAGCGGCAGCTACAACCAAGCGATAAACTTCCCCTACCGCCAGAGACGGCGGCAGCTACAGCCGGTCAGTGATTCCGGATGTCCCACTGCGTTGGAACCGTAGGAAGATTCGCGCTGCTGGTACGGATGGCCCCGTTCATCAGCCAGATCGAGCGTTGGCCCGTCACGCTGTTTTGCCAGAGAATGTCGGGCTTGTAATCGCCATTGAAATCTCCCGCCCCGGCGATGTTCCACTGCGTCGCCACCGTCGGAAGAGTCACGCTGCTGGTGCGGACTGTCCCATTCATGAGCCAGATCGAGCGCTGGCCGGTCATGTTGTTTTGCCACAGAATATCCGGCTTGTTGTCACCGTTGAAATCTTCAATCCCGACAATGTTCCACTGCGTCGCCACCGTCGGAAGATTGACGCTGCTCACGCGAACGGTCCCGTTCATCAGCCAAACCAGGCGCTGCCCTGTCACGCTGTTCTGCCAGAGAATGTCGGGCTTGTAGTCGCCGTTAAAATCTCCTACCCCGGCGATGTTCCACTGCGCGGCCACCGTCGGGAGACTCACGCCGCCGTTGTAAACCACTCCGTTCATCAGCCAAATCGAGCGCTGACCGGTGACGCTGTTTTGCCACAGAATATCCGGCTTGCCGTCGTTGTTGAAATCTGCCGCTCCGGCAATGTTCCATTGCGTCGGCGCCGTCGGAAGAGTCGCTATACTGGTGTAAGCCGTCCCGTTCATCCGCCAAATCGCACGCTGACCGGTGACGCTGTTTTGCCACAGAATATCCGGCTTGCCATTGTTGGTGAAGTCTTTCGTGGTCCCCGCCAATCGCATGATCGTGATATTGACCAGATTCGCCGGCGTCGCCAATGATCCCGTGACAAAATTGCGGACGGGTATGCCTTCACCAGTGTTGCGAAGGCGAGGGAGCGCAGCAATGGCGTCCACTACCGACATGCCATTGCCGATAACGCGACCAAAAACGGTGAACCCGCCGTTGGTATTATCCAGGTTTGCGGAATTATCGATGAGATTAAAGAACCACTCCGATGTCGCGCTATTCGGATCGGTGCCCAACTTGGCCATGGCCAGTGTGCCGCGGATATTCGAGAGATGAAATTCATTCGCCACAGGCGGATCTGTCGGAATATGCGTGGCATTAACGGACGTACCGGTATCGACAAAAGTGGAGGTGATAAATCCACCGCCCTGGGCGATGAAATTGGGCACGAGCCGGTGAATAAAGGTGCCGTTGTAGCCGTTGGGAGAGCGGTCCGCATAGCGCAGAAAATTGGTCACCGTATTAGGGGCCGACGCGGGCAACAGCTGAATATCTACCGGACCGACGCTGGTTGTCATGCGCACGACCGGGTCCGTGGCGCTCGCAATCGAGGCAACAAGGCAAAAGCCGACCGTAAACAGCAAAGCTCTCAATGGAAAATGGCAGCGCGATCGTTTCTTCTTACTCATCCCAGTCCTTAGCGTTGCCGCGGCTTCTTCACAAGTGAGCGGAGCATTTTAATGTTTTCGACGTCTTCCATCAGTTCCGGGCCTTTCGGTGTTTCCAGAACCTTCGGCACTTTCCGGAAACGGCGATCGCGCATGATGACGCGAAAAGCGTCGAGACCGATTTGTCCCGTGCCGATGTGCTGGTGCCGATCCACGCGCGAGCCGCGCGCAGTTTTTGAGTCGTTCAAATGCAGGGCAGCGAGGCGATGGAGACCGATCGCGCGGTCGAATTCCCTGAACATCGCGCGGGTTCCTTTTTCGCTCCCAATATCGTAGCCGGCCGCGAAAACGTGAGCGGTGTCGAGACAGACGCGGAGCCGTTCCGGTTCGCGCACGTTCCCGATGATGTATGCAAGGTGGGAAAACTTGTGGCCGAGACATGAGCCCTGGCCGGCCGTGGTTTCGAGCGCGATCTTTGTTTTCACTTTCCGGATTCCTCGAAAAATCCTGTCGATCGATTTCACGACTTTCGCGAGTCCCGCCTCTTCGCCCGCGCCGAGATGCGCGCCGGGATGGAGAACCAGAAACGGCAGTTCCAGTTGATCTGCCCGCACCAGTTCCTCCGAAAGTGCGCGAATGGAGTTGGCGTGAAACTGCGGATTCGTGGCGGCGAGATTGATCAAATAATTCGCGTGCGCGAAGACGACATCGAGTTCGCGGCGCTGGGGATGATCGAGGAATGCGCCGATTTCATCGGGCCGAAATGGCCGCGCGAACCACTGCATGTTGTTCTTCACAAAGATCTGCATCGCGGTGCAATCGATGGACCGGGCGCGTTCGATCGCGCGGTGAACCCCGCCGGCGATCGACATGTGGGCGCCGAGAAGAATTTCTGATTTCAGATTCCTGATGTCGGATCGCGTTCGGCGCAATCGATCTCGTTTCGGCCCCACGTTCCTCAATCAGCAATCAAAGCGGAAGGTGTTTCGGCCGCCACGTTGGCTTGGAAAGACTGCCTTCGCCCTTGTACTCAAAAAGCTTGTAGACGGGAAGGAGGACAAGACCCGGGCCATTGGCGTTGATCCGCACGTCCATGTCCAGTTTATCGTCGGCGAAACGAATGTCCCCGTGCCCGAGCATTCCGAAAAGTTTACCCGCGACGTTCAGATTGTCCGTGTGGATGACGCCTTGTTTGATCGTGAAATCCGCCGTCGCCTTGCGGGCGATGCTGTAGCCTACTTGCGGAAAAATTTTCCCGAGCAAGTCGGACAACGGACCGAAGATCGGAATAGCGAAAACGTTTCCGTCGGTCACCTCCACCTTGCCACTCCCGCGCATGCTGCGTGATTCGCTGCTGACGCCAGTAAAGTCGTAGGCCCCGCTCAGCTTTCCGTGTGTAGTTTGATATTTGAAATAAAGGTCGGTTAGCCGGGGGAAATTGATCCCGGAAACCGCCAGATTCGCGTGGTAGCGAGGATCATTTTTTGCGAGAGAGATGTCAGCCGCACCGCTGATCGTGCCAGAGAAAAGAGCGGCCTCCACCTTTTGCAGCTGCAAGCGATCGTCGGTAAAAAGGAGCTGTCCCGAGGCAGAGTCGAACGGAAGAGTCTTGCCCAGGAAGGTGTAATCCATTCCGCCCGGCGCGTTGATTCCGATTTCGAGATGCGTGTTCTTGCCGCCGCGGAATTGCACCACGCCGTTGACGGTGACGTTGGGAGCTTTCCGGAATTTGTAAGGCGCAACATCCTTCCAAAGCTTCGGTTCGACCCAGAAAATTACATCGGCTGGACGCATTGTGGATTTCCCGTCCTCGATGCGAACTTCGTGTTTCCCGAAATCGTAAGTGAACGATCCCGTGCCGATTCCCTCGTCACGCGTCACACGAAAATTTTCGCAGGTGAAAGCGTCATTTCCAAAACGCAGATTCCCGTTCGCGCTGTTCATCCAGACGCCGCGAAACCGCGTTCGCTGAAGTGCAAGCGTGCCGTCCCCCGTCCACGTCCCGGGGCTGCGACCGGGTCCCCTGATGGAGAGCCGGACGGTCGGCGGCCGTTGCCATTCCCATTCGCCGAGGAATTTTCTGACACCTTCGGGCATAAGCGGGCCCAGAACGCCCGGATTGATTGTGCTTTCGAAATCCAATCGAAAATCATTCGGCGCGTCGAAAAGGTCCGCCGTTAGTTCACCGGTCGGCTGTTGCAAATAGACGTCGCGCAACATCGTGCGTTCGCCATCCCAGGAGAATGTCGCTGTCAGGCTAACGAAAGGAACCGTCCTGTAGGAAAAATCTCCCAGCACGACCCGCCCGATAACGGTTCTTGTCATTTGGTTATCTTTTCCGCCAAAGGCGCCGGAAATCTCGACGAGCGGAGGTGTTTGAAATTTTATGTCGCCAAGCAATTGCTGGAATCCGAGCGCATCAACGAACTGTTGGAGATCCAGCGTCGAGCGCGCTTGAAATTCAGCCTTCCCATCGGAACGGCTCCAACTGGCGCGGCCGGCAAAACTACCCGCGTCATCACGCCATTCACACTGCGTGATATTCAGTTTCTGATCGGCCCACTCGGCGTGCCCGAAGAAATTCTTCATTTCGTATCCGCGACTTCGGACCCGGTCCGCCCGCAAAGTCGCGTCCGCCCGTGCATCTTCGAGTTGGGACAAATCTCCCGTGAACTTGATTTGCAATCGCGCCAATCCACCCGGGTAAGTGATTCGTTCGAGTTCTGTGACCACACGCTGCAAAAGCTCCACGTGGCGCTGCCAGTCCTTTTCCGAGGTTCCCGGAGACGGTTGGTAATTCTCGCGCTTGATCAATTTACCAGTGACGGAAACGCGCACTCCGCAGAAAATTCCCTCGGCCTGGCTGACGTAAATCTGCTCCGGGGGAAAGTAAACGTGCGCGCGAATATTCGTTACCTGCGCCTTGATCGTCTGATCCCGGGATTTAAGCGGCAGCGCCAATTGGGCGTTGCGGATATCGAGCGCATTCAGAAACGGCCGATGATGCAGCAACGCCGCGTAGTTGATATCGAGCGAGATTTCACTGATCCGCGCGAGCGTGTTTTCCCGATTGTGATAATCGAAGATGCGCACGTCCTGCGCGACGAGGCCGCGAAATGGATCGAGCGTCAGGCGGCGGACCGAGGCTTCGACACCATTCTTACGCAGTTCCTCCACGACAAGAGAACGCCATTGCCGTCCAAAACCCCGCTTCGCCAAATACCAACTGCCCACGATGAGGCCCGAGATGATCAGGAGCGCGATGATCCGCAGGCCGATTCTCGCTGGTCCCTGCCAAAAATAGCGGCGGCTGTTGGCGCGCGAATCAGTGCGCGCCGGTTCGGGAGTTTCCAGAAGCGGCATCTCATTGCACTCCTACGAGAGGCATCTGCGATTTCAAGTGGAGCCGAACGGTGGATGGAAACGGAAACCTTACGGTCACGCCGCCCCATCCCTCGAGTGCGCTCGGGATGACAGAGGTGGGACCACCGCTACAGTGGACGCAGCATCATGAGTGTCGCTGATCTCCCGGCTGTAAACGCTTCGCTCAATTTCGTGAGCACGATTTTCATCGCCACCGGCTGGTATTTCATCCGCCGTGGCGCCTGGCGTCGGCACATCGCGTGCATGATTCCCGCCGTCATTTCTTCGACAATCTTTCTCGGATGTTACCTCACCTATCATTATTACACCGGCGAGAAATCGACCCACTTCGCCGCCGGAGGCGTAATCGCTCTGCTCTATTTCGCGATGCTGATCTCGCATATCCTCCTCGCATTTGTGACCCTCCCGCTCGTGATCTTCACGCTCATTCCGGCGTTTCGACGCCGCTGGGATCGGCATCGCCTGATCGGACGTTGGACCATGCCAATCTGGCTTTACGTCTCAGTCACGGGCGTGCTCGTCTATCTGATGCTTTACCAATGGTTCCCACCGCCCGGCCTGAACCTTGGACGGTGACATTGTCTCGACCATGAATTAATGTTGATGCGGAAGCGTTAGTCTGTGAAAAATTAACCTATGGTCACGATCGCGACTTTTAACGAGCCAGCCAAAGCGAAGCATCTGAAGGATCGCCTGCAGCAAGCGGGATTGAAGGCCGATATCCATAACGAAGGCCATTTGCAGCAGGTCGCTTTCATGTCCAAGCCACAAGCCAATGCGAAGGTGATGGTGAACGAGGACGACTTCGAGGCGGCGCAAAAATTGATGGTGGAGTGGGAAGCGACCGATCCCGATATCGGGTCCGCCATTCGCTGCCCACAGTGCTCTTCATCGCGCATCGAATATCCGCAGCTCACGCGCAAGTTCCTCACCCCGGGTATCGCCAGCGTTTTCTTCGCGCTCCGGATTTTTCAAAAGGAATTTTACTGTCAGGATTGCCATTTTACCTGGAGTAACGAAGACGACCGGTCGCGCTATCGCTTCTGGAATCGTTTCTTTTCCGGTCCAGAGAAAGAAGTGTAGGGCAACCGCCTCGGTTGCTCACGTTCACAAAAAGCGGGGGGTTGCGCCCACCGGCAAATTGGATGAAGCCAAATCATAAACCGCTGTCTTTCTTATGAAGTGGCTTTTTGCACTGATACTGGCTGCGATCGTGTTTGGAGGCGGTGCCTACTTCAGCTACGAGCTTTTCGTGCGGCCTCAGGTGGAGGTTCGGACGGAGAACGCGGCCCCCGCACCAGCGCAGCCAACAGCGGATTACACTCTCCCAGAGTTCCAAGCCGCGGTGAAATTGCGGCAGGAGAAAAAGCTGAGCGAGGCGCGCACCGCCTTGAACGCGTTTCTCCAAAAATATCCGGCCAGCCTGCACTCGGAAGAAGCAAGAGACATCCTGGGCGAAGTGAACATGGACATTTTGCTTACGAGTTATCAATCGCCGGAAAAGCAGCAATACATCGTAAAGCGCGGCGATGTGCTGGCCCGGATCGCGCAGAAAATGAAAACAACGCCTGAGTTGATCATGCGGATGAACAATCTCAACGGCACGATGCTGCATATCGGCGACCGGTTGCTTATTTCGCATCCCGAGTTTTCCATGTTCATTCAGCGGAAGGAACGGCTTCTCGTCCTCCTCGATCACGAAGCGTTCTTCAAGCGTTACCACGTCCTGGCGGTAAAGTTACCGGAGCACGCACCACCGAAGATCACGACACATGTGGCGGAGGTTATGGCGTGGAAGGACGGAAAGCGGGTCGGCTTCGGCACGAAAGAATATGTGAATAGCACCCGCTGGATCCGGCTCGCCGCCAGCGGCTACATTCTTTACGCGGTGCCGGATCCTGCGTATCCCGACTCGTTGCAAACCCCGAGCCAGGGATTGGGCCTGGCGGCGAACGATCTGGTGGAATTGAGCAGCCTTGTAAACACCAAGACCGCTGTCACCATTACCGACTAGCGACATGGACTCCCATCCGCTCGACTTCGAAAAGCCGATCCTTGAACTGCAACGCCGGTTGCAGGAGATCAAGAACCATTCCAACAAGCACGATCTCGACTTCGACTCCGAGGTCGAATCGATGGAAATCAAGATCTCCGAAACGCGTCGCATGATTTATGAGAATCTCACTGCCTGGCAACGCGTACAGATTGCAAGACATGTCCAGCGGCCGTTCGCGCTCGATTATGTCGCACGCTGTTTTACCGAATGGGTGGAGTTGCGCGGCGATCGGGTGTTCGGAGATGACAAGGCGATGCCGAGCGGTCTGGCTAAACTAGGATCGCACCGTTGTATGGTGATTACGCACCAAAAAGGACGGAACACCAAAGAAAATGTGCTCCGTAATTTTGGCAGCGCGCATCCGGAGGGTTATCGCAAGGCGCTTCGGCTCATGCGGCTCGCGGAAAAATTCGGACTGCCGGTTATCTCCCTGATCGACACCCCCGGCGCCTATCCCGGCATCGGCTCGGAAGAACGCCATATTGCCGAAGCCATCGCTGTCAATCTGCGTGAAATGATGAGACTGCGGGTTCCAACTATCGCTGTCGTTATCGGCGAGGGCGGCTCCGGTGGCGCGCTCGGCATCGGCGTCGCGGACCGGGTCCTGATTCTTGAGAACGCTTATTATTCAGTCATCACCCCAGAGGCGTGTTCAGCCATCTTGTGGAAGGACGGCAAACACGCGGCCGAAGCTGCCGAAGCGCTCAAACTGACCGCGCAAGATCTGATCCAGCTCGGCGTGGTGGATGAAATCGTGCCGGAACCCGAAGGCGGCGCGCATCGCGATCACGATCTCGCAGCCGCTAATTTAGGCACAGCGCTGCGACAGAATCTGCAACGCATTCTCGAAATCCCGATCGACGCCGTTCTCCAAAGACGCTACGATAAATTTCGCGCGATCGGCCGTTTCGCCGAAGTCGCAGCAACGAGCAAGACCTAACGTCCGCTCCACGAGAACAGCGGCAAGCGACGCGATTTTGTTTTCACCTGCGCAGGTAACGGCGGAAACAAGAAGCGAAGAGCGGGATCGACCCGGGCAGCCCAGGCGCTCTCGTTGTGGTTCGCGCCGTCTGCTTCGAAATACATGAGGTCATCGAAAGGCCGCCAGCCTTTCTCGACCAATCGATCACGCAATTCCCGGGCTCGCTCCCAGCCGGTTTCATTTGTTCCCGTATCAAGCCAGATCTTGAGCGGAGGCTTGTCGTCGAGCTCTTCGATGACTCGCATGATCGCTTCGTCATCCCACCACACTGCCGGTGACATAACCATGAGCCTGCGGAAGACATTCGGGAACCAAAGCCCAAGCGACAGCGTGAGCAATCCCCCCAGTGATGACCCGCCGAGGCCGGTGAATTCCGCTTCGCGGTTGGTGCGATAATTCTTGTCGATGTACGGCTTGAGTTCTTCGATCAAAAACTGGCCGTACGTCCTCGCCAGGCCGCGGCTGCGTTTTTCTTCGAGTGCGCTTTCGTAAATCGCGCCGGCAGTGGGGGTGTACTCGTGGATGCGATCATCGCCTGTATTCGCAACCGCCACGATAATGAGCGGCTCGATCAAATTCTTGCGAATCAACCGCTGCGCGGTTTCGTCAACGCCCCATTCAACTCCAGCGAACGAGGTGGCCGCGTCGAATACATTTTGACCGTCCTGCAGGTAAAGCACCGGGTAACGATCCCGCGTGCGCCGATAGTGGCGCGGCAAATATACCAGCACGTCACGGCGGTTCCGAAGAATTCGCGATTCGAAATCCGGATGCCGCCGAATGTTTCCGGTCAGGGTGTGCTCGCTCATCGGTGCAGAGGTATGGCGGAAGAGAATCGGATTGTCCAATCCGACGCAATCTTTCGGGCTTGGCAGAACCGAACTTTTCTCCATCATGTCAGCCCGCAGCTCCCGAAACGGAAGATTAATTTTACCTAAGCGAAATGAACGAGCGACATATTCAATGGTGGACGCCTCACCTGAGCCGCAATTTCGACATGCTGGTTTTTGGCGACGGACGCGGACTGCCGCTCATTCTCTTTCCGACTTCTTTCGGCAACTACCGGCAGAACAAGGATTTTCACCTGACCGATGCCTGTGCGCCATTAGTCGATAGCGGACGGGTCACGATTTACTGTCCCGACGCGATCGATCTCGAGAGCTTTTACAACAAGGCGATTCATCCAGCCGATCGCATGCGGACTCATAACGCATACGAGCGCGTGATCGTCGATGACGTCTTTGATCTCGCGCGCCGCCAGGGTTCGTGCGCACGCGTGGCTGTTTGCGGCGCGAGCCTGGGCGCTTATCACGCGGCCAATATCGCCTTCCGTTACCCCGACGCAGTCAGCCACCTTATCAGCTTGAGCGGATCATTCGAGATCAGCGATTTCTTCGACGGCTACCACGACGACAACATCTATTTCAACAGCCCGTACGAATACTTTTCGAACATGCCCGACCCTTGGAAATACAACCACATGAGCATCATCATCGGCACCGGTGAGTGGGATAACACGCGGCACGAATCGTATCGCCTCTCCGGGATCCTGAATGGGAAAGGCGTTTCACATTGGCTCGACGACCGAAAATGGTGCGGGCATGATTGGAATTATTGGCGCGACATGCTGCCGTATTATCTGTCAAATGGCTAGTCGTCCCGAGGCCGAGGGATTCCGTGGTGTGAGCTTTACGGTAGCGCGCCGGGATTCCTCGGCTACGCTCTTGCTCCGCTCAGAGTAACAACAAAATTATGAAAAAGATCGGCATCCTTTACGGTCAGGAACACAGCTTCCCGCCCGCCTTCATCGAACGCGTCAACACCAAGACCGGCGGCCGCGGCATCATGGCGGAGTCGGTGCGCATCGACAAAGTGCTCCAGGGCGAACCGACCGGCTACGACGTGCTCATCGATCGCATTTCACAAGACGTCCCGTTCTATCGCGCCTGGCTTAAGAACGAGGCCCTCTGCGGCGCCGCCGTCGTCAACAATCCGTTCTGGTGGAGCGCGGACGAGAAATTTTTCAACAACGCGCTCGCGACAAAGATCGGAGTCGCCGTTCCAAAAACCGTCCTGTTGCCATCGCATCAACTGCCGCCCGATACGAATGACAATTCCTTTCGCAATCTCGCCTACCCGCTCGATTGGGAGAAGATATTCGCCTACATCGGCTGGCCCGCCTTCTTCAAGCCCTTCGCCGGCGGTGGTTGGAAGAACGTTTACAAGCTGCACAACGCCGAGGAATTTTTCAACGCCTACAGCGAGACCGGCCAGCTCGTCATGATGCTGCAAGAGGCGATCGACTTTCAAATGTACTTTCGCTGTTACTCGATCGATCAGCGCCATGTGCGGATCATGAATTACGAGCCGCGACATCCGTATCACCTCCGTTACCAGACCGACTGGCAGGCGCCGCGCGAGATCCTGGAAAAAGTCGAGCAGGGTGTCCTCGCTCTGAACCAATATCTCGGCTATGACCTCAACACCGTCGAGTTCGCGATCCGCGACGGCGTGCCGCTGGCGATCGATTTCTGCAATCCGGCGCCCGACGCGGAAGTCACGTCTGTCGGCCAGGCCAACTTCGATTGGATCGTGGAGGCGCTCTCGGAAATGGCGATTCGGAAGGCGCGCGAACACGTTCCGGGTCGGGATAATTTGAGCTGGGGGAAATATGTCCAGAGCGCCGTTAATCGGCAAGCGCTGACCTAGTCATCCGAGTGCGGTCAAAAGGGGTCTCGAGATCCCAATCCAAGGCGTAACAATCAGGAAAGCGACCGAGCACGTGACAGGTCCTTCACGTACGTTCAGGATGACAAGAACGGGGAGCGTGCGCTATTTTCCTCACGAGTTTCTGCTCTTGGTACGCGCCACACTTTTTTTTAGATGAGCAAGCCAGATCACGTCTACACGCTCGGGATCGAGGAGGAATTTGCGATCATCGATCCAGAGACGCGCGAGCTGCGGTCGCACATTCACGAGATTCTCGAGGGCGGCAGGATCACGCTGAAGGAGCAGATCAAGCCAGAGATGCATCAATCGGTGGTGGAACTCGGGACTGAGATTTGCCAGTCGATCGCGGACGCGCGCCATCACGTAACTGATCTGCGCAGCAAACTGGGAACCTTGGCCGGAGTGAGCGGATTGAAGATTGCGTCCGTCGGTACTCATCCTTTTTCGCATTGGTACGAGCAGCTCATCACCGAGGGCGAACGTTACCAGACCATCGTCAAAGACATGGGGCTGCTCGCACGGGCAAATCTCATTTTTGGTTTGCACGTTCACATCGGGATTCCGGACCGTGAGAGTGCGATTCAGGTAATGAATCAGGCGCGTTATTTTTTGCCGCATATTTATGCGCTCTCGGTCAACTCACCATTTTGGGTGGGACGCAACACCGGCCTGAAAGGGTACCGGCTCAAAGTCTTTGAGCGCTTCCCGCGCACGGGGATCCCGGACGCGTTCGAGTCGCTCTCCGAGTATGAGGATTATTGCAAGCTGCTGGTCAAAACCGGTTGCATCGACAATCCGAAAAAAATCTGGTGGGACATCCGTTTGCACCCATTCTTCGACACGTTGGAGCTGCGGGTGTGCGACGCGCAATCGCGCGTGGAAGACACCCTTGCCATTGCCGCATTGATCCAGGCGGTGGTAGCGAAGCTTTACAAGCTCGTTCGGCAAAATACGACGTTTCGCGTTTATCGCCGTCGACTCCTCGATGAGAATCGCTGGCGGGCCACGCGCTATGGGATCGATGGCAAACTGATCGATTTCGGCCGCGAAGCGGAAGTGGAAACGCGAAGTCTCTTAAATGAGCTTCTTGCGTTCGTCGCGACTGAGGTCGGTGAACTGGGGAGCGAACGAGAGATGGCGCACATTGAGCGGATCATGCGCGAAGGGACGGGGGCTGATCGGCAACTGGCCGTTTGGGAACGCACCCAGGACATGAAAGCGGTGGTCGATCAGATCGTCGCCGAAACGTACGAAGGGCTGAGCGTCAGCCCGACCTAACGAAAAGGAAGGCGCTGGGTGCGACTGGCACGCTCACGTGCATTGACCGTTTAACGTCGCAATGGAAACAACGACGTCTGCGCCGAAAGACCGCGGACGTATTGAGCACGTTCAAACGCTCCTGGGTCCGGGCAATTCTTCTGACTCATGATTCCCTTTATTTCGCCTAACGAAGTGTATTGATGCTGCTCCAGCCACGCGGCCATATCCATCTCGATTCGTTGAATATGCTCGATCCCATGACGCATGAGAGCGCTGCAGAGCATGGTTACATCGGCTCCCGCCATGACCATTTTGATCACGTCGCTGCCCTGATAGATGCCGCTCGTGGCGGCGAGATTTGCGCGGATTTTTCCGAAAAGGATCCCGATCCAGTGTAACGGCAATCGCATGTTCGCCGCCGCACTCAGAGTAAGGTTTGGCACGACCTCCCTTTTTTCGAGATCAATGTCGGGCTGATAAAATCGATTGAAGAGGACGAGCGCGCCAACGCCGAGCGCGTCAAGCGACGCTGCCATGTTGGCGAAGTTGCTGAAGTACGGACTGAGTTTCACGGCGAGCGGGATGGTGATCTTAGCTCGCACCGTTCTGACAACGTCGATGTATCCCTCTTCGATGATGGATCCGGGGACTTCCGGGCGCGCCGGCACCTTGTAAATGTTCAGCTCCAGAGCGTCGGCACCGGCTTCCGCGATTTGCCGCGCGTAGCTAAGCCAACCGCCAAGTGTGGTGCAGTTAAGGCTCCCGATAATTGGAATCTTGACGCTGCGTTTGGCCAACGCGATATGCTTGAGGTAGGCGTGCGGCGCGACCCGAAATTCTACCTCGGGGGCAGCAGCATTGGTTTCTGTTTGCTCCTCGAAAAGCGAATAGAGGACGATAGCGGCGGCACCGGCTTGTTCCATCCGTTTGATTTTGTCGATCTCTTCGGAGAGCGGTGAAGCCGACGGCACGAGCGGCGTGCGCAACTTCATTCCGAGGTAAGTGGTGGTTAGATCCACGGTGTAATTGATTGCCAGTTATCTCAAAACACAAATCCAGTCGCGCGTCGATTGCAGAACGATTGGCAGGCTCAGTTTGTGCGCGACCAACCAGGCTCGTGTGCGACGGGATACGATAATCTGCGGACTTCTTTTCCTTTCCATCAGGGTTTAGATAGTAACAGGCATGAGTGCAAAAGACCACGTCTTCACGATCGGAATCGAGGAGGAGTTCCAGATCATCGATCCGGAAACGCGCGAACTGCGCTCGCACATTCAGGAGATTCTCGCAGGTGGCAAAGAGATCATGCAAGGGCAAATCAAGTCGGAGATGCATCAATCCGTCGTTGAGTTGAGCACCGAGGTTTGCCCGGATGCCGCTTCTGCGCGGCAGCAGGTTCTCCGCCTCCGTCGCGAGCTGGCCATGCTGGCTGGCCGTGACGGACTAACGATCGCGTCGGCCGGGACACATCCGTTTTCACACTGGATGAATCAGCTTATTACGGTGAACGAACGCTACGCCACGATCATCAAGGACATGCAGCAAATTGCGCGGGTAAATCTCATCTTCGGACTGCATGTTCATGTCGGCATCCCCGATCGTGAAATGGCGATCCAGGTGATGAATCAGGCGCGTTATTTTCTGCCCCACATTTATGCGCTTTCCGTGAACTCACCTTTTTGGCTGGGCGAGAACACCGGTCTGAAATCGTATCGGTTGCAAATCTTCGAGCGGTTTCCGCGCACCGGCATACCCGACGCGTTCGAGAGCCTATCCGAATACGAGGATTACTTGAAGCTGCTCATCGCCACTGGTTGCATCGATAACGCAAAAAAGATTTGGTGGGATATCCGCCTGCATCCATTTTTCGATACTCTCGAATTCCGAATCTGCGATGCGCAATCGCGGGTGGACGACACGATCGCGCTGGCGGCGTTGATGCAGGCAATCATCGTCAAATTACACAAACTGCTCCGGCAAAATATTACCTTCCGAATTTATCCCCGACGCCTTCTCGATGAGAATCGCTGGCGCGCTGCTCGCTACGGGCTCGATGGAAAAATGATTGATTTCGGCCGGGGCTGCGAACTCGATGCGCGAAGTCTGATCAATGAAATTCTCGAATTCATCGCGCCGGAAGCGGACGAACTGGGAACCCACCGCGAGATCGCGCACATCGAACGAATCTTGCACGAAGGCACCGGCGCGGATCGACAACTCGCCGTTTGGGAGCGCACGCAGGACATGAAAGCCGTGGTTGATCAGATCGTGGCGGAGACCTACGAGGGGTTGAACGCTGCCGAGCCGCAGCCCGTAATCACCCGTTAGGCACGCTCGGCCTGATAAGAGTGGTTTGCCGACACCGAATTTCCGCGTAATTCTCCCATTCCTTTTCCATGCCCGATCGAGCCTACCTTCATTCAATTGATCCCGAGCTAATGCCCGGTGCACGCAACGCGATCAACGTTTGTCTGCGCCTGACACCACGTGAGCGCATCACCATCATCACCGACACAGCGACACGCGAGATTGCCGCCGCGTTGCAAACGGAAGTGGAACGAGTCGGGTCGGAATACAGCTTGTTTGTTCTCGAGCATCACGCTCGTCGGCCCTTGGAATTCATGCCCGAGCCGATTCTGGAGGATCTCGCCACATCGCAGGTGTCGATCTTCGCTGCGCAAACCCAGACCGGCGAACTCGGTTCGCGCATTCAAATGACCGCCGTGGTGAACAATTACCACATTCGTCACGGGCACATGGTCAATATCAACCGCGAGATCATGCTCGAAGGTATGCGCGCTGATTTCGTGAAAGTGGATGAGTTGAGCCAGCGATTGGTCGAGCGCGCGCGCAAGGCGAAACGCATCGTGTGCAAGACCCCCCACGGGACCGAATTCGAAGCCGAACTTTCGCCGAAACTAAAGTGGCTCAAGACCAGTGGCATCATCACGAAAGATAAGTGGGGCAACCTTCCCGGCGGTGAAATTTTTACCTCGCCGATGAACACCAACGGCGTATTCGTCGTGGATGGCGTGGTCGGCGATTACCTGTGCGAGCGCTATGGCGATCTGCAATCGAATCCGCTAACGATCGAGGTTGAAAACAATCGGATCCGTTCGCTGAAATCGGAGAACAAGGACCTGCGCGACGACTTTCGTCTTTACACCAGCACGGATGAAAACAGCAATCGGGTCGGCGAGTTCGCCATCGGCACCAACATCGCGTGCACCGATGTGATCGGTCATATTCTTCAGGACGAAAAAATTCCCGGCGTCCACATCGCGTTTGGTCATCCCTATGCCGAGCATACGGGAGCGAATTGGGTCTCGAAGACGCACATCGACTGTGTCGGGCGCGACTTCGATATCTGGTTCGACGGCGAGCAAGTGATGGAGCACGGGAAGTTCTTGGTGTGATACATGGATCCGGAACTTCGTTCGCGCTTCAACGCTGATTTTACACCCGACAAATACGACGCGCTTGTCCGGTGCGTGAATGAAACGGAAAAGTGGCCGGCCGATTTTCGCATTTCCGAAACCCCGATCTTTTTGACCGCAGCGTTCACCGAAGAGGTGACCAACGCGGCGGCGACCATCGTGGATCGAGTGCGCACGCCGGAGCTGGCGCGCCATGCGCAAAAGGCAATCCCGAACGGATTGGAGGTGCCTAACGAGACAGCTCACCCAAATTTTCTCACGATCGATTTTGGTGTTTGCCGCGAAGGCGGTCGGCTGACGCCGCGCCTGATCGAACTCCAGGCCTTCCCGAGCCTTTACGGATTTCAGCTGTTTTTTCTCGGTTGTCTGCGGAAAACGTTTCCGGCGATCCCGCGCAACTGGACGTCGTCGTTCGGCGGATTGAGGGACGAAGCCTATATCGAGCTTTTGCGCAGCGTCATCGTGGGAGATTCAAATCCAGAGAACGTCATTCTGCTTGAGATCGAGCCCGAGAAGCAAAAGACACGGATCGATTTCGCCTGCACCGAAACGCTCCTGGGCGTGCGGTCTGTTTGCCTGACAAAGCTTCACAAACGCGGGGCACAGCTTTTTTATGATTGCGACGGACGCGAAGTACGGATCGAGCGCATTTACAATCGCGTAATCTTTGATGAGTTGATTCGGCGGCCAGATCTCAAGCCGCCGTTTCGATTTCAAGACGAGCTGGACGTGAAGTGGGTCGGGCATCCGAATTGGTATTTTCGGATCAGCAAACATTCGCTGCCATTCTTGAAGACCGAGCACACCTCGCCGGCCTTTTTTGCCAACGAATTTCCCGAAAGCGAATCGCTCGACGATTACGTTCTCAAGCCTCTTTATTCCTTTGCCGGGCTCGGCGTGGACATGGAGCCGACGCGCGAAAAGCTCGCGGCACTGGAGAAGCCGAATGAATGGATTCTTCAAGGGAAGGTAACCTACGCGGAATTTGTTCCCACGATCGACAACCACAAATCGAAAGCGGAAATCCGGATGATGTTCATCTGGCCGGACGGACGTGAACCCGTGCTGGTGAACAATCTTGTGCGAATGAGTCAGGGCAAAATGATGGGCGTCGACTTCAACAAAGAGAAGACGTGGGTCGGCGCGACCATCGCGTTACACGAGGATTAACAGGGATTACGGGGATTGCTTTGTTGGGGAAGCCGCTGGCTTCCATAGGACGCTGGCGGTATCCCCTAAAATTTCTGTTTCATCACCTGCGCGATTTCGGCCGACGTTCGCACCGGCACGATCTCAAAATCCATCAGATCCTTCCAATTATCGGTCCATAGCGGGAAGAGTTTGACGTCGTTCGTCTGCATCAATTGCCAGCAGGTTCTTCGATCCTCCGCGATCCAACTCGAGACGTATTCCAAACCATCCGGCATCATGCGACCCTGCTCGCGAAATCGACGATAGATTTCCGGCGCGGCTTCTTCTCTGAAGTGCTCAACGACCATGTAAAGCATCTTGATTACTCATAATGGATTTCGAACTTCCCGCCGAGCAAAATCAGGCAAGCAATTGACAAGGGATGGTGAGCCTCCTTCTCGTCGACGCGGTTTAATGCGGCGTGGTGATCACAATGCAACCCGCGAGTCAGATCAGGCAGCCGAGATTCCAAGCGTCAAACGGTGCGGAGCCCGTTGAAATCTGGCGGGCGCGCAATTTCATCCACGAACATTCGGACGAAGAGCTTTCCCTAACGAAAGTTGCGAAGGTCGTGAACATCAGCGCGAACTACCTGAGCGAAAAATTCAGATGCGTCACGGGAATAAACTTTGTCGAGTACGTGGCTCGCACACGGATCGGGAAGGCCTGCGATCAGCTGCGAAATTCAGATTTGCGGATCAGCGAAATCGCATTTGAAGTCGGTTTCCAATCGCTGTCGCAGTTTAATCGTGTTTTCAAAAAACTGGTCGGCAAATCACCCACTGCGTTCCGCGCAGCGCGCTCAAAGACAAATTAGCGACAGTGAATTAGCGACAGTGAATTTGTTGGTCGGAAAAAACAGGTCGCACATTAACCGTAAAAATGCGTAGCCAAATTGATCGGCTTTTTGTTAACCATCCGTTTCGTGTGGCGTCCGTTGTTAACTCGATTGATCCACGGTAAGCGCGAAAAATTCTGGTGGACGGTCGGGGGTGGAGCTGCGCTGACCGTAATTCTGCTGTCTTGCAGCGACTTCGAACCGAGCCACGCCATTCTCGCACCGCCGAGCATTCCCGGCGCTGAGTTCGTGGGTTCCGAAGAATGCGCAACCTGTCACGAAGCGATCACGCGTGATTTTCGCACCGCGAGCCACGCACGGTTAAAGGCGCCCGGTGACAACGCCAAAAACATGGGATGCGAATCATGTCATGGACCGGGCAGCCTGCACGTCAAGAGCGGGGGCGGAGCCAGGACGATTGTTAATCCGAGAAAATCTCCGACCACCTGTTTCCAATGCCATCTGGAAGTGCGGGCACAATTCGAATTACCGCATCACCATCCGGTGCTCGAAGGGAAAATAGGTTGTGCTGATTGCCATAATCCGCACAAAGGAAGCGCAATCAAAGGGGGCGGGGCGAGAGGTCCACAGTCGATCGTGGGTGGCGGCATGGCGTTGTTGAGCCAAAACGAAACCTGCTTCCAGTGTCACGCGGCCCAAAGAGGTCCGTTTGTGTTCGAGCATGAGGCGTTACGCGAAGGATGTGTGACCTGCCATTCGCCCCATGGCTCGGTCAATCAGCGGATGCTGACAGAACGCAACCAAACGCTTTGTTTGAAATGCCATTTCCAACAGCAAACCCAGCCCGGCAAGATTTTTATCGCAGATGTAGATCACTCGAGCTTCCTGCAGCAGGGGACATGCTGGTCGGCCGGCTGTCATGAAGCGATCCACGGCTCTCAGGTGACTCCAGTGCTGAGGTATTGAAACAATGAGCTCAGTTTGCTTTCCGACACTGCCACGCTCGTTAGCGCGCACGATTACGCTCCTGATCTGGGGCGCGATGTTCGCTGGTCATTCACTCCGTGCGGGCGAGACTTCCGATGCAAAATCACCGGCCAGCACAACGACGACTGAAGAAGAGCCGGCAGACACAAACTGGATCGAGTTCGGACTCGGCGGGCTGATCACACATGGTGACGAAGCACAATTCAGCCAGGAGCACAGGAAAGCGGGTGACGTCTATGGCGGAGTTCAGGATTTTCATTTTGAGAAAACGGTGGGCAAGAATGGACTGTTTTCGGTCGATGGGCATGCCATTTTCGATCTCCACGACTACAACGTGAAGGTGGAGTTATCCCAGCCGGGCCTGGGTTACATTAGCGCCGGTTACACCGAGTTCCGCAGCTGGTATGATGGCAACGGCGGCTTTTTCCCGATAAACGGGCAATTCTTTCCACCGCCATTTCCAGATATGACATTGGATCGCGGTGAAGCGTGGGTGGAGCTGGGTCTGCGCAAGGCGGATTGGCCTGAGATTACGCTGCGTTACTCGCATCTGTTTCGGGACGGCCAGAAGGATTCGACCGAGTGGGGCGACACTAACCAGACCGGCCTAACCACCGGTGTAACTACGCGAAAAATCGCGCCCGCTTTCCGCAACCTTAATGAGACACGCGACATCTTCGCGCTGGAAGCGGTAAAAACTTTTGGCAACACGGACGTTGGATTGGGCATGCGATACGAACACGACAGTAACGACGATAGCCTGAACCTTTGGCGCGGCGCCGGGCAGGTCCCTCCGGTCGTGCCGCCGCCGGGTGCCCAACGGTTCATCACTCAGAAGGAGACGGACACGGCTAATCTCTACAGCGGGCATGCGACAACTGAAACACGGTTCAGCGACTCATTTTGGTTAACGACTGCCAACTCCTATACGTCCCTGGGAAGTGATATTTCCGGAAGCCGCATTTACGGAGCCACCTACGATGCGGCCTACACCGATCCGATCACCACGCTCAGCAGTCGCGACCATGGCTACCTTAATCTTGCCGGCTGGTCTCAAGTCTCACAGTATGTGGTGAACATCAATACGATGTGGTTGCCAATGAAGGATCTGACCGTGATCACCGCATTCCGCTATACCTGGGAGGATAAGCAGAACGACGCGGTCTACCTCGACACCACCCTCCGCACCATTCCCCCAATTCCGACGGCGGTCAGCAGTTCCGAGAACGTTAATACGTTCGCTGAGACATTGGAGATGCATTACGCCGGCGTCGCCAATTGGCTATTTTACGCCCAGGGCGACTGGCAGGAGCAAAATGGCAACATCTATGAGACGAACGAAGTTGACGAAGTCGCGCCCCTAGTGGGGACCAAAAATTTGGATCTGCTCTGGCAAAAATACACAGCCGGCTTCAATTGGTATCCGCTGGATCGGCTCAATGTATCTGCGCAGGTACTTTTACAAAAGTTTGCATTACGATAATGTATCCACCGCCGACGGCCAACAATTGCATAACCAGGAATGGGATACGAATGATTTCAATATTCGCCTTACCTGGCGGCCGAAAATTCCGGCGAAGTTTGGCACGCTCTCATTGGTGACGCGGTACGATTTTGCGACTGTTTCGGTCTACGGTCAGTGGGGGATTGCGGACGAACCGCCTTTCCAGTCCCTGCGCACAGCTTTGATTACAAGCAACGTGATTACTGAAAGCCTGACATGGAATCCGTGTGCGCGACTTTATGTCCAAGGAAATTTCGCCTATGTCTTAAACAAGACGGACACGCCGGCTGACTATAATTTGACTCCAAATACCATCCCAACGGTTCTCGATTTTACGAATGATTACTGGACCGTGGACGGAACGGCTGGATTTGCCTTGGATCCAAAAACCGATCTGAGTGTCGGATATTCTTATTATCGCGCAGACAACTATGTGAACAACGCAACCGCAGGCCAGCCTTACGGCGAGGGCGCGACCGAGTACACTGTTTCGGCAGGTGTCAGCCGGCAAATCGCAAAGAACGTTCGCTTGAGGCTGCAATATAGTTACTATAATTACACTGATCAAACGTCGGGCGGTCACAACAATTACCAGGCGCACTCGATTTACTCCAGCCTGCAATTCGGTTTCTAGATAGGATCTAAGATTGCGGGGAAAGGGATTTTACAACTCTAAGAGTAGAAGTAACTTCAAAGTAACTTATCACCCGCCGACAGGAAGGATTCAGAAATGAAAATAATCATCACCATCGCGATCAGCTTATTCGTCGCCTCGGCCGTTTCTGCCCGAGCCGCGGACGCGAAAGCGAATTGGGAGGCAAATTGCGTGCAATGCCATGGGAAAGATGGCCACGCCGACACAAAAATGGGGAAAATATTGAACGCGAAGGATCTGACCGATCCGAAAGTTCAGGCTGAGTTCACTGATGCCAAGGCGGCGCAATCGATCAAGGATGGCGTCAAGCAAAACGGCAAGATGACAATGAAAGCCTTCGGCGGGAAACTAACCGACGACGAGATCAAAGCGCTGGTCGCTTACGTTCGGACATTGAAAAAGTAACAGTAGTCGATTGTATCAAGAAAAGGCCCTGATCCAATGAAACGAAAAATATTCCTCCTAACGACGGTCATGATGACATCGGCGGGCATCGGTTTCGCCGCGGACGCCAGCGCGAATTGGACCCAGCATTGCGCATCGTGTCATGGGAAAGACGGCAGCGGGAGCACGATGATGGGCAAGAAATTGGGCGTCAAAGATTACCGCGATGCCAAGGTTCAGGCGGCGTTCAGCGATGCGGAAGCGGCCAGAGCGATCAAGGAAGGCGTAAAGCAAAACGGCAAGGATGTGATGAAGCCATTCGGCGAAAAACTTTCCGATGCCGACATCAAGGCGCTGGTGGCATACGTTCGGACGTTGAAAAAATAAAGGTCCTCGGCGGCAAAAGGGACCTTTTCCGTGCGGAATACGCCCGCACAGATTGCCTTGTGATTCGGATCATCTTGTCAACGAAGCAGGCAACTAACTGATGGCTGATAATCCCGCGGGGTCACGTTCATTTAAGCGCCACTTTCGTAACTGGATCAGCTGGGCCGGGATGGTTATTGCGACCGCCGCGCTCTTCGCCTTTCTCCTCCTTTTTGCGATGGACCTCATGGCGGGTCATCGCAATGCTTACGTCGGCATTCTCGCCTACGTCGTGGCGCCCCTGTTTCTCCTTCTCGGCGTCGCTCTTATTGCGATCGGTGCCTGGCTGCACCGACGAGCGGAACGCCGGGCATTGCGCGTCGAGGCTCCGCTCGTACTCAAGATCGATTTATCGCGTCCCCGCGACCGTAAGATCCTGGCTGCTTTTGCCATTGGCAGTGTTGTCTTCCTCTTCATAACCGCCCTGGGCAGTTACCAGACCTACCAATACACCGAGTCGGTGCAATTCTGCGGACAGACCTGTCACCTGCCCATGGGGCCGGAATTTGCCACCTCCGAACATACGGCACACGCCGAAGTAGAGTGTGTCGCATGCCATGTCGGGCCCGGGGCCACCGCTTATTTCAGGACCAAGCTGAACGGTGTCAAACAGCTCTATCACACAGTAGCCAACGATTTCGAGCGCCCGATCTACGTCAACGCAGCCAACCCGCGCCCGCCGCAGGCGATTTGCGAGCAGTGCCATTGGCCGAAGAAATATGCCGGGAGCGTCGAGCGTACCTATCGCCATTTCCTCTCCGACGAAAAGAACACGCCCTTCACCGTTCGTCTTTTGCTCTGGGTCGGCGGCGGCGACCCCTCCAATGGCCCCGAGGGCGGCATTCATTTTCATATGAATATCGCGAACAAGATTGAGTACATCGCGACGGACGACCGGCTCCTCGACATTCCGTGGGTCAGGATAACCAACCCGAGAGGCGTGACGACCGAATACCGAACCCCGGACTTCAAGGGCGATCCGTCAAAATTCCGCATTCGCCGGATGGACTGCATGGATTGCCACAGCCGGCCGGCACATAGGGTCCACACACCTAACGACGCGGTCGACCTCGCGCTTCTCACCGGGCGGCTCGATTCCAGCATTCCATGGGTAAAGTCGAAAGTCGTGACCGCGCTGGTCCAGCCCTATAAAACCAAGGCGGAAGGTTTGCAGAAGATCGCACTCGCCTTGCACGAAGCCTATCCTAACCCGGTCCAGGCCGACCCGGTCGTCAATGAGGCGCAGGCCATTTATCGCGCCAACTTTTTCCCGGAACAGAAACTCGACTGGCGGACGCATCCGGATTTCGTCGGCCACAAAAACTGGAACGGCTGCTTCCGTTGCCATGACGGCAAGCACAACTCAGTGGACGGCAAAAAGTCGATCAAGGCGAGCGACTGCAAATCATGCCATCTCATTCTCGCCCAGGGCAACGGGGCACAACTCGATCAGGTGAATGCGAAAGGTCACGATTTCATCCACATCGACGCGGAGTATTCCGATTTCTCCTGTACCGAGTGTCACACCGGCGGGCTGCAGAAATAACTCCGGGCGATGAAAGATGGTCTGGTCTTTGTCGGCGTGGTCGCGGCGCTGTCCAGTTTGATTCCTGATTGAGATGTGGCGTCAATTGATTGACCTCTTCACGTCGCTAAAGCTGACGATTATCTGCCTCGTCGCGGCGATGGTGCTCATCTTCGCGGGCACGCTCGCGCAGGTTCATCTCGGTACTCATGAAGCACAGGAACGCTATTTCCAAAGCTTGTTTATCTGGTGGCCGTCCGATGGTCGCGGTTTCAAAATTCCTGTTTTCCCAGGTGGCCATCTTATCGGCGCCATATTGCTGATCAACCTCATCGCCGCGCACTGGAGACGATTTCGTTGGGCCTGGAGCAAGCTGGGCATTCATCTCACGCACGCCGGTCTGATCATCATGCTCGCAGGCGGCCTTTTTACCGATCTCTTTGCAGTCGAAAGTCACATGCGGCTGACCGGCGGTGAAACCAAGGATTACTCCGAAGATGCGCGCCGAATGGAACTGGCCGTGATCGATATGAGCAACAGCGAATTCGATCAGGTGACCGCAATTCCGGAGATGGTGTTGCGGCAGAATAAGACCATCGACCACCGGAGTCTGCCGTTCCGAATTGTGGTGAAGAATTTTTACCAAAACTCACGACTCAAGACGTTAGGCGAAGCAGGAAGTGGCGCGCGACCGATCGCCAATCAGGGGCCCGGCGCGATGATTGCGGTCGAACCGGCCCCGCGCGCCATTGGCATCAACGAACGGAACGTAACGAGCGCAGCGATCGAAATTGTTCCCCAACAATCGGGAAGTTCGCTCGGCACCTGGCTGGTTTCGGATGCACTCGGCGCCCCGCAAACTTTTTCATGCGGCGGACGGACATGGATGGTCGTTCTGCGTCCGATGCGCTATTACAAACCATACAGCGTCACGCTCCAGAAGTTCACGCACGAGCGTTATGCCGGCACCGAGATCCCGAAGAATTTTGCCAGCCGCGTCACTCTGACTGATCCGGAACGCTCGGTGAGCCGCGATGTATTGATCTACATGAACCACCCGCTGCGCTATCGCGGCGAAACATTTTATCAGGCCGGTTTTCAGAAAGATGATTCGGCGACGATTTTGCAAGTCGTGCACAATCCGAGCTTCATCGCGCCCTATGTTGCCTGCATCATTGTCGCTGCCGGGTTGCTCATGCAATTCGGTTACCACCTAGTCGGATTTTCGAGAAAACGAAGGACAGCGCTCGCGTGAAACGCTTGTTACCCTGGCTCGTTCTGCTCTTCGCTGTGAGCTGGCTTGCCGCGAACTGGTGGCCGCCCAAGGTCGCGAAGGGCGATATCGATATTGCCAAGTTCGGCAAGATTCCCGTTTTGGTCGGCGGCCGCATCAAACCTCTTGATACCGTCGCGCGCAATTCGCTGCTGATCGTTCACGGTAAACAGGAACTGCGCCTCGGAGGCGGTCGGCGTCTCAGTGCGATGCAATGGCTCACCGACGTCCTCTTTAACGCACCCATCGCCGATCAGTATCCGGTATTTCTCGTGCAAAACGCCGATGTTCTCGGCTTGTTCGGTTGGGAACAAAGCGACCGAAAATATTTCAGCTTCACCGAGTTCTCGCCATTTTTGAAACAGATCGAGGAGCAGGGCGCGCTATCGGAAAAGCTCGAATCGGTTCAACGCTCCGCCTATCAGAACGCGATTCTGAACCTGCGCAACGCTCTCGTCTTGTATCAGCGGTTGAAAAATAGTGTGCAGCCCGAAGGCGAGAAGGACTTCACGGCCGAACTGGATGCGTTCGAAAACAGCGTCCCGGCCGCGGGAAAAGCCGCAAGCCAGCGCGCGGCGGGAAAAAATTCCGATAAGGCGAAACTCGATGACGTAGCCAGCCTGATTCAGCGCTATGAGAAATTGTCCGAGATGACCTACATCCTGGCGGTTCCGCCTGCGGGCGCGCCGGGATCAGCGGCAGTAGACAGCGAGTGGCACTCGGTCGGCGACAGTCTGCTGCATTCTGTTGGCACCGGAGAAATCCATCCCATTGTAAAACAGTACGCGCTCATCGGAGACGCCTACCGGGCAGGCAATCATTCGTTGTTCAACCAACATGTCGATCTCATGACTCGCTGGTTCGCGAAAGAACAGCCGAACGCGACCAAGCGGACGTCGTTCGAATTTCTGTTCAATCGTCTACAGCCTTTCAGCCAAAGCATGGCGCTTTACGTCCTTGCGTTCCTCCTCGCTTGCTTTTCTTGGCTCGGCTGGAACCGACCGCTCAGCCGTTCTGCGTTTTATCTTTTGCTGCTTGCTCTCGCTATCCATACGTTTGGCCTCGTTTCGCGGATGTATCTGCAAGAACGTCCGCCGGTCACCAATCTTTATTCGTCCGCCATTTTCATTGGCTGGGGCGCCGTGATCGTCGCTCTGATTCTTGAGCGGATTTTCCGAGACGGAATCGGTGCGGCCTGCGCCGGGGCGATGGGTTTTATCACGCTGATCATTGCGCATCACCTCGCAGGCAGCGGCGACACGCTCGAGATGTTGCAAGCCGTGCTCGACACCAACATCTGGCTGGCCACCCATGTCGTAGCGATCACGACCGGTTATTCAGCCATGTTTCTGGCTGGCATGCTCGCCATCATCTACGTCGTGCGCGGCGTCTTCACGCGTTCCTTGAAAAAGGAAACGGCCGATTCGCTCGCGCGCATGACCTATGGTGTTGTTTGTTTCGCCACGCTCTTCAGTTTTGTTGGCACCGTCCTCGGCGGTATCTGGGCCGATCAATCATGGGGCCGCTTCTGGGGCTGGGACCCGAAAGAAAACGGTGCCGTTCTGATTGTGCTTTGGTGCGCGGTCATCCTGCACGCCCGTTGGGGCGGATTCATTCGGCAACGCGGCCTGATGATCATGGCGATCTTCGGCAATGTCGTGACCAGTTTCTCCTGGTTCGGCGTGAACATGCTTGGTGTCGGTCTGCATTCCTACGGCTTCATGCAAAAGGCATTTCCGTGGCTGGTCGGATTCATCGTTAGCCAGCTCGCGCTCATGGCCATCGCCAGTATGCCGGTTGAGCGGTGGAAAAGCTTTCATACAGCTAGTGTTCCATCTCCCGATAAGTCGAAACGAATGCTTGAACCCGCCGTCGCGGACGGCTAAAAAAAACAAATGAACCAGCAGGCTGAAGCGGCTTCAAATTCGACAACGTCGCGGCGCCACTTTCTCGATCTTCTCCTGGGCGTGAGCCTCCTCGGCTGGTTGGCCAGCATTGCTTACCCAATTATTCGTTACCTCAAACCGCTGCCGCAAGCCGGCCCGGGCGGCCCGACACGTCTGACACGGGAGGAGGCCTCCAAGCTGGAGGAGAAAAAGTTCGTCATCGTCCCGGTGAGCGGGCAACGCGTCATCGTCTTGCAGAATGATAACGATCTGCTCGCCTTCAGTGCCAAGTGCACCCACGAAGGATGCACTGTGACCTACCAGCCGGCGCAATCGGTCATCTGGTGTCCATGCCACGATGGCCGCTTCGACCTTCACGGGCGCGTGCTCTCCGGGCCGCCGCCGAAACCGCTCCCGAGGTACGCGGTCAATCGGCAGGCTGACGGGACGATCCTCGTTTCCGAAGAAAAAGCAGCATGAGCGACGCCGAGAAAGGCGGAGGAATTCGCGGCTGGCTCGACCGGCGTTATCAACTCTCGCCGCTGCTCGAGTTTCTGAGTCACAAGGAAGTGCCGCTGGGCTCGCACTGGATGGGGTGGTACTACCTCGGGGGCATCACGATGTTCTTCTTCATCGTGCAGGTTGTGACCGGTGTGCTCCTCCTCATGTATTACCAGCCGGGTGAAGCGACCGCTTACGAGAGTATTCATTTCCTGACGACCAAAGTCCCCTTCGGCTGGCTCATCCGCTCGATCCACAGTTGGAGCGCGCACCTCATGATCATCTCCCTCGTGCTGCACATGTTCAGCACCATGATGCTGAAGGCGTATCGACCACCGCGTGAAGTTACCTGGGTCTCCGGGTATCTCCTGTTCCTCCTCACGATGGGCTTTGGTTTCTCCGGCTATCTCCTACCTTGGAACAAGCTTGCCTACTTCGCCACCACAGTCGGCACGAACATCGTGGCCTCCGTGCCTTTCCTGGGCCACTGGCTCCTGCAGGTTTTGCGCGGTGGCCAGGATGTGAGCATCAACACGCTCTATCGGTTTTTTGCCGCTCATGTGGTGATCCTGCCCCTCGCCTTCGTCGGCGTGATCGTCCTGCATGTAATCCTGATTCAACGGCAGGGCATGGCACCGCCGTTAGGCAAGGCGACCGCCCCGCGCGGGATGAAATTCTTTCCCAGCTTTGCCCTGCGCGACGTCCTCCTCTGGCTCGCCTGCCTCATGGTGTTGGGCGCGCTCGCGGTTTTTCTTCCTTACGGACCCGGCATTCCGGGCATGGACTGGGAGCTGGGCGACAAGGCCGATCCCCTCGCCTCGGCCTATCCTGGAATCAAACCGGAATGGTATTTCCTCTGGGAATACCAGCTCCTGAAGGAATTCCCACCGCATCTCTTCGGCCTGGAAGGACCGCAGGTTTGCCTGTTCGTCATCGGGATCTTGTTCGCCATCTGGATGGTGATTCCGTGGGCGGATCGCCGCGCCTGCCAGGACAGGCCATCTCCGGCCTTTAGCGATTTGGCCTGGGCCGCGCTCCTGTTCCTGGCCTACCTCACGCTCATGGGTTGGGACATCGGCGCAGAGGGCAAAGGCGAGGAATTGGCTGCCATGCACAAGGTGGCGGGGGTCTGCGCATGGTGGACGCTGGCAGCGGGCGCGGTCGTCATTGTGGTTCGCTATTTGCGATTCGAGCACCGCTGGTTCGTTTTCACCGGGGCGGCCCTGTTGCAGGTCGTGCTGCACGGCTTGTTCGGAGTTTCCTACCTGATCGCCGGCGTGATCTCGGCCGGGCTGGCGATCATCATCATCCTCGCCTCCTGGTTCATGACCTCCCGGCCTAACGAGGCAGGCGCAGCGTGAGAACGGTCCTCATCATCCTTGGTGTTGCCTTTATCTCCACCGCGGCCCTGGCGGCAAACCAGAGACCGGCCAGCATTCCTCCCAAGCTGGCCGCGCTGCTCGACGCCAAAGACCAAAGCGGCAAGTCCATCATCACACAGGAGCAGCGGGCATATTTCAATGGCCTCAACGACAACCTGAAGGAACACCTCGCCCAGGCGGTGGAGAAGGAGATCATCACAAAGCCGGAGCATCTCGGGACGCTCCTGGCGCTCCAGCTGCGCCCGCAAAAGATGGAGCTCGTTCTGCAGAACAATTGCATCCTCTGCCACACCGATCCCGAAGTTCAGGCGCCGGAGGATCTCTTCACCCTGACGCGCACGGCGGAGAACACGCCGACCCACCTAAGCCTCAAGGACATGGTCGAGGACGTTCATTTCCGCAGCGGACTTTCCTGTGCCGGTTGCCACGGTGGCGATCCGACCGCGGATGTCGGGCACGAGTTCGTCAAGGAATGGCCGGATAAAGGCCGGGACAAGAACCGCGCCTGGGTCGTGCAATTCTGCGCGCGCTGCCATTCCGATCCCACCTTCATGCATCAGTTCAATCCGTCTTTGCCGACGGATCAACTGGCGAAGTTCAAAGACAGTCCGCATGGGCAATTGCTGCTCGTGAAACATGACGACCGCGCACCTTCATGCATCAGCTGCCATGGAGTCCACGGCATTCGCCCGGCGAAAGACCCGCAGTCAAAAGTCTATGCCCAGCGGGTACCGGAAACTTGCGGTGCGTGCCACTCGAACCCCAAGACCATGGCTGGATTCACCCTGCCCGATGGCTCGCCCCTTCCGACCAATCAACTGGCGGATTACAAAAAGAGCGTGCACGGCCAGGCGCTGCTGGTCCGGGGCGACCTGGGCGCGCCTGCCTGCAACGATTGTCACGGAAACCACGCCGCGACCCCGCCCGGCGTCGCGAGTGTCAGTCGCAGTTGCAGCCTTTGCCATTCCGCCAATGCGAGTCTTTTCGATGGCAGCAAACACAAGCAGGCTTTCGACCAGCATAACTGGCCGGAATGCAGCAAGTGCCATGGCAACCATAACATCGCCAAGACCCATGACTCCATGCTCGCGACCGGACCAGGCGCCTTGTGCGGTGATTGCCATCGCCAATTCGCCAAAGACGATCCCAAGTGCATCCCGACCGCCGATTATTTTCACACCACGATCGTTCAGATGGACGACGCGCAGAAGAGGTTCACCACTGTCTCCGAAAAGCTGGCCGCGAAAGGTCTGGACGTAGAGCCGATCAGCAACCAAATGAACGATCTCACCGACGCTCTGAAGAAATCGCGGACCTACATCCACTCCTTTAGCCGGGATACCTTCCAGCAGGTGGCGGCGCCCGGAGAAGAAGCGGTCAAGCACACCGACGCCCTCGTCGACAAAGCGCGCGCCGAATACAAGTTCCGGCAAATCGGTCTGGCGGCCAGCATCGCCTGGATCGGACTCCTGATGCTGGTCATCTACTTGAAACTTCGCCAACTCGAAAAATGAGATCGTGCCTCAGGCCGACGATTTCAGTTCTTCGTTCGTTTCGGCAAAGGCGTTGACGGCGAATTCCAGATCTGCGCGGGAGTGGGCCGCGCTCACCTGAGTGCGGACGCGGGCAGTGCCGTGCGGCACGACCGGATAGAAGAAGCCGACGACGTAAACGCCTTTCTCCAGCATGCGCGCAGCGAATCTCTGCGAGAGGGCGGCGTCACCGATCATGATCGGGACAATCGGATGCGTGCCGGGTTTGATCGTTAGGCCACGGCTCGTCAGGGCTTCACGAAAATATTTCGTGCTTGCTTCGAGTCTATCGCGCAACTCGGTCGAAGCGGTAAGCAATTCCAGCGCCTTGAGGGAGGCCGCGACAACGGGCGGCGCGATGGTGTTGGAGAAGAGATAAGGCCGCGAGCGTTGGCGGAGGAGCGCGACGATCTCTTTCCGGGCGCTGATGTAGCCGCCGCTCGCACCGCCAAGCGCTTTACCGAGCGTGCCGGTGAGAACGTCGACGCGCCCCATGACACCGCAATGTTCAGGCGTGCCGCGGCCGGTCTTGCCGAGGAAGCCGGCGGCGTGAGCGTCGTCCACCATGACAAGTGCTCGATATTTTTCAGCGAGATCACAAATCGCTTTCAAGTTCGCGACCGTGCCATCCATCGAAAAGACACCGTCGGTCGCGATCATCCGAAAAGGCGCGCCAGCCGCTTCGCGTAGCTTCGCTTCAAGATCATTCATATCGCTGTTCTTGTAGCGGAAACGCTGGGCTTTGCAGAGCCGGATGCCATCGATAATGCTGGCATGGTTCAATTCGTCGCTGATGATCGCGTCCTCCGCGCCGAGTAGGGTTTCGAAGACGCCGCCGTTCGCATCGAAACAGGATGGATAAAGGATCGTGTCTTCGGTCCCGAGAAATTGGCTAAGCGCGGCTTCCAGTTCCTTATGAATATCCTGCGTGCCGCAAATGAAGCGCACGCTCGCCATGCCGAAGCCATGCGTGTCGAGCGCTTCCTTCGCCGCGGCGATCAGCGCAGGATGGTCGGCGAGGCCGAGATAATTATTTGCGCAAAGATTGATGACGCGCCGGCCATCGGCGATCGAAATTTTCGCATCTTGTGGTCCGATGATAACGCGCTCGGTCTTGAAGAGGCCTTGTGATTTGATTTCATCGAGGGTCTTGGAGAGGTGTTGATCGAATCCTGCGAGCATGATTCCGGCAGCTTACGCCGTTTTTCGAAGGGAGAAAAAGATGAATTCCTCGCTTTAGGTCGGAAGGTTGAACACGGGAGTGCTGCCGCAAGATCGGGGTTGCGCGGCTTGTGAATAACTGTTAATAACTTTCGATCTCCCGTGGAAAGCCGCGATCTTCTTCGATTCGCCCTGGGCATTTGCGCGCTTTTTGTCCTCGCGGGGTGCGGGACCACTTCGAGACCGCTGCCGCAGTACCAGCAACCCCTGGCCAAAACCGATTTTCAAACCGTCCGCACCACGGCCTACACGCATACCGAGGCAGACCACCGCGAATACACGAACCACAATGCGCTGGGTGGGGAATTGCATGCCGCCGGGCCGGCAATCCATCGCGCTGAAGTGGTTCCGCGTGCCATTCCACTCGATGCGGACGAACAGTCTGACTACCAAACCGTTTCGTACTCGGGAGCATCCCGTCAGCCTTTTTCGTTAACCCAGACACGTTTGGCCAGCAAGTCCGCACGGGCTACCAAAACACCACGTGGCGCCAAGCGCGCCACGGCTGTTGTCCGACCTCCCGTCGGAAGTGCGGCAGCCGATTGGTCGCGCTGGCCGGCCGGCACAGTTTTCCGGCTCCTTTCAACCGGGCAGATGTACAAAGTGGATGATTACGGCTGGGCGCTCTCCGGCCGGAACACAATCGACCTATACATGGCGACCCCTAACGAAATGAACACATGGGGCGCTCGTGCCGAGCCGATCCAGATCTTGCAATGGGGGGACCCGCAGGAAAGCTTGCGCTTGCTCGAGCGACATCAGGAACACCGCCACATCAAGCGGATGGTTTTGGAACTGGAAGGCCGAGACCAAGAAGCCTCGCACCTGCACTAGCGAGGATCACGGCGGCCGTCCGGCTCCAAACTACTGAGCGGCTTCAGTGATGGCTTCATCGCCAAAAAGGAAAACGAATTCAAAAGGATTAAAGCTGCCGCGCTTTCAAGAACGGCAAACTAATTCAGCGAGGCTTTGATATAGTGCGCTCCACACAATGCGAGCGGCACGGTAAGGGATCTCAAACGGCACCGACATCAAACGCAAAGCAAATGGAATCAGTGCGTTCTTATCGTTAGGCAATTGGACTGCGCCGATATTTCCGCCGCTGATTTTTCCGAATGGCCAGGAATCAAAAAGCCACTCCGCTCCAGCTCCCCAGGGCCATTCCCGACCAGCTTCGATCGCCTCGCGGCCCATCGTGCCCAATTGAATATCGTGCAACACAATCCATCCTCTGTTCCTGATGTAGGGCGCGAGTCGCAGAAGATCGAGCAAGGGCAGAGGATGCCGGTGGTCGGCGTCGATAAACACGATTTCGAGTCCGTCTTGTTTCGCCAGTTCTCTCACCACCGTCGAATCGTGCGGGATATGCAAGCGAATCATTGAGGCAAATTGCGGAAACGATTCGGCTATCTCGAATCCGGTCGGTCGTGTCTCATCAATGAGGCATTTTGGCAGAACGTCGATTGTGTCGACCCAGCTCTCGCTATCCTTTCCATGCTGGCGTCGGAGAGCGGCTGCGATGATTGCTGCCGAGAAACCGGTCAAAGTTCCGATTTCAACGACATGTTGCGGCGCGAGGATACTAACGAAGGCCGAAAGGAAAAAATAATCGCCTATTCCAATCGTGCCCGGATACTGGATTTGCCGATTCACCATTGACCCAAGAAATTCCAGCTCGCCTGCCGGTGGAGTTTTTCCAGGGAACCCCAACATGCTTGCAAGGCGGGTGTACGCTGATGCAAAATCGGCCAACGACGTGAACTCACAAACTCTCGTGGATGCAGGCGGACACAGCGCCGAAGAAGACAGAAGCTCCTGCTGAAGGAGCCTCATCCGACAACGCCAGGGCGCACGACGAACGATCTCCAGCAGGACGCCAATGGGTACCTTAAGATTGCCGTCGCGACTGACGGACGGGCTAAAGAAAACCTTTCGCGCACCTCTTCGAACCATCCGCAACCAATCTCGCGCGGCATGTGACGATGCCCTCATCAAATACCGTAACGAGAAAGGGAAGAGCGATAATTTTGCGAAACCGAACCAGGCTTTTCAAATGCGAATAGCTTAACGAAGATTCGACTGTGAATGAACATTCAGCCTCATTCCCACTCCAGGACAATCTTGCCGGAGTTCCCTGACTTCATCAGTTCGATTGCTTCCTTGAATTGCGTGTAGGGAAAGCGGTGCGTGATCACGGGCGAGATATCGAGGCCGCTCTGAATCATCGCCGTCATCTTGTACCAGGTTTCGTACATTTCGCGACCATAGATTCCCTTGATCGTGAGCGCGCTAAAAACAACGACGTTCCAATCGATCGCGGCGCTGCTCGGCATGATGCCTAACAATGCGATCTTGCCTCCGTGAAACATTGCCGGAAGCAAATCGGTCATTGCTTTGGGATTGCCGGACATCTCCAGCGCGACATCGAAACCTTCCTTCATGTCGAGCTTCTTCATTGCATCGCCCAGCGTGGTCGTACGAACATCGAGTGCGAAAACATTCGGGGCCATTTTCCTGGCGAGCTCGAGACGATATGGATTGACGTCCGTAATGACGACATTGCGCGCGCCGGCGTGCCGGCAGATCGCGACCGCCATGCAACCGATCGGGCCGGCCCCAGTAATGAGCACGTCTTCGCCGATGAGATCGAAGGAGAGCGCGGTGTGGGTAGCATTGCCTAACGGATCGAAACAGGAAAGCACATCGAGCGGAATGTTCGGATCGGCATGCCAGACATTCGACATCGGGATTGACAGGAACTCTGCGAACGCCCCCTGCCGATTGACCCCGACGCCCTGGGTGTTCGGACACAGATGACGCCGGCCGGCCAAACAATTACGGCAATGCCCGCAGACGATATGGCCTTCACCGGTAACGAGGTCGCCCGCCGCAAAGCCTTTCACCCGCGCGCCGGCGCGCTCGACCACGCCAACAAATTCATGCCCGATGACCATCGGCACGGGAATCGTTTTCTGCGACCACGCATCCCAGTTGTAAATGTGAACGTCTGTTCCACAGATCGAGGTCTTGAGAATCTTGATCAGCACATCGTCGTCGCCGACTTCCGGAACCGGAACTTCTTCGAGCCAGAGGCCGGGCTCGGCGCGCCTTTTCACCAGCGCCTGCATCGTCTTGTTCACGCGGATGAGAATAGACAGCGACGCGGACGACGCAATGCTTGTTGCAGGAAGAAGATTGATCGAGCGACATCAGCCATCTGAGCTTGCGTTTGATTACATCATTCCGGATGCTGCAATCGATGGCCGAAACGCTTGAGAAAATCGAGACAAAGCCCCCAACCAAGCGCTCGGTTTTCATTTTTCGTTTTGCGAGCACGATTGTCCTTTGGTCGATCTCGTTAGGAATCGTCTTCTCCGGGTACGAGCTTGCCTTTTTCGTCTTGATTGGCACGTGCGGCCTGATCGCGCTCTGGGAATTCTACGGCATGCTCGATCACAAGGGGCTCCCGAATTTCAAAGTGACGGGGATGATCTGCGGCGCCGTGATGTTATGCGGAAGTTTCTACTACTTCTCCCGGTTCGGACCGGGCCATTCCTACGATTTCGAGATGGCGGTGCTGCTCTTTTTCCTTCTCACCGTCTTCACCCGGCAAATGTTCGAAAGTTTGCGCGATGATGCGCCGCTTCAGACCATGGCTTACACGCTTTTTGGTCTTCTTTATGTTCTCTGGCTCTTCAATTTCATGACGAAAATTGTCTACGTCGTGCCACGTTCGCCCACTGGCGCCGTGACCGGACAGTTTTATGGGTTATATCTGATCGTGGTCACAAAATTCAGCGATATGGGCGCGTATCTCACCGGCAGCGTGATCGGACGTCATCCATTGATCCCGCACATCAGCCCGAAAAAGACTTGGGAAGGATTTTTCGGCGCGCTGGCGTTTTCGACCTTCGCCAGCGTCGGTCTCTTCAAACTCATGCCGGGACAGCTCTCGGTCCTGACCTTGACGCATGCAGTCATTCTCGGATTGCTGCTCGGCTTCGCGGCAGTCATTGGCGATCTCGCGGAATCGATCATCAAGCGCAGCACCGGTGTGAAAGATTCAGGAGATTTACTGCCAGGAATCGGCGGTGCGCTCGATCTCATCGACAGTCTGCTTTTCACCGCACCGCTTTTGTTCTTTTACCTCCGGCTTGTGATTCGCGTTCCGTGAATCAAATGAAACGCAAGCGCGTCGTTGTTCTGGGCGCGACAGGGTCCATCGGCGAGAGTGCCCTGAAAGTCGCGCGAGATATTCCGGAGCGAATGGAAATCGTCGGGCTCGCGGCGAAGTGCAATGCGCAAAAACTAGCGGCGCAAGCCAATGAAGTCCGGCCGGCAGCGGTGTGCCTCGTTGATCAGACGAAGGTAACCGAGTTGCGAGAAGCGCTAAAATATGAACCGCAAATCTTCAGCGGAGAAGAGGGATTGTGCGAGATCGCGTCGCTCCCGAATGCGGAGATGGTGCTGGTGGCGGTGGTTGGAACTGGCGGGTTGCGACCGGCGCTGGCCGCGATTGCGGCGGGGAAAGATCTGGCGGTCGCGAGCAAAGAGATTCTCGTGATGGCGGGCGAGATCGTAATGAGCGCGGCGGCAGACAAGAACCTTCGCGTGCTGCCGGTCGACAGCGAGCACAACGCGATCTTTCAGTGTCTCGACGGGCGCACATCAGAAATTCACCGGTTAATTCTGACCGCATCCGGCGGCCCATTTCGGGAAACACCAGCGATGGATTTCGCCGCGATCACGCGCGAACAGGCTCTGTGTCATCCAACGTGGAACATGGGCCCGAAGATCACGATCGATTCCGCAACGCTCTTCAACAAGGGACTCGAAATGATCGAAGCGCACTGGCTTTTCGGCGTTGAAATGAATCGAGTGGAAGTGGTGATTCATCCCCAGAGCATTGTCCACTCGATGGTGGAATTCGCGGACGGCTCGGTCCTTGCTCAACTCAGCCACTCCAATATGTGTTTCCCGATTCAATATGCGGTCACCTGGCCCGACCGCGTGCCAAATTCCTTGCCGCCGCTCGATTTCGGCAAAGTGGGCAAGCTGGAATTCGCGACGCCGCGCTACGCCGATTTTCCGGCGCTCAACCTCGCGCGTCGGGCCGGCGAAACTGGCGGCACGTTGCCCGCTGTTTTGAACGCCGCGAATGAAATTGCAGTCTCAGCATTCCTCGATGGCAAGATTTCGTTCCCGCGCATCTGGCAATTGGTCGAGGAAGTGATGACCCGGCACACCCCCGTTGCGCATCCTTCGCTCGATGCAATATTGCGAGCCGATCAATCGGCCCGCGATGCGGCGGGCAAACTAGCCGCACGCTAAAGATTTCATTCTCGATGTTTGCTCACACTCTACGCGTCGTCCTCATCGTTCTCGAGGTTCTGGTTCTCTTTAACCTGCTCATCGGCGTGCATGAGCTGGGTCACTTTCTGGCGGCGCGCTGGCGCGGTCTGGTGATCGAGAAATTCGGCATTTGGTTTGGGAAACCACTGTGGAAGAAAACCGTGAATGGCGTGCAGTATTCGCTCGGCTCCATTCCGTTCGGCGGGTTCGTCGCTTTGCCACAGCTCGCGCCGATGGATGTGATCGAAGGCGAAACCCACACCGATCGCGCGAAATTGCCGCAGATTTCCGCGCTGGACAAGATCATCGTCGCAGTCGCCGGGCCGCTTTTTAGTTTACTGCTCGCGCTTTTCTTCGCGGGAATCGTGTGGGTCGTCGGGCATCCGGTCAGCGAATCGGACATGACGACGGTGATTGGTTACATGGAAAGCGATTCGCCCGCGGCCAAGGCGGGCTTGAAACCGGGTGACAAAATTCTCGAAGTTGATGGACAACCGGTGACCCGTTTCACCGGCATGAATAACAGCGTGGTTTGGAACGTGGTCCGGAGCGAAGGCAACACGATTCCAATCAAGGTCGAGCGCAACGGCCAGACGCTCGACTTTTCGGTCGCGCCGTTCAAAGCGGAGACTCGGGGATGGCGGCGCAAGAGCGTCCGCCAGATTCTAGTCTCGCCCGCGATTACACCGCTTATCGCCAAAGTGCGGCCAGATACGCCGGCGGCGGCCGCCGGATTGAAGCGCGGTGACATCATTCGCGGTTACAACGACACGACGATTTACAGCCCCCTCGCGCTCGCAGACTACATCGAGGCGAACGCAGGAAAACCGATGCTGCTGCACGTGGATCGCGGTGGTCAGAAATTGGAGGTGCCGATCACACCTGCCATGTTGCCTGGAGAGAAAGTGCCGCGCATCGGGATCGAATGGGATACGTCCGGCCAGATGTCCATCGCCCATCCGAATCCGATCGAGCAGGTGTATGACAGCATTACCAGCACGCTGAATACGATCGAGGCAGTGGCTTCACCGAAATCCGATGTCAAGCTGCAGCACCTGAGCGGTCCGGTGGGCATCGTTAGGATTTACTACATGCTTTTTGAGAGCGATCGCGGCTGGCAGCTGGCTCTTTGGTTCAGCGTCGTTTTGAATGTGAACCTGGCGATCTTGAATATGCTGCCAATCCCAGTCCTCGATGGTGGGCATATCGTGCTCGCACTCATCGAATCCGTTAGGCGCAAGCCGGTGAGCATACGGATTCTGGAGTTCGTGCAGACGGGCTGCGCGGTCGTCATTATCGGGTACATGCTTTACGTGAGCTTCTTCGATATCGGCGATTTGTTCGGCTCGCGGCGGGAGAAAGCGGAGGAACCACCAGCCGCAAAGGCTGCGGAAACGCCGCAGCATTGATGGCGGGCCGTCGCTGACGGTGGCAGTCTCAAGTTCATCTGCCGTCGAATCATTATGGAAGTGCGCTGCGTCTGAATCGCAGGTAAATTGGCGGTATGAATTCAAGCATGACTACCACTGCTTTCACGCTCGATGGGTATCGTGTGGTGAAAAATTTCGGAGTCGTTCGTGGGATCATTGTGCGTTCCCGGTCCATCTTCGGGACAATCGGCGCGGGTCTGCAGACACTGGTGGGCGGCAACATTTCGCTCTTTACGAATCTGTGCGAAAAGACGCGGCAGGATGCGCTCGAACAAATGCTGGAACATGCGCGCGCGCTCGGAGCGAACGCCGTGATCGGTTTGCGCTATGACGCCACTGAGATCATGCAAGGCGTGACCGAGGTTCTTTGCTACGGAACCGCCGTGCTCGTCGAGCCAGTCGCGACCACGTAATGCAGTACTGCGCTTCTCCCTACACCTATCAACGCCGCGTCACGCGCGGGGTCATGGTTGGCCGCGTCGGCGTTGGGGGCGCCAATCCGATTCGCGTCCAGTCCATGATCACTTGCGATACGATGGATACCGAGGCTTCCATCGCGCAAACGATGGAACTGGCGGCCGCCGGCTGCGAGATCGTGCGAATTACCGCGCCGACGGTGAAGGACTCGGCGAACCTGCAACACATTGTTAGGGGATTGCGAGAGCGCGGCTGCGACGTTCCCATCGTCGCGGACATTCATTTCAAGCCGGAAGCCGCAATGGAAGCGGCGAAGTGGGTCGAGAAAGTGCGAATCAACCCGGGCAATTACGCCGATTCGAAGAAATTCAAGATTCTCGAATACACCGATGAGCAATACGCGGCGGAACTCGAGCGCATCCGCCAGCGGTTCACGCCGTTGGTGCAGGTGTGCAAAGAACGTGGCATCGCGATGCGGATCGGCACCAACCACGGCTCGCTCAGCGACCGTATTATGAATCGCTATGGCGACACCCCGCTCGGCATGGTGGAAAGTGCGCTCGAGTTCGCCAGAATCGCGCGCGATCTCGATTATCACGCCTTCATTTTTTCGATGAAGTCGAGCAATCCGAAGGTGATGATCAATGCCTATCGATTGCTCGTGGCGCGGCTAAATGAAGAAGGGGCTGATTGGAATTACCCGATTCATCTCGGGGTCACTGAAGCGGGCGACGGTGAGGACGCGCGAATCAAGAGCGCGATCGGAATTGGCTCACTCCTGGCCGATGGCATCGGCGATACCATCCGTGTTTCGCTCACGGAGGATAGCATCCACGAGATCCCGGTGGCGCAGGCGTTGGTCGCGATGATTCAGACAGCGTCAAACGCTCAACGTCCAACATCCAACGCTGAACTTTCCTTTGACCCATTTTCGTATGAACGGCGCGTGACCGAGACCATCGCTGTGAAGGCGGTTTCTGAAAGCGAGGAGCAATCGAACGGCAGTCAGGGAGCTGCCGGACAGACCAAGATGGGTGGTGAAGAGTTGATGCGCGTGGTGATTCGCCAGGTGAACTTCGAGAAGATCGCGCACAAGATCGACCGACTCGGCGATTATCAACCGGAGATCATTTACGAAACGGCGCAGGTTGCAGAAGTGGATCCTCGCGACGAAAAGGCGATTGCCGAACTAAACAAACGAGACAGCGCGCAACTCGTAACCGTTCGCGATGATGTTGATTGGTCGGTGATCGCTGCCTTCCGATTGCTCGCCGAGAAGCTAGATCGGCGTCATCCGATTCTCCTGAAAGACACATTCGGAAAGCGGAAACAGGAACCGGATTTTCTCAGCACCCTCCTCAGTGCCGCCACAAATATTGGGTCGCTTATCTGCGACGGAATCGGCGATGCAATTTTAGTGCAAGGCGAGGAAGCCCCGGGGCAAGCGCTTCGCCTCAGTTATAATATTCTGCAAGCAGCAGGCGCACGGATTTTCAAAACCGATTACGTGGCCTGCCCTTCGTGCGGCCGGACGTTATTTAATCTGCAAACGACGACGGCGCGGATCAAAGAAGCGACGCTGCATTTGAAGGGCGTGAAAATCGCAATTATGGGATGCATCGTGAACGGACCCGGCGAAATGGCTGACGCGGATTTTGGTTATGTCGGAGGCGCTCCCGGCAAAGTGAATCTGTATGTCGGAAAAACACCGGTAAAATTTAACATTCCCGAAGCGGAAGCCGTTGATCGGCTGCAGGACTTGATTCGAGAGCACGGGAAATGGGTGGAACCGGACCGGCAACCTGTGACGGCTCCGTCTTGAAATCCGGCATTAGTTCTTGAATAGCCCAGTGCGCTTTGCGTCCATCTTTATCGACACCGAAAACGCTACTACTATGAAACGACATCTGATGATCCTGCTGGGCGTTCTCTTTTGCGCGAGCGCTTTTACCCCGATGACCACCGCGAAAGCGGCCAGTGTTGTTATTGGAATCGGTGATCGGCCCTACTATACGCACGGCCCGTACTACTGGCGCCATGGCTATCGGTGGGTCTGGGTTCCGGGACACTGGAGATGGCACCATCACCACAAGGTTTGGGTCCACGGGTACTACGTCCGTCGCTACTAGCGCCAAAGCCAAATTTCCTGAACGCGCCGGCGCAAAACCCGGCGCGTTTTTTCTTTCCGCCCGTTGTCGGCCATTTTTGGCATTTCTTATTACCAACCCGGCGTTCGAATTTTCATCATCAAGGCCGGCTGGTCTATGCAAACGATGATGACGCTGGGGGATTATCTCTTGGTTCGACGTTACCGGCCGACAATATTCTGGGACCACAAGTGGCGGGATTCTATTACCTCGCCATCAGTTTGTCGGGGAGCGAGCCGGTAAATTTAGAAAGCAAAGACTGGAAACAACGTTAACGAAACGGCAGACCAACTCGATGGCCTGCCGTTTTTGCTTTGGTGAATCCCGTCGGCTTCTTTGACTGCTGGTTTGCTTTCGGATAATTTGACTCTTCGGCGAGAGCCCTGATATTCCGCGCTCCTCCAGTGGACGCCAGGCACACACCTGTGAGTCAACTCCCGCGACCAAAGCGGTCGCCCTACAACAGCGAGGACTCTGTCATGGATAAAATTCGCAACATAGCCATTATCGCACACGTCGATCACGGGAAAACCACGCTCGTCGATCAACTGCTCCGACAATCGGGTACCTTTCGTTCCAATCAAAAGGTTGAGGAACGGGTAATGGATTCGATGGACCTCGAGCGGGAAAAGGGAATCACCATCCGCGCGAAAAACGCCGCGTTCCAGTGGAACGGCTACCGGATCAATATCGTCGACACCCCGGGACATGCCGATTTCGGCGGAGAAGTCGAGCGTATCATGAAGATGGTGGACGGTGTTCTGCTTGTCGTCGATGCGCACGACGGTCCGCAGGCGCAGACGCGATTTGTTCTGCGAAAAGCACTCGAGAATAAAGTGAAGCCGATTGTCGTGATCAACAAGATCGATCGCGAAAACGCGCGACCGCACAAAGTGCTCGACATGGTCTTTGATCTCTTCGTTGAGCTCAAAGCCAACGACGAACAGCTCGATTTCCCGATCATCTATGCCAGCGCGAAAAACGGCTTTGCCATGCGCGAGCTACACGAGAACAACGAGGACATGACCCCGCTCTTCGAATCGATCGTCCGTTATGTCCCGCCACCGACGATCTCTCTGGAGCCGCAATTTCAAATGCTCGTCTCCAATCTCGATTATAGCGATTACCTCGGCCGCATCGCGCTCGGACGCATTGTCAGCGGCCGCGTGGCTGTCGGCGATTCGATTGTTTGCATTCATCGCGATGGGCGCCGCGAGCGCGCGACCGTCACCGCGCTTTATACGTTTGCCGGTCTCGGGCAGGTGGAAGTGAAACACGCGAGCGCTGGCGATATCATTGGCCTGACCGGGTTCGAAGAAGTTTACATTGGCGAAACCCTAACCGACCGCGAGGAGCGGACGCCGATGCAGTTCGTGGATATCGATCCGCCCACGATTCGCATGCGCATTCTCGTGAATGATTCTCCTTTCGCCGGACGAGATGGAAAATTCGTCACCGCCCGCCATGTTCGGGAACGTTTGATTCGCGAAACACGAGGCAATGTCTCGCTCCAGGTGAACGACACCGAAACGGCCGGCGCCTTTGAACTCAACGCCCGTGGCGAAATGCAGATTGCCATTCTCGTCGAGCAAATGCGGCGTGAGGGATACGAAGTCATGGTATCGCGCCCCGAAGTAATCTTTCAGCGCAGCGAAGACGGCAGTTTACTCGAGCCCTTGGAAAATCTTTATGTCGAAGTGCCTAACGAAAATCTAGGCGACGTCCTGCAATCGATTGCGGGTCGGAAAGGCGAGATCGTCAGCATGGATCACCATGCCACCCGTGTTTCGATTGAAGCAATCATCCCAACGCGAGGCTTGATTGGCTTCGAGAGTGACCTGGTTAATCTCACGCGCGGCGAAGGAATGATGAGTCATCTATTCCGTGAATACGCGCCGTTCAAAGGCGAGATTGAAGGACGAAACCGGGGGGTGATGGTCTCGATGGAGCCGGGCACGAGCACCGCTTATGCGCTCAATAACATCCAGGCCCGCGGAAAACTTTTCATCGGTCCACAGGAGGAAATTTACACCGGGATGATCGTC
This sequence comes from uncultured Verrucomicrobiae bacterium, assembly GCA_963763995.1. Classification (GTDB taxonomy): domain Bacteria; phylum Verrucomicrobiota; class Verrucomicrobiia; order Chthoniobacterales; family UBA10450; genus CAVTTH01. The sequence continues at coordinate 96,665 of CAVXQL010000012.1, read as the reverse complement.
GGCGAAAATGCGCGGCCGGATGATTTGCCGGTCAATCCTTGCAAGGCAAAACATCTCACAAACATGCGCAGCCAGGGGGACGGGAAGGGCATTCAGCTGGAAGCGCCGCTGAGGATGAGTCTTGAGCGCGCCATCGAATACATCGGCGCAGACGAGTTTGTGGAGGTGACCCCGAAATCGCTGCGTCTCCGCAAGCGCATCCTTGATCCGACCGCGCGCAAACGCGCAGGCGCGAGTGCTGCATGATCAGATTCCCGGGCAACATCGTTGACAAAAGATTTCCAGTGAGGTTCAATAGTTCTCGTAGCTTGCCTCCTCGCTAGCATTTCTCTTTCGAGGCGTGCCCGTTCCGAATCGATCGCGAACGCTGTTTGGCCAGGCAACTCTTGTAGTAAAATAGGATTCCGCACTCATGTCGGGACACAGCAAGTGGTCCAAGATCAAGCGCTTGAAAGGCGCAACGGACAACAAGCGCGCGGCTGTCTTCAGCAAGCTTTCAAAGGAGATCAGCATCGCGGCAAAAATTGGCGGCGACCCCGACGCCAATACGCGCCTCCGCAGCGCGATCCAGGCGGCCCGTGCAGCGAGCATGCCCAATGATAATATCGAACGCGCCATCAAGCGCGGAACAGGGGAAGGTGCCGAGGCGCAGCATTTCGACGAAATCGTCTACGAAGGTTACGCGCCCGGAGGTGTAGCTGTGATCGTTGAAGTGGCGACTGATAACCGCAATCGCACTGCGGCCGAACTCCGCCGCATTTTCACGAAGAATGATGGCAACCTCGGAACCAGCGGCAGCGTTTCCTACATGTTCCATAAGAAGGGACAGATCCGGGTGCCACGCGGGGCTACCGACGAGGAGCGGATGTTCGAACTCGCCATCGAAGCCGGCGCTGAGGAGTTGACATCCGACGAGGACGGGTATGTTATTACCACTTCCCACGATCAGCTCTACGCTGTAGCTGACGCGCTTAAACACGCGGGCGTCACAACCGATGGGCTGAAGTTCACGTTCATTCCCGATACGACAGTTGCTGTCACCAATGAGGCTACCGCTCTCCAGATCTTGCGGTTGTGCGAGAGCCTCGAAGATGATGACGACGTTCAAAACGTCTATTCCAATTTAGATATCCCCGACGAAGTGCTGGCCAGATTGCCAGCTTGAAAATGAAGTAGTCGCGCGAGCCCGCGGCAGATGCTGTCACGACATTAATAACAACTTTCTCCCATTATGAGCGAAGAAAACCAAAATCAGCCACCGGTGGGAACCGGAACCCAACCGGAGCGTCAGCGTCGGCCTCGCCGCAGGTACCCCCGGCGAAACCGCTCTTATGCGGAGCGCGGGGATGTGTCACGCGAGGGTCAAACGGAGGCGCGCCATTTCGCACCGGATGGAACGCCAGGCGATGGACAAGAGCGACAATTTTCTGACGGAAGCAACGATTACTCGACCGGCACCACCGGGTTGCCCGAGGACCGAGGCCAGGAAGTGTCCGGCGATGATTCGTTCCGAAATGGTGATCAACCTGAACGCGAGCCTGAGTTCGGAGACGGCATCATCGAAATTTCAGGCAAGGGCTTTGGTTTTCTGCGCGACGCCAAACGAAATTTCGTGCAAACACCTCAGGATATTTTTGTCACTCCGGAAATCGTTCGCCGGTTCGGTTTGCGCGATGGGATGTGGATTCAGGGCGAGACGCGACGGGGCAACCGCGGTCCGCAGCTGACACGATTGCTGAAGATCAACGACGAGGAACCGACCAAGTATCAGGGGCTCCGGCCGTTTGAAGAACTCACGACGATCAATCCCAATCGGCGGATCAAACTCGAAACCGTCCCCGATCGTTACACGACGCGCGTGATGGACTTGATGACGCCGCTCGGGATGGGGCAGCGCGGCCTCATTGTCGCGCCGCCTCGCACCGGAAAGACAACCTTGCTTCATCACATCGCCGATGCGGTCGTGAAAAATCACAAGGAAATGAAATTGATCATCCTTCTTGTTGATGAGCGACCGGAGGAGGTCACTGATTTCCGGCGCTCCTGTCCACAAGCCGAAATCATGGCGAGTTCTAATGACAGCGATATCAAGAGCCACACTCGGATTGCCCAGCTCGCGGTCGAGCGGGCGAAGCGGCTCGTCGAAGCCGGCCAGGATGTGTTCATACTGCTCGATTCAATTACACGAACCGCGCGCGCTTTTAACAACGCCACTGGCGGTGGAGGCCGGACGATGAGCGGCGGTATCGACGCGCGCGCGATGGAAATTCCGAGAAAGCTTTTCTCGGCAGCGCGAAACACCGAGGAAGCGGGGTCGCTGACGATCGTGGCAACGGCACTCATCGATACCGGCAGCCGCATGGACGAGCTCATCTTTCAGGAGTTCAAGGGCACCGGAAATATGGAAATGGTGCTGGATCGCAAGATCAGTGATTCACGAACGTATCCTGCGATCGACATTTTCCTCTCCGGCACGCGTCGCGAAGAATTGCTTCTCTCTCCGTTCGAACTGGAAAAGATCAACATGATTCGCCGAGGACTCGCCGGACATAAACCAGGAGAAGCGATCGAACGGCTTCTCATGTTCGTGAAGAAGTTTCCGACCAACGCGCAAATGCTGAAGGAAATCCCAGGTTAAACGCGTTGCCCGTTTGTCCTCCTGAGCGGAGTGAACGACCTCACAAAATCACCTGGGACTTTCGCGTGATCTTCGCATGCGCTCAGGATGCCAAGTCCGCCGAGCGTGAAAGACTCTTCTGCCAAGGAAGTCGAGTGGGAAGTTCTCCCTCCGGAAGACAAGGAGCGGCGTGCTCAGCTCGAACCGTTGTTTCGATGGATCGCCCTCATCATGGACAACCTCTTGCGCGTTCCGGGAACAAAATTCCGATTCGGCCTCGATCCGCTTATCGGTCTTGTCCCCGGTCTGGGTGATACTGCTTCAGCGTTTGTTTCCGCCTTGGCTTTGGTTCAAGCCGCTCGCCGCGGATTGCCGAAAATCGTACTCGCCCGGATGTCGTTGAACATTCTGATCAACGAGCTTGTCGGAATCATTCCGGGGATCGGCGATGCGTTTTCTTTCTGGTTCAAATCGAACGCCCGGAACTATCAAATCCTAAAAACTCATGCAGCAAGTGGGACCAGGTCCAGGCGAAGTGACTGGATCTTCGTTATCGGAGTGCTCGGTGTCCTATTCCTGGTTGTCTGCCTGGGATTGGTCGCGAGCTTCATTGTTCTTCGAGAAATTGCCCGATTGTTCACCGGGCACTAATCTGCGCCAAATAGATCTCGCGAATGGTTTCTCGCGCCGCCGCATATTCCTTCTCAAAGGCTTCGCGATTCTCGTAGCCAAGCCAGTGCGCGACCTTGCGCTGCTCTGATTCATCAGCCGGGAGAGTGGAAACACTCTTGTCCTCGCGTCGACGAAGCACGGATTCGCATCGGCGAAGAAGGCCATAAGCCGTCTTCAGGTTGGTTCCGTCGGAATCCGGCAACACTCCTTCTCGAGTCAGCTCACGGACTGCGGCAGCCCAGTTCGGGCTCCAAATCGCGTTTTTCATTTGCAGCGCCTGAACGAGAAATTCCGCTTCGATAATCCCGCCGGTGCCCGTCTTGAACTCGAGCAGATCCGGACCGCTCCCGCGCTCACGTCGCACTCTCTCGAGCATGCCGTTGATCTCGGCGAAAACATTCTCTTGTTGGCCAGCGCGCCGCCAGAAGCGTTGCGCCATCTCCTCGAACGTGCCTCGCAACGGGCCACAAATTCCTCGCGCTCGAGTGAGTGCCTGCAACTCCCAAAGTTGAGCGCGGCTCTCGTAATAGGATTCGCAAGTCCCTAACGAACAAACGAGCGGTCCTTTTTCGCCATCCGGGCGAAGCCGCGCATCAAGTGGCGAAATGCTTCCTTCGGCGCTCGGTTGTCCCATCGCGACCATGAGGTTTTGCGCAGCCTTGGTGTTCTCTCCGACAAACAAAACGTCGAGATCGGAACCGTAAGTAATTTCACCGCCGCCAAATTTTCCCAGGCCGATAACGGTCAGCTGGTCCTTCTGATCGAGAAGCTGTTCGACGAAAATGAGGCATGCCTCGGCAAGTGCAGATTGTTCGGCAAAAATGGAATCGCTTGCCGCCAGCTCCAGGATGTCGCGCACCACAATCCTCATCCATTGCATTTGGCGGTACGCCCGCACGCCATCGAAATTTTGCGCGGATGCGGGAAGCTCATTCAACCGTCGTAAATGGCCACTCACGTCCGGGGCGTCGTCGAGTCTGGTGCCACGGGTAATCTCCTCGAGCAACTGCGGGCGTCGAATGAGCAAGTCGCCGGCGTAGCGGCTGGCATCGAAAGTCTTGATGATCAGCTCGAGCAGGCGGGGGTTCGCTGCCAGGATTTCGAAAAGCAAACTACGCAGACCGTAAGCCTCTACGAAACGGACGAATTGATTGAGCGTTGCATCCGGATCGGCGGTGTGACGGAGCCAGGCAATCAGGAACGGGCGAAGCTTGCGAAAAATCTGCCGCGTCCGTGGCGCCACGTGAAATGCACCGGGTCCCTGGATAAGATCGTCCATCGACTTGGCCGCTTTCGCCTGATCTCGGAAAATCGCCATTTCCTCGTGTCTGCGATCCCCTGCCGAGGAAGGCTGAGAGAAAACGCGGAGAAAAATCGCGCGAACGTTTCTCATCTGCTCCTGTAACGTTTCCAGAAAATGAGTGGACGCCGAAAAGCCGAGACTCCGCGCGAGTCGGCGAAGCTGCTCCGGGTCCCGCGGCAACGTATGGGTTTGCTGCTCGGCTTCTATTTGGAGACGATGTTCGACGCGGCGGAGAAAGCGGTAGGCGAGATCGAGCGACCTTGTCTCCTCCCTCGGCAAAAGGTCCAGCTCAGCGAGGGCAGGCAACGCCTTAAGCGTGCTTTGCTCCTGCAGGAACGCGTTGCGCGCGCCATGCAACAACTGCAGCGCTTGCACGACAAATTCGATCTCGCGAATCCCACCGCGGCCGAGCTTCACGTTTCGCTCCAGATTATCGTGGCCGACGACGTCGCGTTCGATTCTCCGTTTGATAGCCGAAATCTCTTCGAGCAAATCGGGTGTCGGACTCTTGGGATAAATAAAGGGCTGATGCTCGCGCAGAAATTCGTAGGCCAGCTCCCGGCTCCCGGCAATGCCCCGCGCCTTGATCAAGGCAAGCCGTTCCCATGTTTCGCCAAAACCGGCATAATAATTTTCCATGCTTTCAAGAGAGCGCACGAGCGGACCGGCCGTGCCTTCCGGGCGCAGGCGAAGGTCGATCCGGAAAAGCGAACCGTGAGAGTTCGCGCTGGAAAACGTCTCTACAATTTTCTCACCTAACGAGTTAAACCATTCGTGATAATTGAGGTTCGCAGTGAGGTTGCCCTCTTTCTCGTAAACAAAGATCACGTCGATATCCGAACTGTGATTCAATTCGCATCCGCCCAATTTCCCCAAACCGAGCACGGCGAAGTCGGTCGCGGGCGAGCCGCGACGATTACGCATTTCGGTATTCCAATGTTCGAGCACCTGCGCGACGCAGATCTCCGCCAGCTGTGAGAGCTCAGCCGTAGTCTCCTCAAGAGGCGCCACCTCGGCTACTTCGCGCAAGGCGATACGGGTCATTTCGCGATCCTTCCAATGGCGCAGCAATCGAAAATTATCAGCTGCAACCGCATCGCCGGCCAGTTCGCGAAGATCTGCCAGCATGCGCCTGGGACCGCGCCGCGCCGCGCATACGTCTCTCCGCTCGAGCCAAAAAAGAATCTCTGGGTATCGCACGACACGATCGGCACAAATGCTTGAGACCGAGAGCAGATGAAGGAGAGCTACTTCGCCCAGTGGAAAAGCCTCCAGGAAATCGCGCAGCGGGTTGGCCTCTTCGGGCCAGCTTTCCTGCAGATGTTGCAGGGTCCGCGCTACCTGCCCCGGATAAATTGTGGCCGCCGATTTTTCTTCGATCCACAGATCACGTGAACTCATACCGAAAGAGACCACGCGAGGCAGTCGGATTGATTCAGTGGTATTATTCTGAGTTCGCCTGACCTGCGATTTTTTCCCGAGCCTTGGCCAGCTTACGCCGTTCACCGCGAGTGAGGCTCCCGATTCCCGCGACGGAAATCTTGTCGAGCAACGGATCGATCTCCTCGGAGATGAATTGCGCACTGCTCATGTGCTGAAGTCGCTCCGCCGCGAGGCGCCGCTGCTGGAGAAATCGTTGCACGATGGACGGCCGCCCAAACCCGAGAAGATGGGCGTAGATCCAGCCCACCGCACATCCGCCAATGAACGAACCATGGATCACGGTGCCACTTCGATCGACGAGGAGAAGCACCACGGAGATGGCAACTACTCCATAGGCAAGGTGTTTGGTCTTCAGCCGCAGCGGCAAGACGAAGAAAACCATCGAGGTCAACTCCAGCTCTGGCAGAATTGTGGCATAGGCAATGAGGATTGCAGCCACACCCCCGGACGCAGCTAGCAGTGTGCAATCCGGCGGCATAAGAAAAAGATGCCCCAGCTCGCCGCCGACAGCACCCAGGAGATAGAGGTAGAGAAAGTGTCGCTGGCCGAGAATCAACTCCAAGTCGCGGCCGAGCAGATAGAGCACGAGCATATCGCCAAGCAAATGCCATGGACCGCTGTGGAGAAAAATGGCCGTGAAGAATTGCCAGGCGTAAGCTTCGTTAATTCCGCGGGCGCTAAGAGCCAAATAATTGCGGACAAGATCGGGGTCATAACTTTGCATCAGCAATTGCGCGATGAAAATCCCCACATTTATGCTGATGAGCGTGACTAGGACTGCCCGTTGCTGTTGGGTCCAGCGCCGTGTAAAGGAAGAGACTTTGCGTCCGGAAAGGCGCATCTGAACAGAGTATCGCAACGCCTTTTCGTTGTCGATTCCGAATTCGCGAGAGTTCGGCTCCTCGGAAGCCAAAAGAAGCAGAAAACTACGTTGGCACCAGAACCCGGAGACGTCGCGTGTGGATGTCGAATTGCACTGGACACTGCCCGACAAGTTCGCCGTCGAGTTCTACTGGAACCTTTTCCTCGCTGCTGACCCGCAAACGCCGAGTCTGAAAATATTCCACCTCGGGCAACGTAATAGCGGAAGTGAAGATGACATTTTGCAAATACTTGATGATTTCCAGGTAACCGAGCTGCTTGAAAAGGATGACGTCGAAAAGACCATCGTCGATCATGGCGTGCTTGAAAAAAGGAAACGGCCCACCGTAAAGCCTGCCATTTCCTACCAGGACAAACGACGCTTCCTTTGCGACGGCGTCATCCGATTCGATAATCAGACGAGGTGGCTTCCGGGCGGCGATCTGGGCCGCGGAAACGAGATAACTCAGCGGCCCGAAGTTCCGTTTGAGAGTGCGGCCTGTTTCTTTCACCGCCTGCGCATCAAGGCCGACCCCGGCGAGTTGGACAAAATATTGGCCGTTAGCGCTCGGCAGATCGATCAGGCGGGAATGCTGATCTTGAATGATTCGCCAGCAACGACCTAAATCATTGGAGGGCAAACCGAGCTCGAGGGCAAAAACATTCATCGTCCCGAGCGGCAGCAGCCCAAGCGCAGCGTCGGTTCCGGCAAGGCCGTTGACCACCTCGTGAATGGTACCGTCACCTCCCGCAGCCACGATTGTTTGGAAGCCCTCCGCCGCGGCGTTGCGGGCGAGCGCTTCTGCTTCGCCGGTGCGTGAGGTTGCACACAGGGTCGACCCCCGGGTGATTTCCTCCACCTGCGCGCGGCAGCGTCGAGCCCGGTCGCCGCGAGCCGCCGGGTTAAGAATGACAATTGTGTTCTTCATCGCATTCGAAGTTCGCGCCGGGGCTTCGGTCTTTTCTTCCAACTCCGGGTGCGTAACATCATGGCGTGGACAAGATACGCCGGATTGCGTGGCTCGCTCTATGCGGAACCATTGGGTTCGTAGCCATCTTGTTACTCGGTGCGAATCTGTATGTGCAGTCACAGGGGACACAAGTCAGGATTCAGCAGGAACTCAGCCAGCGTCTGGATACGCCTCTGCATATTCGGCGAATCAGCGTCACCCCGTGGGGAGGTCTCAAGCTGAGTGGAATCACCATTCCGCAACCGAACTCAATCGCCGACTCTCCTTTCCTGGAAGCGAAGGCATTTCGGCTCCGAATTCGCTTCGCTTCACTTTTCTCCAGACGCTTGGTCATCAAAGAAGTTTCTCTCGTTCGCCCGGAAGTGGTCTGGGCACAGAATGTCGATGGCAAATGGCGATTGCCCACGCTCCCGAAGGAGATGGTGGCGAAGAAAGAACCCGCCCCCGCTTCCGCGCCCGCTCGAGAAGAGAAACCTAGGGAGAGCGTTTCGGAACCATCGGAGACTCCCGTCCTTCCGCTCCAGGGTTCGTCCCAAGCCAAACTCCATCCGGGAGCCACGCCCCGGGCTTCCTATGTTCCCGAGGTTCGCCGGGTCTATCTCGCGGATGGCAGCTTTCGCTTTTTGGATGAAAACGGCAAAATGGTCGCGTCATTTTCGGACGTCGACTTTCGCTCCAACCTACGGCACGGGATGGCCCTCCAAGGCACGATCAGGATCGCCAGGACCTCGTTGCGCGATCGCTTTTTCCTCGAGCAATTAGAATCTCCGCTGCGATACGACCCGGCAATGCTTGACCTGTCGCAGGTGTCGGCAGCAGTCGCAGGGGGTCTGCTGAGCGGGCGATTTACCATACATCCGCAGGAATCCGATTCACCTTTTACTGCGAGCGTGAGATTTCGCGATATCCAAGCTGACCAAATCGTCACCAACGCCGGCGGTTATCCGGGAATCGTCCAGGGAAAACTGGAAGGAAATCTCACCGCCGCCGGGAATACCGCCGACGCAAACGCCCTCACCGGATCGGGCGAAATTTATCTGCGCGATGGAGGCATTCAGAATTACAGCCTGCTCATCGCGCTGGGGCAGATCTTGCAAATCGAAGAGCTCAGACAGCTGCGCCTCGAACAAGCGGAGGTGAAATACCATCTCACTCCCGGATTGGTAACGGTAGACAAACTCCTCGTGCGTTCGCGAAATATTCGCCTCTCCGCGACCGGGACAATCACGTTTTCGGGAAGGCTAAATCTGGAATCCCAACTCGCCGTGAACCAAAGAATTCGCGGACAACTTTTCAGCGCGATCCGTGACAACTTCAAGCCGACAAGCGACCCGGCACTTACGGCGGTTGATTTCCAGGTTAGCGGAACAGTGGGCCACCCAAAGACGAATTTGATGGATAAACTCGTCGGCCAGGAGTTGAAAGATCTAGGCAGCGCTATCAACAGTTTCCTCGGCCGAAAGAAATCCCGGAACCCGAGGAAAGAAAAACATCTTGATGAAGCAAACGGACCGGTAGCGGCGTCGCCAGCTCCAGACGACGCGACTCCGACGCCATCACCTGAGATAGCGGGAACTCCCGCACCGACGCCATGAGAGTGATTGCGGGGACGGTCGGAGGCATCCGACTGGAAGTCCCGAGGACTGGGGTGCGGCCGACGATGGATCGCGTGAAGGCAGCGATCTTCTCCGGCCTTGGGAACGATATCATCGACGCGCGAGTCCTGGATCTTTTTGCGGGTACGGGCGCGATGGGAATCGAAGCGCTCAGCCGAGGCGCGAGTTCGGCGCTCTTTGTGGAAAATGATCGTGCGGCAGTTATGACGATCGAACGCAATCTCACGAAAACGAAATTGCCCGGCAGGGTTTGCCCGCGAGACGTTTTCTCCTTCCTTCGCCGATCCCATGACGGCGAGCAGTTCGATATTATCTTTGCGGATCCGCCCTACGAGAAGACAAAAGACGGGAAGGCTTTCACCGTGCTGTTGCTGTCCAGCCCGAAGCTTGCAGCCATGCTTCTGCCGTCGGGAACTTTTGTTCTCGAGAAGCGACCTTCGGAGCCGATACCCGAGACCAATTTGTGGCGGATCGTTCGTGCAAAAGTCTACGGTGCGACGGAGGTGCTTTTCCTTGGTCGCGCGGATTCTCCACTCCTCCTCGCTGAGACTTTTGAATGATCAGGTTCTTCTACAACCTTCTCTTTCCGATTGGCCTGCTTTTCTTCCTGCCGGGCATTGCAGTGAAGATGGTTCGGCGCGGAAATTACCGGCACAAGTTCGGACAGCGCTTTGGATTTTACGATCGCGCGCTCCGGCATCGACTTCGCGCTTGCGATCACGTTTGGATTCACGCCGTCAGCGTCGGCGAAGTGCTGATCGCGCTGAAGCTGGCGGAAAAACTTCGAGAACTAGATCCGGCAATGCGCCTGGTCGTGACAACAACCACCACCACCGGATTTGCCATCGCGACGAAGGATTCGCCCGAGTGGATCGAGGTGCTCTACAATCCTCTGGATTTTTGGCCGGTGATGCGGTGCGCATTTCAGGTTATCCGCCCGCGGCGCGTTGTTCTGGTCGAAGCTGAAGTCTGGCCAAATCTTGCGGCCGAAGCACATCGCCGCTCGCTCCCGCTCGCGCTCGTCAATGCCAGGCTGTCGTCGCGGTCGGAGCGGCGTTTCCGAACATTTCGATTTGCCGTTGCTCCTACTTTTCGGCTGCTCGATCTCGTCTGTGTTCAGGAATCGGAAGATGTCCCCCGCTGGGAGGCGCTCGGAGTTGAGCGGGAACGCATTGAAGTGGTGGGCAGCATCAAGTTCGATCGGCCTCTCATACCTCCGGACCCCGAGATCCCTCGTGAAATTCTCGCGCGCTGCGAAATCGATCCCGCGCGTCCGGTCTTTCTTGCCGGCAGCACGCACGCCGGGGAAGAACGGATCGCCGCTGAAATTTTCCTCAGTCTGCGCGATGAATTTCCCGATCTTTTCCTGATCATCGCGCCACGTCATTTCGAACGAACACCGGAGATCCAGCGCATGCTTCAACCCCTTGGTTTGCGGGTGGCTCTGCGGACAGATGCCGCCGTTAGGCCGTCGCGGGTGATGAAGCCGGACTGTTTTGTTCTCAACGCCATGGGCGAGTTGCGACACTGGTACGCGGTTGGCACGGTAGTCTTCGTGGGGAAAACGCTGACCGCGCACGGTGGTCAAAATCCGGTCGAACCGATTGCCGCCGGACGCCCCGTCATTTTCGGCCCAAACATGGAAAATTTTGCGGTACTGGCGCGTTCACTCGTTCGAGCGGGAGGCGCAGTCCAGGTCGCGAATGAAGTGGAATTGCATGAAAACATCGCACGACTTCTCCGCGATGAATCCGCCCGCCGACGCCTGGTCAAGAACGCCCGAAGCGTTCTCCGCTGTCATGATGGTGCGACGTTGCGCACGGCTGAGCTAGTCATGAATCTGCATTCACCTGCCCGTGGCAAGCGCAATTCATGAGAGGCGTGCAAATAACTTGCAAGGCAAGGACGCACTTCTGATATTGCCCGCGCTCTTACGACCCTATCGTCCAGTGGCCTAGGACACCGCCCTTTCACGGCGGTAACACGGGTTCGAATCCCGTTAGGGTCGCCACTTATCTTCATAGGTAAATCTGGCGATTCGTGTCCACTTTTAGATTTGGCGTGACAAAAACGTGACAAATCTTCAAGATCGGCCGCGTGAAAGCGAAACGCATCGAAGTCAAAGAGGGGAGCGTTTCTGTTCCCATTTACAGGTTTTCTGACGGCAGATTTTGCGTCGACACCCTCGTTGGAAAAAAGCGGAAGCGAATCACGCGCGCCTCGCTCGACGCGGCCAAGATCGAAGCGCGGAAGCTGATCGCGCAGATTGCTTCGGGCCGCGCGCATGAGGAACGAATGACGCTCGCGGAAGTCGAGGATTACCGCCTCGCGAAGAACAAGGTGGCTCCATTCGGAATGTCACTGCTCAGCGCTGTGGAGGAATGGATCGCGGGACGAGGCAAGATCGCAGCGCATCATTTCCAAAACAGTTGCCGAAGTTGTCGAGGAGTTCCTCACATCGAAGCGCATCGAGGGCGTGAGTTTTTTCCACTTGGAAGATCGGAAATATCGGATGAACAAATTTGCCGCTGCATTCCCAGGCCGCATCGATCAAATCACCACGCACGAAATCGAGGTTTGGTTGAATGGCCTCGGAATCAGCGGACGCACTCGCAACAATTACCGCAATGCCGTCCTGCAACTCTTCCGCTACGCGCGCGGCAAGCGTTATCTGCCGCGGAATGAGCCGACCGCTGGTCGAGGACGTGGCGTCGGCGAGTCCGGGCGAGGGCGCAATTCAAATCTACACGCCGCAAGAGCTGCGCCTGCTTCTCTCACATGCTCCCGCGAAACTGCTGCCCTTCTTCGCGATCGGTGCATTCTCCGGTCTTCGCAGCCAGGAAATCATGCGGCTCGATTGGAGCGACATCCGGTTCGAGCAGGGCTTCATCGAAGTCGCTGCGGCGAAGGCGAAGACAGCCTCCCGGCGCCTCGCACCACTCCTCCCTGCGCTTGCCGCGTGGCTGTTGCCGCTGCGCCAGAAAATAGGTCACGTTGTCGGCTACACGCGCAACGACATGCTCTGCGAAGCGCGGCAGCGGTTCTGCAAGAGCGGCATCAAAGTGCGGCGATGAGCTTTTTGAATTCACGGTGGAAACCAAATGCGCTCCGGCACAGTTACGCAAGCTACCGGCTGGCGGATATCAAAGACGCGGCGCGGGTCGCGCTGGAGATGGGCAACTCGCCGGCAATGCTCTTTCGCAATTACCGCGAGCTTGTGACCGAGAAACAAGCGGCAGAGTGGTTCGCTGTACTTCCCGAAACCAAAAGATCAACAAAACCAACCCCGAAAGAAATCGCGCGACACGCCGCTTAACTGCACGATTTGATCAAGAACTCCTCCATAAATACGACGAGTTCTTGAAGGCGGTAACGTACTAAATGTGAACTGACCTTGCGCGGATGAATGTAGCCAAGGCGCACCCACTCCTTGAACTGCGATTCACCGACAGAAAGAAATTTACACGCGCCTTTGAGATCGAGATAGCCGCTGAAATCATTGATTCGCGAAAGCTGTTTTTCGACAGCCTCACTGACCGCGCGAATCAGCAACTCGTCTGGGATTTCAACGCGCAACATATTCGCTATTCGCTCAGCACGTTGACCATCCGGCGCGTGCGGTCTTTCATGCAGACAGCGTAGTTCACGGCGGCTCCCTGCCTGCGCTCGTCTCGGCGCAGCTTCGGTGGAACTTCGAACGGTGAGGAGTTCTTCGGTCGCTCGTTTCCCAGGGCTTTCAAACTGCTTCTGCCCACGGAAGGAACCGTGGGGTTAGATTGAAGGGACGCCCTACCCCTTAGCATTTCTAAGGAATTTCTGTCTTGCGGCTAACCCGCTCGCCATCTGATGCCCAACCCGGTCGACATTGCAGCGCACCCGCAACCTCGACGGGACGTTTGTCGGGCATTCACGCAGTCGACATCGCAGCGTACACGCAGCCGTTCAATGGACATTTGTCCGAACACTCACGCCGCCGTTACCGAGCCCCTCACGCGAAGCTGATGCCTTCAAGGACGGCACCGTCGAGGTCGCAAAAAGGTGCCTCGTTCCGGCTGGTCCGCAACACCGTTCGCAACAGTCGACATGGTGGCCGACTCCGAGACAATCTCGGGATTACTCGGCCAGGTGTACGAGTCGGAAACGCCGCGGACTTCTTAGAGACGACTGAGCTGCGATCGCCCAGTCACTCCGTCATGCAAATAGGCGGCTGCTTGTTGCAAAGTCCGATCATCGCTGATCTGCATGTGCACACGGCCATTACTCAGTTCGACTTAAGAGGCAGTTGGCGGAGACAGGAATCGAGATTAGAAAACAATCTTGTCATAAATGTCGTTTGGCACATCTCCCCCATATAAAGAAAACAACCAATTTTGGAAGATTGCCCTAAAACGTGAAAAAGATCCCACGACTCCGCTTTCGTAAAAGAAATTCGAATGGGCGGAGTGAGTTTTTCCGTGCAACCACCAAATCCCCACTCCCCGCTTTTCTTTCCACCAAACATTTTCCGTATCTCAAACAGCTTTTGGACAGAATCCGATTCGATATCAAAGTAGCCGCTGAGAGCGCCCTCAAATTCAGATACTCGCTGAAATTCTTGTTTGATTTCCGCTCTAAGCGTTTTTGCCCCTGGAATCCAGGGAATCAGGGTAAAAAACCCGAACTTCGATGTTTTTCGGACACACTCATTCAATACAGCGACACGCTTGATCCAATCCAAGTCTGTACGCGTTATCGATTACATAGAAGTGGTTCTCTAAGCTTGAAAACGTTCCGCGAAGAGTGTTGATCCTAAAATCCTGGCCGTGTCGTGCGTCGTAAATTCTTACCGAAGAGGGGCTCATTTTCAGAGGCGCCAATGATTCCACCAACTCGGAGGCCCATTCCCGATCGAGATACGCGGCACCATGTCTCGACCCCATCTTCCCGGCCCAATTCGGAGATAACGATTACTATTCAGTAAACCTGAATTTGATAATCCTCGCAATCCAAGCGTGGAAAAGTAGGTGTCCCTTGAGAATTCCCCTAATCTTCGGCTTAAAGCCAGGTCTGTATCACATTTGTCGTAACCGCCGTTATCACCGAATGGATCCGCGAAAGGAATGATGCCGTCAAGCGTGGCCATTGAGGACTCTTCCAGATCTTGGTAGCGATAGAACTCGCCCCCGGTTCCCTCATACCCATTGCCGTCAAACCACGATCCCGGAATCAACAAATAATACAATCCGAGCGGATCGGCCCGATTGACCGGCGAGTTCCCGACATAGCTGTACAGATTTGGCCCCTGGCTAATCTCAGCATTATTCATCGGATCTCGGCTGAGCCAGCGGCCAATCGTTGGATCGTAACCAGCTTGAGTTTCACTCGATATTAAAGCGATTGCAGCCAAGCCAAAGAGAAGGGTGAAAAGTTTGCGATTCATAGTTTCTTGGGGGATGTAATTCTTCTGCTCGGCGACGGTCCCAATTTACATTGGGGTGCTGCTCTTTTAGCACGCCGCGATCCGATCCGCTAGGAGAAACCCATGCACCACAACCAGACTACACAAACCGGCCGGTAAAAGCGATAAACGAACATTTGTTTACTGTGATAAACAAAGACTTTACCAATGTCGGTAACGTCGGCGTTAAAACGCTTGGGGGGGCCAAGCCACTCACCGGCTTCGCTGCGTACCGGGTCGCCTAATACTTCAAACGTGCAGGCGAAAGAGATTACGTAAGCGGCGACGAGGCTGCCTAAGGTCACCAAAATAGCACGACGGGGAGCCATCACTCGCGACTCGATAATCTTGGAGGGAAAATTTTACCTCGTCTTCGGGTAGTAGTTTATGGAGTCAAAAATCGAGAAGCGCCTCAATTTTCTTTCGCTTTCCGTGAGTCGTCGAATTCGCTCTCTGTTATTGCATCAGGCGGTAGAAATTTGCGCATCTCATTCAAATCCGATTCAGCTCCCGGATCGCCGAGCTGCTTCGCCCGCAGCATCCAAGTGTATGCAAGCCTCCACTGTTTCTTGACAAGAAAATGTCTGCTTACTCTGGCTGCTGCTGCTGCATCGCCGTTCTTCGCGGCAACAGTGTCAGCCGCGAGAGCGTCGTCCTTTAGCTCGATGGACAATGTCGGACCTCGGCGTTGTTGGTCCTTGTAAAGATACACAGCGCCAACGACCAGTACAGCCAAGCAAAGCACCATCACCGCAGCTTTGCGAAATGGGTTGGTCACATTTACCGCGAAGGCGGAACCGGAATGTAATTGACGCCGGGGTGCGGATAAATAAATCCGAATCCGTTGTAGTCGATTTGGCCAGTTGGAGCCCAAACTGGAAGTCCGAGCAAGTCGGCCAGTCGTTGAGCAGCGCTAGGATAGCCGGCGTCGTTCGCAACTCCAGCATCGCACACATCCAGAACAATTTTGTCGCCTGGGTGATAGTTCGGCGAATTTAGAATCAGGTCTGCGAGCTTAGCAAAGGGAATAATGCGCAGGTTTGAGTCCCAGATGTACCCTGGACCGCCATGCCCTGCTACGTTGAAAACGCCGGGCGTGGGAAACTGCCAATCGGCGGCGCTCTTCAATCCATCGGGATCGTTTGCCGGAAATAGGTTTAGACTCGCAAGACCAAGTGGATCAACAAGATTGATCGGATCGTTGCCGACGTACGAATAGAGATTCGGTCCCTGGCGCAATTCCGCGTTGTTCATCGGATCCCGGCTGAGCCAGCGGCCAATCGTCGGATCGTAGCCAGCTTGAGTCTCACTCGATATCAATGCGACTGCCGTTAGGCCAAACAGAAGAACGGAAAGAAGTTTGCGATTCATGGTTTCTTGGGGGTGATGTGGTTCTTCTGCTCGACGATGTCCAAATTTACCTCGGGATGCTGCTCTTTTAGCAGCCGGCGATTTTCTTGGTCAATCGTTTCCTTTGGTGAAAGAGGCCTTCGCTCGTCCACAATAGGTGTGAATTCCCACGGCGCAATCTTGACCACAGCATCGGCGAGATATGTTTTGAAGATTTTATTTTCTGACCAAAGTCGCGCGGCCTCGCCATAAGCAACGACTGCTTCCGGCAGGCGTTTGTGAAACTGAAGAGCGCCGGCCCGCATGTGCATAAAAATGGCCAACGCGTGCTCCGGTGTGAGCGTGTGAAGAGACACGCCGGACTTAATCTCCTCGTCAGGAATTTTGCGCCAAGCTTTGTAGTCCTCGTCCGTTTTGAAAACGATGCCCTGGCTGGTTGCTTCGAGGTCCCGGAACGCGCCCTCGCCTGGCCGTTGCCAGCGAACGAAAAGATGATCCTTCGCGTTTACGAGGCTTACCGGATAGCCTAGCCGCCGTCCAATCGCGACATACAAAACGGGCATCGAAGCGCATGTTCCCATTCGCTTGTCGCTCAGTAAGCCGTTGAGAAATTCATTCGATACATCGGAAAGAAATGCCTCGTCTCCTAAATTATCCGAATCCGTAAGCGCCGGGTTGTAGCGAACGTCCAAATCCTGCTGGAGAACGGTAACAATCATTCCCATTGAATAATAAATTTCCGAGTTTTCGTATTCCTCGGGATGTTCTTTGAAGCGGTGCCGGTTTCGCTTGGTTTCGAGATCAATTCGATCAGTCCAGTAGTCGATAATCTTGAGCGCCTTTGGAATCTCCAAATTTTCTGATCCAGGCAAATCCTTCGCACACAAAAGATTCATTTCCGCGATGTCGACATCGGCCAACTCAGATGGACTCATTTCAAGAAGGCGACCCAACGTTAGACCGGGGTGCACTGTCGAGATTCGCTGACTGGACGCTTGTCCATCTCTCTCGCATTTGATAGCGGGCAATCGGATAGGCCACGGCACCTCCGATTATGAATGCCATCATCAAGCCGAGAAAGTTGCGAGTCATCGACGACTTTCTCAAAGGTGCCGACTGTTCCATCCGCGCTGAACGACGGGCGATTTGCTCTTCCTTTCTTCGCTGATGGCGTGCGCGACTCACAAGGATTTGATACTTCGAGGTGGCGATTGGAACAAGCGAATTGCGTCGCCACGACTCACGGCGCAGTTCCCTGGAGGTGAACGCAGCCAAATTCGACGAGCAACTTACTTATGTCTGGTTTGCAAGCCGTTGTCGTCGGTCCTCCGGTACGAGAAATCGCGCGGTCGCCCCATGCGTGAATGCGCTTCACTATTTTATGGCTCGGTGCGCGCCGTAAAGGTATTGCTCGCTCCGCTGCGCTCCACCTTGACTGTGCTCCCTCCGCCGGGAAGAAGTCGCGTATGGATTCACGCGGAGAATTTGTCGTGGCCAGTTACTCAAACGATTCGCCATGCAGTGCGTGACAAGACGTGACAAAATTGGCCGAAATTCGTGCCTATTAGTGACCGAATGGATTTTGCACCTGCGCGACGAGATTTTATATAAGTTAATAACAATCAGGGATATCGATAAATAATATCGGTCACAAAAACTTATAACTCGACGGGTTCGAATCCCGTTAGGGTCGCCAAACAGCGACCGACAGCTCAATGAATGTCCGCACAGGCAGCCTGGATTCCGGTGCCTTGTACTATTAAGGCAGTCCGGTGCCGGCTCTGGATTTGATGGCCGCGATATCAGAAGCGTTGATGATGCCGTTGGCATTGACGTCAGACCTGAAGTTTGTTGCGTCAACTGGTTGACCGCTCTGCGATTTCGTCAGCGCGACATCACTTGCGTTTACCGTGCGATTGCCACTGACATCGGCCGTTAGGAAACCAAATGGAACGTCGCCATGTGGCTGGCCGTCGCCGTTGATGTCTTGCACTCGCAGCGTGACGACTTCCGCACTTGTTACACCAGTTAGTTGTGCGGTCATGGTGTTCCCACTGAAAGAGATCGGACCAACGGTGGCGGTACCACCGACAGCCAGAACCTCGCCAGAGGTGACAGCTCCATCGAACGTGAAGACAGCATTGTAAGTACCGGAAGCGCGGTCTTCCACGCCTGAGGTACCAGTCAGCGGCATCGCGATGTCGAATGTCCCCGCCCCGCCATGAGTCAGGCGTGAGGCTGCGCTAAGCAGACCTCCAGTCACATCCAGGAACGCCGCACTGATCGGCCCCCAGGTCTGGAAGCCCTGGAAGTTGCTCACGCCGCGCCCGCGCACGAAGATAACGTGGCGGCCTCCCGACAGGCTGGTAGTGTCTATGGTGGCGTTGACGGCCACGGTAGGCGAATTGAACGTGCCGTTCATTGGGATGGCCGTGCCGCCAGCCCAGGGAGGCGTGTCAATGTAATATTCTGCTGCGCCCACGTTCTGGCTGAACGAATTGCCAGTCCAGGCGAAGGTGGTCGTCGCGCTTAGTTGCGAAGGCGTTCCTTGCGGAACTGATGGCGGGTTAGTCGTCACAGTGTTGGCATCTGGTCCGTGCGAAGTCAGATAAGGCGTGCGCGCTATCTTTGCCAGGTAGAGAAGCATCCCGCGGTTTTCCGGCCAGAGTCCCTGCGAGGAGCCGCAACCTGGATTATCTATGCACGAGTAGGAGGGGAGGAAGCTCTGGCCGCCCAACTCGGTGGAGAAGGCCGCCATGCCCAGCTCGCCGTACGCCCAGTCAATCGAGCCTCCATCTACCGGATACAACTGATCGATGATCGAGCCATAGGGGTAACCGTTACCGCCCGCGTTCGGCGCGGCCATGTGCGCGGCGATGTTGCGCGTCTCAGCGTAGTTAGGCATTTGCGTGCTAGTCCAGCCCCATGTAAAGAGGTTGACTGCCGCATTTGTGTGGATGTTCTGGTAAACGCCTGTGGCAGTGATAGGCGCCGGGTCGGTGTCGCCGGGGCCGCGCTGGTCGGGCACGAGGGTACGAATCATGTTGAAGATCGCCATCGTCTCCGGGTCCGATCCCGCCGACGTCCCTCGATAGGTCTGGTCGCACACAAGACCGCTCGAGCCGTTGCAGCAGCCCCAGTGGAAGGGAAAGTTGCGATTGTTGTCTACGCCGAAGTGGCTAGATGCTGTGGGAGGCCAGGAGCACCCGCTGCCTCCGACGTTGTTGCCGTTCTTGCGGTACAAGTACGGGCTGTTGCCGCCGCCTCCCGCCTCGACGATGTGGTGGCCGTCGGGGTTGACTTCGGGCATAAGCCAGATGTCGTGATAGTCCACGAGCCAGCGAACGTCGGCATTGGTATCGTAGTTATTGAGCAGGTAGTCAATCATGCGCATAACGACTTCTGGCGTAGCGATCTCGCGAGCATGTATATCGCCGTCCGCCCAAAAGACCGGTTTGGGGCCTGGTATGTTGCGGTTCGTGATGTGTAGCACAAACAGATCGTAGCCGTTCCAAGGACTGGGTAGGAGGCACGAGCCTGGATGGGCCTTGCACCAGGAGTCGCCGATGTCTACCTTCTCGACCAGATTGGGGAACTGGGCCACCTTCTGGTCGAGGAAGGCGTATATTTCTTCCACCGTCTTGTACCCGCCGTAGAAACTGAAGGGCAGGATTTGAGGGTGGCTGAGGTTGCGACTGCTGTTCTCGTCTATCTCGACACGGAGGCCGCGCGCCGTCAGGCTATAGTAGAGGTCCCGATCGCCGATTACGGTGAGATAGCCTCCTGTTGTGAGCACTTCTTCGGCGTTGAGTTCCTGGGCCAGCCGGTCGCGCTCGGCGCGGTCGCGGAAGTAGACGCGCATCACCAGCGTGTCGTACTTCTCTGCTATTGGATTCTTGCCGCTGCTTGAAGCGTCAGGATTCTCCGCAACAATCTGCGATTTGCTGCTTCGGACACTCTGGTGCTCGGGGCCAGCCGCCAAAGCGACACGCAAAGCGAAACCGGCCAGAGTGAATGCCGCGACTACGCCCAAGGCGCGAACGACGGGCCTCGCTCGCGCCGATGATTTCTTCGTCGTATTTCCTGTGTGAAGACAGTTGTTTTTCATTTTGGATTCTCCTCAGGACATCGAAGCAGATTCTCCGGCGCAGTGCAAAGCGGATCGTGATGTCGGCGCCGAAAAGAGAATGCGAAGCACGCCTCCGATGAGCATTAGAGGGCCACAACTGCGCGCGCGCGAGGCAAATGGATTTCGGACAATTTCGGACACTAAAACTGCGTAATTCTGCGCGAATCGGCAATCTGCTCATTTTAAGCGAATGCGGCTAACGCGCTGATTCCTGCAGATTTGAGCGGGAATCGCGCAATTTCACGAACTCGCTAGAGCGGTTTCGAATCCCGTTAGGGTCGCCACTCAACGCCTGTGATAAATCACCGCTTCATTAGCTCGGGCCACCGGTCGGTAATGTTCGGTTAGCAGGTTGGCCAGCGCAGGGAAGTCGTGCACGGGATATTGCGCGCCCGGACTTGAATAAAGATCGATGATGAAGGCGGGCGGGTGTGCGCGAAAATCTTCCTCGAGATTATTCCATGCACCCGGCACGATGCGGTTACGAGTGTCGACGCCGGGGAGATCGCCGCCGAAAATGAAGCCTGTAAGCGGAAACGTCAGAGTATAACGGCAGGCGGGGCGGCGGCGCGCCTGAAGATACACCTCGGCTGCGCTGCGACCCCAGACGAAGATCCGATCGTTAGGCGAGGAGTGCGCGGTGAGATAGCGTGCTGTCTCGGACGGTTCGCGATCTCGCGCCAGAAATTTCCAGTGCGAAATGGAAAATGCGATCACGGTGATGGCCAGCCATGCGAAGGTAACTACTGGTCGAAGGAACCAGGGATGCTCCTTCGCTCTGCCACACCAGAGGCGGGCATAAGGCGGAGCCGCCAGAAGCGCGAGTGGCGGAACCAATTGAATATAGTAGTGGGGATAAAAACGAGCGCCCGCCGCGACCCCAACACCTGAAGCGACGAGGAGACCGATGAGTGCAGATCTCTCCGCCTTTCTCTTGGCCCAAATTCCGTCACCATCTCGAAACGGCATTACCGCACCGATGACGAGGGGAAGACAGGCTCCGACAAAAGCCAGGGTGTGTAAAACGCCACGCTTCAGAAAAAAATATGGGATGGTGTGATTGGCAAACGTCCAGTAGAATGCCTCGCGCAGAATGCCTTCCCGTTCGAGAACGAGCGCCGTCAACCCAAGCGCGGCGAGGAATCCCAGCGTGAGAATGGCCGCCTGAGCAATGGATTCCATCCGGGTAACGCCGCGGCTGACGCGGTAACCTGGGAGGAGTAGATACAGCCCGAGCGGCACGGCGGCAATCGCTGCCGGTTGCTTGAGCAGGAACGCTGCGCCGAGCAGCGCACCTGCTGCGAAAAGCTCAGGGCGTAGTCGCGACGAATGTCGCCGAAACGCGATGGCCCACGCCCAAACAATTGGCAAATTCATCAGTAATTCGCCATTGAAGGCCAGGTTTTTCGCCACCGCCCAAGGTTGGAAAACGCTGTAGAGCAGCGCCGCGATCAATCCCGTTTCTCGATCGAATAACCGTCTGCCGATCACATAAAGACCGGCCATCGTGCCCAGCGTCCAGATAAGCGCAACGGCGTGCAACGCCATCCAGTTGTACTTGCCCGCGATCTTGAAAACTGCTGCGTACGTCCAGAAGAGGAGCGGCGGTTTGCGATCCACCGCGTCGATGTAGGGGCGGCCTCCATCGACAATCTCATTTGCCACGACGGAGTAGGCCGCTTCATCATCGATCGGCTGCGGATGCTGAAGTGACGGCAGGCGGGTACAGACCGTGAGAAGAACGATTCCAAGCGCAGCGGCTCGGAACCCTCGAAATCCATCAGTTGCAGCGTTCATCTCTTCCGGAGTTCGTGTTCAACCCGCAGAAGCAAAGCGCTCTCGCTTCTTTTCCTGCCTGCCCATACTCTTCCCGCCATGAAGGAATCAGGAGTTCTGCGATTCATCGACCGATACATCGGCCAGGCTGTCTGCGCTCTACTCACTCTCTTCAAACGCAAGCGAAGAATATCATCGTACCGCCGCATTCTGTTTATCGAATTCTTCGAAATGGGGGCGGCCATCATGGCCTATTCGGGGCTAAAGTATGTGAAAAGCAAGCTCCCTGAATGTGAGCTGCATGTCCTGTGTGTGAGCGGGAACAAGGAATCATGGAAGCTTCTCGGCATGGTTCCAGAACAAAATATCCACGGCGTGGAAGGCGGGAGCATATTCCGCTTTCTTTCTTCTTTGGCTGGCACCGTCGCAGCGTTGCGCCGGGGGAAGTTTGATCTGGTGATCGATCTCGACAAGTTCACCAGACTTTCCGCCATCGTTTCATTCCTTGTCGGAGCCCGTCAAATCGCGGGTTTTTATCGTTACGAATATGAGGGACTTTACCGTGGTCGTTTCATCGACGTTCCGTGTGCCTTTAATCAGAACCTGCACGTTGCGAAAAATTTCCTCGCTTTGTGCAAGGCAGCGTTGTCCGACAAGCAGCATTATCCCAACTATAAGGGACCAGTTGAAAGTTCGGAAATTCTGCTCCCGGCGTTTCAATCCGATGCCGATCTTGCCGGACAGATGAAGTCTCGAGTAAGAGAAGTGTTTCCGGATTGGAAGAAGGCTCCCCTTGTTCTGGTCAATCCAGACGTAGGTCCGAATCTGGCAATTAGAAATTATCCGGCCGAGCATTATGTTCAGGTGATTGGCGGGATCCTCGAACGATCCCCCGAAGTTCGCGTGCTGTTGATTGGCGTTCCCGAAAACGGCGCAATTTGCGAAAGAATTGTGACAGCGGTAGGCGCCGAGCGCTGCCGCAATTTTTGCGGACGCACCCGATCGCTGGCCGAACTCGTCGAGCTGATCAATTTCTCCCAGTTACTAATCAGCAACGATAACGGCCCGGTGCACTTTGCTTCCCTCACGCAGACTCCGATCGTGGCGCTTTTCAGCACCGACTCGCCCTTCGTCTACGGACCGTTGGGCAATTGTGTGATCTTATATACCTTTTTTCATTGCAGTCCGTGTATCAGTTTCCTGAACAACAAGCGCTCGCGTTGCGCGAACAATCTTTGTCTCCAAACGCTCGAGCCGGCACAGGTTCTGGAGAGTTCCCTGCGGACCATGGAAGGCGCAGTAACTTTTCGCACGATCAACGGCAGTCGGAGTTATCTCTAAGGCCGAAAATGGCCCCTTTGGGGGAGCGCTTTTCTGAAAAATAAAAATCGCAGAAGCATATTTTTATTTATAGACGTTTTTTCTCTCCTCCCGTATTCTGTTGGGCTGCTCAATCGAATGAACATCAGGACGATCGCTGTATCGCCCTCATTCGCGACCCCAAAAAGGAACCATGAGGCGTCGGAACGCCGCATTAATCAGATATCGAATTGAACCTCTCTTTTTCAAGCTCACCATGAATTCCGCCCATCCCCAACCGAATCTTCATCCCGGTGTGGAGAAGGATCCCGCCAAACTCAGCCTGAGCGACTTCCTCGTTGGCGACAGCAAGGATCCGCTGAAACCGCCACCAGCCTTCACGCAATGGCATCATATCGGCGAGTGGGCCATTGAATTGTACGAGCCTCAACTGCTTGGTCCGGCTGAAGCACGGACCACCCTTCGCTACGACGGCAAATCGCATCCGGTCATCAATTTTTGTTCTTACAATTACCTGGGCCTGGCCAATCATCCGGAAGTGATCGCTGCTGCGCACGAGGCTTTGCGCACACACGGTCTCGGGGCGTGTGGTTCACCTATGCTTTCAGGCATGACCGACCTCCATCGGCAACTCGAAAAGCGGATGGCGGAGTTTCTCGGTTACGAGGATGCCATGCTTTTCAACAGTGGTTTCGGTGGAGCGCTGGGAACCATTTCCGGACTCTTGCGCAAGAGTGACGTGGCTGTAATGGACAATCGCTCCCACCTTAGCCTTCGTGACGGTGCCGTGCTGGCACGAACCCGAACGGAGCGCTTCGAGCACAACGATCCGGAGTCGCTCGACGCCGCCTTGACCCGACATAAGGGGAAACGTCAGCTCGTCATCGTTGAAGGCATTTATTCAATGGATGGTGATTTCGGCAATTTGAACGCCTTGATGGATGTGGCCGATTCGCACGAAGCGAGCGTCTTCGTCGACGAAGCGCATTCCATGCTCGCCTGCGGAGCCAATGGCCGCGGCGCGGTGGAACATTTCGGCGTCGAGAAACGAATTCGAATTCTCTACGGAACTTTCTCGAAAGCCTTTGGAGCGCTGGGTGGATTTGTCTGTGGCGCAAAGGAAACGCTCGATTACCTCCGCTTCTATTCGCATCCCTATGTCTATTCCTGTGCGCTGCCGCCTGTTGTCGTCGCGGCCATCCTGAAAGCGCTTGAATTGGGAACGAGCCGCCCGGAGTTGCGCACCCGTCTCTGGCAAAACGCGGACTACCTTCACAAACAACTGAACGGGCTCGGAATCGATACCGGCAATTCGACTACCTATATCACGCCACTCGTAATTGGCGATCGCGAGCGCATGTACCGGTTGGGACATGAGCTTCGCCATCGCGGTCTTTGGGTCGCGCCCGTCGATTATCCGGCGGTGCCGCAGGACAGGATCTGCTTTCGTGCCTGCGTCACTGCGAACCATACTCGCGCGGATTTGGACGAGGCGTTGAACATCCTCTCAGACACACTCGTCCCTGCGCAGATGCAGCCCGCCCTGTAGCCCCGCCTCCATCAGTTACGGGTCGCGGCTAGGGCATCCGATACGCGTTTCGAATCGCTGAAAGGCACAGCGCGGCTTCCTCGAACGATTCCAGCGCAACCTCGGGCCGATGGAAGCAGGCAATCACATCTGGTGGCATCGCCGCGAACCAATCCGCAGCAGGGTTAGGTGGCAGCGTTTCGGACGGCCTCCCGAGCCCAGCTCAGCGACTGCAACGTCTTCAGGATGACAGCGAAGTACCAGACACCGAGAATCGGGCCCAAGTCAACCAGACCAGCCTCCGCGGGTGGAACTGGGAACGTGTAAAGGGTGAAACCAAGGAGAGCCAGCGCGATCGCGATACCACTGCCACCAAACACCCAACCGAATCGTGGGTGACGAAGCATGCTGAAGCCAAACAAGGCCGTGCCGACTCCGATATAAACATCACACGCCACGTCGAGTCCAAGCCAGACCGCCTGCAAGGGCTGCTCGGCGTGGTTTCCGGTAGCGACACCTATGGCCAACTGCACGAGGCGCATCGCGGTAAAAAGGGCACCAGCCACGGCGTTAAGACCCGCGCCTGCGGCGGCAGCCACAGAAGCCTGGTGCAGTCTAATCAGTCGCCAAAGGCCGACACATGCAAGGGCAAGTGCGGGCCCAAAGCTCGCTGCCAGCGCGGCCGACATCCAAAGCGGGAGCGGAACAAAGATTGCGGCCGGATAAGCAAGGCACGCCCACACTCCCGCAACCATGCCGGCGCGAATCCAGCGCATCTCTTGACCGCCCATTTCATCCATAAGCCATTTGTATGTCACGACCACCGCAAGGAAACGTTTACTTGGCCATAAGCTAACTCCTTGTGAGCACCTCGCCAAGCCCCCGCGGTATCCCCGCCTCCGTGAGTTGCGGGTCGCGGCTACGACATCTGATACGCGCGTCGGATCACGGAGAGACACAGCGCGGCTTCCTCGAACAATTCCAGCGCAGTCTCCGGCTGATGAAAACTGGCGATGATATCCGGCAACATCGCCGCGAACCAATCCGCGTGATGCGAACCGGCGGAGAGCCCGCTCTCGAATTGAATCGACTCCGGCGCGATTCTTAAAGTGTCGTCATCGATCGCGATCTGGCCGCGTTCGCCAGTCAGACACATCGTGTTTCGCCGCTCATCGGCCCTCCAGGTGAGGAAGACCTTCGCCTGACCACTCGGAAACGTGAGCGTCAGAGTAGCCTCGTCTTCAATTTGCCGTAGCGGGGAACGGTGGAGCGAAACACTGATCTCGGATGGCGTCTCACCGAACCAGTGATGGGCCAGATAGATCGCATGCCAGCCGTGGTCCATCAGAACGCCACCACCGGCAATGGCGGGATCGCGCCGCCAGTTTGGGTGATCGGGATCGGCAACGGCGCAATCCCGGACCCGCAACGTTTCAATTTCTACTCCGCGCAATTGCCCGATCGCGCCGGAGCGCAACATCTCGGTTGCTCGCCTAACGATCGGTGCGTATTTCCAGTTATGGACTGGAACGACAGCGCGTTCGAACTTTCGAGCCATGCTCCTTATCTTTTCGAGCTCGACAAAATCCAACACCAGCGGCTTTTCACACAATACGTTCCAACCTCTGGCCAGCGCATCGAGCATTGGCTTGCCGTGCATCGCCGGCGGCGTGCAAATGTCGACAAAATCGATCTCATTCCGAACGGCCAGTTCCTCCATCGTTGCATAGGCCACAACCCCGGGCAGTGATTCACGCGCCGCCTTGCGCCGCTTTTCCGCTCGATCAACCACGGCGATTATTTTCGCCTCCTGAGAGACTGCGTAAGCCGGAGAGTGCCCGTGGCGAGCAACCTCACCGAAACCGATTATCGCACCTTTCAGCACGCTTCTATTCCGCTTCGAAACGTTCCAGAGCCCGATCGATAATGGCCAGCGCAGAATTCGCCTGCGCCGCGGAAAGAATCAGCGGCGGATGAACGCGCACCCTTGGCGTGTAACTCATCATGATCAGTCCATCGGCAAGACAACCCTTGAAAAACTTAATGCATTTCTCTTTTGGAAGCAGCGTCCCCGTTTTCTGATCGGCCACGAGATCGAACCCAATCAATAATCCTTGTCCTCGAACGTTGGCAATCGAACGATGTTTTGCTGCCAACGCCACAAACCCATCGTGTAGCAGGCGCCCGACTTTCGCGGAATTTTCGACCAGCTTGTCCGACAATATCGTTTGGATCGTAACCAACGCAGCCGCAGCACCAAGCGGGTTTCCGCCATAACTGGAAGAGGACGCGCTAGGAAGCGAGAACGGTTTCGCCGCCACGATCTCATCAGTCGAAACCAGAGCGCTCACTGGAAATCCAGACGCCATTCCCTTGCCGAGAGTCGTGATGTCAGGGACCACGTTGTCACGGCTGCATCCAAACATGCGACCGGTGCGACCAAATCCTGTGATCATCTCATCGGCGATGAGGAGCGCGCCATACTCGTGCGCGACGTCATGCACATCGCGCAGGAAGCCCGAAGGCGGCACGATATTACCGGCTGTTCCTTGAATCGGTTCGATGACAATCGCCGCGGGCCTTCCGTCAACATCGCTCTCAATCACGCGCCGAAGCTCTTTGATTGCATGCGCCCGGCATTCTGTCTCCGAACCTGCAAATCGTGTTGGATCGGCATAAGGGGCGAGATGATGACCCGTCGGCAGCGGCCCAATCAAATGCTTCCAATCCACATCCGAAAGCGGCAGCACGCCCGCGGTTTTCCCGTGAAAACCACCGGTGAAGCCGACGATATCGGTCCGCTTCGTATGGGATCGGGCCAGCCGGATCGCCGCTTCCACCGCTTCGGCCCCGCCGCTAAAGAACTGTGTCCGCGTCAGATTGCCCGGCACCAGCTCGGCAATTAGCCTAACGAGTTCAGCGCGCGGCTGTGAAGTAAAGCTACCGACTGATATTGCCTCAAGCTGTCTGGCGAGCGCGGCGACGTAGCGCGGGTGAGCGTGACCCAGGCTTGCCACCGATACCCCGGCGTTCAAATCCAGATAGATATTGCCGTCGAGATCGATGAGAGTGGCGCCTTCTCCGCGCTCAATCGCCAGTTCGGACAGCAACGCGATCGTCTGCAATCCCGGTGCGATGAATTGCTGTTCTTCGTCGAAAAGCGCCTGGGTCCGCGTTCGAAGATGAAGTTGAGCGTCACTCGACATGGACACGCCTCGCAATGAAATCCGCAATCGCATGGGAAGCTCGTTCGCGGCAGGGCGCGAACGATGGCCAGTCGTTCAAGTCTATGAGCGTCAGCTCGCCGGAAGGCGACACGATCACATCGCCGCCGAAAATGTCGAGGCCGGCCGCGGCGGCAGCCCGGTGGGCGAGACTTTCCAAGTCGACAAGATTGAAAGGATATTTCCGGGTTTCGCCCGAATAGAACCAGTGGAAGAGTCCCCGGCCGGTGATGCCATAAAATTTTATCTCGTCGCCGGACCGATGCGCCTGAAGCGCGGCGATGTTGATGCCGCGCTCCGCGAAATCAATCATTCCCGCCTTGATGCGTTGGGCCGAATCAACCCACTGAACATCGGCAGTTACAGAAGCGTGGATATCACCACGCTTCAGCCAGATGCCGCCATTGAGATTAAAAGATCGGAGGTCGGCGCGTTCGCGCGTACCGATCAGCTGCGTTTGCGGAAACGCGATGCCAGCTTCGACCATCAACGCTGGAAGCCGATCACGATGCGTGTTTAGCGCGGCTCGCGGGCTGTTGATAATTTTGGCGCCCTGGCGTTCCCAGTCGGCCAGATTTTCCAGCGCTGCTCTTCCCTGGCACATCGAAAAGATCATGGCCGCGTCCGTGCGGCGACTCTCTGCCTCATCGAGGGTGAGGAGATCCACAGCGAAATCACGCTCCCGAAGCCGATACGCGATCTGATCGAGCAGAAGCACATCGTTCGATAAATGTCGACCGGGCGAGTATTGCCTTTCCCGGTATAATCCCAGCAATCGTTTCATACCGCCGTGCTTCGGAGAAATTCTTCCGCGGTGAGGATATCGCCGGGACGATCGACATCAATCGATTGAGCAATCGGAATGCCCGCGAGATGATAACCCCGATCGAGCAGACGCCCGAGAAAGGTTCGCAGTGCATCGACTCCTTCGCGCCGGGCCGCTTCTGCTTCGCGGAGAATCGATGGGCGAACGGCGTAGAAACCGGCGGTTGTCTGCTGCGAGGGCGCAGCCCCATCACCAATCGCGATGACACGCGAGTTATTCGCCGCGCAGCGTACCAGAAGCGGCTTCTCGTCATTTCCGGGAGAAGTGAGCGCGAGCGAAACCGCTGCGTCCTCGCGCTGCGCTTGCGCGATGAACCGGGCGTAGGTCTGCGAGCTGGCGACGATGTCGACAGTCGAAAGGAGAAACGGGCCGTCGTCGCCAGCCGCCGCGAGCGTTTCGACGAGACGGAGAAAACTATGCATCGAGGATGGAGTGGTTTCGACGATCCAGCGAATCGCAAAGGGCCACTGCACCGTGGCAACGTAATCGCGGACGGCAAGGGAATCCTCGTTGATGATCACGACGACTTCTGATGGATCGGCGCCAGCCATCGAGTTTAGAACATGCTCGATCAAAGTCTGGTCGCCCACTTTCATGAGCGGCTTCAGGTAGCTCGATTGCGTCCGCAATCGTTCACCGCGGCCTGCAGCGAACACACCGGCCTTCAAGGAAAGCTTGGATGCGTTCATACGAATGCTAATGAAGCGGCCGACATGGCGGCCGGAAGATCGGCCAGTCTGCAGAGGTGGAGATCGACCATTAATGGATCGGGACATTCGCGTGCGGTGCCCTGGAGCCAGGCTGTTTTCATTCCAATTTTTTTTGCCGGCAGCACATCGCGTTCAAACGAATCGCCTACCATCATCATCGACCCAAAATCGTCCCCAAATTTTCCGGCAGCATAAAGAAAGATTGCCGGGTCTGGCTTGAAGAGTCCCACCCGGCGCGAATCGACGATGACTGTTAGGTAGGGCCTGTAGCCAAGATCGGCGCACAGTTTCTCGACGTTGCCGCAGCCGTTGGAAATCACACCCAGTTCAAAACCGCGCTCAGCGAGGTTCGCGAGTAATTGTGCGTTCGCCACGGCTGCCTCGCGAACCGGCTCGACAAAACCTTCAATGAGGTGTCGCTCCAGTCTTGGGTCAGCTGAACCAAGATGGGCAAGCTGCCACTTCACGTGAAGCTCGATCATCTGCGCCAAATCGGCGGAAGCAATCCCCTTGTCCAAAGATGACCGTTGTTCCGCTTCGTCGAATGCGCGCCGAATCGCATCGCGCGGGAATTCCGCGCCGAAATCTCCATAGAGCGCGAGGAAACGATCGAGCCAATGCAGCCCGTCGCCATCGAGGGTGCCGCCCATGTCGAAAAGAATCGCGCGAATCATTGGAAAAAATTTAAAGCGTTGGTAGGGACAGCGGCGCTGCGGTTTTCGCACCGAGTGGCCACATCGGCTGGGATTTCGCGAATCCCAAAGCTGCTCCGATACAGTGCCTGATGGATCATAGCTCGGCCAGAAACTTGCGATCCGCCCTCCCCTGCCAAAGCCAGAGTGCGATCAATGCCAGGTTCATGGGCAACAAGATAAAGGCGAAAAACAGGTCGATCCGGTGCAGCCATATTAATACACCGATGGCATAGAACCGGGTATTTGATCCGAGCAAATTCCAACCGCGGACCGGTCGATAAAAACATTCGCGGTAACGCACTCGATCGTCCTCGCGCACTCGGCCGGCAACCGAGCGGGTGGCGAGGATCGCTTCGACTTTCGCATGCCAGCCAATCAACCAGCGCTGCATCAATAAGTATCCATAATAAAGCCACCTGATCCACGACGGGACTTTTGTGGGATCGCTACCGGGCGCGCGACCTTCCCCCACAATCGTGATATATGCAGTCCGATGATAGTCATACATCTGCGCCTGCATCACATTCGCTATCCCGGCCAGCAGCATCCAAAAAATAATGGAATTACTTCCGCCGCGATGGATGACGCCCGCCGCGATCGCAATGTAGATCGCCCCGTGTCCGAGGTAGTCGCCCACGCCATCGAGCACTCGGCCCAGCTCTGAGAGATTCCCGGTCATACGCGCGAGCTGCCCATCCGAGGAGTCGATGATGCCCGAAAGAATGAGAAGCGCGAAGGGAAACATGCCGGAGTGTTCGTCGTAGAGCAAAGCGCCGCCGGCGAGACCGACCATTGTGCCCACGACAGTGAGATGCGTTGGCGCCATCCTGAGGGCGCGCGCCCCACGAGCGATGATCCAGCCGAACGGGCGAAAAAAAAAGACGTCCGCCAGCTCTTCGATTTCGAAGGCTTTGAAAGCGAGACTCCGCACAAGAACAGACTGGCCGTCGCGAAACGTCACAAGGCCGATGCTATTACTCAGTTTCTCCTCTGCCGCAATCTCAGTTCGGTCTCGCACACCGGGCTGCCGTCGTTGAAATCAACCCGTCATGCCGCAGATTGAAATCATCTCAGTTCGGTCTTGCACACCGGGCTGCCGTCGTTGAAATCAACCCGTCATGCCACAGATTGAAATCGTTCAGGTCATTTCGCGTCGAGAACGCAACGCCTTCATCAAATTCCCGTGGCGTGTATATGCGAACGATCCGGTGTGGGTGCCTCCACTGCTGCTGGAGCGCAAGGAGTTTCTCGATCGTAAGAAGCATCCGTTTTATGAGCACGGCGACGCCGCGCTTTTCCTGGCCCGATCCGGCGGCGAGATCGTTGGGCGAATCATGGCGAGCGATGATCCGACGTACAACGCACTCCATCAATCGAATGTCGGCTACTTCGGGATGTTCGAGTCGATTGACGATCAACAAGTCGCGAACGCGTTGCTCGAGGCGGCGGCCGATTGGCTTCGTCAATTGGGTCGCGACGAGATCATTGGGCCGATCGATTATTCGATCTTCTACCTCTGCGGCGTCCTGATCGATGGGTTTCAATTCCCGCCGATGGTTTTGACGGGACACAATCCCCCGTATTACCGCGGACTAATCGAACGCTGGGGATTCGAGAAGGAGATCGACCTTTATGCCTGGTGGTTTGCGAATCCCACCGAGGCCGCGAACCGGCTGCGCCGGCTGGCCCGCGCGCTGGAGAATCGGCGCGAGGTTACAGTGCGCCCTGGAAATCTGCGCGACATCGCGGGGGAAAGCCGGAAACTCCTCCAGATTTACCATCAGGCGTGGCAAAGCAATTGGGGCTTCGTGCAATTCACCGAGAGAGAATTCGAATTCATGACGCACGAGCTAAAGCCGATCCTCCTGCCGGATTTTGTTTGGCTGGCAGAAATTAAAGGAGAGCCCGTTGGCTTCATTCTTTGCGTGCCGGATATCAACGTCGCATTTCGTCAAGTTAACGGGCGACTGACCACTTTCGGTCTCCCCATCGGCCTGGCAAAACTTCTCTATTACAAGAATCGCATCAAAACTTGCCGGCTTGTTGCCCTTGGCGTGGTCCCGAAATATCGGCGGCACGGCATCGCGGAAATGCTGGTCTTGCGCATCATTGAAGAGGCGATGATCAAAAGAGGCTTCGTGGGCGAGTGCAGCCTGATCCTGGAAAACAATCGAATGATGAATCGATTTCTCGAAGCGATCGGCGCTGAGAAATATAAGACCTATCGGATCTATCGACGCGGTTTGGAAGCGAAAAGGCAGCAATGACGGGGTCGACCCACTCCTTTCGCCGCGTCCTGATCGTCGCCGACGAATCGGCAGATTGGATGGTCGCTGGTTTGCGACAGCTCGATCGTCTCGCGCTTTCGATCGATGAATTTGCAGTTGAGAACCAGGAGACCGCCCCGATTCTCGTCTGCATTTTTTGGCGGCCGGACCTTGACCAAGCGCAGAGATGGGTGCCGAAAAATGAGCGGCTGACCATGGTGACTTTCACGACCGACCTTGACGGACAATCGGTCGATCTTGTTCTCAACACCCGTTTGTTTCTCTACCGCAAGGCTGTGCGGCCACTGACGGAAGCATTGGTCGCGGCGCCGAAGATCGTTTCCCTGACCGGTGAAAAGGATTTTGGGGAAAGCTATTCCCGGTGGGTGCAGTCGTTTCCGCGCTCGCGAGAGGGGACATGGGAATACATCACGGATGGGAACCTGATCGACGAGATCGAGATAAGATTTCTTCGCGGC
The DNA here is from genome assembly GCA_963763995.1 of uncultured Verrucomicrobiae bacterium. GTDB lineage: Bacteria > Verrucomicrobiota > Verrucomicrobiia > Chthoniobacterales > UBA10450 > CAVTTH01. The sequence continues at coordinate 63,441 of CAVXQL010000012.1, read as the reverse complement.
GGCGGCAAGTCCCAGGACGGTTTCATTTCCCGATATTTGAATCGCCCGATCTCGAGGATGTTCACGCGTCTCCTGCTGAGATTCCCCATCACTCCGAACGCATGGACCTTGTTAATCTTTCCCATTCCGGTCGCCGCATCGATCATCCTGCTGCACGGCACTTACTGGTCACTTCTTTGGGGTCTCGTGCTCTTTCAAGTCTTCAGCATTCTGGACGGTTGCGACGGCGAGATTGCACGCGCAAGATTTTTGGAAAGCGAACGCGGACGCCGGCTCGACGATCTCTTTGACATCCTGAGCAACGTTCTGCTCGCGGTTGGCCTTGGATTTGGACTTGCCCGGCAAGCAAATTTCGCCGGTCATTCCGGCTGGTTCTACGCCGTGGAAGGACTTACAACCGCCGTTCTGATTGGCGTGAATGAGTTTCAACTCGCGACGCGAGAGCGAGGGGCGGAAGAGGGAAAACTAGAGTCGTTAGGCGACGCCCTCTATCCGCGCCATCGCGAATTGGTAGAGCGTTCCGGGATATTGTTTTTCGGAGAAAAGTTTGCTTTCTGGCTGATCCAGTTAACCAAGCGCGATGTCGCTATCCTTTTCTTCGTTTTCCTGGCCGCTCTTGGGTTGTCCGCTTGGATTTTGCATCTGCTCATCGTCGTAACGGCGGTCAGTTTGGTGCTCGCGTGGCGTTCCCGGTCGATTCCGTAGGCACACGTGCGTAACTCGGGCATTCTGCCTGATGTGTCGCGCAGGTTTTCAACCTGCACAAACGCGGACAAAATATCCGCGCCACGAGTCAGGCAAAATGCCTGAGTTACGACCGGTCGCAACAGGTTCTTCCGGGAATCGCCTAAGACGACACTAAGAGATATCAGGGCGGTGTGTGCAGATGTGTAGACGCGCCGCTTCTTGTTCCGCCCGCGCCAACATTTCCGGCGTGTCGACGTCCTGCCACCAGGCCTGGCCAATGTCGATCGCCAACGCTTTCCCATCCGCAGCCATCAGTCGAACGCCATCGGCCAGACTGCAGTCGTCCTCTTTGAGCGCGCGGCGCAAGTAATCAAACACGATCTCTGGGCAGAGAAAAATTCCCGTGTCGATCGCGTCGTAGCTCTCGAGTTTCTTGCCAATCGCCGTAATCAGCTTGCCCTGCGTCTTCACTTTCATCGCGTCGTCTAAATCGAAGACCGAATCGATTTTCCGGTCGCTCGCCAGGTTCAGGCAGGCGAGGTCTGCGCGCGCGACAAGCTGGTCGAGGATGGACGATTCAAAGAGATGATCGCCCATCGCAAGAAAGAAGGGCGCGCCCACCTTCCCGGCGGCGGTGAGCAAAGAGACCCCGTTTTGTTTCTGCCAGTAATGGTTCGAGATGGAACGGAATCGCATGTGTGCGGGAAGGAGCTGAGCCACCGCACTGGCCAGCTCCTCGCCGTTTGGACCGACCACGGCGTGCAATGTCTGCACCCCGATCTTGTCGAAGGAATCGATCGCGTAGGAAATCAGTGGGCGGCCCGCAATTGGAATAAGTGGCTTGGCAATTGTCTCCGCCGAGCCGCGGAGACGCGAACCGGTTCCCGCCATAAGAATGACCGCGTCGGTGATGCTCAATGGCTATAAACGGTAATGATTTTTCAACCCCCAAATCCGCACGCGTTGGGGCAGAAAACGGAAGATGAACGGCGCGATGATTGCCTGAAAGGAATCACCCACCGTCACGCGCGGCGGCGGATTCGCCCCGTCGATCAAGTTCGCGATGCGACGCGCGACTAATTCCGGACTGGGCGCCGCTTTGATGTTTCGATCGGCCACGCGCCAGACGCGCTCCATTCGTGCAGGGTGAGGCCGATCGCCCAGGCCGGTTTCTGTGATCGCGTCGTGGAGTTTGGTGCAGCTGATATCGCCGGGCTGCACGTCAATGACGCGAATGTCTGATCCTTCGAGTTCCAGTTGGATGGACATGGTGAAGGAAGCCATTGCAGCTTTCGCCGCGTTGTAGAGGCTCAGGAATGGAACGGGCAGCCGCGCGGCCAGTGACGTGACGTTGATAATGCAACCACCGCCGTGCTTCCGCATCGAGGCGAGGGCGAGGCGGCAGAGCTCGATGTGCGCGAAGACGACGGTTTGAAATTGGGAGTGCACCGCGCTCGCCGAAAGAGACTCCGCGGGTCCGAAATAGCCGATGTCGCCGGCATTGTTAATCACGATGTCGAAGTGACCCGCTTCACGTAACGCGGCGTTGAAACTTTCACCTAACGACACAGTGTCACCAAGGTCGAGACGAATGGCATGCAGATGCGGTAACTGTGGGATCCGTGCGACGTCGCGCGATGTGCCCCAGACTTCATCGCCCCGGCCGGCCAGCAGGGTGGCAGTGGCGAGACCGATGCCTGAACTCGCGCCCGTCAGGAATATGCGTTTCATTGCGAGACGCGTGCGCTACCCAGATCATTCGACCGCCACGTAAGGGCTGTCTTGGAAACGGTCGTTCCTTTCAAAGGCAGTAGAGTTACGTCGGGGAGTTGATGGTCGTCAAATGGCGGTAGTGAAGCCATGCGAATAGATATGCAAACAGAAAGACCAACGAGGCGATGGCTTGGCCAATGAGGCCGTCGATCATCACGCGGCAGGCGAGGGCGGGTCCAGTTGCGAGCAAGGCAGCGATCAGCGGATGGCCGATGTCTCCCCAGGGATTGCGCCAGCGAAAGACCATGCGCAGCGCCCGATAACGAAGGATTCCTTGGAGCACGTATGGAAGCAGAATGCCGAGTGCCGCACCGGTGACGCCGAATCGGCTGATGAGCCAAAGATTCGCGGTCAGCGCGACGACGCAGGTAATGATCGAGTTCAGCAAATTGAGTCGGGGTTTTTGCACCATGATCACCGTTTCGGCGAGACTGACGAAAGCATTCGTGGCGCAGGCGACCGCCACAATGCCGAGCCACAATCCACCCTGGCGAAACGCAGGGCCATAGATCCCAAGGATGACGGAGCCGGCCAGGACCATGACCGCCACGAGCGGTAAGAGAATCCAGAGCATCCATTGCGAGACGCGAGAGAATGCTGCTGAGGCGTGCTCCTGATCGCCATTGATCGTCAGGCCGGCGACGATCGGGGCGAAGATGGGATTGAACGCCTGGTTGATTTTGCGCAGGCCGCCGGCGACTTCGACGGCCGCGCCGTAAATGCCGAGCGTGGTCAATGTCACGCCGGGCGCGCGTCCGACAAAACATCCCAGCATAACGACGTCGAGACGAACGATAACGGCGTTGAGCAAATCATAAGCGCTGATTGGCGCGGCGTAGGTCAGCAGCCGGCGGGATTCGGTGCGGTAGGAAAGATCGGTTGGGCGCCGTGGCGTCGAACGAAAGAGCGATGCCGCGAGAAGCAGGGCGACGATCCCCGATGCTCCCATGCCCATGATGACCGCTATTTCCGGCGCGAATGTTTTTAGTCCAACCCAAAGCGCGGCGAGGAACGCGAAGGTGGTGACAATCGTTTCGGTCATGCCACGCGAGAAGATGTCGTGCCGCATCACTTTCATGCCGCGCGACACCGCGGTGTTGATGCGATACAAAGCGACCACTGGCATCGCGCAAAGCATGATTGAAAGGGCGGCCACCATTTGCGGATCAAGGCCCAGTCGATGGCCGTAAAGGCGGACGACGGTTATAGAGATTCCCGCGAGAATGGCGCATTGGAGCACGCCGAGAAAAACAGCAAGGCGAAAGAGCGTCCGGCTGCGAGCGCGATCACCGGTCGCCTCGGCGCGTGCGATGAAGGTGATGATCGTGTCGTCGAGACCGAAGATGCCGATTTTGCTCACGAGATCAGTCGTCGCCCACGCCACCGCGAAAATGCCGAGCGTGGCCGGGCCTAGCAGTCGCGCCACGAGGAAGGTAAAAATGCCTCGGAAATTCGAAGCGAGCATCGCGATGACGTTTGCCGACGCTCCGCGTTTCAGTTCCGCCGCATGATCAACGGACGTCCTTCTCTCCAGGTCACCCGGTGGAGTGATTGGACGCAGCATGGTTTCGGCGGCAGTCATGGAGCGCGAGTGCCGAGGGCCTGCTTCATCTTCGACCGCGCGGATGACTTCCCACGATCAAACCATCCTGCATCTCGTGAATCCAATCGCACGCCTCGGCGATCTCAGGATTGTGGGTCACGAGCAACATTGCTTTGCGCTCATCCTGGACGATGCGTTGCAGCAGCTCGAAGGCGCGACGGGAATTGGCGCTGTCGAGATTTCCGGTTGGTTCGTCGGCGAGAATCACGCTGGGGTTGTTGGCGAGAGAGCGCGCCACGGCCACGCGCTGTTGTTCTCCGCCGGAAAGATGACGGCTAGGGCGTCTCAATTTGCCGCCCAGTCCGACGGCGTCGAGCAGGTGGGCGGATCGTTCGAGCATCTCCGGCTCGCTCAGCGCGGCCAGCCGCCGCATGGGGATCATCACGTTTTCCTGCGCCGTAAAATCCTCGAGGAGAAAATGGAATTGAAAGATGAATCCGAGGAGTTCATTTCGTCTCTTCGCCAGGGCGTCATCGGCCAGATGAGAAACGGCCTCGTCTTCGATCGTGACCCAGCCGTTGTCGGCGTGATCGAGCAACCCGAGGATATAAAGCAAAGTGCTCTTGCCGCAGCCGGAAGGGCCGACCACCGCGTGCACGGTGCCCCGCTCGAGCTGGAGCGACACCCCGCGCAAAGCATGCACGCGAGAATCCTCCTCGCCCAGAAAACGTTCGATGCCTTCACAGCTGAGCGAAACTTCGGCGTTCATGAATTTTAAGGTAGCTTCACTCGCAACGGCAGTGAAACATTTTCGCATCGCCCCTGTTCATGGAATCATCTCGACCGCAATTACTCATCCTGGCCGAGACACCTGACGCGTTCTGTCTCCTTTTCGGAATCTCCCTGCTCGAGCGTCTGTTGCGAGTCGCACAACGACTCGGGTTCCGCGAGGCCACCATCGTGTCGAGTTCGCCGGAGGAGGTGGCGGCGCATCTGGCGAAACCATCGTGGGCACGCGCGGATCTGAAGGTGAATATCCAGCCGCGGAATGCGGGCGGCTTGCGGATTGGAGAGGTGCCGCCTGGGACCGGTCGCGTTTTGGTTGTTTCGGCCGGATTCTATTATGACGCGCGGTTGTTAGGGACATTGGCGCAACAGGGTGCAACAACGCTGCTCATCGATTCAGCGCCTCCTCCGGATTGTGCGTTTTTGTGGCTGGAGGGACGCGCTTCTGCCCGTCTGGGAGACGCGGGAGAATGTCGTTCCGCAGACGACGCGGATTTGGGACGTGCGGAAGCACGTCCCTCCGGGGCCTTGATCAGCGCGGCTTTGCTCGATCGAAATTGGTTGCTGCGACAGGAGCCCACGGCGGATCTGCTGGAGCAGCTTTCGATCGAGGCCGGGGCCGACCGAATCGAATTCTGCGATGCGGCACGGGAATCCACTTACGTGATGCCTCTTCGCAAACACGTGCGCCCGGTCTTTTTCCCAGCGCCATCGCCAAAACTCATGACGGTGGCTGAAAGATTCCCACGCGACGTGGCGCAGAACGGAACCTTGGATTTTCCCGGCCTCCTTGACTCGCCGATTGAGGATTGGATTGTTGCGCGTCTTTGCCGCACCCTCATCACTCCGAATCAGGTGACCTTGGTCACGATGTTGATTGGCCTGGTCGTGACCGCGCTTTTCACGACGGGCCATCTCTGGTGGGGCGTGGCGCTCGCTTACGCGATCGAGGTGCTCGATGGCGTGGACGGGAAGCTGGCGCGAACAAAGGTTGAGACAACCGCGGCGGGGGATTGGGAGCATGTCGCCGATTACTGCATCGAGCTTTCGTGGTGGACGGCCCTTGCGTTCCATTTCCACGCGGAAAACCTGCGTTTCGCCTACTGGCTTTTGATTCTGCTGGTCGGTGCAGACTTGATTGATCGCCTCGCGAAACGCGCAGTGAAAAGAAAGGTCGGCCGCAATCTGGATGACGTCGCGAATTTTGATCGCTTCGTTCGGTGCATTGGTGGACGGCGCAACATCAATATTTGGATCCTCGCCGCAGCTCTTGCGCTCGGCGATGCCGCGAATGGCTTCGTTCTGATTTGCGGGTGGGGAGCTGTCACCGCCGCCACGCATGTGATCCGCGCCATCCAGATTCGTTTCGGGCCACCCACCGTTTTCGAGAACCGTAGCCGGGATCGTTGATCCCGGCCGGGATGGCGCGGCTTTTCGCCGCCCGGATCACCGATCCCGGCTACAGCGGGATCCAGCGCAACGGGTCAGAGTTCAGGAAACCGGCGCGGGTTGTGCCGGCTGGCTCGGCTCGGTCGGCTCAGGAGGATTGACTGCCTGCCTGATCAAACCGGGAATACGCCGCGCGCGAGAGACAATCTCTTTCGTGATCACGCTCACGGGTTTCTGCACAAGCAACGACGTGCTTACCGCGCAATAAACACCGCATCCTTCCTGACAGCTTTTCTTGCGATTATTTGCGTACAGATCGTCCAGCGTGATGTCCATGATGTGCTTGTCGGTGTGCACCATGCTGCAAATCCAAAACTTTCCCTGCGCGGAAACGAAGAACAGTTTGTAGCCGGCGTTGCAGGTCCACTCCACCGGCTCGTTGCGCAGAAGACTTTTCTGGTAGCTCAGGATCGCTTCGTTGGTATGGATCTTTTCGCCGCGTCGTTTGCGCTCGATCATCGAGTCGACAAATTCTTCCAGTTCTTCCTTAGAGCCGCGAGCTACCCGATAACGGCTGAGCGGATCGGCATGGACCAGGCGCACCTCTGTCGGAATCCCGCGTGACAGTCCCGTTTCGAGCACCACCTTCGATTCCGGGAGCGTGTCCGCACAGATCACGCCGGTGATATGCAGGTTGATTTTGGAATCCTTGAAATAATCGAGCTTCGGCAAAATCGTCTTGAACGATTTCTTCGAGACGGCACTCGGCGTCATGCGATCGACGCTGATCTGCATCACCTGGAGACCGGCTTCTTCCAGTTCCTTCAGCAGCTTGCGCGTGAGCAGGAAGGCGTTGGTCGTTAGGCTAGTAGCGAAGCCGAGTTGCCGACAATAACGGATGATTTCTACTACGTCCGGATGTAATAATGGTTCGCCGCCGACCAGTGCAATTCGCATCGTCCCGAGTTCGCGAATCTTGCGGATCCAAAGCTTAAGATCCTCGAGCTTTGGATGCGGCTTCGAATTATCGTATTCGGTGCAGTAGGAGCAATCGAGGTTGCACTTGTCCGTGAGGTAGAGACTGCATTGAAGCGGCTTTCGATCGAAAATGCGCTTGCCCGATTCGAGCAGATTATAGCCGGTAAATTCGCGGCCGATTTTATCGAGCAAGTTCATGCTGTTCCGGAACGGAGAAGGACTTTACAAGGCCTGGCCCCTTCTGTCATCCACAATGTCGAACCTCTTGTGCCAAGGCACCTAACGAATTAAGACGTTACTTCTCTTATGCACTCGATCCGCGAATGGTGGCAACCGGGGCCAGGAGCGCTGCCCGGCGCGCGGGAACATAGCTGGCGATGAAAACTGCGATGATGGCGAGCACGGTCGCCCAAAAGTAATGCCGCCAATCCCATGTCACCAGGAAGTGGTTCGCGTAAATCAATCCGCGAACATGAATTGGAATGCGGGACACTCCCCAGGTAAAAAGCGCGCCCAGCATGCATCCGACGAGCGATCCCGCCACGGCGATCATCGCCCCCTGCCAGAGAAAGATCGCGGAAATATCACTAGCGCGATATCCCATCGAGCGAAGAATTGCGATCTCCTTGATCTTGTAGAGGACAGACATGGTGAGAACATTGAAGATGCCGAAACCGGCCAGCAAAATAATCAACGACATGGTGATGGCGGCGGACACTCGCAGGGTGAGAAAAAGCTGAAGGTTGGCTTCCTCGCGATCCTGCCAGCTTTGCGACTCGTGTTGAAAAAGGGTTTCGAAAGAGCGCGCCAGCGCCGGGGCGCGGTCCGGATCGCGTAACTTATAGACGATCATCGAAGCGGGAAAAGGCTTGTGCAATAAGGTCTGCGCGACCCGGACATGGCAGTAGATGCGGACAGCATCGACAACGCCGACACCGCTTCGCGCGACTGCGGCGACGACAAACCGGCGATATTCTCCGCCCGGCGAAAGAAGTTGGATCCCATCGCCCGGACCCACCTGGAGCACCTCGGCCAGGCGCGAACCGACGATGACCGAGTTCGGATTATTGCGGAAATCATCGAAGTTCCCGGCGATCAACTGCTGGGCGAGATTGGTGGTTTGAAGATGGTAAGCGGGCTCGATCCCGAAAAGATCGGCTGTGGCATTCTCGAAGTTGGCCCGCGCGCTGAGCGTCCCGCGGAGCACGGGCGAACAGGCGGCAACATCGGCAAATTGCCGGCTGATGCGCATGATTTCCCGCGCATCGGTGATTCCACCGAGATAATGGCGACTCGCCGCAGCGCGTCCGCTAATCGAACTTTTCGGAGGAACCATCAAACCCGTGGCGCGGGGTTCAAAGCGGGAACGCAGGACGAGTGCGCCATTGCTGCCGAGCGTAGCGTCAATGAAATTCCTGGCGAACCCCTGCGTCTGCGCCTGTGTGCAGACGAAAATGGCCACTCCAAAGACAACCCCGGAGAGGCTTAGGAGAAACGCGCGCTTCCGATGCCCGAGGAAGCGGAGCGCGATGTAGAGCGTCGGCGTCACTGTTGATCCGGGGGAGGCGGAATTTTCGCCACTCTTTGTCGGACGATTTTTCCCGGGCGCAATTTGTCCTGATCGGAGAGCACGACGCGATCGCCTTCGGAAAGCCCGTCGATGATTTCAGAAAAATCCAAAGTGCGATAACCGACCCTGACCGTGCGCGCGTGAATCGTGCCGTGCTTTACGATAAGGGCCTGGTCAACAACCAGGGCGCGTGACGGAACGAGGAGGACATTCTCGTGTTTGCCGGTGATGATGTTCATTTCTCCAGTCATCCCGGCCATCAAGTTTTCCGGCGGATTTTCCAGATCCAAAACAATGGTGTAACGCTGCGTGTCAGGATCAGCGGCTGGTTGGATGGCGGAGACCTTCGCCGTGAACTGACGCGTGCGAAATGCGTAAACCTGCACGATCGCTTTCATGCCAATTTTCACTTCACCGACGTCCTCTTCGTCCACTTCACCACGAACGTAATTCTTGCGCGATGAAATCGTGAAAAGTTCCGCGCGATCGGCGACGAGCTCGCCATCAATCACTTTGATACCGGTGAGCAAGCCATCCATCGGCGAACGGATCTCCGAATTTTTCATTTGCGCCTCCAGCTTCTTGCAGGCGTCGTCGAGCATGGCCAGGTTGCGATCGCGTTCGATTTTTTCGTTTCCGAGAAGACCGCGCAGACGGTTCACCTCGCTCCTGGCCTTTTCCTGTTCTACGGCTGGAACATTGTTGAGCGCAGTCAATTTCTCGAGGCGACTCAGATTGTCCTCAGCAACCTTGAGCGCCTCGGCCGAAGGCAACGGTAGTTCCGCTCGCTGCTGCGCGGCCTGAAGATCAGCCCGAGCTTCTTTCAACTGGCGAGCCGTCGCTTCATCGGCAATCGTGGCCAGCAGATCTCCCTTTGCCACGCCTCTCCCGATTGCACCGCGTCCCGCGGAAAGAGCGGGCGCGAGCTGAATAAAGCCCGGATTCTGTGCGCGTACCGGAATGACATTGGTCGGCTCGATTCGAACCGTTCCGTAAATCGCCGAGATCGCCGTGCCGCGCCGGACCACTGCGATCTCGGCGATCGGCAGGTTCACGAAATAAATAATGAGAATGACCAGCAACGCCGCGGCGGCGGCAATCCAGATACCTCTTTTCGAACGCGGGAGCTTCAAACTGCTGCAACTAATGCGAATTTCCTGCGGTGTCCTCGGAAAATTGAAAGTAGCCGCCGGTCGCGCGGTCCCATTCGGCGCGGGCCACATTTTGTTGATAGGCGGCCGAGAGAAGCGGCGCCTTTGGTTTCGAGAAAGCTGTTTTCCGCGTTGCGAAATTCCAATTGCGACGAAAGCCCCTCCGCCAGACTGCCCTGCAGCACCATCACGTTTTGCTCGGCGGCCGCGACCGCCGCGCTCAGTGATTTCCATCGCCCTTCGATGGCTCGAAAATTATTGTCGATGCGCTTCAGTTCGAGCGAAACATTCGTTTCGAGTTGACGCACGGAAATCTCATTCATCTGGCGAATGGCGCGCGCTTGCGCGACCTGGCCGCCTACCTTTCCGTTGTCGACCACCTGCCAGGTGTAGGCGGCGCCGACGGTTACGTTCGACGTAATGATATTGCTTGAGCTGACAGCCAACGCTCCTTTCTCCTGCTGAATCGTGACGGGAATGTAGGAGGCCGAAAGCGTGGAATCGAGAGCAGGGTAATATGCCGCGGCGATGATTCTTTGATCTTCATCCGCAGCCTTTACCAAGAGGCGAGCGAGCTTCAAGTCTGGCCGGCGACTCAGCGCCAAATCGGTTTCTGCCTCGAGATCGTAATCAGTGGTCACGAACTGCAACGTTCCATCTGGTCGGACAGGGCTTCCGTGGTCTAGGGTGATCTCCCATGCTCGTGGCGAGCGCGAGAAGAGCACCTTGATAACCGCGACGCGCCTCCTCGATGTGAGGATTGAGTTCCTGCTCGAGTAACTTCGCGCTCGCGACGGCTCCCCGATCCGCTTGCCCCGCCTCGTAACGCGCCGATTGGGTGCTGACATTTTCAGCGAGCCGCTTCCGTTGCGCTTCTCCGAGCTGGCGCAACGAGTCATCAAAAAGCGCGGTGTAAAAGGCAATTCGCGTGGCATGAAGCTGTTCAACGATCGCGACGTTCAGGCGTTGCTGCGCGAGGAGGATCTCCACATTGCCACGTCGGCCCGAGGAAGGGATGGCCGCGTTAAATAACGGTTGGGTAAAGAAGCCGCGCGCCGTTCCGAACGGCTGAGTGGGTTTTTGACCCGCGCGTTTCCCGCCCTGAACTCCGCCCAAAACTTGCATTCTCACGTTGGGAAGACCGATCGAGCGCAAAACGAGCCGGCGGCCCGCAGCTTGTTCGACCTCCGTTTTCGCTCCCTGGATGACAGGATTCTTCTCAAGCGTTCTCGCCAGCGCAGCGTCGAGGGTGATCGCCTTCAACTCGGCAACACAAAAAGCGAATAAGGCTACACCGAGGATAAGGGCTCGTTGTAGCTGCCGCCGTCTCTGGCGGCAGAACGATTTTGTAAACGCCGCCAAATCCCTGCCGTCGAGACGGCGGCAGCTACAACCAAAAGACGCGAAACTTCGTTTCATTTGTGACCCAATGTTGACGGTGGCGCGGCGACCTCGAGAATCGGTTTCCCCGTCGATTGATCTTTTGCAGCTCTTGCTCCGAACCCGAGCCCCTCCGGCTCGCGAGCGGAGGCGCGCGCCAGGCGAGCGAGGGCAACGTTGTGAAGATAGAACGCGCCCAGCCGCGTGGTCCGGGTTCGCGTCACGTCGGACGCGGCCTGAAGAACATCGAGCTGCGTTCCTAACCCCACACTCAGATTCCCCTTTGCGATCTCCAGGGACTCATCCGCATTCTGCACGTTGTGGGTTTCCGATTCGAGGACGCGATCCGCTTGCTCAAGATCGAGAAAGGCACTCCGCACATCCGAGGCAACCGACAGCCGGGTCGCTTCCAGCGCCTGTCGGGCCGCGTCTTGTCGAGCCCGGGTTGCCTGAAGACGCCCACGCGTCGCGTATCCATCGAAAATATGCCAGAAGGCATTAAGCCCCACAACATAACCGTGGTTGAATTCCGGACCGACTAACGGATCATTCTCGCTATAGATTTCGTAGCCGGTAAAGACTTCCACTCGCGGCCGAGTCTCGCTCCGGTCCAGGATTAATTGCTGGTTCTCGGTTGCGATATCTATCTGCCGCGCTCTGATTTCCGGCCGCGTGACATCAGCATAGGCGAGACATTCATTCAAATCCGGATGGTGCGGATGATATTGCAGCTCACCCACGGCCTCGAACTGCGATTGCCCTGTGTTCGAGCGCGGATCGATGCCGAGCAACTCGCGCAATCGCAGATAGGAATTTTTCAATTGGGTCTGCACATCGATCAGCTCCGGCTCTTCGTTCGCGAGCGCGACCTCGGCCCGGCTCACATTCAATGTCCCCACCATCCCAGCCGACAATCGTTCCCGCTGCGCCTTGAGTTCCTCCTGAAGAACGCCGACCGATTGCTCGCGGACGCGGACCTTGGCACGATTAAGCAGCACGTCGTAAAACGCGATCCTCACATCCATCGTTACACGATTGACGAGCGCCTGGTACTCGAGCGCTCGCTTCTCCTCGATGAGATGGGCTATGGCTCGCTGACTCGTGATTGCGCCACCGGTGTAAAGATTCTGTATGACACGCAACGAGACGTCGTACTCATTAGACCGGAGCTGCGATGCCTGCTGCTGCTCCCTTTTCCTGACCAATCCGGTGGAAACCACTGATGGCAAAAAGCCGGAGCGCGCTTGGGTGACACCGCCGCGGGCCACTTCCATTTGTTTCGCGGCAATGGCCAGTTCCGTATTCTGTCTCTTGGCAACCGCGACTGCCTGTTCCACTGTATAGCTTGGCGTTGCGAAAATGACTCTTGCCGACTCCAGCAGAGAAATTACGATCCAGGCACTGCGGCGCATGCGTCTATCTCCGTGTCACACCTTCGTTTTTCAATCAAAATCCCAAACTGCGAGCGCATTATAGCAGATGAAGGTCTCAAGGCTGTCCAATGTCTGTCGCCATTGCATCGAGCTTCTTTTGATATATGATGGGCAACTTTGCGCCTTGATCCTACCGAGCCGCTACGGCTAATCTTGCGTTTTTTCCTGCCATGAACAAAATCAGAATTGCCATCGTTGGTGTAGGCAACTGCGCAAGTTCCCTCGTTCAAGGGATCACCTTTTATCGCGGACCCTCTGCGAACGGCGCGAATGTCGGTCTGATGCACCGCCAGGTTGGCCCCTATCAACCTAACGATATCGAAGTCGTGGCGGCGTTTGATATCGACCGGCGCAAAGTCGGTACCGATGTCAGCGAAGCGATCTTTGCTCCGCCCAATTGCACCAAGATTTTCTGCGGAAAAATCGCGAAGACCGGCACGGTCGTGAAAATGGGCTGCGTCTTCGATGGGATCGGACCGCACATGAAGGAGTACGATCCTCTCCGCACCTTTCAACCGCTGGAAAAGGAATCCACCCGCGAACAGATCATCGCCGAGCTGCGCGAATCCGGCGCTGAGATCATGGTGAATTACCTGCCGGTCGGTTCGGAGGAAGCAACGCGTTTTTATGTGGGATGCGCGCTCGAAGCCGGCCTTGCCCTGGTCAATAACATTCCGGTTTTCATCGCCAGCGATCCGATCTGGGCCAAACGATTCGAGGAAAAGAAACTCCCGATCATTGGCGACGACATCAAGGCCCAATTGGGAGCGACTGTTCTGCATCGCACCCTCGTCGATCTCTTTCGCAAGCGCGGGGTAAAGGTCGAGCGTACCTATCAGCTCAACACCGGCGGCAATACCGATTTCCTGAATATGCTCAATCGGGGCCGGCTTGCGTCCAAGAAAACCTCGAAGACCGAGGCCGTGCAGTCGGTCATCGGCACGCGTCTCGCTGACGAAAATATCCACATCGGTCCGAGCGATTACGTTCCCTGGCAAAACGACAACAAGATCTGTTTCATCCGCGTGGAGGGAAGACTCTTTGGCGATGTTCCGATGGAACTCGATATCAAACTGTCGGTTGAGGATTCACCGAATTCCGCCGGCATTGCCGTCGATTCGATTCGTTGCTGCAAGCTCGGGCTCGATCGCGGCCTGGGCGGCGTCCTGCATTCCGCATCAGCCTATTTCTCGAAGCATCCTCCGATCCAGTTGACCGACGACGAGGCTTACAACCGCGTCGAGGAATTCATCGCCGGCACGCGGCAGAGCTAAGTACAGTCACTACGCCCAGTCGGGGTAGATGGGTGAGATAATAAAGGATGACCTCGGCTACAGATCGTTCGTAATTTCGATCGCGAGCCGATCCGGCGAGATCGTTCGCAAACGCACCCATTCGGTTTCAAGTTCTTCGCTTTCATAACGAACGAATTCGCCCGTCGCTGTAGCGAAAATGCCAACCTCGACGTCGAGTTTCGCGATCTCGCGAACCGCTTTCCAATAGGCGGCGAGCTGCGGACGATAACGCTGCCGCAGACGCGCCCCGTGTTCTTCCTGACTCCTTGCGATTTGATCCGTCTTCCAATCGACAAGCAGACACTGGCCCGCCGCCTGATCGATCGCGAGCAAATCGACTACGCCTTCAATGCACGCGCGGTCGTCGACCTTCCAGACGAAAGGAAACTCAGCATGAGCCTGCATGTCGTTGCCCCACAGGAAACGTGTCAGGATTGGATCGCTGAACAATTTTTCTCGAACAAGTTTCCATTCGGCGACGGAACGGTCCTTTTCGGGCGAACGGACTAGGTATTGCAGAAAAATTGCTTCAGCCTCCTCGACTCCGACAGGCCAGGATATCTGTTGGAGCAGTGCGTGCCACCAACGCCCATAAAGCGTGGCTGGCGTATCAGCGGATGACCTAACGAATCCAACGGAAGGTGCCGACCGAGCATCCTCGTCTTCGTCACTGGCGAACGCGCTTTCTTCGTCGTAACCGCTCGGATTGAACTTATGAACGAAATCCGATGCGCGCTTCACGGCGCGTTTGAGTTCGCGGGAATTCAACTCCGCTTTCGAGGATACTCTTTCCGGCGGCGACACGAACGTCGCGTAATCCTCCACGCTTTCGATCGCGCGACTGTGCTCGTCGAATTCCCCGGAGTAGCAGTTGTTTCCGCGAATCAATCGACGCAGTTGAGCGTTTGGGGGAAGTTGACCGTTTGCGGTTGCGAAAATCTCCTGATCGAGGATGAGCACAAGTGTGCGACGCGCGCGGGTCGTCGCGACATAAAGCAGCCGCTCGGTTGCCTGTTCGTGCGCGAGATCGAGCGCCTTTTTTGTCTCCTTCGATTTGTCGGCGCCGTTTAGGACAACGAAAAGCTCGCCGCTTTCCGGAAGCCTCACCAAATCCGGATAGCGCGGCGGCGGCACACGCAAATCGCGTCCCAGAAACGGCAGAATCACCGCCTGCCATTCGGAACCTTTTGCTTTGTGCGAAGTGATGAGCTGGATGGCGTTGTCATCTGCGACGAAGCGAATAGCACGCGGCGTGGTGAAATCGTCGCGCAAACGCTCAGCGAATTCAGCGAGAATCAGCCCTCTCGTTTCCGCCTCCGCCGCCTGCGCGAGTAGCACATCCAGCTCACGGCCAAGATCGCCAAATTCTGTCGCGGGAAACAACAGCAGCCGTTCGCGCAAGTGTGTTTCTTCGACGACCCGAACGACTGCGTCGAAAAGCGAGATCTCCGCGAGTCGCTGCCGGGTTTTTGCCAGATCGCGTAAGGGCGACGAAACTTTCCCGACAGCCGACAACTCCTCGTCGATGCGGAAACGAGAACTTTGCGCTTCGGAAAAAACCGCGAGGTCGTGATCGGAGACGCCGAAAATCTCGCGCAACACACCGACGATCTCGTAGGCATTGCGCGGATCGGTCATGATCGTGAGCAGCGCGGTCAGCCACGCGTAGGCGGGGCTGTCTCCTTTTACCTCACGCTCAGATTGAATCGCAACCGGCAGTTTCACACGCCGTAGCGCCGCGGCGACCGTCTGGAGCCAGGCTTTGCGCGGACAAAGAATTGCGACGTCGCGCCACGAATCGGCCGAAAGTCTTTTTAGCCCTGCATCTTTGATCCAGCGCGCGAGGAAATCCGCTTCGATGCGCCCCTTCTGGTAGTCCTTCAGTTTCTTGCCTTCCTCCAGCAGTTCCTTGCCGAGTGGAACGCGAATCACTTTTCCGGGAAGGATGTCCGGATGCGGGTGCAATTCTACGAATGGCACCTGGCCTTTCTGGTCGTTCAGAATTTCGCGAAAGATTTCATTGACGAATGCGAGCTGCTTCTCATCGAGTCGAAACGTGACGGAAAATTCGAGTTCCTCGCCGCCAGCGCTGCCGACGAGCGTGCGATGCACGGCGCGATAGTAATCTAATTCCGAGCGGTCGCGGTAAATCGATTGCTGAAAATCGCCTACTATGGAGAAGCGACCGGGCGGCGGCGGATCGACGCGGTTTCCAGCCAGTCACCGCTTGCGCTTGGCGGCGGGACTGATTCCAAGAGCACAGAGAATTGCGCAGGCGTGGTGTCTTGTGCTTCATCGAGAATTACACAAGACTTTTCTTCGCGAATGCGTGGACCGGCAACCGGATGCCGAAGCAACTCTCTCGCGAGAGCGACCTGATCGTCGTAGGTGACAAGGCCGCGCTCGAGCCGAAACTCACGATAATCCCGTTGCACTTCCGTCGCGACACAGGCTGCGAGATCGCAAATCCATTTGCGCAGCGGCGAGAATTTTTCCTGCGAAAGTTTCGTGAACTTCGAATTCGCAGCGCTGAAACAGACCGGCCAGCGCAAAAATTCCCAATTATCCGCGTACCGCTTTTCCCACTCCCGCAATTCCAATTGCGATTTACTGGCCGCATCGGAGTCGGTCTTCGCGTAAACTTCCGTGAAATCAAGCGCCGGACAGGGCGATAACCCAGGCGCAGACAGCGTTTCGGTTCCGGCGCGCCGAGCCAATTCCATCAAATCTCGTGCCTGCACCAAACGCAGAAGCGCTTTTCGATTTTCCGGGCCTAACGAATGGCCAAGACGCGTCTGGCCTTGCACGAATTCCCGCCAAAGATCGTCGTCATCAGCGAGCAGTTCCAGAGGCGCCGGCAGGCCGAGGTAGTGCCCGTAATCGGTCAACAACTTCATGCAAAACGAGTGAATCGTGCCAAAGAAGCCGCGGCTGAATGCGGTCTGCACGTCGGCGCCCAAATTATCGACGAGCAGGATTTGCCGCGCGCGCTGCTGCATCTCATCCGCGGCGCGATTCGCGTAAGTGACGACGACCAGGCGCGGCAAAAGTTCGACTGCATTCGCCGACCGTGCGATCGACAAAACGCGTTGCGTGATCGCCATGGTTTTGCCCGAGCCGGCTGAAGCTACGACGGAGAAATTGCGATCGAGCTCATTGGCAAAGCGCTCGCGCAAATCAGCGTCGCTCGGGTTTACCATCTTTCCCACTCCTCCTTTTCAGGCACGAGGTTTTTGTGTGTGCGCTGCCATTTGTCTTCCAAAACGTCTTCGTCGATGGACAGCGTCGCGAGCGGATATGCAGTGCTGTATCCAAACGCCGGTCGCAGTTCGCCTTTCATTCCGAAGATCCCGGTCTGCTGCATGACGGCGAGATCGGCAAAGACATTCGTGTGCGGCGCGAGGTCGACGACGGACAATTGCGGCTCCACTTTTCTGACCGCGGGCGACAAGATGCTCGCGCTCACTTCCGCAGCCCCGCGTGAGCACAAAGCGAGCGAATAAAGCCCGAGCTGCAGCGCTGTGCCTTTGACTAACGAATCGTGCAAATCGGAATCCTTCAATTCCTTTGTCGAGCTAGTTTTGTAATCGACGATCCAAATCTTTTGGCGGACGAAATCGGCAGCGTCCGTTTGCGCGAGAATCAAATCGATCTGTCCGCGCAATTGCAACTCCACTCCCTCGGCTATTCTCACTGCTCCTTCCAGGCCGACCGGATATTCCGTCGCCATCCATTTCCATCCTTCCGCGCCGGAGATCTTGGCGCCGAGATGACGGGCCAGATAACGCGCATTCAACCAACCGGAGATCCACCAATCGGGCACGGTTCTGCTCAACGCGTCGCAAAATTGTTGCAGCGTCGCGCGGCGCTCATCGGCGCAAATGCGCACGCGCTCGTCAATTCTTGTCCCCGACGGAAATGCCGAGAAAAGTTTGCCGTCCGGCGTATGGCCAATGCTGGCCAACCAACGATGAACCCATTTGCCACTGGTTGCGGCCCATGGGTTCGACGTGTCGTCTGGCGCTTTCACCCCGAGGTAACGCTTCATCCAAACAATCGCGGGGGATGAGACGGATATTTTCGAGATCGCTCACGCTCAGCGTCGGCACCGGCCGGTAAGAATCGTTAGGTCGTAACGCGAAGTCGTATTCGCCTGCCTGGAAAGAAGCATCGCGGCGCGCGTTGAAGGCGGTCAGCGTTTGCCGCACATCCGCGCTCGATAATGCAGCGTTTTGCAGCGACACGGTCAGGCGTTGCAAATTCTTCAAGGCCACTTGCGTGAGCGGTTCGCGCCGCGCTTTGAAATACAGGTGCGTGAAGCATTTCGCTCGGATTCCAAAAGCGTTCCGGTGCATCTTCCTGCACCAGGCTGGCCGCCAGCGTCACGCCTTCGGTGGCCGAAGTGAGCAAAGTCTCGAATTGCCGCAGCGCAATTTGCCGGCGTTGAACTGGTCCGAGGTAAAGGGTGTGGCCGTCGCGGATGCTGAAATGTCCTTCGCCGTGGCGGCCGCCCCGGGTCGCGTGGTGATTGAACTGGCGGACACTCTGATTGAAAGCGGCGATGGTTTCTTCGCGCGCGAATTCGCCCTTGGCCGGTGGCGGCCAGGAACCCTCATTCCAGCCGGCAAAAATCAGATGCGACCATTCCCGCCCGCAGGCCTGAGGGACAGTCAGTAATTGCACGCGTGCGTAGGGGTGATTGCCCGTGGCGGAACGCTCCGCGCTGAAGCTAACTGCGATCTCTTCCAACCAGCGCAAGTAAAGAGAGCGCGAAAAGACCGTCGCAACTTTTCCGTCCACTCGCCCAGGCGGGCCGCAAGTTCGCGCCACCGACCGCTCCAACCCAAACGCTCACATTGGGTTTCCGTTAACTGAAGAAATCCTGTCAGTGTGGCCTTTTCGGGAAGTTGCGCTAACGACTCGATAGCGGCGGCCACCAGAGGATGATCCGCGCGACAGAACTCCCGCAGAATTTCGAGGTCGTCGATGAGTACTTCGGCATAAGCATTTCGCAAAACTCGCTCAAGATTGGTCAAACCGAGACCGGGATAGATTTGATCTCGATTGGTTAGGGTATTGAGCAAACGCAAAAACGATTCGAGACGCGGACTATGTTGCGATTCCAGCCAGGCCTTCCACTCGGAGGCTTCGAAAAGCCCTGGCAGAAGGTGAGCCAGACCGTCGTTGTGCGGAATTTCGAATCGTTCCAAGGCGCTTCCGACCAGGCGCGCCAACGTTCCAGGCCGGGCAAAAACAATGCCCACTCGAGTGCATTTCTCCTGGGCCAAATAGCGCAGGCAGACCGCAGCAATCGCCTGAGCTTGCTCTGTCGCGTCAGTCCCGACCACGAACGAGTAATTGGCCGGCTCGACCGCGACGCCGCACATCTCCGCTTCACTGAACAAGCTCTCGCCGGTTTCCCTGACCAGCGGCGACACCTGCTTCGCTTCGCCAAATAATTCTTCCCACGAGCCAATCCATGTTTCGTCGAGATCGCGCGTTGCATCTGGTGGATCATCGAGGAGAACAGTGGCTTCCATGGCCGAAGCAACGGCTGCCTGTAGCAACGGCCAGAGCGGCCAATGGGCCGCGTTGAACCCGGTGACAAGAAGGTTCGCGAAAAGTGGATCAGCCTTGCTGGCCTTTATCGCGGCTCGCTGATCAGCAATGTGAATTAGTTCGAAGCCACACTGCGTCACATGCTTTTGGAAATGCGCTTCGAGTTCGCGCCAGGGCGCCAGCTCCGTCGCCGAAAAATCCCAGCCAGCCGCACCCATCCGATCGATCATGCGCAGCAAGTGGTCCGGCGCGCGCGCGACCGACTTGGCGGCGAGAAAATCCGCCTCTTCCATTCGCTTCTCACGGCGGGCAGGATCATCCGGCAGTTCCATGCATTCCTCCGCAGCAATCGACAAGAGCAGGCGCAAATGTTCGCGCAGCGGCAAGCGGCTTTGGTTCCCCGCCGCCAGTAATTCCCGCAATTCCGCTGGAGAAACAAAGCGAACGCCGAGAAGCGATACTCCGCGATCGAGTAACATTCCTTTCATCGCGTAGGCATGACTGCGAAGTGGCACCACCACCAGAGTGGGCGCTTGTTGCCTCCAGGAAAGGCGCGCCGCGTTATGGAACCAAGGGAGCAGAACGTTCTCTCGTGCCGCTGCGACCGACGCGCCGATCCAGAGCGACACTTGCGAACGCCTTGTTGAACCTTTCCCACTCATTGGAGCATCCTAGCAGAACAGAAAAGAGATCGCCCAGTGCGTCACGAGTTTTGCGTTGAATGACCGCGATGCCTATTATCTTTGCGACTGTGATGTTCGACAAAATGAAAATGTGCGTAACGACTGGCAATCTATTGATGACCGGAGCGATCGGCCTTTTTCTTTCGTTCGCTGCGAGCGCGGCCGCGACCAACGAGACCGATTTTCTAGCGCGCAGTTTTCCGGAGAAAGTTGGCTACTTCGCCCGCGTCTCCGTCAAGAGAAATGAGGCTGCCATTCATGGCGACGTGATCGATGCGGCAACCGCACGTTATGCCTCGGGCGGGAGCGAAATTGAATGGAGCGGGACGGCTTTCGTCGCGCCGGAACAGGCCTTTGCCGCGCTCGAGAGCCTGATGAATTCGTACAAGGGAGACGGCGTGGGGATTTCATCGATCAAGAATGTGGAGGGCAAGGTGCGTTATGCGGTGATTGAAATGCCGCAGGGCATCGTTTGCGGCTGGGTAAACAAACAGCGCAAGAACCTGTTCTTTGTCGCCACGGGCAAGATGCCGGTCATCGAAAGCTTCATGCGATTGCAGACGACCTGGTAGCCCGGGGCGGTTCGTTGCGCTGGCGCGCGCTGGATGGTAGCCTCGCCCTCCGCGATGCCGCAAAATTACAAAGAGACGCTCAACCTGCCGAAAACGGATTTCCCGATGAAGGCAAACCTCGCTGCGCGCGAGCCGGAAATCCTAAGGAAATGGGAAGCTGACGGACTCTACCGGAAAATCCAGAACGCGCGCGCTAGCGCCGAGTTGTTCGTCCTTCATGACGGCCCGCCCTTCGCGAATGGCGATGTCCACATGGGCACGGCGCTGAACAAGATTCTCAAGGATCTGGTCGTGAAATCGAAAACGATGGCCGGTTTCCGCGCGCCTTACGTGCCCGGCTGGGACTGTCACGGATTGCCGATCGAATACAAAGTCGTCAAAGAATCTCGCGGGCTGTCGCCATTGGAAGTGCGCAAGAAATCGGAAGCGTTCGCCCGCAAGTTTGTCGATATTCAGCGCGAGCAATTCAAGCGGCTCGGTGTCTTGGGCGATTGGGAGCGTCCCTATCTGACTCTCAATCCGGCCTACGAAGCAGAAATTCTCCGCTGCTTCGCCGTCTTCGTCGAGAAGGGTCTTGTTTACGAATCGAAGAAGCCGGTTTTCTGGAGCACGGGAGCGCAGACGGCGCTGGCTGAAGCCGAGGTAGAATATCAGGACCGCGAGGATACCGTGGTTTACGTCAAGTTCCCGATCGGGACCGGCAATCTCGCGAACCGCGCCAGCATCGTGGTATGGACGACGACGCCCTGGACGCTGCCAGCGAATCTCGCGATTGCGGTTCATCCGACCGAGCGCTACGTCCGGCAGAAATTTGAGCGCGATGGCGTTACGGAAACGTTGGTGCTCGCCGAAAAACTGGTCGCCAACTTCTCCTCCGCGACCGGTTGGCAACCGGTCGGCGAACCCGATTCATTTCCAGGAAACAAAATCGAGGGGATCGGCGCACAGCATCCGTTCCTGCCGCGCACCGCCATCGTTTTGACCGCGGATTTCGTGACCATGGACGCGGGCACTGGCGCGGTCCACATCGCGCCCGGCCACGGCGAGGACGATTACTGGTTAGGAAAGAAAAATGACTTCCCGATTTTCTCGCCAGTCGACGATCATGGCCGCTTTACCGACGAAGCCGGTCTGCCCGCGTTAACCGGCAAGTACGTTTTCGACGCGAACGCGGACATCGTTCGACTGCTGCGTGAGAAGGGAATGCTCCTTAGCGAACAAGTTTACCAGCATTCCTATCCGTATTGCTGGCGCTCGAAAACACCGATCATTTTCCGCGCGGTCGAACAATTCTTCATCCGTATCGACGATCTCCGTGCCAAAGCGTTGGCAGCGATCAAAGGTGTCCACTGGCTGCCGCCCTGGGGCGAAAATCGAATTTCCGGAACAGTCGAATCGCGGCCTGACTGGGTGATCTCTCGTCAGCGAAGTTGGGGAGTGCCGTTGCCCGTTTTTTATTCCGCAACAGGCGATGCCATTCTCGCTCCGGCCTGGATCCGCAAGTTGGCGGACGTCGTCGCGCAGCGTGGTTCCAATATTTGGTTTGAACTCGATGACGCCGCGCTTGCGCGCGAACTCGGCCTGCCCGAAGGCACGACGCATCGCAACGACACGCTCGACGTCTGGATTGATTCCGGAGTGAGTCATCAAGCCGTGCTCGCGAGCCATCCCGAGCTGCGCGATCCAGCCGATATGTATCTGGAGGCGACCGATCAGCATCGCGGCTGGTTTCAATCGTCGCTCATGACCAGTGTCGCGTTGCACGACCGCGCGCCATACAAGACATGCGTCACGCACGGGTTTGTCGTCGATGTCGATGGTCAAAAAATCTCGAAGTCGAGCAGCTACAGCAAGCCGATGGACGCGGCGCACTTTGTCGGCAAACACGGAGCTGATCTCGTTAGGCTGTGGGTCAGCAGCATCAATTACACCGACGACGTTCCGTTTTCGGAAGAGATGTTCACTCGCCTGGGCGATACCTATCGGCGCATCCGGAACACGTTGCGGATCTTGTTAGGCAATCTTTACAACTTCGATCGTGTTGCAAGCGCGGAGCAAGATTCGACTGCCATGCTTGTCGATCGCTGGATAATGGAGCGACTCAATAACGTTATCGCCGATTGCAGCGCGGCCTACGAGGTCTACGAATTCCATAAGGTCTATCACACGCTCAATCAGTTTTGCGCGGTCGATCTGAGCAGCCTTTACATCGATATCACCAAAGATCGGATGTATTGCGATAGAACCGATTCTCCGCGGCGCCGCGCAACGCAGACGGCGATGCACCAGATTTTCGACGCGCTTTGTCGTTTGCTCGCACCGATCATGGTTTTTACCGCGGAGGAGGCGTGGGGTTATCTCGGTGCGAACGATTCCGTGCACCTGCAACTGTTTCCGGAGCCGGCGGGAAAGGCGAATGGGGACGCGATCGAGCAGGTGAATGAGCTTTTGAAATTGCGCGGAGTGATCGGCCAGGCGGTTGAACGAGCGCGACAGGAGAAGCTCATCGGCAACGCACTTGAAGCCGCCGTAATTCTGCGCTGCGATCAATCCTCGATTGCGGGGATATCAAAAGAGGAAATCGAAGAGTTTTTTATTCTGAGTGATCTAACGATCGAAAATGGCACGGACGTGGAAGCCACCATTTCCAGAACTCCTTTTCAAAAGTGCGCCCGCTGCTGGCGGCATCGATCTAGTGTCGGCGCGAGTGCCGCCTACCCGGAATTGTGCGATCGCTGCGAAGACGTTGTGGCGAGTTTCCGGGACGCTGCCAAATGAAGTTCATTCTCTGGATTTCACTCCCGTTTTTCGCGCTCGACCAAATCACGAAGTGGCTGGTCCTTCGGTTCGTCAGCCCGGAGCAGGCGCGCGTGATCATTCCCGATTTCTTTGATCTCGTGCATGTGACGAATACGGGCGCTGCCTTCGGCGTTCTAAAGAACAACAACCTTGTCTTCGTGTTCCTCTGCTTTCTCGCCCTGCTCATTATCGTGCCTCTCCTCTTGCGGCGGCGGTCGCATGACCCCCTGCGCGATGTCGCCCTCGCCATGCTTCTGGCGGGCGTGCTTGGAAATCTGACCGATCGACTGATCCACGGCCACGTGGTCGATTTCCTGCTCTTTGATCTTCATCTTCCGTTTGCTCACCCATGGCCAGCTTTCAATGTGGCCGACTCCTGCATTTGCATAGCCGTTGCTTGTTTTGTGATTCATTCGTTTCGTCAACCCAAGAGCGCCGTCGCTGTTTCTGACCGGAACGGCTGACTCAATCACCCGTCCACAATTACGCAATCGTCCCCAAACCCATGGCGCCATCGAATATCTCGACCACAGTGTGCCGGTTCCCAATCCCGTCGGTAGGCGCATTCTTTTTCAGCGGTGAAAAAAGGACTTTCCATTTAATAAGAAGCAGGCATTTCTAAAGTGACGTCGTCTCCGCGGCGGCGGTGGCCGCTCCACGGACGATTTCTGAACAAAAGCGCGGATGCATGGCTGAAAACTCTTTCCAATTAGGCGGCCGAATCCTTGTTCTTGAACCGGACGAACACCTGGCTTCTGAAATCACAAGCGCCCTCGGTGAAGCCGTTCCCGCTGCGCAAGTGCAGATGGCAAATAGCCTGGAACAAGCGCAAGAGCTGGTCCTGAATAACAAGCCTGACCTTTTTGTCCTCGACGTCGACGCCACTTATGATCTTGGTCAGGATTTTCTTTACGATCTCCGCACCAGCCACCCGAACGCCCGGGCAATTATCCTGACGGCGATTCATCTGGCGGCGCACCGCGAACAGGCGGCCGGCCTGGGGGCAATACATTTCTTGGAGAAGCCGTTCCCGCGCGCGGATTTCGTCGATCTCGTTCAGGCGCTTCTTCAGCCTTCCGACAAACCCGAAAGCCAAAAATTTCAAGGCACGCTGAGCGATCTCCATATCGCCGATATCGTTCAACTGAAGTGCATGAGCGGGGCGACGGCGGCCCTGGAGTTCACCGGGCCGCGCGGCGAAAAGGCCCGCATCTTTTTCGAAAACGGACAGGTCCGGCATGCGACCGCGCCGGGAAAATCGGGCATCCCCGCCTTCAATGAGATCGTTAATTGGAAGGGTGGAATGATCTCGGAGGTTTCCGGCGTTAGCGACATCCCGCGGACGATCGACCTGGATTGGCAAATCCTGCTCATGGAAGCGGTGCGCAGTCTGGATGAAAAGCGCGCGGCTCCCTCGCCCGTTCGAACCAGAGCCGTCGGCGCGGGAACCGCCGGTAAAATTTTGGTGATCGACGATAGCGCGATGTTGCTCAGTTTCGTCGAAGAGATTTTAGGCGAAGCGAACTACCACGCGGTGACTGCTCCGAATGGAGGGGAAGGCTTGCGCATGAGCGAATCCGAGGCGCCGGACCTGATTCTTCTCGACTACGTGCTGCCCGATTTGAAAGGCGATGAGGTTTGCCGACGGCTGCTCCAAAATCCCGCGACCGAAAAAATCCCTGTCGTTTTCATGTCGGGGTTTGGGGCGGATCTTCGGCCGGAACAGCTCACGAATTTGAATGTCGTCGGATTTCTGAGCAAGCCTTTCACCTCTGATACATTGACGAAAATCGTGGCCAAGCATGTTCCGAAACCAGAAAGCACGGCTTCCGATGTCGAGACCCCGATTGAGCAGCCGGCCGAAGTGATACGGGAGAATCATGGAGATGGGTCAGGCGCCCAGGAACAACAGTCCACCACGTCTGATTTCAGCAGTTCGACAGCTGTCGAGATCGCTCCTGCGCCGGCGTCCGCTTACGAAGAGGTGGCTGCGACGCAGCCGGATGGCAACGACGCTAATTCTGAAACTCCGGTTCCAGAGAGCGGGACATTTTTTTCCGGCGACACCACTTTCTTTTCCCTGCACTGGGCTTTGCAGACGATCGCGCGACAAAAATTGACCGGCATCCTCCGAGCGTTCTGGAAAAAAGAACCGGTCGAACTGTTCGCGCAGGACGGAAAGATCTTGTTCGTGACTTCACGCGATCCGGACCTCTACTGCCCTGAAGCTCCGGCAACGCTGGTAAACGTGGATCCTGATCGGCTCGCAGAAGCACGTGATGAGCAGAGAGCATCGAGCTGTCCGCTCTTCGTCACGCTCGTGCGCGAAGGTCTGATTACTCGCGAACCCGCGCTGCAGCTGGTCCAGCATTACGGTCAGAAACTTTTCGCCCAACTTTGGACCGCACGCCGGGTGCGTTTCGTATTCGAAAAGAACGCCGAACTGCCGAGCTTCGCACGACAGGTTCCAGGCGACCCGGACGTCGATCAGTGGGCCCTGAGCACGTTGCGCTTCACTCAGTATCAGGAACTGGCGGAGACGGACCCGATCGATCCTGCCTGCATTCCAGCGTATACGCGCGACGGATTCGTGCGCGTGCAGAAGCTTCGGCTGACCGTGGCTGAAGCGCAGTTTGCTTCCCAGTTCAACGGCGGCCGCTCCGTTATGCAAATCGCGAAGAACCTCCGCCTCGATCTGAAGTTTGCGCGACTCACCCTCTTTCGTTTCCTCGGACTTGAAATCGTGGAGTGCTGGCCAGCCTCAGCGGCGCCGAAGCAGGAGACACACGGAATCTTTCAACGCCTGGCCGGCTCACTTGGGTTTGGCGACTAAGGTTCTCGAAGCTTGCGGGCTATATGCAGCCAAATGTTGACACGGCCAACTCCGGAGAGCCGGCAAACATCGTCGCGTTGCCAGGCGCCGCCGAGAGCCGATTCTCGGCCCCGGAGAATTTTATCAACCGGGAACTCAGCTGGCTGGAATTCAACCGCCGCGTCCTGGAGGAGGCACAGGATCCGACGCAGCCGCTCATCGAGCGGGTAAAATTCCTTACCATCTTCAGTTCGAATCTCGACGAATTCTTCGAGATTCGCGTCGCTGGCATCAAGCAACAGATCGAGAGCGAAACGAGCGACGTGGGCGCGGACGGACTAAGCCCGACAGACACATTTAACGCCATCCAGCGTACGGTGCACGAGCTCGTGGCAACGCAATACGAGCTTTGGAACGAAGGGCTCATCCCGCAGCTGGCCAAGAACGGAATTCGATTCCATAAAATGGCGGAACTGAGCGCGAAACGCGCAGCCTGGGCGCGCCGCTTTTTTCACGATGAAGTCTTTCCGCTGCTCACTCCACTCGCGGTCGATGCGAGCCATCCGTTTCCGCAACTCTTGAACAAGAGCCATAACTTGCTGGTGCGCGCGCGTTCCGAGCGTGGCGGCGAACCGCTGCACGCCATCGTACAGGTGCCGCGTGTGCTCCCACGGCTCATTCTCATGCCGCGCGGGAAAGGCGAAGAAGAGTCCTGGGATTACATCTACCTTGCTTCGCTTATCAAGCATCACATCGCGGATCTCTTTCCTGGTCTGCTGCTCGATGGCGTGCACGCCTTTCGCGTGACGCGTAATAGCGATCTTTATATCGACGAGGAAGAGGCCGAAAATCTTCTCCGCAGCATCGAGCAGGAGTTGCGGCGTTCCAGCCGCGGCAATGCGGTTCGCCTTGAAGTAGAAGCGGATTGCCCAAGAGATTTTCGTGGATTGCTCCTGGAGTTTTTCGATTTGGCGGCGCCCGACCTGTACAAACTTGACGGCCCGATTTCGATGACCCACCTCGCGCCCCTGGTTGCGAACGATGCTTTCGCAAAGCTGAAGGATCGCGTCTTCCAGCCGACGCGCGATCCGGCATTGCCACCGCAGGCAAATATCTTTGAAGTGATGCGCAAACAGGACGTGCTTCTGCATCATCCCTACGAAAGTTTTGATCCAATCGTTGAGCTAATCGAAAACGCGGCGCAAGATCCGCAAGTCTTCGCGATCAAGATTACACTCTACCGCACGAGCGGCGATTCCTCGATCGTCGAGGCATTGATTCACGCGGCCAACGCCGGCAAACAGGTCACCGCGCTGGTCGAGCTGCGCGCACGTTTCGACGAAGCCGCCAATATCCAATGGGCCAAGCGCCTGGAAGAAGCCGGCGCGCATGTCGTTTATGGCGTCGTCGGTCTGAAAACGCATTGCAAAGCGTTGCTCATCGTCCGCCGCGATACCGACCGCCTCCGGCATTATGTTCATCTCGGCACTGGAAATTACCACCCGCGGACCGCGCGTATCTACACCGATTTCAGTTTGCTCACGACGAATCCGAAAATCACCGAGGAAGTCGCGATTGTCTTCAACACCCTTACCGGTCTCGCCAGTTATCCGGGCATGGAAAAACTGCTCGTTGCGCCGTTCGATTTGAAAAATCGCGTGACTGCCTTGATCGAACGCGAACGGGATCACGCCCGCGCCGGAAGACCTGGACGCATGATCGTGAAACTCAATTCGCTGGTGGATCAGGAGATTATCGAGAAACTCTACGAAGCTTCCTGCGCCGGCGTGAAAATCGACCTGATCGTGCGCGGGATTTGTTGTTTGCGACCAAAAATGCCCGGTCTGAGCGAAAACATCCGAGTACTCAGCATCGTCGGCCGATTTCTTGAGCACAGCCGGATTTACTATTTCGATAATGACGGCAACCCAGATGTCTATCTGGCGAGCGCGGACTGGATGCCGAGAAACTTCCTGCGACGGGTCGAGATCGCGTTCCCTATCGAGGATCCTGCTTTGCGCGACGAGATCATCAAGGAAGTGCTCCCGAACTTCCTGAATGATCATGTCAAGGCTCGCGAATTGCAGGCCGACGGCACCTACGTGCGACTCAAGCCCGAAGCCGGCGAGCCGCGTTCGCAAGCGCAATTGAATTTCCGCGAACGTTCCCGAAAACAGGCCCGCAAGCTCGCCGAATCCGAACGGGCTCCGATGATCAAGCTCTCGCCCATCATCACCCCGACCAGTACCTGGTGGAGACAACCGCGCGTGAAGAAGGTCCTGGTCATCGACATCGGCGGAACGACGGTAAAGCTGATGATCTCGCGGAACACAAAGCGGAAGTTCCCTTCGGGGACGAAGCTGTCCCCCGGAGCGATCGTTCGGAACATCAGGAAGGTCACCGCCGATTGGAAATACGACGTCGTTTCGGTCGGATTTCCCGCCCCGATCCGCAACGGCAAGATTGTGAAGAATCCCAAACATCTGCATCCCCGCTGGGTTGGATTTGATTTTGCAAAAGCACTCGGCAAACCACTGAAGATCATTAACGACGCCGCCTTGCAAGCACTCGGCAGCTATCACGGTGGCAGAATGCTCTTCCTCGGACTCGGCACCGGCCTCGGCTCCGCGCTGGTCTGGAAAGATACGGTGCTTCCGCTCGAACTCGGCGACCTGCCTTACGCCGACGGTGGAATCATCGAAGACCATCTGGGAAAGCCGGGATTGGAATGGTTAGGAAAAAAAGAATGGCAACGCGAAGTCCGTAGGGCGGTGGCGCAATTAAAGCTCGCTCTTATCGCGGACTATGTCGTGCTTGGTGGCGGCAACGCGAAGATGGTCGAGAAATTGCCGCCCGGTGTTGAACTCGGGCACAATCGGAATGCTTTTCTCGGCGGAACCCGCCTTTGGCAAACGAAGCCGAATTCCCGCGTGCCGAAGTGGCAGGTGCTCTAGCGCATGAATCTCTTTCTTCTGCGCCACGCCAACGCGGATTGGCCCGATTGGAACAAGTCGGACGATAAACGTCCGCTAACGAAGCGCGGCAGAAAAGAATCGTGGCAAGTCGCCAAATTTCTCGAGCGAATGAAAGTTTCGATCGACCTCATCGTGACCAGTCCGCTCCCACGGGCAGCACAAACTGCGAAAATTGTCGCACGCAAACTGGACGCTAAGCTGTGCGAAGACGAAAAACTCGAGCCCGGATTCAACGCGGCAAAACTAAGAACGCTGCTCAAGAAGCATGATTGCCGGGACGTGATGATCGTCGGTCACGAACCCGATTTCAGCGAAGTCGTGCGCACCCTGACTGGCGGAAGGATCAAGCTTGCGAAGGCCGGCATCGTCAGTGTCCAACTCGAACAGCCGACGATGCGCGGCCGGCTTCTCTGGTTAGTCTCGCCGCGACAGATAAGACGGTAGCCGAGACCTGCGACAGCCGTCGCTCTGGTTGTAGCTGCCGCCAACGACGGCAGCTACAGAGAAGCGTAGCGGCACCCTACCGCGCGTAGTTGATCCCTTTCTTTTCTGCCTGCTGATGAATGGTCTCCGCCACCTTCTCGTCGAACCCATCGCCTTTGCCAGCGGCGACGAGGCGTTTGTTCTCGGCCGCGACGTAGGCATCACGTTTCTTGGTCAGTTCGTCGATTTCCTTTTGCACAACAGCGCGATCCTGTCGCGTCTTTACGATGCGCTTCTCCATCTCCTCGCGGCTCAACTTTTGGAACTCGGGCGGGAGCTGCTTCTGGTCGATTGATTTGAGCCTTAGTTCGTTGCTTGCGAGCGCATCGAGTAACTCGCCTGTGCCTTGCACGGCTTTCCGGGTTCTGGCGTTATAACTTAACCGGTCGGCCACTGCGGCCGCGGGCGCGTTCTCTGCGACAGCCTGTTTCGCGCTCACCGCGCCGCGCACGTCTTTGTCGCCGTACGGAATCAGCGTGGCACCCATGCGTTTGTTTAGTTCGCCGAGCTTCGCATCCATCGGCGTCGAGATCACAGCCACGTTCCCGGATTGAGCAATGGCCGCGTAACTGCCTTCCGACAATTTCGCGATCTCCTGCCAGATCGGCGTGGTCTCGGCCATGCCGCCGCATTGCACGGTATTAATGATCAGATCCTTCCTCGCTGCCGCCTTGCAGAGTTCGGGATACTTTGGACCATCCGCGTAATCCATATGCGGCGGCGCATCGCCCACGAGGAAAATGATCTTGAGTACACTCCGATCCTGGCTCCAGGACATCTTTTCGACGGCCTCGGCCAGCGCTTCGTTTACTGACTCCGGTGTGTCGCCGCCGCCGGCCGCTTGGAACCCGCGCAAGTGTGCGTAGACCGCGTCGATGTCGTCGGTCATCGGAAATGATTTCACCACGTACTCGTCGCCCTTGTCGCGGTAGCCGATCAGCCCGAGTTTCAATTCTGGCGTCGGCTTCGCGTTGATCATCTCATTGGCGATGGACCAGATTTTTTGTTTCGCGCCCTCGATCAGTCCGCCCATCGAACCAGTTGTATCGAGGACAAAACAGACTTCGATGCGCGGTTTTTTGTCTGGGATTTTTTCGGTTTTGCCGAAGAGCGTTGGCGAGCAGGCGATGAGTATGGCGAGTAGTTTGAGTGTAGTTTTCATGTGGTTTGGTTTAGTCAGTGATTTCATAAACGGTGTCGTCGAGCGCGAGCACGACGTTCTGGCCGAGCGCCATCCACGGCGCGGCTTCAGGATGCTTCTTGAGGAGGTTGAAATATTCGTCGGAGTTGAACTGGATGCGTTGCCGCTTCGTCATGTCTTGTGCGCTTGTGTCGACCCACTGTTTCCCGTTCTGGAAAAAATTGCGGCCGTGCACGAACTTCGATTGCTGTGTATATTGCGTGATGCGGTCCGCCTCCGCCCGGGCCGCGGGTGCTGCCGCCACGAGTCCGCGTGATGATTCGGATGCGCCCGAGGCAATCGAAGCTCCGGCTTGCTCAGCGTATTTGAAAAAGTTCTGGCTCCGCGCATTCGCAACGCCGTCGTCGCCATCTTTCTTCTCTTTGAATCCGGACCACGCCTTGGCCGCGCTGTCACGCGCCGCCGTGTCCGTATCCATCCGCTGCAGCGAACGAGCCGCCGCTGGCACATTGCGGCGTGCCTCGTCTTCGACAATCAGATACGCGGTATACGGCGTGACGATTCCGAATTTGCGCGCCAGATCCGTTGCCTCATCCCGCAGCTCGTTCGTTTCCCCGTGCAGGCGAATTTCGTCCAACAAAAATCCGACCCGACGCGTTGCCCACAAGCGCGGCACGAAATCGTTCGCGGTGCTGCGATCGTCGAATCGCACCTTGTAGGTAAACGTCTGCTCACGGCCCGCGGCCATGCCGGTCAGCTTGGCCTCGACTTCGCCAGAGCCGGTGTAACGACCGGCCAGGACAAGTTGATCGCCCTTGAACAGATCGGGCAATTCGGCCGGATACATTTTGCTCGCTCTCACGTCGCCGCTGAATTCGAGGCGCAAATTCGTTAGGGCGGGCTCTTTGATACGCGTGTAAAAGTTCGAGACCTTCAGTTCGAGATCTTCGTTCGCCAGGACGTACTGGCTGAACCCGCGTGTGTTCTCCGCGATCTGATCGAGCAACTGTGTGTTTACGTCCGAACCGATCCCGAAAGAAAAGATCCGGGCGTCGCCGGCTTTCTTTACTCCCGCGATGATCTCATCGGGATTTCGTGAGCCGACCGTGGGCAAGCCGTCGGTCAGGAAAATCACAACGAACGGCCGGTCACTTTTTCCCGGTCGCGTTTTCAGCGCCGCTTGCAGCGCATCGGAAATCGCGGTGCCGCCGATCGGTTTTAGAGCGGAAATGAAATTCGACGCTCGCTTTCGCTGATCGGCATCTGCATCCACCAGTTTGCCGAAAAGCGGCTCGGCTTCCGTTGAAAAGCGCACGATTTCGAAGCGATCCTCCGCGTTCAAATTCTCGACGCAGAATTCCAGCGCCTTCTTCGCCTGATCCAATTTCGCGCCCGCCATCGAACCCGAGGTATCGACTACGAACACGATATCCTTCGAAGCTGGCTTCGCGTCCTTCGCCACCGTCGGCGCCGCCAGCAGGAGAAAGTAACCGTCATCTCCATCGGCCTTTTGGCTGAGCAAGCTCAATCCCACGTCACGCGTCTCCGAACTGTAGACGAGCTGAAAATCCGTATCCGGTTTTTCGTCCTTCGACTCGTAGCCGATTACCGCGCGATTCGCGCCATCGCGTTTGATTTCAACTTTGTGACTGGGCGAATAAATCGAAGCGAGCGGCTGCTCCGTTTTCACTTCCACCTTCACACTCAGACTCTTGATCGGCTTTGCCGAAAACTTCTCCGTATTCAGCGGATAGGTGTAGGTGACCGTGCCACTGTCGGAGCGCAGAAGTTCCGTGTACGAAATTTTGATCGGCTTCCGGCTGCGCGGCTCGATCGGAAAAATGCGCACCTTGAACAGATCCCGCCCCGCATATTCCAGCAGCGCCGGATCGCGCATCTTGCGCACGATGTCCTCGTAGATTTGACGGGCCTTGTCTGCCGGAAGTAATTCGGCGTCCACCATTTTCCCGCCGACCTCCATGCTGAACTTGTCGATGTGCGCGTCCTTCGGCACCGGAAACATGTAGGTGCCTTCGAGACGCTGATCGTTTGGGTTGTAAAATTCCTGGTCAATCGAAGTTACCGCCACCTGCCCGTCGATCTTCACCTCGACGTGGTGACTGGTCACCTCGAGCGGCGCAAAAGGAAAATGCCCGATCGGCACCGGCATCGGGTGCTCGACAATGATGAAGCCGTCTCCCCGGACTCCTGGCAAGAAACCAAGCAGACAACCGGCGAGGAGGAGGAGTGATCTTGCGTTCATGGAGCATTAGTCGGCATCGCCCGAAAAATGCTCCCGAGACTTTCTAAACTGAACTTCCGAGAGCTGGACAGGTCAGATGTGGGTGAGATGCTTCGAGGCGATTCAACGCGGAATTTGAATTCAAAGGAAATGAGTACGCGTCAGCCTGCAGCGGAAGCTTCTGCTTTGGGAAAAACTGAAATCGAATTGATCGATGGTTGCCGCAGCGGATACGCAGAAGCTTGGGACGCGTTGTTCGACCATTACTATCCAGTCGCGGCGCGCTTCGTCTTCCAGCTTTCAGCGGACTTCAGTCACGAGGATACGGAGGAGATTTGCCAGGAGACGTTTCTATCCGTCGTGCGGAATCTCCCGACGTTTCAGAGAAAAAGTTCCTTTCAAACCTGGCTGCTGCGGATCGCCGCCAATAAAGCGATGGATTTTCGCCAAAAAATGCGAGCGGCCAAGCGCGGGGGAGACACGATCCATCTTCCCATCCATGCCGGAGGCAATCACGACGACCCGCCGGTCGATCCGCCGTCACCCCGGCTCGCTCCCGACGCCTTGCTTCAAAAAGCTGAGACATGCAAACTAGTTAGGCAAAGCCTTGATCGACTCGGTGGGCCGTGCCGCGAGATCATTGAATTGCGTTACTACGGGGACCTGAGTTACGAAGAAATCGCCCTGGAATTGCGCCTCAATCCAAAGACCGTGAGCTCGCGACTAAGCAAGTGCCTTGGTCGGCTGGGCACGATCGCGAAGGAAATTTTGCCGCCAGCGGACTTATTTGCCGTCTAACATATCACAGTCATGCCGCCCGAACCGAAGAAACCGATCGAAGAACTTCTCGAAGCGTCCGCGAAAACACGCCGCGCGGAGTTTGGCGCCGATCCGAAAATGCCGAATCCGATGCGCGCGCGGTTGCATCAGGAGATCGCGCGCGTTGCGCGAAAAGATGAGCCGGAAACACGTGCGCGCTGGTTTGGAATGTCGTGGCCGCGAATTGCGATCGGCGCAGCCATGGCCGCGCTGGTCATAGGCGCTCCGATCATGTGGTGGCGTGCGCGACAAGGCACGGATGACAGTTTCCGTCTTGCCATGGATCGGACTGCCACCTCGGAGGAATTGAACCTGCCAGCAGCTCCGCCTCTTCCCGTGGAATCGGCGCCCCGAATGGAAACGGAGTTGGACAAGACATTGAGCGCCAGCGCAGCGGCACCGGGCCAAAGTTACGCCGACAAGGGTGCCGCCAGCGACGAGACCAAATCCATCGAGCTGGCAAAACGTGGGGAAGAAAAGGTGAGCGCATTGAAAAAGTTCGAAGACGCGGCGACCGAAACCGCTCCGAAATCTTCCCAGGAAGTTGGCAGCGGGATATCTAATCCAGTCGTTGCCAGCTCCGGCTCGCTCGACCAAACGGGTCCCAAAGAAGGTATAAATCTAAGGCAGCAGTTTTCGCAGAAAACTGCCAACCAGACGTTTCGTCGCGACGATAGGCTCCAGCAGGCGGCAACCGTTCTGGACAATTTTCAAGTCGAGCAGGACGGTCGCCAAATCCGCGTCGTCGATGCCGACGGTTCGACATACATCGGCAAGATCGAGCGCCTCTCTCAGAACGACAAGCGCAATCTCTTGAAGGAAAAGCAAAACTACGCAGCTCCCTCCAGCCGTGCTCCGTCGGCCAAGCTGGCCAAGGACACTGATGAATCGTTAGGCGAAGAGTTTTATTTCCAAGCCACTGGCTACAACGGCAGCTTAAAAAAGTCGTTGGTTTTCGAAGGCAACTACATCGTCACCGGGGCGCCCCAACAAACGGCGCCCGCTGATGTCAATTCCAAGAGTAACGAGCAGATGCCGGCCCGCATCGTAGGCACGGCGAAGATTCACGGTGAACCGCCGGTCAGCGTGGATGCTGTCTCCGTCGAACCGAAGTGAGACGGCGGGGCGCGGCCCAATCTCACGCGGTTCCAAGACGAGAATGAGAAATACCAGGGAGGGGACTCGAACCCCTAAGGATTGCTCCACCAGATCCTAAGTCTGGCGCGTCTGCCAATTTCGCCACCCTGGCTGCTGACTGATTTGCGCGATTCGCAACTTAACAATTTGGAGCGGTCATGTCTAGTTCCCCTCGTAAAAGGCACCTTTAACCGCTCCAGACTTACACTTGCCAAGCAGCGCGTGGTCAGGACGTTTCTTTAGTCACGTAGTGCTGAGTTAGTTGGTTTCATTCGGATTTTTTCTAGCCTCTTTACTCGTCATTCGCGGTATTGCGCGACTTCATCAAAACCTGCGTTTTCCCCTCGTAAAAACGCTCACCTTTGAAATGGGAAGCGAAGACTTGAGGCGCAGGATTTCGCAATCCTGATTTGGGTGGAGCACCCGCATCTCCTTCGAGCAACCATTACGGAGAAATCTCTGTCTCGTGGAACATGCGTCCCGCCATCTTCTCACTCATTTTTAGCCGACCCGATTCCAAGCTGTGTGAATCGTGTTGGGAGAACAGCCCAGAAGTTCAGCCATTTGGAAATCCTTGAAGCCGAGAATGGCGCGTAAGACCATCACCAGAAACTTCGGGTATCCTCTGAAAGTAAGCCGTCCCACCTGACCATGTCATTCCGAAGTCTCAAGACTAGAGGGCTTGCGCCAGAGAGCAGCGCCGTCCCAAGGCGAAACTACTCGCCAACGGCAACCAGCTTGCCGATTTCGCCGCCAAAATGTTGAAAGAACGCAGCGGGATCACTCCCGATTCTTGTTTCGCTGCACTCTATTCTGCCGCTGCTTCCTGCTCATCCGGCCAATCATCGTTAGTCGATTTCCAAGTCTTGTCCGGATTATATTGATCCATGGTCTCGAATACCTTCAGCGTATCCAGCCCAAGATCTTTTTCGTAAACAACTCCGCTCGGTCCGACCAGGAACGTTTTCATTCCGGTAACCCGGTATTGGGCGGGCGCCGCTACCATAGCGAAGCCGCCGATCATGGCGCCCTCTACGACGAAATCCATTTCGCCCTTCGGCGCGGCGGGACCCTGCCCCTTAAGCACCTTGAAAAAGTAGCCGTGAAATGGCTGACCTTGCTTCGAGTAACCTTGGTCCAGCGCTCGCGCGATCCCTTCTCCGACTGGACCTCCCCATGTGCCATCGGAGTTCTGCCAGGCCAGACCATCGTGTTTGCCGGGCGTGCTGATGATTCGCTGAGCGTACTGATTCACTTTGGAATCATCATGCTTTTCCTGTGCGTATTCTTCCTGCGCTTCCACAAACCCGCGACAGATTGCGATTGCATCCAGTTCGTTCGTGCCAATGCGACGATTCAGGATCTCCTGGCGACCGGCCTTCATGTCGAATACCCATTTGCCCTTCTGTTTTACGATTGGAATCGGAAGGGGAAAATCATCGTTACCAACGGTCAGGATAACGCGGTTAGGATTTTTTGAATCCGTCCCGATGTTGTTTTTCTGTTTGGCTTTGGCGGCAAACGCGGTGGCCCTGTTTTTGTCAGCCACAGGATCTTGTGAGCTGATGACATCGGTACTGTCCGGGCCAAGAATTTCGGTGAGGGCAGCAACGTCAAATGACTCAGCCGCTTGAACCAGGCTATCGGCCGCTTCTTTCGGCGTGTTAAATTGCCTTTGTTTCGAGTCCGAAACTGCAGCGGCACCTGTTTTGGTCTGTGTCGCCGCTGTCGAGCCGGCACAGAGAAAACTCGAAGCCAACAACACAGACACGAGAAACGGAAGTTTTAGTGAGTTCATAATTTTTGGTTTCAATGTTTTTGTTCGTTCCCCATTTAGCGCCGGCGTCCTCCTCCTCCTTTGCCGCCGCCACCTTTGGCGCCACCGCCGCCTTTGCCGCCGCCGCCACCTTTGCCGCCGCCGCCACCACTTTTCATGCTGCTGCCACCGCGACTGCTGGCCGCTTTGGCCGAAGAACCGCTCCCACCGCTAAAGGCACTTCCGCCTCCTCCGCCCTTTGAAGGCTGATGACCGCCGACACTATTGGCACTACCCTTGGCACCACCTTTGGCACCGCCAGCACCCCCGGGCTTTCCAGCACCACCTGTAACACCGGGCTTTCCAGCGACACCCGCACCGCCGGGCTTTCCAACACCGCCCGCACCCCCGGGCTTTCCAACGCCACCTGCGCCCCCGGGCTTTCCAACACCGCCGGGCTTTCCGACACCACCCGCACCCCCGGGGCCACCGGCGCCTCTGGCTGTTCCACCGTACTTGTTAGCGGTTGCCTTATTTCCATAGGGCGCATTTCCGCGATGCTGCGGGTTGTGCTGCCAGTTTTTGTTGTTCTGGTTAAAGTTCTTGTTCGAGTTCTTAACGTAGTTGTTGTTGTAATTGATATTTACATCGCCGTTTCCCCAACCGCAGCCGTAGCCCCATCCGCCACCCCACGCTGCGCCAAGGGCGAGTCCCGCCCCCCATGCCAACCCCGTCCCGGGCACGTATCCCGGGTAGGTGACCGACGGATACGGGTACGCGGAAGACCCATAGACGACGGCAGGGTCGTACGACGGCACGTAAACCACATTAGGATCGGCCGGTTCAATCACGATCGCTTGCTGACCCCCTTCGATCGTCTGCGTTTCTACCTTCTGTTGTTCCGTGGTTTTTAACGTTCCGGTGCCCTGAGCCTTCGCCCGCATCCGCTGGACTGCGGCCATCACGTCCGGCTGCTGCGCCAAAAAAGCGTTCCCGAGATCCGAAGTCCACTGAATGTTGCCAGCGAGCATTTCCACGACATCCGGGAATGCGGCCAAACCTTGAATACTCGCGTCCCATGGCTGCTTGGCCACAGCATCGGCGAGCGCCTGATCTTTCAGACCCGTGTTTTTTGCTATCCATTGCTGAAGTTGAATGAGTTCGACCGGGTATGTGGAAGCAACCAGCGTCTGACTTAAGAGCGGGTCAGGATAAAGCGCGATCGGCGCCACGAGCGAATCCAGTTCGGCCTCGGGAATCTTCGCCTCTGGCGCTGCGCCCGTATCGGCAGTTGTGGTCGCGGCCGCGGGCTGGTCCGCCGGGGGAGTTTGCGCCCGCGTTTCTCGCGAGGCCGCCAGGACCAGAGCTAGGCATGCGATAACGGCTACGACACAAGTCAACTTGTTAGGTAATCGTGATCTGAATGATGGTGAATTCATATGGTGGTACCGTTGTTTTAAGCTGCTGCGAAAAAGCCCTGAATGTTCAAATGAATAACAGCGATGACTTTCTTACGGTCTGTCATTCCACGATGACACTGGCGGGGCGCGCGACCCTCCGTCAATTATACCTTGGTTAAACGCCCAGGGGACGACTAACAGAGTGCCAAAAGTTGAAAGAAATTTTTTTCCTCAAACCTCTGCAATCGCTGCGTTCTCCCTTTTTCGGGTTCAAAACTTGATCGAACATTCACAGTCGTCGCTGCATTCCCTGCCAAAAACCGGGTGTTTATTGCGGTTTACGGGGACGTATCGCCACCACGCCGCGGGCATGATTGGGGCATGCTGCCGATGTGCGCGATCGAGCTAATGGAGGCTTTCAACATCCGGGGACTCGAAAAAGCCTCGCTTGGACGGGGACTCTTCTCGCGAGCGTTCGGATGCACAGCCAGCGAGAAGGAGCAGCGAAAACATAAAGAATGAAACCATCGTCCTCACAAAACAGGGAAAAATGCCTAACGAGAAATGGGCCGAATCATTCAGCAATTAAAGCGAAATGATTCGGTGTATCAAGGTCGTCTTCGAATCCCCTTTCGTGATTTAGTGATCCTTCATCGCAGCATTTTTGCTCAAAATCGTTACGTCGCTCGTGAACTAGATCACAGTCATTTGGTCCCTTTCGGGCCGGTGCATGTCGCACCCTTGGGGGATGCGACTGGCAACGCGGCGGATTTTGCCCGCATTGTCCGCTGGATTCATGTTCCGTGATGGTGCTCGTAGCGGCCCGCGTCTGCTTCCCATCCGTCGCTCCAGTTAGGGCTTCCGCGGGACGCGCGTTTCTGATAATCAGAGGCCTGTGACCTGGGAGAATGGATGCCAAGCCACGCGCTTTCCTCTTGGGAAGGGCGACCCGGTCCCCTGCAGCCACAGAATGGCCTGCTCTCTGGTGGCCATTTTCGTTGTGCTGGCCGCGGTCGGCGCGAGGGGGAGTGAACCGAAGCGCGTCCTCATCGTTCATTCTTTCGGGAGCGTCGCCCCGCCCTTCACCACTCATTCGATCGCTTTTGAGACCGAATTGGTCGAGAAGATGGGGGAACGCGTTGATCTCGACGAAGTCTCGCTGGATATGGCGCGCTACGCAGATCCAAACCTGCAAGAGGCTCTCGTCGAGTACCTGCAAAAACGGCAGGCACACTGGCAACCAGACTTGGTGGTGCCAATCGGTTCCCCCGCGGGGGTTTTTGTGGAGCAATACCGGGACCGCCTTTTTCCGGAAACTCCCATCCTCTACACCGGAATGGATCGCCGGCGATTGCGTCCCGATACGCTGGAGAAAAACGCCGCCTTCGTTGGGGAAAATTTTGATGCGCCCGGTTTCATCGAGGACATTCTCCAAATCGCGCCGACGACCAAAAATATCGCGGTCGTGATCGGCGCGTCGGCGGTCGAGCAGTATTGGGCCGCCGCGTTTCGTAAGGAGTTTGAGCCATTTGCGAATCGGATCAATTTCATTTGGCTCGATGACCTCTCGTTAGACCAAATGCTGGAGAGGACCCGGGAGTTGCCGCCGGATTCGTTTATTTTTCTTATCCTGCTCCTGCGCGACGCCACGGGAGTGACGCACAATGCGGACGAGGCGCTGCGACGGATTCATGCGGTCGCGAATGCACCGATCAACGGCATTTTTCAGCATCAACTCGGCTTGGGAATTGTCGGCGGTCGACTCTATCAGGCCGAGTTGGAAGGAATCGAATCGGCCCACATCGCGGTTCGCATTTTGCACGGCGAACCGGCATCGAGTTTCCCGCCCAAGGTCGTGGGGCCGTTGTCGCCCCGGTACGACTGGCGGGAGTTGAAGCGCTGGAAAATCAACGAAAAGCAGCTGCCGGCGGGAAGCGTCGTCTTGTTCCGCGAACCGACGGCTTGGGAACAATACAAGGTATGGATCATAGCCGGGGTCTCGGTCTTTCTTGTTCAAGCCGTTCTCATCTTTGGGTTGCTCGCGAATCTGGCGAAACGCCGGCGGGCCGAGCGCTCATTGAGCGTAAGCGAAGACCGCGTGGCTCTCGCAGCCGAAGCGGCCCATTTGGGTGTGTGGGAGATAAACACAGCGACGAATGAAGTCTGGGTCTCGGACAAAATGCGCGATCTATTTCAAATCGCTCCTGGAACTGGTGACGATTACGCGGCATTTCTTGAGCGGGTGCATCCTGATGATCGGCAATTGCCTGATTCCGCGATAAAGCGAGCGATCGAAACAAGGGGCAGCTATGAAATCGAATATCGCATCCTGCTGCCGGATGGAACAGTGCGCTGGATCAGTGGGCGCGCGCGTTGTGTCGCAGATGGCGACAGGAGATCAACCCGGCTTCTGGGGGTTTCAATGGACATCACGGAGCGCAAGCGAGCCGAGAAGGAGGCGATGGAGCAGCGCGATGAGTTGTTTCACCTCTCGCGCGTGACATCGCTCGGCCAGCTATCCGGTTCCCTCGCGCATGAGCTGAACCAGCCTCTGGGCATTATTCTGAGCAATGCGCAGGCAGCGCAACACATGCTGGCTGGCGACGCTCCGGATATCCCGGAAGTGCGGGAGATTCTAGCCGACATCGTGGGCGAGAATCTCCGGGCCGGCGAGGTAATAACGCGATTGCGTGCCCTGCTCAAGCGTGGGGAGACACGGCTTCTTCCACTGGCACTCAACGAGGTGATCGAGGACGTGTTGCACCTGCTCCGAAGCGACCTTATCGCACGTAGCGTAACCGTTCAGAGGTACACTGGCCGACGGGCTGCCCGATGTGCTGGGCGACGAGGTGCAGCTTCATCAGGTCCTGCTCAACATCATTACCAATGCCTGCGATGCCATGGCGGAGAATCCGCAAAGCGACCGGATACTCAGGATTTCCACCACTCTGCGACCCGGCAAGGTGCGTGTGGCGATAGAGGACCGGGGACGCGGCTTGCCCGAAGGTGATGTCAGTCAGATTTTCCGGCCATTCTTTACCACCAAAACCCATGGCCTGGGCATAGGATTGTCCATTTGCCGGTCGATCATCGAGGCGCATGATGGGCAGCTTTGGGCGGAGCCTAACGAAGGACGCGGCATTACCGTTTACCTGGAACTCAAAACGGTCGCACCTGCTGCTTCATGAGCAATCCCAAGGTCTATCTTTTGGATGACGAGCCCGGGATGGTCAAGGCAGTCACCCGTTTGCTGCGTGCCAGGGGATTTGAGGTAGAGGGATTCACCACGGCAGCCAGCTTTCTCGCGGCTTATCGTCCGGGATCAGAGAGTTGCCTGATTCTCGATGTGGCCATGCCTGAGCTGGATGGCCTCCAACTGCAGAGACGGCTCACCTACAAGGGCATCCTTCTGCCAATCGTCTTTCTCACCGGTCATGGGGACATCCCCATGAGCGTCCGTGCGATGAAAGCAGGAGCGGTGGATTTCCTTACCAAGCCGGTTAAGGATGTGGATCTTCTGCGCGCAGTCAGGGCCGCGCTCGCGCGTGCTGCGGAGCAACGTGAAGCTGCCACCATCTCAGCGCGTCTCACCCTTCTCACGCCACGTGAACGGGAGGTGATGGCGCATGTGGTTGCTGGAAAACTGAACAAGCAGATCGCTTTCGACCTCGGAACCGGTGAGCAGACCATCAAGATCCACCGAGGACGCATGATGCATAAAATGGGGTTGGAGTCTGTGGCCGACCTCGTGCGTATCGCCGAAAAACTCGGTATCGGCAGGAAAGAAGACTAACAAGCCCAGCGTCGTATTCGTTCGTTAGGTATCGGTTCTCGGGCATTTAACCAAGGTGTAATTGACGATCGGTCGCGCGTCCCGCGATGATCACTGAGGAATGACAGACCGCAAAAAAATCATCGCTGTCCTGGATGATGAAGCGAAGATGCGCCTCGCACTGGCGCGGCTACTCAAAACTAACGGCTATGCCGCGGAGCTTTTTGAGTCCGGCGATGGCTTCCTGAACGCCATCGCCGGCGGAGATAACTACTTTATGGAAAAGTCGCCGACCCTTACGCAAAGCGGACTGCTGGCTGTTTTACTGCAATGGCAGCGCTACAAAATGACCCACCTTGCCCAGCGTCGTGCACATCGCAAGCAGCTGCGTGCCGCCTTTTGGAGTGCCCTCGCTCGGCCGTCCCGTGCGCTTACGGCACGAACGCGCGTCGACGGTTCCGCCAAGCCCCTGGTAGGAACCGTCCCGCACCACACTTGGATCTCTCACCAAAGCTAATTGCCATGTCTCCCAAAATCCACACCTACACCGTGCCCCGGCAGCAACTTTGGACCCAGAATGTAATCCTTCGATGTCCGCCGTTCCTCTTCAGTCATGTCATGCAAGTCATAGCCATCATCGCAGTGGTAGCTTTTGTCTTCGGCCTTTGGATCGCCGTCTCGACGCACCCCGCGCCACGAGCAAGCTACCCGTACTACGATACGCGAAAACCAGTGCGGCCGTGGAGCGAGCCTACGCCACTCGAAGGCAATCGCGACAAAGGAGGAGAGTAAGAAATGAAAACGCGATCGGCATTGGACCAAAGTCCTATTGAGGAGCAGAGGCTTCCTAGTTTTATCACAAAACTAAACAAGCAGATTGCCTCCGATCTCGGAACCGGTGAGCAGACCGTCAAGATCCACCGAGGACGCATGATGCATAAAATGGGGTTGGAGTCTGTGGCCGACCTCGTGCGCATCGCCGAAAAACTCGGCATCGGCAGGAAAGTAGACTAACGAAACGAACGTTAGCGTTCGTTAGGGAATCGTCCCCGGAGCGTTTAACCAAGGTATAATTGCGACGGGACGCCCGCCCCGTCAGTGTCATTGCGGAATGACAACCCGCAAAAAAATCATCGCTGTTCTGGATGACGAAGCGAAGATGCGCCTGGCGCTCGCGCGTCTGCTCAAGACTCACGGTTATACCGTTGCGCCTTTTGAGTCGGGCGATGCTTTTCTAAGAGCGGTCGAATCTGATCGTCCGGATTGCATGCTGCTGGACCTTCACATGCCCGGAACAACGGGGTTCGATGTGCTTGAGTCGATGTCTTCGATGCGCATCGAAGTGCCGGTCATTGTCATTACCGGCCACGATCAACCCGGAAATGCCGAGCGTGTGCGCGGGCTCGGAGCAGCAGATTACCTGCTCAAACCTCTCGACGAGTCTGTCCTGATCGCCGCGATCCGACGCACATGTCCTAATGGGTCTCTGCCGTCGAATCAGAAATTCTGACTTATCTCACTTAAACCTTTAATCCCTAACTTACCCACAAAGCCATGGCCACCTCATCAACAAAAGCGAACAAGACCCAGTCCAAATATCGCGTCGGAATGTTCAGCGCGGGCGAAGCGCGTTGTGATCGCTGGCAGGAAATGGCACATGCCGCCCAGTCTCTCGTGGCCCGGTCGGCGGCCGGTTCATCCACCAAGGAAGCAGTCGCGCAAGTGGAGGACTTGTTCGAGCATCTCAGCATCCTCGAGGCGTTCCACGCCTATCCCGGGGAATCTTTGATGGCCGCATTGAAGGACGCTCTGGGCCGGGACGATTACTCCGGATTTTCCAAGCTCAGCACCCGCATCG
Organism: uncultured Verrucomicrobiae bacterium; assembly: GCA_963763995.1. GTDB lineage: Bacteria > Verrucomicrobiota > Verrucomicrobiia > Chthoniobacterales > UBA10450 > CAVTTH01. Next base: position 19,448 of record CAVXQL010000012.1, on the reverse strand, counting down.
CCAAAGCGATCATCACCGGCTCCTACCGTCGTTCCGCAAATGCCTGGAAGCTGGGAGAGGAAGGAGAGCAGGAGGGCAATGAGCGCCTGATGAAGGACTACTTCGACACGGGCGATCTGACCAAGCCCTACTTCGAAGTCCTGATCGTTAGCGACGACCCAACCCCGGAACAGGTGCGCCAGGGGCGCAACGAACTGCGGCAGCTGCGCCGTCCGGAAGACCCTTTTGTCTATGAGGCGGTCACGGTGCCGAGCTTTGAGGACGGCATCCTCGGCGTGGTGCTAAACGCGGATGTGCAGGCGGTGGTCATCAAGGACAATTTCCGTTTCCGCACCCAGTTTGAGGCACCCAATCTGCGGACCTACCTGGAGCAGCATCTGTCGGTGGAGCCTGGTTCTTTGGAGGCAAAAGACTACGGCGTGGCTCTCGCGCGGGCTATCGGGAAGACCCGCCCCGAGCTGGACGTTTATCTGGTCCTGGACCGGGCGGTGGAAAAGATGGCAAGCCATCTCGACTCGAAAAACATCCGGCGCATTTTCTATGGGATCGAAGATCTCATGGAGATCCACCTCGCGATGATGGAGGGCGTCAACCAGCGCTACGACACGCCATATTTCAACAACCTGAAAAACTATGCGCGCCGCCCGGTCGGCACTTTCCACGCGCTGCCGATAGCCCGGGGCAAGTCGGTTTTCAACTCGCACTGGATTCGCGATTTCGGCCACTTTTACGGCGCCAACATTTTCCTGGCCGAATCCTCCGCTACCACAGGCGGGTTGGATTCGCTGCTTGAGCCGACCGGCAACATCAAGGTAGCCCAGGAGAAAGCGGCCCGCGCGTTCGGTTGCCGGCAACTCTTTTTCGGCACGAACGGCACCTCCACTTCCAACAAGATCGCCGTCCAGACCATCGTGCGCCCGGGCGACATCGTGCTTGTGGACCGCAACTGCCACAAGTCCCACCACTACGGGCTCGTCCTCGGCGGCGGGCAGCCGCTCTACGTCGAAGCCTACCCGCTAACCGAATATTCCATGTACGGCGCGGTGCCGCTTCGGACGATCAAGAAAACGCTGCTCGACCTGAAGGCTGAAGGCAAACTCGACCGGGCGCGGATGCTTTTGCTCACCAACTGCACCTTCGACGGCCACGTCTACAACGTGCAGCGTTTCATGGAGGAGGTGCTGGCGATCAAGCCGGACATCGTTTTCCTCTGGGACGAGGCCTGGTACGCCTACAGCCGCTTCACACCCTTTCCACCGGATGCGCTCCGCGATGGGCGCATGTGAGGCCCTGCGCGAGAAGTATGCCTCCGAAGCCTACCGCGCCGAATACGCCGAGTTCAAAAAGAAACACGGCAAGATCGATCCGAAAAATCCCAAGCTTCTCGACACCCACCTGCTGCCCGACCCGGACGCGGTCAAGATGCGAGTCTATGCGACAACTTCGACGCACAAGTCGCTTTCCTGCTTCCGCCAGGGTTCCTACATCATGGTGAACGACGATTGCTGGGAAAGTACCGAGCCCACCTTCAAGGAGGCCTTCTTCGCCCACACCAGCACGTCGCCGAACCTGCAGCTCATCGCCTCGCTCGACATCGCCCGCCGCCAGGCCGAGCTCGAGGGCTACGAGCTGGTCGGCCGCGCCATCGAGCTGTCCCTGATCCTGCGCCGCGAGGTGAACCAGGATCCGCTCATCTCGAAATACTTCAGCATCGCCACCAACGCCCAGATGGTGCCGGCCCAGTACCGCGCCAGCGGATTTGATGACTTCCATTCGCAGAACGCGACTTGGAAGACCATCTACGATGCGTGGGCAAATGACGAGTTCACGCTCGATCCCACCCGTATCACTCTCCTCTGTGGTTCCGCCGGCTTCGACGGCACCTCCTTCAAGGGGATGCTCGCGAGCAAGTTCGACATTCAGCTCAACAAGACCTCGCGCAATAGCGTCCTGCTCCAGACCAACATCAACAACACTCGCAGTGACATCGCCTATCTGATCAAGGTGCTTGCCGATATCTCCCGCGATCTCGACCGCAAGCTGGCGAGGGATTTCGACGAGAAGGCTGGCTTCGACGCCCGGGTCAAGAGCCTCATCACCGACGTGCCGGATCTGCCGAACTTCAGCCGCTTCCATGATGCCTTCCGCGAGAACCCCAAGAGTAAGACTAACGAGGGCGACATGCGGACGCCTTTCTACCTTGCCTATGACGCGGAAAACTGCACCCACGTGAAGTTACACTCGAAGGAGATCGACGACCTCGTGAAGCGCGGTCAGGCCGTCTCCGCGAAGTTCGTCATACCTTATCCGCCGGGCTTCCCGATCATGGTGCCCGGCCAGGTCATTACCAAGGACACGATCGACTTCATGCGGAAGCTCGATGTCAAGGAAATCCACGGCTATCACGCCGCCTCGGGCCTGGAACTAATCAGGCCGGAGAAGCTTGGCAAAGCCAAAAGGAAAGCAAGGTAGTAGACCATTCTCGCTTGGCACTTTTTCACAAAACTGACGACCCAAAAATCTGAACACCTATCCTAACGACAAAAAACGGAGTGCAACATGATTAACTGGTTCTTTACCACGCTTAAGACTTACCCGGAAATCGCGATTTTTCTCGCGCTCGCCTTCGGTTACTACTTCGGCAAGTTCACCTTCAAGGGGATCGGCCTCGGGTCGGTGACCGCCACCCTGATCGCCGCCGTCGTGATCGGGCAGATCGGGATTACGGTCAATCAGCCGCTCAAGGCGTTTTCGTTTCTCATGTTCCTGTTCGCTGTCGGCTACGGCGTTGGGCCGCAGTTCGTGCGCGGGATTGCCAGTAGCGGTCTGCCGCAGGCGATCTTCTCGGTGGTGCAGTGCGTATTCAGCCTGGCCGCCTGCGTGCTGGTCGCAAAGTTTGCCGGCTACGACCTCGGCTACGGTGCCGGACTCTACTCGGGCTCGCAGACGATCTCCGCCGCGATGGGGCTCTCGACCGACGCGATCAACCGACTGGGCCTGCCGCCCGATCAAGCCAAGGCGCTGCTCGATTCGATGCCGATCGCTTATGCCGTGACCTACATGTTCGGCACGATGGGTTCTGCGCTCGTGATTGCCGTCCTCGGTCCGAAGCTGCTGGGCATCAATCTCGAGGCCGCCTGCAAGGACTACGAGGAAAAGCATGGGGGCGGCAAGAAGGAGCTGGGCGGTCCGGGGACGGGTTGGACACGCTGGGCGTTGCGCGCCTACAAGGTACAGCCGGGGGGCAAGGCCGTCGGTCTGCGCGTCGCCGAGGCTGAGTCGATGGTGCCCGATGCGCGGCTCTTCATCCTGCGCATTCGGCGCGGGAGCGAGATCTTGGATGCGACTGCGGATGTCGTGCTGAAGGAAGGCGACACAGTGGCGGTCGCAGGCGAACGTCAAGTGCTGGTAAACGTTCTTGGGGCGGCGGCGGTCGAAGTCGAGGACCGCGAGCTGCTCGCCGTCCCGGTGGAAGGTGTCGACGTCCTGGTAACGAACAAGGAGGTCGACGGCAAGACGCTTACCGAGCTGGCAACACGACCGGCGGCGCGCGGCGTGTTTTTGCGCAAAATCACGCGGGGCGCCACCGCAACCGATATCCCCGTTCTGCCGGGCACCGAGATTAATCGCGGCGATTTGCTCACCCTCGTCGGCCGCACCTCGGACACAACGGCGGCCACGAAAATGCTGGGTGTCGCGGACCGTCCGACCGATGTCACCGACATGGCGTTCGTTGGCTTGTTTATCGTGATCGGCGCGCTAATCGGTTCGCTGGTTTTCAAGGTAGCTGGCGCGCCGCTCACCCTGTCGACTGCTGGCGGGGCGCTCATCGCCGGCATTGTCGGCGGATGGCTGCGCTCGGTGCGTCCGAAGTTCGGTCGCATTCCGACGCCCACGGTCTGGTTCATGAACTCGGTCGGCCTCAACATCTTCATCGCCATCGTCGGCATTTCCGCCGGCCCGGGCTTCGTCAACGGTCTGAAAACGCAGGGCGTCGGTCTCTTCCTGTGGGGCGCCCTCGCCACCACGGTCCCGCTGGTTCTCGGCATGTTCGTCGCCAAGTACGTGTTCCGCTTCCACGACGCGCTCAACCTCGGCATCGTTTCCGGGGCGCGCACCACGACCGCATCGCTTGGTCTGGTCTGCGACCAGGCTAAGAGCCAGATCCCGGCACTTGGCTACACCGTCACCTACGCCGTCGGAAACACCCTGCTGACGATCTGGGGCATGGTCATCATCATGTTGATGTCGTGAGAACACATTTTCCGAACAGGATTCAACAATAAAGAAAACTATGACAACAAAAAGCAGACCCTCTCGGGCATTATCAGATACTGCGAGACTGAAGGAGTTCGACAAACTCGGTCCGTTCGAGATCAAGGATTTCGTCCAAAAAGTAGCGTCGAAAACGGCGCTGGAAAATTCCATGTCCTACCTGAACGCTGGTCGTGGCAACCCAAACTGGGTCGCCACTGAGCCGCGCGAAGCATTCTTCCTGCTTGGGCAGTTCGCAATCACTGAATCCAAACGGGTGCTCGACCTGCCACCCGGGGTAGGCGGGATGCCTGCCGCACCGGGAATAGCCGACCGGCTCGAAGCCTGGTTGAAGAAACATGATGACATGCCGGGCGCGACTGTCCTGCAGGCGATGGTGCCGTGGGCCATAAAGAAGTTTAAATTCGACCCCGACAAGTTCGTGCACGAGTTGGTGGATTCCATCATCGGCGATCACTACCCGGTACCGGACCGCATGCTCGTGCATAACGAACAGATCGTGCACGAGTACCTGGAATGGGCCATGTGCGGAGATCCGCGGCCGAAAGGAAAGTTCAAGATCTATGCAGTCGAGGGCGGCACCGCCGCCATGTGCTACATTTTCAAGTCGCTAAAAGCTAACCGGATTCTGAACCCGGGCGACACGATTGCGCTCGGCGTGCCGATCTTCACGCCCTACCTCGAGATGGCGCATCTGGAGGACTACGACCTCCATTACGTCGAGATACATGCGAAGCAGGAGGATAAGTTTCAGTATCCGGATGAAGAGATCAAAAAGCTCCTCGACCCGAAGATCAAGGCGTTCTTCATCGTCAATCCTGGCAATCCGTTCGCGGTCGCGCTTTCTCCGGACACGATTAAGAAAATCGGCGCCGTGCTCAAGAAACGGCCCGATCTGATCCTGCTGACCGACGACGTCTATGGCACGTTCGTTCCAGGCTTCCGTTCGCTGATGGGAGAGTTCCCGGAGAACACGATCGGCGTCTACTCCTACAGCAAGTACTTCGGCTGCACCGGATGGCGGCTCGGAACCATCGCGGTCCACGAGAACAACATCTTCGACAAGATGATCGCCGCGCATCCCGAGTCGATCAAGAAACTGCTGGACAAGCGCTACGGCGGACTCACCCTCGAGCCGCGCAAGTTCGCTTTCATCGACCGCATCGTTGCCGACAGCCGCGACATCGCGCTCAATCACACGGCCGGGCTGTCGCTTCCGCAGCAGGTCATGATGACGCTGTTCTCGCTCAGCGAGCTGATGGACGAAAAGAAGGCCTATCAGAAAGCCTGCATCGGCATCTGCAAGCAGCGGGTCGAGGCAACGATCGAAGGACTGGACATCGAAGTCGGTCCGAATCGAGTACTTCGACTACTACTACGGCCTGATCGATTTCGAGTTTTTTGCCCGCAAATACCTGGGCGAGGACATCGTCAAGTGGATGAAGGCGAACGTGCACCCGCTCGACATCGTGTTCCGGCTGGCCGAGGACCACGGCATCGTCCTGCTCAACGGTGGCGGCTTTGCCGCTCCCGATTGGTCGGTGCGCATATCCTTCGCAAACCTGGAGAATCACGTCTACGACGACATCGGCCGGGCGCTGCGCGCCATCGCGCGCGGATACAGGCAGGCTTATGAGGCAGCTACAGGCAAGAGTGCCCCGCCAGCCCCGACGAGAGCGAAACGTTAGTTCGGTTACTTCGCGATGTTGCTGTCGCAAAATAGAAAGGAAAGAAGCGCGAAAAAATACCACCTCTGAAGGGGAGAAAGCCAACGCTAGGAGGCTCCGGTGAAGGTCAGCCCCAACAAACCCTTATGAGTATACGAAGTTCAGTTCGTGGCTACGCATTTACCGCAGTGGCATTGCTCGCCCTCTTCAGCGGCGCTGAGACCGTCCTCGGCCAGCAGGAGGTGCAGTTGGAGGCCTGGCCGGACATCCCGTCTGATATCTCGTTAGGTGCCGTGACGCAAGTCGCTCCCACCGACAGTGCGCTAACATCTACCGAGCAAGGCGCAACGCCCCTCGATCAGTCATTTGATTGGCGCAAATGGCGCCTGGAAAGAGCGCCGCGAGGCCTTCGAAGATACGACGTTCGAAATCAACTTTCGCACGTTCTACTTCGATCGCCACAAATTCGATGGTTCCGAGAGCCAGGCCTGGGCCATCGGCGGATGGGCGGGATTGAAGACCGGTTACTTTCTCGACCATATTGCGTTTGGAATAACGGGCTACACTTCCCAGCCGATTTATGCCCCTGACGACAAGGATGGGACCACTCTCCTGGCCCCCGGGCAGGAAGGGTACACGGTGCTGGGCGAATTCTACGCTGATATTCGGATCGTCGACGGGGTGAACATTAACATCGGGGCCAAGGGCTACGACACGCCTTTTATCAATCGCAACGACACCCGCATGACGCCAAATACTTTTGAGGCGATCGTTTTGCAGGGCCGCGTGGAATTGGGAAAGAGTGACACGACCTCTCAGGACGCAGGGTTGAGCAAAGATGACGGGCAATCCGGAAAGGAGGTTGTGGCTCCATCGCCAACCCCCGCCAAGGACGTCGCAACGATCAAGTACGGACTCGGGTATTTCTACCAAATCAAAGAACGAAATTCCGACGATTTCGTCTCGATGTCGGTGGACGCCGGTGCCACGGTTGAGCGAGGCGTTTACACAGCTGGAGCCATCTACGAAAAAGGGAAATTTTCGTTAGGTGCAATCGAGTATTTCTGCTCCGATATTATCAATATCGCATATGGCGAGACAAAAATGGAACTCCCGATTGGCGCCGACTGGAAGCCGAAGCTAGCCGCCCAGTTCGTGGATCAACGCAGCGTCGGAGCCGACCTCCTGCAGGGTGACAGTTTTTCGGCCGATCAGTTCGGCTTCAAAGTAGATCTGCCCGTGAAAAAAGCGTTGTTTACCGCTGCTTTCACTCACGCCTGGGGGAATACCAACCTGCAAAATCCGTGGAGTGGTTATCCCGGCTATACCAGTGTTCAGGTTCAAGACTTCAATCGAGCCGGTGAGAGCGCGTTTCTTCTCCGGGCTGGTTATGATTTTCCCTGGGTCGAAGGTTTAAGCGCTTATGCGCTGGGAGTGTTTGGCACGACCCCGGATCAAGCGGGGCAGTATCGGCAGAACGAGTACGATTTTAATCTCCAGTGGGGCCCAAAAAAAGGCGTTCTGGAGGGTTTGTCTCTGCGTCTGCGCTACGCGCTCGTCCACCAATATGGAGGGGATGTCGACAACCTTACCGACTTCCGCGTGATTGGTAACTATATGATCAAGTTCTAACAAGAATGGTTCGGGCATTGCGGATTCGATGAATATTACTGACAAAGGACTCACACCTGGAGAGGCAGGCTTACCATGACCTTTTTTGTGCAAGGGCTCAGGGAACACCCGGAACTCGCGGTCTTCCTAACCCTGGCAATCGGGTTCTTCATTGGTCGTCTCAAGCTCGGGTCGTTCAGCCTCGGGACGATAGTGGGCACGTTGCTCGCGGGAGTCGCAATTGGACAATTGGCGATCCAGGTACCGGCCGTGGTCAAGTATGTCTTCTTCGATCTATTCCTCTTTACGACCGGCTACAAGGTAGGACCTCAGTTTTTTCGCGGACTGAAGAAGGATGCGTTTCCACAAGTGGCCGTTACGCTCGTGCTCTGCATCACCTGTCTGCTCGCTGCATTCATCGCGGCGAAAATTCTGGGCTATGACGTGGGAACGACGGCCGGTCTCCTCGCCGGCGCATTCACCGAATCGACCGTCATCGGGACGGCCAGCGACGCTATCGGACGGCTCGGTATATCGGCCGCGGACAAAACCAGCTTGATTAATAATATCCCAGTGGCGTACGCGGTGACTTATCTTATCGGCACGGGGTTCGTCGTCTGGTATCTGCCTAACGTTGGTCCGAAGCTGCTAGGGGTTAATCTCAAGGACGAGGCGAGGAAACTCCAGACCCGGCTCTCAGGCTCAGCGAAAAGCGGAGCTGGGAAGCTATCCGCCTTTCAGAACCTGGCGGTTCGTGCCTACCGAATTACTCGTCCGGATCTGCTGAATCAAACCGTGCGTGAACTGGAGACGCGTCCCAGAGCGGATCGCGTCTTCGTCTCCCGCATCCGACGAAATGGCAAGATCATTGAGCCCGAGCCCACCACGGCGATTCTTGAGAGCGACACAGTCGCCGTCCTGACACGCTCGGAGCTGCACATGGCCCGCGGAGTCGAGATTGGGATTGAAGTAAGCGACAAGGAGCTACTGGATTTTCCGATTGAATTTCTCGACGTGGTGATCACCAACAAGTCGGTCATAGGTAAGAGCCTGACCGAATTGGCGGCCATGGATTTCGCCCGTGGCGTATACCTCAAGAAGCTGAGCAGGGTCGGTCAACCGATGCCGTTTGCCCCTGAAACGCGGATTGAACGGGGGGACCTGATGACGCTCTTCGGTTCGGAGAGAGACGTCGCCCGGGCAGCGAAGAACCTCGGTTACGCCGACCGCGGAACGGTCATGACCGATATGATCTTCGTTGGCCTCGGTATCTTCCTCGGAGGTTTGCTGGGACTGCTTACCGTAGTGGTCGCCGGTCTTCCGCTTACTCTTACGGCCAGTGGGGGTGCGCTTATCATGGGCTTGGTATTTGGCTGGCTGCGCGCGGTTCGCCCGACATTTGGTCGCATCCCAGAGTCCGCCATGTGGATCTTCGATACCGTCGGTCTCTCGGTCTTCATGGCGTGCGTCGGACTCGCCGCGGGGCCCAGTTTCTTTTCTGGATTGCAAAAGTCGGGACTCAGCCTCGTCTTCGTGGGTCTGGTGGTCGCCGTTCTGCCTCACACCGTCGGCATCCTGTTCGGCCGTTATGTGTTAAGAATGAATCCGGTGATCCTCCTGGGCGCTTGTTCCGGGGCCGGCACCGTGACTGCCGCATTGCGCGCCATTCAGGAACAGGCAGAGAGCGAGCTGCCGGCACTCGGCTACACCGTCCCTTACGCAATTGGTAATATCGTACTTACGGCCTGGGGTCCTGTCCTGGTCGCCATGATGTCGTAGACTTATCAACCCTCCAAGCATGATGAATTCCCCTACTACAAGAGGTAGCCAGTTAGACTCTCCAAATGCCTGCCGACCCGTCTATCGCCCGAACGGTGGCACTTCCAATTGCCATTGATTTGGGAGCCACCGTTCTTTTCAGCACCACCGGAGCGATGGTAGCTATCCGGCGGCACTACGATGCCATCGGCGTATTTGTCCTGGCGCTCGCTTGCGGCCTTGGCGGCGGTTTGCTGCGTGATGGTCTCTTCATCCAGGCGGGGCCGCCTGCCGCGATGCGCAACGGCTCCTACATGATTGCAGTGCTCGCCGGTTGCGTGCTGGCCATCTTGTTTTTCAAGCATGTGGAACGGTTATCCAAGCCATTCCTGATAATGGATGCGCTTGGCACCGGGGCTTACGGGGTGGTGGGTGCCAGCAAAGCCTTTGAAGCAGGTCTGGCCATCCCTGCCTGCATTTTCGTGGGCGTGGTGAATGCAGTCGGCAGTGGCCTGGTCCGCGATGTCCTCGTGCGCGAAGAGCCGCTCATGTTCAAGCCCGGGCAGTTCTATATCATTGCCTCCCTGCTCGGGGTATCCGGATTCATGCTGCTCGCCGTCTTCTTCCGGTTTCCCCTCGTACCGTCCGCCATCTCAGCGATTGCCATCACTTTCCTTTTCCGCCTTCTTGCAATCCTCTTCGACTGGAAGACCAAGTCGATCATGCGTCCGCCTCCCTTTGATTGATCCGATCCCCCACTGCTACCCCAACGCCAACTCTGATGCCTAATCCCCATTCCCTCTCTCCGGTGAAACCTGAGCCGGGCAGCCTGATTGTGTTCGGATTTGCGGACGAAAACGGTGCGTTCGAGTTACGCGACATGCTATCCGAATTGGAGGAGGAAAGCGTGATCGAGATCGGGGACGCGGTCGTCGCGACGCGCAACGCCAAGGGGAAAGTCCGCCTGCATCAGTCGCTTCCGCTGATCTCGGGACGCATGTTGGTCGGCAGCTTCACAGGGCTGGTGCTGGGCATGGCGCTGCTCAATCCTCTTTTCGGCGCGGTCGCGGGCGCAGGCGCCGGTGCCCTCTCCGGAGCGCTCGGGGATGTCGGAATCGATGACGCGTTTATGAAGAAGCTCGGCGAGACGCTCACACCCGGCAGTTCCGCGTTATTTGTGGTTGTAGGGAGAAGGAAACGCGAGCAGATGGAGAACCGCCTCAAGCCGTTTGCCGGCAAATGCAAAGTCCTCCAGACGTCACTTCCTAATGAGAATGAAGCCAGGCTTCGCAAATTCATGGCAGGTGAGGCATTCCCTCCGCAGTAGCCTAGTTGGAATCGAACAAACTCTTTTCGTTACTTAAACTATGAAAACACCACGACAGCCCATTCTCAGTGCCCGGCGACGGAGCCGCGTCGGAGTAATGCTTCCGCTCGCCCTGTTCGGTGCAGCACTGATTCCTCAATCCGCCCACGCCTCAATGTTCCACGGCGAGACGCTCGACTCAATCGCCAATGGCATCGCGTGGGTCGTGCTCGTCCTCGCGCCGATTATCGGCATCACCATTTTCTGGCTCGTCCACATCCTGCCGGAAAAGATTGCCCACAAGAAAATGCATCCGCAGACCCACGCGATTCAGTGCCTCTGCCTGCTCTCGCTTTGCTTTGGCGGACTGCTCTGGCCAATTGCATGGCTCTGGGCATACACGAAGCCGGTCCTGCACAAGATGGCTTACGGGACCGATGTGGATGAATCGCTCGGCCACCTCGACGAGGAGGTGAAGGAGGAGAAAAACGAAATCGAAAAACTCCGAGCCCGTGTGGCGGAGCTGGAAGCGAGACCTACCTCGAAAGGAGCCAAGGTGTAATGGAACTCATTCTTCTTATCATCTACTCGGTCATCGTCTGGCTGATTTTCTTCAAGAAAAAGTGGCTGCCTTGGAACATCACCAGCCAGGTCATCGTCGTCACCATCCCGATCATCGCGCTTACGGTCCTGATTCTATTCATGAACATCGTGGCGCCATCCTCGCATGATGTGCGAGCGATGAATTATGTCATCCCGATCGTGCCGCGCGTCAGTGGGCATGTTACGGAGGTGCCAATCGAGCCAAACCGACCGATCAAGAAAGGCGATGTGCTCTTCAAGATCGACCCGGTGCCTTTCGAGGAGGCGGAGAAATCCGCAGAGGCCACGCTGCAGGGATTGAAAGACCAACGTAATAATGCCAAGGCCAAGAAAGCGGCATTGACCCCGCGGATCGATCTGGCGAAAAAGCGCGTCGAGCAATTCTCCGCGCTCGCCGCCACTGGGGCCGGAAAGCGGGCCGACCTTGAGCAAGCGCAAAGCGACCTCGGCAATCTCGAAAGCGAATTCCTCGCTGCTGATGCCACGGAACAGCAGTCTGGAGCACAGATCGTCAAGGCCGAAGCGGATCTGAGGAGCGCGAAATACGACCTCGAAGGCACCACGCATGTCGCGCCGGCCAACGGTCGAGTAGCGAATCTTGCCCTCCGTCCCGGCGTGCGGGCCAACCAGTTTGCGACCCAGCCGGTGATGAGCTTCATCGAGGACGACGACCCATGGGTGCTCGCTTTTTTCCACCAGAACGAGCTACGCTATATCGAGCCCGGCAACGAGGCGGAAATCTTCATGGAGACGTATCCGGGTCGCATCATCAAGTGCAAGGTGGACTCCATCCTTTGGGCCACAGCACAAGGCCAGATGCCGATCAGTGGGAACCTGCCGAACACGCAAGCGATCCCCGCGCCAGAGCAGCGGATCGCCGTGCGACTGCTCGTTGAGCCCAAGGAAAACATCTTCCTCGCTGCCGGTGCACGCGGCGGAGGCGCCGTTTACACTGAAAAAGGTAAGATAATCCAAATCGTCCGCAGGGTCTTCGTCCGGGTCTCGGCGAAGCTGGATTGGTTCGTTTGGAAGCTTCATTAAGAGCCGCTCACATGAATAACCGAGTCCTTCTGGGCACCGCTGCATGCCTCACACTTGCCGGTTGCGCGATTAAGCAGCCGCCTTTTGGCGCGGATATCATGCCTGAGTCGGCTCGCGGGAAGATCCCGGGAAGATGGGCGGACCCGCATCGCAGTGGCGCCGTGGTGCCGGACTGGATCCGCACTTTTGGTGACCCGGAGCTGACCGCACTCGTTGCGGATGCCGTCGAACGGAATCCCGATCTCAAGGCCGCCGCGGCGCATGTAGAAGCGTCGCGGTACGCGGTCCGCATAGCCGCCTCGTCGCTCTATCCGCGCATCGCGATGAAGGCGCTCGGCGAACGGCAGGGGCAAGAACTTAGTGGCGCCATCGATCGCGGCATCAACCCGCCGAGCCTGGGGCCCCCGGGAGTCGAAAACCCGGGTGGCAGCGCAATCGACACCAGTGTGGATTCGTCATCGCAGCGCTGGGTTTACGGCCTCGGCGTGGGCGCGGCGTGGGAAGCCGATGTGTGGGGCCGCATTCGCTCGAAAAAGGCTGCCGCGCTGGCCGAAAGCGGCGCGCTCGAGGCCGATTACGAATTTGCCCGGCAATCGCTCGCCGCCGCGGTAGCTCGCGCGTATTTCTCGACCATCGAGGCGGCGCAGCAGGAGGCCAATGCGCAGGAGACCCTCGATCTTTACAAGGAGTATGTGAAGCTCACCGAGATACGTAAAACCCAGGGTTTCGCGAGCGACTTCGACGTGGCGCAAATCAAGTCCCGCACCGCCGCGGCGCAGGATGCGCTCTACCTCGCGCAGGCGGCCCGCGCGCAGACCATCCGGGCGATCGAAGTTGTGACCAGCCGCTACCCCTCTGGCCAACTCAATGCGCGCCTTTCCTTCCCCGCTCAGCCGGGCGCTGTGCCCGCCGGCCTCCCCGCGCAAATCTTGGAACGCCGGCCCGACCTTGTCGCCAGCGAGCGCCGGTTCGCCGCTGCCTTTCATCGCGTGAACGAGGCTCGCACCGCGCGCCTGCCGCGCATTGTCATCAGCGGCACGGGTGGGATTGGAACCGCCCAACTCGATGGGGTCGGCGTGCTCGATGCCGTCCTCTGGAGCTTCGCCGCCGGTATCACGCAGCCGATCTTTTTCGGCGGTGAACTCAAGGCTGCGCAAGATCTCCGCACCGCTGAGCAAAAAGCCGCCGCTGCAAGTTACGTAGGCGCCGCGTTGCGCGCGTTCGAAGACGTGGAAGACGCTCTCGCCGGCGATTACTATCTACGTAAACGCGAAGGTGCGCTGAACGACATGGTCTCGAGTAGCGCCGACGCCGTGAAGCTCGGCCGCCAGCAATTCGAACAGGGCCAGGTCGACATGTTCACGATCCTGCGCCTGACCGGTGAGAACCTTGGCGCGAAAATTCAGCTCACCCAAATCCGGGCTTCCCGCCTGCGCGAACGCGTTAACCTGCACCTCGCCCTCGGCGGCGACTTCAAAGGCAGCGACTCATTGGACAAGTGACCGGCGTGCGTCGGGATAACAAGAGAAGAGAGAAAAGCAATATCTGGCCAGACAGGAACGCCTAGTCGGGTTTCAGCTGGAGGGGCAACAAGAAATCTACCCATGGCCGAGGTCCATGAGAACGACGGTTCGGTTCATCTCGAAGAACCAAAGCATCGACAACTATGATTAAGCAAGAAGTCGTCAAACGATTCATTGTCGTTCCTGGCTCCAAAGTTGACCTGAAGAAATACACCTCCGATTGGGCTGGCACCGACGAGGCCAAGAAGCTCGGCAAGGACAAGGTCAAGGAACGCTCGCTGAAGATCCTAGAGAAGAACCGCGAGCAGTTGGCTCAGGCCCAGGAACTCGTTTACGCCAACAACAGCCCCCGATCATGTTAGATGTAATCCTCGTCGCTGGAGCCTTGGTGGCCATTACCGTTGCAGTGCACGCGGTTGGTCTCGGAATCGTGTTGAGCCGCTGGGCGAAGTTGCACCCCCTTGCGCCAACACGCTTCTGGCCCATCACCGGGTTGCTGATCCGCCTGGCTTGGTGGCTAATCCTGATCCATTTGGTCGAGATTTCGGTCTGGGGAATGTTTTATTTCTGGCGGGAGTGCCTGCCCGATGCCGAGTCGGCGTTCTATTTCGCCGGCGTCACCTACACGACCATCGGTTATGGCGATCTGGTTACTGAAAGAGCCATGGCGAATGCTCGGCCCGGTCGAGGGATTGACCGGCATCCTCATGTGCGGTTTGTCCGCCGGCATTTTCTTCGCGGTGGTAAGCAAGATTTACCTGTCGCATGCGGACACAGAACGAAAATAAAGCTATGAGAACACTGCTCAAGGAAATCATTCACAACCCGCTGCTCTGGCTACTGGCCTTCGTGCCTGTGGTGCTTGCAGTGGCGAAGCTCAGGCCCGAGGCGCACACGCTGCTGTTCGTATTATCAATCCTGGCCATTGTGCCGTTGGCCGCGCTGCTCAGTCACGCCACCGAATCTGTCGCTGCCAAAACCGGCGATGCGGTCGGTGGCCTGCTCAACGCCACGCTCGGAAACCTAACCGAATTGATTATCGCGCTTGCTGCCTTACAGGCTGGGCAATACATATTGGTGAAGGCGTCCATCGCCGGCGCCATTGTCACCAACTCTTTGTTCATGTTGGGCGCGTCGTTTTTCCTCGGCGGATTAAAACAGCACGTGCAGGAATACAACAGGGTCAGCGCCCGCCTCCAGGCGGGCCTGCTTTTCCTGGCCACGATCGCCCTGTTGATTCCGTCGGCGATCGCCAAAGCCGACCCGGTTGCGGGGGCGACGATCACCCACAAGTTGAGCGTGGGTTTGGCGCTACTGCTTATCGTTGCCTACGGACTGGGAATGCTCTATTCGCTCAAGACACATCGCGAGTTGTTTGCGAGCGCCGAGACCCACGAGAGCGGCGACGCACCATGGCCCATGGGTTTGGCTTTGGCCACCCTCGCCGGCGTTACGATATTGGTCGCATTCGTCAGCGAAGTGTTTGTCGAGTCGGTGCAGATGGCCGCTGAGGCATTCGGGATGACGCCCGCGTTCGTAGGTTTCATCGTAGTCGCGTTGGTCGGCGGTGCGGCGGAAATGGCCTCGGCGTTTTCCGGCGCGCGCAAAAACCGACTGGACCTGAGCGTGGGCATCGCCTTGGGGAGCGCCACCCAAATCGCGCTCTTTGTCGCCCCGGTGCTCGTTCTGTTGAGTTATGTCATCGGCCCGACTCCGATGGATCTGCAATTCTGGCCGGGCGCAGTGGTGATGATATTCATCGCCACGATGACCGCCGTCCTGGTGACGAACAGTGGGCGATCGACTTGGTTCGTCGGGGTTCTGGTAATGCTGGTCTACGTGATATTCGCCATGACGCTTTACGTGTTACCGCCCCGGCCTCGGTGAAGAAGCGATCCGTCGAAACATAATTAGTAATCCAAATCACCAAGTCCATGTCGGCCCAGCGGAAAGTAGGCGCGGATCGGAACAGGCCATCGTCGGAAATTTCGTGGCTCGAGGGGTCGAGCAGGGAGCGTACATAATGATTGATGCAGGCAAAAGACTGGATAATCCCACCGATCCCTTGTTAGGGGATAGCAAATTCTTCGCCTGAAAAGAACATCGGAACCCAACATGCCAATCATCGAGAAGACAACTCGCTTTGCCGCCATTGCGCTTGCCGTGCTGTTCATCGGCCTGAGTCTGTTCGGCATCTTTGGCGCGTGGTTCGTTGATCGCAAGGCCACCGATGTCGCGCTGAAAGGGTTTGGTCTCATCGAGGTCGGCATCGGGGTGATCGATGCCGGAGTGAGCCGGGTGGCTGACATGATCGCGACGAGCCAGACGGAAGTGCGGCAGGCTTCTGAGACCATCACCGCCGCCGGCGTACAGGCGCAGGCAAACAGCCCCGTGCTCAATGCGCTGAACGAGCGCTTGGAGACGAGTCTGGCGCCACGCATCGCGCAGATGCAGCAGGTGCTGACTCCTGTGCGGGATGCTGTGGGGAACGTCGCCAACGCCGTGAGCCTGCTGAGCTCGCTACCGATGATGGCCGACCGTGCACCGCGGCTGGCGGCGCTGGACGAGACCTTTAACCGGCTCGAGGAGCTGTCCGCGGACTCGACGCAGCTGCGCAGCACGCTGCGGGCACTGATGGCGGCCCAGAAGAGCGACGCGACAGCCGAGACCATCGCCACGCTCAATGGACTTGCCCAGCGCATCGACACCCGACTGGGCGAGGTGCAGGCAAATGTTCAGGCGGTGCGTGCGGACGTGGCGGCGTTGAAGGACCGACTGAGCAAGCGACAGTCGCGGCTACTGTTCGTATTCAACCTGCTGGCGCTGCTATCAACGCTGATGCTGGCCTGGATCCTCTACACCCAGGTCGTCGTCATCCAGCACCACTGGGCTCGCGTGCGGCCGCCGCCTCCAAACCGGCGACCGGCGACGCCTACCATCGACTAAGCGCATGATCACATTTCCGACGAAGATGAAAGCAAAGAACGTTGCAGCGCCCCAGACACAAAGCGTAATGCGTAGCGCCATCACGCCAACGCTGATAAGTGCGAGGAGGCCGAGAACGAGCGATGAGTGACAGGAGTATCCCAAATCTCAAGCCTATCTAGCAGAGCGGGTATTCTCCGATGAACTCGCACGGGTAGGCGTGAAACGCCCTGGGTCGGCATCTTCGCGGTCCTCTTTAGGTGATCGTTCGGAGTGCAACTAAGGTAGTATAGCATCCGGACGGGCAGGCACGCATAATCACGGCGAAAGGAAGTCAAAATCATATGAAAATCAAAAATAATCTGACAGCGTTTTTCGTTGTCGCCGCGTCCGTCGTCCTGCTGGGGACCGTGGACGCCGGCATAATTAATAAGTGGTTTGTGATGGGCGAGCAGACCATCAGCTCCGCCAATCCCAGCGTGGAAATCAAGACCACAGGGAGTCGATGGAAGAAAGACGTCAAGAAGGTAAAGCTCTCTGTCGAGGGCGCTGACGTCCAGATGATAAAGGTAGTCCTTGGCTGGGACAATCGTCAGGACGACACGCTGCCCGTGGGAACCATAAAGGCAGGGGGAGAGACGGCCCCGAAAGATGCTCCGGGACTTAAGGGACGCCTAGCATCGGTGAAGATCCAGGTACAAGATCCTCGGTAAGGCACCGACGGCCACGGTCAAGATCTGGGGATTTGATTGATTGGGGGAGTGACCGTGCCCGACTAGAGCATCCGCGCGATCTCCTAGCGGTCGAATCCTCCCTATCGTCGATGGGATCAGACCGTGAGATCGAAGGTGCCGTAACCGTCTAGCGAGTTCAGGATGAGCCGCCGCGCGCGGGAGCGCGCGCGGCAGCTGTGAATTGAGGGATTGTAACTCATGGAAAGCCAGGTAGACGGCGGCTCGCGGTTAGGCTCCATTGCCTGGTTAGGTCCTATTGATAGCCACAACGGATCGACGGAGCGGAAGACAAAATCAGCGCGCTCTCAGGCAAACGCACGAAACACCTGGAAACGTAAACCGGGCATTTCGGCGGGAGAGATTCGAAATAGAAGTGCGATGGTCATTTGCCTTCGCTACGACTACGACGTGACGAGTAGACCGTCGCTCCAGAGCCGACGGCGCGGCGCACTTCCAACTCAGAAGCGCGACATCACCGCCGTGATGATGTGGAACCGATCAAAAACACCACCGAGCTCGGCCGTAGCCGACCAATGTTTGTTGAATTGCCAGTTTTCGCCCACCACCAGGTTCCACTGATCCTTCGGCCGCACCATGAATAGAAAAATTCAGGGCATCCCGATCTAGGAGGTTGGAAAGCAGCGGCCGATCACTGAGATCGATGGAGTCATGGATCTCCGAAGTGGCCTTGAGCCACAGAGGCGCGAAGGTGAAGGATTCTATCGGCTTATCGCCAATCTGTCCCTTCTTGGTTGAGACGATGGGCCCGGTCGTGTAGTTGGCATCGAAAGTGAGAAAGAAGGCCTTGTATCCGCCGGCCAGTGTTAAACCTCCTCCATAACTGAACCGGTTAGAAGCAGCCAACGTCTGGGCGAGGAGTGGATCGGCATAAAAAATCGGGCGGTCGCATTTGCTGCCAAGTCAACGGTCCCAACCGGCCACGCCCGGGTTGTCGACGATGATTTTCCAACACTTTCCGCTGATCGTCAGGACAGGCCGACATGAAACTAAAGTGCTATTGTGCCGGTGTCGGGTTTCTGCTGTCATTGCGCTCGCCGTTTCTTAATCACTCATGAAAATACTTACCGTCCTAGCCATTACCGTCGCTCTGCTCTCCCCCGCACAGGCGGTGGTAAAACCCTCTGCACATACCAAAGGCACACCGACCGGCAAACCAACCGGACCGCTCAAACCGGGAGAATATTGGTGGAATCCGCAGCTCTCGCCGAGCGGTCCGCTCATGGTCCTGGTGAGCGTCCCCGAGCAGACCATGCACGTTTATCGCAATGGCATCCTTATCGGTCGCTCGACCGTGAGCACCGGCTCGCAAGGCCACGCGACTCCAGGCGGCGTCTTCGCAATCCTCGAGAAAAAGCAGGAGCACTACTCGAAGAAATACAACAACGCGCCAATGCCAAACATGCAGCGGCTGACTTGGACTGGCATCGCCATGCACTCGGGCAATCTGCCCGGCTACCCGGCCAGCCACGGTTGCATTCGCATGCCGTTTGATTTCTCGCAGTTGCTTTTCAGCGCAACTGCGAAAGGTGGTACCGTTGTGGTTGGCGATGGCAAGATTCCTGTACCGTACCTTGCGTCGAATCCTGGTCTGTTGCTTGCGCCAAAACAGTTGACGTCCGAGACGCTGCGTCCGCTGGCGAAAA
Organism: uncultured Verrucomicrobiae bacterium; assembly: GCA_963763995.1. Lineage (GTDB taxonomy): Bacteria > Verrucomicrobiota > Verrucomicrobiia > Chthoniobacterales > UBA10450 > CAVTTH01. The sequence goes on along the minus strand of CAVXQL010000012.1, from coordinate 341 downwards.
ATGACTACGACTGGAACCCGGATCGCAGCACCAGCGGACCGATTACGATGGTGGTCAGCGCCGCCGACAAAACGATCTACGTCTACCGCAATGGTATTCCCATTGGCCGCGCCCCGGTCGAGATCAGCGGCCGTGGATCGCTTGGCGATCGTGTTTTCTCACTGCTCGCAGGTGCGACCGGTCGGCAAAGCCCACTGGCTCCGGGCCGCGAGGCGCGCCAGTGGATGACCGTGTCGAGCAGTGGCCGAGGCGTCGATGCCGATAAGATCGCGTCGCGCCTAACGATCAATCCGGAGTTTGCGCACAAAGTTTACGACACCCTCGCGCCGGGCACGACGGTC
>CAVXQL010000011.1:0-214619 GCA_963763995.1 uncultured Verrucomicrobiae bacterium | reverse complement strand
CGCGCGCAATGTTCTTCTTGGCATTGTCGCTTTCACCATCCTCGGCGCTTCCATCTCCTCCCAGGCAGCGACCCCGTCAGCAAACGCAGGGATCACCTGGACGACCAAGGGCAAGCCATCGGGCAAGATGGATGTGCTCTACGTGCAAAGTGCCAGGAGCGTGACGCTCGAAAACGGCAAGCTCGTCCTCCACGGCGTCAATCCCTCGACCATCTGCTTCACCGACCGGCCCGCGCGCCTGGCCGGGCATCTGCCGACCAGCAGTTTTATTCCGCTCTGGAGCGAGGGGAAGGACAGCTTCCTCAAAGATCCGCCCAATGCCACCCTCTCCATTTTCAGCGGGGACAACGTCTCCGATCTCGTCCTCGAGATCAGTAACCCAGTCCTCTCCGGCAATGACCTGACTTACAACGCGAAGGTTCTCGAAGGCGCGGCTTCGGCCGGCGGCGGAGAATGCTCCTTGTTCATCGATATCATCGGTTGCCCGCGCACCCCTTACTCCTACGCGGGTGCGGCCCGACGCGCTTATCGTTAGGTCGACGACCAGCGAAGCCATCGTCAAAGGCGGATAACCAGGACGGCGAAACGACTCACGCTCCTTGCTGTGACTGGTTAGCCACAGCTCTGCTGATGTCCCGCAGCAACTCAACCGTGGTGGGCAGCATAGCGGACGGTGGGCAGAATCAGCCGCGCCTTCGTCTCGGTGAGCGCTTTGTCGGTCACGAGATCCACGCGCCGGTTCAGCAGTGTTTCCAACCGCTCGTGCAGAGCGAAGAAGTTGTCGTAAGTGCGCTTCCCTTCGTCGAACTCCACATACACATCCACGTCGCTGTCGGCGCGAGCCCCGTCGCGCGCGAACGAGCCGAACACGCCGATCCGCCGCGCACCGAGGGCGAGCAACTCCGTGAGATGGGCTTGAATGACAGCCAGCGGATGCATCGTCGTGGCCATAACTTATCCAGCGCCTGTCCGTGAGGCAAGCAGATGCGCCCATGAGGGCGAATAAACGGGGAAATTGACGTAGGCCTTCTCCCACGGGAGCAGCCAGCGAATTCGGCGAGGTAACATTAACAAAAAGTGGCCGTCGCTATTTTCGCCACAATCTGACACAGAAATGTCACAAATCCGTTGTTTTTGTGCTTGCCCTCGAACAGCGAAATCCGAAAAAATGCGCGGTCTGTAATGCCAAGCCCGACTCTTCGACCAGGGAATTCCGCTGCCGACGCAAGTCTCGTTGACAGGACAGGGGCAGAACGAAAAACCAAAATCAAACAGAAAGGCAAAATTATGAAACGTCTAACATTATCGCTGCTTGCAGCTATGGCCGTGCTTTTCAGTGCAGCTGGATGGGCTCAGGCAGCAGACAAGAAACCCAACATTCTCATGCTGATGCAGGATGACACCGGCTGGTTTGACTTTGGTTGTTATAACGGCGGACGGGCCCTGGGGCATCCGACGCCACACGTAGACCAGCTGGCCAAGGAAGGCGCCATGTTCACGAGCTGGTACGGCCAGGCCAGTTGCACGGCCGGCCGCGCCTCGTTCATTACCGGGCGCATTCCCATTCGCTCGGCGCTGTCGATCGTGGTCGCTCCGGGTGATGAGAACGCGCTGCGCAAGGAGACGCCCACCATCGCGGAGTTCTTCAAAAAGAACGGCTACCAAACCTACTTCTCGGGTAAATGGCATCTGGGCGACAAGCCGGCCTCCTACCCGATCGAGCATGGCTTCGACGAGATGAAATCGTTCGGCGCCTACTATCCGGGCGTCTACACCTACAGCTACACCAACTCCTGGTTTCATCCGTGGTTTCCCTCATATAATCCGCAGTTCGCGAAGGAGTATTTCGACATCGTAAACATGTACGAGTGGGAAGGCGTGGCGGGTCAGCCGGCAAAGAAGGTCACTGAAATCACGTGGGATTATCTTGCCGAATTCGATCAAAACCAGACTCAGCATGCGATTGATTACATCAAACAGCACGCCAAGGACGACAAGCCCTTCTTCATGGACGTCAACTTCTTCAAGATGCACAACCCGAACAACCCGGCGAAGAAGTTTGCGGGCAAGTCGCACCTCGGGCGTTACTCGGATTCAGTCCTGGAACTGGATGATAACATTGGCCGGATCATGGATGCCATTCGCGCCGAGGCACCTGATACGATCGTCATCACGACAGCTGATAATGGCGCGTGGCAGGACGCGTATCCCGATGCTGGCACGCACCCGTTCCGCGGCGAGAAAGGTTCAGCGTTCGAGGCTGGTTGGCGCGTTCCGGGCATCATGTGGTGGCCTGGACACATCCCGGCGGGCGCGAAGTACGACGAAATGATGTCGCATATCGACTGCTGGGCGACGCTGGCTTCCCTGGTCGGCATCAAGCCGCCGCCGCACGGCGAATGGAAAGGCAATGACGGCAAGCCCATCTACTTCGACAGCATTGACAACAGCGCCTATATCCTGGGTAAGGCCAAGCATTCGGCCCGGGATTCGTGGATTTACATCGACGGCGAGAATTTCATGGGTGCGCGGGCTGACATTGGCGGCGATCCCAACAATGATGATATCCACATCGCGTGGAAATACCTTTATACGGCCAAGGACACCTGGCTTGGCCCAACGCAGAACCTGGGATCGATCGGGTCGCTTTACTGCCTCACCATGGATCCGTTCGAGAAATACGACATGGTCTTCAACGGTGCGATGTCGTCGCGCATGCAGACGTCCTCACCGGGTCACTATGCAGGAGAAGACAATGGCTGGGTCTTGTCGCTGATCTACCCGGTGATCATCGATTTCGACAAGTCCGTCGTGAAGTATCCAAGCATCAAGCGATACCCGGGCGGCGCATCTAACGATCTGATTCCCGACCTTCAGCATCCGGAAAACCCGGTACCGTTGGTGGATCCTAGCAAACCGATCAACGTCAAAGCCGGCGGCGACTAACCGCGTTTTTTTGGTTCGCTTGTGAACCCCGCGGGCCGCTTCCTTAAGGGATGCGGCCCGCGACTCACCGTTAAGACGAGCAAATATCCGCCGATGCAGGATCCGGCGAGCTACAACCTGGATCAGGTCATCAACCAGCTCAAGAAGCCGCTGGCCAACCCAAGCCAGTAGCCGGAGACCGTCGTATCGGAACTTGCGCGGGCGGCTCGCAAAAGGGGCCGTCCGCTTCGCCTCAGAAATCACCCTTCGATTGTGAAACGCGCGGGCTGTCCCGGGGCCCGCGACTTCACCAGCGAACGGGAGCTAACCAAAGAGCACCATCAAAATGAAACATCCATTCCACAATCATGGCGTCCGCATTCACGTTCGATCGGAAGGGTCTGACGGCTGGTGTGGGTAACAAAGAGTGGCCGTTGCTATCTTCGCCACAATCCGACACGGAAATGTCACAAATCCGTTGTTTTTGTGCTTGCCCTCGAACAGCGAAATCCAAAAAATCGGGCAGTCTGTAATGCCAAGCCCGACTCTTCGACCAAGGGAATTCCGCGGCCGAGGCAAGTCTCGTTGACAAAAACAGCAGCAACCAAAAACCAAAACCAAACGGAAGGGCAAAATCATGAAGCGTCTAAGAATTATAAAGTGTCTAACATTATCGCTGCTTGCAGCTATGGCCGTACTTTTCAGCGCAGCCGGATCGGCCCAGGCAGCAGACAAGAAACCCAATATCCTCTTCATCATGGGTGATGACATCGGCATCATGAATGTCGCTGCCTACCACCGCGGGCTCATGGTCGGGGTAACGCCCAACATCGACCGCATCGGGAAGGAAGGCACGGTGTTCATGACCGCCTACGCGGAGCAGAGCTGCACCGCCGGGCGCACCTCATTCTTCACCGGTATGAATCCGCTCCGCGCGGGCATGATCATGCCGCAACTGCCGGGCTCCACCTCGTCGCTGTTGCCCGGCACGCCGGCGGTTGCCAAGTTTCTGCACGATCTCGGCTACAACACCGGAGAATTCGGCAAGAACCACCTCGGCGACAAGACAAACTCGCTGCCGACCGCCCACGGCTTCCAGGAGTTTTGGGGCTACCTCTATCACTTGGACGCGATGCAGGGCGTGAGCTTTCCCGACATCAACAAGTCACCGACGGAGCAAACTGTGGTGCCGCCGTGCAAGAACACGCCGGTCAAAGGCCTTACTGAGGTTCCTGGCGCGATTGATCCCAAAGACGGCCTGTGCATGACGCCGCCGCGGCCCGTTCTCGCCTGCACATCTTCGGATGGCACGGAAGCGAACCAGGTCTGCAAGGATGAAGGTCCGCTGACATTGGAGCGATCGAAAACCGTGGACGAGGAGATTTCGGCGAAGGTCGTCGACTACCTCGACCGCAACGATCCGAAAAAGACCAACAAGCCATTCTTCGTCTGGTACAACCCGGCGCGCATGCACATTACGACCATGTTTTCGCCCAAGTACGAAGCCATGCTGGGCGAAAAGGGTGGCAAGGACTGGGGCATCAACGAAGTCGGCATGAAGCAACTTGACGACAACATTGGCGTCGTGCTGAAGAAGCTCGAGGACATGGGCGAGCTTGATAACACCCTTGTGGTTTTCACCACCGACAACGGGGCGGAGGTCATCACCTACCCGGATGGCGGTGTCACGCCCTTCCGGGGCGGCAAGCTGACGACCTGGGAAGGCGGCATGCGAGTCCCGATGATGGCCCGTTGGCCCGGACACATCAAGCCGGGCACCACCAACGACCAGATTTTCTCGATGTTGGACTGGCTGCCCACCCTCGTGGACATCGCCGGAGGCCCCCAGGGCGACGCACTGAAGAAGGAGATCGAGGCCGGAAAGTACCCCGGTATCCTCAAGACCACGCTCGATGGCTATGACCAGCTCTCTTACCTGGAGGGCAAAGGCGACTCCGCGCGCGACCATCTGTTCTATTACAGCGGTACGCATCCCTCGGCCGTGCGCTACAAGAACTGGAAGTTCTACTACGCCATGGCGCCCTCGAATGCGACGGGCGGCTTGATGGGTGTCCAGAATTATCACTGGACGCAAGTCGACAACATCAAGCGGGATCCATTCGAATATGCCGTGGGTCAAGATCAGTTGACCTTGCTGGGGATGGGCGGCGCACTGGCCGCGCCGAGCACGGCTTATATCTACGACTGGAATCTGCTGCCCATCGGGCAGATGCTGTGGATGAAGGAACTGATGACCTACAAGAAATTCCCGGCGCTGCAGACTCCATCGAGTTACAACCTTGATCAGATCATTACGGCAATGCAGGAGTCGAACGACGCCGCACACGACTAGTCATGTGACGGAATGTGATGCAGGGAATGCATTGAAGAATCCAGCGATCTTTGTCGGGCCGCCGCCGGCCATTTCGGTGCAGTAGCCCTTCGATTGTGAAACACGCGGGCCGTCTCTCACGAGGCGGCCCGCGACTTCACCAGCGAAACAACCTAACGAGAAAAGGAATATGAAACATAAACTCGTCAAACAGAGCCTGACCGCGCTTGTCGCCGTCGGCGTCCTATCGCTAACTAGCTTCTCCGTCCTGGCCGCGGAGCTGACAGGCACCGTCCAAACTGCAAACCAACCGGTCGCTGGCTCGACTGTGACCCTCTTCGCGGCGGGCACCGGCGCGCCGGCACAACTTGCGCAGGGCAAGTCTGACGACACCGGCGCCTTCAAACTAACTTACACAGGCGCTTCGGCGGACGCCGTTCTCTATCTCGTCGCCAAAGGCGGCACGCCGAAGGCTGGCAAGGGCGCGAGCGAGAGCCTCGCGCTGCTCGCGCTCCTCGGTAAGGCGCCGTCGGCGAACGTGACGGTGAACGAATTTACCACGGTCGCCTCGGCTTGCACCGCCGCGCGATTCATTCAGGGCGAGGCCATCTCCGGGAATCTGCCCGGGCTGCGGATCGCCGCGATGAACGTTCCGAATCTCGTGAACCTGCAATCCGGTGGTTGGGGATCCGTCATCATCGGACCGAGCCTATCATGAAGCGAACATCCTGCGCAAGAAATGGAGAGAGAATGCCAAGCGATGAGTAGCGCGAGCTTCTGCTGTAGCCAAGAGTTGCGCCTGCGAAATCACTCTTGCAAACAATCTTGACAGTACAACACAGCGGCGAGCAGAAATTGCGTCTGCTCAACCGAGGATTCCAAAGGGATGGATGAGATTGCGCTCACCTGCACCAGGCACGTAAACAAAATCGCAAACAACAAAGGGGAAAGCTCGCCGGCCATGAAACAAAAACTCATCATTCAACAGGCCGCGACCCTGTGCGCGGTCTTTGCCCTAACAACTATCTCATCGTTTGCTCAGCAGGTCACCGGCACACCCGGTTCACCCAGCGCCACCACTGCCATCGACGGCAAGCAACTTCCCCCGCCCGATCCGAAATTCGGCGGTGTTATCAAAGAGAAGGCCTCTGAATCGACACCGTGGTGGCCCCCGCGCGTCGTGCCGCCGAAGGGCGCGCCCAACGTGCTGCTCATCATGACCGACGATTGCGGATTTGGGGCGCCGAGCACATTCGGCGGCGTTATCCCAACCCCGGCGATGGATCGCATCGCCAAGAACGGCCTGCGCTACACCAATTTCCACTCCACTTCCCTCTGCTCACCAACCCGGGCGGCGATCATCACCGGACGCAATCATCACTCGGTGGGCTTCGGAGTGGTAGGCGAGATCGTGACCGGTTTCCCGGGTTACGACTCAATCATTCCTATTGAGAAGGGCACCATCGGCACGATCCTGAAGGAAAACGGGTATGCCACCTCGTGGTTTGGCAAGGACCACAACACGCCCGGTTACCAATCGAGCCAGGCCGGGCCGTTTAATCAATGGCCTAACGGAATGGGCTTCGAATACTTCTGGGGTTTCGTCGGTGGCGACGCCAGCCAGTGGCAGCCGAACTTGTTCCAAAATACGACGGCTATCTATCCCTTTCTAAATAATCCCACCTGGAATATGGAAACGGCGATGGCCGACGAGGCGATCCATTACATGAAACAGCTCAAGGAGCTCGCGCCCGGCAAACCATGGCTGGTCTATTATGTCCCTGGCGCCACCCACGCGCCGCATCATCCGACGCCGGAGTGGATCAGGAAGATCAGCGACATGCATTTGTTCGACGGCGGTTGGAACAAAGTGCGCGGGACGATTTTCGCCAACCAGAAGCGGTTAGGTATCATGCCCGAGAATGCTCAGCTTACGCCGTGGCCTGAGACCCTGCCAAAATGGGATTCGCTCGATTGGGAGCAGAAGAAACTTTTCATAAAGCAGGCTGATGTGTACGGGGCGTATCTCGCCTATGCCGACAATGAGATCGGTCGCGTAATCCAAGCCGTCGAAGATCTGGGCGAGCTCGACAATACCCTGATCATCTACATCGGAGGTGACAACGGCGCCAGCGCCGAAGGGATGCTCAACGGGACGCCTAACGAATTCACCACCTTCAATGGCATAGCTGTGCCGGTAAAGGATCAGTTCCTCTGGTACCCATTCTGGGGATCGGATCGGACGTTCCCGCATTTCGCCGCAGGCTGGGCGTGGGCGATGGACACCCCTTTCAAGTGGGTGAAGCAGGTGCCGTCACACTTCGGCGGAACCGCTCAGGGCGTGGCCATGTCCTGGCCCGGTCACATCACGGACGTGGGCGGAATTCGCCGGCAGTTTTCGCACGTCATTGACATCGTGCCGACCATCCTTGAAGCAACAGGCATCCCGCAGCCCGACACGATCAACGGCATCAAGCAGATTCCCGTCGAAGGGACCAGCATGATGTACACATGGGATAAGGCGAACACGGACGCGCCCACCAGGCACACCACGCAATACTTCGAGATGCTCGGCAATCGCGCCATCTATAACGATGGATGGATCGCGTCGACTACGCCGGCGACTCTCCCCTGGGAACTTAGCAACAAGCCGCCGCCCGACGTTATCACCGGCTACAATTGGGAACTCTACAATGTCAAAGAAGACCCGACCCAATTCAATGACCTGGCTGCCAAGATGCCGGACAAGCTCAAGCAGATGCAGGACCTCTTCTACTCCGAAGCCGCGAAGTATAACGTGTTGCCGCTCGACAACACAACTCTCGCGCGCTGGAACTCGCCGCGTCCGAACCTGACAGCGGGACGAACCGAGTTCACCTACACAGGAGGACTGACGGGTGTGCCGGGAAGCGCTGCCCCGAACATTATGAACAAGTCCTACACCATCACCGCCGAGGTCGAGATTCCCAAAGGCGGTGCGGAAGGAATGATCGTGACCGAGGGCGGCCGTTTCGGCGGCTACGGATTATTCCTGAGCAAAGGCGTGGCGGGCACTCGTAAGGGCAAAGTGGTGTTTCTTTACAATCTGCTCGACCTCAAGCGCACGGTCTGGTCCGGCCCCGAATTAAGTGCCGGCAAACACACCATCATCTTCGACTACAAGATTTCGAAGCCCGGCTTGGGCGAAGGAGGCACCGGCGTCCTCTCGGTGGATGGAAAGCAAGTGGCCAAGAATTCCATGGAACACGGAATCCCGGTGACGTTTCCAGAGGACGAAACGTTTGATGTTGGAGAGGACACGCGCACTGGCGTTGCCCTGGTGGAGTATCGCTACGATTGTCCGTTCAAGTTTACCGGTAAGATCGACAAGCTGACCTTCAAGCTCGAACCAGAGCCCAAGGCAGCGCCGTAGCGCGCAACGACCGGAAGTAGAGATGATGAAAAAGGCGCTGGTATTCGCTGCGATCAGCGAAGCTGCGACTGGCGCGGGGTTGGTGATTGTCCCGTCGTTAGTCGGGCGGCTGTTGCTCGGCGAGGAACTAACCGGTGTCGCCATACCGGTCGCGCGCGTGCTCGGGATCGCCCTGATCGCGTTAGGGATCGCCTGCTGGCCGGGCCCGCCGCGGCTCGGCATGTTAATCTACGGCGCGGCTGTCACCGTATATCTTGCCTACCTCGGCTTTGCGGGTGGTTTCGCCGGCATTCTCCTGTGGCCGGCGGTCGCGCTCCACCTGATCCTGACGGCACTTCTTGCGCGGGCATCAACCAGCGACAAAGAGACGCGTTGAAACAACCCCGCTTCATCGCCTTGCGAGTGTGCTTGAAATGAGCGGTCCGCTCTGTAGAGTCATCTTCTCGAAACAACAAAGCCCCCAGCCAAACATTAGCCCTAACCAATCATGAAGTCACTGCATAGGTCGGTCGTCATCGCATCCCTTTGTCTCCTGACGGCCTCGGCCGGCTATGCCCAGCAGGACGGGAAGGACGGCAAAGACATTCCCGTTCAACAGGCGCCGAAGACTGCCAGCCCGGATGAGTGGCACTTTTCGTTCACGCCCTATATTTTCCTGCCTACGGTCAACCTCGATATTTCGGTGCCGGACGTGACGGTCGGCAATCACATCATCGGTGGTGACATTTCCATCGTCCAACCCTGGTGGGAGACGCTGGGCAAGTTTAGCAGCAACTTCTATGTCCTGTCGCTCGGCAGCCGCCTCGAGGCGTGGAAGGGGCGCTGGGGCGGATTCCTCGATGGCTATTATATCTGGGGCAAATCCACGGTCGACCGCGGTGATTCCAGGCTCGTATTCCGCGACAGACCCGATATCACCCTCTCGTCCAGCGTGACCAGCCGTTTTCATACGGGGCAGTTCAATTTCGGACCGCAGTACATGCTCGGAACCGCGCCTCTGAGCGCGACATCCAGTGTCTCTTTCGTTCTCTATGGCGGCGGCCGGGTCAACTGGGTGGGCGACAACGTGGATGGCACGATCACGATCGTGGAATCAGCCAACCCGGGCGAGATCGGACAGACAGCCAGTTTCACCAGCGACAAGAGCCGGGCGTTCATCGAGCCCATGATCGGATTGAAGAGCAGTTGGGCGTTCAGCAAGAAAGTTAAAGGCGAGGTCCGGGGCGACGTCGGCGGCTTCGGCGTAGTGACAGCGAACAACTGGGATTGCGATCTGGAAGCGGCCATCGCCTGGGAAGCCTGGCGCAATACCTATCTCGATTTCGGCTATCGCGCCCGCGGGCAATGGCAGGACCTCGGTTCCAATAACAATGCTAATATACGCGGCTGGTATTATGGCCCGGAGGTCGGCGTGACCTTCAATTTCTAGCAGGCTCCTATTTCTGAACGGGTAGCAATGACGACAATGGTGGCCTGTGTGACGGCAACTCCGCGACTGCACGCGACGCTTGGCTCAGATTCATCCTTAGCCTAACGAGCATGCTTATCTGCAGACGCCCCGGTTGGATCGCGGCCTAAAAGCGTCGCCTTAACCCGATCAAGAATGATTCGTCCGCCATTCACTCGGCTGCTGGCGTCGCTCGCCTTCGTCCTGATAGCGTTCGGGTCTACCTTGAGCGCAGCCGATGTGCCAGTGCCGTTGCCCCCGACGCCTCCGCGTCCTGGCGCGGAAGCCGGGCCAACGAAAGTCGGCTATGCGGTCTGGATCGGCGACGTCACAGCGATCGACAGCGTCGCACAAACCTTTTCTGCGAACTTCATTTACGTCCTGCGTTGGCATGATCCGCAGCTCCGGCATGCCGGACCCAGCACGATCGACGCTGCCGCTGGATCATCCCACTCGCCTTCGCCACCGCCACCGCCGTAATCTTCTTGCGCCAATCGCCGCCATGAATTCCAAACACTCTGGCAAACTTCTCGCGCTCGCCATGCTCGCGCTCGCCGGTTGCACGCAACTCGCCGTCGTTTCGGAGAAACCACCGGCTCGATTCCAGGCGACGCCCGGAACGAGTCAAGCCATCGCACAGACGATTGATCGCGCCCAGGGATTGGCGCGGACACAACCACAGGCTGCACTCGAAGCCTACGCGGGCGCGGCGCGTGATTCATTGCGTAAACTTGATCGCAACCCGGCGGACAGCGAAGCGCGGCGTTGTTACAATTTCGCCGTCGCCGGCATCTTTTCCGTGATCCATGGGGCCAAGCTTGATCCCTGGACTCAGCCGCTACGCATTGGTGTCAAGAGCGAATTGACTCTCGTCGGGAGGAAGGATCCGGCCAAGCCAGAGCAGAACCCGGCCTTGTACGATCTAATCCCTACCGATGAACTGAGCTATCACGGCGCTTATGTGAAGGAGGATGTGAAAAAGGACGGAATCGGAGCACCACTCGTGGCCGTCCGTCACATCACCGCGGAGCAAGCGGCAACCTTGTTCATACCGCCCGCAATTTATTACGGCGTCACAGCCATCGCGGAATTTGAAGGATCACGTTGCATCCTTTCCATCCAGGAGCCTTTGAACGTCGAAACGGTGCGGGTCGATGGTCACACTTATCCTTTGGCGGCGAATTACACCGCGGCCCTTGCCATGATACTGGCCCAGGAAAAGCCGCAAAAACTTGGGCTCATCCGCATGTTACGTCCACAGGAATACGCCGCCACTTTCCGAGTCGCCCGGTTCGAACCTTACAAACCAGACAAGACGGTTGTGCTTGTCATCCATGGTCTGATGGACACGCCGGCTACGTGGGTGCCGATGATAAATGATTTGTTTGGCGACAGGAAGATCAGACGCAACTATCAATTTTGGTTTTACAGTTATCCGAGCGGTTATCCCTATCCCTATAGCGCGCTCATCCTTCGGCGGGAACTTGACGCCATTGAAAAGAAATTTCCGCCGCGCAGAAAGATGGTGGTCATCGGCCACAGCATGGGCGGATGCATCAGCAGGACGCTAGTCACCGATGCCGGAGACAAACTCTGGCTCGAGGCTTTTGGAAAGCCACCGGCGCAGGTGGAGATGCCGGCCGATAGTAAACGTCTCCTTGAGGAGGCGCTGATCTTCAAGCATCGGCCGGAAATCAAGCGCGTCATTTTCATGTCCACTCCGCATCGCGGCAGCGAACTGGCCAGCAACTGGATCGGTCGCATCGGATCCATGTTGATAAGGACGCCGATCCGGCTCCTCTCGGTCGGCCCTGACATACTGCAATCCCTTGCGGCTGATCCCGCAGCCCTTCAGTTAAAGCGCCTCCCGAACAGCGTCGACACGCTGGCCCCAAATAACCGCTTCGTTATGGCCATCAATCAGATTCCGATCACGCCCGGGATTCCGTATTATTCGATCATTGGTGATCGGGGACGCGGTGATACCCCCAAGAGCAGCGATGGCGTGGTCGCTTACTGGAGCAGCCACCTCGACGGCGCCAAAAGCGAATTTATCGCACCGTGCGGTCACGGTTCACCCCTTAACCCGCAAGCCATCGCCGAGGTCCACCGCATTCTCGATGAGACCGCCCCGAACCGATAAGACAACCGCGCTATCTCTATGAAGAATGGATCGCCCTCTTATTACCTGTCCCATTCTTCTCTGTCCTCGGACGATCCACCTCTACACCCAATAATTGCGCGGGAATGAAGAGCCTGGGTTGGTGGGTAGGCGTTTTGCTCTGCGCGGTTGTTGGCTTGGTCGCCGCAGTTTGGGCGTTTGGCGCCGTCTGGTTCGACGGGCCCTTCGAAGCGGGCAACAAACTGGCGGCCGCCCTGCTCGCCGGTCTATTCCTGGTAATCCTCATATTCGTTAGGCCATTCTGGCGAAAGCTTGGCATCTTCGCTGTGCTCTTTGCCAGCGTAGTCATCTGGTGGCTTAGTCTTTCTCCGACTAACGACAGCGATTGGCAGCCGGACGTGGCCGAGACAGCGTGGGCCGATATTCAAGGCGACGAAGTCACATTCCACAATGTCCGCAACTGTGACTACCGGACCGAGGCCGACTACACTCCGTATTGGGAAACGCGCACCGTGCGCCTTTCACAGATCACCGGTATCGACCTCGCGATCGATTACTGGGGCTCGCCCTGGATCGCTCATCCGATCGTCAGCTTTCAATTTGCCGATGCGTCGCCTCTTTGTTTCTCCATTGAGACACGAAAGAAACTCGGCCAAACCTACTCGGCCATCGGCGGACTCTACCGGCAATTCGAACTCATCTACATCGTGGCCAACGAACGCGACGTCATCCGCGTGCGGACGAACTTCCGCCACGAGAACATCTATCTTTATCGCACGACCATTTCTCCGGCACATGCGCGCGAACGATTCCTCGAATACATCCGTTCGCTGAACGCTCTGCGGGACAAACCGCGCTGGTATAACGCCATCACGACCAACTGCACCACCAGCATCCGCACCCAGCATCCGCCTAACGAGCGCCCACCGTGGGACTGGCGCATCCTGCTCAATGGCAAAGGCGACGAGCTGATGTACGAGCGCCACTTCATCGTGACCGATGGGCTCCCTTTCCCGGAATTGAAAGCGCGCTGCCTGATCGACGCCCGCGCCCGGGCTGCCAGCGATTCGCCCGATTTCTCAAAAGTCATCCGCCAAGGTCTGCCCGGAATGCTTCCGGTGGAGCAAAAGCCGTGATCCGGTCAGCAGGATGCGACGCGTGCTTGGACAAGGAACGGCGCGCCTTTCCCAAGAAAGGCAAAGCATGCAAGTCACAAACTCATAACATCCACGCTGCCCACAATAACCAACCACACCCGAAGCTAGACACCGGGTTATTCTACATGGCGGTGTTGATCTCGCGTCTGGTCTCCATCCAGTCCTCCTGCCAACCTGCCCCTGGGACGAACACCGGGAGCGAGCGATGATGCCGCCCGCTATCCGCACGCGCCGATGGAATGTACTTGCAGGCGACGACTGCGGGACATCGGCTTGCTCGGTGGACGATCCCTTCTTACTCTGCGTGAACTCGTATGCCGGCCGAAGTTAAGAAGGAAATTGAATTTAGGCTGGCCCATGTCCTCTTCATCGACATCGTCGGCTACTCGAAGCGCTTGATTAATGAACAACGCGCGCTGGTCGAGACGCTCAACCAGATCGTTCGTAACACCGATCAGGCCCAGAAAGCGGAAGCGGCCGGTCGGTTGAAAAGAATTCCGACCGGCGATGGCATGGCGCTGGTCTTCTACACCAGCCCGGAAGAGCCGGTGGAATGCGCTCTCGAAGTTGCGCGAGCGGACATCGAACACACCGAGTTGGAGCTGCGCATGGGCATCCACAGCGGACCCGTCAGCGACGTGGTCGACGTGAATGAGAGTGCGAACGTTGCCGGCGCGGGAATCAACATGGCCCAGCGCGTCATGGATTGCGGTGATGCTGGACACATTCTCCTTTCCAGGCGCGTGGCCGAAGATTTGGAACATTTCGCGCATTGGCGACCCTACTTGCACGACCTGGGCGAATGCGAAGTGAAGCACGGCGTTCGCATTCACCTCGTCAATCTCTGCACGGGGGACCTGGGCAATCCCGAACTGCCAAAGAAGTTCAAATCGTTCAAGGAACGTGGCGCACGCGTGCGTTGGACCGCAATCACGGCTGCCTTGCTCGCGCTCGCGATAATCGTCGCAGGCATTGCAATATTCTCCCGTTCCCGGGTGCGACCGATGCCGGCCGCACCGGAGAAGAGCATCGCGGTGCTCCCGTTCGAAAACCGGAGCGAAGACAAGGAAAACGCCTACTTTGCCGAGGGGATCCAGGATGAGATTCTTACGCGATTGTCGAAGATCTCCGACTTGAAGGTCATCTCCCGGACCTCAACGGAACATTACAAAAGCGCGCCGGAAAACCTGCCGGAGATTGCCCGGCAACTCGGTGTCGCCCACATTCTGGAAGGAAGCGTGCAAAAGCAGGGCGACTCGGCGCGCGTCAACGCCAAGCTGATCAAAGCGGCTGATGATTCCAATATCTGGGCTGACACGCTCGATCGCAAATTAACCGATATTTTCTCAGCCGAGAGCGAAGTGGCGAAGACCATCGCCGATCAATTGCAGGTGCGCCTGACTGGTCAGGAAGAGCAGATCATCACGGCCAAATCGACGGACAACCCGGAGGCTTACGATGCCTATCTGCACGGGCTCGCTTACACACTGCAACCGGCGGAGACAACCGCCAACTCCCTCGGAGCGCAGAAATACCTCAGGGAAGCGGTCCGCCTCGACCCAAAGTTCGCGCTTGCCTGGGCGCTGCTTTCGTTCGTTGATTCGAGTGGTTATGTCACATCTGCTCTACAACGAACAGATGCCTTGCGGGAAGAGGCGCGGCGAGCCGCCGAAACCGCGCTCATTCTTCAACCCAACCTGGGCGAGGCGCTGCATGCCAAGGGGTTTTATCATTACACCGTAAAAGAGTACGACACCGCGGTAAGTTATTTTGAGCAGGCTCGCCAGTTCCTCCCGAATAGCAGCCGGATTCCTCGATCGCTGGCCTATGTTGCACGCAGGCGAGGTCATTGGGACAAAAGCGAGTCGTATTTCAACGAAGCCGAACGGCTCGACCCGCGCGACGTGAACCTGTTGGTGCAGCACGCGACTTCTTACATTTGCCTTCGTCGTTTCCCGGAAGCTTTGCGCAAATTTGATCAGGTTCTTGAGATCACGCCGGGCGACCCGGATATCCTCCAGCAAAAGGCAGGCATCCTACAGGCGGGGGGCGATCTGCCAAAGGCCGCCGCACTCCTGGCTCCGCTTCACTTCGCGACCGACAACCCCCAAGGCTTGGAAACACAGGTTTACCAAGCCATTCTAGAGAGTCGACCAGCCCAAATCATTTCCGACCTAAAGGAGATGCTGACCAAGTTCGACCCAGCCCTGGGCTATCACAATGGGGAGCTGCGCTTTTGGTTAGGTTGGGCCCAGGAAGTGGCCGGCGACCACGCCGCCGCGCGGGAGAGTTGGCTCCAAGCGCGCAGTGAGTTGGAACCTTTACTCAAGGAACAGCCGGGAAATCACAGCCTGATCGAAGATCTCGCGCTGACGAATGCGGGCCTTGGTGACAAGAACGCCGCCTTAACTCTGGCGGAACAAGCCACGGCCGCAAATCCGATCGAAAAAGACGCGCTAACTGGTCCCCAGTCGACCGAGATTCTTGCCCGCGTGGCGGCGCGCCTGGGCGAGTCCGAGCGGGCTATCGCCACTCTGCAGAAACTACTCTCGACGCCATACCTTAGCCCGATGCCTGCACCGCTCACTCCGGCGCTACTCCGGATCGATCCCATGTTTGATCCGCTTCGTAATGATCCGCGCTTCCAAGAACTCGTCGCCTCGCCCCTTTCCAAAACCGCGAACAAATAACGCGACGCGGTCAACTCATGGGACTTTCCCGCCGAGTTAATTGATAATCTGACCCGCGGCTGGTCACTTATTGTCTGCGATCGCTTGCCGTGCAGCCTTTGTCATTTCAAGTTGGTCGCTCACTTTCCCAATCAACGCGGCCTGCTCCTTGAAGGCTAACTGTAGCTTTGCCACCGTCGCTTCCAATTCCTCCACCTTGCGGTGCTCTTTCAGGAACTCGTTCAGCAACATCGCGTTGACCGCCTCGTACCGAACGGTGTAGGCCTTTCCGTTTGCGTCACGGGCCACCAAGTCTGGATTGACCTCTTCCACTTCCTCGGCCACCAGGCCAAACTGCGGGATGCCGTCAGGATCAAGCTCGTGCTTGTAACGGAAGGTCACCGGCTTCAGCGCCAGGATCGCTTCACTCGCCTTATCCATCGGCTTGATTCCCTCCTTGAAGCGCTTCGAGGAGACGACCGTTCCCAGATGACCGTTGGTGTCTACTACGACCCCCACCCCGCCCGCTACTGCCTTGCCGCTGATTCCCGCTATGTAAGTGGCTTGCTGCGTTCCTACCTTGCCAATCCGAATCGTGTTCGCTTCCGCTGCCACTCCCACATTGCCAATATCGATGTTGCTACTCCCGGTCGTGAGTTCTGAACCGGCTCCGCCCCCCAGAGCGATGTTAGAGCCACCTGTCGTGTTGTTGAGCAGCGCACTCAGACCCACGGCCGTGTTGATGCTCCCGGTCGTGTTGAGACGCAGGGCGTTGAGCCCCTCCGCCACATTGTAGCTTCCCGTCGTGTTGTGCACCATGGCATTGGACCCGTTCGCCATGTTGTAGAACCCGGTGGTATTTGCAAAAAGAGCTAGGGCGCCGGTGGCCATATTGTTATCGCCGGTCGTGTTATGATAGAGCGCTTCATAACCGTTAGCCAGATTGTTACTCCCAGTGATGTTGTAAAACAGCGCCGCGTCGCCGGTGGCCGTGTTGTTGTTGCCGGTCGTGTTGTAAAAGAGTGCAATGAAACCGGTGGCCGTGTTGTTGTTGCCGGTCGTGTTGCTGTTGAGCGTGTAGGCACCGCTGGCCGTGTTGTTGCCGCCGGTCGTGTTGAAGTAGAGCGCGTTATTGCCGTTGGCCGTGTTGTAGAAGCCAGTGGTGTTGTGGTAGAGTGCGACAGTGCCGTTGGCCGTGCTGGCGCTGCCCTCGGTGTTGCTGTAGAGCGCGTGATAGCCAAAGGCTGAATCGCCAGTACCGGTCGTCACGTTCGCGAGTGCCCCCGTTCCATAAAATGTGTCTGTCGGGTCCGCACCTTTCACGGTTGAATCGGCCAAGAGGCTTCCGACCCCTGCCAGGAGCAATAGAGCCCAACGCATCTCGCCCAATCTCCTGCCACCCCGATCCTGGATTCCCGATACATTGAACGGTTTTTGCTTTTTCATAAAGACTTTCCTCTCGCCCGGTGAATTGACCTACCGCTTACAGGGTCTGAAAGAGGTGGGGATGCTCCCCCAGGCGAAAAAAGCGTCTCCGCCAGATTCAGATCTAATGCTGGTATGATTAGGCTCCCCTTGCCTCCATTCGTGTCAAGACCATTTTCTGAACGCGAAAAGCCTGTCTCGGCGCCGCCACGCCCGAAGCACGACGGCTGATTGGCGCAATGCGCCTTCCAAACGCGCTCTGATTCCGGCTAACGAAGCCGGCTCGATTTATCCCTTCACCGCCGCGAACGGCTGCCCGCCTGGATACGCTTACGGGTATCGTACGTAACCGTGATACACGTTATCTCCGGTGACATACCATCCCGTGATCACACCCAACTGGTTGATTGGCCCGATGAAGGTGCCCTGGTTTGGGCCCGTGCCCGCGCACGGAACATCGAACGTGGTGATGTGGCCATGGGTATCGCGCACGAACCCGTGAGCTACGCCGTTCGCGTCGTTGTACCAGCCATCAATCACTCCCAGTTCGTTGATGTTCTGTCCGATCGTGCCCTGGCCAGAGCCCGTGCCCGCGCCCGCCACGTTGAACGGGGTGATGTGGCCGTAGCAAGAACGCACGTAGCCGTGATACACATTACTGCTATCCAGGTAGTATCCGAGAACCGTTCCGGCCAGATTGATGCCTCCGCTGTTCGTGCCTTGGCCGGACGCTGTGCCCGCGCCCGGGGCGTCGAACGTGGTGATGGTGCCGGTGTGAGAACGCACATAGCCGTGAATCACGCCGTTCGCGTCAATGACCCCTCCATCAATCGCCCCCAACTGGGTCAGGCCATCGGCGCCCGCGGTAATGGTGCCTTGGAAGTAGCCTGTGCCCGCGCCCGGTGCGTCAAACGTGGTGATCGTGCCGTTGGCAGCACGCACGAAACCGTGATATGCGCTGTTCCCATCCTGGTAGTTTCCCGCAATCGTTCCAGCCAGGTTAATGTTATATGCCTGCGTTCCCTGGTAGGCCCCGGTGCCCGCACCCGCAACATTGAACGTGGTGAAGGTGCCGTTGTGAGAACGCAGGAACCCGTGATACACATTGCTCGCGTCCTGGTAGAACCCGACAATATCTCCCTGGAGATTGATGGCAGTGCAGGTAGTGCCCTGGCCGAAGCCGGTGCCCGCGCCCGGAGCGTCGATCGTGGTGAAACTGCCGTCGGGAGCACGGAGGAAACCGTGATACACAGTCATGTCGTTGATCGAGACTCCCACGACCGCCCCGGCCAAGTTGATCGCTTGCCCGAAAGTGCCTGCGATGGGACCGGTCGTGCCCGCGCCCGGAGCGTCAAAAGTGATGATCGTGGGCATGTGATAATGATCTGCTGCCCCCTGTGCAGACGACTGATTTGAATTTGGATGATTCCCCTTGATGGCCGGTTGAGCGCCGCTCAACGTGCTGGCACTGGAATGGTTTGCCATCGACAAGAGTGCGAGGCAAACAAGTGCGATGAGAAAGAAACCATGGCGCAAAGGCGACGGATTAAACGAATTTCCAGAGTGAAGAGTTGTCATTTTCATTTTCATTACTTGTGGTTTAACAGCGTTAATCGTGCCCGTGGGCAAACCCCTTTTTTTGCAAGGTGTAACCGCGGGCTATCAACGCAGTTCTAGTGTTGGTTCTTTCTATTGAATCGCATTAGCCGGCCTGTCTGGTTCCCAGCGGCTCGCACGGCAATTTGCATGGTTGATCGCTATTGCCACCTCCGATGCCTTAAAGGAAGGCGCACCAGACGAAGAGAACGTTGAGGCTTGAACATCCGGCCAAAGAATGTCAGTGCTCTGCTCGCGTGTACTCAAGTGCACTCAATACTGGTTCGGTTGCCCGGGGTTTCGCCCCCCCCATCAAACCTTATTGCCGGCTGGCGATTTTGTGGGGCGCGCTTTTCTTCGCCACGTTGGCTCACGGGCAGAATACGACCTATCCGCTCAAACCTGTCGATCTGTCGAGTCCGCGGGCCACATTGCAGACATTCCTCGATTCCGGGGATGCCATCGGCGCATACATGGCTCAGGATTACCTGCCATCTCCTTCGCGGACGAAATTCGATCACCTTTTTTCGATGACCGGGCCCCTGATAAGATGCCTCGACTTGAGCGAGGTGCCACCGGCGGCGCGCCTAAAAGGGGGGCCGTCGGCGGCGGCCGCTCTGTATGAAACGTTGAGCCGGATCCAAATCCCACCAACCGACCAAATCCCGGACGCCGACCAATTGAGCGGGCTTTCCGGCGCCAAGGCCGAGCGTTGGGTGATCCCGAACACGGAAATCGCGATTGCGCGCATGAAAAGCGGACCGCGCAGCGGCGAGTTTTTATTCACCGCCGGGACTGTCGCCCGGGCAGTCGAGTTCTACGAACGCGTGCGCGGCTTGCCTTATACGCGTGAAGTCCCTCTCAAGTATCTCAGGGAAATAACAATCAGCGGTGGGGGCTGGATGATTCCGTTTGCCTGGATCAAAGCGCTTCCTGCGTGGCTTCGAGCCCCGGTTGCCCAGCAATCGGTCTGGAAGTGGATCGCTTTCTTCCTTCTCCTGGGCTGCGGTGCGCTCTTGTTACGGCCAGTATCTCGCCTGTCTCGACGGGGTAGCGACGAGCGGCCTCTCCGCCAAGCCTTGCTGCGCTTGTCGTTGCCGCTTTTTTTTCTGCTCGCCACGCCTGTTATCACCTACCTTGCTCTCGCGCAAATCAACCTGATTAGCGGGGTCGCCAGCGTCATCGAGCTCGCTTCCGCCGCCATCATGTTTCTGGCCGGCGCGTGGATCGTCTGGCGTATCGCGCCCGTGATCGCCGAGGCGATCATCGCTACGCCGAAAATCAATACCGAAAGCATCGACGCGCATCTTATTCGCATCTGCACCCGCTTGCTCGGAATCATTGCTGCGGCGGGACTGCTCGCGCTGGGTGCCAGTCGACTGGGCTTGCCGGTGTATGGAATCGTGGCCGGGCTGGGCGTCGGCGGATTGGCCATCGCCCTCGCCGCTCAGCCGACGATGGAGAATCTGATCGGCGGTTTGAGCCTGTTTGCCGATAAACCAATTCGGGTTGGCGACCTTTGTCGCTACGGCAGTGACGAGGGAACGGTTGAAGCCATCGGTATTCGCTCGACGCGGATTCGGGGACGGGATCGCACACTGACTACCATGCCTAACGCCGTGCTCTCAAAGATGCCGTTGGTGAGTCTTTCCCAGCGCGACCAAATGTTGATCCAATCCGTCATCGGCGTCCGCTATGAGACCAGCCCGGAGCAGCTTCGCTATTTGCTGGTCAAGATTCGGGAGGCGCTCCTGGGTCATCCGAAAATTCAACCCGATAGTGTCCGAGTTCGGTTTGTCAATTTTGGCGCCTCTTCCCTCGATATTGAATTGTTCGCCTATGTGAAAACCACGAAGCGGCCGGAATTTCTTGCCGTCCGCGAAGACGTGTTCCTGCACGTCATGGATATCGTGAATGAGAGCGGGACCGGATTCGCCTTTCCATCGCAGACTCTCTATTTCGGACGCGATGGCGGTTTGGATCCGCAGAAGACCGAGAAAGCCGAAGCGCAAATGCGCCAGTGGCGGGACGAAGGCCGCCTGTAAGTTCCGCACCTACTAGGCAAGGGTGGTCGATAGTCGAGTGAGGCGGCAAAGGGTGGTCGTTTGTCCGACCAGGGTCCGACCACCCGGTTGACGCTAAGTTCGAGAACCCAGTAAGAGAATGGCGATGCTTTGCCATGATCAACGAAAACCTTTTCATTGCCTTTCGTCTCAAAAACTAGTGAATACTTTTAGGAACAATTAGAACCAACAATCATGTTACAACTATTATTCAGAAAATGGTGGGTCGTCCTGCTGCAGGGCATCTTGCTCATCATCTTGAGCATTTACATTTTCAAGAACCCGGTTGCAGTCCTGGCCGGCGTCTCCCTTTGGTTCGGATTATTGGTGCTTGGCACGGGCCTGCTCGGGATTCTCGCCTGGCTGGCTGCCGATAAACCAGAAAGAGAAGGGATGTCGCTTTTTTGGAGTATCCTCACCGCTGCTTTTGGTTTGCTGCTCCTGCTGAACTTATTGGCCGCCGTGAAAGCACTTACCGTGATCTTTGGATTGTGGATGCTCATGACTGGACTGCTCATCACGAAATCGGGCTGGTCTCTCAAAAGCAAAAACTCCCTTGGATGGGCTATCGTGGCTGCCGGTGTGTTATCAGTTGTGGCGGCTGTCATGATGATTTTCAACGTCAGGACCGCAGCTATAGGTATCAGCACCCTGTTTGGTTTGCAGGTTTTGCTTACTGGCATCGCCCTGGTCCTGCTCTCGCTTGCCAAGAAAATGGTGGCAGGCAGAATTAAGGAAAGGATTGAATCCTTGAAATCGAGTTTGTAGTGATCATACTCCAGCCATGAAAAAACCTTTCACCTTCCTGATGTCCGCCGTTTGCCTTTCAGCGTTTCTGATCCTTGCTCCCGCCGCGCCTGGTCAGAATCCCGATGCGGCCGCGAAGCTGCAAGTCTTGTCCAAACAGCTCAACCTTACGCCCGAACAAAAGGTCAAGCTGCTGCCGATCCTCGAAACAGAGGCTCCCAAGCTTAAGGCAATCAAGAGCAATACTTCTCTTTCCGGAATGCAGAAGATGAGGCAGCTCCGTGCTATCCACAACGAAAGCGCGCCCCAGTTGCAGAAAATTCTTAGCCCGGCGCAGTACCAAAAGCTGCAGACCATCCGCCAGCAGGAGATCGAAGCCGCGATCGCGAAAAAACGCGGCGGAGGCTAAGCCGTCCGTCCGCGCACTGCATTGTTACTGGTGCATAACTTGGAATAACTTGTCTCGCGGGCGATCGTAATCAATCCCTCGCTCGCGACGTTCCAGTTAATCCGATTGTTAGCGAACTCGTTACCGGCGGTCAATTGGTGCCTCTCAGGTCTCGCCGGGCCGCGGATTGTGCGGGAGCATTTCCATGCTGTTCGCCACTTGCGCCGAATGCCGCCATCTGCTCATCGGCACCGTTGATTTCCGAGGAAGGCCGCATCTGCGAAGGTGCAGCCCGCGACCTCACTGCGACTGAACAGAAACTCTTGTCCCAGCGACGCACGAAACCGATCGAACCAATACGGAAGCCAAAAGCCAAATGAAACTACACACAGAAAATAAATCTCCGCTCTTACTCGCGAGCGCCATCACCTCTGCGGCTTTTATCGGCTGCAACAAGAAAGGCGACGCCATCTCCGGCGCCGATCAAGTCGATAAGAAGACCGGTATCAACGCGCCGGGCATCGAAGAAACCAAGGCCATCGCCGAAGAAGGATTCATTTACGGCCTGCCGATCGTGATGAATTACGCGGTCATGAACGAGTTCGCCGTCGACACGAATTCCAGCCAGTTCAAGGCGCCGTTCAATCGAAATCAACAATCAGGCCCGTGTTGCGACCTACGAAGACACGGCGGTCGTCACGCCGAACAGCGATACTCCTTATTCGATCCTTTGGTTGGATTTGCGTGCGGAGCCGATGGTGATTTCCGTCCCAGCAGTGGAAAAGGACCGCTACTACTCGGTTCAGCTTAATCGATGGTAACACCTTAACTATGGCTATATCGGCAGTCGCACCACCGGGAACGAAGCCCGGGGATTTCCTCGTCGTCGGCCCTGATTGGAAAGGCGGAACGCCCGCCGGGATCAAGAAAGTATTACCATTCCACACACCCAGTTCTCGCTCGCCCTATTTCCGCACCCAGCTTTTCAATGCGGAAGACATGCCGAACGTGGTAAAGATTCAGTCCGGCTACCAGTCCAGCCACTCTCGACTTTCTCAAACAGCCCGCGCCGCCAGCCGGCCCCAGCCATCAATTTCACTCCCGAGATCGACTAAGGAAATGGTGAAAACCGGGTTTCTTGATTATCTTGGCTCGGCGCTGCAATTCGCGCCCGCCGACGCCCGGACGACAAAGAATATCCGAGCGAAGTTGGCCAGCATCGGTATCGGGCCCGGACAAGACATTCGACTTCAAAGATCTCTCCCCGGAGAACAAGGCTGCGGTCGTCGATGGCGATGAAGGAAGGCGATGACAAGGTCGACAATTACCTGACCACGGCAAGAAAAACATCAACGGCTGGAAGATCGGCTCACTCTTTGGCGATCGCGATTTCTTCAAGGCGATTGGCTAATGCGTGCCGCCGCTGCCAAGGGCGGCATCTACGGAAACGATGCCGTGGAAGCCATGTATCCCTATGACCCGCGTGGACGCCGACGGCGAAACGCTCGACGGCAGCAAGCACAACTACACGCTCACTTTCCCGGCAGGCCAGCTCCCGCCGGTGAACGCCTTCTGGTCGGTCACGATGTATGACGGCAAGAGTCAACTTCTGATCAAGAATCCGATCAACCGCTACCTCATCAACTCGCCGATGCTGCCGGACATGAAGAAAAACAAGGATGGCTCGCTCACCCTCTACATCCAGAAGGACAGCCCCGGCCCGATAAGGAGAGCAACTGGCTTCCCGCGCCTAACGACACCATCTATCTCGTGATGCGCCTCTACTGGCCAAAGACGGAATCGCCCTCGATCCTGCCTCCCGGCAACGGCACATGGAAGCCACCGGCGGTGCAGAAGGTGAAATAGCCTCTTCCGTAACGCGCGGGCTACTTTCACCCCACGAAGCGCCCCGCGACTTTACTACCGACATAAGCATTCTCGACAGACCCAAGCCTCAAGATCATGAAAGCCACTTACAGAAAAACCATTCTTACTGTTGCCCTCGTTACCTCGCTTTTTGGCGCATCCACGCAAGCCTGCACCGGCATTCGCCTCATCGCCGGAGACGGCACCGTCGTCCATGCGCGAACCATGGAGTTCGCCATCGACATTCATTCCCAGATCATGATGAGCCCGCGCGGCTTCGCCCGCACCGGCGCCACGCCCGACGGCAGGGAAGGGTTGAAATGGAAGTCGAAATATGCCAGCGTCGGAGCCAACGGCCTCGATCTTCCGGTCCTGGTCGATGGGCTCAACGAAAAGGGTCTGGCGGCGGGCATGTTCTACTTTTCCGGCGCTGCTGGCTACATGCCTTACACCGCGACCGATGCGAACAAGACCCTCGCCTCCTACCAGTTGGTTTCCTGGATTCTTGATAATTGTGCCAGCGTCGAGGAAGTGAAGGCCGGCATTGCGAACCTCGTCGTCCCCGCTGTTGTCCTCGATGCTTGGAAGATCGTTCTCGAGGTCCACTACGTGGTTCACGACGCCACCGGCAAGAGCATCGTGATCGAGTACGTCGACGGCAAACTCAACGTCCACGATGACCCGCTGGGTGTGATCACGAATGTGCCGACGTTCGACTGGCAGATGACTAACCTGCGCAATTACCTGAATTTCTCCATGCACAACCCTCCGCCGATCCAACTCGAGACGGTTAAGATCAAAGCTACCGGCATGGGGGCTGGGATGCTCGGGCTGCCGGGCGACTTCACTCCGCCCTCACGCTTCGTCCGGGCCGTGGCTTTCAGCCAATCCATCCAGCCTTATCTGATCAAGACGGGGAACGACGCCGTGTTGCAGGCGTTCCACATTTTGAACCAGTTCGACATCCCAAAAGGCGCGGCTCGCGAGCATGAGAAGGACGCGCATGGCAACCTCCTCGCTGACTATACCATCTGGACCACCGCCAGCGATCTCAAGGCCAAACGCTACTATTTCCGGACCTATGAGAACAGCCAAATCCGTTCGGTAGATCTGATGAAGATGAACGTCGATGGCAGCAACCTCGTCACCATGTCGATGAAGGGAGCGGAAAACATCGTGTCACTGAATCCCTGATCAAGTAAACTTCTTCAGTCTATTCGGAATCGAAGCCAACCATTACAGAACCGACGAACGGCGCAGGCATTTCGGCACCTCGAAACCAGCCGACGCCAGGGAAGGCACCTGGATTCAGACCGCGCCTAACAAGGACTGGTTCACGATCCTGCGCCTCTGCAGTCCGAAAGACTCGTTCTTCACCAGGAAGTGGCGTCCGAGCGAGATCGAGCTGGTAAAGTAATTGATGTAGCTCATTGTTTCGATCGTGAAACGCGCGGGCCAATCCTCGTGACGCTGACAACCTTGACGCTGGCTGCCGGCGCGGCGCTGGAGATCGCCGTGCTCGTGCGCGTGATGTTACGGCCGCATCGCGAACCGGCGTCACGCATCGCATGGCTGGCAGTGATCATCGCCCTTCCGCTGTTCGGAGTGCTGGCCTACATGATGTTTGGCGAGGTAAACATCGGGCGCAAGCGCGTCGAAAGGATGCGTGAGATCGAACGCCGGATGCCGCAGGCCGATCCCAGCGCCCCGGCTGATTTGGCCAACCTCCGCGCGGAAATTCCCGATCGCTGCGCGCACCTCTTTCACGTCGGTCGCTCGATCAGCGGATTTGAGCCGGTCGCGGGCAACTCTGCGCGGCTAATGGAAGACTCGAACGCGGCCATCGCCTCCATCGTCGCCGACATCGACGCGGCCAGGGAACACGTGCACGTGCTTTTCTACATCTGGCTGACTGATGGCAACGGCTGTCGCGTCGCTGATGCGCTCATGCGGGCCGCGGCGCGCGGCGTGATCTGTCGAGCCATGGTGGACAACCTCGGCTCGCGCGGGATGCTCAAGTCCGCGCAATGGAAGTCGATGCAGAGCGCGGGCGTGAAACTCGGCGTCGCGCTGGGCATCAGTCATCCACTGCTGCATGCACCCTTTCGCCGCGTCGATCTGCGCAATCACCGCAAGATCGTGATCATCGACAACGCCATCACCTACTGCGGGAGCCAGAACTGCGCTGATCCGGAGTTTCGCGTGAAGGCAAGGTTTGCACCCTGGGTCGACGCCCTCATGCGCTTTGAAGGCCCGATCGCACAGCAGAACCAGCGATTATTCGCGATCGACTGGATGAGCGCGACGGGTGAAGACATCGACAGCCTGCTGCGCCAACCGCTCCGCGCTCCGAAGCCGGGTTTCGTCGCGCAGGTGATCGGCACCGGGCCGACAGTGCGCTACTCGGCCATGCCGGAGATGTTTGAATCGCTCATCTACACCGCGCGACGTAAACTCATCATCTCGACCCCCTACTACGTCCCCGACGAATCACTCCAGAACGCGCTCTGCGCCTCGGCCTACCGCGGCGTCAACACGACGATCATCTTTCCTGCGCGCAACGATTCGTGGATTGTCGGCGGCGCGAGCCGGAGTTACTACGCCGAACTGCTCGATGCAGGCGTGAAGATTCACGAATACGTCGGCGGGCTGCTCCACACCAAGTCACTCACGCTCGACGGCGAGATCACGCTGATTGGTTCGGCCAACATGGATCGCCGCAGTTTCGATCTGAACTATGAGAACAACATTCTGATTCACGACGCCGCGACGACGGCGGCGATGCAGGAGCGGCAACGGCAGTACCTCGCGAACTCACGTCCGGTGACGCGTGAGATGGTGCAGGCGTGGTCATTCCCGCGGCGCTTGTGGAACAACACGCTCGCGATGCTTGGCCCGGTCTTGTAGGGTCTACTTCGGGTCCATGGTTCGCTCACCTGTCGAACCAGGCCATCTTGTCAGGCAGTAAGCCCTCACATCGCCGTCATTTGCTCGCTACCCGGCTACACCGTCCAGACTTGCCGCCGGCGGTTCGGGGCGGCACTCTTCATCCCGTGGCCACCTCTGAACTCCAATCCGCTCTCGCCCAATTCGTCGCCTTCGCCCGCTCGCTCAAAGGTGATGAGAAGAGCGAGGCGCAGCTTTTCCTCGATCACTTTTTCCGCGCGCTCGGGCATGGGGTGCAATCGAAGCTGGCGCGACTTTCGAGTTTCGCGTCGCGAAGAAGCCTGGCTCAGCCCAGCTCGAGTTAATCAAAGGCGAGCCTGCGGCCAAAACGAAAGGCGGCAAGAAATTCGCCGACCTCCTGTGGCCGGAGCGCGTCCTGATCGAGATGAAGTCGCGCGGCGCGAACCTGGAAAAGCACTACGACCAGGCCTTCGAATACTGGACCGCACATCGTCCCGCACCGGCCACCCTATCGTCATCCTCTGCAACTTCGACGAGTTCTGGATTTACGACTTCAACACCCAGCTCTTCGATCCCGTCGAACGCGTCGCCCTGCGCGACCTTCCGGAAAGCATCAGCGCCTTCAACTTCCTCCTGCCCGACGCCGAGGAAACCGATCTTCGACAACAACCGCGTCGAAGTCACCCGCAAGGCCGCCGACCGCATGGCGCAGCTTTTCCGCGGGATCGTCGCGCGCGGCGAAGATCGCGCCCGCACCCAGCGTTTCATTCTCCAGCTCCTCGTCGCCGATCGTCGCCGAGGACATCGGCCTGCTCCCGCGCGAGATCGTCACCGAGCTGCTCGACGAATCATCGCGAAAAGGAGGAAGCGCTTACGACCTCTTCGGCGCGCTCTTTCGCCAGATGGCTTCCGCAGAGCCAGCGCGCGGCGGACGCTTTCGGGAGTTAGTTACTTCAACGGCGGGCTCTTTCGCACCGTCGATCCCATCGAGCTGAAGAGGGCGGAGATCTACGCGTTGCACGAAGCGGCATTGCATAACGACTGGAGCAAGGTGAAGCCCGAAATCTTCGGCACCCTCTTCCAGCAGAGCATGGGGATGGCACCGAGCCCGGAACCGCGACGAGCGCCACGCCTTCGGCGCCCACTTCACCAGCGAGGCCGACATCCAGAAAGTCGTCGGCCCCACCATCGTCCGCCCGTGGCGCGAGCGCATCGCCGCCGCCGCCGGCAAGAACCTCGGCAAACTCCGCAACGCCCTCGACGACCTTCGCCGCTTCCGCGTCCTCGATCCCGCCTGCGGTTCCGGCAATTTCCTCTTCGTCGCCTACCGCGAGATCAAGCGCCTCGAGCGCGAACTCTCCTCCTCCGCTCTGCGCGAACGCGGTGCGAAGACCCGAGCGCGCTCGAAAGCGCCATCTCCCTCCACAATTCTACGGCATCGACATCCAGCCCTTCGCCGTCGAGCTGGCCAAAGTCACGCTCATGCTCGCCAAGGAACTCGAGATTCGTCGAAGCCGAAAAGACTCGGCGAAAGCGATGGGCTCCTCATTCCGCGAAAAGCCGCTCCCGCTCGACAACCTCGACAAAAACATCCTCTGCGCCGACGCCCTCTTCACCGAGTGGCCGAAAGTGGACGCGATCATCGGCAATCCGCCGTATCTAGGCTCGCGCTACCTCGCGAAACGAGCACGGCTACGACTACGCGAACAAGCTCTACGCCAAGCGTTCCCCGGCGTGCCCAAGATGGCGGACTTCTGCACCTATTGGTTTCGTCTCGCGCACGATCACCTTGCGCCGGGCGGACGCGCCGGTCTTGTCGGCACTCAGAAGATCCGCAGCAATACGTACCAGCAAGGCGGTCTCGATTACATCGTGGGAAATGGTGGCGTCATCACCGAAGCTGTCGCCCACAAGTTTGGAGCGGTGAAGCAGCAGTGCATGTGTCCATCGTTAATTGGGTGAAGGCTGACGCAGCCGGAGAGAACAAACTTATTCACGCAGCGCGGGGATTCGGTCGAGAGTCGCGTGGGACATCGAGGAACTCGCCGAAATCTATACCGACGACCCTGCGGAGTGGTACCGATGTAACCAGCGCAGTCCGGCTTGTAGCGAACTGATGAAACCAGCAAGTTTGCTTCACCGGACAGATTACCCGGCACACCGGATTTCTTCTTCACACAGAGGACGCGCGCCGAGATTGATGCGTGCGGATGCGCGCAATCGCGAAGTCCTGCTTCCCTTCTTCATCGGCGACCTAGTAGAAGCTACATACGGCGCGACGCAAGCTGGATTATCGACTTCGCAAAAGCGCGATCAATTTGCGGCGCAGCAGCTACGCGCTTCCGTTCGAGCGCTTGCAGACAGACGTGTTATGCCCGTTGTCCTCGCTAAGCTCGCGGAGGCCGAAGAAGGCGAAGTCAGGTAAGAATCACCGGCCAAGACAAGCGCATGGCTCGAGCCGTGGTGGCAATCACTTCCGCTCCGCGGCACTTATCGCCACGTTTAACCGCGCTCCCGCGTTACATAGCCTGCTCGCGACACCTCGAAGCGGCCAATCTTCGCATTTCGTCAGCCAGCGAGATTCGCGCTGACTCTAAGCTCATAGTCTTCGCCTTCGGCGATGACTACTCCTTTAGCATCCTCCCTTCACGACTTGCACTGGTCTGGTTCATCGCTCAGTGCTCTACGCTCAAAGGCGATTTCAATTACACGTTCGACGACCGTCTTCGACACATTCCCGTGGCCGCAGACGCCGACGCACGGGACAGATCGCGGCGGTCGCTGCCGCCGCCGTAGCATTGCGCGCCTTGCGCCGCGAGATCATGGACAAACTCGAGCTACTCCTTGCGCAGCCCTCTACCGCACCTTCGAAGAACCCGGCGCCAATCCCTCTGCGCGACGCCCACGCCCGCCTCGACGCCGCCGTTCGCGCCGCCTACACGATGCCCGAGGACGCCGATTCGCTCGGCTTCCTTCTCGCCCTCAACCTGGAACTCGCGGCAAAAGAAAAAGCCGGCGAGAAAATCACTCCGCCCGGCTTCCCCTTTCTGAAACTCAGCATACTGCTTTTACGACCGAAGACTGCATCCGTCCGTGAGCGAAGAACATCTCGTTAGGGCGGCTGGTGAGTAATCGGCTCGGTAATCTCGTGAAACAGTCAGCGAAAAACCAGCGCCGTCTGCGACGATTTTACCTTCTGCTGAACTCTTCGGCTGCGCGGAGAATTCCGGAGCGGCGTGCATCGATCGAACGGGCTTTGCATGCGAAGCCGAAGCGCGTCTGGCCGTTCGCCACTGTAGCTCGCCTCTTTGATATCAGTCCCAGTCTTCTTCGCAAATGGGTGGAGCAAGGGCTGCTTCCGACGATTTCGGCGCTCCGACGGAGCACTATCGGCCCGGCCTTACCCCGCCCGAGATCCGCAGATTTCTCCAGGCAATAGCCACGGAATCGAGAGTGTTGGAATCGAACCGTTTCGCAAGCGCTCGCGCCCAGCCCGGGATAGGTGTCGCAAAGCGGTGGGTGAGTTAGAGGCAGGCGAATTGCTGACGCCTGCGCAATTCGCCGATCCGTGCCCAAGTTGCAGTGACTACCGTGCACCGGTTGCTCGCAAACCAATTCATTCCCGCGTGGTACCCGACCCCTCATCGGCCAAAAATCTGCACTTGGAGCCGAAGAAAGGTCGAAGAAATCGTTTGACAAGCAATACCGCCAAAAAACGGCGATAGCTTGCGGGACACTTGCAGACCGTTCGCAAGGCCTTTGCAGGGGCATTGCAAAACTATTTGAAGTGCGGATATCCATATAAGTCATTTACAAAGAGGAGTTACCGAGTTCTGAAATGCTGGTTTGGTATGATTCGTCGCATGCCCGCACTCAACAGTTCCTGCCTCAAATCGGTCGAGTACAGACTTCGATTCCGGCACCATGTATCTCACATTCCGCAATGGCCGCCGTTACACACTCCGCAATGTGCCCGAATACCATTACCGCGGCTTGCTAAACGCCGACTCGCCGGGCCGGTTTTTTCCACGATTTCCTGTTAGGCCGTTACTAACCATGAGTCGCGTCGGAAAGATCGCCCGGCTCTCTCAGTACCTCAGGGAGCGGCTCAATCGCCGGATCGAAGATGGAGAGCCGGGCCGCCAGTTGCTGGAATGGCTCAATGAACTCTCGCCCGTAAAGGAGACTCTTGAGGAACACTTCAACGGGCGCCCGATTACCGAGCAAAACCTGAGTGAATGGAAACAGCGCGGTTTCAAGGACTGGCAGCGCAACCAGGAGACGCGGGCTCTGGCCCGCGATTTCCTCGCCGAAGCCGAAGAACTGGAGGAGGAAGTCGGCGACATCCCGCTGACCGATCGCATGGCCGAAACCGTGACGCTCGCTCTCGCCCGGCTCTTGCGCGAGGCCATGGATGGAGAAAAAAGTCCGGCGCAGCTGAGGGCGGTCATCGAGATCGCCCGCGAACTCGCCCGGTGGCGCAAGCAGGATCATCAAATGAAGCGGCTTGGCCGGGAGGAGGAGATTTGGGAACAAGAAAAGGCTGACAGACACAAGGCCGAAATGGAGGCCATGAAAGAGGACATCAAACACGCGGAAA
Organism: uncultured Verrucomicrobiae bacterium; assembly: GCA_963763995.1. Taxonomy (GTDB): domain Bacteria; phylum Verrucomicrobiota; class Verrucomicrobiia; order Chthoniobacterales; family UBA10450; genus CAVTTH01. The sequence goes on along the minus strand of CAVXQL010000011.1, from coordinate 182,963 downwards.
CTCTCACCCGGTTTTATGGGAACATTCTTCGACGGGAGTACTGCGAGGGTCTCAAGTCGGGAACACTGGACCCGGAATGCGCAGCACACCTTCGGAAGGTTTTTGCCGCGCACGCCGACGAGTTCCGAAAATTCGGCATAAAAGACCTCCCGCTCAACGGCGCCGGAACCTCCCAACCCACCAGCTAAATCCGAGTGAATCCGACCAAATCCAACCAAAAAACAACGGGACCACGGCTTTGGTCCGGTCGACGCGAGTGCCTCTTCTTTATTCTTTCACGAACGCGCGGCGACGAATACTCTCGGGTCCGCGTCGCTACGGCGACGGGAACTATTCATTTCAGTTGAACTTCCCGGAAACTCCACGAAAACGATACACCTTCACGCTCACTTCTCATGATCCATGATTTTCGATTCATTCGTGCGCTGATCGCTGCCGCGGTCACGCTCTGCATTCTCCCGGCCTGCAATCGCCAGGAGGCGTCGAAGACTCCGGCCCCGCCACCCGAGGTCCTCGTGATTGACGCCGCGACCCGCGATGTGCCTGTCTATCGCGAGTGGATCGGCACCCTGGACGGTTCCGAGAACGCGGAGATCCGCGCCCGCGTCACCGGTTATCTGCTCAAGCGGGATTATAAGGAAGGCTCGCTCGTGAAAAAGGGCGACCTGCTTTTTGAGATCGACCCGCGGCCCTTCGAGGCGGCGCTGGCGGAAGCGAAGAGCCAGCTTGAGCAGGCCAAGGCGGCGCAGCTCGCAGCGCAGGCGACAGCCGAGCGGAACGACAAGCTCTTTGCGCAGAAAGTGATTTCCGAGCAGGAACACACGAATACGACGCAGCTCAACGAATCCAACAAGGCCAAGGTCGCCGCCCTGGAGGCGGCAGTGGAGCAGGCGCAGCTGAACCTGCAGTTTTGCAAGGTCACCTCGCCCGTCGAAGGGATCGCCGGCATTTCCAAGGCGCAGGTCGGCGATCTGGTCGGCACCGGCGCCAATGTCGTCCTCACCAGCGTCTCGACCCTGGATCCGGCGAAGATTCTCTTCCCGGTTAGTGAAACGGACTACCTCGCGGCTAACGAGCGTGTTCAGGAAACGTTAAACAAGCCACTGGAAGAACGTCCGGAGTCCATTGAACTCATTCTCGCCGATGGGAAACCCTTTCCTTACAAGGGCCGGCTGCTCTCGGTCGACCGGCAGGTGCAGGCTTCAACCGGGACGATTCTTGTAACGGCCTTGGTGCGAAATCCGGGCAGTGTGCTGCGGCCGGGATTCTTCGCTCGCGCGCGCATCGTCGCGCAAGTGTTGAAGGATGCGGTCGTCGTGCCGCAGCGGGCCGTCTCTGAGGTGCAGGGCAGTTACCAACTCGGAATCGTCGGCGCCGGATGGAAAGGCGGAGATCCGTCCGGTAAAGGTCGGACCGCGCACTGGCACGGATTGGGTGATCACGTCGGGGCTAAAGCCGGGCGAGAAGGTCATCGTCGAGGGCATCCAGAAAGTGAAGGCCGGCATGCCGGTCACGGCCAAGCCATGGATGCCGCCTGCGGAGAAGCGGCCGACGCGCCTGCCGCCGAAGCAAAACCCGACGCGCAACCCGAAGCCAAGTAGTAGCGCGTCATGGCCAAATTTTTCATCAATCGCCCGATCGTGGCGATGGTCATCTCGATCCTCCTCACGATGGTGGGCATCGCCGCCTACCTGAGCCTGCCGGTGGCGCAGTTCCCGGACATCGTGCCGCCGGAAATCCAGGTGAAGACCACCTACACCGGCGCGGACGCGCTGACCGTCGAGGAGTCCGTCGCCACGCCTATCGAGCAGCAGATGAGCGGCGTGGACAACATGAACTACATGCAGTCCGTCAACGGCAACGACGGCACGATGAAGCTCACGGTCAACTTCGAGGTCGGGACGGACGTGAACACCGACCAGATCCTCTCCCAGATGCGGGCCAACCAGGCGTCCTCGCAGCTCCCGCAGGACGTGAACAAATTCGGCGTCACGGTGCAGAAATCCACCTCGTCGCCGCTCATCATGTTCGCGCTCTATTCGCCGAAAGGGACCTACGACAACGTCTTTCTCGCGAACTACGCGAACATCAATTTGAACGACGAGTTCACCCGCGTGAAAGGCATCGCCAGCGTGACGGTTTTTGGCGCCGGGCAATACGCCATGCGCATCTGGGTGAAGCCCGACCAGCTCGCAAAGCTCGGCGTGACGATCCCGGAAATCATCCAGGCCGTCCAGACGCAGAACACGGTGAACCCCGCGGGCACGATCGGTGGTGAGCCGGTGCCGAAGGGGCAGGAATTCACCTATGCCGTGCGCGCGCAGGGCCGTCTGCAATCCGCCGAGGAGTTTGGCGAGATCGTCGTGCGCGCGAATCCCGACGGCTCGATGCTGCGGGTGAAGGACGTGGGACGCATCGAACTCGGCGCGCAGAACTATGCGATCGGCGGCCGGCTTAATGGCAAGCCCGCCGCGCTGGTCGCGCTCTACCAGCTCCCCGGCTCGAACGCCATCGCCGCCGCCGAGGGCGCGAAAAAGACGATGGAGAAGCTGTCGGAGAAATTCCCGGCGGACCTCGCGTATGTCGTCTGCCTCGACACCACGCTCGCGGTCACCGAGGGCATGGTGGAAATCCAGCACACGCTGGTCGAGGCGCTGATTCTGGTCATCCTCGTCGTCTTCATCTTCCTCCAGGGCTGGCGTGCCACGCTCATCCCGCTGCTCGCCGTGCCCGTGTCGCTCATCGGCACGTTCGCGCTCTTCCCGCTCTTCGGGTTCACCGTCAACACGCTCTCGCTCTTCGGCCTCGTGCTCGCCATCGGTCTGGTCGTCGATGACGCGATCGTTGTCGTCGAAGCGGTCGAGCACCACATCGAGCACGGACTTTCGCCGAAGGATGCGACCTTGAAGGCGATGGAGGAAGTGAGCGGGCCGGTCATCGCCATCGCGCTGATCCTCGCCGCGGTCTTCGTGCCGACGGCCTTCATCCCCGGCATCACCGGGCGATTGTATCAGCAATTCGCCGTCACGATCGCCGTCTCGGTCATCATCTCCGCCTTCAACGCACTCACCCTCTCGCCTGCGCTCTCCGCGCTCCTGCTCAGGCCAAAGAAGAAGAGCACCGGCCTGCTGCAAAAATTCTTCGACTGGTTCAACCGGGTCTTCGGCGCAGCGACCAATCGCTACGTGGGCGTCTGCCGTTTCCTCATCCACAAATCGCTCGTCGCGATCATCCTGCTCGTCGGCTTCATCGTTCTTACCGGAATGCTCGGCAAGCGCATCCCCGGCAGCTTCCTGCCGGAGGAAGATCAGGGTTACTTCTTCGCCCAGGTCATTCTGCCTGATGCCGCCTCTTTCCAGCGCACGGACGAGGTGATGAAACAGTGTGAAAAGATTTTGCAGGCCACGCCGGGAGTTGAGTACGTCAGCACCGTCACCGGCTACAACATTCTCACCGGGGTGAACACGAGCTACAGCGGCATGTTCTTCATCTCGCTCAAGGAATGGGCCGAGCGCAAAGCCCCGGACGAGCAATACAACGCCATCCTCAAGCACGTGAATGGCGCTCTCAGGAACGTGCCCGGCGCGGCCGCCTTCGCCTTCTCGCCGCCCGCCATTCCGGGCATCGGCGCGAGCGGTGGCGTGACTTTCCTGCTTCAGGATCGCTCCGGCAAGGATGTCGCTTTCCTGGCCGAAAACCTGGCGAAGTTCGTCGCCGCCGCGCGCGAACGAAAGGAACTCGCAGGAGTGACGCCGATGTTTTCGCCCCAGGTGCCGCAGATTTTCCTGAACGTGGACCGCGACAAGGTGCTCAAGCAGGGCATCGATCTGAGCGCTGTCTATCAGACGCTCCAGACTTTCATGGGCAGTTACTTCGTGAACTACTTCAACCGCTTCGGCCGCCAGTGGCAGGTCTTCGTCCAGGCCGAGGGCAGCTACCGCACGAACATCGACCAGGTCGGGCAGTTCTTTGTCAAGAACAAGGACGGCGCGATGGTCCCGCTCAGCGCCATCACCAACTCGAAATCCATCAGCGGCCCCGAGTTCACGATGCGCTACAACCTCTATCGCTCGGCCCAAATCAACGCCGCGCCCGCGCCCGGCTACTCGTCCGGGCAGGCGATGAAAGCGATGGAGGAAGTTTTCAAGGCCACCATGCCTAACGAAATGGGCTTCGCCTATTCCGGCATGAGTTTCCAGGAAAAGCAGGCCAGCGAAGGCATTTCGCCGATGGTCATTTTCGGCATCTCGCTGCTCTTCGTCTTCCTCATCCTGGCCGCGCAATACGAGAGCTGGAGCCTGCCTTTCAGCGTGCTGCTCGGCACGCCGATCGCCGTCTTCGGCGCCTTCGCCGCGCTCATGGTCGGCCGTTACGAAAACAACATCTACGCGCAGATCGGCCTCGTCATGCTCATCGGCCTGGCCGCGAAAAACGCGATCCTCATCGTCGAGTTTGCCAAGATGAAATACGAGGAAGGCCTTCCCCTCATCGAGGCCGCGCTCGAAGGCGCGAAGCTGCGGCTGCGCCCGATTCTGATGACCAGCTTTGCCTTCATCCTCGGCTGCGTTCCGCTGGCCAAGGCGAGCGGCGCCGGCGCGCTCTCGCGTCAGGTCATGGGCTTCACCGTCATCGGCGGCATGCTCGCCGCCAGCTTCATCGCCATTTTCCTTATCCCGGTCCTCTTCTACCTCATCGAAAAGGTCGGCGGAAAGAAACACTCCGTCCACCGACGAATCCACCCATCGGGTCCACCGCGCCGGTTGGCGGTGTCGCGGCGCATTAGCCTCCGCTTTCTTTCAACATTGACCATAGCTTGCTCTGATTGCTCGTGCGCCAAAACAATAAAAGGTGAGAAAAAAGCAAGATCCGTCCAGACATGTACGCCGAACCACGTTCAGATGTGGCTAAGCAAGAACCGGGAAGGAATTTGATCTAATGCTGAAGACCATCACCAATGACTACCGGGATGCGAAGATTCTAAATCTCGGCTCCGGTTACGAGCGCGGGCCTTATCTGGTCACTCAGACCGGCATCGCGCCGCGCGCTGAGTCGCTCAGGACGCACATGTTCGTGCTCCGCCCGGATGGGTGCTGGGCGGATTTTAACGCTTACGTTTGCCAGGAGAAGCCGGAGGTAATGGATGAGATTGTATTTCCAACCATGGCTGAAGTCATGACCACGTTCGGCAGGCTGACCGGAGCGCCTCAGGTTGTGGACTTGCCGATCGATAAAGCCGGACTCGAGGCATGGATCGCACGACAAGCGAACAGCAACCCGCTCGAAGCCGCTCGCGCCTGGGCGCAGCGATACAAGGCGCGCCATAGCTAGCAGCCTTGGCACGCAGATCCCAACCACAAACCTATGAGCAAGAAATCAAAACCAAACGGTCCTGAAAAAATGAAGGCGAAGACCTACGAGAAAGAACTGCGCAAACTTCAAGCCGAGTTGTGCCAGCTCCAGGATTGGGTCAAGGCGAAGGGGCTACGCGTCATCATTATCTTCGAGGGCCGCGATGCGGCAGGCAAAGGCGGCACGATCCGGGCCCTAACCGAAAGAGTTAGTCCGCGGATATTTCGAGCCGTGGCGCTGCCGGCTCCGTCCGATCGCGAGAAATCGCAGATGTATATCCAGCGTTACATGCAGCACTTCCCAGCCGCGGGTGAGATCGTGATCTTCGACCGCAGCTGGTACAACCGCGCCGGCGTCGAATACGTAATGGGCTTTTGTACCAAGGAACAGCATGCGCACTTTCTCGAACTCTGTCCCGAGATCGAGAGATACATCGTGGACGGCGGCATCCAGCTTATCAAGATCTGGCTGGAGGTGAGCGACAAGGAACAGAAGCGCCGTTTCGAGGCGCGGATCGACGATCCGATTCGCCAGTGGAAACTCAGCCCAATGGACCTGCCTTCGCGCAGCAAGTGGTATGATTATTCCCGCGCCCGGGACATGATGCTGAAGGCGACAGATACCAAACACGCACCGTGGCATGTCCTGCGTTCGGATGACAAGAAGCGCGCCCGGCTCAACTGCCTCGCGCACATCCTGGACCTTATCCCCCACAAGAAGGTCGCGCGCGAGAAGGTCAAGCTGCCGAAGCGCTCGATGAAGGGCGCCTATGACGATGAAGCTCCGTTGAAGGAACGGAAATTCGTGCCGGAGAAATACTGAGGTGAGCGACGCCGCGCCCAGGTCGCCGGGCATTTCCCGGTGGCTGCCTGCTCTTGGCTGGTTGCGCAACTACAACAAGGCATGGCTGCGTGATGACGTCATCGCCGGCATCACGCTGGCGGCCTATCTTTTGCCGGCGGGTTTAGGCGACGCTTCGCTGGCCAATCTGCCTCCTGAGGCGGGACTATACGCCTGCTTGTTTGGCGGATTAGTCTTCTGGCTCTTCTGTAGTTCGCGGCATACAACCATCACGGTTACCTCCGCCATTTCACTGCTCGTCGGCGCGTCGTTAGGCGGGATCGCCGGCGGCGACACGACCCGGTTCAGCGCGCTCGCGGCCGGCACGGCCTTGCTCGTGGCGCTCATCGCATTTGTCGCCTGGCTGGCCAAGGCGGGCTCGATCGTCAATTTCATCTCCGAGAGCGTGATGGTCGGTTTCAAATGCGGCGTGGCGCTGTTCCTCGCCAGCACGCAATTGCCGAAGTTGTTTGGCATCCACGGCGCCCACGGCAATTTCTGGGAAAACAGCGGCAACTTCCTCAAGCACCTGCACGAAACGAATCCGACATCGCTGACCGTTGGAGGCGCAGCGCTGGCGGTGCTCGTGCTTGGGAAGATTTTTCTCAAGAACAAGCCGGTGGCGTTGTTCGTGGTGGTGGGCGGCATTTTGGCTTCGGGCTGGCTCGGCCTCGACGCGCGCGGGGTGAAGCTGCTGGGCGCAGTCCCGCAAGGACTGCCGGCCCTCGGACTTCCCGCGATTCACTGGACGGATTGGGACGAACTGCTGCCGCTGGCATTCGCCTGTTTTCTGCTTGGCGCGGTGGAGACGGCCGCAATCGGCCGCATGTTCACCGCCAAACATGGCGGCCGGTTGGATGCGAACCAGGAATTCCTCGCGCTCGCGGCTTCCAATCTCGCTGCCGGACTGGGCCGCGGCTTTCCCGGTCAGCGGCGGCATGTCGCAATCGCTCGTGAACGAAGGCGGAGGCGCGCGCACGCCGCTATCGGGCGCTTTCGCGGCGGGAATTATTTTGGTGGTGGTGCTTTTCTTCTCGCACCTGCTGGCCGCGTTGCCCCAGCCGGTCCTGGCAGCGGTCGTGTTGGTGGCTGTAGCCGGTCTGTTCAAGCTCTCCACCCTCAAGGAACTCTGGCGCAGTGATCGCCCGGAATTCGTCGTGGCGATGGCGGCGATCCTCGGCGTGCTGGGGCAGGGACTGCTGCGCGGTGTAATGATCGGCGCGATCATCTCGCTCGTGCTGTTGATCCGGCGCGCATCACGACCGCACGTCGCGCAACTCGGGCGCATTCCGGGCACGCGGCGTTTCTCCGACCGCGAGCGCCATCCGGATAACGAATTGATTTCTGGCATGCTGATTTTCCGGCCTGAATCAAGCCTCCTCTATTTCAACATGGATCACGTGCGCGACACGATTCTGGATCGGGTCCGCGCTGAGGCCACGCCGCCGAGACTTGTCGTGCTGGATCTCTCCGCTGCGCCGCATGTGGACATGCACGGCGCGCATATGCTGGCGGCCCTAACGGATGAACTAGAGGCAGGCGGAGCGCGTGTGCAGTTGGTCGAGGCGCGATCCTCAGTCCGCGAACGCTTGCGCAGCGAAGGGGTGGACGACAAACTCGGCACGGTCAACCGGTTCACCTCTGTCGCCGACGCGGTGGAGGCATTTCAAAAGCAGAACACCACTTGAACCATGCCTGAGAAAGTCCTCATGGCTCTGTCTTCTGGTGGCCGTCACCGTGTTCGTGCATGCGGTCGGTCTCGCCGCGCTGTTGAGTGTCCTGCTTAGAAAGCGGGCCCATCCGCCGACGCGATTCTGGCCCGTTAGCTGGCTATTGATTGGCGTGGCATGGGCGCTGATCTTCATTCATGTGATCGAGATTTCGATCTGGGCGCTGTTCTATGCCTGGGAGGGATGCCTGCCCGATCTGCACACGGCGTTCTACTTTTCCGGAGTCACCTACACGACCGTCGGCTATGGCGATGTTTTGTTGTCCGATCCATGGCGGTTGTTCGCTCCGGTTGAGGGACTAACTGGCATTCTCATGTGCGGGCTTTCGACCGGGCTCTTTTTCGCCGTGGTTGCCAGACTGGTCAGCCATGCTCTGGAAGTGAGAAATAAGTAGTAACCTCGGCTGCCAGTACCGATGCTCGAACATCCGTCTGAACGATCTACCAAGCGCGTGCTGGAACCGATCGAGCGTGTTTCCGAAGTCCTCTTCGGTCTGATCATGGTCCTCACCTTTACCGGCTCGCTCAGTGTAGCCGAGGCGGGCCGCGATGATGTGCGCACGATGCTCATTGGAGCGCTGGGCTGCAATCTGGCCTGGGGCATTATTGACGGGATCTTGTATCTGATGGGATCCCTGGCGGAAAAGGGGCGCGGACTTCTCACCTATCGCGCGGTGCGCAAAGCCACCGATCCCCAACAGAAGCGCAGCGCCTCATCGCGGACGCGCTGCCGCCGGTGGTCGCTTCCGTTCTGCAACCGGCGGAACTCGAAGCGATGCACGAGCGGTTAAAGCAACTACCCGAGCCACCCGATCGCGCGCACTTGCGCAAAGACGATTGGCTGGGCGCCGTCGGCGTTTTTCTCCTCGTGTTCCTATCCACCTTCCCGGTGGTGATTCCGTTCCTCTTCATGCGCCAAGCCGGGCCCGCTCTGCGCGTCTCCAACATCGTCGCGATCGTGCTCTTGTTCATGACGGGCTATGCCTTCGGACGCATGACCGGTCGACGCCCGTGGCTGGTCGGTATTTCGATGGTTATTCTGGGGTTGATTCTTGTCGGCATGACCATAGCGCCTGGGAGGATGAAACCGATCCGAGCACTGGCCTTGATAGCTATTGGCGTGTTCCTCGCGACCGACAACGCACGGGCCGGAGCGCCGACGAGCGCGAGCCCAGCACCCGGCGAAGAAACGGACGGGAAAGCCTGGTCCTTTTCCGCTTCGGTTTACACCTACGTCGTGCCTGACGACCGTAGCTATGCGCAGCCCACCATCACCGCCGATCGCGACTGGCTGCATCTCGAAGCGCGGTACAACTACGAGGCATTAAAGACCGGCTCGGTTTGGCTGGGCTATAACTTCAGCGGCGGCGAAAAGCTAGCGTGGGAATTCACGCCGATGCTGGGCGGCGTTTTTGGCAATACCACCGGCATCGCTCCGGGCTTCAGGTTTTCGTTCAGTTATTGGAAGTTCGAGTTTTCCACTGAAGGCGAGTTCGTCTTCGACACGCGCGATTCCGACGGAAGCTTCTTCTACAGTTGGTCCGAGCTAAGCGTCTCGCCCGTGGATTGGTTTCGATTTGGTTTGGTCGGCCAGCGCACGCGGGCCTACCAGAGCAGCGTCGATATCCAGCGCGGACTTCTCGTGGGTTTCACCTATAAGAAAGTGGATTTTACGACCTACGTCTTCAATCTGGATCAGGATAAACCGACCTGGGTCCTTTCTGTGAGTGTGAGTTTTTGAGTTATGAACCTCATCGCTGCTTTCATCGCGCTCATCTTTTTCTACAGCCTGGTTTCCGGGCGACTCGAGCGCACAATCCTGACCGCGCCCATCCTGTTCACCGCCGCGGGCATGCTGGCTTTCTTTTTCCTGCCGGAGCTGCGGGAGCGGCAAGGCAGTCTCGCAGTGCTCCTCCACGTCGCCGAGATTGGCCTCGTGCTGTTGCTCTTTACCGATGCCAGCCGCATCGATCTTCGCGTCTTGCGGAACATTCGGAGCCTGCCGGCCCGTCTCTTGAGCACGGGCATGCTCTTGACCATTGTGCTGGGCGCGCTCGGAGCGCTCGTCGTGTTTCGCCAACTCTCCATTTGGGAAGCGGGCATCCTGGCCGCCATTCTCGCGCCGACCGATGCCGGGCTCGGGCAAATCATCGTGAACAGCCCACGCGTGCCGATGAAAATTCGCCAGGCCCTGAACGTGGAAGCCGGCCTCAATGACGGTCTGTCGGTTCCGTTCCTCCTCTTCTTCATCGCGCTGGCGGGCGGCGCGGCGGAAGGCGGGCATTCCAGCCTGACGCGATTCATCGTCGAGCAACTGGGCTACGGAACGCTCGTCGGCGCGGGCATTGGACTGCTCGGCGGCTGGCTGCTTGGGTGTGGCGCAGGCGCGGAAATGGCTGGCCCATTCGTGGCGTCAGCTCGGCGTGGTGGCGCTGCCGATCCTGTGCCTGGTGGCGTGCGAAACCGTCGGTGCGAGCATGTTTATCGCCGCCTTTGTCTGCGGACTGGCGGTGCAGGTCGGGTTCAAGGAAGCCAGCACACACAGCGTCGAGTTTGCCGAAGAATGGGGCCAGCTATTCAATCTGTCGGTCTTCTTTCTCTTTGGCATCCTCGTCGCGCGCGCCTGGTCGGGCTTCACGCTGGCGCATGTGCTTTACGCCATTCTTAGCCTAACGATCATCCGCATGCTGCCGGTCGCGCTCGCGCTCGTCGGCACGCGCCTGAGCCGCGCGACCGTGCTCTTCATGGGCTGGTTCGGCCCGCGCGGTCTGGCCTCCATCGTCCTCGGATTGGTCTATTTGGAAGAGCAGACGCATCAGCCCGGAGAGACGACGATCAAGCTCGCGGTCATGATGACCGTGCTGCTCAGTATTTTCGCGCACGGACTTAGCGCCATGCCAGGAATGGAACTCTACGCTCGAAAGATCGGGACATTGCGCCCCGGCGCACCGGAGCTCGCAGACTCAGGAACGGAATGATCAAGACTGCTTCCACCTAACGAAACAGCTCCATTCCAAGCGATCGAAAGATAAATCGTGGAGACAATTCTGGAAGCACTAACTCGTGGGGCAGAGCAGCTCCTTAGCGCAGCGGGCCCTTGCATTTTCGGCTCTTTGTCATGCCGGTCGTGGTTTCCACCCTCGCGATCCGGGCAGGGCTGACGGACGCCCGGGAAGGGCAGCCGGCGTTTCTATGGGCAATCCTGAGCTCATGGTTTTGCGGGCATTCTACCTCGTTCAAATGTTGATTGTGGTCGTGGCGTGCGCAATCTTGCCCTGTGTCATCATCCGTGGTCCGGTTACACGGCTCACGCGCGGCTTTTACAGGGACCAAGCCGGGCGGCGATCGTCAAGGTCGTAAACCGCTAGCCAAACAAAGCCCTATTTCTCACCAATAAACACCAAACCGAAACCAATATCATGCCATTTGAAACTATTAACATGGAGGAAATTACGAAAGCCCGGCGCAAGGCGATCGCGGAATCCATTCGCACCATCAGCGTCGAGGAGCTAAAGACGCTCGGCGAACGACTCTTCCCGTTTGTCGATGACCCATGGCGGGAGAAGTTCTTCGACTTCATCGCCGAGAATCCTGGCGCCACGTTCCATCACGCGATTACGCACGATGGTGTTCAACTCATTTACTGCCGCACGCAGGAGAAAGGCATGTGGTTCATGCCGGGAACGGGGATGGGTCCGATGCAGCCGAAAGGGCTGGCAATTTTAAAGCAGATCGTCGAAAACCGCTAAGTCGCGCGGTTCATCTACGAGATTCCAACAGCTCCTTCTTCAAATTCCAAGACCAAAAACATCTATGAGTGCGAACCTCGAACAACACGATGACCGCTTGTGCGTCCTTCGCGTCAGTGGCGAACTGAAAAAATCCGAACTCGATGTCGTGCAATCCGAGTTCTTGCAAAAGATCGCCGGAGCCGGAACCATCAAGCTTCTCGTGCTGCTGGAAAACTTCACCGGTTGGGAGCGCGGCGAGGGGTGGAGCGATACGGACTTTTTCTTCAGTCACGGCAACGACTTTGAGAAAATTGCCATCGTCGGCGATCCGCGCTGGGAAACGCAGGTGCTGGCGTTCACGGGCGCGGGTCTTCGCAAGGGCCCGGTGAAGTTTTTTCCCGAAACTGGTGAGTCCGAGGCGCGCGCGTGGCTCGCGGAGTGAGCGCTTCAACTCGAAAAATGAAAACTCCGCAGACACCTCGCGCTTCAGTTGCGTAAGAAGTAGGCTGCCTAACCATGCTCCCGAAACTCACCGCAACAGAGACGAAATATGAAAGTACTAACGATTGATATCGGCGGGACGAGCATCAAAATCCTCGTCAGTGGAAAGAGTGAGTCGCGGAAGGCTCCGTCTGGACCAAAGATGACGCCCAAGCGGATGGTGGCTGTGGTAAAGGAGCTCGCCCGGGATTGGAAATTTGACGTCGTGTCGATCGGGTTTCCCGGGCCGGTGCTCCGCGGCCGGCTGGTTTCCGAACCGCATAACCTGGGGAAGGGCTGGGTTGGATTCAACTTCGAAGCCGCGTTCAAATGCCCGGTCAAAATCATCAACGACGCAGCCATGCAGGCGCTTGGCGGCTACAATGGCGGGAAGATGCTCTTTCTCGGTTTGGGAACCGGTCTGGGCACGACGCTGATTGTCGATGGGGTCACCGAGCCAATGGAGCTGGCCCACCTGCCCTACAAGAAAGGGACGTACGAGGATTACGTCGGGATCCGCGGTCTGGAGAAGTACGGCAAGAAGAAATGGCGACGCTATGTCGAGGATGTGGTGGAACGATTGCGGGCCGCTCTCGAAGCGGATGAGGTGCTTCTGGGCGGTGGCAACGTCAAGAACCTGAAAGCGCTGCCCAAAGGTTGCCGGGCAGGGGACAATAACGATGCCTTCCTCGGAGGATTTCGGCTGTGGGAGAAAGACCGGGACCCGCGGGGGGTGCTCCTAGAAAAGGCACGGCCTAAAGCCAACAAGAAGTCTTCCCGCGCGCCCCTCGCAACCGTACAAGAATCCCAGGAATCACCGACATGAAACTAACGACCAAATCCCTCACCCGCCGTCCGGCCTGGAAGGCCCTTGCAGCCCACCACAGAAAAATCAAGAAGCTGCATCTCCGGCAGCTCTTCGCCGATGACCCCAAACGCGGCACGCGTCTGACCGCTGGGGCCGCCGGCCTGTTTCTCGACTACTCAAAGAATCGCGTCACCGATCAAACTCTCAAGCTGTTGCTCAAACTGGCGAAAAAATCGGGCTTGCGCGAGCGGATCGACGCCATGTTCAGCGGCGAGAAAATCAACATTACAGAAGACCGTGCTGTCCTGCATGTGGCGCTGCGCGCGCCGCGCGACGCATCCATCATCGTGGACGGCAAAAATGTGGTACCGGCAGTTCACGCCGTGCTCGATAAGATGGCGAACTTCGCCGACCGCGTGCGCAGCGGCGAATGGAAAGGCCATACCGGCAAGCGCATTAAGAACGTCATCAACATTGGCATCGGCGGCTCGGATCTCGGACCGGTCATGGCCTACGAAGCGCTTAAACATTACAGCGATCGCTCCATGACGTTCCGCTTCGTTTCCAACGTGGATGGAATCGATCTTGTGGAAGCGACGTGCGACCTCGACCCGGCGGAAACGCTCTTCATCGTTTCGTCGAAGACCTTCACGACTTTGGAGACGATGACCAATGCCGGGAGCGCGCGCGACTGGTCGCTCAAGGGACTCGGTGGAGACGTCAAAGCGGTGGCCAGGCATTTCGTCGCGGTATCAACCAATGCGGAGAAGGTGTCCGCATTCGGCATTGATACAGCGAACATGTTTGAGTTTTGGGATTGGGTTGGCGGACGGTACTCGATGGACTCGGCCATCGGTCTCTCGACCATGCTGGCGATTGGTCCGGAGAATTTCCGAGCGATGCTCGATGGTTTTCACGAGATGGATGAACACTTCCGCACCGCGCCGTTCGAGAAAAATCTCCCGGTTCTCATGGGTCTCCTCTCCGTTTGGTACAACGACTTCTTCGACGCGCAGACCGTGGCGGTGTTGCCATACGAGAATTATCTGAAGCGCTTCCCGGCTTATCTCCAGCAGCTGACGATGGAGAGCAACGGCAAATCCGTCACGCTCGACGGCAAGCACGTCAATTACGACACCAGCGCGATCTACTGGGGCGAGCCGGGCACGAACGGTCAGCATTCGTTCTATCAACTAATCCATCAGGGCACGCGGCTCATTCCGTGTGATTTCATTGCTTTCGATCACGCTCTCACGCCGCTGGGCCGGCATCACGATATCCTGCTGGCGAACGTGTTTGCGCAGACCGAGGCGTTGGCTTTCGGCAAGACGGCCGAACAGGTCAAGGCCGAAGGGACGCCGGACTGGCTGGTGCCGCATCGCGTCTTCGAAGGCAACCGGCCATCGAACACAATTCTGGCCGACCGGCTGACGCCGAAATTGCTTGGCACACTCGTCGCGTTGTACGAGCACAATGTTTTCACGCAGGGCACGATCTGGAGCATCAACTCGTTCGACCAATGGGGCGTCGAACTAGGCAAGGCCCTGGCACAGCGCATCGTAGCCGAACTCGAAGATAAAACCGAACCGAAACTCAAACACGACAGTTCCACCAACAATCTGATCCGTCGTTACCGGAAACAGAAAGGAACCAAATGAAGGTCGTGACAAACTGGGAGTTGTGATGGAACTCAACGTTCTCGCCGATGCCAGTGCGGTCGCTCGCGAGGCCGCCAGGTTTATCGCAGCTGAAGCTCGCGCAGCAGTAGCTGCGCGTGGCCGATTCGTTATGGCGGTAAGCGGTGGTAAGACACCATGGCAAATGCTCCGCGACCTCACCGGCGAAGACATGCCTTGGAAAGGCGTGCATGTGGTGCAAGTAGACGAACGCGTGGCGCCGGCCGGCGATCCCGACCGGAACCTCACGCACCTGCGCGAGAGCCTGCTCGCGAATGCTCCGTTACCGGCCGGGCAAATCCATGCAATGCCGGTGGAATCGCCGGACCTTGAGGCCGCTGCGAAAAGCTACGCCCGGACTCTTGAGAAAATTGCCGGGGCGCCGCCGGTGCTCGATCTCGCGCATCTCGGACTCGGACCGGACGGGCACACGGCGTCGCTCGTGCCGGGCGATTCGGTCCTGAACGTGACCGACCGGGATGTCGCGCTCACCGGCATCTATCAAGAGCGTCGGCGGATGACGTTGACCTATCCGATGCTTAATCGTTCCCGGCGCATCCTGTGGTTGGTGACCGGAGAAGAGAAGCTGGAAATGTTGCCACGTTTGCGTGCGGGCGATTCGTCCATTCCCGCCGGGCGCGTGTGCCAGGATCAGGCTTTAGTGCTCGCCGACCGCGCGGCGGCCGGGACACTCTGACGAAAGGCAAACTATGCGTGTTGGAATCGCTACCGATCACGGCGGATTTGGTTTGAAGGAAGAACTGGTCGCCCATCTCTACGATGCGGGACATGAGGTAATCGACTTCGGCGCTTACACGCTGACGCCCGACGACGACTATCCCGACTTCGTTGTTCCGCTCGCCGAAGCTGTCGTAGCCGGGAAGGTGGATCGCGGCCTGGCGATTTGCGGCAGTGGCGTCGGCGCGTCAGTCTGCGCAAACAAGGTGAACGGTATTCGTGCCTGTCTCATCCATGACCACTTCTCGGCCAGGCAGGGCGTCGAGGACGATCACATGAATATCTTGTGCATGGGCGGGCGCACGGTCGGCCCGGCCGTGGCGTGGGATCTCGTACAAACGTTTCTGGCGGCTCAACCCAGCCAATCTTCACGTCATATGCGACGCCTTGGCAAAGTGGCTTCGCTCGAAGCAGGAAGAAAAGCTCCGTGACGCGCGTTTATGGCTGAGCAATTTGACCTTGTCGTCATCGGTGGCGGACCGGCCGGAATCTGCGGAGCAAATACCGCGGCGATTTTCGGGAAACGTGTCGCGCTGGTCGAGAAACTTCGAGAAGTCGGCGGGGCCGGGATCAACACTGGAACGATCCCGAGCAAAACATTGCGGGAAACCGCGCTGGCTCTTTCCGGCTGGCATTCGCGAAAGCTCTTTGGCGTTGACCTTTCGCTCCGGCGTGGAGCCACCGTGACCGACTTCATGTACCACAAAGAGCACGTTGAGGCGCAGGAGCGTGAACGGAGAAAAGAACAGCTCAACAAATTTAGGGTCGAAACATTTCATGGCGCGGCAAGCTTCGTCGATCCGCATACCGTCCGCGTCGCGCCAGACACCCTGTTGCGCGGTGAAAAAATTCTCGATCGCGACCGGTTCCTCGCCCGTGCGCCCGCCGGAATTTCCATTCGACCATCCGCGCGTGCACGATTCGGACGAAATCCTGGAGATCGCCGCGCTCCCGAAAACGTTGGCCGTCGTTGGCGCCGGAGTGATCGGTGCGGAATATGCCTGCACTTTCACTGCGCTCGGCGTCAAAGTTTACCTGATCGATGGCCGCGAATCGCTGCTCAGTTTTCTCGACCGCGAAATTTCTGAAAATATAGAGAGCGCGATGACTACGGCGGGCGTGCGGTTTGTCTGGAAGGAGAAGGTGACACGTTGTGACGCGCCTACTGGCGCCGGCGACGTGACGCTGACACTTACTTCCGGTGCGACTCTGACGGTGAGCGACGTGCTGATTGCGGCCGGGCGTCAAAGCAACACAACCGATCTCAATCTGGCGGCGGCGGGTCTCACGCCCGGCAAACGTGGCCTGGTCGTAGTGGACACGCATTGTCGCACGGAGGTGCCGCACATTTTTGCTGCGGGGGATGTCATTGGCGCACCGGCCCTTGCCGCAACCGGCATGGAACAGGCGCGTATGGCAATGTGTATCGCCTGCGAGCGCAACTACAAGGACATTGTCGCGCCGATCTTGCCGACCGGAATCTACACCATCCCCGAGGCCAGCATGGCGGGCGAAACGGAGGAATCCTTAAAGTCCAAGGGCGTTGCTTACGTAGTCGGTCGAGCACGCTACATGGACAACGCGCGCGGGCAAATCGTCGGGGACGAGAACGGATTGTTGAAGTTGATTTTTCGGCGGGACAACATGCGCCTGGTTGGAGTGCACGTCGTTGGCGAGCAGGCGACAGAGCTTGTCCACATCGGCTTGATCGCGATGATGGCCGAAGCCAGAGCGGAAATATTCAACCGCACATGCTTCAACTACCCGACACTGGGCGATCTCTATAAATACGCGACCTACGACGCGATGCTGAAACACGAGGGGTTCGTTGCGGATGAGAACAACTAACAGGACTGTTCACTCGCAGCGGCGAAGAAATATGCTCTGCTGCGCCTCGAGAATCCGCTCGGATGTAGAGGCGCTTCTGTGAAGCGCCTCCCTTGAGATTCGGTGCTTGGCACAAGCACCGCCACACTCGACCGCCCCAAGGGTTCGGTGGCTTGAAACAAGCCAGGGCAACAACTCTCCATACACAAGACAAATACAGCGCGCCGTTGATTTATCGGCAAGCCATTCTGTTGTCGCCGCGTCTCTATTGCGGTGCACGCACAATCTGTTGCCCGAGAAAGATCATCACAACGACTAGCGCCAGCATAAGAATTATCGCCAGCCGGTTCGGTCGACCGCGGCGAAGTTGAAAAATTCCGCCTGCCAACGCGACCAGCCCAAAAACAAACACGGCTGCGAAAAGTTCGAACACATGCACGGTGAAGTCGTGGCTGCCCCTCCAATGGGTAAAACCCCGGCCTTCGTAGTGCAAGATCCTCGAAGCGAGTAAGCCCGCAATCAGTGCGATGCCCACACCAAGGGACAAGCCCAGGACGATCAGCATCCAGCCGCGGATGCGTGAAATCCTGGGAATCGGTGCCGAGACCATCCTTATGATAAGATCAACCGGACTGAACTAGAACAAGAATAATTTCGGCCGCTAACATAGAGTCGATTTCTGGACAAACCACGACCGCGAGCGGACTGTTGGCGTAACCGGATTCCCCGATGGAAATTCATCAGCTCCGTTACTTCGTAGCTGTCGCTGGCGAAGGTAGCTTTTCGCGCGCGGCGGCCCGCGAACATGTCGCTCAGCCTTCGCTCAGTCAGCAGATTCAAAAGCTGGAAGCGGAGATGGGTGAGCGGCTGTTCGATCGCCTCCCGCGTTCGGTCGTCGTGACCGAGGCCGGGAAATGTTTGCTCGAGTACGCACGAAAAATCCTGGCCGAGATTGCCGATGCGCGCCACTGCGTGGACGAGCTGAAGCGCGAGGTCATGGGGCGACTGGCCGTGGGCGCAATTCCGACCATCGCACCATATGTTTTACCGAAGCTCATCGGAAACTTTCAACGTCATTATCCGAAGGCAATTCTTGAAATCTTTGAGGACACCACCGAAAGCCTCGTCCGGCGATTGGAAGATGGCGAGGTGGACATCGCGTTGGTCTCCACCTGCGAGGAAAGTCCCGCTTTGGAGCGGCATTCGTTGGGAGAGGAGGCGCTGCTGATCTTGCTGCCGAAGGGACATTCGCTCGCGAAAAAGAAAAAAATAAAATGGAGCGATCTCAAGTCGCAAAAGTTTCTCCTCTTGCACGAAACGCATTGCCTTTCGGGGCAGGTTTGTCAGTTCCTCGATGCCAATCATCTTCAGCCAGAACTGTCGGTAAGAGGCGCACAGCTCGGCACCATCGCCCAGATGGTCGCAGCTGGAATGGGCGTGTCTTTGGTGCCGCAAATGGTGACCGAGACGGGGCCCTTGCCTGGATGCGTCGGTTTGCCTTTTGCACCGCCGGTTCCTGTGCGCGAGCTCAATTTGGTCCGCAATCCTCTCCGCTTTCACAGTAAAACGGCCGCCGCGTTCCATCAGGAAGCGGCGGCCGCTTTTCCTTCGCAAGCAAACGCGCGCGTTACAACATGTTCATCGCTCGCGCCAAAAAGTAGTAAACAATAATTAGGATGCTCATTACTCCTCCCTCATCCAGTTCACTTCATCAATGCCAGGGCGTGTGCGAGTGAGAGTATTGGCCACGTCGCTATGATGACGATCAACCCAAAGAGAAGGAGTTCAGGGAAGTAGCTCGGGCGTTCCCGCTGTGTATAACGCTCGCTCAGAAAGCGAGATACGCGCAAGCGCATCGAAGTTGTAGTTTTCAATCAACCACTCCCCTCTATGGGATCGAAGCCCGTCCAACGACACACCTGAATAGTCGGCAATCTTGATGTCTGCGTCCGAAGTTTGTTGTCTTCATAGTGTGACCCGAAGCCCACCGGCGTAATCTTTGAAATACTTTGTGCGACTGGCTGCGATAGGCGCTTCCTATCGCTTTTCACAAGTAGTTGTAGAGGCGCTTCTGTGAGGCGCCGTCCTTGTGATTCGGTGCTTGGCACAAGCACCGCTACACACACTCAAACGCCTGATCAGAGAGATAGGGCAAAGCGCCTCGCATCTACACGCTTGATGGGGGAGTGGGACGATGAATTGGATCGGTGAACATGTTCGACGCCTATTTTGAGACGAGACGTGTCCCGCGTTGGTAATGGCAGGGAGTGCAGCGAGCGCTCCCTGCATTGCAACGCGTCACGGCGCCTCCGCGCATTTCGCAGGTAGGAACGCGGCGTGCTTGTAAGCCATTGCGATGTTTCCATTTTCCCAAAAACGCATTGGCAAACTCGCATCGCTCGTCCAGCTTAAAGCCCGATGAACCTGAAACAGAAATGATTTATGGCACATATCGTTACTAATAAGTGTGTGGGGTGTAAATTCACCGATTGCGTATTGGTATGCCCGGTGGCGTGCTTCTACGAGCTGGAGGGTCAACTTGTTATTCACCCGGAGGAATGCATAGATTGCATGGCTTGCGTGGACGAATGTCCGGTCCACGCCATCTACGCCGAAGGAGACGTTCCGCCCGAGTTTCAATCGGACATTGAATTCAACGCGACTGAGGCCAGACGGGTGCAAGGGTCGGGCCAGGGTGCCATCGAGACGAAAAAAGACCCGTTGCCAACCGCCGAGCAGCGGAAGGCGGAATTGGGTTACTGAACTCGCCTGCGGACACCAAGCGATAAAGACGGCGTTGCGGTGTTCGACTGAAATGTTCTAAATTTGACTACTTCGGACTTCTTTGGTTCAAGCATATACATGCGCGGGTGAGAGATTGTGGCGCCATCGGGACGTGTAGGATTGATCTCGTAAGGCATATGAACAGGATTGTGCTTGCCCGGTTGTAAGAGATGGATTATCCGCGTCAGGCGTTGAGGAGGAATTAGCTCGGCGACTGCGAAAAGTGTTGATCCGGCCGCTTGCCGGATTCTCACCTTCGCCTCTCGGGTTTTGCAATCTGTATCGCTCCTCTTCCGTCGGCTGCTCGGAGGTCTTCGACTTATGCCGTTAACGATGATTGTTCTTGGAGCAGCGAAGGAACCGGATTAGCCACGGTCGCCGGAAAGCGCGCATGATCGGAAGACGGGCATAAAGGCTTCGCCGACGTCCCGAGGAAGGGGACGCAGAGATCACGTTAGGCGGTCACATCTGTTGCCGAAATCTTGGCACCGATGAAGCCCGCGATCAGACCGGCCCCGTCGTTGGTCCAGGTGCCAATTTGGAGAGTCGCAAACCACACCAAAAGCGCGGCCGGATTTAGGCGCATTTCCCGAACGAGCAAACCGAGTGCGATCATGAAGACGCCGTTGGCGGTGAACTCGATATGAGCCATAACGATGCCGCGAAACCACGCCACCGCCGGCGGCGGAATAAATCCGACGAAGCAGCCAACCGTGATCTGGAGAACCCCAGAATCAAAGTCCAACGCCGGAGAGTTGCTTTCAAACTGTCGACGTCAGTGGTCATTTTCAAGAGTATATCATGAAAGTGTCGCGAGACGCGAGCATGGTCATACGAAGCGCCTGCTGTGGGATTCACTAATCGCATCGCATCTGAAGCGCGTTGTGAAGAGCTGAGGGCGAATGGAATCCGCGCGAAGGACGCAGGAGCCCCGAAAGCGTCCGTGAGCAAGCGTCCTGTCCCTACCGAAAGGAATCCATGCGGATGAAACAGTCGCAGCTCCAACGGTACCAACCTCGTCGCGCTAGCCCAAGCCGAGCGATTCTAATGTCGGCTGATCGATCGCAGCGGTCTGGTCAAGACCCTGGGCGGCCTGATAAGCGGCCAGCGCCTCCTGGGTGAGCGGACCGAGCAAACCGTCCACTTCCCCTTGATAATAACCCTGCTCCTGCAAGGCAGCCTGGACATCGGCAATGACCTGATCGAGCGGCGTCACGTTCTGGCCCGAATAAATGGGCCCGTCGTATGGGTAGTAGGCAGCGGCTGAATCATAGCCCCAGGCCGGATACCAATATCCCGCATTCCAGAAGTACCAGCCGCCACCGATCAAGACGATGTGATTATGATGTGAGTGCCACCAGTTCCGATTGTGCCATTGGGGATGATACGTTCTAAAGGCTGCGTAATGGTTGCCCTGCCAATGCTGGCTTCCCTTAATGCGGTAATGTTGATTATACGTTGCGCTGGCGATCGCTGGGTTCGGCTTCGCGTGAAAATCAATGTGCTGAGAGTGATAGCTCTGCCCCGCATATTTGTTGGATTGAACGCCAGGTACCTTGTTTGGATGACCTGCATGTATCTTGTTCGCCTGAACCGCGGGTAACTCGTTCGGTTGACCCACGGACAGGTTGTTTTTCTGGACCTTATGCACCTTGGTTGCCTGCACGGCAGGTAGCTCGTTCGATGGAGTCTGAACGGCGGGTACTTTGTGATACTGCTGTTTGGAAACGTTGCCGTTGTAGACCTTCGCATTGTTGGGCACCGTCGTTGCATTGTGGTGCGGATTTACCCCCTGCCCATGGGTATTCGGGGCGGCGTGCTGCTTGGTGGTGACTTGCTTCTGGACCGCAGTTGTTTGTTGCGCCGATTTCTTTTTCTTCGGGTTGTTCGGGTTCTCCTGTTCCGCCCTGACGCCGGCAGCGAGCACAAGTGAACAACCTATTAGTATGGCAATGAATCTTCTCATGTGGGGTTCCTCGGGTATGTAATTTTGGTCGCCTCCTCTGGCCGTAATTTCGTGCCGGAAGCAACGCCTCAATTCTCGCCTATTTTTTGCCACTCGCCAAGTTCCGCGATTAAGGAATTCCGGGTGATCGGGATGACAATAAAAGGCCGGACCCTCCCGCGACGAAGGGAAGCCGGTCGTTCCGAGAGACCGGGTCGATGGAACACCTCGTTAGGCCATTCCGGGAATTGCAGAGCTGAAAGCATCTGGCGGGAATATGGTCGATCCGCTGCGCGGAATCACGACTAAACCGGAGATTTCTCCTCCTTAAACAGGATTTTCAGGAGTGGCGGCGCGATCAGCGTTGTGGCTACGGCCATGATCAATACGACACTGAAGACAGAATCGCTGATCATGCCCAGCGTTAATCCGATCTGAGCGACGACGATGCCGACTTCGCCGCGCGGCGTCATGCCAATGCCGATCTGACTCGCGGCCCGCCAGCCGAGCGTTCGCGCGGCCAGACCGCATCCGAGAAACTTGGAGAGGACAGCGATGAGAATGATCACGCCGGAAAGGTACAAAGCGGAAGGATCGCGAAAGACATCGAGCCGAAGTGTCATCCCAATCGAAACGAGGAAGAACGGAACCAGGAATTCAGTCACCCCGGTGACTTGTTTGTGCAAAGCGTGATTGTCTTCGGCAGCTTCAGCCAAAGCGAGTCCTGCGAGAAAGGCGCCGATGATTGCGGCGATGCCGATGGCCGCCGCCGCTGCCGACAAGCCAAGACAGAGAATCAGCGCAATAATAAAAAAGGCATGGCTAACGCGCAGTCGCTGAAGCTTGGGCGCAAGCCGATTGAAAACTGGCGCGCCCACAAAAGTAACAAGCGCGGTGAAGCCGATGACCATCAACACGGTAACGCTGATCTCGACGTAATTGACACCGCCGGCAGCAAAGCTGGTCACAACCGCCAGAACGAGCAAACCGAGAATGTCGTCGATTACAGCCGCGCCGAGAATGATGCGACTAACGAGTGTATCAAGTGCGCCGAGGCCGGACAACACGCGCGCGGTGATGCCAATGGAAGTGGCGACCAGCGCCGTGCCGACGAAGAGCGCTTCGACATTCGCGCTTCCGTGTGCACGCATGAACGCCCAGCCGGCGAGCAACGGAACGACAATGCCGGCAATGGCAACGGCACCGGCGACCTTACCGACTCGCAAAATGGCGGCGGGCTTGGTTTCGAGACCAACATTGAAAAGCAGGAACATCACTCCGATCTCGGCCAACACTTCGGTGATCTCCGATGGATTGACCCATCCAAGGACCTGCGGCCCGATGATTACACCGGCCAAAATTTCGCCCACGACCGCGGGCTGCTGAAGGCGCTCAAAAATCTCGGCCATCAGCTTGGCCGCGGCCAGGATGACGAATAGCGAAATCAAAATCTGCGTACCATGGGGCGCCGCCGCTGCGAAAAATGTCATACTTTAAAGATTGATCTTTCAGATTAGCCCCGACATAAGACGAAAGTCCAATAGACGAACGGAACCGCCGGCCATCAAGATTCAGCACGGAAATGCCGTACTGCGTCGGCTTGGCCTCCAAAAAGTGGCTTAACCAAAACGACAATCACCACCGATCGAGATCTCAACAGCAAACCACCCACTTTCTTCAGAAAAAATAACCGGAGTCAAAACCATGAAACACAAACTGAAATATTACGGCTTGTCACTGCTGTCAGTTGCCGCGGCGATGTTCGTCGCCAGCCCAACGCAAGCCCAGCAGATCAACGGCACGCCCGGTTCACCCGACGCCACCGTCACGATTGACGGGAAGGAATTGCCACCGCCGCCGATGAAGTTTGGCGGCGTAATCAAGGAAAGCGCGGTGGATTCCAAACCGTACTGGCCGCCGCGGGTGGTGCCACCCAAGGGCGCGCCGAACGTCCTGCTCATCATGACCGATGACCAGGGCTATGGCGTTTCGGGCACCTTCGGCGGGGTCATCCCGACGCCAGCCATGGATCGGATCGCTAAAGCGGGGTTGCGCTACACGCAGTTCCATTCCACCGCGCTTTGCTCGCCGACACGGGCGGCACTCATCACGGGTCGCAATCACCATTCGGTCGGCTACGGCGTTATCGGCGAAATGTCGACTGGCTTTCCGGGCTATGATTCCGTCATCGGTGAGGATGACGCCACCATCGGCGAGATCCTGAAAGAGAACGGCTACGCCACCTCGTGGTTTGGCAAGAACCATAACACACCGACGTATCTCTACAGCGCGGCCGGGCCTTTCGACCAATGGCCGACGGGCATGGGATTCCAATACTTCTACGGGTTCATGGGCGGCGAGACCGATCAATGGA
This sequence comes from uncultured Verrucomicrobiae bacterium, assembly GCA_963763995.1. GTDB lineage: Bacteria > Verrucomicrobiota > Verrucomicrobiia > Chthoniobacterales > UBA10450 > CAVTTH01. The sequence continues at coordinate 158,682 of CAVXQL010000011.1, read as the reverse complement.
CACCCTATCTTTATCAAAACACGACCCCGATTTTTCCCTGGATCGGCAAGCCCGGCTACAACCTCACGACCGACATGGCGGACGAGGCGATCAAATATATGAGCAGTCTGAACGCGGCGGCCCCCGAGCAGCCGTTCTTCGTCTATTACGTGCCCGGTGGCACCCACTCGCCGCACCAACCAAAGCAGGAGTGGAGAGATAAATTCAAAGGCAAGTTCGACATGGGTTGGGAAAAGTTGCGTGAGCAGATCTTTGCCAACCAGAAGCGGCTTGGCGTCATCCCGGAGGGCACCCAGCTCACTCCGTGGCCGGACGGCCAGCCCGAGTATGGCGGTGCGAAGCTACCACGGTGGGACTCGCTCTCCATGATCCAGAAAAAGCTTTATGCCCGCGAGGCGGAGAACTTTGCCGGTTATGCTGCCTATACCGACAATGAGATTGGCCGCGTCATCCAGGCGGTCGAGGACATGGGCAAGCTCGATAACACGCTCATCATCTACATTAGCGGCGACAACGGCACCAGCGCCGAAGGCACCCTTGAAGGCACGTTCAATCAAATGACTGCCTACAACGGCATTCTAACTCTCCCGGAGGCCTTGCAGATGTTGCATTACGAAAACTGGGGCTCGGACAAGACCTACCCCCACATGTCGGTGGCATGGTCGTGGGCGTTCGATACGCCGTTTAAGTGGACCAAGCAGATCGCGTCGCATTTCGGCGGGACCCGGCAAGGCATGTGTATCTCTTGGCCCGGCCACATCAAAGACGTGGGCGGCATTCGCACCCAGTTCCATCACATGATCGACATCGTACCGACCATCCTCGAAGCGACAGGGGTCAAGGCGCCGGAAGTAGTCAACGGGATCAAGCAGAAACCGATCGAGGGCGTGAGCATGGCATACACGTTCGATGCAGCGAACGCGAAAGCCCCCTCCAAGCGTGACACACAGTATTTCGAAATGTTCGCCAACCGCGGCATCTACCACGACGGTTGGTACGCCTGCACCACGCCGCCCGAGGCAGTCTGGCTCCTTGGGGCCAAGCCGCTGCCACCGGTTAACGACTACAAGTGGGAACTCTACAACATTGCCGAGGATTATTCGCAATACAATGACCTCGCGGCCAAGAATCCCGATAAGCTTAAAGAGATGCAGGCAGTGTTCATGGCGGAGGCGGGGAAATACCAGGTCTTTCCCTTGGATAACTCAATTCTGCCGCGCCTGGTCACACCGCGACCAAGCGCGGTCGCAGGGAAAACAGAATTCACCTACAAGGGTGAGAACGCCAACATTCCGGTCGGCAACGCTCCCAGCATTCTGGACAAGGACTACACCATCACCGCCGAGATCACCGTTCCCAAGGGCGGCGCGGAAGGAATGATCGTGACGATGGGTGGCCGTTTCGGCGGCTACGGGCTTTTCCTGCAAAAGGGGAAGCCGGTCTTTGTTTACAACATGGTCGATCTGGAGCGGTTTCGCTGGGAAGGCGGTATCGGTGGCAAAGTAGACGCGGACTTGTTTGGTCGCGCGCTCGCGCCGGGCAAGCACACCCTGATGTTCGACTTCAAATACGACGGTCCCGGCCCCGGCAAAGGCGGCACGGGCGTGTTTACGGTCGATGGCAAGGAGCTGGCGAAGAAGACGATTCCGCACACGATTCCGATCCTCATGTCCATCGATGAGACCTTCGACATCGGATGCGATACCCGCACGGGGGTGGACGACAGCTACAAGGTGCCGTTCCGCTTCACCGGAACAATCGACAAACTGACATTCAAACTCGGACCGAACCAGATGACGGCCGAAGAGCAGAAGGCTGCGGCGGAGCGAGTCGCCAAGGCCACAGACTAACAACTCATCGACGGGCAGGCGGTCAGAAATGGCCGCCTGCCTTTCGCCGCAAGCGCGAATGAGCCCGTTGCTTAAACTCACCGCGGTCATCGAGGCGGCCACGGGTTTGGGGCTGATCGCCGTGCCCGCGGTGGTCGTCCACTTGCTACTCGGCGCCGAGATTTCCGGCGCGAGCATCCCCCTCGGGCGCGTCGCCGGGGTTGCGCTGCTCGCGTTGGGTGTCGCTTGCTGGCTGGCGAGTTACGACGAACAGAGCTCCGCGGCGAGGGGGACGGTTACCGCGATGGTGCTCTACAACGCAGGCGCAGTCGTCATTCTCGGAGCTGCGGGTATCCGGTCACAGTCGGTCGGCATCGCCTTGTGGCCGGCAGTAGTTCTGCATGCGGTCATGGCCGGTTGGTGCGCCATGACTCTTTTGAAAAGCCGCTCTGGATCGCTCCACCGAACGAGCCCTTGAAACGCACGGGTTGTCTTTCCGTAATGCAGTCCGCGAATTCCACCAGCGAACTTCTCTTAATAGCTTTCTAAGAGGTCACGCGCGAGAGGCAATCCAGCCAATGAGTTACTTAGCGGAGCCGATAATCGAAGTCCCTGCAATCGAGACAACCCAGTTATGAAAACGCCGCGACCCATGCTTTCTTTCACCGGTCCGCGACCGAAGTATGAGTGAACTATGAAACCCACCTGGCTTTATGACCAGAGCGCGCACTCGATTGTCCTCGTCCTGCTCGCCGCCTCACTCGTGGCATTCGAGCTGGCCTATCGAAGCGGACGCCGCTGGCACGCGGACACGCACGACGCCGGGCGCGAGGTCTACGTGGCCCTTAAGGTGGCACTGCTCGGCCTGCTGGCGCTCCTGCTGGCTTTTGCTTTCGGGATGGCGGCGGATCGTTATACCGATCGGCAGCGATTGGTCACGGACGAGGCAAACATCCTGCACCGCGTCTTCCTTTATGGCAGCCTTCTGCCATCACCGGCTCGCGCCCAGTTTCAGAAATCGTTCCGGGAACTAGTGGACGCCCGGCTGGCGTTCTACGACGCGGGCCAGAATCTCGCCGCGGTGGAGGAGGCGATCGATCGGACCGAGAAACTTCATAGCCAACTGTGGGGCCTGGTGGGAACCGAAGCGCAGCGCGATCCATCGGTGAAAGGCGTGGACGGCATGATGGAGGCGCTGAACGACGAATGGTCCGTGCATCGGCGACGGGTCCACGCCTTCGAAGACCGGGTGCCGGACGGTGTCGTGTTCTTACTTTTCGGTGGAACGATCCTCTCCCTGGCTACGGTAGGTTTTGCCGGCGGGATTGCGAATCACCGTATGATGGTCGGAAAATGGCTTCTGGTTGTTCTCATTAGCGCGACGGTTTTTGTCGTGCTCGATCTGGACCGTCCGCGCCGCGGGATTTTCCGGATTAGTCAGGAACCTCTCGTTCACCTCAAGGAACTCCTGAATCGAGACGACAACATTTCACCGTGAACGCCGTTGCGAACTCCCGGATCATGAATACCAAAACTGCGCATGGTATAGTCCCTCTTGATTAACCGCGCGTCGCCAATCATACTGCGGCCATGAGAAAACCTTTTGCTATCCTGATGTCCGCCGTTTGCCTGTCTGCATTTCTGATCATCGCACCTGCGGCGCCGGGTCAGAATCCCAATGCGGCGGCGAAGCTGCAAACCTTGTCCAAGCAGCTCAAACTCACACCCGAACAAAAGGCCAAGCTGCTGCCGATCCTCGAGGCGGAGGGGCCCAAGCTTGAGGCGATCAAGAATGATAATACACTTTCCGGACTGGAGAAGATGTCGCAGCTCCGTGCCGTCCAGAAGGAAAACGCGCCGAAGTTGCAGAAAATTCTTACCCCCGCGCAATATCAGCAGATTCAAGTCATCCGCCAGAAGGACGTTCAATTATAAGAAAAGTGCGAGGCGGACAGCTCAGCCGCAGCCACATTTCGCCATAGCGGGCTTTACACCGTCCTAACGGGAACGCCGAATGGGCACTCAATGCCGGAATTGACCTTCGGCCGATAGGCGGATCCGTTTCTCATTGCCTTTGGGAACGCACGGGCCAATTTTTTGACGCCGCTTGTTTTCTCCATCGAATGATACGTAAGTTCATTTTCCACAGAACCCCATCATCCTCGGGCGTTTTCCGGATGCTGGCAGGGCCCGTGGGAAGCGGCGCTAGCCAGATTCAACTGACAACCGACAACAGCAAAACAATATGAAGATCACGATTACACTCCTCCTGGCCATAGGCGCAATGACCGCCCGTAACCTGGCTGCAACATCCACGCCGCCCCCTGCAGACCCAGGCTGGCCGCGCCAGCGAACAAATGAACAGGGAAGCCTCGTCTATTACCAGCCACAGGTGGATGATTGGAAGGATTTCAAACAGCTCGATTTTCGGATGGCCTTTTCCCTAACGCCGAAGGGCCAGAAGGAAATTGTCGGGGTTGTCACTGTGCAAGCGCAAACGGATGTGAATGTTGACGACCACTCCGCCGTCCTCACGAATTTTAAGATTACGGAAGTTCATTTCCCATCGCTCGATCCGGAGAAGGTCAGCCAGATGGATAAGGTAGTCCGGAGTTTCTTGCCGCCTAACCATACCGTCACGATATCGTTAGACCGACTGGTCGCCAGTGTCGAGAAATCAAAAGCCCCACCCGCGGCCGTAAAGGTGCAGAATGATCCGCCGAAAATTTTTGTCAGCTACACGCCGGCGATTCTTTTGAACGTCGACGGCGAAGCGGAGCGCGCTGACATCGCCGGGACTCATCTCGGCTTCGTCGTTAACTCAAATTTCCCGCTCTTCTTTGGCACGGAACTGCCGAAGGATTACTATCTATTTACGGGCGAGCAATGGCTCAAATCGACTTCCATGGGAGGCCCGTGGGCTCCAGCTCCGAAGTTGCCGCCGGATTTCACCAAGGTGGCTAACGATCCGAAGTGGACGCAAATGAAGAAGCCGATTCTCACGCCTTCGGCCAAGGGAAAGCCCCCGACGATCTTCTATTCGAATAAGCCGGCCGAGGTCATCCTGTTCGAAGGCCAGCCTGCCTACGTTAACATCCCCGGGACCCAGTTGTCGTTCGCGACCAACACCGGGGCCGACCTTTTCGTCAATAATCCGACCCAGACGTATTATTATCTCGCGGCGGGCCGCTGGTTCAAATCGGCCGATCTAAAGGGACCTTGGACCTACGCGACCCCGGAGTTGCCGGCTGATTTCGCAAACATTCCCGAAAATAGCCCGGCGGCTCGCGTTCTTGTATCCGTTCCTGGGACGCCGGAGGCAGAAGATGCCGTGTTGCTGGCACAGATTCCGACTACCGCAGTAGTCAAACCGGAGGCCGCAGAGCAGGCGAAAGTTGCTTACAATGGAAATCCGGAGTTTAAGCCGATCGAAGGAACGTCGCTCGAATACGCTGTCAATACTCCGGATAAGGTTATCAAGGTCGGCGACGTTTATTATCTTTGCCTGCAAGGAGTGTGGTTCATGTCTCCGCAAGCAACGGGTCCCTGGACGACAGCTAAGTCAGTCCCTAAGGAGATTTACGCCATCCCGCCGAGCTCGCCTGTCTACAACGTCACCTATGTTACCCAATCCACAACTCCCGAGGGGACTATCCAGTCGAGCTACACCGCAGGATACTTGGGAACCTTCATCGCCGGCGCCGCCGTCGGAGCAATCCTCGCCACGGGCACTGGCTATTACTATCCACCTTACTATGGTTATCCCGTAGGCGGATATCCCGTCTATCATCCTTATCCGTGTACCTATGGCGTTGGTGCTTACTATAATCCATACTCCGGAGCCTACGGAGTTGCGCACGGGGTGTATGGCCCATATCGAGGGGCCGCGGCTGGGGCTGCCTACAATCCTTACACCGGGACGTACGCTCGCGGCGCGACGGCCTACGGTCCGTACGGGAGCCAGAGCGTGGCGCGGGCATATAATCCTTATACCGGCACCTCCGCTGCAACTCACCAAGGGTCGAACGCCTATAGTTCATGGGGCCAATCCGTCGTCTCCAATGGCAATAGATCCGCCTACACCCAGCATTACTCCAATGCGAATGGAACAGTCGGATCGATTCAAGGCTCACAAGGTGGAGCTGCGGCCGGCGCTTCGACCAAGTACGGAAATACCGGCGTGGCAAAGACCTCCAATGGTAACATGTACGCCGCTCACGACGGCAATGTTTACAAAAATACCGGTAACGGTTGGAGCTCATACGACAACGGCAACTGGAACTCGGTAAACAGTTCGAAGAACGCTCAGGCACAAAAGCAGAGCTACCAAAACTCCGCCACCAACCAAGCCGCAGCCCAACAACGCGCACAGAGCTCTCAACGCTCGTACCAATCAGCGCAAACTCGAAGTTCTGGAGCTGGCGATGTGGACCGGGAGGCCCAGAACCGGCAGCGTGGCGCATATCAGAGCCAGCGCTTTGACAGCTTTCAGCGGGGCGGCGGTGACCGCGGGGGAGGTGGTGGACGAAGCTTCAGCGGCGGCCGGCGACGCTAGGGTAATGAGAAGAGAGTCGCCGTAACAAAACGGCGATGAACGTTACGTGACGCTGGATATGGACAAGCCACACCAGAGACTCATGCGTATCAGCCAGAGTCCGATGCTTCGTTTCGATGCGAGCATGGATCGCGACCCGGAAACGCGGCCCTAGCAAGAGTCATGGACAAAATACCGGTCACCAAAGCGCATAGAAAAAAAGCTCGCGTTGTTTTCGAAACCGGAAGCGTGGCGAGTTTCCACGGTGAAACTTCTGATCGCGCTGATTCTGCTCTTCGCGGTGACGCCATTTGTCGAGGATCTTCCTAACGGGGACTTAATTGAGTCAGGTTTGGTGACACTCGTGATGATCGCATCTCTGATCGCTGTTGCGCGCAGTCCTCGAGTTCTCATGCTGGCAGCTGTGCTCTTTGTTCCCGCGATGGCAGGTAAATGGCTTAACCATTTTTTCCCAAGCCATGTTTCGTCTCTCTATTTTCCTGCTTTCGGGATCGCCTTTTTCGCCTTTACCATCTACCGAATTCTCCGCTTCATTCTCAGACTACGCTTGTTGATACCGAGGTGCTCAGCGCAGGCATCGTCGTTTACTTGATGTTGGGAATGCTCTGGTCGCAGGCCTATATGCTGCTCGCACAGCTCGCGCCCGATACGTTTCGATTTCCATTGGCTGCGCATTCCGACAACCATATGGGCGGCTTTAATGCCTTCTATTTTAGCTTCAGCACGCTCACCACTGTCGGCTTCGGGGACATCACGCCCTTGTCCAAGGTAGCGCGAACATTGGCGGTAATGGAGGCGGTTACCGGCACCTTGTACCTAACAATCCTCATCTCCCGGCTCGTCGGCATGTATTCGCCCAACGCGCCAAGAGACCTGCTGCAAGATTCCGACAAGCCGCAAGATTGAATCGGCAGGATGATTTGCCGCAGTAGATTTGGCGCTCACAGTTACCTCGCCCGTTTGATTGATGTATATAAACCTGGATTTATTTTTCCGCGCCGAATATCTGGCCTTTTGTAAGACCAAATTTAGCCTGCGTCGTTGGGCGTACGTAATTGTTTTTACGGTACTGTTCTGGCTCATGTGGATAGTCGTGGCTTTCGGCCGGCTATTGGATCGCCTTCTATTCTGGTCTTTTCTCCGCCAGGAAGTGCGCGAACCAGTGTTCATCGTCGCCCCGCCTCGTAGCGGAACAACGTTTCTCCAGAAGCTGATGGCACTGGATGAAGACCGCTTCGTCCATGCAAAGCTCTACCAGACGATCTTTCCCTCAGTCTTCTACCAGCGATGCTTCGACCTTATTCCTCTTATCGACCGCTGCACCGGCCGGATGCTGACAAAGCTGATGACGTGGTCCGAGAAAACGTTCTTCGGTGGCTGGGACGACATGCACAAACTTCGGTTCGACGAGCCGGAGGAAGACGACGGGTTTTTTGTTTACAGCTTTGTCACAGAAGCAATTTATCTTCTATTCCCATACGTCGATGAATTATGGGAGGCCGGTTTTGCCGATGCCCTCGGTGCCGATCAACGCCGCGGCCTCATGCGCTATTATCGCAGCTGTCTCCAGCGTCAGCTCTACGCCAATGGCCCGGGCAAGGCCGTGCTCTCGAAGGCGACGCAGAGTTCCGGATCGGTGGAGTCGCTACTGGAAGCTTTTCCTGACGCAAAATTCATTACTATCATCCGGCATCCCTACCAATCTGTTCCATCACACGTGAGCGTCTTCTATCCCGTCTGGCATGCGCACTCACCCGATATTGCCAAGGACGGGCCCGTCTCCAAGTCCTACGCAAGATTGGCGGTCAAGTGGTATCAACACTTGTTCGAATTCCGCTCCAAGGTAAATCCCCGCCAGTATTACTGTCTCGATTACCGTGACCTGACCAAAAATCCGAAGGCAGCGGTGGAAAAACTCTACGAGCACTTCGGGTGGACGATGAGTGATGATTTCTGTGGACGGCTGACGGCAGCAGTCGATCGTCAGCGGGGGTTCGAAAGTAAGCACTACTACACGCTCGAAGAGTTCGGCCTCTCCAAGGAATGGATCCAGGAGGAACTCGGCCCATTGCTTGACCACTACTCGCTAGCCCGCTGATATCTGAATCGCCAAATCGCTACGTGGATCAGGCCGAGCAAAATCAGGAGTAACCCATTGGCCACCACGGCCGACACCACATGTGTCCCACCGAAGGCTTGGAGTGCCACAAGCAGGGCGAGGGCGATGTTACGATTACTCGTTCCTAACGCGATCACTTGCCGTGAACCGCGATTCGATCCGCCCAACGAATAGCCCAGCAGGAGGGATATCTCGCTCGTAACTGCCATCACCAACAACGGCCGCCAGCCGACGGCCATTATTGCCGGCCACTCAGTAGCTGTTACGAACGCCAGTGATGTCGCTCCTGTTACTTCGGAGAAGATCTCCATCGGCCGCAAGACGCGCCGGGCGAATGGAAGAGCTAATTGGTGAACCAGCATGCCAAGGCCAAGCGGAAGCACGATCGTCGCGAGCAGGACAAGCAACGCTTCGCTGGCGTTGAACTGCACCGGACCGGCGTGCGCCAGGTGCTTCAGAGTTATTTGACACACGAAGGGTGTCACGAACACCGAAAGGAGTGGAAACAGAGCTGTTAACCCGGCGGCCAGCGCCAGATTCGCGCGGGCCATGCGCGCAAAGACCGGCACCACCGGTGCGAAAGGCGCCGCCGACAATAAGATCATTCCGATGGATAGTTCTGTTCCGAGGCCGAAAAGCTGTGTCGCCGCCAGGACAAGGGCGGGCACAATCGCGAAATTCACGATTACGATGAGCGCAAGACGATGCTCACGCAGCGCGTGCACAACCTGCCTTATCGTTAGCCTCATCCCGACAGCCATCAATAAGCCGGCCAGGGACCCAATGGTTAGCAGGCGAACGATGTTCTCGGTCTTCATGATCGGTATCCAGCCACAAAGCTTTCAGGATCATGTGCCGCTGTCGAGCCGCGCTGCTTAACCACGCCGGCTAGCCCACTGGAGACGAAATTCACTCAAACGGCGCGATCAGGCGGCGGCGCTTTTCAGCAGCGCACCTGCGACCGAGCGATGCACTGGAATCTCTGTCGAATTGAGAATGATCGTTTCGTTCTCGATCGCGCCAGTGATGACCAAGTCGGACGGGGCTAATCGCCGCGCCCGCTCAACCATGGCATCGATTTGATCGTCGCTGTGACCGGGATCGTGGTGAAAAAGCGCGAACCGCTGCACGCCCGCCTCCACGGCGAGGGCAACGCTGTCAGGCAAACAGCCGTGACCCCAACCGATCTTATGAGGATATTCGGTTTCGGTGTATTGCGTATCCAGAATGAGCAGATCCACGCCGCGCACAAACTCGATGAGTTCTCTCCGGCGAACCTCACAGATGGTGCTGCGCGGCGGTAGGCAGATGCTTTCGAAAGGCTCGTGATCTGGCAAATAGGCCATTGAAGCGCCGTTCGCCTCGATGCGAAAGCCAGCACAACCTCCCGGATGACTGAGATCGGTCACACCGATCGTGAAGGCGCCGAGCGCCTCGTGATCCGAAGCGAGTTCCTCAATGCAGCCGAGCCCGCGCATTTGATCGAGTCCGACAGGAAAATTGACAGGGTCTAGCTGGTTACGCAATGCACGATCGACCCTGGCGCTTTTCCCTTTCGTGGCAATCATACGGATGTAATTCCCTGCCGAGAACGCGGGCACAAAAAATGGCAGGCCCTGAATATGGTCCCAGTGCGTGTGAGAGAATAGAATCGTCGCTTCCACCTGACCCGATCCGGAACGCTCCGCGAGATCGTCGCCAAGCTCACGAATGCCACTGCCCGCGTCGAGAATAAGAACTTGATCCCCGGCAGTCACTTCTACACAGGAGGTGTTTCCACCGTAGCGCGTGGTGTCCCAACCCGGTGTGGGTATTGAGCCCCTCACTCCGCGAAACCGAACCCTCAACCCTGAGGTATCGGAGTTCGAAATGAAGATTTCGGACATGCTAAACCTCGGCTGCCGCGTTGACGCGCGGCTGCGTTAGCAGAGCGCTCGCCAACGAGAGGTAGGAAACGGGATTCCAATCTCGTATTGCCATTCTGACGAGAATTTTCATACTATCTGCGGAATGTAATAGCATCCGTCATGCCTTGACCTAGGGGCGAGTTGGAACTGGCAGGACCTAGAGAGGGGAAACCCGCCCAGAAATCATGCTAACAAGTCGGTTGTTAGAGTTGATACCCGAATCGTTTGCCCTGCTCTCTCCCCAAAGAGTATCAGGTCTTGCCGAGGCAAGCCCGGCGCTGGAATTGCTCGTGATTCTGGATCGTCTCCTCGAACCACGGATACTGGTCGGTCCGCATATCCGCGGGAAACTTGGCCACTGAGCGGTTCCATTTTCCCAGCCAATCAGCCGCGAGCAATTCGTGCCGGCAGGGCGATTCCATCCGATAGGCTGCAGGCGTAAGCGCAATCGTCGTCTCCAGCTTTTCTCCGGCGTTGCGTCCTTTGGCAACGTAGAAGCCGGCGGCGAGCAGGGCGACTCGGTTCGCGGTAGAGCAACTGTAGGTGAAAAGTTCTGAGGCATGCCCCGCGCAAGCGCCAAAGAGTTGGCGAAAGGCCGCCAGCGCCCATTGATTAGCGGAGGTCTTCGTTGAAAACATGTCGTAAAAGATGAGATCTGGCGGCGCGGGCGCCGCGGCCATCGTCTCAAGAAAATCACCCGGAAGAAGCAGCCAGCTCAATCCCGGGTGCTGCCGCGATTGCCAGTGTCCCTCCTTTAGAATTCCGGCGGGACCACCGTGACGCAGGTAAGGAAAATCGCGATCGTGACGGAACGCGAGGCGGAGGGAATCGAGATCGTTTTCGAAACTGACAATTCGCATCGGGCGCACAAGCCCGTGCGCTGCCTGCTCCTCATAACAGCGAATTGCCGCCATCGCATTGGCTGCGGCGCCGAGTCCGACGTCCCAAATAATCAGCGACGATGCGCCCTCCAGATTTTCGGCCGCGGAAAGCCGCACGCGCTCGGCGAGGTTTGATTGCTCGACATAGAGTTTCGTCGCTTCCTCCATCGGCGCTGTCCGTGAATGCATGATCTCGCCGGACGAGATCTGGCGGATGCTCGCAAATCCCTCCCGGGCTTTGTGCACCTCGTAATCTCCCAAAGCGAGTAACTTTTTCCGCCTGATCTTCTGTTCGCGAATCGGATTATCGACGTCGGACTCGTGCAAAAAAGCGCGTTTCTCCCGATAGAGATCGAGGAAGCAATCGGCCAGAATGCTTTGGCGAATCTCGCGCATGAGTTGGTGATAGAAATGAAGGTTGTGTTTCCCGAGTAATTGCCAGCCGAGCGTCTCACCCGTCTTGGTGAGGTGATGCAGATAGGCGCGGGAATAGCGCGCACAGGTCGGGCAGGCGCAGGTGGGATCGAGCTTTTCGTCGGAGAATTTGTAGACGCCACGGCGCATCTGCAAAAAGCCACGCGAGGTAAAGACAGCACCACGCTGCGCCAGTTGCGTCGGCATGATGCAATCGAACATGTCCACGCCGCGATGGACCGCTTCGAGCATATCAAGCGGCGTGCCCACGCCCATGAGATAACGCGGCATATCGTTAGGCAAGAACTGCGCGCTGAATTCGCACACATCCTCGCGCGCGGCCTTGTCCTCGCCTACTGCCAGTCCGCCGATCGCAAAACCATCGAACGGCATTTCGCTTAGGCATGCCGCGCTTTCTCGCCGCAAATTCTTGTAGAGCGCGCCCTGAATGATGCCAAACATCGACTGCGGCGAATCTCCTCGCGCGGCGAGGCTCCGCGCCGCCCAGCGATGCGTGACATCCATTGCGGCCCGCGCGGTGGCTTCGTCCGCAGTCGAAGCGATGCAGTGATCGAGCGCCATCATGATATCACCGCCGATCACCTTTTGCGTTTCGATGCTGACCTCGGGGCTGAGCAGGATGGTCTTCCCGTCGAGGTAGCTTTGAAAGGTTGCGCCCTCCTCACTCACCGCGCGCGAATGCGGCAATGAAAAAATTTGAAAGCCGCCGGAGTCAGTGAGGACCGAGCGCTGCCAACTCATGAATTGATGGATGCCGCCCGTGCGCCGGAACACCTCGACCCCAGGCCGGAGCAAGAGATGGTAAGTATTCGCGAGGAGAATTTGCGAACCCGCATCCTCGAGCGTTTCCGGGAGCTGCGCCTTCACCGTGGCCTGCGTGCCGACCGGCATGAACAGCGGCGTCTCCACCGCGTTGTGCAAAGTGCGAAACGTTGCCGCCCGAGCACGCGAACCCGTCGCCTGCGCCTCAAGCCGAAAATGTAATCTGGAGGAACTCAAGCGGGCCTGGTCAAGGCGACGTCGGCGTAGATGAAGGCTGTCCATCCACTGAAGGACTTGGGCTCGCACTCGGAGCCGGCGTCGGGAATGCGAAGGTCGGCGACGGCGAAGCACCGGGAGAAGTGGATGGTGCAATCGACGGCGATGGCATGGGGGTTGGACTCGGCGTGGGAGTCGGCGGCGGCGGAATGATGTTCTCCCAATGATGCAGGGGAACGGCGGCACCGCCGATTTCCTTCACGAGCGCGTCACATCGCGCATACATTTTTTCGAGATCGGGCGGACCAAATGGAGTCTCCGCCGTGCCGGGAAAAATCAGATAGGTTACTTTCAGGCTGCTGACGGGGCGATTATTTGGCGTGGCAAGCGAGTTGATCTCTTTCGCGATACGCAACGACGCTTCGCCGACTTTATCCGGCGGTCCGGCGTCACCGACGATCGCAGGATAGATTGCGTCCCCCGCAATCACAACCGCCCAATCGCCAAGCTTTCCTCCTGTCCCAGGCGCGAATCCAGTTGGGATGACGATATAGGGGTCGGTTGCGCCCACCAAAAAGCTAAACTTTTTCATTGTTTCGACTTCACCTTTTAACTGCGCAATCGCGCTGCGCAGTTCACGCTTCCGATCAGCCGGCGTCGTCTTGAGTGACGCCTCAGCCTCGTAGCGCTTCATCCGATCTTGCTCCGATTCCAGATAAGGATTGGGTGCCGAAGTCTTCTTCGGCCACTTGTAACTCGTGAACGGCTTGAAGTTGGGCGAAACGCCACTTCCGATCGGCAGCCGATCCGAATCGGAACCATCGGCGTCCACGTCCATGTCGGCCTGCAGCAAGATCGCGCGCCGGCTGGTTTCGGGATGACGCAACTGAAGGACGGTCTGACAATCGTAGAAATTGTGCCGCGAAAGCAATTGATCGAGCCGGCCCAGATTCTCGCGCAACATTTTCACCTTCGTCTCGTAGAGTTTCGCGAAAAATGGCGAGACAGAGTCCGGTTGCATCATCGCCGCCAGGCCCGGAAGCAGCCTGGGCAATTCCGGACTGACCTTCGCCAATTCGTCGATCGTTTTGTTAGGCGTGGGAACGCGCACCAGCAGCTTCAAATCGAGAACGTAGTTCTGCGGATCGACCCGCTCGTCCGAAGCCGCGCCGCCGGGCAATGTGTCGACAGTCGCATGCACGTTGATTCCGTTGTAGAGCCTGGCGGTTTCAAGTTTCCCGGTGATGACCGGAGGTTTCGCCGGCGTGGGTGATCGCGGCGCCGCAGTCGGAACCGGCCTGATCTCAGGCGCGACTTTAGGCTGCGCCGCCCAACGCTCGAGCGAAATCCAGCGCAGAACAATCGCGGCGAAGACCGCGAGGAACAGAAGGAAGGTCACCCATCGCAACGTCCTGAGGCGAAGCTTTCGCACGCGTCCGCTATTTCTTCACCCAGGCGAGAATTCCGAGGATGATTCCGATCACGCTCAAGACCGACATCATCCCGGCCGGCATCGCCTTGCCCGTCTGGATAAATTTCGGCACGAACTGAATGGCGAGCAGAAGCGAAACGATCACCGCCAGCGCCAGGCCAGCGGCGAGATTTTGCGGCAGGAGAAAAGCTGCCACCAGCAGCAAAATTCCCGTGATCGATCCGGCAATAATCGAAGCTGTGCTCCCCGCTTTGAAATAACCGATCATACCCCCAGCAATGGTGAAGATTCCGAAAACAAGGAAATAAATCCTGACTGGTCCGATCATACGCTTGCAGTGCATTCGTACGCCAACAGTGGGGTGCTGTCCAGTCGCGCATCATTTGTTAGGAGTCGCCAAACAAAATCTTGCAAAAGCATTTTCGCAGCGCAAAGTCGCAAGGCGATGAGAAAGGACGGCCGCTTTCAACTGCTCGTCTCGGGTGGTTTGCTCGCGTCTTTCTTTTTTGCTCTCTTCCTCGCGGTTGTGCCGCAGTTGCACCAGCGCATCCACAAAGATGCGGCCTCGAGCGAACACGAATGCGCCGTCACGCTGATCGCCTCCGGCAAATACCAGCAGAGCGATGCGCCCGTGCTCGTCTCCATCCCGCAACCGGCGGTTCAATTTTCGAAAATTCCCGCGCTCCATCCGATTTGGGTGGCCGCGCCTTTTCTCGGCGCGTCTGTCTTCGAGCACGCACCGCCCGCGCTCTCCTAAGCGCATAGTCCTGCCGCCTGCTCTCGCACGGAGCGGTCGTATTCCGTTTCGGGCGTCCTGAAGCACGCGCGCAAACTCGCGCACGCATTGGTTGCCGGCTTTCACCTGTCGTGAAACGCCGCGTCCCGTTCGCCCAACTGAATTGCAACTTAGGAGAATTTTATTTTGAAAAATTTGTTCTTGATTCCACTCGCGCTCATCAGCAGCGCGAGCCTTGCCGCGGCCCAAAATGCCGCCTCTTCCAGCCCCACTCCAAGCCCTTCGCCGTCCCAAACCGCCGAAACTGAGCGCGTCGTCGTCACCGGGGGGGAGATTCTTAGCTCAACTGACACCGCCCAGACCGTCACGGTGTTGAACGGAGATGCGTTGAAACAAAAGGCCGAGGCCACTTTGGGCGACACCCTGAGTACCGAGCCGGGAGTAGCCGGGAGCGGTTTCACCGCCGGCGCGAGTCGTCCGGTCATTCGCGGTCTCGCCGATAATCGCGTACGTGTCCTGAACAACGGAACCGAGGTTTTCGATGTCTCGAACCTGAGCCCAGATCATGCCCCGAGCGTGAGCACCTTGCTCAGCCAAAGCATCGAAGTCGTACGCGGGCCGGCAACCGTTCTGTTTGGTTCGGGCGCAATCGGCGGTGTCGTGAATATCGTCGACAATCGCATTCCGGTCGAAGCGCCTTCGAATCGCCTCAGTGGAGAACTCGACGGCCGCTACGACAGCGTCGACACGGAACGGAGCGGCGCCGGCTCGGTCGATCTTGCCATTACGCCGCACATCGTTTTTCACATCGACGGCTCCGTCCAGCACCTCGAAGATCGCGACATTCCCGGCTACGCCCTGGTCCCAGCCATCCAGGCCACGCTCACGCCGGCGCAGCGCGCCTACAACGGTTTCGGCGGAAATCCGTTCGGCTTTGTTCCCAATACCTTCGTCAAAACGGAGGACTTCGGCATCGGCGCCTCCTGGGTATGGGACAAAGGTTACATCGGTGCTTCCTTCTCGGAGTTCTGGTCAAATTACGGGGTGCCGGATGATCCGCTAGTGGATGATCCGAATGAGCCGCCCCCGCGCGTTACTCTCGATGTAAACAAGAAGCAGGTGAACGTGCGCAGCTCGATCGCCGATCCTTTCTCGGGCATCAGCACGTTGAACTTCAAGTTCGTATACACCGACTACGTCCATGAGGAACTCGAGGACGGAGAGGTTGGCTCAACGTTCTCGACCAACGGCATGGACTCGCGGATCGAGTTCGTTCACAAACCGGTCGGGCCATTTACCGGTTCCATCGGCGGCCAGTTCTTCCTCAAGGATCTGTCGATCCTCGGTGCGGACGCTTTTTTGCAGCCGACGCGTGCGGTGGAAGGCGCCGTATTCGTTTTCGAGGAGATGCAATTTGGACCGGTGACGCTGCAAGTTGGCGGCCGGGTCGAGCACGACACGGTGGATATCAATTCCTTTGATCCCGATCTCACCTCGCTCACTTCGAGGGATCAACAGCATCAGAGTTTTACTCCGCTCAGCGTAGCGCTCGGCGTCATTTATCATTTCGCCAAGGATTGGGAACTGACTTTCGACGGAACCATTTCACAACGCGCGCCTACCGGTGAAGAACTCTTCGCCCGCGGCCCGCACGACGCGACCTTTCAGTTTCTCGTGGGCGATCCCAATCTCGGCGTGGAAACCAGCCGCGGCATTGACATGAGCTTGCGCAAAAAAGCCGGCGTCGTCACCGGCAACATCAGCGGCTTCTACACCAACTTTCAAGGCTACATCGATTTCACGCCGACAGCTGTTTTCGAGGATGACTTGCGAGTCTTCATTTACACTCCGAAAAATGCCCGATTCTTCGGCGGGGAGGGGCAGGTCGATTTCCATCTCCTGCCGCTCTCCGTTACCCAGATCGCAGATGCGACCGTGAACGATCCGAAGTCGGTGAAAAATGTCATTACGGGCGAAGACACGACACCCACGCCCAATCCGAATGATCTCTACCTCCAGCTCCAATCCGATTACGTCCAGGCGGAAGACCTCGACACAGGCACACCGCTCCCGCGCATTACGCCGCTCCGTTACAGCGCGTCGCTCAATTATGACAGCCAACATTGGACTGCGATCATCGAAGGCCGGCGGGTCGCGGCGCAGAATCGCGTCGCGGAATTCGAGACACCGACCGCCGGCTACACTTTCCTCAACGTCGGCGTCGGCTACAAGTTTCGCGTCGGTCCCACGTTGAACGATATTTATCTGCGTGGAGTCAACCTAACGAACGAAGAAGGACGCGATCACCTTTCGTTCCTGAAGGAGGTGTTACCGTTGCCTGGACGAGGCGTTATTGCCGGAATCCGGATCGCGTTCTAATCGCCGAGGCCGTTGCGCCGCCGTCCGTTTTTGCGTGCACGTTAGAAGTGAAACGAAATTCCGCCGCGCAACCGGTAATCGGCCACCACCTGCAATGAGGTGTTTTCGGTCAAGACGGGGAAATCCGCTTCCAGCAGCACGCTCCATCGCCCCCTTGATGCGACGATTCGCGGCCCGAGAGAGACGGACGTGATCCCGGTATCGTCGGTCGGGGCGCCGCGGAACCGGTCCACGTCTTTATGTTCGCCCGAAACGATGAATTGCAGCCCGACAATCGTCTCCCGGCGGCGGACGAGATAGTATCCCGGCCCACCGTCCCAGGTAAGATCGTTGGCAAAATCATATTGGTGCAATCCATCGCCGCGAAGTGAGTATTGCACATTGGCCTGCGCGAAAAAATTCTTGTAACGCAGCGACACCAGCCCGCCAAAAATTCCGTCATACGAGCCGGTGCCCAGCGACAGATCGTGCCCATGAATGCCGCTCGGTGGCGCCCCGGGAATCTCGACCTCATTAAATTCCTCTTTGATCCGGCTGGTGTCACCGGTCGGAAAGTTCACCCCAGTCAGAAGAACCGCCGAAATCGTGAAATCCGGCTCATGTTCGATCGCGACAGGATTTTTTCCTGAAACGTCAAATTCCTTTCGCGCCGGGGACGAATACCGGAACACGACCGTGTTGAGCAAGAGCGAGACATCGCCGATCCCGCTTACCGTCCCCTGATCGATGGCAAAGCCTTCCGGTCTTTTGAATCCGCGATAGATGAACGGGATGTTGAGTTGAAGCGCGAAACGATCGTTGATCGTGTAGCCGGCGACGAATTGCGTGATTGAGCTGTTTTCATACTGGCCCGTAGGATTCGAGGCCTTGTGTCCATCGATTGAGACTGTACCGAAGTGGGTGAATTGCTCGCCAACGGCGCTGTAGAAACCATTCCACCAAAATTTTGAAGTGTTCGGTGCCATTTCCAGCATCGTTTCAAGCTGCGGCGTGTAACAGCCGCACAAATCACATGCGCGGCCGGGCATAACACCGGCGGCGACAAAACCAAGCAACCAAAATAGACGTAAACTTCTTTTCATTCGTTTTCTTCCAGGAGATGAGAACGTCGCGACACGGCGCAACGATTCTTGAGTTGGTAATTGCCCGACGATGGCGACTCGTGCACACGCACGACGCCATCGGCTCGATTGCGAAACTAACTAACTCAACCGCGCGCGCGGCGGAGGAACGGGCGGCGCATCGCCGCTATCTGACGAATAAGAATTTGTCGTGGGATACTTGATCGAAACAAATGGGCGCGACAATCGAACCGGCGGCGCGGAACAAATCATGTCGATCTTTGGCGTGGTCGATTGGACCTCGGATTTCTTCTCCGTTTTCGTCCCCGCCGCGACCGCATGACAAAGCGAGCACGGATGCGCGCCGTCGAAAGTCTTCGCCACCGCTTCGCTCAGCGAGCCGTGCCGGGCGTTGACTACTAGCATCGTCGTCCACGCCACAGACTGAAGCGCAACCCAATGGAATCCCACCGAAAAGCAAAGGGCGATAATCGTAGCCGCACGTCCGACCGAAGAGATCACCCGTTGAGGCTATCGCCAGATCTCAAAAACGTCAACGCACGAGCGGTTGGACGGGAAGAATGGAAGTGATCATATCAGCGGTTGTTGCTCTGCATCCGCCTGTAGTTCGGCGAATGCTTTTCAACAATCACCAGCTGTGGCCAGACAAGCCGCTGAGTGCGAGTATTGAGCGTTGGCGTGCCTGGAGCACTCTAATGGAACATGGACCCGCTCAATCACTCCAATCGCAGGAGATTCATCAAAGCCGGCGGTATCGTTATCGCCAGCACGCTCATGGGAAGCGCGGGTAATGTACTGGCGAAGGAGGAAGAAGAGGGAAACGACGAGGTCTCGCCACCCGAAGATCTGATGCGGGAGCATGGAGTGCTCAAGCGCATTTTGCTGATTTACGGCGAGGCGTTGCGCCGGATCGACGCGAACGAAGATCTGCCGCCGGAGCCAATCGCTGAATCGGCCAGGATCATTCGTGATTTTGTCGAGGATTATCATGAGAAACTGGAAGAGAATTTCCTCTTCCCGCGCTTCAAGAAGGCAAACGAGCTGACCGATTTGGTGGACGTGCTCCTGCAACAGCACCAGGGCGGCCGGCGGCTAACCGATATCACGATGCAATTTGCCACGAATCAGGGGCTGAAGAATACCGACGACCGGCGCAAGCTGGCCGATTCCATGCGCCAGTTCATTCGGATGTACAATCCGCACGAAGCGCGCGAAGACACAGGTACTGTTCCCGGCCTTTCGCGGCATCGTCAGTGCGCACGAATTCGATTCGTTAGGCGAGGATTTCGAGAAAAAAGAAGACGAGCTTTTTGGCGACGACGGATTTTTCAAGGTGGTCGATCGCGTTGCCGTCATTGAAAAGAAGCTCGGCATCTACGAGCTGTCGCAGTTCACCCCAAAGTTCTAACAAACTGACATACTGATGACCATGATCGCGCGCGCAATGTTCGCTCTGTTCCTTTGCGTTGGGGCGGCAGGAGCTCAGACACCAGAACCGCAGAAAACCAATCCGCCGTCTCCATCCCAACCGAGTGCGACTGCTCCGGCCAAAATCACCTACAGCTCGGTCAAGGTGAACGGCCCTTATATCGCGATGACATTCGACGATGGCCCGCACGCGACGCTCACGCCGAAACTCCTAGATCTGCTCGCGCAGAAAAAAATCAAAGCGACCTTCTTCGTACTCGGCGAAAACGTGCAACGGCACCCTGAGATCCTAAAGCGCGCCGTCGCGGAAGGACACGAGATCGGCAACCATTCGTGGTCGCATCCGAATCTGGCCAGACTTTCGAACGAGGGCTTGCGCAGTCAGCTCCAACGCACCGACGATGTCATAGTCCAGGCGATCGGTTCGCATCCAAAATTCATGCGGCCTCCATACGGCGAGCTGACTCCAAGACAACGGCAATGGGTGAACAATCAATTCGGTTACAAAGTGATCTTATGGGATGTCGATCCGCTGGACTGGAAAGAACCGGGGCCGTCAGTTGTCGCACAGCGGATCATCCGCGAAACGAAGCCCGGATCGATCATCCTTTCGCACGACATCCACGCGCAGACGATCGCCGCGATGCCCGAAACCTTCGATGCACTCCTGGCCAAAGGCTTCAAATTCGTCACCGTCTCCCAATTGTTATCCTTGGCTGAGAGTTCACCGCCTACGCCGGTTCCCGCCGCGACGTCCCCGCTGCCGTAGCCTCAGCTGACTGCAATTAGTGCCGGCATATCTTGGTGGCGCATAATCAACTTGTTAATCGGGCGCGCGCTGGGACAATCCCGCCAGCGAATGAACAGGGAGATATCACACGCCGGCTCCACCGGAAGACTGTTTACGCTGGCTAGCGCATTTGCGCTACTCGTCGCGAGCGTGCTCTCCGTTGCACCAGTTCTGCATGAGCGGATCCATTCTGCGACCGCGCCCGGACACGAATGCGCGGTGACAATCTTCGCTTCGGGAAAATGCGAACATTCGACCTGTGATTCGCCTTCGGCGATTCCGCATTTCGCACCGCCAGCAATCGCCTTCCTTCCGCGTCAATTTCATTCTCTCACCCCGGCTCGTCAGTTTTCACTTCTCGAGCACGCGCCGCCAGCGCGTTCCTGACCATTGGTTTGTCCGCGCCTCGCGTGCGGCAGCGCCTGTTGCGCGTTCAATCCGGCGCTGAAACCAATACGCGCGAACGCATCCGAACTTTCGGAATGTCCGGGGAAATCCCGGATGCGATCAGGAAATGAATGAAGAGAACAATTTTTATCGTCACCCTGTTGTGCAGCCGCTCACTTGTTTACGGACAAGTGGCGGCGCCAACCCCCACAGCAAGTTCCGCGACAACTCCAGCTGCGGCGGCTGACGTCGAAGCGCTGCGCCAGCAAGTCGCCGCGCTCACGGAAATGGTGAAGACGTTGCAGCAACAAGTGAAGGATCAACAGACCGCGATCGAAAAAGCAAACCCAACCTCTCCGCCCCTGCCGGAAAATCCCGAGCCGGCCACGAACACCGCCGCCAACTTGCCTTCCCCCGCTCCGAGTCCTTCCGGACTTTTCCCAACCACCGACGATTCCGTGGTCGCTTCAGCTCCATCGATCGCAGCTCCAGGCGTGAATGCGAATGGCACTGCCGCCACAACAGCGTTCCCAACGACAGATTCTTCCGTGACCACCGCCCCTGAAATGATGGGCGGAGCTGGTTCGCCCATGGTCGCGCCGATCACCATCGCGAGCGGCGGCGGCGGGAAAACGTACATGAATCTCTCGTTTGACAGCGTCTTCGCGCTGGCGGCCTCTAGTGCGAGCGACCTGTCTCATCTCGAAGTTGGCGATCACGATCCGCAGCAACGCGGCTTTAATGCGCGAAATGCCGAGATCGCAATCGACGGCGCTGTCGATCCCTATTTTGAGGGCTTTGCCAACATTGTCCTCTTACTCGACAACAACAACGAAACCGAGATCGAACTTGAGGAAGCATTCATGCAAACGACTGATCTGCCATTTGGTTTGCAGGTGAAAGGCGGACAGTTTTTCGCTGCGTTCGGTCGCCTTAATCCGACCCATCCCCACACCTGGGATTTCGCCGATACTCCGCTTGTTGTCGGGCGCCTGCTCGGATCTGACGGCTTGCGTGGCGTGGGCGCACAGATTTCGTGGACCCTTCCAGTTTCCTGGTATTCCCAATTCCTTTTCGCAGTCCAAAATGGCCAGGGCAATACCGGCTACTCATTCCGTAACCTGGGCGAGGACGGCGTATTTTACGACCGCGTCACCATCAATCGCTCGGCAAGTATGCTCCAGGATTTCGCCTGGATTCCGCGCTGGGAAAATTCAATCGATCTCAGTCCCACTCAGGTGGTGCTGGTCGGGGCTTCCGGTGCGTTCGGTGTGAATGACACCGGTGAAAACACAAACACCCAGATTTATGGAGGCGATTTACTTTATAAGTGGAAGAGCCCGCGGGCCGAGGGCGGATTTCCATTTGTGAAGTGGCAGAGCGAATACATGTATCGCCGATTCGAAGCGGGACGCGGCCTCGACGACTCGTTCCCGGTTGCGGAGACGTTTCATGACTGGGGCATGTACTCGCAGGTTCTTTGGGGTTTCAAGAAAGGATGGGTCACCGGCATCCGCGGTGATTTTCTGCACATGCAGAATTCTGATTATACCTCCGATCCTGATCGCCAGAGCCGCTCGCGCATTTCGGCCGATCTCACCTGGTATCCGACAGAGTTCTCAAAAATTCGGTTGCAGTACAACCACGATTGGCTTCAGGAAAACGAATTTTGGGCGGCCCGCGAGGAAAATTCTCTGTTCCTTCAATTCGAATTCATCCTCGGCGCCCACGGCGCGCACAAATTTTAGAATGAACTCTCCGCACTTCACTGCCTAACCATGAAAAAAATCCTGTTAATTCTCTCAATCATTTTGGGCTGCGCCATTAGCAGCGAAGCCAAGCTCAATGTCGTAACGACGTTGCCCGACTTCGCTTCGATCGCGCGCGACATCGGCGGCGACAAAGTCAATGTCGTTGCGCTCGCGAAAGCGACCGAGGACCCGCATTTCGTCGACGCTCGTCCGAGCTTTGTCGTCGCACTACGGACAGCGGACGTTCTAATCGAAGGCGGCGCGGAATTGGAAATCGGCTGGTTGCCGCCGCTGCTGCAAAACGCGCGTAATCCGAAAATTGAAGTCGGCAAACCGGGCCGCGTGCAAGCATCGGATGGGATCCGGCTGATGGAGGTTCCCGCCAATCTCACCCGTGCGGCCGGCGACGTCCACGCCATGGGCAATCCCCATTTTACGGTTGATCCCATCATCGCGAAGGCGATTGCGGCACACATCGCCCAGGCTTTTTCCGCCGTCGACCCTCCGAACGCCGCGTTCTACGCCGCGAACTACAAGAAATTTGAAGCCACTATCAACGCGAAGTTGCAGGAATGGGGCGCGAAGCTTCTGCCGTTCAAAGGGCAGAGCGTCGTCGCCTATCACGACTCATGGGTCTATTTCGCGCATCGCTTTGGTCTCAATATCGATATCTTTTTGGAACCGAAGCCTGGCATTCCGCCCTCTCCCTCACATCTCGCGGAAGTGATTCAGCAAATGAAGGCGCAGCATATTAAGGCGATTCTGGTCGAGCCGTATCATAACCGAAAAATTGCCGAGAAAGTGGCGGCTTCGACCGGGGCGAAGGTCGTCGACTTCGCGCAATACCCGGGTGGCATACCCGGCACCGATGATTACGTTTCGCTGATTGACGCGCTGGTGAATCGATTGGCCGCGGCTTTGAAATGAGCAGACACATACACTCGTTGGCAGGGGCGGCACGCTGCACCGTCCGCATCCTGGCACTTCGGTTCTCCAACCAACGGACGCCGCAGCGCAGCGTCCCTACCAGGAAAACTCTGATATGTGGGACGTAATGTTTTGGCCAATCGTGGCCTGTGTTTTGTTGCCGTGGCTGCTCGTCTACCTCGGACTGCATGTCGTTAGGCGCGGGATCATCTTTATCGACATCGCCATGGCCCAGATGGCCTCGCTCGGAATCTGCGTTGCCGTCCTGCTCCACATGAACCTGGAAAGCACGGCAACGTTCGGAATTGCCCTCGGCTTCACTCTGCTCGGGGCGGCGATTTTTTCCATCACCGGCAAACGGACGAGCCAGATTCCGCAGGAGGCGGTGATCGGGATCTCTTACGTTGTCGCGGCGGCGGCGGCTGTGTTGCTCTTGAGCCGCGCGGCGGAAGGAGACGAGCAAATCAAACAGATGTTGGTCGGGAATATCCTGCTCGTGACGCCGCTGGAGGTTTGGAAATGCTTCGGGCTTTTCGTTGCCGTCGGCATCGCGCACTTCGTCATGCGCAGATCCTTCCTGCTTGTCTCCTTTGATCGCGATCGCGCCTATAAAAAGGGACTGCGCGTCCGCTGGTGGGATTTTCTATTTTACGCCCTGTTCGGTCTGGTCGTAACGAGCTTCGTCCGCATCGCCGGCGTGCTTCTGGTTTTCAGTTATCTCATTGTCCCGGCGGTCTGTGGAATCAATCTCTCCGGCACAATTGGTAAACGTCTTATCATCGGCTGGCTCATCGCGCTCATCGGCGGCATCGCCGGCTTGTTCCTGTCGTTCTGGCTGGACCTGCCGTCCGGCGCGGCGATTGTGTGCACATTCGGTGCGCTCCTCATTCTGGTTTCTGTTGTTGGACTTTTCCGGAGACGTCCCGATCAGCTGGCGTGAATCTCCTCATTCCTCCGCCCTCGTCCTCCGTCGGTTGACTCCCGCTTGCGCGCATTCATCTCTGAAGCGTAAGTAGTGTTCCAAATTTGAAATCGATGAAACGCCTGCTCTTTGTTTTTCTCACGCTCGCACTGATGCGAGCTGCAAACGCCGGCACTGCGAGCGGCGAGTATATCTTTCTTGTCGGCGGACCTTCCCTCATGCAGTGGGAGAAATACAAAGTGCAGCCACACGATCACTGGTGGGCAAATTTCGTCCGTGCCGCGCGCATCCGGACAGAACAGATCCGCGCGCAGGTCGGGCCTGACGCCATGCTCACCTGGCTTGTCTACAAGCAGGGTTACATCGACCGCGGCGTGCAGGAGAAACAGAACTTGCTCGAGTACCTCAATTCCGTGCGGGATAAGTACCACCTGCACCTCGTCTACATTCGAAATGGCGACGATGTCATTGATTATCTGAACAACGGGCAACCGCGCGACCAGGTGAAAGTGGCCTTCTTCGAATATTTCGGCCATTCGAACCGGGCCTGCTTCATGTTCGATTACAGCAGCAATGTCGACAGTGCGTCAAAGGCGTTTTTGCACCAGGACCAACTAGTGGGGATCCACCGCAATATTTTCGCCCGGGGCGCGGAGATTCGGAGCTGGGGCTGCCACACTGGCGAAATGATGTCGCAAAAATGGCGCGCTGCGACCGGCACACGGATGTGGGGCGTGATCGGAAAGACGCAGTACATGATGGACGAGCTGCCGATTCTTATTTCTCAAGACGGCAAGTGGACGAATTGAATGACGAAGGAATGACGAAATCCGAATGAAACGCACTGCTCGCGTTATGATCATTTAAGCATTCGGCTTGTTTCGTCATTCGTGCTTCGTCATTGTCCTCTGTGTCAGGTTCCTCATTAAGTTTCGCATTGACGCCGGAAACAATCGCTTCTTAAAATCGCGCCAATGAAAATCATTCTCGCCTCCCTGATGTGCCTTGTCCTCGGCGCGTCTCAATGTTTCGCAATCAAGGGTGGACCCAACTATGGCGGCTCCGGTCACATTATTGGTACCTACGCTGGTGTAATGCAGGGAGAACTCGGCACCAATGGGTTGGGGATTTTTACCATCAGCGTGCCGCAAACCGGGCTCGCAAGCGGTCTGTTTATTATCTTTCAATCGGGCCTTTTCTTAAACGGCACATTGCAGGCTGTTGCGGACGGAACCCAAAAACAGATTACGGCCTTGCTTCACGCCGAGGCGACGAAAACTGAGATTTTTGGTGGAACGGTAACCATTATGACCGTTGCGGTGGCGGACGGACAGATGGTGGCAAACGTTAGTACCACCAATAGCCTTACTTCAGGAACGCGTCTGTCAGGCACCGCCGTTGTCAATGAACACGGTCCAGACGACCAGATAGGCGATCCGATGAATGACAAAAATTATCTGATCAGCGGATTTCAGCAGTCCTCGAGTCCGCCATCTGGATAACGTTTAGCCTATCTCGTCGCGGGCGTTTACAATTCTCGAACTCCTGATCGTCATCGTTGTCATCGTGATCCTGGCGACGTTGACGATCCCTGTCATCTCGACCTTGCGCGCCCGCGCACAACGCGCGCAATGCACGGCCAATCTTCATAGCCTCTATGTCGGCGCGAATCTGTTTGTGCAGCAGAACAACAGTTGGCCGCAGATTCCCCGCGGCGCTGCCGGCACCATTTCCCCGGATTTTGCCAACGCCTGGATCGCCGCGCTCGAACCATTCGGCATTCCGCGGAAGAGTTGGATCTGCCCCACAATTCAGGAGCTCATGCGGAACCCCGATTATTTGAGGCCGGAAAACGCGCGCCTTGATTACATGCCGATGCCGTTTGACGATAAGCCGACCACGCCACATCAGTGGCCGCGACAGCCCTGGTTCGTCGAAGCCGGTGATGTGCACGGCAACGGGAACCTGATCATCTTTACCGACGGCAGCGTAAGCGATCTGAAGACCGTCGTCGGAAAGCAGTCGAGAAGATAGTCACCCTACGAGGGACTGCTCAAGATTTCGCGGATCAGTCCGGGGCCTCGATAGATGTAGCCAGTGTAAATCTGCAAGAGCTGCGCGCCGGCATTCAATTTTTCGTACGCGCTGTGGGCATCGAAAATTCCGCCGGAAGCAATGACCGGTAACTGCGAGCGCGCACGAATGAACCGAACCACCTCGGTCGATTTCCCGCGCAGCGGCGCGCCGCTCAACCCGCCGGCCTGATCAGGCTCCGAGGAAATCGAGCTGTGATCGAGCGTAGTATTTGTCGCGATGATTCCAGAAATCTCGTTTGCTTCACAAACCGCGATGATCGCTTCGAGATCGGCCGGAGAAAGATCGGGCGCGATCTTGAGCAGGACCGGTTTTCGCGCGTCGCGGTTTTCTCCACGAATCGCGGTCAGTAGCCCCGATAACGCCTCGTGTTCTTGCAAGGAACGGAGGCCCGGCGTGTTTGGCGAACTGACGTTAAGCGTGATGTAATCAGCAAAGGGCGAGAGTTGCCGGAAGGAATAGAGATAGTCATTGGGTGCCTCTTCGAGCGGCGTGACTTTCGATTTCCCGATGTTGACGCCGACTGGAATCGCGGGCCAGCGAGTGCTCTGACGCAATCTTCTTAATCGGTCGGCCACAACATCCGCCCCGTCGTTGTTGAAGCCGAGGCGGTTGATCAGCGCCTGCTGCTCAGGATAACGGAAAATGCGAGGTCGCGGATTTCCCGGCTGCGGCTTGGCGGTGACGGTTCCGATCTCAACAAAACCGAAGCCGAGCGCAGCCCACGCCGGCAACGCGACGCCGTTCTTATCGAAGCCCGCCGCGAGACCGACAGGATTGCGGAAAGTTAGGTCGAAGAGCTGGACCGGCTTGGGCGGCGTCTCGAAGGACCTGAGCAAACGCAAGAGTGGCGAAAAGCGGGACGCCAAACGCAACGAGTTGATCGCGAGATGATGAGCAATCTCCGGATTGAGCGAGAAAAGCAGTGGCCTAACGACTCGCTCGTAAGCGTTCATAGACTTTGTAGCGGCGCTCTCTGAGCGTCGCACTATTTTCATTCGAGCGATGATTCGAGCGACGGTCAGAGACCGCCGCTACAAACGCAAGATCTCTCATTTGCCGATGCAAAATTGGCTGAAGACGGAGTCAAGAATATCTTCTGTCCCGACTTCTCCCACCACTTCGCCAACCGCCCGCAGCGCAGCATGGAGATCGACGGCCATGAATTCCAAAGCGGGCGCATCCTTCATTGCCTCGCGCGCGGAATCGCACAATTCCAGCGCGCGGCGCAAACAATCGCGATGGCGAGTATTGATCGCGACCGCATTCTGCGCCCGCAAGTTTCCCTGTGTGATCTTCTCGAGAATTGTTTCCTCCAGGCCGCGTAGTCCGTCTTCGGTGACACAGGAAATTCGCAGCGCACTCTCGTCCTTCCAATCGGGATGTTCCGGCAAATCGCTCTTGTTCAAGAGCACGATCGTTGGCTGGTCCAATGCGTGTTCCGCAAAATCGCGCGGGCGCGGCGCGTTACGATCGGCGATGTGCAGCAGAAGATCGGCCGTCTGAAGAGACTTTTTGGTACGGCTGATTCCCTCGCGCTCGATATCATCGTGCGAATCGCGAACACCAGCGGTATCGAGCAAACGCACCGGCACGCCGCGGAGATTGATGACTTCCTCGATCGTGTCGCGGGTGGTCCCGGGGATGGTGCTGACGATCGCGCGATCGAAACCGAGCAGGCGATTGAGCAGGCTGGATTTGCCGGCGTTGGTCGCGCCGAATATCACTACGCGCACGCCTTCGCGCAGAATGCGGCCCGATTCCGCGGTCGCGAGAAGATCGGAGATTCGTTGGCGCACGACATCAAGCCGCGCGGCAAGTCCATCGATGGTATCCGGCGCGATTCCTTCGTCCGGAAAATCAATCGACGCCTCGATCTGGGCAACCAACTCAATGAGGCCCTCGCGAACCTTGCCGATGGCGTCGCCGAGGCGGCCTTCGAGTTGTTCGGTAGCGGAGCGCAACGCGAGATCGGTTTGGGCGCGAATCAAATCGATGACGGCTTCGGCCTGGGTGAGATCCAACTTATCATTGTGAAAGGCGCGCTCGGTGAATTCGCCCGGGCGGGCCCCGCGCGCACCGGCGTGGAGACAAGCTTCGAGCACCTTCGCGCTGATCAAGATTCCGCCATGGCAACTGATCTCGACCAAGTCTTCGCCAGTGTAACTCGCCGGCGCGCGATGCACCGAGAGCATGACCTGATCGATCAGTCGATCGTTATCAACGACGTCGCCAAAGTGCTGAACATGGGAAGAAAATTCCGACGGTTTTTGCTTGCCGCGATAAATGCGATCCGCAATTGCGATAGCCTCAGGCCCGGAAAGACGAACGATGGCGATTGCGCCTTCGCCCGGGGGAGTGGAAATCGCGGCGATGGTTTCGCCACTCGAAACACGCTTCTCTTCACCCATCAGCTCGTCCGAGACTTCAATACTTCCCGCAGCGCCGCGATGCATTTGCGATTTTGCTCCATCGTGCCGATCGAGACACGAATCCACGCGGGCAGATTGTAGCCTTTCAACGCGCGAACAATGATCCGCCGCTGAAGAAGCGCTCTAAAAACAGTCACGCCATCGCCGACTTTAACGAGAACAAAATTGGCGGCGCTCGGGACAAACTCCAGCTCCATGGCGGCGAATTCGTTTTCCAGATAAGCGCGGCCTTCGTCCGTTAGTCGTTTTGTTTCGAGTTGATGCGCGTCGTCACTGAGCGAAGCGACTCCGGCGACCTGCGCGAGGCCATTGACATTGAAGGGCTCTCTCGTTTTCTGGAGCACCTGAATCAGCTCGGGACGTGCCATCCCGTAGCCGAGGCGGAGACTGGCGAGGCCGTGGATTTTTGAAAAAGTCCGCAGGACGATGACGTTTTTTCCCTCGCGAACAAAACGCATCGTGTCGGGCGGATGATCGACGTATTCGAAATAGGCTTCATCGAAGACGACCACGATCCGATCCGGCACGCGCGCCATGAACTCGTCGATCTCCATTTGCGAAAGCAACGTTCCGGTCGGGTTGTTCGGGTTCGCGACAAAGATGAGGCGCGTCCGGGGCGTAATCGCGGCCAGAATCACATCGAGGTGATGACGGTGATCCGGGCTGGCCGCTTCGACCGTGCGCGCGCCGAAAACGGCTGCGATCAATTTGTAAGCGACGAACGCGTGTTCCGACGTGATCGCTTCGTCGCCACGATCGAGAAACGCGTGACCGAGAAATTCGATGATCTCGTTCGAGCCGTTGCCGAGAATGATTTCCTCCGGCGGAATCTGCAATTTTGCCGAGAGCGCCTTTCGGACATAGTAGCCGCCTCCGTCTGGATAAAGGTGCGAGAACTCGAGAGCGACTCGCATCGCTTCGAGTGCTTTGGGCGATGGCCCGAGAGGATTTTCGTTCGAAGCCAGCTTGATGATATCGGCCGCGGCCGCGCCGAGTTCGCGGGCGGTTTCCTCGATTGGTTTGCCGGGCTCATAGACGGCCAGATCGCGCAATTGCGGGTTGGCCACTTCCCAAATCGAAGTCATGTGCTCTGGAGTGTAAACGGAATTCGACAAGCTGGAAGCTCGCGCTGCAAACAAAAAAGCTGTTCACATTTCGCGATCTGTCGGAATGTCGCGAACCTATGAACAGCCTGCATTTTCTAGCCGAAACCAAGCTTTTCGGCATCGTCCTCAATCCGTGGAAAATCATTGGATTGAGCGGCAGCATCATTTTCGGACTGCGTTTTTTCATTCAGTGGATTGCCTCGGAAAGAGCGCGCAAGAGCGTCATACCCGTTGGCTTCTGGGAATGCAGCGCTCTGGGTTCGTTTCTGTTACTGAGTTATTTTGCGATTTATCGCCACGATTCAGTGGGAGTTCTGCAAAGTGTGCTACCGCTCCCGATTTATCTGCGTAATTTGTATTTCCGTTATACCCATCACGAACCAAAACACGCCGGCAGCGAGCCGCGAGTCGAGGAGTAGCACGCTTCCCTTCGCGAGTTAACTTTACTATTATTTTTCAGCTTCAATGAGCTCCGACACACAGATGATCTATCTGGATAACAACGCCACGACCCAGCTCGACCCTGCCGTGGTGGAGGAAATGATGCCGTTTCTGACCACGCTCTACGCCAATCCTTCGAGCGGATATGGGTTTGGATCGCAGGCGCGTTGTGCGATCAATCTCGCCCGCACGCGCGTCGCAGCGTTGCTCGGCTGCGGAGCTTCGGAAATCGTTTTTACCGGGAGCGGGACTGAGGCGAACAACACTGCGATCAATTCCGCACTGCAAATGGACGGGCAGCGGCAGCATATCGTCACTACCGCGGTCGAACACAGCGCGGTGCGGCGGCACTGCGAGGAACTGCAGAAACGCGGTTGCGAAGTCACGTTTCTCGGAGTCGATGCCGAAGGAAATCTCGATCTGGCGGAGTTGGAGAAAGCGATCCGGCCAGACACCGCCATCGTCTCGGTAATGTGGGCCAATAACGAAACCGGCGTGCTTTTTCCGGTGGAAGAAATTGCCCGGATCGCGCAGGAGAAAGGCACGCTCTTTCACACCGATGCCGTGCAAGCGGTGGGCAAAGTGCCGATCAATCTTGCGGATTCAGCGATCAGTTTTCTTTCTCTCGCGGGGCACAAGCTTCACGCTCCGAAAGGGGTCGGAGCGCTTTATGTAAAAGGGCGAATGCGTTTTCGTCCGCTGATCATCGGCGGTAGCCAGGAAAGCGGACGACGCGCCGGAACGGAGAACGTCGCTTCAATCGCCGGACTCGGCAAAGCGGCGGAGCGCGCGGCCGCAGCGATGGAAGAAGAACAAACCGGTGTGCGCGCGATGCGGGACCGTTTCGAATCAGGACTGACGGAGAAAATTTCCGGCGCGCGCGTGAACGGGAATCGAAAAATGCGGCTGCCCAATACTTCCAACCTCGGCTTTGATGGGATCGAATCGGACGCGGCGTTGGCGCTGCTCGATCAGCGACGCATTTGCTGCTCGGCGGGATCAGCCTGCCGCACCGGATCGCTCTCGGCCTCGCACGTATTGCACGCCATGGGCATGAGCGATGGGTCGGCGCGATCCAGCCTTCGGTTTTCCTTCGGCCGCTTCAATTCTGAGTCAGAGGTGAACAAAGCGCTGGAGATCATCCCGGAAGTGATCGCGAAGCTGCGCAAATTGTCGAATGCCGGATCGCTCGTTAAAGAAGCGGCGTCCGCTCGGTAATTGGCTGGGGTTTCCGTTTCGGTCGCAGCCGTAGCCGGCAGCTGCCGGTGTCCTCAGCGGCAGGATCGAGCGACCAAATGTCTGCCGCCAGAGATGACGGCAGCTACCATTGAAGCTCTTCGACATTTTCGTGCGACGTCCTTAGACTGCGGACGCTCTCACAATGACGATACCGATTGATCTCACTGCTCTCCGCCAGGAATACGCTGCGCGCGGTTTGCGCCGGCGCGATCTTGATCCGGATCCGATCAAGCAATTTTCTGCCTGGTTCACGGCTGCGGTTGAAGCGGGGATTCCCGACGCCAATGCCATGAGTCTGGCGACAGCCACGCGCGACGGCAAACCATCCGTTCGCATCGTCTTGTTGAAAGGCTTTGATGAAAGCGGTTTTGCTTTTTATACGAACTACGCGAGCGAGAAGGGAAGGCACCTCGAAGAGAATCCGCGGACGGCACTCGGATTGTATTGGGTGCAACTCGAACGCCAGATCCGAATCGAAGGCGCAGTCGAAAAATTATCTCGGGAAGATTCACTCCACTATTTTCATTCCCGCCCCCGGGGAGCCCAGCTCGGCGCCTGGGCGTCGCATCAAAGCGAGGTGATCGATGCGCGGCGCATTCTGGAAGCGCGGCTCGCGAAGATGACCGAGCGTTTTGCGGGCAGCGAAGTGCCGCTCCCGCCGCATTGGGGTGGGTACCGGGTTCGCCCGGCCATGATCGAATTTTGGCAAGGCCGGCCCAACCGACTGCACGATCGCTTTCGTTATGCGCGCGCGGCAGATGGCAGTTGGTCGATCGCACGCCTCGCGCCCTGATTCTGTCAACGCTGGTCTGAGTGAGGGGTAATGACATGCAGCGCGCAGACCTTCCCATTTTCGAACTTGAGAAGAGGATCGCCGCGGCTCTGCGCGATCAATCACGGCTGATTCTTCAAGCGCCGACCGGTTCCGGAAAATCGACGCAGGTTCCGCAAATTTTGTTCGATCACGGTCTGCTCGGCGAGCGGCAGGTTGTCATTCTCCAACCGCGCCGCCTTGCTACTCGACTCCTCGCATCACGGGTTGCGACCGAACGAAACAGCCGCATTGGCGATCTCGTCGGCTATCAAATCCGGTTCGAAAATGTGACGTCAGTCCGAACGCGAATCCGTTTCGTCACGGAAGGAATCTTATTGCGGCAGTTGATCGACGATCCGCAATTGCGCGGCGTCTCGGCGATTCTATTCGACGAATTTCACGAGCGCCATCTGTATGGCGACATCACGCTGGCGCGCGCCTTGCAGTTGCAGGAGACGAGCCGGCCCGATCTGAGAATCGTGGTCATGTCGGCCACGCTCGAGACGCCGCAACTGCAAAAATATCTCGATCCTTGCGCCGTGCTGACTTCCGCCGGCCGCCAGCATCCGGTCGAAATCGAATACCTCGAAAAGCCGTTGCGCGACGAAAATTATTTCATCTGGGACCTCGCGGCTGACGAACTCGCGCGATTGGCGAGTTCGACCGAAGGCGACGCGCTCGTTTTCATGCCGGGAAAATATGAGATCACCCGCACCATCGCTGCGATTCGCGCTTCGCGCGTGAGCAATCAATTTGTCGCGCTGCCGCTTTACGGCGAGTTGCCGCCGGCGGAACAGGATGCCGCTCTCGCCCATCACGCGAAGCGAAAGGCGATCGTGGCCACCAATGTCGCGGAAACATCGCTCACCATTGAAGGAGTGCGGTTTGTTATCGACGCCGGCCAGGCGCGCATCGCGCGATTCGATCCGCGCCGCGGAATCAACACACTGCTGATTGAAAAAATCAGTCGCGCTTCGGCCGATCAACGCGCCGGACGCGCGGGGCGCACAGCGCCCGGCCGATGTTTGCGACTTTGGACCGAGCGGGAACATGCGGAGCGACCGGCCCAGGAATTGCCGGAAGTGAAACGACTCGATCTCGCGGAAGTGGTGTTGACCTTGAAAGCAAGCGGCGTTGAAGAGACTGCGAACTTTCGCTGGCTCGAGCCACCCGATCCGAAAGCGCTGGAACGCGCGGAACAATTACTCGCTGATCTTGGCGCGTTTTCCGGACCCGAGGCCCGCGCGACGATCACGTCGATCGGTCGCCGCATGCTTGCGTTCCCGGTGCATCCCCGATATGCGCGGATGTTGCTGGCCGCGAACGAACATGGTTGCGTGCACGCGATTGCGTTGATCGCCGCTTTGACCCAGGGACGGAATTTGCTTCGGCGCGCGGAGAGCAAGCAAGCCCGGGCCGATCGGGATGATCTGCTGGCCGGTGATTCCGATTCCGATCTGTTCACGCTCGTGCGCGCGTTTCGCTTTGCCGAGAAGAACAACTTCGATCCTCGACCCTGCGCGCGACTTTCTATTAACGCAGCCGCCGCGCGCGAAGCCGGCCAACTGTGGGAGCAATTCCTGACGATCGCACGCGAAGAGGGCCTCGATGTGGAAGCGCGACAGCCCGCGCCGTATGCTATTCAGCGTTGCGTGCTCGCCGGCTTTCCTGATCAAGTCGCCGCTCGACTGGATGTGGGAACGTTGCGTTGCGCGCTGGTGCACGGACGGCGTGGGACGCTCGCCCGCGAAAGCGTGGTAAATCAGGCGCAGCTTCTCGTTGCTTCGGAAATACGCGAAGTCGAAAGCAGCGACGGAGAGCGCCAGGTCCTGCTCACTCTCGCGACGAGAATCGAAGAGGAATGGCTGCGCGAATTGTTTCCCGAAGCATTTCGCGAAACCGTCGAGGTCGAATTCGATGCAGCGATCCGCCGTGTCGTGGCGCAACGCCAGACGTCGTTTCACGATCTCGTTCTGCGTCGTGATCAGACGGACGCTCCGGAAGCGGAGGCGGCGGCGATTCTGGCCCGCGAAGTCGCGGCCGGAAGTTGTCCACTCAAGCAATGGGATAATTCGGTGGAGCAATGGATCATCCGCGCGAATTGCGTTGCAACGTGGTTTCCCGAGCTGGCGCTTCCGACCATTGGCGAAGCCGAAAAACTGCTCCTTCTCGAACAAATTTGCCAGGGGGCCTGGAGTTACAAAGAGATTAAGGATCGGCCGGTACTGCCTATCGTAAAGTCGTGGCTGACCGTCACGCAGCAGCAATCAGTCGAGAAGCTCGCGCCGGAACGAATCACGCTGCCCAATGATCGCAAAGCGAAGATCATTTATCATCATTCATCACCACCAACGGTGGCCGCGCGAATTCAGGATCTCTACGGAATTGAACGCAGTCTCGCGATTGCTCAGGGGCGTGTTCCGCTGGTGATTCAGGTTCTCGCGCCAAATCATCGGCCGATCCAGATCACGAGCGACCTAACCACGTTCTGGCGCGATGCGTATCCGAAAATCAAAAAGGAATTACAACGAAAATATCCGAAGCATGAGTGGCGATAAGGATGTAACTTACGCGCAAACAAGAAGTGACTTACGAAAGGACAATATGATCAATCCAAACGGGGATGAATTTATGGAAGACGATCCGCTCGCGGCGTCGATCGAATCAAGCGAAGAGCAAATTTCCGGTGCGCGGCAGCGAGTGCGGCAAGCGGCGCGCAAAGTAGGCGATGCGGCCGGCGAAACCTGGGGACAAACAAAAGAAAAAGCCGGACAGGCGCGTGAACGGACTGAGCTCTTCCTGCGGGAAAATCCGGTGCCAACTGTCCTGGGCGCGCTGGCGCTCGGTCTCGCGATAGGCCTCGCCATCCGCTTCGCATCCAGTTCCAGCGAGAAAGAGGTGGAAGTGAAAACGCCTCTCGCGAATATCAACTGGGGTATTCTGTCCCTTCCGTTCTTGTGGCCGTTCTTCAAAACTGTCCGGGCGAAATATGAGGACTCGGCTGAAGCGGTGAAGGAAGGAATCGATCGCGTGAAAGACATCGATGTCGATCGGTACGTGAAACCGCTGCGCAAGCGCTGGAAAAATTGGGCGAATTGAGCCGCGCTCAGTAAACGTGCCGCGTCGCAGCTAAAGCTGCCAGACAGTCTTGCCGCGGACAATTGTGCGCACGGCGCGGCCTTTCAATTTCCATCCGTCGAACGGCGTGTTGCGAGAAGCGGACTGAAATGTTTCGGCCTGTACGGCCCATTTCAGGTTCGGATCGACGAGCGTGACATCAGCGGTCGCGCCTTCCGAGAGCGTACCCGCGTTCAATCCAAGCAGCCGCGCAGGGTTGACCGTGAACATTTCAATCAAGCGCGGCAGCTCGATCGTCCTTTTCTTGTGAACGAGGAGATCGAGAAATAATCCGAGTTCCGTCTCTAGGCCGATGATTCCGAACGGCGCGGCATCGAACTCGACTTCCTTTTCGAACTTCGCGTGCGGCGCGTGATCGCTCGCCAGTATCTCGAGCGTTCCATCAGCAATTCCTTCCAGCAGCGCGGCCACATCGCGCTCGCTCCGCAACGGCGGATTCATCTTGCAGTTGGTATCGAAATTCTGAATCGCTTCGTCGGTCAGGGCGATATGGTGCGGGCAAACTTCGCCGCTGATCTTTACACCACGCGCCCGCGCCTCGCGCAGAAGCCGAACACTGCCGGCGGAACTGATGTGCTGGCAATGAATGTGATGATCGCAAAGTTCCGCCAGCAAGATATTGCGCATCACGATTAACTCTTCGCCCGCGCCGGGCCAGCCCGGCAGTCCGAGCAAAGTGCTCCAGTAGCCCTCATGGACGACGCCGTTTCCGACGAGATGGTAATCCTGACAGTGATCGAGCACTGGCACGCCCACCATGCGGGCGTATTCGACGGCGCGACGCATCAACTCGTGATTCTGAATGCAGTGGCCATCGTCAGTAATCGCGATCGCACCGGCTTGGGCGAGAGAGCCGATCGGTGCGAGCTCTTCGCCCGCAATATCTTTAGAGATTGCGCCCGTCGGCAGAACGTTGACGCACGCGACATCCGCGGCGCGATTCTTGATCCATGCGATCGTGCTCGGATTATCGGCGGCGGGCGATGTGTTCGGCATGCAAAGGATGGTGGTAAAACCGCCGGCTGCGGCCGCGCGCGCGCCGGATTCGATCGTTTCCTTCCAGCCAAATCCGGGCTCGCGCAGATGCACATGCATGTCGATGAGCCCGGGACTAACGATGAGATTGGTCGCGTCAATCTCATCGAGTTGAGAATTGAAAGTTGAGAGTTGAGAGAGCGGAGCAATGGAACCGTCGACGAGCAAAAGGTCGCCGATTTCGTCGCGATTATTCGCCGGATCGATGATGCGGCCGTTGCGAATGATCGTTGCGGTCACGACTGTTTTTCCAGGCGCTCTTTGAGCTCCTTGATCCGCTTTTCCGTCATCTCGATCGCACGTTCGTTTTCTTCCAGAGGAGCGATGCTTCCCCGCGTCCCGTCCTTGGGGGTAGTTTCCTCCACGGCATGCTCGCGTTTCTTCAGCCAGGCGGTTTGCTCGGCTTTCAGTCTTGCCCGGCGGGTTTTCGACAACTCCACGTAAAGGCGAAGATAGACGATTGCCAGCTCAGCGTCTTTTGCCTCGGCCAGAAGGCCCGATAACAGGTTCATTTCCTGCTGGGCGCTGGCTTTCTCGAGATCGTTCGCAATCGAGTGCGCGACAAGGTCGAGACCGGGCCGCCAATCTTTGGGGAAGGGATCTTTGCCGCTAACCTGGAATTGCGAAAGCAGTAGTGCGCATAGCGTGAGAAAAGCGAGTATTGAAATTTTCATTGAACAAGACCGGAGTTGGATTTTCCGCCACACAAATAGAGAACAGCCATGCGCACCGCGAGACCATTTGTGACCTGCGCGAGAATGACACTCTGCGCGCCATCAGCGACCTCGCTGTCAATTTCGACTCCACGGTTGATTGGGCCCGGATGCATAATGAGACAGTCGGGCTTCAATAGCTTCGCCCGCTCTTTCGTTAGGCCGAAGAGCCGGATGTATTCTCCGATCCCGGGGAAATATTCCTTGCGCTGCCGCTCGTGTTGGATGCGGAGAAGATTCACGACATCAACCGTTGGCAGGACCTCTTCGATGCAATGCGAAATGGCAACGCCGAGTTTTTCAAACTCGCGCGGGATCAACGTGCTCGGTCCCACCAAGGTGACGCGTGCGCCGAGTTTGAGAAGTCCGAAGATATTCGAACGCGCCACCCGACTGAACAAGATGTCGCCAATGACCGCGACGTGGAGCCCGGCGATCACCTTCTTTTGCTCCCGGATGGTGTAGAGGTCGAGCAAGGCCTGCGTGGGATGCTCGTGAGCGCCATCGCCGGCATTGATGACACTGGCATCCAAACGCTCAGCCAGGAATTGGGGAGCGCCCGGCGAACTGTGCCGGAGCACAAGAATATCGGTGTGCAAAGCCTCCAGGTTTTTCGCGGTGTCCTTGAGCGTCTCGCCTTTGGTAAGACTGGAAGAGGTGGCGGAGATGTTGATCACATCGGCGCTCAAACGGAGCGCGGCTAATTCGAACGAAGTGCGAGTCCGCGTGCTTGGCTCGACAAAAAGGTTGACCAGCGTTTTGCCCCGCAAAGCCGGCACCTTTTTTATTTCCCGCACGCCGACCTGTTTGAAGGCATCAGCTGTTTCGAGGATGAATGTGATTTCCGCCGCGGACAACTCTCGCAAGCCGAGAAGGTCTTTGCGTGTCCAGGTGGAGTTCATGATTGTGCCTTCATTCATTCCTTCTCCAGCAATACCATGTCCGATGCGTTATCGGTTTCTTTCAACCGCACGCGAATCCGTTCGCCAGCAGCAGTGGGCAAGTTTTTTCCTATGTAATCCGCACGGATCGGTAATTCGCGATGGCCGCGATCGATCAACGTCGCGAGTTGAATCCTGGCGGGACGGCCGAAGGAACTGATCGCATCCATCGCCGCACGGCAAGTTCTGCCGGTAAAGAGGACGTCGTCCACGATGATGACAGTGCGGTAATCCAACGGTAGCGGCAGATGAGACGTTTGTACCATCGGCAAGCCCGCACGTTTCCCAATGTCGTCTCGATGCATGGCCACATCGATGACTCCGATCTCCACCTGGATCTGCTCGATTCTCTGGATGATTTCGCCAAGACGGCGCGCGATTTCCGCGCCGCGCGACGGAATTCCAGCCAGGACGACAGATGAGAGGTCGCGATTCCGCTCAACTATTTCGTGCGCGATGCGGCGTAATGCACGACGAACCGCCTCCGCATCCATCACTGGAGCGGCCGCGTTCGATGAAGAAGCAGGCTCTTGGGGCGTCATTAGTTCCTTCGCGACCTCGCGGGATCGCGTTAAAGGAAGAGCGTGAACTAGGAAGCGGCTTTTAATTCAGCTTTGGATTCCCGGAGACGCCTTTCCCGCCAGTTAGAGCGATGCTTAACAATCCAATCAAGAAGCGCTTTTTCGAAGCCGATATCGGAACCGGTTTTCTCGCTCTCGATCCACTTGTGTTTTAGAATTTCTTCACGTTCCGCCAGGAACTCTTTATATAAGACCGAGTTCTGAACGAAGTGAGATCCTCCTTCTTTCGAAGAGTTCATCTCCCGTATGTCTTTCATATATTTCGGAAACGGTCAATCATTGAACCTGGAATGTTTGACGAGCATTTCGGTACTTTTATTTAGCATCGCGCAGGCCAAAGGCCGGAATTATCCAGAAAGCATTTCCGCAAGCTGGAGCGCAATCTTCCCGAATTCCGCCGTGATCGGCGAATCTTTGTCCTCCGCAGCGACCGGCATGCCCCGGTCGCCCGCCTCCCGTGTCGCGATGTCGATCGGGATTTGGCCGAGCAGCGGAACGCGCAACCGCTTGGCTTCCCGTTCCCCTCCGCCGCTGCCGAAAATGTCGTAACGTTTCCCGTCGGAGGGCGACATAAAATAGCTCATGTTTTCAATGAGACCGAGCACTGGGACATTCACCTTCTCGAACATCGTCGCCGCTTTGCGCGCGTCGATCAGGGCAACTTCCTGCGGAGTGGTGACGATGATCGCGCCCGACAGCGCGACCGTCTGCACAATCGTGAGCTGAATATCGCCGGTGCCGGGCGGCAAATCGAGCACGAGATAATCGAGCTCGCCCCATTCCACCTGCCGCAAGAATTGTTGGGTGTAGCGTGTGACCATCGGCCCGCGTAAGATCGCGGGCGCCGAATCGTCGAGAAGGAATCCCATCGACATCAGGCGTAATCCATATTGCTCGATCGGGATGATGCGATTGTCCTCCGTCGCCATCGGCCGATCTTTCGTCCCGAACATCAGTGAAATGCTCGGGCCATAAATGTCGCAATCGCATAGGCCGACGCGCGCTCCGGTTTTTTTGAGAGCCACCGCCAGATTCGCTGCGACCGTGGACTTGCCGACGCCGCCTTTGCCGCTTGCGATCGCGATGACGTGCTTGATTCCCGGGATATGCGTTGCGCCCACTCCTGCGCCGCCTGGAGCAGCGGCCGGCGCATGAATGTCAATGAGGACCTTCGCCTGGCGAACACCAGGAAGGTCGTGCAGTACCTTCTCCGCATCGTTCTTGATCGCTTGCGGAATCGCCGGGTCATTCGCGGTAAGCGCCAGTTGCACCGTGACCTCGTCGCCGCCGAGCCTGATCTCTTTTACCAATCCGAACGAAACGATGTCGCGACTAAAGCCCGGATATTTCACAGCCTTGAGCGCTTCTTTGATTTGTTCATCGGAGATGGGCATAAACGGGAGAGTCTATCGACGAGGTGGACCGTCGAGACAAGTTACACGCCGGGGCCGATTTTTCCTGCGGCGAACGCTGAAACTCTGCGGACTTCATTCCGCCCGCTGTGAGTGCCGGGCGGCCCCGTTCATTAGGGGGCAGGAGGCGGCATTTTCTGCGGGCTCTCCGTCCCGATCAGATTGATTCGTTGGTGGGTTTTCTCAAGCTCGGCTACAAGGGTCGTGTAGGTCCACAATCCGGCGGACTTCGAAGCTATCACGTAGATTGTCCCGTTCCCCTTCGGGCCAGAGATCGGAATGGCCAGGTTCGCTTCTCCCGAGGCTCCGTTAACGTTTGTGTTTCCCGAAAGAAACATTCCCTCCTTGATGGGCGATCCCAAAGCGTCGATGACCGCCGGATTGGCTCGGGCCTTCGCCAGAGCACCCTTATATACATCTGACGACTTCATCGCGCCGAAGATGACCACCACCAGCAATGCGACAAAGCCGACCACCAAGAGCAGGAAAGTCAGGCAACCGGTCGGCACCAACCATTTCCAGTTTCGTCCCCACCAATTAGATTTTCGCTGCGCGGGATCGATCAGTGCTGCGTCCATGGGCTTGGATCCTAACGACAACAGTTTCGTCCGCCCAGCATTTTCTCAAACCTGGCTCAGTTGCAAATCAAGCGTACCCTCGCGCCAACGGCGCCGATCCGATCCTATGACCGCGAGGATTTCCGCGCGCTTGGCGCCGCGGCGGCGCCAGGCCGTCCGAAGCCTTGAACACGCCAGTCCTTCAATCGTTCGCTCAGGGCGAGCAAAGCAGATGGACTCCCGCGATATTTTTTTGCGGTCTTCTTTACCATGCCCCCGAATACGAGATTTTGCAGTTTCTCGTAGGCACGCAGTCGCAGCATCTCTTCTCCTCCACTAGCCGCATTGCGGGCCTGGAGATTGGCATAGATGACATCAAAGAGTGGTTTGAATTCAAATGACGTTTTGCGCGAGAGCACTGCGCAAAGCTCTTCAGTCATTATATCGGGACCACGACGCGAGAAACCGGAAGCATTACCCATTTGCAACAATACCATCAATTTGCGGGAAAGCGAACCACCTTCCGTGATTAGTGCCTAACCGCATGCAAAATTAGCGCAGTAACGGCTGCTCGATGTTCGCCAATGCATACGCCAAAACCGCGACTACGGCTGCGTTTTCCGCTAGTTCTCTCGGCACGATTTTGTCCAGCGTATCGGCGGCAGTGTGATGATAATTGAAATAGAACCGATTGTCCTGGATCGGGCTGAACGTCGGCACGCCTGCTTTCTCTAGCGGTTCAATATCCGCGCCCGCGTGCTCGGTGAAATTCAGAATTCCCGCTCCAGACTCCTGCAAGATGGCCGCCACGGGAGTGAGAAGTAGTTTCGCCTCCGCCTTGGTTTTCATATTGATCCCAAGCGGGTGACCAGCGCCGCCGTCGGTTTCGATCGCCGCGAAATGATTCGCCATCTCACTCGCGTGATCCTTCGCATAGGTCTTGGAGCCCGCAGAACCGTTCTCTTCATTCATCCAGGCAATCACGCGGATCGTTCGCTTCGGACGCAGACGAAGTTTTTGAATCAGATTCGCCGTTTCCATCGACACGGCGACGCCCGCGCCATCGTCAATTGCTCCCGTTCCCAAATCCCACGAATCAAGGTGACCGGAAACAATCACGACCTGTTCCGGATGTTCGCTCCCTTTCAGATCGCCAATAACATTGTAACTGGGAGCCTCCGGCAATTGTTGTGGCGTCAGCAGCAATCGCATGCGCACGGGACCTTGCGGAACGAGTGATGCGATCAGATCCGCATCTTCCGTCGTCACGGCGCCAGCGGGAATCTGTGGTGAATCCGCAGCATAATTGGTTTGACCGGTATGGGGTAGCCGGTAATCCGCACCGCCGACGGAGCGAATCAAGCACGCGACCGCGCCGAGTTGCGCCGCTGCGCTTGGACCATCGCTTCGATAGACGACCGCTTCTCCATAGGCGTCTCCACCGTGGTCTTCGGCCGCCATCTGCTTATCGAATGGATAATTCAAGAGGACAATTTTGCCGGCGACCTTGTCGTGACCGAGCGCCTTTAGTTCGTCGAAATTTCGAGCAACGATTAGTTCGGCGGTCAAGCCTTCGGCTGGCGTCGCGACGCTTCCGCCGAGCGCGGTCAGCACAATCTTCTGCGTAGTCTTCTCCGCCTGGCCGGGAAATTGCACGAGCGCCGCCGTTTCCTCACCGCGAACCCAGTGAGGCACCATGATCTTCTCCAGGTGCACTTCGCATCCGATCGCCTTCAGCTCGCCGGCAACATATTCTACCGACTTTTGCGCCTGCGCCGAACCACTCAATCGCGGTCCGATATTGTTCGCCAGATGCGCGACCTGGCGGAACGCGTAGTCACTGCTCAATGCTGCTTGCCGCAAACGCTTCAAATCCGTCAACGTTTGCCGTGAAAAAGCCATTGGTGTCGCTGACGGCGATGTCTCCTGTGCGTGACATCGCAGAATGCCGAGCAACAGAGCGATCGTAAGAGCCACCAATGAACGGAAGAAAGATCGCGAGACGGGATGATTGCTTCCAAGCATCCCAAACTTTTTCAGAAAAAGCCTGGCAAAGCAACGACCCTTCCAAAAACCGCGGCGGGTGGGATCACGGCGAGCCCAGCGAACCACGAAATTTACTCCCGCGATGTTTTCTTCCGGCGACAGGACCACGTTGCTCAGGGTGTCGTAAAGGTCGATTCGTCGATCGCGGGATTGACTTTGATCTCCGTCGCCTTCGTGCTCTCGAGCAATTTTCCCGTCTTGAGATCAATCTCGCTGTTGGCAAAGGAGAACCAAACCCCTGCGACCTGACGGAAATCAGTCATGCGCTGCTCGATGGTGGTTGGCGTCGGATCGGCGTCCACGTGCAGCGGCCTAACGTCCCGGCGCCGCGTGATCCGCCACGTCTGCGGATCAACGTAGAGTGAGGTGACATAGCCGTCGGACAGAGTCAGTCGCAGCACGTAGTAGTCGATTCCGTCTACGCTTTCGCGGCCAACGAGATCGATATGATGGCCACGCCCGCGCAGCTCGTGCAAGCCATAGAGATGGCCGGGCAGTTCGACTCCGTGACTTAATGCCGCCGTCCCTTTCGCAGACTCAGCCTTTTTGCCTTTGCCTTCCTGCCATTGCCAGCCCTGCTGGCCATCGAACGCTTCCGTGTAAACGTGGCGTCCGCCGTCGATGATATCGATGCGCATCCGGCCCGGACGGGCAGCGTGATAGACGCCATCTACTTCGAAATCCGGATCGATGATGTGAAGACTGACTGCGACCGATTTCACAGCCTCAATCGCCGCGCGTCCGCCCATTGCCCGGGTATTTCGTTCAATCACTTCGTCCACAGTTCGTGGAGCGTGTCCACATCCGCATAAGGCGCAGACAAGTGTGACGAGGACGCCTAACTGAATCGATTGGCAC
Source organism: uncultured Verrucomicrobiae bacterium (assembly GCA_963763995.1). Taxonomy (GTDB): domain Bacteria; phylum Verrucomicrobiota; class Verrucomicrobiia; order Chthoniobacterales; family UBA10450; genus CAVTTH01. The sequence continues at coordinate 114,737 of CAVXQL010000011.1, read as the reverse complement.
GGTTTGATTACATGCATCTACCGACGGACGTCGCCGACGATGAGATTTGTCTACCAATCCTAATGATTCGATTGGGTGAAAGGTGCCGCCGGCTACACCAACCCCTGATCCATCATTGCGTTCGCGACCTTGAGGAAGCCGGCGATGTTCGCGCCGTTCACATAGTTGCCAGGAGTGCCGTACTTCTCGGCGGTGCGATGACAAACCTCATGGATCGTCTTCATGATGTTGTAAAGGCGCGTGTCGACTTCCTCCCGTGTCCATGAGATGCGCATGCTGTTCTGCGCCATCTCCAGACCGGAAGTGGCGACACCACCCGCGTTCGCGGCCTTGCCCGGACCGAAGAGGATCTTCGCTTCGAGGAATTGATTCACACCATCGATCGTGGTTGGCATGTTCGCGCCTTCGGAAACGACATAAACTCCGTTCTTCAGAAGATTGGCCGCATCCTTCCCGTTGATCTCATTCTGGGTCGCGCTTGGAAACGCGCACTGTGCCTTATGATCCCACAGCGGATTGTGATCGAGCGTGGGATTCATCGGCGTGTAGGTCGCCCCGATAAACTTTTCCGCATATTCCGCCATCCGACCGCGCCGGTTATTCTTCAGGTCCATAACGAACGCGAGCTTTTCGCGACTGATCCCGGCCCCATCATAAATGTAACCGCCGGAATCCGAGAGCGTGACGGCTCGCGCACCCATGGAGATGAGCTTGTCGACCGTGTACTGCGCGACGTTTCCGCTTCCGGAAACGAGGCAGGTCTTTCCTGTCAGTTCCTCCTTGCGCGTCTTCAGCATCTCGGCTGCAAAATAGACCGCGCCGTATCCGGTCGCCTCAGGTCGAATGACGGATCCGCCCCAGGTGAGGCCCTTCCCAGTCATCACACCGGTAAACTCATTCCTCAGTCTCTTGTACATCCCGAAGAGAAATCCGATCTCGCGCGCGCCGACTCCAATATCGCCCGCGGGAACATCCGTATCCGGCCCAATGTGCCGGAAGAGCTCACACATGAAGGCCTGGCAAAAACGCATGACTTCGCTGTCGCTCTTGCCCTTCGGATCGAAATCCGATCCTCCCTTGCCGCCGCCCATTGGCAACGTGGTGAGCGCGTTTTTGAAGACCTGCTCGAAGGCGAGGAATTTCAGGATCCCAAGATTGACCGAAGGATGGAACCGCAGGCCACCCTTGTACGGCCCGATCGCGCTGTTCATTTGGATGCGATAGCCACGATTCACATGCAGTTCGCCGTGATCGTCCTGCCACGGAACGCGGAACATGATCACGCGCTCCGGCTCGATGATCCGTTCGAGGATTTTCGCCTTCCGATATTCCGGGTGTTGGTCGAGAACGATCGCAAGCGACTCGACCACTTCCTGGACTGCCTGGTGAAATTCCGGCTCCGATGGGTTCCTGGACTTAACATCGGCCATCAACGCTGAGACTTGGTCATTCATGAAACACCGGAGGGTATGTCAGAGCGTGAAGGGAAACAGAAGCAAAATCGTGCGTCCAAGGGGGAAGATAGCGAAAATCTTTGGGGAGTTTGCGTAATTCCACCTTGCTTCGGCAGGAAGCAAAACAGCCGGACCCTTTCGAGTCCGGCTGTTGTTGATTGTTTAGCTTGCGTTAGCCCCGAAAGAATCCGGGTTAATAGTCCATGCCGCCCATGCCACCGCCCATTCCACCAGGAGGCATTCCGCCGGACCTTTTTCCTTTTCAGGCAGCTCGGTCACGATCGCTTCGGTAGTGAGCAACAAACCGGAGATCGAAGCGGCGTTTTGCAACGCGCTACGAGTCACCTTGGTCGGATCGACGACTCCGGCCTTAACCAGGTCTTCGTACTTGTCAGTCGCGACGTTGTAACCTTCGTTACCCTTGCGTGCCTTCACCTCCTGCACGATGAGCGCGCCTTCCTGGCCCGCGTTGTCCGCCAGTTGACGCATCGGTTCTTCGATCGCGCGGCGAACAATGGCTACGCCAACTTTTTCATCGCCTTCGACGTCCAGCTTATCGAGCGCTTTCTGCGCGCGAATGAACGCCACGCCGCCGCCGGGCACAATGCCTTCTTCAACGGCCGCACGGGTTGCATGCAACGCGTCTTCGACCCGAGCTTTCTTTTCCTTCATCTCGGTTTCTGTCGCAGCGCCGACATTGATTACCGCAACACCGCCCGCGAGTTTCGCGAGGCGTTCCTGAAGTTTCTCGCGATCGTAATCGGAGGTGGTCTCTTCGATTTGACGACGGATCTGGCCAACGCGGCCTTGAATGTCCGCTTGCTTGCCTTCGCCTTCCACAATCGTAGTGGTCTCCTTGTCAATCGTGACACGCTTGGTGCGCCCTAATTCATCGAGCTTTACGTTCTCGAGTTTGATACCGAGATCTTCGGTGATGCATTGACCGCCGGTGAGCACAGCTAGATCTTCGAGCATCGCTTTGCGGCGATCGCCGAATCCAGGAGCTTTCACCGCTGCCACCTGCAACGTGCCGCGGAGCTTGTTCACGACCAGTGTCGCGAGAGCTTCGCCTTCCACGTCTTCCGCAATAATCAGGAGCGGACGTCCAGCTTTCGCCACTTTCTCAAGCAGCGGCAGCATATCCTTCAAGCTCGAGATTTTCTTCTCGTGGATGAGGATATAAGGATTGTCGAGCACGACTTCCATGCTCTCCGGGTTGGTCACGAAATATGGTGATAGATAGCCTTTGTCGAATTGCATGCCTTCGACGACGTCGAGGCTGGTTTCGATCGACTTGGCTTCTTCCACCGTGATCGTTCCATCTTTGCCAACCTTATCCATCGCGTCGGCGATGATCTCGCCGATGGTGCGATCCCAGTTCGCCGAGACGGTAGCGACCTGCGCGATCTCCGTGCGGTCACTGACCTTCTTCGAGATCTTCTTCAGCTCGGCCACGATGGCTTCCACAGCCTTGTTAATGCCGCGCTGGAGCGAGGTCGGGTTGGCGCCGGCCGTCACGTTGCGGAGACCTTCCTTGTAGATGGACTCAGCGAGAACGGTCGCCGTTGTGGTGCCGTCCCCCGCGATGTCGGAAGTCTTGGAAGCGACTTCACGCACGAGCTGGGCGCCCATGTTTTCGTAAGGATCTTCGAGCTCGATTTCCTTAGCCACGGTCACACCATCCTTGGTGATCGTCGGGCTACCGAATTTCTTGTCGAGGATAACGTTGCGGCCACTCGGTCCGAGGGTCGCTTTCACGGCCCTCGAGAGTTTCTCGACGCCGCGCAGAAGCGCATGCCGCGCATTTTCATCAAATTGTAGTTGTTTAGCTGCCATATGTTACCTGGTAATTTCTAAGTTGAGATTGATGAGCGTTAGCCAATGATGCCGAGGATATCGTCCTCGCGCATGATTTGATACGACTCACCGTCGATCTTGATTTCCGTGCCGCCGTATTTTGAGATCAGCACTTTGTCGCCCTTCTTGACTGTGAACTCAACCTTCTTGCCGTTGTCGTCCACCTTCCCGGTGCCAAGAGCGACTACTTTGCCTTCCTGGGGTTTTTCCTTGGCGGTATCGGGAATGATAATGCCGCCCTTTTTTACTTCCTGCTCATCGATCGGTTGCACCAGCACACGATCCCCGAGCGGTCTTACGTTAATTGCCATGTTTTTACTTACTCCTTTGCTTACTTTGGTTGATCGCCAGCAGTGATCAGGTTGTTCCCTAACGACTACAGGCAAATTGTGTTGGTTATTTTTTCTTGTTTTCGTCCACGACTTCGAACTCTGCGTCAACGACATCGCCGTTTTCGCCCCGCGATCCTGTGTCGGCTTTCGAACCGGCGCGTTCTCCTGATTCAGAAGCCGGCCCGGTATCGCCACCGCCAGCCGTCGCACCAGCACTCGCAGCCGCCTGCTTGTAAAGATCTGCGCTGATTTCCTGGAACTTGTTCTGAAGATCGTCGTAGGTTCTCTTCATCGCATCGGTATCGTTTTTTTCGATCGACTCGCGCACTGCTTTGATGGCTTCTTCGATCGATTTCTTCTTGTCCCCTGGGATTCTGTCGCCGAGCTCGGTCAACTGCTTTTCACACTGGTAGGCCAACGTGTCCGCGTTGTTCTTGATCTCGATCGCTTCCTTCGCCTTCTTGTCTTCTTCGGCGTGCGTTTCGGCATCTCGCTGCATTTTCTCAATTTCTTCCTTGCTCAAGCCCGAGCTGCCGGTGATGGAGATTTTCTGCTCCTTGCCGGTGCCCAAATCTTTCGCTGAGACATGCAGAATGCCGTTCGCGTCGATGTCGAAAGTCACTTCGATCTGCGGCGTTCCGCGTGGAGCCGGCGGGATGCCATCGAGGTGGAACGTGCCTAGATTTTTGTTGTCACGCGAAAGCGGACGCTCACCTTGCAGCACCTTAATTTCCACACCCGGCTGGTTATCGCTATAGGTCGAAAAAATCTGCGATTTACGGGTCGGGATCGTCGTGTTGCGCGGAATCATCGGCGTGGCTACGCCGCCCGCCGTTTCAATCGCGAGCGTCAGCGGAGTCACATCGAGAAGCAATACATCTTTGACATCTCCCTTTAGGACGCCGCCTTGAATCGCGGCACCGACCGCGACGACTTCGTCCGGGTTCACGCCCTTATGAGGTTCCTTACCAATAAGTTTGCGGGCCGTTTCGATCACCTTCGGCATCCGCGTCATGCCGCCGACGAGGACCAGTTCGTTAACGTCGTTGGTAGAAATTTTCGCGTCTGCCAGGCAATCCTTTACCGGTTTGATTGTCCGCTCGAAGAGCGGGTCAGTTAGTTGTTCGAGTTTTGCGCGCGTGAGCTTCTTCTGAATGTGTTTCGGCCCGCTCGCATCGGCGGTTACGAAAGGCAGATTGATCTCGTACTCTTGCGAGGATGAAAGCGCGATCTTGGCCTTCTCCGCTTCTTCCTTGATGCGCTGGACGGCATCGGGCTGCTTCGAGAGATCGATCCCGGAGTCTTTCTTAAACTCCGACATGATCCAATCCATGATCAGATTGTCCCAATCATCGCCTCCCAGGTGTGTGTCGCCGTTAGTCGCCTTTACTTCGAAGACGCCGTCGCCGATTTCGAGCACCGAGATATCGAACGTGCCGCCGCCGAGATCGTACACCGCGATCTTCTCGTCCTTCTTCTTGTCGAGACCGTATGCGAGGGAGGCCGCAGTCGGTTCGTTGATGATGCGGAGGACTTCAAGACCAGCGATCTTGCCCGCGTCTTTGGTCGCATTACGCTGCGAATCGTTAAAGTACGCCGGCACCGTGATCACGGCCTGCGTGATCTTTTCGCCGAGCTTCGCTTCCGCGTCCGACTTCAACTTCGACAAAATCATCGCGGAAATCTCGGGCGGTGAAAAAGTCTTCTTCTGCCCATTGACTTCTACTTGCACGTGCGCGTCGCCATTCGCCGCCTTCACGAGCTTGTAGGGCACTCGGTGCTCTTCTTCGTGCACCTCATCGAACTTGCGGCCCATGAAACGCTTGATTGAGAAAACCGTGTTGGCGGGATTCGTTACCGCCTGACGTTTCGCAGCCTGGCCGACCAGTCGCTCACCGTTCTTCGAGAAAGCAACGACCGAAGGCGTAGTGCGCGCACCTTCGCTGTTTTCCAAGACCACAGGGTCGCCACCTTCCATCACAGACATGCAGGAATTGGTAGTTCCCAAATCGATACCTAACACTTTTGCCATATTTTATAAATTCCTTTCAGATCGAGAGGATTCGATGAATCCCCTTTAGCAAATCATATTCCGCGTGATTCTATATGTCATAATTACCTAATAATTATCATCTTATGAATGTAGATGACGAAACACACGATCAGTGTTCGGGTCATCGTGTCGCAGCTGATAACCCCCGAGTGGGCTTCAGTGTCACATGGGTTACACTTGGCCAAGATCCAGCGAGCGCTGTTTGTGCGGCGAGTCGGAGCCGATGCCTTGGTATACGGACTGCTACTTTGTTTGATTGATGCAAGGCAAGACCGCTGTGGATTCTGCGGCACACACGAATCCCGGCGATGATATCGTCTTCAATTGCCCCAAATGCGGTTCCGCGCTCGTGGTCAATGCGGCTGCGTCCGGCATGCTGGTAGATTGCCAGAAATGCAACCAGTCAATCACCGTGCCCGATGCCAGTTTGTCCTCCAAAGACAAAGCCTCCGCTGGGGAAGTAAACGTACATCTTGCGACACTGCAGCGCCGTCTGAAGGAAAACGAATCGCAGCGGACCGAGATCGTCAGTTACATCAATCAGCACAGCATCCAACTCCACCGCTGGCAGCTTCGCCTCCAGACCTTGGAGGAGCGCAAGACGGAATTGACGAACGAGATCCTCAGATTGGGCTGACGATCTCTACTCCGTAACGAGAAGTTCGGCCCACGAGCGACCGGTACGATTGGATCCGATCGCCTTCCGGAGTTCGCGCCAAGTGACGTCTCGGATTTTCATGTTCGGGCGAATCGCCGCGAGCGGCTTACAGCTACGCTTAACAAGCTCCCCGCAGCGCTTCGTCACGCAATCGTAACAGTAAACTTTTTGACCCTCGACGGCTGGTTGCGACAACCTGTTGCATTATGAAATTCCAGCAATTCAGATGCAGCTTTTTCGCACTGGCGTTCCTCTTCGGCGTCGCCGTGACCGCTTCGGCGCAGATGACGATCAACGGTGCGGGAGCAACATTCCCGTATCCCATTTACTCAAAATGGTTCGATACCTATGCGAAGGTCGATCCCTCTGTCCGCTTCAATTATCAATCAATCGGGTCGGGCGGCGGACAAAAGCAAATTCTCGCGCAAACGGTTGACTTCGGCGCTTCCGACGGTCCGATGAGCGATGATAATCTGGCCAAAGCGCCAGGGAAATTGCTGCACATTCCGACGGTCGCGGGTGCGGACGTGGTAGCGTATAATTTGCCGGATAGCCCGCAGCTAAAGCTCGACGCTGAAGCGATTGCTGGAATTTTTCTTGGCCACATAAAAAAGTGGAACGACCCGAAACTCACCGCGCTGAATCCGGGTGCGAAACTGCCGGACCGGGAAATCATCGTGGTGCATCGCTCGGATGGAAGCGGGACGACCTACATCTGGACCGATTACCTGAGCAAGATTAGCTCTGAGTGGAAGGCGAAGGTCGGAACAAACACATCAGTCAACTGGCCAACTGGACTGGGCGGGAAGGGGAATGAAGGCGTGGCAGGGCAGATTAAGCAAACCCCCGGCGCGCTCGGTTACGTTGAACTCATCTACGCCGTACAAAACAAGATGCCGTATGCCGAAGTGAAAAATTCGGCGGGTGAATTTGTGAAACCGTCACTCGATTCCATCACGGCCGCTTTGGCCACGGCGGAAATTCCTGAAGATTTCCGTTTTTCGATCACCAACGCTCCGGGCAAAGATGCGTATCCGATCTGCGGAGCAACCTGGCTTCTTATTTACGAAAACCAGAAGGAGCATGAGAAGGGCAAGAAGATCGTTGAGTTCCTAAAGTGGGCGGAAAAGGACGGCGAGAAAATGGCGAAAGATTTGGATTACGCGCCGCTGCCCGATGCGCTTCGCGCGCGCGTCCTGAAGCGGATTGACGAGATCAAATTCTAGGCGATCGAGCGCGTCATACGCAGTGGCCCTGTTGGAGCCGCGCCCTAACGAATCAAACCAATATGCCAGCAGTTGCTTCCATATCGGCAACCGAACGGTCGGCGCCAGAACGAATGGCGCCGCCCTCGCGTTTTGGAGACAAGGCCTTTGAATGGCTGACACTCGCCATGGCGCTGGCAGTCGTGCTGCTGGTCTTTCTTGTCGGTTGGCAACTGGCGCGCGGCTCGTCGCTCGCGATCAAAAAATTCGGATTCAATTTTCTCACCACCTCCACCTGGGATCCGGTCGCGGAACAATTCGGCGCGCTCCCGTTTATTTACGGCACGCTCGTTTCTTCGCTCGTTGCGCTGATCATCGCGGTGCCATTAAGCATCGCGACCGCGATTTATTTAACGGAACTGGCGCCACTTTGGATCCGGCAGCCGCTAATTTCGCTAATCGAGATGCTGGCAGCTATCCCGAGCGTAATCCTTGGTCTCTGGGGAATCTTCGTAATGATTCCGTGGCTGCGCGATTACCCGTTTCCTTTTCTAAAGGAATACTTCGGTTGGACGGGACTTTTTACCGGCCCAATCTACGGGGTGAGTATGCTCGCGGGCGGCATCATCATCGCGATCATGATCCTGCCCATTATCACATCGGTTTCACGCGAGATTTTGCGGAGCGTGCCTAACCTGCAGCGCGAAGCTGCCTATGCGCTCGGTGCGACGCGTTGGGAAGTGACGCGTATCGCAGTCCTGAGTTATGCGAAGAAGGGATTGTTCGGCGCGGTCATCCTTGGCCTCGGGCGCGCCCTTGGCGAAACTATGGCAGTGACGATGGTGATAGGGAACACGCCGCAGATCGCCCTCTCGCTGCTCAAGCCCGGTTACACGCTGGCCAGTGTCATTGCCAATGAATTCACCGAAGCAACCACCGACCTTTATTTGCAGGCGCTGTTTGAAATCGGACTGGTTCTGTTCGGCATCACCATTCTCGCAAACCTCGTCGCACAACTTCTTCTCAGGACGATGAGTTCGCAGTCGACCACACGCGCTGTCCAATAAATGAAAACGTCATCGAGTAACAAACATCAATGGCGCCAATTCAAGAGTGGCCTTGCTTCCGGCATCGCGTTCCTTTCCGCACTTCTTGTTATCGCGCCGCTGGCTCTTGTCTTTTTCTATCTTATCAAGAGCGGCGCGAGCGCCGTGAATCTGGACTTCTTTCTGAATCTGCCCGCACCGGTCGGTGAAAAGGGGGGAGGCATGGCCAACGCCATCGTCGGTACTCTCGAGTTACTCGGGCTCGCCTCTGTCATCGGAATTCCGATCGGCGTTCTCGGCGGCGTCTATCTCGCGGAATACGGCTCGACGCGTGGAAATGCGGGGCTGCGATTCATTGCCGACGTGCTCAACGGCGTTCCCTCCATCACCTGGGGTGTTGTCGTTTACGGCCTGGTCGTAATCACATTTCGGTCCTTTTCCGCTTACGCCGGCGGTCTCGCCCTGGGCCTGATGATGATTCCTCTCATCATGCGCACAACCGAAGAGGTCTTGCTCCTCGTGCCGAACGGTTATCGCGAGGCCGCGCTCGCTCTCGGCGTGAGTCGCTGGAAAACCATCGTCTACATTGTGATGAAAACGGCCTCGAAAGGAATCATCACCGGCATCCTTCTCGCCCTTGCTCGTGTGGCCGGCGAGACTGCGCCATTGCTGTTCACTGCCTTCGGCAACCGCTTTTGGAACCGTAACCTGGCTGAACCTATCGCCGCCCTGCCGCTCCAAATTTTTTCCTACGCGATCTCACCCTACGATGACTGGCATCGTCAGGCCTGGGCCGGCGCGCTTGTTCTTCTCATCGGCATTTTCGTGATTAATATTTTGGTGCGGTTTCTGACTCGCAGCCGCACCGCAACCGTTCTTTAATAAAGCGTTCCTGATGATCGAAACTCAGATGCCCGTGACCAAGCCCATCACCGACGAAAGCGATGAGACGACCCGACCGATAGTCGAATCGGCGACCGCCGTACGGCCCGCCTTTCAAGTGGAACATCTCTCCATTTGGTACGGGCAAAAACAGGCGGTCAAAGACGTAACCTTCGATATTCCGGCGAAGACGATCACCGCCATCATTGGCCCAAGCGGTTGCGGGAAATCGACCTTCCTGCGTTGTCTCAACCGTATGCACGAACTGGTCCCGCGCACTCGCGTTGAAGGAAAGGTCTTGTTTCACGGCGAAAATCTTTACGGCACGGGGACTAATCCCGCCGTCATTCGCCGCCGCATCGGCATGGTCTTTCAGAAATCAAATCCCTTTCCCACCATGTCGATCGCGGAAAATGTTCTGGTCGGCCTGCGTTTGAATGGCGTGCGCAACCGAGCTTTTCTTCAGGAACAACTCGAGAAATCACTGCGTATGGCGGCCCTTTGGGACGAAGTAAAGGACGATCTGCGCAAACCCGGCATGAGCCTGTCCGGCGGCCAGCAACAGCGGCTTTGCATCGCTCGCGCCGTCGCAGTCGAACCCGAAGTCCTTCTCATGGACGAGCCGGCTTCGGCGCTCGATCCCATTGCCACGATGAAGATCGAAGAACTGATCTACGAGCTGAAGAAGAATTACACCATCGTGATCGTGACCCACAACATGCAGCAAGCCAGCCGCGTCTCTGACAAGACGGCCTTCTTTTATGTAGGCGAACTGATCGAGTTCGGCGATACCAATCAGATCTTCACTTCGCCTCGGGAAAAGAAGACTGAGGATTACATCACTGGGCGTTTCGGCTGATCTTGGCCTTACCGCAATTCGACTTTCGCAAATGAGTCGAGGGTTTCTCCTTCTGATGGGGGTTGCAGGACGTTACGTGCAGCAAAGTCTTGAGCTTGCGGGTACTGCGTGTCTCGCCCGTGCTCGGCAGCTTTCACGAGGTCGTAGGGCGTACGCCGAAGCTGAAGGTTAGGTCCGAGCAAGAGCCGATAGGCGCCTGGTTCCCCAAACGGCATTCCTACACTGCCGGCATTTACAACTCGAATGCCTTCGATCATCCGATCAAACTGAATGCGGGTATGGCCGCAGGCGACCACAGATACACCGAGTCCCGCGTGATCGTCTCGCGTGGCATCGGACCTGGAAGCACATCGCCTCCGACCACCACGAGATCGACCTCGGCCCGACGAATATCGTCGATTACCGCTTCGAGCGCGGGAAGGTTCGCGTGAATATCATAGATTGCAGCGACCCGCATTCGGATTGCCTGAGACGAGTCGTGCTTCCCGTTTTCGTTCTTCGCGTCGCGCCAAGTCGTTAGGGCGGCAGCGAGGTGCCAGAGGCGCCCTTGACTTGCGCGACATCCCCGGCGTTGATCAAGCCATTCGCATTCACATCGGTCCGGAAATTCGCGGCCGTGACTGCTTGACCCGATTGCCCTTTGGTCTGGCTGACGTCTCCGGCATTCACCGCTCCATTGCCGTTCGTATCGCCAGTCAGCACGCCCATTGGAACGAGAACGTCACCCGTATTTGTGCCGTCGTTTACGCTGCTAAGCGTAACGGTGATTCTCTGGGCATTGGTCACGCCAGTGAGATTGACTGTGACCTGCGCTCCGCTCACGACGAAACTACCCACGTTCCCGGTGCCAGAAGTCACCGAGGCCCCGGCAACGGTGACCGAAGTAGCGAAGTTAACAATTATCGTCTGGCTGCCTCCGCTATTGCGACATTCGATTCCCACGCTTCCAGTAAGTGGCAGGGGAATATCGAACGTGCCCGCTCCGCCATGTGTCTTTCGCGAGACAGCGCTTTGAGCCACAGGGACCAGGAATCTTTCCATCGTGTTCAGCAGCCCCGTGCCTGTGCTATCGTAGCCTCCGGCCAGCCAGACGCGGCTGCCGTCGGTGTCGGCTGGGAAGTTGCGCCGTGCGGTGACGAAAGGAAGTCCCGTCGTCCAGGTGTTGCTAACGGTATTGTAGATGTCGACCTCGTTAGATGGGTTGGGCGTAGTTCTCCCGCCACCCATGACCCACATCTGATTATTCACCGCGAGGGCCCGCGTCTCTGCGGTCGCCCTCGGTATGGTGGTAATGGCCGTCCAAGTATTCGCGGCCGGGTCAAACTTAAACGAGTCCGCAGTGTCTTGGAGAGTTGTGCCGTCCCAAAGCGAACCTCCCGCAGTGTAAATCAATCCGCCGATGGCTGTCGCAGGGACATAGCCACGTTGGGCGGGGTAGTCCAGGCGCTGAAGCCAGCGTGAGCCTACGACTTGAGTCGGGTCGAACTGCCAAGTCTGGGAGGTCATGCCGATGTTAATGTTAAAGCCCCCCATGATGTAGAGCTTGTTGCCTGTAACCGCGAAGCCGCCCGGCAGGATGGTGCCGGCGACGTCGCCAGGCCAGTTATCGGGAGCTGTCAGAGTCGTAATTGTATCGGTCACCGGATCGTAGCTGAAGACGCGGGCCGTAGCAGTGGTAGCGCCGGCGGCCGAACCGCCCACGCAATAGATCTGCGGTGTGCCACCGACCGTGAGTACGCCGCAGGCCATGTTATTCATTTGGTTGTCTGGGAACGTGGCAACCTTGGTTGTCCAGGTATTCGTAGCCGGGTTGTACTCGAACGGGTGAGTTGAATCGCTGCCGGCGCTGTCGCTACTGCGCCCGCCCATGGCGTAGAAGAGCCCGTTGGCGGGGAAGTAAACGCCAACCGCGCGCACCAGGTTGCCCGAAAGAGAAGCACCACTCGACCAACTGTCTGGCACCGAAACCCCGTCGGCGTTACGGCCTGCCTTCTCATTCGCGACGTTATCCGCTGATTGGCCCTTGATGTTGCCGGCTGCGACGGTCAACATCAGCACAATGAGCACTTTTCCGGCGAGTCGCCCGGACCAAGACAATTTGTTTTTTGTCGAGTTTAGGAAGGCGAAGGGCCAGGAGAGATGACGAGATTCGGAGGAAGCTGAAGTGTGGGTTTTCATTTTCTTAATAATCCTTTCGGTGGTGACCGCGAGGATATTTAGAACCGAGGATGCGTGTCAATGGGATTTTAGTTCTTTTTTTAGGCGTGAAGGAAATAGAAAGCGATGCTTCGCCACGTCATCAGGGCGCACTTAGGAACGCAAGGAGGGCTTTATGAATGACCTCCACGTGCAGGCAGCCACCATAAGCCAGGCTCGGTGAGCGTCCTATTCGTTAGGGCAGCGCGGTGCCCGCATTGGCTTTGATTAAAGAAATGTCCCCGGCGTTTATCGAGCCGTTCGCATTCACATCGGTGCGGAAATTCGATCCGGTCACCGTCTGCCCTGCCTGTCCTTTGGCCTGACTAACATCGCCCGCGTTCACCGCCCCATTCCCGTTCGTATCGCCGGCGAGCACACCCATGGAAACGGCAACGTCGCCAATGTTTGTGCCATCGTTCACGTTGCCAAGCGTAACCGTGATCGTCTGCACATTGGTCACCCCAGTCAGATTAACGGTGACTTGCGAACCGCTCACGCTGAAGCTGCCCACGCTCCCGGTCCCAGCAGCTACCAAAGCGCTCGCAACGGTGACCGGACTCGCGAAATTAATAATCATCTGATAATCAGGTCCGCTGCGGCATTCGATCCCCGGGGGACCGCCAATTGGCAGTGGGATATCGAAAGTCCCGCCGCCGCCGTGAATCTTTCGAGAAAAGGCACTTTGCGCCACCGGGAAGGCGGGAGCGACACGAACGAAATAAACATCCTCTTCCCCATTGAACGTTGCGGCATACGCCACATTGCCTCCGGTATTGTCGGAAACCATGGTCATGTAATCGCCCATTTTGTTCTGCTGCGGGTAGCCGAGGAAGGGATTGAACGAATTACTGACCGGCACGTTCGCTTTCCACGTATTGCCGCCATCCGCGCTGTAAGAATAGAAAAGCTGCGAATCGGTGTTGTTCGCGGCGTTGCGCGTGTCGAGCCAAACGCAATCGATGCGTCCATTCGGCGCGACCGAAAGCGTTGCCATCCAATGCCATTTGTTGTGATTGACGGGGTCATCGTTGATGCGGTGCGCCGCGCTGAAGGATTGTCCGCTGTTCACGCTGCGCGCGAACATCACGTCCATCCCCGTGCTGAAACCCGTTGGTTGCACGGTCGCCAGTATGTAAATGTTGTTGTTCGTGCTGCTGCCGGAGCGGTCCACCGCAAGGAAAACCTGACCGGCCAATCCTTCCGGATTGATCGTGTCGCTAAAATCTATGGCGCCGGCGAGATTGACCGCGGTGCTTTGGTCGAAACTTGGTGTCACGGCACCGTTCTTGGCGTTGGTCGAGCGAATGCACCAAAACTGGGTTCCACTTCCATTTACGCCGCCAATGAAGAGGTTGCCGTTCGTGTCCACGTCGAGCGTTCCCCAAATCGGAGAGTTGGGAATATTGATTGGATTCAGCCAGGTCACTCCGCCATCGACAGAACGGGTAAATTGCCTGCCACCGTAATTGTTGCCACTTGTGCTCCAGATCTGGTACTGGAATCCGTGCCCCGTGCTATTCGTGTTGTCGATTGTGAACCACTGCTTGTCGCCTCCGTCCGCAGGCGCAATGTTCGTCCACGACTGGCCGCCGTTTAGCGAGCGCCACATGTTGTCAAAAAATGTCTGCAAAAGACTGAGATAGAAAAAATGCCCGGTGTCATCGGAGTACAACACCGGATCGCTCCGGAAGACATTGTTCTCGAGAATACCCGGGAACGTCCAGGTCGTGCCTCCGTTCGTTGTATATCCCCAGCCGGCCTGGCGAAAATTGGACGAAACAGTGTTGAACTGTCTCCAGCCGATGGACATTTTGCTGCGGTCTTGTGGGTCGACGCAGATGCTCGGCTCGTTCGCCGCGTCGCCGGTGATGTTCTGGCCGTTCGCATCAACGTTCACCTGATAACTCGTGAAAGGGCCATGCTGCGAAATCATCCTCGGCGAAACTCCTGTCCGCCAAAGCAAGGACGGCGGGTTATCGTACTTTTCGAGCGTTGCGCTGAAGAAGTGCACAATTTGAAGATCCCAGCTGCCCTAACCGGACAAATTCAATGTGCCGCGGGACTCGCGTTCCAGGATTGATGATCTTCTCAGAAGACTTGTCCCTGCAAACGAGGTCACATAAAAACGGCGGCGATCCTTCGACCGCCGCCGCACCTGTTTACCACCGCAAAAAGTTATTGCTCGACGGCGTCGTGCATTTCCTTGCGGGCTTCGCGCATTTTCTCGTGCGCCTGTTTCATCGCATCAAATTTCGTCACCTGCTCGGGCGTGAGCAGCGGACGAATCTGCGCCATGGCGGTATCCATCACTGCCTTGCTCTTTTGCATCGCGTCCTGATGAATGGCTTCGATCTGCGGCTTGGTCTGATCAATGATCGGTTGCACCTTGGCTTTCTGATCGGCTGTCAGATTCAATTTTTCGGTCAAATGACCGAGCGGATTTCCCCACTCGTGTCCGCCTTTGCCGCGGTGGCCGTGCATCCCACCGCACTCCGCCGGATCAGGACCTTGAGCGAACGTGAAGGCGCCGAGTGCCAGTGAGCACGCGGCGGTGATAGCGATAATTTTTCGTTTCATAGTTTTGGTTTGTTCCTGGTTTACTCAGCGCGGTTGCCGCGTCTGTTCAAGAATGGATGACCGCCAGATGAACACGTCGGTTACAGATTATTTTTCCGGACGGACGCTCGAACGACCGAGATCCATAATTTTTGTAACCGGCGACCGTCCGGCTCTGTCATATCGAACAGTGTGCATGCGCTCCGGCGGACATGGATAAGGAATCGGACGTCCGCGCCCTGGTCGAGGGCGCGCTTCGGCACGATGATGAAGCAGCCCGCGGATTGGTCAGGCAGCTTTATCCTCTCGTGGCGAAACTGGTGCGCGCACATCGCCCACCGCGGACGGCGGAGGAAGACCTTTGTCAGATGATTTTCATTAAGATACTTCAGAAACTGCCGCAGTACTCCGGCAAAGTGCCGCTTGAGCACTGGGTCTCGCGCATCGCGATCAATACCTGCATCAATCAAATCCAGGCGGAGAAAGCGCGACCCGAACTGCGTCACGCGGATTTGAGCGAGGAACAAAGCGCCCTCCTGGATAATATGGCGGCGGACACGGACGAATTGCCGCATGACCAGAAATTTGCGGCGCGCGACCTGGTCGAGAAACTCATGGCCGCGCTTAAGCCGGTGGAGCGTTTGGTAATCGACTTGCTATATCTTCAGCAACGTTCGATCGCAGAAATTCAAAAGATCACGGGTTGGAGCGCATCCCTGGTTAAGGTACGCGCCTACCGCGCCAGGCAAAAAATGAAACGGCAGATGACGATTTTATCCGGAGAATGAGAATAGCAAAAATTGATTCTCATCTTGATCGGCTGTTGCGTTCGGCTGCGGCTGCGCCTAACGAATCCGCCGCATCCGCGCCTTTTGGATTCGAAACCCGGGTCGTCGCGCTCTGGCGCGCAGGCGAAAAGCAATCGCGCGAAGCGAACGCACTTGCCCGGCTGGTGCGGAATGTCGCGATCATTGCGGTCACCGTGTCACTCGTCGCCACCGTTGCCGCTTACCAGCAAATCAGCGATGATGAGGAACTCAGCGAGCCGCTTGCGAATGATTACGCGATCGCAGATTCGGCGATTCAAACGGCCTTCTTGCAATGAGCGCGGCACTGAAGTGGAAATTGATAGCGGGATTTCTGCTTGTCTTCCTCACAGGTGGACTGACGGGCGGATTCATCGGCGCCACCCATGGGCGCCATTTTTTCTTCGGGCCGCCGCATTCGCATGGACTGCCGGACAGAATGCGGGAGCGGCTGCGGCGTGAGCTGGAGCTAACGCCCGATCAGGTCGCCAGGATCTCGCCGATTATCGATCAGACCTCGAGCAAACTGGAAGCGATCCGCATCGAGACGGCGAAGCGCGTGCGCGCGACAATGGAAGAATCGCATCGGCAGATTGCGCCCGAGCTGACGCCGGAGCAGCGCACGAAGCTTGAGCAAATCGAGCGTTCGCACAGAAAAAGAATGCATCACCACGGGTTCGCTCCGCCCGAGGACGGCGAGCCTCCGCCGTAAATACTGGCGACACGCGCATGATCGCGCGGGAAACGCAATCGGTTGATTGCGAACCGGGCTTCACCATCTTCTTCGATGGCTTTGGGGATGGAGATCAATCTTTGCGTTCCCGATCTCTGGCAACAGGAAGCGGTACGCGCGTTGCGGGCCGGCAAGGATGTCATCGTGCAAGCACCGACGGGCGCGGGCAAGACTTACATTTTCGAATTGCTCTATCCGTCGCTCAAGGGTCAGGCGATTTTTACCGTCCCCACCCGCGCTCTCGCGAACGACAAACTCGCGGAATGGCGGACGCACGGCTGGGATGTCGGCATCGCAACGGGAGATCTTGCGCTCAATCTGGATGCGCGTGTCGTCGTCGCGACGCTTGAAACACAACGCGCGCGCTTTCTCCGCCGCGACGGTCCGCGGCTCCTCGTCGTCGATGAATACCAGCTCATTTCGGACGCGGTGCGCGGCGTTCATTACGAACTGGCGCTTGCTCTCGCGCCGCCCGAAACGCAACTGCTTCTTCTCAGTGGCAGCGTGCAAAACCCGCAGGACATTGTCGCCTGGCTGCGGAGGATTGGCCGCGACGCGATTTTGATTTCGCATCAAGATCGCCCCGTTCCGCTGGAGGAGATCGATTTGCAAGCGTTGCCCGACTCGCAGTTTGTCCAGGCAAGAAATTTTTGGGCCCGCGCCATCGGAAAACTTTTGCGAGCAGATTTAGCTCCCGTGCTCGTCTTCGCGCCCCGCCGCAACGCCGCCGAGGAAATGGCGCGAGCGATTTCCTCCGCCTTGCCAATGCACGATCCGCTGTCGCTTTCTTCCGCTCAGGAGGCGCTGGCGGGAAAACGTCTCGCGAAATTATTGCGCGGCCGTGTCGCTTATCATCATAGCGGACTCAGCTACGCCGTGCGCGCGGGCTTGATCGAGCCGCTCGCAAAAGCGGGTCAGTTGAATGTCGTTGTTGCCACGATGGGCCTAGCGGCGGGCATCAATTTTTCGATGCGGTCTGTGCTTGTGACCGATACACGCTATATGGCGGGGAGTTTCGAGCGGCATGTGCAGGCGGACGAACTCTTACAAATGTTTGGGCGGGCCGGTCGTCGCGGACTCGATGAGGTCGGTTACGTTCTTTTTACCCAGGATCTGCCGCGACTTGGCGATGCGCGACCGCGCCGATTGAAGCGCGCCACCCAGGTTGACTGGCCGAGCTTGATCAGCGTGATGCGAAATCCTGCACCCGAAGGCGCTGACCCCGATTACGCGGTCCCTTTCGCGACGGCGGTGAAACTCAGTCATTCTCTTTTTAGCATTCAGCGTGTTCCGCTGGGAGTAGAGCATACCCTTACGACCGGCACGAAACCGTGCGGCTTATGGGTGGACGCGGAACGGGCACGATTCGTTAGGCGTCCGATTGTCGAGATCCTGAATTCGGCAAACGAGTGGGAACCGAAATCAACGCAAATCGAAAGTGTCTCGTTAGGCCGGCTCTTTGTTCGTGAGAATGAGCACTGGGTTCCGGCGCTGACCGTACCCCGAATGCTCGATGGCCGCGGTTTTGGCAATCTGTGCAAACTGCGCGAGAAGGGAATTTACGGCCGAGAGATTCCGCTCGCGACCCTGGTGGCTGATGACTCAATTGCGCCCGTCAAATGGCTGCGAAAAGCTCTGCTGGAACGCTCGCCCTCCCAATCAAGAATCTTTTCGCGGACAGAGTTTGAGAAAGTTACGCGTTCCATACTGCCGGAATTGGTCAGCGGAGAAATCGCTGAGATCATCACTCGCGGCGACACGATTTACGCACGGATCGATTTTTCGAGCCTGCAAATTCCGGCGCAGATCGATTCGCACAAACGAGCGTTGTGCGAGCCGCCCGAGCGCGAAGCATTGCCGCTGGTGTGTCGAAACTGTTCGGAATTGGCGCATGATCAAACCGTCGAAATTACCGATTCACCCACGTATGCGTGGCGGAAGCTTGGCCTGGTTGAAAACGATGGTACGCCGACGCGTCGCGGTGTTGTCTTTACCTTTTTCCATGCCGGCGAAGGTCTCGCCATTGCTGCCGCGCTTGAAGACGAAGCCTATCCAATTGACGAACTTGTTTTCGATCTCGCCAACATTCGCGCCGGTCCGCGTTTCGCCGGAGAGGACGCGCCGCTCGGCGGACGCCTCGGCATTCTCTGCCAGCGCGTTTACGACCGCGCCGATTATCACGGTTATCTCCAGATGGGCGTGCCGGCGCAATACGGTTCCGGCGCGTCTGAAGTCATCCGCGATATCGTAACGAATCCCGGTGCGCGTTACAAACTAACTAATGATTCGCTGCGCGCGGGGGATATCGAACGCGCGCTGATGGAATGGCGCAGCCTTTTGCGCCATATCGTTGGCGCGCCAGGTCTCGATTGGGATCGCTGGATGAAACTGAAAGCCGCGGCGGCGCATTTCATCGAGACGACGTCATCTCCCGCATCGCTTGAGTTCCCTCCGCTTCTCGCTGCGCAAAAACGGCGATAATGTTATGCGTTCCAAGATGCCGTTACATCAAGCAAAGCCGGCCGATCTCGGCTACCGCATGCCGGCTGAATGGGAACCGCATGCGGCGACCTGGCTTTCCTGGCCGCGCCGTGAGGGAATCAGTTTTCCTGGAGCCTTCGATCGCGTCCTCCCAACGTTGCGGGCGATGGTAGAGGCGCTGCTCACGTCGGAACCTGTTTGCATCAACGTTTGCGACGAGAAGCACGAAGCCGAGGCGCGTGCAGTATTGAATGACTTGCCGCTCGACCGGCTCACGTTTCATCACATTCCAACCAACGAGCCCTGGTGCCGCGATCATGGTCCAATTTTTTTGACGCGCGACGCGGAACCGCGCCTTGCCATCGTCGATTGGGACTACAACGCGTGGGGCGGGAAGTACCCGCCGTGTGATCTGGATGAAGTGGTTCCGACGCGCGTGGGAGAGATAGTCGGCGCACCGGTTTTCTATCCGCGCATGATTCTCGAGGGCGGTTCAATTGACGTAAACGGCGCGGGCGCGCTGCTTACTTCCGAATCCTGCCTCCTGAATCCGAATCGTAATCCGACCTTGTCGCGCGCTGAGATCGAGCAGCGATTGCGCGATTTTCTCGGTGTTCGCGAAATTCTTTGGCTCGGCGATGGCATCGAAGGAGATGACACCGATGGGCACATTGATGACCTGGCTCGCTTCGTCGCCGAGCGCACCATTGTAACAGTCGTAGAAGAAAATCGGGAGGATGCGAACTACAAGCCGCTCCAAGAAAATCTGGAGCGACTGCGTTCGATGAAAGCCGGAGACGAGCCACTCGAAATCATTCCGCTGCCGATGCCGAAAAAAATCGCTGCGCGAAGATCTGCGTTTGCCCGCGAGCTATGCAAATTTTTACATCGCGAATGAGTGTGTGCTCCTGCCGACATTTGCTGATCCCAACGATAGCGAAGCGGTCGAGGTTCTCCAGCACGCGTTTCCCTCGCGACGCATCTTGCCGATCGATTGCCGTGAGCTGATCTGGGGCCTGGGCGCATTCCATTGCCTCACGCAGCAGCAGCCTAGAATTTTGCAGCTGCCGCTATCCTCAGCGGCAGAATGAATTGGCTCCAGCTCGCATTCCCGCATCCAATACAATTCCTGATTGCCTCGCCCTATTCTGCAAATTAGGTATACCGGCGCTGGTCGTGCGGTCTTCCGCCGGCTTCCGCGAATCAAACTCAAACTACCTCTCTTATGGCAAATTACGGCATCAATGGCTTCGGACGGATCGGACGCAACGTCTTGCGCGCAATGGAACAAAGCGACGTCAAGCGCATCGTCGCCATCAACGACCTCACCGACACTCTCACACTCGCGCATTTGCTGAAGTGGGATTCAGTCCACGGGAAGTTCGATGGCGAGATCAGCCACGACGCGGAAAACATCATTGTCCGCGGTCACAAGATCAAGGTTCTGAAAGAACGCGATCCGGGCAAGCTCCCTTGGAAAGATCTTGGCGTGGATGTCGTTCTGGAATCGACTGGCTTTTTCACGAGCCGCGACAAAGCCGAGCTACATATCAAAGCCGGGGCGAAGCGCGTGTTGATCAGTGCGCCGGCGAAAAATCCGGATGCGACAATCTGCATGGGCATCAATGACGATATTTACGACGCGTCCAAAGACACCATCGTTTCGAATGCGAGCTGCACGACGAACTGCCTCGCGCCGTTGGCGAAAATCCTGCACACAAATTTCGGGATCGAACACGGGTTCATGAG
Organism: uncultured Verrucomicrobiae bacterium; assembly: GCA_963763995.1. Classification (GTDB taxonomy): domain Bacteria; phylum Verrucomicrobiota; class Verrucomicrobiia; order Chthoniobacterales; family UBA10450; genus CAVTTH01. The sequence goes on along the minus strand of CAVXQL010000011.1, from coordinate 93,867 downwards.
CACGATCCACAGTTATACGAACGACCAGCGCATTCTCGATTTTCCCCATGAAGATTTGCGACGCGCGCGGGCGGCAGCGTTAAGCATTATTCCGTCGAGCACCGGCGCAGCGAAAGCGATCGGTGAAGTGATTCCGGATTTGAAAGGGAAGTTGAACGGCGGCGCGTTTCGAGTGCCAACGCCGGACGGATCGGTGACGGATTTCACGGCTGTTCTTTCCAAAGATGCGACCGCCGAAGCGATCAACGCCGCGTTCAAGACGGCGGCGGGCGAAAAGAACTACAAAGGCATTCTCGAATACACCGACGAGCCGCTCGTTTCGCAGGACATCGTCGGCAACCCACACTCGTGCATTTTCGACAGCAAACTCACGCTAACGCTCGGGAACCGTTTTGTGAAAGTCGTCGGCTGGTACGACAATGAATGGGGCTACAGTAATCGTTGCGTGGAAATGCTGGCCATGCTGGGAAAGTGATCCAAGATAACCTTTTGAAACGCTGATGCGTCGATGAGAGGTTCCTCACTTCGTTCGGAATGACAGGAAGGGGACGTCACTTGCAATGAGCAAGCTCACGCTTCGTGATCTCGATGTGCGCGGCAAACGAGTCCTCGTCCGCGTTGATTTCAATGTTCCGACGGAAGAGCGGGACGGAAAAATCGTCATCACCGATGACACCCGCATCCGCGAAAGCTTGCCGACGATCAATTTTCTGCGAGAACGCAGTGCAAAGATCATCCTGATGTCCCACCTTGGCCGGCCCAAAGGGAAGTCGGTCGAGAGATATTCTCTGCGCGTGGTCGCCGATCATCTGCACACGTTGTTGAACCGTCCGGTTATTTTCAGTCACGACACGATCGGCAGCGTGCCGGAAGCAATCATCAAACACATGCTCGAAGGTGATATCACGCTGCTCGAGAATCTGCGGTTTCAAGCAGAGGAAGAAGCCAATGATCCGAATTTTGCGAAAGCGCTCGCGGCCCTCGGCGACCTTTATGTAAACGATGCCTTCGGCGCTGCCCATCGCGCCCATGCTTCGACCGCGGGCATCACAAAATTTGTTTATCGATCAGCCATGGGGCTCCTGATGGAGAAAGAGATAAAGTATCTGAGCGAGGAACTGGCGAATCCGGCTCGTCCTTTCGTCGTCATCCTCGGCGGCTCGAAAGTCTCCGACAAGATCGGCGTGATCAAGGCGCTGATGAAAAAAGCCGACGCCATTCTGATCGGCGGCGCGATGGCAAATACGTTTTGGAAAGCGGAGGGCATTCCGGTCGGCGCCAGCCGCGTGGAAGAGGATAAACTCGATCTCGCGCGCGAGCTTCTCGGTCTCGCCCACGAGGAAGGAATAAAATTTCTAGTGCCTGTCGATGCGCTCGAAGCGCAGAAAATTTGGGCGAATGTTCCGACTCGGAATACACCGCGTGTCTCCACGGACGCGGGCGTGAGCGAGGGCTGGCAGGCGGTCGATATCGGTAGCGCGACCATCGCTCTTTTTCGACGGGAAATCGCGAAAGCAAAAACGATTCTCTGGAATGGCCCGGTCGGCATTTTCGAAATTCCTGATTTCGCCCGTGGCACCAACGCGATCGCCGAAGCGCTGGCGGAATCGGGAGCGGTTACCATCATCGGCGGTGGCGATTCGGTGACGGCGGTAAAACAAGCTGGCCTCGCGGATAAAATGACGTTTATCTCCACCGGCGGCGGCGCGTCGCTCGAATTGATCGAGGGAAAAGAATTGCCGGGAGTTGCTGCGCTCAGCGAAAAGTAATGCACCAAACGTTATCATCCCTCGACTGCGCGTCGCTCTGCTTGAGATAACAGGTATTCGATATGCGAAAAAAAATCGTCGCGGCCAATTGGAAGATGAACATGACGCAGGAGGAATCCGCTGATTTCGTCACCCGCTTCCTGGTTGAGATCGGGGATCTCGACGAGGTCGAAATAGTGATTGTTCCCCCTTTCACCTCAATCGCGAAAGTCACGGAGGCACTGGGCACCGCGCAAAACATCAAAGTCGGCGCACAGAACATGTATTGGGAGCGCAACGGCGCGTTTACCGGTGAGATCAGTCCGGCCCTGTTGCGCGATCTGTTTGTGCGCTACGTCGTGCTCGGGCACAGCGAGCGGCGCACTCTGTTTGGCGAAACCGACTTCGTCGTGAATCGGAAAGTGCGCGCGGCACATGAAGCTGTTCTGCGTCCCATTGTCTGCGTCGGCGAGACGCTGGAGCAGCGCGAAAAAGGCAGTGTGGAAAAAGTCTTATCGCGCCAATTGCGCGGCAGCCTGGCCGGTCTCGAGATAAAGGAACTTGGAGAAACCGTGGTCGCTTACGAACCGGTCTGGGCGATCGGGACCGGTCGCACGGCGACGGCGGACCAAGCCCAGGAAGCGCACGCCTTTATCCGGCAAACTTTGCGAGAGATGTCTGATGAAGCGACTGCCGACAAAATTCGGATCCAATATGGCGGGAGCGTGAAGCCGGACAATGCGCATTTGCTGATGAGCCAACCGGACATCGATGGCGCGCTTGTCGGCGGTGCCAGCCTGGACCCGCGCAGCTTCGCGCAGATCGTCAAAGGGGCGCAAGCCGAAGCGACCGGCGATTGATTTCACTCCATCGCCGCTACTTCTTGATTTCGAGATAGGTGCGCGATTGCACTTTGTTCGTGCCCGGCACCATTTCTTCGATTCGCAACTGTTTCAGAAACCAGCGCCCTTCGATTTTCTGTCCTGAAATCACTTCGAAGCGTTTCGCCAGCCGCCCGTTCCAATCAAAACCCTCCATCCGCATGAGTGCGCCACCGGACTTATCCACCCAGAGGATAATGCTGGAATATTGAGATTGGCGAGACGGCGCGATGAGCCGGAGTTTCCAGCACGACCGCGTGTTGACGTTTTCTTCACCGATTACTTCGGCCTTGGGCCAGTAAAGGAATCTTAGAGAAAGATCTTCGTAGGTCACGGCGGTGCCGCGAACCTTGTGATCGAATTGTGCCGGCGAAATTTTTTCCACCCCGCCGCGCGTAATTTCCTCCAGCCGCGAACCGTCTTCCCCGAGCCGCAGCTGCAGTCCTTCCGATGGATTCGCAAACGAGTAACGGATAATCGGCCCCGTTTGCGTGAGGCGAAAAGGAACCACTTTGGCGTCCTGGCGTAGTTGTCCCTGGAGATCGACGTCCTGCTGCGCCTGCTGCATTCGGACCGAAGCGAGAATGTCTTTGGCCGACGGCACGGCGGCACACGCGCTTAACGTGCTCATTGCAATTAGAAGGCCGAGGCCGATCTCTTTGTGCATGGTAAAGAAGCTTTATGTGTTAGCGGTTAAGCCTTAAGTGAAACCGAATCGCGCGCCACCTCTTAAAGCTTAGCACTCTCGAATGGATCAGGCCGTTTTTCACCTAATCAACGAGCAGTGGACGAGTCCGGGGCTCGATTTGTTCATGGCCGCGGTCAGCAGCCCCGAGATCTGGAAGCCGCTATTTCTCGGGATCGCGCTGTATGCGCTCATCTTTGGCGGTTTCAAGGGACGCGCCTTTATCTTTTGTCTCGTAACCGCGCTCGCCATTTCCGAATTTTTCGTCGTGAGCTCGCTCAAGTCGGCGGTTGGCCGCCAGCGACCGAAGCAGGTGCAGACTGTTCGGATGGTAGTGCTGCACAAGACGCGTCCGGAATTTCTCACGCTCTTCAGAAAGACGAAGGTGCGTTATTCCGATTCCACCGATCGCACAAAATCCGGCCCGTCCTTTCCGTCGGGACACACGGCGAATAACACAATCGTCGCGGTCATTTGCACATTGTTTTTTCGCCGGTGGGGCTGGCTCTATTTTTTCCTGACGGCGGCGGTCGGTTACTCACGAATCTATCTTGGCGCGCATTGGCCGAGCGATGTCATCTCCACTTTCTTCCTGGCAGCGGGCGAGGCGCTGCTGATGATGGCTGTTTTCGAGCTCTTGTGGAAATGGCTCGCGCCGCGGTGGGCGCCGGCCATCTTCGCGCGTCATCCGCGCTTGATCGGTGAACCGGTGGCCAAATGACAACGACGCGCGCGGTTTGGATTTTTCTTTTTGCGCTGACCTGTATTCGTCTCGCGTTGCTCGGCACAACCGATCTTTCGGGCGACGAAGCTCATTATTGGATGTGGTCCGAACGTCTCGCACCCGCCTATTTCAGCAAGGGCCCGGGCGTTGCCTTTGCCATCCGGGCAAGCACGGCAATCTTCGGAGCAACCGAATTCGGCGTTCGCTTCTGGAGTCCCGTGCTGAGCGCATGCACCAGCCTGCTTCTCTTTTATTTCGCCCGCCGGCTTTTCAGCGCGGCGTCCGGCCTTGGGCTCGTGCTCGCGCTCAACGCGACACCGATTTTTAACATCGGCAGTTTCGCCATGACGATCGATCCGCTTTCGATCTTTTTTTGGACGGCCGCCATGATCGCGTTTTGGCGCGCCATCGAATGCAGCCCGGAATTCTCCTGGTTTTGGCCGACGACCGGTCTGCTGGTCGGGCTGGGCTTTCTTTGCAAATACACCAATGCGTTGGAACTGATATCCATCCTCCTGGTGCTTCTCCTGGCCCCTCGCTTGCGCCGTGAATTTAATCGCCCCGGTTTGTATTTGCTCCTTGGGCTCTTCGCAATCTGCACGCTTCCTCCGATCATCTGGAATCAACAGCACGCCTGGATCACTCTCTTGCATCTCCGCGATCGAGGCGGACTCGGATCCGCGCCCGGTTTTCGTCCGCTCGAATTGCTCCTTGTTCCTGGTCGAGCATTTCGCGACCTATTCGCCGCTCCTTTTTCTCGCGCTGGCGTGGGCGGTGATCGCGAGTTGGCGGCGGACGCGTCAGCAATTCAAAACTCTTTATCTCTTTTGGTTCGGATTGCCGGTCTTCGCTTTCTATTTCTTTCTCTCGCTTAACAAGGCCGCCGCACCGAATTGGGACGCGCTCGCCTTCATCGGCTTCGGTCTGCTCGCGGCCGGTTATTGGAGGGAAAAATTAACAAAGCGACCGGGATGGCGACGAGCGGCCGCGCCAGCATTGCTCCTCGGTATTGTCATGAGCGTAGTCGCGCTCGACACAGATCTGATTCGGAGCGCTGGGATTGTTTTGCGGCACGATCACTCCAATCAGTTACGCGGCTGGAAATCTGCCACCGCTGCGATTGAGAAAGTGCGAAATGAGGTTGAGGCCAAGCTCGGGCAACCGGTTTTCTTGATCGCGGATGAACGCGATCGCGCGTCGGAAATTTCCTTTTATCTTAAGGAGAAGCGCACGGAAGGTCCGGGACATCCGCCCGTCTACATCGTGGAATCGCAGGATATGCGGAACCAGTTTTCCTTTTGGCCGCGGTACGATGAATTTGTCGAACGCCCGGCGAATTCGCCGCAGGCGCCGAGCGAAGTTTACACCGAAGAAAATGGCATCAATCCGTTCGAAGGCAGGAGCGCGCTCTACATCCAGGACGGCGGCAACGACCAGCCGCCGCACAATATCCGGGCCGCCTTTCAATCGACCGAGCGCCTAACGACAATCGAAGTTCGCCGATTTGGACAGCGCGTGCGCTCATTCGATATCTTTCTCTGCCGAACTTATCGGACACTCCCTTTATGAATGGTCCTGCGCCCGCCATCTCCGTGGTTGTTCCACTCTTCAATGAAGAAGAAAACGTCTCGCTCCTCCAGATCGAACTCACGACAGCGCTGACCGGGCTGGAATTTGAAATCATTTTTGTCGATGACGGATCGACCGATCGAACCGTCGAACGGATTACCGCTTCGCCGCAGGCGCGCGTTATTCGGTTTGCCAGGAATGCCGGGCAAAGTGCGGCAATGTATGCGGGATTGCAGGCGGTTCGTGGCACTGTGGCCGTCCTGATTGACGGCGATCTGCAGAATGATCCCGCCGACATCCCGCGCCTGCTCGCGGCGGTCAAAGACGGCGCCGATCTCGTGTGCGGATATCGCGCCGATCGGAAGGATACGATGACAAAGCGCCTAACGAGTCGAATTGCAAACACGATCCGCAGCCGTTTCACCAGGGACGGCGTTCGCGACACCGGGTGCACCCTCAAGGCCATGCGGCGCGAATGCATTTCCGCGCTCGTTCCATTCAAGGGAATGCACCGTTTTATTCCGGCGCTGGTGAAAGGAGCCGGTTACAGGCTGGTCGAGATTCCGGTCAATCATCGCCCGCGAAGATTTGGGGAGAGCAAGTATGGTCTCGGCAACCGCGCCGTCCGCGCCACGGTCGACATGTTCGGCGTCCGCTGGCTGCTCTCACGGCAACTGCGCTACAAATTGAAGGATTAACCTCGATAGCCGTCTCGCGTCGTTGCCTTGAAATGCCTTGTCAACGGAGGCGCTGTCGCTAAGCTTTCGCTCCCAATCGGGGAATTTCATGTCCTTGGCCAGCCTATTATCTGCCGAGCAAATCATCCCCGAGATGACGGCCCATGAACGTTGGCCCGCGATCGTGGAACTGATCGATCTTCTGGTGCAACAGAACCGGATCAAAGCAGAGGATCGCGACAGCATTCTCGCCTCCCTCAAACAGCGCGAGGAAACCATGAGCACCGGTATCGGTTTCGGCATTGCCATCCCACACGCCTCGTCTGATCGCATCGAGGAAGTGGTGGCTGCCTTCGGGCGATCTTCGACCGGGATCGAGTTCGATGCGCTCGATAATGCGCCGGTCAAATTCGTCGTCCTTTTTATCGTGCCAAAAAATCAGTTTCAAACGCATCTGCGGACGCTGGCCTCGATCGCCAAATTCTTGAACGATCGTAGCACACGTGAGAGCCTCGCCGCAGCGCCGTCGGCTGAGGCGATTCTTGCCATCTTTCGCGACGGGCCGCAAAAATGATTGCAGCCGCCGCCCTGTGGGCGGCGCATCGCTTCGTACCGCGAAGCGGCTACAGTTTGTAGCGGCTACACTGAAAGTTCATGGAGACCTTCCGATCAATTCTTGGGAAGAAACTGTCCGCTGCTCTCGCGGCAGCGGGTTTGCCCGATACGGGAGAGGTGACGCCGGCAACTGACGCGCGTTTTGGCGATTACCAAACCAACTCAGCGATGCTGCTAGCAAAGCAACGCGGCGAAAATCCACGAGCGCTGGCGGAAAAGATTATCGCGCACCTCGACGTGAGCGATTGGTGCGAAGCGCCGACGGTTGCAGGAGCGGGTTTCATTAATTTCGCCCTTCGCGCCGATGCTCTCGCAGTCAAGGCTGCCGAGGTCTTTCAGGACGCGCGCCTTGGAGTTCCGAAGGTAAATACGCCTCACCGGATCGTGATCGATTTTGGATCGCCAAACGTCGCCAAGCCGATGCATGTCGGCCACATTCGCAGCACCGTTCTGGGCGATGCCCTGGCGCGGATTGCGACGTTCCTCGGCCACGACGTTGTTCGCGATAATCACATCGGCGACTGGGGCACGCAGTTCGGGATGGTGATCTACGGTTGGAAAAACTTTCTCGATCGCGCGGCGCTGGAGCGCGACCCGATCGTTGAGCTGGTTCGCATTTATAAAGAAGCAAACGAGCGAGCGACGGCGGATCCGAAAGTGAGAGAAGCGTGCCGCGAAGAGTTGGTCAGGCTGCAGGCAGGCGAGCCGGAAAACTTTGCCATCTGGCAGGAGTGCACCGCGCTTTCAATGCGCGAGTTCGAAAAGGCATACGAGATTCTCGATATTCACTACGATATCCAGCGCGGCGAAAGTTTTTACAACGATCGGCTGGCGGGCGTGGTCGAGCGATTGCTCAAATCCGGTTTGGCGGAAATCAGTGAAGGCGCGGTTTGCATTTTCTTTCGCGAGATTCCTGAATTGGCTGACAAGCCATGCATCATTCGTAAGGGTGACGGCGGATTCAATTACGCGACGACCGATCTCGCGACGGTCGATTATCGAGTTCGGGAGTTGAAGGCGGATACGGTATGGTACGTTGTCGGCGCGCCGCAAATCTTGCATTTCAAACAAATTTTTGCGATCGCACAGCGCGAAGGTTACACGGCGGATTTTCGGCACATCACGTTTGGCAGCATTCTAGGCGACGATCGCAAGCTGATGAAAACGCGCTCGGGAGAGAGCGTGCCGTTGCGGCAGGTGCTTGATGAAGCCGTCGATCGGGCGCGCAAGATTATCGAGGAAAAAAGTCCGGAACTAGGCGAAGCGGAGAAGGCCGGCGTGGCGAAAATCATCGGGATTGGCGCGGTGAAATACGCGGACCTCTCACAATATCGGATGACGGATTACATTTTCTCGTGGGACAGAATGTTGTCGTTCCAGGGAAACACGGCGCCGTATCTGCAGAATGCTTACGTTCGGATCCGATCGATTTTTCGGAAGGCCGGTGAAACAGTTCCGATAGCGGCGCGGCTGATTCTCACAGAACCTACGGAAAAAAACTTGGCCAGGCAGCTCTGCCAGTTTGCCGAGATTGTTCCGACGATCCTGAATGATTTTCGTCCGAACATTCTCGCAAATTATTTGTTCGAGCTGGCAAACAGCTTCCACGCGTTTTACGAGGCCTGTCCGGTCCTGAAATCGGAAGCGGATATTCGCAATTCGCGGCTCGTCCTTTGCGAAGCCACGGCCCGCGTGTTGAAGACGGGACTTGAGCTTCTCGGCATAGGCGTTCCCGAGAAAATGTGATGCCGTTGTCCTGAGGAGAGTGGACGAATCCCGTTGCGTTAGCCGACAGGCTGCGCCACGGAATATCTCGACCTCGCTTGAGATGACTGCAACGCCACGCATTCCCAGCTCGACCTACCGACTGCAATTCAACCGGCAGTTCACCTTTGCGCAGGCGCGCGAGATCGTGCCGTATCTTCACGCCCTCGGCATCACCGATTGCTATGCCTCGCCCTATTTTCAAGCACGCGCGGAAAGTCTCCACGGTTACGACATTACCGATCACAACAAATTGAATGCGGCGATCGGCTCCCGCGAGGAATACGATCGATGGATCGCGGCGTTACGCGCGCACGAGATGGGACAGGTGCTCGATTTCGTCCCCAATCATATGGGCATCGGCGAGTCGCTCAATCATTGGTGGGCCGATGTCCTGGAAAATGGCCGCAGCTCCGCCTACGCGCCCTATTTCGACATCGAGTGGCATCCGCTCAAATCCGATCTCTCCGACAAGGTGTTGCTCCCGATTCTCGGCGATCAATACGGCCGCGTGCTCGAGCGCGGTGAACTCAAAGTCCGGTTCGAGACGGGAGTGTTTTATCTGTGTTACCACGATCGCGAACTGCCGATCGCGCCCGGAACCTACCGGCATATCCTCGAGATCGCTCTCGAACAATTGGCGGAATACAAGGACGAGGATTTTTACGCTGAGTTTCAAAGCATTCTGACTGCGCTCGAATATTTGCCGCGGCGGACGGAAATCGATCCGGAACGAATTGCTGAGCGTGCGAGAGAGAAAGAAATCGTGAAGCGGCGACTCGAACGCCGCTGCGTCGAAGCGCCGCAAGTGCAGGCGGCGATCGAGAAAGCAGTCGCGCAAGTCAATGGAACGCCCGGCGATCCACGCAGCTTCGATGCGCTCGACGCGCTCCTGAACGATCAATCGTACCGGCTCGCTTTCTGGCGCGTAGCGGCGGAGGAGATTAACTACCGTCGCTTCTTTGACGTGAACGACCTGGCGGCGCTCCGCATGGAGTTGCCGGAGGTCTTCGACGCCACCCACGCGTTGCTGATCGAACTGGTCCATAAACACGCCGTAAACGGTCTGCGGATCGATCACCCGGATGGCCTTTATTTGCCTAACGAATATTTTGAAAAACTGCAGTGCCGATCAGCCGAAGCTTTGGGAATCGATCTCCCGCCCGACGGCCGCGCCATTTACATGGTGCTCGAGAAGATTCTCACCGGTGTGGAACGATTGCGAAAGGATTGGCCCGTTCACGGCACGACCGGTTATGATTTTGCGAATCAGGTCGCGGGCCTGCTCGTGGATGCTTCCGCCGAAACCGCGATCACGAAAACATTTCACCGTTTCATCGGCCATACGATGCCCTTCGGGCATCTGCTCTATGCGAAGAAGCGGCTGGTCATGCGCTTGTCGCTCGCGAACGATGTGGCCGTCCTCGGCAGTATGCTCGACCGGCTCTCGGAACAGAATCGATGGTATCGCGATTTCACCCATGACGCGCTGGCGGAAGCGGTGCGCGAAACCATTGCTTGCTTCCCGGTCTACCGCACTTATCTCGCGCCTGATCGTCCGGTCAGTAGAGAGGATCGCGAAGTGATCGAACGAGCGGTGGCGGCGGCGAAACGGCGTAACCCGGCGATCGAAGAATCGGTCTTCAACTTCTTGCGCGACATTTTGCTCTTTCGTTTTCCGGAAAATCTCGATGACGAAGCGCGCAAGGCACACACCCACTTTGTTTTGAAGTTCCAGCAATGCACGGGGCCGATCATGGCCAAGGGCCTGGAAGATACCGTGTTTTATATTTACAACCGCCTGGCTGCACTGAACGAAGTCGGCGGCGAACCGCAGCGGTTCGGTGTGAGCGTCATGGCTTTTCACGAGTGGAACCGCGAGATGCAACGCAACTGGCCAGCCACGCTCCTCGCGACCTCCACGCACGACACGAAACGAAGCGAAGATGTCCGTGCGCGAATGGTGGCGATTTCTGAGATTCCGGAGGCGTGGCGGCATGCTTTGGCGCGCTGGCGGGTAATCAATCGGCGGGCCAAACGCACACTGGACGATGCGCAGGCGCCCGACGCGAACGAGGAATATCTTCTCTATCAAACGCTGCTCGGGACCTGGCCGATGAATGCGTTAGGCCAACCGGAGCAAGCGGCCGGCGTCGGAATATATCGAGAGAATTCAAACCTACATGGCCAAGGCTTTGAAAGAGGCGAAGCTCAATACCAGCTGGATTCAGCCTAACGAGCCATGGGATCGGGCAATGAGTGATTTCGTCGCCCGAATCCTGGAGAATTCTCCCCGGAACAAGTTTCTGCCGGCATTTTCGCCGCTCGCGGAAGAGATCGCGCGCCTCGGTGCGATCAACTCGCTGACGCAGACGCTCCTGAAACTGACCGCGCCAGGTGTGCCGGATATCTATCAAGGCAACGAGATCTGGGATTTCAGCCTGGTCGATCCGGATAATCGCCGGCCAGTCGATTATGCACAACGGCGCAGGATGCTGGAGAGCTTGTCTGCGGCAAGTCCGAAAGAATTGCTAAGAAGTTGGCCGGACGGCCGAATCAAATTGTTCCTCATGCACCGTCTGCTGCACCTACGGCGCAAGCATGCCGAGTTGTTTGGAAGCGGTAGTTACCTCCCGCTGCAAACAAGCGGAGTGTTCGAAGATTTTTGCGTCGCTTTTGCGCGGGAGTTCGAGGCGCAATGGATTGTCGTCATTGCGCCCAGGTTGTCTTCACGCGTTGGCTTCCCGCCAATCGGCGAACGCTGGCAGGATACGGCCGTGCAATTGCCGGAGTTCCCGCTCGACGGAGGCAGAGAGATTTTTTCAGGACGCTCGTTGCTCGCGAATGAGCGAACATTGAAGGTTGCCGAGGCGATGGCGACGCTTCCGTTCGCCGTCTACACGAACGGTTAGTAACGGCGGTAAATCCCAGTCATTTCGAGCGAAGCCGAGACTCCTCGCCATGCACCAGCTTCGGTGACGAGGTTCATCGACGGCGGCGATTTTCCAAAGGCGGATACTACCCTCGCGCGCCGCGACTGAAACGATCCGCGAGCATGACAACCCAATGCGCGAAATTCCCGATATTGATGAGCGCGTCGGCACCAAACTGCGCCAAAGTGATCTGAGGCGAGGCGAGAACCAGCATCACACTGAGAAGGAGCAGGTTCATCAGGTAGATCACGACCAGGGAAAAGAATGTGCCGTTGTCGGTTAGATCCGTCTGATTTTTCGGAATCATCCAGCAGGTAAAAGTGAGGTGGAACGCCCAGGTGATTCCGACCAGGCCGTAAAGGATCCAGCCGAAGGGCTGCATGTTGAAAAACAAACTGAGCAAGCCGTAGAGGGCGATCGTGAGCAGGCTGTAAAGCGGGAAAAAGTAGGGTGCGAGCGCAATCCAGAAATTGTTCCGGTCCGTCAGGATGTGACCGCCGTCGCGAGCGACACGGAAGCGGCTGACCCGTCCCCCCATCAGCAGCACCCAAAAAGCGTGTGTCAGCTCGTGGCCGAAAACGTAGACGAGCATTGGTCGCGGCAATCCGAAAAAAGCGATCAACCAAAGGACCACGCCTAACGAGAAAAACCAGAATTCCTCGCCCGCCCAAAGTCGTTGTGAGACCGTGGCCCGTGCAAAGACCGTGAAAAATGTCTGACTCAGGATCGCGCAGACCGGGAGCAGGAAGAGCGCGACGATGAATTTAACCCATCGCGTCGGGACCGTGAGCGGCTTGAGTGCGGGGGGCTTGCGCGTCGTCGGAACCACATAGGGAATGACTTTGACGCGAGTCTCTGGCTTGCCCTTTTCCGGGGCAGGAGAACTTCGGCTTCTCGCTCTCGTGTTTCCGCTTCGGCGGCGAGGATTCATCCCACTCGTTAGGAACGCCCCATATAAGCGCCAGTGCGGGTATCGATTTTGATCATTTCGCCCTCATGAATGAACAACGGAACGTTGACCGTCTTGCCCGTTTCGAGCACGGCCGGCTTGGTCACGTTGGAGGCGGTATCGCCGCGCAGGCCCTCCGGAGCTTCCACGACCTTGAGATTCACCGAAGCCGGCAACTCGACCTGGACGGCTCGGCCATCGGTGGAAAGCACTTCAACCGGCAGGTTCTCAACGAGGTAATCTTTGGCGTCGGCCAGCAGGCTTTCCTGCAGCGTAATCGTCTCAAAAGTCTTTGGATCCATGAAATGGTAACCGGTCCCATCCTTGTAACTGAACTCCAGCGTCGTGCGGTCGATGTCGACCAGTTCGACTTTGTCGGTCGAGCCGAAGCGAACGTCGGCACTCTTCCCGGTGCCGATGTAGCGAATGATCGCCTGGACGAATGCGCGCAAATTGCCCGGCGTTCGGTGATGTACGTCGAGGACGATGGCAGTGTTGCCATTGTATCTTATCGCCATTCCTTTTCTCAGATCGTTCGCGGCCGCCATAACAGGGTGAGTTGATAAATGAGAGTTGAGCGCTTTACAAGTGCCGGCGCATTAATCTGTCGAAGAATCGCTGATCTTCGATTCGCTGCGCTCAGGATGACCGCACGGGCTTCAGAGCAATTTCAATTTCGTGAGGTCCTGCGAGTCGACGATCCCGACCGGCGATTGGTTATCGTCCACCACAACCAGATCATCGATCCGGTGTCGCTCGAGAAGATTCAACACTTCGACGGCAAGTTTATCTTGATGAACCGTGACCGGATTCAGTGTCATCAGGTCCGCCACGAGACGCTCCCCGATTTTGGAATCCGATTGGAAATGCCGGACAAAATCTCCGTGCGTAAATATGCCGAGTAACTCGCCGTTCGCTCCGGCCACAACGGCCGCGCCGGCACGGACACCGGTCATCGTCTTCAACACAGAACTGATTGGTGTATCGGGGGCGACGAGCGCGAGTGCGCTCCGCGGGCGCATGATCTGGTGGACGCGCAAGAGCAGGCTGCGGCCAATCATTCCCGCAGGATGAAATTTTGCGAAATCCTCCTTGTTGAAGCCGCGCGCTTCGAGCAGGACCATGGCCAGTGCATCGCCGAGCGCCAGCATGACGGTGGTGCTCGACGTCGGCGCGAGATTCAGCGGACACGCTTCCTGTTCGATGTTCACGTCCAGAAAAACATGCGCGTTCTGCGCGAGCGTGGACGCGGCGTTGCCACAGACGGCGATGATCTTGACCTGAAAACGCGCGATCGCCGGCAGGACGCGAAGCAGCTCTTCGGTTTCGCCGCTCGAACTGAGCGCGAGCACGACGTCGCCGTCCGCGAGCATCCCGAGGTCGCCATGCAGAGCGTTCAAGGAATCGAGCAAAACCGCGGGTGAACCCGTGCTGGTCAGCGTGGCGGCGATCTTGCTCCCAATCTGTCCGGACTTGCCGACGCCAAGGACGACGACTTTCCCTCGCGCTTCGACCGCTTCTTTGATCAACTCGACGGCGTGCGAAAAATTTTGATCGAGCCGCTGGCGCAATCTTTGCACTTCCAGGATTTCGATGTCGAGAACACGTCGGGCCTTTTCAAGATGGTCCATCTGGGTATAATTGTGTGCTGGGGAATCCCCAGCGGCAAGAACTTGCAGCGGGCACAGTCTGAAAGAAGGAAACTATGAAAACTTGTTTACTTGGGCTCATTCTCTTCGGAGTGGTCGCGGCAACCGGTTCCGCGCAAACTCTCTCTTCCTCAGTAGGGAACAATCGGGAGGTATCCGGGAAAACGAAGGCAGCGCCGATTCAGCGGCCAGGCGTTTACGGGGTATTCCCGCGGGCATTTGCTCGCGACCGGAATCCTTTGCAAATGCTGAATCCGCGTGCGCCAGCCAAATACGGCACGGCGGAACAAAGTGTCATGTTCGATCCGAACGTCCCGGGAAAATGGAACGGGATTAAGCTATTCCAGATCGTGTTTTGACGGCGGAGGGGGCTCGCTTCGACTTGGAGCGCCCCGTTGTCGCCTGCTATTGCGCGACTTTCCTGAAGCCGGAGATGCTCCACATCTACCGGCAAATCACCGCGCTCGCGCGGGTGCAACCGGTCGTTATTACCCAAAAACGCGAGGAAGCGGAACGATTCCCATTCCATTCGGTCACGGTCGTTGGCAAGCCCGGAACGCATTTCCTGCGGAGATTCTGGTTCAAGCAGGTTCGCTCGGCGCCTTGGCAACTTTCGGCGCGGGAAGTCAATTCACTACGCCGCGTGCTGGAAGGTAAAAAGGCGGATTTGCAGCACATCTTTTTCGGCCACATTGCGGTGCATCTCCTGCCGCTTATCCGCAGTTGGCCGCATCCCACTGTCGTGTCTTTTCACGGCGCCGATGTCATGGTGGACATGGACAAGCCGGCGTACCTGGACGCGACGAGAAAAATGCTCGCCGCCGTCCGGCTCGTGCTTGTTCGTTCCGAGTCGTTAGGGAAGGCATTGCTGGATTTGGGATGTCCGCCGGAAAAAATTCGCGTGCACCGGACCGGAATTCCACTCAGCGATATTCCATTTCGTTCCCGAGCATGGCCGACCGATGGCGCGTGGCATTTTGTGCAGGCCTGCCGGTTGATTGAAAAGAAAGGGTTGCGGACAAGTCTGCGCGCCTTTGCCGATTTTGCCGCGAAATATCCACAATCGAAATTTACGATCGCGGGCGAAGGCCCGTTGCGCGACGAATTGCAACGAGCTGCCCGCGAACTTGGACTCGCCGAAAAGGTTTCCTTCCCTGGCTTCGTTTCACAGCGGGAACTGCGCGATCTTTTCTACCAGGCGCATATTTTTCTGCATCCCAGCGAAACGAGTCCGGATGGGAATCAGGAGGGCGTTCCCAACTCAATGCTGGAAGCGATGGCCAGCGGGCTCCCGGTTTTCGCGACCGCGCATGGAGGAATTCCGGAAGCGATCAAAAATGGCGTGAACGGAGTGCTGGTTCCGGAGCGCGACGACACGGCGTTATCACGCGCCCTTCTGGCCGCGGCCGAGCGACCGATCGCGCTGTCCGAGCTGGCGGAACGCGGCGCGTCGGCGGTTTCCGAGACGTTCGAACTAGGAGCGCAGGTTCGTAAGCTCGAAGATTGTTATTTCGAAGCGCTGAAACCGAGTGCCTGAAAAGTTCGGTGAGAGGTCCTTCGCTACGCTCAGGATGATAGGCCGAGCGCGGCGGTCGCACGCTTGGGCTACTCGGGACCGCGGAAAAAATCTTCGACCTGCTTCGCGATCACAGAGAATGAAAGCAGCTCAATTGCTCGCTTTTGTGACTCTGTGATGACCTGATCGTAATACCCGCGATCCTGAAGGAGGCGCCCGGCAATCTTTCCAATCTCTGCGATCGAATGATCGATGCCGCAAATGTCCGGGAAGGCAAGCCGATCGATCGCCCCATTTCCGCCGACGCATGGCAGATGGCAGAGCAGTGCATCGCCGGCTACCTGTCCGGGCACGAAACTCGCATCGAGCTGCAACACCAGCTTGTGCCGGCCAACCTCACGCAGGTAATCGGGATAATGCAATTTGCGAGCGATGATGTTCAGACGCTTCGCCGGAAAATCGAGAGCAGTGAGCAGCTTTTCGCCTGATCGTCCATCGTGATTAAACACAGTGACACGCTCGTTCGTCCGTTCGCTCAGAGATCGTGCGAGCAGGAGAGTGGCCAGATGGTTTCTTGATGGAATCTTGAACTCGCGCGTGCCGATGAAGATTCCGTTTCGCTCCGAAACCGGACGCGAAAAGTCCCAGCGCGAATCGCCGACCGGATATGGCGTCGGAATAAATGCGACTCGCTTGGTATTTGTCTGAATGGTCCGATAAATGTCGGCCGCTTCAGGCGTAATCCCGACGCAGCCGGCGGCCGACGAGATCAGTTTCTTGAAACGAGCCAGCGAACCCGGACTTCGCAGTTGCTGTGCGATCTGGTGCAAGCCAGTCTCTTTCAAGGAAACCGCCACAGCGCGACCGTTCTTTTTCAACTCAGCAAACGCGCGTTCCGAGGTCTTGAAATCTCCGCGCAACAAAAGCAGCACAGGTGTTTTCTCGGCCATCGCGCGCCGGAGCTCGCGTTGAAAAGTCCCTTCGGTGCATGCGGCAAATGCGTGAAAATTTACCGGGGCATGTTCGGGGCCGATGTCACCTGCGCCATCGGAAAATTGTTGTTCAGGATCGCGGCCAAACGGATTTAGGACCGTGAGCCGGAACTTTCCGGAGACCGGTGACGCCATCACTCGTCGTCCGGATTGATCGCCTGCGGCGGGGCGTTCTTCAGAATCGAATCGGACGGAATTTCATCCATCGGACGCACTGGTTCGGCTCGCCGAATTTCGACAGGCGGCTCTTCGGCTGACTCGACTGGCTGCGCTTTGAGGATCGGTTTGGTCGGGTCGGGCATGTCGTTTGCCGGCGAGGCATCGACCGACTGCGCCTTGAGGACCGGCTTTGTTGGATCGGGCATGTCATTTTCCGGCGAGGCATCGACCGGTTTCGGCGCCTCCGTTGATTTGATCGCGTTGTAAGGATCGTCTTTCGCGAGCAACGTCGGACCCTGCGCGACCACCGCTACGACCTGGCTCGTATCGACGGCGAGCGCGGCGCGGGGCCACTCGCCGGAAGGCAACTCGCGCACCAGGCGACTGCGCGGTTCACCATGAATGTTGCAAGGTTCTGTGGGCTCCTGCGCGGCAGTTGCCAGTTCCATGTAAGCGGTGCGGCGCTGAGTCAATCCGCCCGCTTCGTTCTTGACCGTTTCGTAACACTTGTCGGTCGCAAGAAGTCCGGACTTCGAACAGATCTCGACTTCCCTTAGTCCTCCTGGCCTAACGAGTTCCCGCGGTGGATACCGGGTAACGGAAGCGTTCATGATGTCCACCCAAACCGGCAATGCGATCGTGCTCCCGAAGGCGCCGCGATAAATTTTTTGCGGCTTGTCGAAGCCGGCCCAAACCGCGCACGTGATGGCGTTGTCGTAACCCGCGAAGAGCACATCCGTAAAATCGTAGGCGGTTCCGGTCTTACCGGCGGCCGGGATTTTCTTGAGTCCAAAAGTTTCGTGCGCCGCCTGGCCGGTCCCGCGCTCTAGCGCATCGACCAGACACGAATGAACCTCGTAGGCCGTCTCTGGTTTGATGACCCTTCGTCGTCCCCGGTTTTCCATGTTCTGCCAGACGATCGATCCATCCTTTTCCTCGATCCGGTCGAGAATATAGGGTGCTTTCGGACGCCAGCCGCCGTTCGGAAAAATGGTGTAAGCCAATGCCAAATCGGCCAGCGTTACCTCGCTGCTCCCGAGGAAAGTCGCCGGAAACGGTCGAAGCTGGGAATGAATACCGGCCTCGTTGCATAATTTCAAAACCTCGCCGACTCCTGGCTCCATCCCGATTCGCACCGTGGCGCCGTTCTTCGATTTCGCGAGGGCCTCGCGCGCCGTGATCGGACCTTCGTAACGGTTATCTTCACGCTCGGGTCCCCATTCTCCCAGAATGCCGGTCATGCCGCCGATCATCACCGCGCGATTGTCGAGGGCGGAATCCTCCACAATCGATCCTGGATAAAGAGAGCCTTGAAAGGCGGCCGCGAAAACGAAAGGCGTGAAAGCCGTTCCGGCGGGGCGCTTGGCCTGGAGCGCGCGATCATATTGATTGTGTTCAAAATTGCGTCCGCCGACCAACGCGAGGATGCCGCCGGTCGCGTTATCGAGAGCGATCACGGCACCCTGGAGATACTCCGGGGCGGGCGGCGTAGGGGCGCCGGGCCGAACGGGTTTAAAAGTGGCCGCATAATCCGCATAAGTCTGGTGGTGGTAGCCGGGGTGCTGTTCCGCCTTGTCGAGATAGGTATGCAGCGACGCCTCGGCTACTTTTTGCAACCCGGCGTCGATCGTTGTGTGGATGCGGTAACCCTCATTCATTGCGCGATCCCAGCCGACCGCTGCGATTACCTGCTGGCGAATGTAGTCGACTGCGTAAGTTTGCCCCCGGGCGCTTTGTCTGCTTTCAGTCACGACCTCCTGCCCCTGCGCGGTCGAGCACGTCTCGGCCGAAATGAAACCGAGTTCGCGCATGCGGCTGAGAACGGTGTTGCGCGCTTCCCGTGAAAGGACCCGATCGGTCCAGGGTGAGAGCTTGTTCGGGCTCTTGATTAGGCCCGCCAGAGTCGCGCATTCCGCCAACGTCAGTTCGTTCGCCGATTTTCCGAAGTAACCGCGCGCGGCCGCTTCCGCACCATAGAGGCCGCCGCCAAAGTAAATGCGGTTCAGGTACAGCTCCATGATTTGCTGTTTGTTGAACTGCATCTCGATGCGGCGCGACAGACAGATCTCGAGCAGTTTGCGGCGGAAGGTTCTTTCCTTGAGAGAAAAACTATTGCGCGCGAGCTGCTGTGTGATCGTGCTCCCTCCCTGGCGCACGTGACCGGCCGTAAAATTCTTCAACGCCGCCCGGACGATCCCGAAAAGATCGTACCCGTTATGTTGATAAAATTTGTTGTCCTCAATCGCCACGACGGCGTTGACCAGATCGCGCGGCAGCTTGTCGTAAGGAATCGTCTCCCGATTCTCGACGTAGATTTGACCGTAGATTTGGTTGTTTCGATCCAGGATGACGCTGGCCGATTCCATTTGTTCGAGCTTCGCGAGGTCGAACCTGGCAGCTTGCGCCTGGAGGGTGGAGTAGAGATAAGAAGAGTAAATGATGACGGCAAGGAGCAGGAGCAACAGGATACCGCCGGGTACATAAAACACGGGCCGCGCATACCAAGGGGGGCGGTAACGCTGGATCGGTGCAAACTGGAGAAACGAAACTGGCATGCGAGACGAAACGGGCTGATCAACGCCGCGCGCGCAACTTAGGTGCAATTTCCAAGAAAATCCAAATCCCAAAACGGAACAACGTCATGCCGACCGGCGTATTAAGCTTGATCGAGATCATTCGCGGCGCGATCCGCCGCCGCGGTCCGGTTTCATTCGCGTGGTTCATGGAACAGGCGCTCTACCATCCAGAGCACGGCTACTACAGCTCTGGTAGATGCTCCATCGGACGGGCTGGAGATTATTTTACCAGCGTCAGCGTCGGGCCGCTCTTCGGCGAAATGCTCGCGGCCCAATTCGCGGAGATGTGGGAAAAGCTCGAGCGCCCGTCCAGTTTTGTCGTCGTTGAACAAGGCGCGCACCATGGCGAATTTGCCGGGGACGCGCTGGCGGCTGCGCAAAAAAGCTGGCCGGAATTTTATGCCGCGCTGCGTTATCGAATCATCGAACCTTTCCCCGTCTTGCGTGCTCGTCAGGCAGCAGCGCTTTCTTCCTTCGAATCGAAAGTGGAATGGCGCGATTCGCTCGAAAATCTGGAGCCATTCGTAGGCGTTCATTTCTCGAACGAGCTTTTCGATGCCCTGCCGGTGCATCTTCTCTGCAGTCGCCGGCCTGTGGTGGGCGCGTCCGCGGCTCCCGAAACGAACTGGAACGAAAAGTTTGTCGACTGGCAAGACGATGCATTTGTTTTCGCTGAGCAATCAATTACCGACGAAGTGCTTCTCGGCGGAATCCAACATCTCCCGTCGCGCCCAGCGGGCTACGAAACCGAGATAAACCTTGCGGCTCTCGATCTGATTAAATCGATTTCGCGGCGTCTGGAACGCGGCTACATCCTCACGGTGGATTACGGGTATCCGCGTGAAGAATATTACGCCCTGGCACGAACCGGCGGGACGTTGCAATGTCGGGCGCGGCATCGAGTTCTCCGCTCGCCGTTTGAAGAAATTGGCCGCGCCGACCTGGCCGCACACGTCGAGTGGACAAGCATTGCCGACCGCGCTCGGAATTGCGGCCTTACGGTCGCCGGCTTCACTGATCAACATCATTTCCTGACGGGAATTGCCACCGGCCCGCTGCGCGAGGAGTCGGGCGAAAGAATGGACGCGAAAAGGCGACGCGCTTTGCAAACGCTCCTCCATCCAAATTTTCTCGGAATCACTTTCCAATTCCTTGCTCTTGCCAGGAACATGATCCCTGATTCGGCTTTGAGTGGGTTCCAGTTTGTGCGTCCGCCTTTTCTTGAATAATGGGTCGGAAGATCTGACTGGCAGGATGAGTTCGCGAATCTTTTACAATCGGAATTTGAGAAGCCAGGCGCGCGTTTCGATCGGCTCGACTGGCAGAGCGCCTCTGGCGTTTCACCAACGCCTGGGTGGATATTCGTCGACACCGCTCAGACACGCGCCTGAATTGGCGCGCGCTCTTCGAATGGGAGAAGTGTTGCTGAAGGACGAGTCGAGCCGCCTGGATTTGCCGGCCTTTAAGATTCTCGGAGCATCGTGGGCCATTTACCGCGCATTGGAGTCGCGCATTGGCGAGACGCTTGAGCGGTGGCAGACCATTGCCGATCTCGCGCGGCGTGTCGCTCCGTTGCGACCAATGACTCTGGCGGCAGCGACGGATGGAAATCACGGACGGGCTGTGGCGCGCATGGCAGCGTTGCTCGGTTTTGAGTCCCGCATCTATGTGCCTGCCGGAACCGCGCAGGTACGGATCGACGCGATTGGAACCGAGGGAGCAAGTGTCGAGGTCGTTAGGGGTACCTATGACGACGCGGTTGCTCGCTCAGCTCAGGACGCGAACGAACATTGTCTCGTCATCTCCGATACCTCGTGGCCCGGTTACACGGACGTCCCGCGATGGGTGATCGATGGCTACTCGACGATCTCTCTGGGAAATCGATGATGAACTGGCCAGGCTCGACGAAAAAGATCCAGATCTGGTCGTTGTGCAAATTGGCGTTGGCGCTCTGGCGGCAGCAGTAGTCCATCATTATCGCCAGCCGGGACGCGACCCAAATCTTGCCATCGTCAGTGTTGAACCCGCTCGCGCCGCCTGCATGCAGGCTTCGGTGGAGGCGGGTGAAATCGTCTCCGTTCCCGGTCCACATGATTCGATCATGGCCGGATTGAACTGTGGCCGGCCGTCAATGCTCGCCTGGCCCGTCGTCTCGACCGGGATCGATGCCTTCGTCGCGATTGATGATGAACGTGCAAGAGAGGCGATGCGCGCATTAGCTCGATCAGGAGTCGTGGCCGGCGAAACTGGCGCGTCCGGTCTTGGCGGCCTGCTCGAACTGCTAATCGGTGCCGATTGTGATCATCATCGAGAGCAACTGCACGTAGACGAAACTACCCGGGTGCTGCTCTTCATTACCGAAGGCGCGACCGACCCGCAGGCATATGCGGATATCGTTAGGTGATTTCGGTCTTCGCTAATTTCTGCCCTGGCTCGATAATTTTTCGCCTGGCGGGGATTGTTTGCCTAACGAAGTGCGGAAGCGGCCAACTTCAGCGAGTTCGCCGGCTACCGGCGCGGCATGGTAGCGATGACATTGGATGCAGGCGTCGCCGGCGATGCGCGGTTGGTGGCACTTCGCGCAGAGCATTTTCGAGACGGCCGAAAAGTTGCTCTGAAATTTCATGTCGCCGGGCGCGGCCGCGGTCTCAGAGTGGGGTGAGAAGAACTTCGCATATTGCGATTTTGGATTGAGGGCGTGGCAAGTCTGGCAACCGGCGTCGCCGACCAGGCTGAGATGGGTAATGTGGCTGAAGGTGGTGAACGGCCGGCTTTTTGTGTTCGGCTGCGCGGGCAACCAATTCACCGTAGTGACGCCGTCGCTCACGTCGACGGTGTGGCACTTCATGCACAGACCGGGCGTTTGCGGATCGGCAAGCTTTTCAAAAGCATTGTGCGTCTCCGTGGTTGTAGTCGCGCTCTGGAGCCGCGCGGCAGCGGTTAGCCACGCAGTCAAAAATGGATCTGCATGGCCGATGGGTCGATAGAAAAGCGTAAAACTTTCCTGCGGCCGGTACCAGCCGCCGGCTGCTACCCATTCCTCGGCCGGCACTGGTTCCGGAGTCGGCGAAGCGGCGACGACGGGTGCAGGCGAAGCGGTCGAAGGAGATTGGAGGAGATCTCCGCCTGTTAGGTCATCGCTTTTCCCGGCAGATGGTGACGGCGTCGCCGAAGCACTGCCCGATGCAAGATCTTCATCTCCGGCGAGTAAATCGCTGGTGGTCGTGGCGGCCGGCTTCGCCGGGGAAGGCGCTGGAGCAGAGGTAAGGTCCTCGCCTCCAAGCAAAGATTCATCACCCGGCGCCGATTTGTCGTTAGGTGGAGTGGGAGATGGCGCGGGCGCCAATTTCGCTTTTTCCGGCAAGGGCGGCTTGATCCCGTTTTGATAATTGGCGACGTCCGTAAGCAAATGCGGCATCCATTCCTTTTGCGCCATCATCAGTGCCGCCCGCGGCACTTCGAGTCCGGCGGACGCGACATCGTTCTTCATTTGTTTCATCAAATACGATTGCCCTTCGACCACCAGGTTGAAGAGCAGCGACTTGACGGCCCAAGCGAATTGCTCCGCGGCCGCCAATTGCTCGGGTGTTGCTTTCGTCAGGTCGAGTAAATCGACGCCGCGCAGTTTCTCGATTGCGGCTCGGGCTGCGGACTGGCGACTGAGAACAAGCCCCATGAACGGAGTAATCTTTCCATCGGCGAATTTTGGCCACTCGCCGATGCTGATCCCTTTCGCCGCCAGGGTCTCGGCGTCGATTCCGGGGACGGTGAAAAACGCCACGCCTTTTACGGTCATGCCTTCGCCCTTAATTTGCCCGGAATGACAACCGGCGCAGCTGACATCGAAAGTTCTCACCCGCATGAAGCGCCCTCCTTCTCCCGGGACATGGCAATCCTGACAGCCGTTCGGTGCCTTCTCTTTTTTCTCGGCAAAGTGCTGCTGGAGATGGCTATTGTGGTCGAAGAATATCCGTGTCCGGCGTTGGTAGGGATAACCGGCAAAGTCCGGATGGCCGCTCTTAAAGCTGGCGAACCGAACGGAATGGCAAACCTGGCATTGCGCATTCGTTAGGCGTCTGAGATCGAACTTGCGGCCGTGATGCTCCTGGTGGCAGGTCGCGCAGGCGATGTCTCCCGCTCTAGCGCCCTTGGGGGCTAGGGCCTGGCTGGCGCGAAGCAAGATCGGCTGGCGCGTCGATTTGTTAGACGACTTCAACTTGTTCGTCAACATGGCCAGCGTCGCAGGCGAGACACTGTGCGAATAAAACGGCTGTGGCCCGAGCGCGTGACACTTGAGACAAAGCGCACCGTCGGTCCGCGCGCGGTTATTTAATACCACCGGGATTATTCGCTGGAAGGCGGGCTGTTTGAGAGCGTGGCAATCGCTGCATTTGGTCGCAGAGGTGGCATGTGCATTAGTTAGGGAACCGGGATCCATCCAGAAATGCCGAAAGTGATTTCCGAACAAGACCAATAATGCACCTGTCGTTAGGGCAACCATTAACCAGACAAAGACGCCGCGGGATCGGCGCAGCGAACGCACTGGCTGGCAGGGCGGCATGAGATGGGCGCAGGTGCCGTCGGGCAGAGGCCCTTCCGCGCATTTGCCGCCCCTCGCTTCGCTTCGCGCGCACATCCAGCGGTCCCCTTTTTTCGCCGGAATGCATTCTCCGGTGTGACGGCAATTCCCCCGTGCATCCGGCCCGAGCGGACAGGTCAGACCTTCCGCGGCATGCCCGCAAATCCAGTCCTGATTCGGCCGTTCGTAAACGTTCTCTTTGAACCTGAGTGGATCGAGTGGTTTCTGCATTTACCATCTCCCGGCGTAGAGCGTGGCCACGACACCGTGCGCGATTCCGAGCAAAACGAGGCTGTAGGTAAACGGGATGTGAACGAAGAGCCAGAGCTTCAAAAGCCGTTGGGCGGCATATTGAAAATCGAGATTCTGCTTCGTTTCGATCCAATCTCGGATCTCGGTGGCGATGGCCCGCTCTCGATCATTGAGATATCGATTCAGCGCATCGGTCTCCGCGAGGAGCGTGTGTAAGCCGCGGTCCGCCGGAGCCAGCGCAATGACTGCGCTCGGAACGCGAATGAAAAACTTGCGCAGATACCGCACATAAAAGTCGCTTAACGTCGAGGACTCTGTTTCTTGCTCGGCCCGGCGAATCAAATCCTCCACTTCGCCTTGAATGCGGAGGCGCAGCGACGGTATGCGCTCGTAGAGCAGCGCTTCGCCCGAGTGCGCCATTCGCGGCGGTAATTCGCGGCTGATGTAAAGCCCGAAAATTCCGCTCAAGATGACAATGCAAAAGACGATGGCAAGCGTGACCTCGAGCGGCCCATCGGGAATACGAAAATGGATATGGAGGAGAAAGATGAAGAGACAAAACCAACCGGCGTAAATGTGAACCTGCAACCAGACTGCCGCTCTGATGAGGGGAAGGAAGGGTAATTTCTTCCGGGCATTGAACACGGTGAGTGCAAGCACGAGGAAGAGGAGCAATAATCCCGTATAAAACGCGTCCGGCTGAAGGACGGAACATAAAACCCGCCAGCCGAAAAAGGTGAGCCCCGAGAGCAGGATCAGCCCGCTAACAAACCAGATACGCCTAACGAGCAACGGACTCACCGGTTGAGCCACCTCGACAACTTGTCCACCTCCAGCATGTCGGCCCGGATGAGCGCATCATGCGGACAGGCCCGGACGCAAGCCGGCCCGCCCAGCTGATCGATGCAAAGATCGCACTTGGTCGCTTTCAAAATCGGCGCCTGTGTCGCTTCATCGACAATGAACATGCCCCCTTCGTCGCGAATCTGGACCATCTGAATATTGTCATAGGGACAACTGTTGGCGCAGGTCGCGCAGCCGATGCAGGTAAGATCGTTAATCACGACCTGGCCCTCGAGCGAATCGCGATGAATCGCACCCGTCGGGCAACCGATCATGCAGACCGGATCGACGCAATGCATGCAGGCGTTGGCGATCATGATCCCGTTCTGTTGCCGGCCGTGGCGGATGAACTTGGGATTGTTGTCGTGGCTGGCGGCGCAGGCGCGCACACAATCGTCGCAACGCGTACAACGATCGAGATCGATCAACATGGTCGCGGTGCCATTAACGTAGCGCTCCTCGACGAGAAACTCGATCATTTCCGGACCGAAAACAGCTTCCGCATCGCGCTCGACATCAACTTCACCAGCGCCCCGGTTGCGTTCGCGGATATGAGAAATTTCCTCCTCGCCGAAATGTGGCGCGATGAATTGCTCCACCACCGGAGTCGGAATAACAAGAATGTCGAGGTAACCGATGGCGCGGAGCGAAAATTCGAGTCCAATCGATTCGTTATATTTCGCGTTGCAGAGCAAGGAGGAGAGACCAAAAACGTCGCCCTTGCCGAGATAACTGATCGTGCGTTCGCCGTGATTGTACTTGCGGCTGAGGCGGGCGAAGCCGCTACGAATCAGGATCAATCCATTCGGATAATCGCCTTCCCGCGCAATAATTGGTTCCTTCGCCAGACGCTCCTGCGGAGAAGCCTCACGCACCGTGCGATAGGATGCGTTCCATTCGAAGTCACCGTAACTCTCAAAACGTGTGTGCTCCGCCACGGTCGCCAAATCTTCATTCGTCAGGTTTTTCAACAGCGGCGTCTCGCGCAGATGCGCGACGAGACTGCGTTCGCGATAAAGCCGATCACTTTGCTGTTTCCATTCCGGGGCGTACTTGCGGATTTCGCGGTAACCTTGCCAGCGCACCTCGAGCAGCTCTGCCGGTTCTTCGGCGATGACGGTAGCAGTGCGCGGGGTGCGCGAGATGGCGGCAATTTCACCAAATATCTCGCCCTCGGCCATACGGGCGGTGCGATTTTGATCGAGCACAGCCGGCACGTCCTGAAGAAAAATGCGCACATCCTCGCCTTCTTGAGCGCGAGCCTTCAGCGACACGTCCGACAGACCGCTGGCGGCGGCGCGGCTCGCGTAGTGGCGAACTTCCGGATAAGCCGGCCGCGACCAAAGTTGGGCGAGCGACTGAACGAAACTTTTTTTCTGCGGAGTACGACGGCCAAGCAGCTGAGCTGGCAGCGGGTTAAGTATGACGCGGACCGCGCCGCGCAGGATGAAGAAACTCGAGCCGCCATAGTCACCTTCTCTAACGATGATGTCACCCGGTTCGAACTTCCGAATCCGCGCATCGTTCAACAGGATGCCGCGCAATGGAATCGTGGGCGGAAAGCGCGTTTGATCAACGTTCGCAAACGGCGCGATCTGCAGAAGCCGATCGACGTCGGCTTCCGACATCTTGTCGCCGAAAGGAACGTCCCAGCGCTGCGGTCGGGAGATGCGCGTCGTTAATTCAGCCATGGCCAGAGCCCTAAACTGGCGGGCGAAACATCAGGCGACGAGCGTTAATTTCCCCGCGGGGTTACGGTTGGTATGGTTTGCCGCGATATTGTTCCGGTTTTGGCAGCACGGCATCGAGCCCCGCTAATTTGTCGCCGGTCACATTTTGCCCAAACTTCTTGCCCAACTCGGCCACTTTATCAGCGGCCTCTTCCAGCGGCGCTTTGTTGTTCAGCTTCAAGGCCGCGGCATTGCCGATGGTGATGATCTGCGCCATCTCGTCGGTCGGCGCGACTTTTTGGATCGCCTCGAGCTTCTTTCTCATCAAAGCTGCGCGCTGCGCCATGGTGATGCCGTAGGTCGCCTTTTCCGTCGCGCTGGCGACACCGCGGAGGCTGTACTCGAGGTCGAGGATGGCACCGGTCGCGAACATCATCCGCCTGCGGTTCACATCGTCTTCCCTGTTCACTTTCCCCTCGTCGCCATTGGGCATGAGGAAATTGTGCCGCACCATGCCCTGCGACCACGAGACCAATTCGAACCCGGGAGTGCCCGCAGTGTGCCCGCCTACGTTGACCAATTTTTCGTTAGGCACGAGGTGGCACTGGTAGCAATTCGCTGCGACCGCGTAGATGTCCTCCGGCCGGATCATACCCGCGGCCGCCGATTTCGTTCGGCGCTCTTCCTTCGAAATCTTCTTGTCATTATGAATGTTCACCCAATCCAGCGCCGCGCCATGACACGACTCGCAGGAGACGCCGGAGATCGGCTCTGCTTCCGCGCCCTTTTTCTGGACCGTGTAGTGGCAGGTAAGACAGAGGCTGTCCGATTTGATTCGCTTGATTCCGAGGGCGGTGGCGATTTTCTGCCCCTCGGGGCTGCGATGCATGGAATCGAAGGTCGAAAAATGCGGTGTCGTCTTCCACGCTTCCACTTCGTATTTGTGGCACTCGCCGCATTTTTGCGAGCCGACCACTTTCGCCGGATCGATTTCGTGGACCTGTGCCGCAAATACAGCCGGAGTTCCTAGCCCAAAAATTAACGACAATATGGTCAGCTGTTTGCGGCAATTATTCATCTTGAAGAATCCTCGACGGTTAAGTCCCTGCGCAAATTCTATATCCGATCGTGTTGCACAGGGGCAAGTATTTTTCTGGTGAAAAGAATTCGGTTTTGAATTGACGATGGGCCGGAAAAGATCTCAGGCTCGCCCGGTCATGTTCCGGCGTCCCTTCGCTTTCGCGCTCTACCTTGGCTTCCTCTTCGGGGCTCCGGATTTTGCCGCACTCGCGCAATCGCCTGTCGTCTCGGCGACGGCAACCGCAACCCCGGTCGCGAGCGCTTCGCCAGCGGCGACACCGACGCCGACCGCTTCGCCTAACGATGCCGATGAACTGCTCCCGCCGACATCTTCTTCCGAAGACGATCTACTTCTCCCAGGCGGCACGGGCGCTCCAATGCCGGATGACCTCCTGCTCGTGCCGAATGCCCCACAACCTCCGCCGCCGAAATCAACCGCTGCCGCGGCGCAAGGCAACGCCGCCGCCGCCCACGCGCAATTGCTGGTCGAAAATAAATTCCCGTCCGCGTCAACGTGCGCCACGTGTCATCCCACCCAGTTCCGGCAGTGGTCAGTTTCGCAGCACGCTTACGCGCAGCTCAGCCCCGTCTTTAACACCATGCAAGCGACGATCGACAGGCGCTTATCCGGCACGAACGGCGACTTTTGCATCCGCTGTCATACGCAGGTCGGCATGCAATTGAAGGAGCCGATTTTCGCCAGCAACATGGATCGCAACCCGACCTCGCGGGAAGGGATTAGCTGCATCGTCTGTCATCGCGTCAAAAATGACTACGGCAAAGTGAGCGGCCGCACCGCCATCCAGGAAGGCGATCTATTTGAGCCGGTCTACGGGCCGCGGGGAAACAAGATTCTGAAGAAGGTTCTCTCCGAGCCCGATCAGTTCCAGGTTGTAACCAAGCGAGGCGAGGTCGGCCGCGCCATTCACACTAACGTCATCAAGTTCGATCCGCTGGAGAGATCCGCCTTTTGCGGCACCTGTCATGACGTCAATTTGCTTAACGGTTTCCGGTTGGAAGAGGCCTTTTCTCAATTCAAGAATTCGCCGGCCGACAAGCGCGGCGAGACTTGCCAGGATTGCCACATGGGCAAAATCCCGGGCCTGAAATCCGGCTACGCCTTCGGTCCCGCCGCCATGATCGGTGACAAGCCGACGCCACCGCGCAAGCTGACCGATCACCGCTTCGCCGGGCCCGATTATTCGATTATTCATCCGGGACTCTTCCCGTTCAACGTTAAGGCGCAGGAGCTGGCGACGATGCGGGAGTGGCTGCAGTTCGATTACCGCGCAGGTTGGGGAACGGATGCGTTTGAGAAGAGCGCATCCGCGGGTTACAAATTCCCGCAGCGCTGGCAATCGATCGACGATCGCTACGATGCTCGCGCCATTCTCGACGATCAATTCGCGAAACTGGAAGACGCGAATTTGCAGCGTTATCAAATTCTCCGCCGCGGCTTCCAACTGCACGATTTCGTCCTCGAACAAAACGATGCGCGCGGGATCAAGTTCAAGGTGAAGGTCGTGAATGGCACCGATGGTCACGGCACGCCGACCGGCTTCGATGCGGAGCGGGCCAATTTCCTTCAGGTTACCGTGACCGATCGACGCGGGCGCGTCATCTTCGTCTCCGGCGATCGCGATCCAAACGGCGACTACCGCGACGAAGAGTCGAGCTACGTGCACGATCGCCAAATGCCGCTCGACAAATATCTTTTCGCCCTGCAATCCAAGTTCCTTGTCACGCTGATTCGCGGCGGCGAGCGGGTGCAGATTTTGCCGACAAACAAGAGCATCGATCCGTTGCCCTACGTGAGGCCGGCCACAAACGCCGATGCGTTGCTGGCCCGGCCCAGCGGGGCTCGCAAACAGAGCATCGTCCTGCCGCCAAACGGTTATCGTTGGGCGCCCTACCAGGTGTCGGCCGAACGCCTGACGGGTCAGACGCCATACAAAGTGAACCTGAAATTCATCACCCAGATGGTTCCCGGTAAACCTGGTCGGCGACATCGCGGAGGTCGGTTTCGATTACTACATGTCGCCCAAAGGCGTGGCCGACAGTGTGGTCGAACGATCGCAAACACTCTGGAACAAAACGATTATCCTGCCCTCGGCTCCGACGGTGTTGAGCCTCAAGCCGACCGAGCGCGAAATCTTGGCGCCACCGAATAAGCCCTTTCTGCCGGAATCAAGAGCGGCACAGAAAGCCTTAAAAATGGCTGACAACGCGGCGGTTTCTCCGCATTAATCGCGAGCCATGCGTGTCGCCCTAACGATTCTTTTCGCTGTCACGCTCGGCTTCCTGAGCGGTGACCAGCGCGCTGGCCAAGGAAGCGGCATCCAGCCAGATCGTCATTTGCCCGACGTGCAGCCAGCACATGCCGGCGAGCTTCTACTTCTGCAGCAATTGCGGAACAAATCTTGAGAGGGTTGCCCGCGTTCCCGCCGGAAGCGCCGGGCACCAGAAGCCGGCGGCGGGAACCGCATCCGGCCAGACCAAGGTTTGCCCGACCTGTGGCCTGCGCATGCCGACGAATTTTAAGTTCTGCAGCAATTGCGGGACAAATATTGAGAAGGTTCCCCGCGCTTCCGCCGGAAGCGCGACCGCCAGGGGGCGGAGTGGACCCGCCTCCCACAGCAGCAGCGCTCTCAGCGACAAGCCAGTGCCGCTCAAGCTCGAAGGATTTCCGGATCGCCCGAAACCGATCATCGAGTGGGGCCGAAATCCGTTTCTCGGGCGCGGTCCGATCGCACCCGGCTTCGTTATCCCGACCGGCGAGGTCTGGCAGCCTGAATTCATCGTTTTCGGCACCGCCCGCACCGCCGTCCAGACTTTCGATAACGGCCGCGCCCAGGTTACGGAATGGGTCAGCCGACTCGATATTTATGGAAATCTTTATCTCACGCCGACCGAGCGCTTTCTCATCGGTTTCCGCCCGCTTGATATCAACGGGCTCAAGTACAGCGGATATCGCTTCTCACAAGGCGGGGCTTTCCAGAACGACCTGAACGGCGTCGTCACCACGGCTTTCTTCCAGGGCGACCTGGGCGAACTTTTCCCGAACCTCGACCCTAACGACATCAAAGGCGTCGACATCTATTTCTCGATCGGCCGCCAGCCGCTCAGTTTTCAGGATGGCATCATGATCAACGAAGACGTGATCGATGCCTTCGGCATTACGCGGACATCAAACTTCTTCCTCGGCGCTTCCGCCTGGCGCATGACCGGGATATTTGCCTGGAATGAATTGAGCCGGAACAACAACGTCACCGACGACAGCGCGAAACTGTTCGGGATCTTTAACACCGCCGATTACGCCAATAGAACGATCGACATTGATTTCGCGGGCGTGACTGCCCGGGCCGACAATCTCGGCGGCGCCGGTCTCTACGCCGGCATCGGCAATATCGCAGCGATTCGGCCTGATCAATTCCACCACCCGGGTCAACGCTTCCTTCGCACTCGATCGCCAGACCCCCGCCGTCAGCACCGGGGTGCTGTTGTTCGAGCAACTCTCGACCACGCTGCCCGACAGAAAGGATATCGTTTATCTGAACGCCTTTTGGGGCATCAAGAATTACTCTTCGGCCGCGCGCGGCAGTGACCGCGGCGGCCCGCTCGGGGCGACCGGCATTCTTTTCGCCGCGCAGGGCCTGGGCGCCTACGGTGCGCCGCTGGGAAATCGCGCCAACTCCGCGGTCGGCGGGGCGCTCGGTTACCAGAGATTCATCGGCGGGAACGATCGGCAGATCACCTTTGAAATCGGCGGCCGCGTCAACACCGAAGATCCGAGGTTCTTCGCCGCGGCTCAGCCGAACTCGGTCGCTGCGGCCATCCGTTATCAGATGAAGTTGAGCCAGCATTTTGTTCTTATCTTCGACACCTTCGTCGGCTTTCCCGATAATCGCGATACGGCCTACGGACTTCGCTCGGAGCTGTTGGTAAAGTTCTGATCGTCGGTTTAGTTTCATGATACGCTCATGATTACCGAGGCAATCGGCGGCATTCTTGTAGGTGGCGGCTTGATTCAACTCGGCCTGATCACAACGGGAAATTTCCGCCGGCTCATCGGCCAAAGACGTCAGACCGATCTCACTCTCGATCTGCTCAAGACCGAACTCGCAATCATGCGCGACCTTCGCCGGCAAAAAGCGGAGGGCGGATTGCCCTGGAATGGCTGGCGCAAATTCCTCGTCGCCAAAAAAGTGATGGAGTGCACCGACATCTGTTCCTTCCATCTCGCGCCGCACGACAAAAAATCGCTCCCGGATTTTCTGCCCGGTCAATACCTCACTTTTCAGCTCGACCTTCCCGGAAAAAGCAAACCCGTGGTCCGTTGCTACAGCCTCTCCGACAGCCCGCGGCGCGACGCCTATCGCGTCACTATCAAACGCATTCCGCCCCGCGATAAAGATACACCGCCCGGACTTGTCTCGTCCTTCTTCCATGACCAGGTGAACGAAGGCGACATCCTCGACGTCAAAGCGCCATCGGGACAATTCTCCCTCGATCCCGCGGGCGGTGGAGGTGTCGTGCTCATCGGCAGCGGCATCGGCGTCACCCCGGTCCTGAGCATGCTCAACACGCTCGTCGCCCAAGGTTCGCGACGCGAAATCTGGTTTTTCCACGGCATTCGCAACCGCTCCGAGCATGTGATGAAAGAACATCTCGAAGCGATCGCGCGTGAGAACCCGAACGTGCACCTGCACGTTTGCGCCAGCAAACCCGATCCCGATTACGAGCTGGGCCGCGATTACCACCATAAAGGCCGCGCGTCCGTCGAGCTTTTGAAAACATTGCTGCCGTCGAGCAACTTCGATTTCTACCTCTGCGGCCCGGGCCCGATGATGCAGGACCTGACCGAAGGACTCAAGGAATGGGGCGTCCCCGATAAGAACGTCCACTACGAAACCTTCGGGCCGTCGAGTGTAAAGAAGATTGCCGCCGTCGCCGCGCCGGGTGCCGCGGTGCCGACCGGCTTTGCGATTCAGTTCAAGAAAAGCGGCAAGACTCTCCAGTGGTGCGGCGATCATACTAGCATCCTCGATTTGGCGGAAGCCAACGGCATCAGCATCCCGAGTGGTTGCCGGGCGGGGAGTTGCGGCACCTGCCAGGTCGCGATCTTCTCCGGCGAGATCGATTACATCGAGAAATCCGATTTCGAAACCGAACGCGGGACGCGCCTTACCTGTATCGGCGCACCGAAGAGCGATCTCGTGTTGGATGCCTAGAAACGCCAGGCTTTGTTCCCCGTGCGGATGCGCCGCCGCCGTTGAAGGATAAAACCGACATCGGCGATCCCAACAAAGATTACTCCAGCGTCTGCTTGAGCGGCGGCTAGTTCGGGTTTGCCGCGGCTGGTTCGTGTTACGTCGCACCAGGAGCTTGGACACGCGTAAGCGCGATTAGTTCCCGGCTCTCCTTGCCTCCGCTCTGGAACAGAAACGTGAGAGTGATGTGATCGGCATCGCGAAGCCGCATCTCGAGCCCGTGCACATGCGGCGCGTCGGGCGAGGATAGATTCGTGGCGTCGACGAACGAAAAATCCACGATTCCCTGGCCAGGGTCGATCCGCGTTGCTTTCAGCCGCGGTTGATTTTGCGCGGCACAGTAATGCGTCATCCGCAGATCGGCGCCATCGAGGTGGTAGACGCTGGTCATGGTTGGCACTCCACCCATCGTCAGGTTCTCGACGAGCGCGGAGTTGTTCCCGGTCAGATAGTAGGTGGCATTCATGGCGCCGGTGCCCGTGCGGCCACCGGTCCATTGAAATGTCCCTTGCCATTGGCCCGCCAGCGTCCGCAGCCGCGCGAACGCAGCGGAACCGGCATCCTCCTGCGTCTTCGCAAACCCCGCGCCGCCCGAACAGAGCGCGACGATGACCAGGAGCATGCGAGGAACGAGAACCCTTGAGATCCCAATCACACATCAGAGATATATCCGACGCCCCAAGACGTCAAACGCTTCGCGGTGGCGGCGCGGCGCGGACGAAACAAAAGCGGCCGCAGCCGTCGCGCGTAAATCTGCGTCGCCGTGTGGCATGTCATGCAAGGCCACGTCATCGGAGCGCTCGAACGACATCGACACACTCCAGACCAAGCTGAGCAAGTTCGCCACCGAAATGGGACCCGCCGCACTCACTGCCTTCGGCCATACCAACAAAGCTGACTTCGTGGAAAAGAAACTTTATGTCCTACGAAGTTACCCTCGACCTAACCACATGTCTGCATCGTTTAGTTAAGTCTTGGCAAGCACGGCGTCGACGTCCAGGACGAACCCAGGATGGAAGCCAATATGTTTGGCTTTGCGCCACCAGCTCTCGCCACCCGGCGTTCTGAGCAAGGTGCCCAAGAGTGCTCCACCTGTCGCTTCGAAAGTCCCCTTCGGAAAGATTCCGCGCTGCGTTCTGTCCCAAATGTGAAAAGCCGCCCAGGCGTTTTCCTGCAACATCTGCTCCAATCGAAGCTGATCGGCTGCGTCCAGCGGGCTCTCCCCATGAAGACCAGCGGTCATCAACTCCGCGATGTCGCGATGCTTGGCGATGGCCATGCGGATCACGGTCCACTGCTCCATGGTGGAATTGTGTTCGTTCCGCTGGAGGGCGGCCGTATTTTGTTTGATCTGTAAAGCAACAAAGATCAAAGAGGCCACTACGGCCACCGAGGCAACAATTTGTGCGAGATAGGATATTTGTTCGAACGACATCGGTTTTAACGTTCCGTGGACCTAACGAGAACAAGATGAGCGACGGCGGCGAAGCCGCGTGTCGCTCGGAGTGGGAGTGTGGAAGTCATATCAAGAGAGGAGCGTACAGCGGTCCGCCGTTTGTTTCTATCGCCTGGTTGGATGTTTTGTGCGCCGTGAAATCAAGGCCCAACATCTTGCGACCTCTGGAGCGCTTCTCTCTCTTCCGCGATGTATTGCCGGAGCGTGTTGGGCAAATTGGGCGGGACGTTGTTCCTGGATTCGGCGGCGAGTCCATCGAGAAAGGACCTGTATTCATCACCAATCCCGCCCCGCGCGAACCTCCAGACCGCGCGATAGGCAGGGTTGCCGAGCAAGCGCCTCAAGGTGGTACCGTCGGACGCCCAGCTCTTGGGATCCAGCATGCCCAAATGAAACTGAAAGAAGCAGTCTTCGTAGCTCCAGAACACCGAGGTCATGTAACCGTACAAGACGAAGCAATCCTGATCGGTCAGAGTTTCGCCGTTGGCGGCGCGCGATATGACGTCGCTAACCCTGGGATCGCTCAGGCGAGAGAGGAGTTCGACGTTGCGCGCGCTTCGTCCCTGTTGCATTAACGATCTTTGGTTGCGATTGGATTGCCGTATCTGCAGGCCAAGAAAGAGAAGCGAAACCACCACGGCGACGCTGCTGGCAAGTGAGGCGAGATCGGCAAGACTCATGGATGATATGACGATTTTAGCACTTGCCCCCAGAACTGCGATTCGTAACCGAACCGCTCGATCATATCGCTCAGCATCTAACGAGAACAAGATGAGCGACGGCGGACGAGGGCGCGCGTCGCTCGGAGTGAATGGAGTAAACTGCCAAGCCACGACATAGCCGGGAAGCCCGGAGGAGAGCAGCCACTGCGTGCTGACATTGGTCGAACGCAAGAGCGGCTACCTCATGATCGGGAAACTCCAAGCGCGCACCGCGGCCGAAACCAACCGGGCCTTGCTCGGACTGATGGCGCGTCATCCGGGGCGGATGCGCAGCATCACAGCGGACAACGGAACGGAGTTCCACTGGTATGGCCAGGTAGAAGCCAAGAGCCCGATCAAGTTCTATTTCGCCACTCCGCATCACAGCTGGGAACGCGGAACCAACGAGAACACCAACGGACTCATCCGACAGTACCTGCCCAAGGGTCAAACCATGGCCCGAGTCACCCAAAGCGAATGCGATCTAATCGCCCAACACCTCAACAACCGACCTAGGAAAAGACATGGCTACAAAACACCCAATCAATGCTTCCTTGAGACCTAGCAAATGTTGCACTACAAAGTTGAGCCTAGGCCTTTCGCGCCAATCGGATGGAAAGGATCGCGGTAACGATGAGGGACGCTATAAGACCAGCAAACCAGAGAAATCCGATGCCGATAGGTGCCCAAATCGAGTCCCCATCTGGGCGGCGGCCAAGCCAAACCGGCATCCAATAGCAGCAATATGAAATGACAAAAGGAAATATGATGGCGGATGCCCAGCGTAGTGCGGGCAACCAACGTGCTGTGATGCAGGCAACGACTGCAGACAGCAATGCGATAAGCGCGCCTCCATAGCCAAGGCCGAGAGAATCGAAGAAGTCAATTAGGACCTGCCGCGTCATAGAGGTCTAACGAGAACAAGCTGAGTCACCGCTGGCGGCGGCGAGCGTGGCAAACACAAATAACTGTTTCATGAAATCAAATCCGGTCATCACGACGGCCAGCGGTTGGCTCCAGCGTGCATGGCGCCTCAGACAGCTCCCGCATCACGTGCGACTTGGAGCGTGTCGAGATATTGCTGGAATTTTACAGCCCGACCGTCGCGGATCGTCCAGACGTGGGCGACCTGTGCTTTGCGTTCCTGGCCTTGCCCGTGAAATCTGAAGTAATAGTAGCCGAGAGCCACAACTCTCTCGCCGCCGTTGCACTCAAAGATCTCGTCCACGTCAAAGACGAGTTTGTCAAAACCCGCCGTTAAGCGCTCGAAAATGCCTGAGCGCACAGCCACTATCCCGTGATACGGGCTGCGGTCCGCCAACGGCGAATTGTCAGCCACGATCCAGACAATGTCGTCAGCCAAATACGACATCACTGCTTCGTAGTCGCGTTCGCCTAAGCGTGCGTAGAGTGTTTCAATATCTGTAATCGTATTCATATTCGATGAGGCCTAACGAGAATTAGACGAATGTTCGTAATTAAAGGCGAACATGTTTTCGTCTAACTCGGTTTCCGGAGTGAGGAACGATGGGGCCGCCGTCGTTCATCAAGCGGGCTGCGGACGCCCAAGCCGGGTCTATTCAGGACGTGAGTATCCGCGTAAAAGCTTCGCTCATGCGGCTTCCGGGATGTTTGCGAGCTTTGTCTGGCCGGGCGCACGCAGAGAGATTTTCAGGATTGGGCCGCGAAAGCAAGCGTCTCCGCGTAATAGCTTCGCTCACGCGGTTTCCGGGATGCCAGGCATCGAAACTCCAAGAAAATAGGCACCTGGCCCAAGCACCTTTACACCATGGACTCGCGCGTGATTTTCTCTCGCTTGTGTGCTTGCCGGGCGCTTTTCGCGGGCCTCCTCGCGCTGTCGAAATTGGCCTGAATCAGCCTGTCCTCATGTGTTTTACGCCGAGGCCCGGCGCATTCGCGCGCAAATTAGGACACCGCCCATTGTTTCGCGCGCTTGCCCTCGATCGTCGCGTCTGACAGGATCGCGGCGATGCATCTTCCCCCGCGATTCTTTCGGCCCATAATGGATTAGACGGAGAAATTCCGAACAAATCTAGTTAGATCTCATGCATACGGACGGCGATGACGAGACAACGCACTGGAACGTGATCTCCGTTGCAGTTTCCCTTCTTACTCTCGCGGTCATCGTTTTCGCTCGCAACAGCGGCGGCGGACCGCCAAGCATGGGAGAGCTGATACTCTATGTTCTCCTTAGAGCGGGAGGGCTCTTAGCTGCTTTCATATTGGCGATGATGGCCATGTTCCGCGGCGAGAAACCGGCAATGCTGACGCTCTTCTCAGTTCTTGCGCCTCCCCTGATCGGAGCGGTTCTCTTCTTGCGCCAATGAAATCTAACCATGCGATGAAGCTGACCGGGACCAGCGTACGAGCCATATTTTCGATGATCAGAACCACCACACTCCGCTCCACGGTTGCCGCCGGCCCCGGCAGCTCATCTTGTTCTCGTTAGGCTACGAGCGTGCATATCGAACATTTATGAATGACACTGACCAGATTAAACTCTTGCTCTCAATGTTCGCGATACAGTTGCCTACGTTGCTCGTGTGTTTTGTGGCTGGCGTTGTTGTTCTCGGGAGGTGGAAGCAGGGCTCCAAGGGCTCGATGTGGGCGCTTCTTGGATTTGGCGTGGCTGCGGTTCTTTGTTTCGCCGTTCCAGTCGCGCAGACTGCTGTGCAAGATTGGGTCAGGCACGGCGGCCACACGACCGTCGAAGGTGCATCGGTAATGGCCGGCATTTCGATGGTGTGGTCAGTGCTGCGTGCTGTCAGTTACGCTTTACTCTTGATAGCGGTATTTGCAGGACGGTCGCCCTCGCCTCCAGTCTCTACGCCTCCTTGATCCAGATAAGAACACCTATTAAACCTAACCAGGCGTGACAGCGAATCGCTGGCCACTCCGCGGTTCCACTTTTCCATGACTTCCACACTCGACCAGCAGCGACACGCGCCCTTGCCAGCAGTCGCTGATCTTAGGTCTCGTTAGACGATATGAACTCTGTCTCTCGGCGACGCAGTCGGATAAGCCTGGTCGCGATGATCGTCGGCGGATTACTGGCAGTTGCTCCTGTTTTCGGTCCGCTGGGGAAGAGGTTGCATTATCTGGACGACTTCATCGTTGAGCGGCCACAGCCGATGCGAGTGCCGGATATCTCGTTTTTCGTTGAGCTGCTGGCTCTAATCATTTGTCCTGTGGGGCTGCTCCTGTTTGCCATTTCGCTGGTTTTATTTTATCCGAAGTGGCAGGCGAACCGCGCCGCGCGCATGATAGACGTCCGGTGTCTCGTTAGACGGAGAATATTACCTGTGATTCAGCAGCGATTCGCACACAAAAGAAATCATGCCGACCAAGCCGAAAACGGTTGATGACTACCTTGCACGCGTGAGCGCCACGCAGCGATGCGTGCTTGAGAAGCTTCGTCGAGACATCAAAGCCGCGGCGCCCGCCGCCGAAGAGTGCCTCAGCTACGACATCCCAGGCTACCGCCTCGGATCGAGGCTGTTGGTCTCCTTCGGCGCTGCGAAGAACCATTGCGCTTTCTATCCCGGTGCTCACCCCATCAGGGCACACGAGAACGAGCTGGCCGGATATGATCTCGCTAAAGGCACGATTCGATTTCCGGCCGACAAACCGCTTCCGGCCGGACTCGTGAAGAAGCTTGTCAAGACGCGGATTGCCGAATACTCCGCCTAACAATTGGTGGCGCGGCACATCCAGGCACGGCGCACGACGCCGGTTTTTAATAGTGGACGGACGGATGGCGTATCCTATCATCATGGCATGACGCGGATGATTTGCCGGGCGCTTTTTGCGGGCCTTCTCGCGCTGTCGGTACTGTTCACCGCGATGCCGGCTCCGACGGCCATGGCGGTGCAGCAAAAATCGAGCTGCTGTGCGCGGATGAAAATGGGCGGATCGCAAAACGATTGCGGGAAGCACGCGCCGAAATCGTCGCAGGATCGCCAATGCTGTGTCGCGTGCGCGACCTGCCTGCCCTTGTATTTGCCAAGCCAGGAATCGCTCAATTTCTCGCCGTCGGTCGGATGGATTCTGAGCTTAACCCAGATGCGGGGCAACAGCCGCACTGAGCGTCCACCGGTTCCGCCACCGCGATCTGCGGTTGTTTAGAGGCGCTGGCTTGCCTGGCTTCCGGGCAAGGGAAAAGGAAATTCAACAGGAGGATAATATGAAATATCTACTGATAATTACGGCAGCCCTCGCGCTGGTCAGCACGTCGAGTGCGACTCCGGCGCGTTCAGCCGCAGCCGGTTGCTGCAATGGCGGCGCTTGCTGCAAGGCGCACAGCGCCTGCTGCGCGGCGCACGCCGTCGTCAAGAAATAGGCGGCCGTTGTTAGATTTAGTTAAACGAGCCCCCGCTGGAGGAATCCAGCGGGGGTTTCGTTATTCACATAGAATCAACGGCGGCGACAACTGTGCGTCTGTCGCTAACAACGAATAGACCGCGAGATCAACGTAATGGTCGTAAAGCCGTTGCGACTGCCGCTCGATTCCTTCGAGGGTGAAACCAAGCCGCTCCGGAATGGCGCGGCTGCGATGATTTTCGGTCGCACACCGAATGACCACGCGGTGAAGACCGAGGGTGTCGAAGGCGTGATCGATGACCGCACGGCACGATCGGGTCATGATTCCATTGCCTTCATGCGAGGGAGCAAGCCAGTAGCCTAACGAAGTGGAGCGATCGCTCCAATCGATCCTGTGATGCCCCACCATTCCACAGAGGTGATCTTCGACCCAGATCCCGGCATTGAACCCAAGGTTTTCATCAGCTTTGCGCAAACTGGCAGACACAAAGGCTGCTGTGGCGGCGGCGGAGTTGTTGCCATCCACCCACGGAAGCCACTCCCGCAAGTGTTGCCGATTTGCGTCGATCGAGCGAAAGAGTTCTTCCACGTGCGAAAGCTCAATCAGACGCAGCTCAATTTGGTCGGTAATCTTGCAGGGAAACATGGGTGTTTTCTTTTCTCTGAACAAGGCGGCCAAAAAATAATGAGGGGAAGCTGACAGCTTCCCCCTACAATTGCGTTGTGAAAATTGCCGCTGCTCAAATCCGCTGCACCCTCGGTGATCTCAGCGCGAACCTTCGCAAGATTGGCGATTTCGTTTCGCGCGCCAGAGATTCCGGCGCTGGGTTGGTTGTTTTTCCAGAGATGGTTGATACCGGCTACTCGATGCCGGTCGTTCGGGCCCACGCTACTCCGTGGAGCGATGGAGCTGTTCCCGAACTCCAAAAAATCGCGAAGGCCCTGTCCACTGCAATCGTCTGTGGCGTCTCGGAGAGGGAGGGCTCGGTCATCTACAATTCCCAGGTCTTTATCGACGCTGGCGGCGAGATCGGCGCCAGGTATCGAAAGACTCATCTGTTCGCCGCTGCTCCGATCGAGGAGCAGAAATGCTTTCACCCCGGCGACAAGCTTACGAGTTTCGCCATCGACCGGCTGCGCCTCGGATTGAGCATCTGTTATGACCTTCGATTTCCCGAAGTATATCGGACCCTGGCCGTGGAAGATGTGGTTAATGTTTTCATTATCTCATCGGCCTGGCCGTTTCCTCGAGTGGAACATTTCCGGACACTCGCAACGGCGCGGGCAATTGAGAACCAGAGCTATGTCATCGCCGCGAATCGTGTCGGAAAAGATGAGGGAATTTCGTTTTGTGGCAGCTCTGCGATTATTGATCCTTACGGCGTGATCATTGCCGCGGCGTCAGCGGATCGCGAAGAACTTGTTTGCGCCGAAATATCTGAGGAGGTCCTTCATTCGATCCGGGATCGGATGACGGTATTTGCTCACCGGCGGCCAGATCTTTACGAGAGAAATCCTTGATCGAAAAACCACACGTAAATCCTTGTGCGATGGATTCAGTGCTGCGCGAGCAAATAGATCGCAGCCAGCGTGAGCAGAAAATAGGGGACGAGCGTGGCGGCACCGGCGTAGTCTCTGGCCATGCGCTGACCGAAGAAAAGCGCAATGATTGAGAGAGCGGCGATGACCGCTCCGTAAAACGCGAGCGTGGAATTGTGAGCGAGAATTATCATCACACATCCGCCCCCGCTCAAAACTCCGGCCGCGATCTCGAGGATCGTAATCCCGGTGACCATCAGCGACACGACCCCGGCCAGCGGACTCTTGGCAAAGTGTCCTTTCAGCCACTCGAGATTGCCGCGGCGGTCAACCACTTTGTCGATGCCAGATTGAAGGAACAGGATCGCAAGAAATGCGGAAACAAGCACCTGCATAATGGGTAATGCCCCATCAAGCGTGTGCAGATCTGGCATTCGCTGATCGTAGCATGGGCGGGGCTGAACACGTCAATGTCTGATAATCATGTTCCGGTTTCAGCAACACGCTACGGCTGACCATTACAATTTCGTCATTTGACTGTCTGATGTCGGAAAAATAGTCTCGTTTGGGGCGTCGGTTCAAAAGCGGCGGCGGGCAGCTGCCACATCAAAGTTAGTAACAGCGGTTAATTTAGAACACCAGGAGGTCCAAATGACTCGTCGTAATAAAGGAATGTTTCTCATCGCGGTTTTGGCTCTAATAG
Organism: uncultured Verrucomicrobiae bacterium; assembly: GCA_963763995.1. Taxonomy (GTDB): domain Bacteria; phylum Verrucomicrobiota; class Verrucomicrobiia; order Chthoniobacterales; family UBA10450; genus CAVTTH01. The sequence continues at coordinate 51,996 of CAVXQL010000011.1, read as the reverse complement.
GTTTGGCATTTTTCGTGCGACTCGGCCAGGCCCAAAAGCCGAAGGCGGACAAACACGCCCCGGTGGAGCCGGCGCACAGCGCGAAACTAGGTCGACTCGTTCCGATAGTCGGACACGCGGTTGGCTTCGCCGAGACCAAGCCGCTAAGAGAACTTGTCGCGGAACAGACGAGCGTCGACTTCGAACTGGCAGGCGAAGGCCACGAAATCAATGAGCAAAACGAAGGCGACTTCGGGACACCCGACCCTAAGGCGCCGGTGCAAAAAGATGGGGCCTTACAGTCTTCGGTCCCGAAGGGTTTCACGCCAAACATTCCGGCTCCATCGCTTACTTTCGAGGGAATTCCTGTTCAAAACTCGGCCCCGCCCGATACGACCGGCGCGGTAGGACCGAATGACTATGTGCAGACGGTGAATAGTCTCGTTCGCGTCTGGGATAAGAACGGGGTCCCGCGCGGCCCAGCCTTTAAGCTAAGCAGCCTTTTCGCGCCGCTCGGAGGTGTTGTCGCTGCCGGCGATGCAGGTGACCAGATCGTTCTCTATGATCGCATGGCAAACCGGTGGCTGATCAGCCAGTTTGCTTTCACAAGCCAGACTACTCCGCCCTACCACACGGCCATCGCCATTTCGAAAACGGGTGACCCGACTGGCGCATATTGGGTTTACGATTTCGTCATGCCGGGAAATGAGTTCCCTGATTATCCAAAATTCGGTGCGTGGCCTGACGGATACTATTATACCGACCGGCAGTTCACGAACGGGGGACCGTACAACGGGTTTGGTTGCCTCGCGTTCGATCGGTCGAAGATGCTCGTGGGCGACTCCAGCGCGACATATATCTATTTCAACGCCGGTCCGAATTTGAGCCAAGCTTCATCAGGCATGCTCCCCACGGACTTCTACGGCCTAACTCCTCCTCCGGCGGGATCTCCAAACGTCTTTGCGGTCTTTACCGACGACGCCTTCGGAGACCCTTCCGATGCAGTCCGACTCTTCAACTTCCACGCCGACTTCGTCACCCCGGCAAACTCCACGTTCACGGAGCGTCCCGAGAGCCCACTACCGATGGCATCGTTCGACTCGCGTAACCCGAATGGGCGAGGTGATATCGAAGAACCGGCCCCGGCGGCGGCGGCGGATTATCTGGATAGCATCGGCGACCGCTTAATGCTTCGGCTTCAGTACTTGAATCGCGGAGGCACCGAGACGCTCACGACCTGTCTGACGGTGAACGCAGGCACAATTCCAGCGCCAGGGATTCCCCCGACCGTTGCGCAATATAAAGCCGGCACACGCTACTTCATCTTGCAGAAGACGACTCCGGGCAACCCTTACTCGATGCAGGATCAGGGCACGTTTTCACCCGACTCTAATGAGCGCTGGATGGGGAGCACCACGCTCGATAATGCCGGCAATCTAGCCGTTGGATTTAGCATATCGAGCACGAGCGTGTTCCCCTCCATCAATTATGCCGGGCGCCTTGCCGGAGACCCCCCCGGAACCCTGGGTCAAGGCGAGGCAACAATGTTTGCCGGGACGGGGGTGCAATTGGGGACCAGCAATCGTTGGGGTGACTACAGCAATGTGTCCTTGGATCCGTCTGACGATGCCACCTTCTGGGTGACGAACGAGTATTACTCGACAAGCCCGGCCGCTGGTTTTGCGTGGCAAACGCGTGTCGGTAAATTCAAATACGCCGGCACCGTCGCTCCCGCACAAGGAACGTTGGCCGGAGTAATTACTGCCTGCGATACTGGCGCTTTGCTCAAGGATGCGCTCGTGCTGGTCTCGGGCGGTCCGTCCACAGGATTCTCGAGCGCGACGAAGCCGGACGGTACTTACTCGATGAACCTGACGCCGGGCAACTATTCTGTCACGATCAGCAATCCGGCGCACAAGTGCGTCGCGATTGGTCCGTTCAATGTCACGATCAACAATGGCGCCACTACCCCGCTGAACGGCTGCCTTGGTGGCACTGCCACATTCTTGTATCAATCGGCGGCGGTCTCAGTCGCAGGCGGAAACGGAAATGGCATTATCGAGCCGAATGAGTGCAACTCGTTGAATGTTTCGATCTTGAACGACGGATGCTTGAAGGGATCGAATGTTTCGGCGGTGCTGTCGACTTCTACTCCAGGAGTGACGATCACCCAGCCGAATTCGCCGTATCCGGATACCAATGAGAATGGCGTGTCCTTGAACGCGGCGCCGTTCCTGGTCAGCACCTCTAACGTGTTCGGGTGCGGGACGATGATCAATTTTACTCTGACAATAAGCTTCGATGGTGGTTCCAGCGTGACGAACTTCAGTCTGCCCACCTGCCAGGTTCCACCGATCGTGACCAACGGCGCCCTGACCGCCGGGGACCTGCAGCAGCCCACTGGGCGTCTCGGCCGCAACGGAGTTGTAAGCGTCTGCGGCGTTGCCAAAACATGTCCCGGACCGTTAGGGACCGGTCCACGTCTCTATGATCAATACACGTTCACGAACGGCCCAGTCGCGGCGTGCGTTACGATTGCGACTACGCAAAGCTGCCCAACTCCCGCGAACGATATTATTCCTGCGGCGTACCTGACCAGCTACGATCCAAACAACTTCTGCACGAACTATCTTGGCGATCCCGGCGGTAGTCCCGGCGCGGTGGGTAACAGTTTCTCGGTGGACGTCCCTGCCAACGCAACGCTCGTTGTAATTCAGCAAGAAGCCAACGCAGGTCTTGCAGGTTGCTCGGGCTATCAGTTCACGGTTTCGGGCCTCGTCGGCACGGGCGCTGGTCCCGGCCCGTGCGCACCTGCGCCGAGCGTGGTTTCACGTAAGACCCAGGGTGCCGCGGGAACGTTCGACATTCCCATGCCGCTGACTGGCCCATCAGGAGTGGAAGACCGCCTTGGCAATGGCGGCATTGCAGGTACCCATACCATCGTGCTCAGCTATCCAAGCAGCCCTGCGGGAGTGACCGCCAGCGTCCTTGCTCATAATCCGTCCGCCGCTGGCGGCACGGTAGATAGCACGTCAGTGAGTGGTAACGATCTCATCGTAAATCTGAGCGGTGTTTCGAATAAGCAAGTGCTGACTTTGACGACCAGTGGTGGTAGCGTCAGCCCGGCAACCGTGCCACTCGGTTTCCTCCTCGGAGACACCAATGGCAACCGCACCGTGAATGCGGGTGACGCGGCACAAACGAAAGCTCAATCCGGCAACCCGGTAGGCGCTGGAAATTTCCGCACCGACACAAATGCAAACGGGTTGATCAACGCCGGTGATGCAGCCCAGGTGAAGGCGAATTCCGGAAATTCGCTACCATAAGTATATCTTGAACTAACTTCGAAGGGCTCGCCCCGGCCTTTGCCGGGGCGAGCCAGTTTCGTTCGCACATTTCGTCGCTAGCGGTAGCCGCGGCGCGAACACAATTCGTTGTTGGTAAGTTGCGACGTCTTGATTGGATCGTCCGCTGGAGGTCGAGGCAGATTCAGGCAGATGACAATCTTGTTGACCTTCGAGCCTGTGCACTAACGTAATCGCTCGATGCCTTCTCGTTTTCTCCTTTGTCACTCACTGCGCCTTTCGGTTTTCCTCGCGGTGATGCTCGTCCTCGTCACTCGCGCTCCGTCGGCCAGTGCAATCCCGCGCGAAGAGCCGGTGTTCGCCTCGTCAGCCGATGATCCGGCACTGCGAAATCGCATCGCTTCGCTCGGCCCGAATGTCCGACCAGCGGAAGCCCAGGAGGTCGCACGGTGTGCCTACGAGACCGGACGAGAACTGGCCCGCGAGTGGCGGGTAGTCTGGCCGCCAGGCGTTCAGAACTTCCTCGTCAACATCGGGGCCAGAAAAGGCGGTCTATGTTTTCAATGGGCGGGGGAGCTGCTCATTCGGCTGGCCGCTTTGAAGCTCAAGACCCTCGAAGTGCACTGGGCAGAATCTTTCATCACAACCGTGAGCGAGCACAACGTCATCGTCGTCACGGCCAAGGGCCAACCTTTTGAGCAGGGCATCCTCCTCGATAACTGGCGTTACGGCGGTCATCTTGTCTGGGGACCTGTCGCCGCGGATCCCCACTACCAATGGAAAGAAAACAAGGGTGAGGTTGCTCGCAGGCTGCCGGGAAGAACATCTCCGACGCCCAAGACCGGGCGCACCAAGTGAGCGACAGATAATGGGGGAGGAGTACCGAAAGTCAGCACGAATGCCGGTAATCTGATCATCCTGATTCGCATTCAATTTTCCGAACCTAACAAGCCAGTCGCCGCCTATCCCAAACACCAACACCTCGCCTGTTCCAGTGGAACAAACACGCTCGGGCCTTGTCGCGCGCCTGAATCTCTTCGACGCCACGATGATTGTGATGGGCGGAATTGTGGGTGCCGGCATCTTCATGAATCCGTACGTGGTGGCTCGCCAACTCCACACGCCGGCGCTGATTCTTTTTGCCTGGGGACTTGGTGGACTGGTCGCGCTGGCTGGCGCGTTCGTTTATGCCGAACTGGCGGCGCGTCTGCCGCAAACTGGCGGCCAGTATGCGTACTTGCGAGAAAGCTATCATCCAGCCGTCGCGTTCGCTTATGGCTGGGCGCTGCTCCTGGTTATACAAACGGGCGGAATGGCCGCCGTCGCGATTACGTTTGCGCGTTATTTCGCCGAGCTAGCAGACATACCGGTCGCAGAAGGGTGGATCGCGACGACGGCGTTGTTGATTCTCACGGTGATCAATTGTCTGGGCGTGCGCGCGGGCAGCACGGTGCAAAATGCGCTCATGGTAACGAAAATCGTCGTAATCGCCGCGCTCGTTTTCTGCGGTTGGTTCCTCGCTCCCGCTGCGCATCCTGTTGGCGGCGCGATGCTCGACCGGCCCATCTCCTTCGATCTTCTCACCGCGATTGGTGCAGCGATGATTCCCGTTATTTTCGCCTACGGCGGTTGGCAAACAGCGAGCTTCATCGCCGACGAAGTGCGCGAGCCAGCGAAGAATCTGCCACGCGCGTTGCTGTTTGGCGTCACGGGCGTGATCGTTCTCTACTTGTCGGTCAATTTCGTTGACGTGCGCGTCCTCGGCGCGCAGGGCCTTGGGCAAACAACGGTGCCCGCTTCCGCCGTAATGCGGAAAGCCGTCGGTGAACGCGGCGCGACCATGATCGCCGCGGGCATCGCCCTTTCGGCACTCGGCTTTCTCAGCCAATCAATCTTGACCGCCCCGCGTGTCTATTTCGCCATGGCTCGCGATGGCGTCTTCTTCAAAAGCGTAGCCTGGCTTAACCCCCGCACGCGTGTTCCGGTAATCGCGATCGCGCTTCAGGGAGCTTGGGCAATCGTGATCGCGCTGTCGGGGAGCTATGAACAAATCCTGAATTACTTCGTTGCGATGGATTGTCTTTTTTTCGGACTGACTGCGACCTGTATCTTTGTTTTCCGCCGGCGCGATGCGCGTGCCGGCACCGACTCGCACACGGCGCCCGTCTTCAGCTATCGCGTACCTGGTCATCCCTGGACGACAGGATTTTTCATCACGGCATGCTGGCTCGTGGTGGGAAGCTCGTTCTACAAATATCCGACGAACAGCCTGATCGGCCTCGCGATTGTGGCGACCGCAATTCCGATCTATTTCCTGTGGGGAGCGCGGAACAAGATTCCAAAATGACCGAATCGCGCACTGCCATCTCATCGCCTTACATGGAGTGGGCCAAGACCTGTTCGCAGGCTCGCTTTAATCTGGCAACGAGCGGCGTCGCCAGCGTCCCAATAAACGAGTTCCCCGTCCGCATCGAAGACATCGAGATCACTGGAGCCGCAGAGTACGGTTACGGGGAATTGCGAGAGCGGCTGGCGGCAAAGACCGGGGTACCAGTCGAGTGCGTCGCCCAGGCAAACGGAACTTCCATGGCCAACTTTCTCGCAATGGCTGCGTGTATCGAGCCAGGCGACGAAGTGCTGATCGAACAACCGGCCTACGAGCTCTTACTCAACACGGCGCGATTTCTTGGCGCAAAAGTGCGGCGCTTTGCACGGCGGTTCGAAGACGAATTTCGCATCGATCCGGTCGAGGTGCGACGCAACGCAACTTCAGCAACGCGACTTATCGTGTTGACTAACCTGCACAATCCGAGCGGCGTGCTGATCGCTGACGAGGTGTTGCGGGAAATTGGGGAAATCGCCCGCGAATTTCGCGCACGCGTACTTGTGGACGAGGTTTATCTTGATGCTGCGTTTTCACTCAATCCGCAAACCTCGTTCCGTCTCGGTCCCCCGTTCCTCGTCACCAACAGCCTAACGAAGGTGTATGGTTTGAGCGGACTCCGTTGCGGATGGGTATTAGCCGAGCAGACGCTCGCGCGGCGCATCTGGCGCCTCAATGATCTGATGGATGCGAGTCATGTACATGCGGCCGAACGAATGAGCGTGATCGCGCTCGATCATCTGGACCAATTTGCCGCTCGTTCGAAAGACTTGCTCGAAACAAATCGCGGCTTGCTCGATCGATTCCTCGATTCGCAGGAGAAAAATATCGAAGTCGTCAGGCCTGCGTTCGGCACAATCGTGTTTCCAAGACTGCGCCACGGACACGCGAAAGATTTCTGTACGGTGCTGCGTGACCGGTTCGAAACTACGGTGGTTCCGGGGGAATTTTTCGAGATGCCGGAGAATTTTCGTCTCGGTATTGGTGGCGACTCGAAGACTCTCGAAGCTGGACTCAAACAACTCGGTGCCGCGCTCGATACGTTCTGTGCCTAGCTCTCGCCACTGACATGCCACAAGAAAGAAAGTGTGACGAATAAATTCCTATCTGATATTGTCTAACGGTCGAAGCAAATGAGAGCCTCTTTCGTCTTCGCGTGGTGTCTTGTCTTAGCGGTCTTACAGACGGCGATCGCCGACAACCCAGTACCGAAGAAGGCAACGCCGCAAAATATCGCTCATCCAGCAGCCAGTGTTCACACGTCGACGGTTAACACGTGTGCAAACCAAGCTGTTGACCAGCGCAATTTGAATACCATGCGGCGCAATCCATTCAGACGCCCGACCCAGAGTGGAGTAACGGCGATGAACTTTCGGAGCTCAGTCAGATTCGATCAAACGCGAAAAGGACGGGAACCGTTACAGCAACGGCAGAATGTCAGCCTGGCTACCATCAACGCTCGCGAAAACGGCAACCGTCAAAGCTACATATATGCGCTCAAGCGCTTTCGTCGTGAACGACATGATTGCAATTGGTGGAGACAACACTGCCAAACCATCGCCTTCGCCAACGCGGGATATTACTACCTGGATGCCGGCTATTGGTACCCGGCTTACGGCTACGATTCGGCCTACGATTATTACGATTACGATGGTCCCATTTACACTTACGGCGACTTGTTGCCCGACCAGGTGATCGTGAACGTCCAGAGGGCGTTGCAGGAAGCAGGATACTACACCGGACCAATAACCGGCTCACTTAACCCGGACACGCGCGCGGCTCTTGCGAATTTTCAACGCGACTACGGCTTGATTATCACCGGTGCGATCGATGAACCTACCGTCGCATCGCTGCAATTGAACTAACCGTCGAGCCGAATCCACGAAGCGCATGTTGCGCCATTCGCAGGCCCGCAGACTCCGCACTGCCAAAATAGGCGGCAACGCAGTTACGATTTAGGCTGTGACGCAGAAGCTATTTTTCGGCGAACTGGCTAGTTTGGATCGCTGGAATGACTCTTCGAAGATTTCTTCTTGGGCGGCGGTGTGGGTAAGCGCACCGGGGTCTTCTGATGAGCGGCCGTTCCGCGCGTTGTTCCCTTGGTTCCGGAGCCTGTCGGTTGCCCCCGCAAAATCACCGGCGGCGGAGTACTGGAGGGTCCCTTTGGATGACCATCAACCTTCCCTCCTCCAGCTACGGGCGGCTTATGATGGCCCGGACCCTGAGGTTCACTAGGGCTAGGTTGACCACCTGTCGGCTCATCTCCATTATTTGGCGCCGTACCGCGGCCAGGATGATGCCCCGGAGGTCTGACGCCCCCCGGTCCTCCGGGGTAAAAAGGTGGCACGCCGGGATACCCAGTCGATGGTTGATTCACGAGTCCTCCCTGATAGACAGGAGGTCCGCCGGGACCAGAGCTTCGTTGATCCTGAATGGCCGCAATGATAAGGTCCTGACTCGGTAGCGGCGGGAAGTCCCTGATGAGCGGGGACGTCTTCATGACCTGATCCAGGTCAATATTGACTGGCGCCGGAACCCTGGTCGCGCCGGGCGGAACGTCCAACATCTGTCCAGCTCGGACAAAAGCTGACTGCTTGGGATATTTCACGAGGGAGAGACGGGCTCTTCCTTCCAGGACGATCAATTTACTGCGCCCCGCGCGCGTGAATTCGAAGGTGACTGTGGTGCCGGTGATCCCAATCGTCACCGCACGTGTATGAATAGCTCCGCCGCCGGAATTTTTAGGCACGCGCAGGAGCATCGTGCCGCTCCCGAGCCGTGCGTTGTGCCCGGCGTGATCAAAAGTGAAAATCGTGTTTTCGCCCAAGCGAGTGATGGTGAGATCGACGAATGTAAGTTCCGAGCGCGAAGCATCTCCGGTACGCACCGACGTGTCTTCAGACACTTTCTCGTTAACGACCGCCGGTCGCGCCGATGATTCGGACGGCAATATCTTAACGTCCCGAATAACCTGCGTGACACGCGCTTCCTTCTTCGGCGCATTAGCCGCGACGGCATTGCCGGCGATGAGGATAAGCGCAGCCGCAATACAGGGGCCTTGAATCCTGGACATGAGATTCGTCGAATCAATAATGTCGACGACAGTTGTCAGGGTAACGGTTTCATCTCGCGGTGTCGAGCCAAAACCCGGATGAGCTGTCTGCCCAATCCAGCTCATCTCCACAAGTCGCCGAATTCCGCGACCGCGCGGCGTCTGATTAATCTCGCGGTGACCGCGGACTATTCGAGAGCGTAGAGGTATCCATCCGTGCCTCCGAAGTAGACGACCCCGTTTACCACCAGCGGCGAGGAGAAAATCGCGCCGATGCCAAACTGACGATTGGTCGCCACGAGCGGCGCTTCACGCCAGTTCGACGTATACAACAACGCGTTGTTGAATTTTCGGTCCGCAGTCAACACCCAACCCTTGTTCTGCTTTGAGGCCTCGGTTTGAAAATTCCAGAGGACCTCGCCGGATTTAATGTCCCGCGCCTCCAGCGTTCCATTCATCACTCCGATCAATACAACATCGCCGGCCACCGCCGGGGACGAAAACATGTAGGCGTTACTTTTCTGACGAAGCACCGGCTTGCCGGTGACCGCGTCGACTACGTGGTAAAGACTCGAATCCGACGTCGCGAAGAAAACTTTGCCTTGAGTCACCGCCGGTGCGCTGATCACCCAGCTAAATTCGTTATTGAACCGCCATTTCTCCTTGCCCGTGGAGGCGTCGAACGCATAAAGGTTCGAATCCCGGCAGCCAGTATAGACGACTCCCGCCACCACCGCGGGCGATGATTGAAATCCAACCTGATTGTGAATCTCTGGATCTTCGCCGCCATGAAAACGCCACTTCTCTTTCCCGGTCGCCGCATCCACCGCATAGAAGTAACTGTCCCAACTGCCGAAATACAAGACGCCATCCGAGTACGCCGGCGAGGAATGCACCACGTCGCCGGTTCGGAATTTCCAACGCAGGTTACCGGAGGCAGCATCGAGCGCGTAGAGATTTCCATCGCCACTCCCAAAATAAACCGCGCCCTGTGCGACCACCGGGCTCGATAAAAAGACATCGAAGGGATCGGCGATCGTCTGATTCTTCGGCTGCCAGCCGTTCAGACCTTTCGCTTCGAAGCGCCGCTCGCCGCCGGTGGCAAATTTCCACTTCGTCCCTCCAGTTTTCGCATTCAATGCATAGAGTTTTCCATCATAACTGGTGGCATAAACGATCCCACTGGCCACAGCCGGCGTTGATGGCACCGGGCCACCAGTAACGTGTTTCCAGATCTGATGACCAGTTGCCGCGTCGACGGCGTAGACATTGCCGTCATCACCGCCGAAGTAGATAACATCGTCCTGCCAGACCGGCGAAGAGACGACACGATCTCCGGTTGGAAATTTCCACTTGATGCGGTGGAACTGGCGCGGCGCTTGACTGGCATACGTACCCGAATGGGCCGCATCCCCACGAAACATCGATTGCGCCTGGCAAAACCCAGTTGCGCACAAACCGACAAAGGCGATAGCGAGCGGCGAAGTTCTCATGCAATTCATTTGGCGCGATGTACGACCAGCGGTATTTCCAGCGGACCCTGCGCGAGGGTCCCATTTATCACGCCGCCTTCCTTTCGAAAGCGGCCTTCGTAGTTAATCCCGGTCTCGTGCGATTCGATCCTGATGAAGTCTTCCTGTTGAATCACTAAGTCGACGGGCAGGTTGTTTGTTTTCTTCCCGACAACGACAAAGTCGGCTGTGGCTCCGCCTCCGGCGTGATTCGTTAGGCGAATCGTGACATGACGCGGATAGCCGAGAAGCTCGTATTCACCGATCCACTCCCCCTCCAATTCTTTGACAACCGCAGTGCTTTTTGCAGGCAATTCCACTTGTGGAGGCCCGGTTTTCTCCAGAGCGAACGGCGCCGAATTTCCACCTTGCAGAAAGTCGCCGACCAACGCGCCCTTTTCATTCACACGGGCCCGGAACTTCGCCTCGTCGACCTGCCCTCCGAGAGCGTTCTTGAAAGCGAAATCCGTTTCGGAACCTTTGACTACGATGTCCGCGAGTGGAGTGCCTTTGATATCCAATCCCGGAACGATGACTGATCCGATCCAAGCTCCCGTTTCGCCTTGAGCCAAATCCACGATCACGTTCAGCTCGCGTCCCGGGATCTGGATTGAACCCTCCCACCGACCAGCAGGGATTTCCGCTGCAGTACAAAGTAGCGCAGAGGCGAAAAAGAGTGTGGTAATCAGCCGCATGAGTGCACTTTAGCTCCGCGCTTCGTAGTGAAGGGACGTTGCGGACGAGGCAGTTGATTCCGCCCCGCGGATTGCGCGGAACGGGAATGCCACCGATTGCCCTGCGAACTGCCAAACGGAGAAAACGGCACACAAGATGATGATCGCGTAGACAGCAATCTCAAGAATGCTGCGCTCCTTTTCTTCCGAGCGCATGAGCAGAGCGTAGGTCGACTCATGCACTCCTTCTGCTGGGATCATTGATTGGTTATTCATAATTGTGTTGGTTGTGATCCTCCCTTACGCAAACGTCGTGCCAGCAACCAACAACATGTTATAAAGCGCTTCTTCTCAATTGATTAGAAAGCCGACGATACCAAAAGAGAATCGGAGATCTGTTTCGCGAACGGGAATCTGATGTTCCAGTTTTGGGACAAACAAAAACCAATGAAAAGCACCTAATCGCCACGCATTTCTACAGTTCGCAACGCGGCCCCGGACTCTCGTCGCCTAACAAGATCGGGGAAAGTTTTCCGTGCGTATTCCTCAACAAAACGAATTGCAGCGAACTGCGATCGCGTCATGCGAAAAGTGTTGCGGGCGGCCGGCGAAGCGGTCTGCCGGAGAGGTTGCCCGGCCAGGCTCGTCAGAGAAAACGACGGCCCACGCTGTGTAGCAGTGGCGGATCCTCGGCGCGGCGATTTCTCGAATCACCCAGTCGCATCGTAAGGCTGATGCCGAATGTCTTCCGCCGCGGCCGCATAGACCGCATCCTCGGCGATGTTGGTGGCATGATCGCCCACGCGTTCGAGGTGCCGCGCGATGAACATTATATTGAGATAACCGCGTAACTGATTTGGGTCTTCCGCCATTTTCTGAATCAAACGCCGGCTCGCACTCGCGTTCATTTCGTCGAGCGCCTTATCCCGCGGCTTGAGTGCCATGGCGAGCGTTACATCCTCTCGCACGTAGGCGTCGACGCTATCTTTGAACATTGCCATAGCATGCCTGTACATCGGCTCGATCAATTCTAGCTCCGGGAGGGCAGGATGTTGGTTTAGCTTCCGCGCCTTGCGCGCGATGTTGACTGCCTGATCCGCCATTCGCTCAAGATTGGAAGAAAGTTTCATTGCCGAAACCACCCGCCGCAGATCGGAGGCGACAGGCTGAAAGCGAAGCAGAAGATCGATCCCATCCTTGTCCACCTGCTTTTCGAGCTGATCGATTTCTTCGTCGTCCGCGATTGCATTTGCGCAAAGATCGTCGTCGCGCTGTATCAAACCGCTGACCGCGCGATCGAGACTGCGCTCGGCCAGGCTCGACATCATGAGCACGTTATTGCGCAGAGAAGAAAGCGCTTCGTCAAAAGTACCGAGGATGTGTTTGGGGGCGATCATTGTGTTCTCTAATCACGCGATTTCATCGAATCAATGGCAGGCAGGAACTGCTACTTCGAGGCATTTCGGCAACGCCTCCATCTTTCCGATCTTCGCGAGACGGTGCCGCCAGGCAAAGCCTTTTGTGTTACGATTCTGTAACGGCGGTGTCATTCAACGGGTTAATCGGCATAAGCACACTGACAGTCGTGCCGCGACCTACGGTGCTCTCAGCTTTAACGCCGCCGCCGTGCAATTCAACAATGTGTTTGACGATTGAAAGTCCCAAGCCGGTGCCGCCCAATTCGCGGCTGCGTGCCTTGTCCGCGCGATAAAACCGTTCAAAAATGCGCGGTAGATCTCGCGCTGGAATTCCGATGCCTTGATCGCCAATGGCGATGCGGACCTGATCAGCCTCGCGCGCGGCCGTAATCACGATCTGACCTTCGGGTTGGGAATATTTTACCGCATTGTCGAGCAGGTTGTAGATCACTTCCTGCAACCGATTCTCGTCCGCCGATAGAACTGGTAGATCCGAAGGAGCGTTAAGCGACGCGCGCAGAAGTTTGGCGGCGAACCGCTGCTCCCAATCGCGCAGAATCGCGCCCAGAAAATCGGGCAGATAAATTTCCGTGTAATTGAGACGCGCTCCGGATTCCTCCAACTGCGCGAGGCTGAGCACGTCTTCGACGAGCAGATTCAGGCGGTTGGAATGTTTTTCCATAACCTCAAAGATGCGCAGCAGCTCGGCGGGCGTTTGTTTCGGATTTTCGAGGAGCGTTTCGAGATAACCGCGAAAAATCGAGAGCGGTGTGCGCAATTCATGCGAAACGTTCGCGACAAAATCGCGGCGCATTTCTTCGACACGATGCAGACGCGTGATGTCGCGAAAGAGAACAACGGCGCCGCGAAGGCGATCCGACTTCTCGCTTAGCGGGACAGCGGCGACTTCGATAACGAGATTGTCGCCAGAGCGGCGCGTAATCTGTATCGTTTCTCGCTGCGCTTCGCCGAGGCGCATGCTCTCTTCGACGGCGCGATCGACGGCGACCTGGCGCACCACTTCGAGCAAAGTCGCACCGAGTTGGTTTTCCTCGATCTCAAACATTCGCGCGAAAGCGGAATTGATCACGCGCAGGCGGAGTTGCTGATCGACCAGGATCAACCCATCCGGCATTGCACCGAGAATCGCGCGCATGCTGAATTCCGTTTCGTGGACGCGCTCTCTCAGCTCCTGCTGACGCGCCGCCAATCTTTCCAGCGTCAGCCCGATGCGCCGCGCGCGTGAATTCCCGCCCAGTAGAAAGCCGCGCGGCTGGCGTTCGGAAGCGATCGCCTCGGCGAGTTCTTGCGCGCCGCGCCAAGGCGCGATCCAACGGCGCCAGATCACCACGCTCAGCGTAAGGAGGAGCGCTCCGAGCAAGGCAAAGCCGAGCCATTTCATGTGCGCCTAATCGTTTTCGCGCAAGCGATAACCGAAACCACGGACGGTTTCGATTGCCTCGGCCGCTTTGCCTAGCTTTTCTCGAAGCCGGCGGACATGAGTATCGACCGTGCGCGTATCGATTACGCTTTCGTAGCCCCAGACTTCGTTCAGCAGACGATCACGCGATTGCACGCGACCCGGTCGTTGCATCAAGCGGGTCAGCAAATTAAACTCCACAGTCGTTAGGCGAACCGATTTTCCACCGACGGCGACGTGATGGCGGGCCGGGTCGACTGTGATCTGCCCAGCGGTAAGTTTTTCTTCCGTGGCTTCGTCCGCCCCGCGGCGCATGATCGCCCTGATCCGCAGAATGATTTCGCGAGGGCTGAATGGTTTGGTCACGTAATCATCCGCGCCGAATTCGAGGCCGACGATGCGATCAATCTCCTCGGCTTTTGCCGTCAACATCATGATCGGGATATGACGGGTCGCGAGGTCGGTCTTCAGAACCTTGCAAACTTCCAGGCCCGGCATTTTCGGCAGCATCAAATCGAGAACGATCAATGCAGGCGCTTCTTCGCGCGCCTTGCGCAAGCCGGCGGCGCCGTCGGTCGCGGTCGAAACAGTGAAGCCGCCGGCCTTTTTCAGATTGAGCGTGAGCAAATCAATCACATCCTGTTCGTCTTCGATGACGAGGATTCTTTTGCCTGGCGTCGCCTTCATGCGTTAGGAGTGGATAAGCAAAGTCGAAACTATGAAGAACGCGTCCGACGGTGACAATCTGCGAATGCGGACGCGACACGTTTTCACTCATTTGTAACATGGACCAATACCAAAAGCTTCTTCGGCATGTGCTGAAAGATGGGAAAAAGCGTGTCGATCGCACGGGAACGGGAACGATTTCGGTTTTCGGTACGCAGGCACGTTTCGATTTGCGCGAAACTTTCCCTCTGTTGACGACGAAGAAGCTCCATTTGAAATCGATAATTTACGAACTGCTTTGGTTTCTGCGCGGGGAAACCAATGTCCGCTTTCTCAACGAGCACGGCGTCACCATTTGGAATGAGTGGGCTGACGAGCGTGGCGACCTGGGACGAATATACGGAGCGCAGTGGAGTGATTGGGCCGGGCCGGATGGAACACGTATCAATCAAATCGATCAGGTGATCGAGCAGATAAAGACGAATCCCGACAGCCGGCGTCTCATTGTCAGCGCTTGGAATCCCGGCGAACTGAAGCAAATGGCGCTGCCTCCCTGTCACCTGCTCTTCCAGTTCTACGTTCAGGACGGAGAGCTGAGCTGCCAGCTTTACCAGCGCAGTGCCGATCTTTTCCTCGGCGTGCCGTTCAACATCGCATCCTACGCGCTGCTTACCCGCATGGTCGCACAAGTGTGCAATCTCGCTCCGGGCGAATTCATTCACACTTTTGGCGATCTCCATCTTTACCAAAACCATCTCGCCCAGGCGCGGGAGCAGCTCGGTCGCGATTGCCGCCCCCTCCCGCGCATGCAGTTGAATCCCGCGATCAAAACCATCCACGATTTTCGCTTCGAAGACTTCACGCTCATCGGCTACGATCCGCATCCAGCAATCAAGGCGCCGATCGCCGTATGAAAATATCTCTTTCGGCTATTCTCGGACTGACCTACTTCTTCTCAGAACTAATTCTCGCTTTCACCAGACGATCGAGCGAGAAAACCGATTCGAAGGATGCCAATTCTCTGCGGGTTCTTTGGCTCGTTATCGGCGCGAGCATTTGGTTCAGCTTCCTCGCGCACGCAAATTTTCGAGCCGCATTGCTTCCCGCACCGTTCTCAGCGCTCGGATCGATCTGCTTTGTCGCAGGCATTTTTCTGCGCTGGTATTCGATCATTCAACTTGGCCGCTTCTTTACGATTGATGTCGCGATCGCTGCCGATCATCAAATCGTCGATTCCGGTCCGTATCGATTTGTGCGTCATCCTTCCTATGCTGGCGCGCTGCTGGCGTTCGTCGGCTTTGGCCTGGTCATGCGCAATTGGGTATCGCTTCTTGCGCTCACCGCTCCAATTTTCCTGGCGTTTCTTTATCGCATCAACGTGGAGGAGCGCGCCCTGCTTGAAGCATTCGGGGATCGCTATCGCGCTTACACGAGAAGAACGAAACGTCTGATTCCGTTCCTGTATTGATCCGAGATGAGCGAGCGCTACCTGGAGGATTTGCATGCCGGAGATTGTTTTCACTCGGGTCCATATGAAGTGACCGAAGCCGGTATCGTCAGCTTCGCACGCGAGTTCGATCCGCAACCATTTCACCTCGATTCCGAGCGCGGCCGGCAGAGCGTTTTCGGAGGTTTGGTCGCGAGCGGTTGGCATACTGCAGCCATCACGATGCGGCTTCTCGTCACCTGCGGACTAAATCTCGCGGGCGGCGCAATCGGTCTGGGGGCAGATGAATTGCGCTGGCCGCGGCCGGTTCGACCCGGCGATATTCTCCGGCTGGAACTCGAGATCGTGGACGTACGACCATCACGCTCAAAACCCGATCGCGGGACGGTCCGCCTTCGGTACGTCACACGAAATCAGAAGGACGAGACGGTGATGACACTAATGGCCACGGCGCTAGTGCCAAAACGGCCGCCGAAATAGAACATGGTTTCCCGACGGATCGGCTTCTCAGTCTTTTGCGAGCCCGCCACTTCTCATTATTTGTGAACGACCAACCAAGACCAATCGGCTGAGACAATCGGTTACGAACAACGCGGAAGCGACGATTGAGTCTACCGAGGCCGACTTGAACGCCCTGATCGCTCGCCATCCAGATTTTGCGACGGTGCGCAGCAGAATTCGCACGGCCTTGGCGGACTCAACCGTAAGCCTCGATATGAGCGTGCCCCTGGATGCCTTGCCTCTGCCAAAGTTGAAGGGACGTTGGTTTAATGGCAGAGCGGATTTCGGTTTCAGTTACACGCTGAATCAATTCAACTTTGAGGTCAAATCTGCCGAGGGCGGTGGTCATCGTTTTCCGGAAAGTTTCTCCCAAGGTTTTGGCTCTTCTTTTACCAGAAGCTTCAATACCGAGTTTCACGATTCGTTAGGGAAAAACCCGGAAGAGACGAAGTTCTGGAGTCGCATCAAGCGGATCGACGTGGAAGGCGATAAGCTAGTCATGACCACACAACCCAGCGGCTCGAGAGACAGAATTTGAGAATTGCCTACGGCGTCGGAGTCGAAACGGGAGTCGCACTGGCTGTCTTTGGACCGCGACTCAAGTCTACGAGATCGCTCAAAATATTGAGCGCTTCATCACGCTCCGGATCGATTACCGGTTCCTTGCTGTCGTCGCCGCCGTCGCCAGTCGGATCATCCGCATCGACGTCGTCCGACGCATCCGGCGCCACTTTCGGTGAGGCTCCGCTCTTACCCGCAGAAGCAAGTTTACCCGGGAAGGTAATAAGCTGAAGATTCGGCTGGTCGACTGTGTCAAGAGTCAACCGGTAAACGCGGGTTTCTGGGCCGCCCTGCCGCGCGAGGCGCTCTTTCGTACGCGTCTCTTTCCGGATTTTATCCTCTGCCGACTCCTTCCGGCGAACGTCTTCATTCAACGAAATCCGGTTTTCATCGATGCGATGCCGCAACCGTTCCATGTCTTCCATCACGTAGTGAAATTCCGGCGTGTTTTGCACTCGTATGGCGGAGCGGCGTTTCAGTTCGTCAATGAAGAGAGGGTGACTATCAGACCACTTGGTGTATTTCGCTTTCGCCACCTCGTCGTAAGGCAACACGTTCTTCAGCGCGCTTTCGCCGAATTCCGGCAAATCACTCAGGGTCGGCAAAACGATGTCGGACGCCACTCCGTGCAATTGCGTTGAGCCGCCAGCGACGCGATAAAATTTTTGAATCGTCAACTTCAGTGCGCCGTCGTCCTGAGATCGGCTGCCGAGTAAAGAGGTAAAGCGGCCGATTTCGAGAATGGTCTGAACCGTGCCTTTGCCGAACGTGTTCTTGTCGCCCACAATGACGGCGCGGCCATAATCCTGAAGCGCGGCTGCGAAAATTTCACTGGCCGAAGCGCTTTGCCGGCTGGTCAGAACAACCAGCGGACCGGCATACGCGATTCCCGGATCCGGATCGTTCGAAACGATGATGCTGCCGTTCGATCCTTTCGTCTGGACGATTGGCCCGGATTTCAAAAAGAGGCCAGTGAGCGAGATCGCTTCTTCGAGCGAGCCTCCACCGTTGCGGCGCAGATCAACGACCAGGCCAGCGATGTCTTCCTTCCGCAGTCGCTTAAGCAACGCCCGGACATCGCGCGTCGTACTCTTCTGATGCTTGTCCATGTCGGCATAAAACGACGGGAGTGTGATCCAGCCAAGTTTCACCGCGTTGCCATTTTCGTCTTTCTTGATGATGATGTCCGCGCGCGCTTCCTGATCCTTCAATTTGATTTCATCGCGGACGATTTCGATTGTCTTACGCTTCGAAGGATCGGCGGCATCGGCCGGGATCACCAAAAGCCGGACATGCGTTCCTTTCTTGCCGCGAATCTGCTCGACTACTTTGTCGAGACGCATATCGCGCACGTCGGAAAATGCGGCCTGGCCTTGAGCCACAGCCGTAATGCGGTCGCCCACTTTGAGCCGCCCATCGACCTGCGCCGGCCCGCCGGGAACCAGGCTCTCGATTTTCGCGTAGCCGTCCTCCGACCGAAGCATGGCGCCGATGCCCACCAGCGACAGTCCCATGTTGATGCTGAAATTTTTCAGATCAGCCTTGCTAAGATATTCCGAGTGCGGGTCGTAGGTTTGGGCGAGGGCGTCAAGAAAGAGTTTCACCTGCTCGTCCTTGTCTTCCTCGTGAAGGTTGCGGAGCAGTCGATCGTAGCGGCGTGCCACTAATTGGGGCCCTGGCTCGATCGGATGCTCGCTCAATTTTTCCTGCAGCAATTCGTTGGCAATGCGTCCGCGCCACAACTCGTCCGCTTCGGCATTATCCTTTGGCCAGGGCGCTTTCTGACGGCTCAAGTCAATCGAGCCATCCGTTTTGAAATCCATCGGCTGCTTGAGCAGCTCTTTGATCTTGGCGACGCGATCCTCCACCCGTTTCTGGTAGAGATCGAAAATTTCGTACGCGGGCGTCAAGTTTCCCAGTAGAACATCATCGTCCAGCGCAGTGGCATACTTCGTCGTTAACGCGTCGACATCGGCCTGAGTGAAGAAGAGATGGCTAAAATCGAGGAGGTCGAGATAGCTCCGCAGAAATTTACGCGAGACATCGTCGTTCAGCGCCTGGTGAGTGTAATGCCCCTCTTCCAGAAGGCGCCCCACCGAGACGCCGACTTGCTCGACGTCCGACTTTGCGTGAAGTGGCTGCGCTAGGAAAGCGCCGGCGATCAAAAAAACGGAAACGCTGAGAAGTGGACGAGTAAGAGGCTTCATTTGAGAAAAAAAGGGCTGAGTAGAGTCGCAGATTTCAGATTGGAAAGCAAGACAAGTGGTACGGGCGGCCCGCGATAATGTAGGAATTGAGACAACGAAAGTAGCAGAACATTCAAACATCGCGGACGCTTTCCGAGATGCAGCTTCCGTTCCAAATATCCTCTCGTTCCCGGGCGAAGTCGAGGCTGCAACGCAGGGGACGCAGTTGGCGAGGCCGGGCTTTTATCGCTGACTTCCTCACCCCAAGAGGTTTCGGACGCACGAGTGATCGCGAAACAATACGACTGCCTGCTCGTGCTCCTGGTGGATCCGTGGGAGAATGAGGGACAAACCGAGCGCGATCAGGAGCTCGATAAAATCGATGAAATACGAAACATTTTGCGGAGGAGTTTTTGAGACCAATTGTTATCTCCTTCACGCGCCCAAGGGATGCATCCTGTACGATGCGCCGGACGGCGCCTACGAGTGGCTCGAATCGCGCGGCCTCGAACCGAAGCTGCTCCTCCTCACACACGGGCATTTCGATCACATACCGGATGTCGCAAAGATCAAGCGGCGATTCGGTTGTCAGATCGGCTGCCATCCGGAGACGGCACCGATGATCTCCGACCCGAGTTTTTTCCGAAGTTTCGGCTTCCAACTGGAACTCGAACCGGCGCAGCCGGATTTCTTTATCGAAGCGACGCCATCGCGCGACTTTCTCGGAGCCGAAATGCAGGTCTTGGAAGTACCCGGCCATTGTCCGGGGAGTCTCTGTTTCTTCTGTCGATCGGAAAAACTACTTATCGGCGGCGACGTTCTCTTCGCCGGCGGTGTTGGACGCTGGGATCTGCCGGGAGGCGATGGCGATCTGCTCTTTGCAGGAATCAAAGCGAAATTGTTCCCGCTCGGCGACGACGTCACTGTCCTGCCCGGTCACGGACCACCTACCACTATCGGTACCGAGCGCCGAACGAATCCGTTTCTAAGCTAGCTTAACCAATGATCGGACGCGCCTCTGGGCGCCCCAGAACCCGTTCTGGCGGCGAAGCGAAGCAGGTTCCTCTTGGCTTAAGGCGGTAATGACATTCCGGATCTGGATTTTACCAGCGCAACGTCTCCGGCAGTGATGAGGCCGTTGGAATTTACATCCTCGCGGAAATTTGCAGCCGTGACCGCCAATCCCGATTGCGTTTTGGTCTGAGCCGTGTCGCCAGCATTGACCGCACCGTTCCCGTTCGTGTCGCCCAGCAGCACAGCCATGGGAATGGCCACGTCCCCGGCATTGACGCCGTCGTTGACGTTAGTGAGTTTAATACTAACGACCTGGGCGTCAGCCACGCCGGTCAGATTCACGGTGACCTGTCCGCCACTGACTGAGAAATTGCTGACGCTGCCAGTGCCCGATGACACCGACGCTCCGCTAACCGTGACCGTGTTTGCAAACGTCACAATGACCTGATGCTGGCCCGCGACCGGGCCGGTTCGATTTTCGACTCCCGGACTGCCGGTGGCCGGCAAGTTGATATCGAAAGTCCCGGCGCCGCCATGGGTTTTGCGCGATACAATGCTTGTCGGTACTGGCACCGGCACCGGGCCCAGAGGTAATGGCCAGGCGTAGGCGCCGCGACCACGCGTCCAGAGTGACAACGTTGTGCTCCCGCGATCTATCTGCATGTCCCAGATCATCATGTTCGGCAGGCCGTTGTTGAAGCGATGCCACATCGGCGACGCCACGGTGATATTGTCGGTATAGTAAAGACCGAAGTCCGTGCCGGCGAAAACCTGTTGCGGAAAGTTAGGATTAACAATGATCGAATCGACCGGGATGTCCGGCAGATTGCCGGTCTTATTTGCCCAGGTAAAGGATCCACATGAGGCGCCACATGTGACTTGGAAAACGTGACCCGGCATGGTCGGCGTATTGGCGTTAAAGCCACCGACAGCCGCATATCCAACCGGCAGATTCGCTGCTGAGACAGTCGGATCGAGCGCAATACCGAGGACCGGACGGTTAGGCAAAACGGTATTGCCGCCAGTGACATCCACCCAGGTCGCCTGCGATGCAGTGCCTGTGCCGAGATTGAAGCCGATCCAGACGTTAGCGTCGTTAGTCCCGACTATCGCGACGCTCTGATATTTGGGCGAGTACTTGAGCTGATTGATGTAGGAACGGTTGCCCAGCGTCTGTTTCGTCATGTTCTGCGTCGACGGATTGTTGGTGACATACCAGGCTGAGGTGGGGACCGAACTGTTGCCCCCTGAGATCGTCTCCCAGACTCTGGTCGTCCCAGCGATCAAATGGCCGCAGCCACCGGGAACTCCGGCCGCCGCACAGTCGTCGCCGCCCGGAATGCCGCCGTGGAAGAGGTTGATCGGCAGGACGAACGATTGGGTGTCGCCGGTCCAACTACCTCGAGAGCTTGACCAGCTGGCGCCGCCCGCAGTACAATTGCTGACGCAGCGGCTGAGGCCGCCGCTATTGTTGCCTTCCCAGAAGCGAAGGCTTGATCCAGTTCCTATCGGATCAATTTGGCCAGAAAATCCATCACCACCCAAGCCTTCCTGCCATTGCACGCCTCCGGTTGGTGCGCCTGAAAATGTGACGGAGCTGGGGCCGTTATCCTGAGCCCCACCGACCGCCTGCGGCATGGGCGAAGTGGCAAAGCTTCCACTGATGTCGCCCGCGTAAAACTCGATAGTGTTCAAACCCGTGTCCATATTGACCCAAGTGTTCCTGGTTGTTCCAATGACCGCGGTGTCGGCATTACTGCTTGAGAACACGCCGCCGTCGCTGCCTTTTAGCAAGATGCTCGACGAGCCCGGAACAAATGCGAGAGCGTGCTGGTCAACGTGCACGACGTTGCCGCCGCTATAACCGCACGTTAAGTCGTAGAACGACGTCCCGGTGCGGCTTGCGAGCCAAACGTCGAAGGTATCAATAAAGACGCGGTCGGGATTGTTCGGATCGACCGCCATTCCCTGATCGTACCAGTTTTGCGGATAGTCGCCTTGCCCACTGGAGCAGTTCCGGAGCGAGCCTCCAGCCGAGCCGGTCATAAAACTCCAGTTGTTGCCGCCATCGGTGCTGGACCAAACGCCGATCTGGCAGCCGTTGGCATTGCCGCAGCCACTGTTGTTGTTTTGGGCGATCGAGCCCACCTGCGCGTAGATGTAATTTGAGTTGCTCGGAGCGACCGCAATATCCATGCGTCCCAGCTGGTTGCCGGTGGTGGAATTGACGTAAGGATCGCCGCTGCCCGCATTCATATTTGCGCCCGTCGCGTATACGCTGCCCGTCACCGCCGTGCCGAACACGAAGCCATTGTCGTTCCTGCTAACCAGGGTAAAATCGGACGGACAACCGCTGGCGGGCATCGTGCCCTTGTAGAGGCCGTTGGCGCCGGTCAGACCAAGGTCGTATTGCACGGTGGTGGCGAAGCCGCGCGTGCCAACCGCCGCGAGGATACGCGTCGTGCCGCCGACGTTAGTCAACTCGAGACCGGTGATGTCCTGGCGCTGCGTCGTAAAGCTGTTCGTGGTGCAGGGGCCTATCCAGTTATTGCCGGCATCGTAAGAAAAGTAGAGACCGGTCTTGGTGCCAGCCACAACTTTGTTGCTGTTGTTCGGATCAACGCGCACTTTGCCCACCGCCTGATATTGCGGGTACTGGCCCGCCGGCTCGGGGTAGGCGGCTCCGAAAACGTCCGCGCCAAGCACCGTCCATGTTGCACCGGCATCGGTAGACTTCAAGATACCCTGGCTGCCCATCGAGAAGGAACCGTAGTTCTGATCGCCTGTGCCAGCGAAGATCGTGTTGTGATTGTTCGGGTCGATCGTGATCGTGTCGATGGCTGTGGTGCTGATGAGCGCATCGTCGGTAAGAGGGCTCCACGAAGTGGCGCCGCTGCAACAATTGGTCGTCTTCCAAACGCCGCCGCCGACGCTGCCGATGTAGGCTACGATAGAGCCATTGGTCGTCGTCGTGGGATCAACCGCGATAGCATTGACGCGTCCCTGCGTCGTCCCGAAATCGAAGCAGCCGGAGCAGCCGGTCATACGCTCAGGCTGGGGACCAAGCGCGATAAAGCCGTTGCTGTCCAACGCCAGCGGCGAATTTTTCAGTTGAAGCCTAGTCGCTTTGCGGCCCGCTGGGATTCGGCGTGGGATCATCGCATCCTGTGCGGCGGCGCTGCGGACCCAGGCGGGGTCGAAATGCCCGGTCGGATAACTCAAGCGGATGGCCCATTCCTCTTCCATCCGATTCAAATCGTCGGGATCTCCGCCGGGGACCGGCATATCGCGTTTCGCCTCTTCGCCCGCCGCACGTCCGACAAATTGCTTTGGCACCCCGGTGAAACTAAAGGTCGCCAAGGCTGCGCCAGTCGAACAAAGAGCGAAGGCAAGTAAGACTCGTGAACAAAAGAGACCAGATGTGGAAGCGCGCGTTTTTTTCATAGTCAGATGTTATTGAATGGAGGAACTTGGAAGTATCGTTTCCGTCGCCCACCCGCAAAGTGAGTTCGTCCTCTTAATCGAATTGGGGGAGATGATGCAATAGGGATTTCAATTACGTTTGCGTAATGTGGCCGGAAGCGACCATTCCGCGGGCCTATTTATCCGGGGCAAGAGCGAGAAAACAAAAGATCACGACGTCTTGCACCATGTGGATAAAGAACGCCCAGGCGAACCCGCGCGTTTCGACCATGCTTTTGGCCCAAATCCAACCGGCTATCCCTGCCAAAACGATTCCGCCAAAACCCGAGGGTTGCCCGAAATAGTGGCTCAGGCCAAAGAAAGCCGCGGTTAGTATCAGCGCCTCCTTTTGCGGAAGCACGTCTCTCAAGCGAGCAAGAAGCACAGAGCGGAATTGAAATTCTTCGTTGGCGGCATTCAACACTGCTGTCGCCAGACACCAGGGCAGAAATGCCCACAAACGGGAAGCCCGGCCAAAATCGGGATGAACCGAGAAGAACAGGAAGAGCGGAAGCGCGACCCCGAAGATAATCAGCAATTGCGTGCCGAAGCGAGTCCACGGGATCGCGCAGCGGAACCAGAGAATAGGCTCCGGCTGCGCTGGCGCGCGTAAGTCTCCGACACGCAGAAAGAGATCGCGCCGGCCAATTCCGCTGCCGACCAGCGTTACCACCATAAAGAACGCTCCCATGACTGGAAGCAATCGGTCGACGAACATCTGCGCGCCCCAGCTCAAGTGCTGGGAATACGATTGAACGACCCCGTTTTCTTCAATCAAAGGAACCAGGACAAACCAACCAAGGCGCAACGCTGCAAGCGCGAGGAAGAAACCGGCCAATTTCTGAAATCGCACCGAACGCGCGACCACCGCAGCGCCAGCGGCAAGCATTGCCGTCTGCAAGAGAGGTAACCAGATCGGCGTGCTCGCACCGGCGCGACGGCAGACGATTTCCGGCGCGGCGCTGGCGACAAGCATTCCTCCCCAAGCCAAGAAGCGGAGAGCCGAAAAATTCTGAAATCGCGCCGAGGGTGTCCTCACAGAAGAGTCGGAAGGGGGGTGGGTTCGCCTATCGAGGCAATAATCAGTTATGTTCCAAGAGCTCATGCTCTGTCCAGAACATCATTCGTTAGGACAGACCAGGGATGCCATCGCCCGATCCAATTCCTCCAGACCGCCCGTCTCCCGAATGATGCAATGCAGAGACTTCATTGCCGGCGGAATGAACTGAAGAAACTGCCTATGGCCATTCACGATGCCAAGAAAACCGTAGGCACCGAGTGCCTGCATCAAGCGCTGCACCGCGCAAAGCCGCAGGGTCTCCTCAAAATCGCCAGCCACCCGATGTCCGCTCCGGGTTTGAGTATCGCGATAATATTCGATCAGTTCGTCACGTTCGGTCCCGGGAAGGCTCGCATATGGATCGAACAACAACGAGGCGAGATCGTATTCAGCCAGGCCCAGGCGCATGCCTTGGAAGTCGATCAAATAAGCCTGCGCGTCGCGAACGATCACATTCTGCGATTGAAAATCGCGATGCACTAAAGTCTTTTCCTTGTTGCCAAGACGCATCGCGATTTCGTTCAAAGCGGGCAAACCAGCCAGTTCGCGACATTGTCTCTGGTCCATCTTGAAATAACGGGCGAGCGCATTTTCGAAGAAATAATTTTGCTCCCAAAGGTAAAGAGACGCCCCAAAGCCCGCTGGGAGATCGCTCTCGATGGCTTGCGTCGCAATCGTCGGAAGGCGATGCAATTTCGCCATCTCATCCAAAGCCGTTTCATAGAGAGCGCGGCGCAAGAGCCAGGTCTCCTCCCGGAAACTCCAGAGATCGGTTTCGCCGAGGTCCTCAATCCAGATCAAGCCTTCCTTTTCGTCATGGAAATAGATCTTCGGGACGCGAATTCCATGTGACCCGAGGAACTTGGCGATCTGGACGTAATGCCGATTCTCTTCGCGCTCGAGATTGTATTTTACGAGAATGAGCGTCTGCTCCGGTGAGCATTGGACTCGATAGAACTTTCGATCCGAGCCGCCCTTCTCAATCGGCGCAATCTCGACCTTGGCCGCGCCAAAATCCGGAAAGCGCATTCGCGTCTCGCGCAAAAGCAGCTGGTCTGTCTGGGAGGAGCTAAACATCGATGTCATTCAACGTTCCTTCAGCTTTTTGTCGGCTGCGGATAATACAATTCCTAAGGTGACTCCCAGAAGCAACTTGTGCACCGGGCCAAAGAATCGTGTTCTCGATTATGGCCTCTGGTCCCACTCGGCAACCAGGGCCAATCGAATAAAATCCCGACAGACTCGCGGTTGAATCCACCGTTGCGTCCCTCGCCACGCGCAGCGGCCAGTCAGAAATTTTCAAGTAATCCGGCCTCCAATCTTGTTCGTGGATCACCCGGTGCACTTCCAAATATCCAGCGCGCGAGCCGATGTTAAACCATTTGCGGTCGTTAAGAACGACGCCGCCGATTTTTCCGTCTTGCCCGATCCAATCCGCGAGAATCGGAACGAACGAAATTTTTTGGCACGCCGGAATCCTCGGAAAAATCGTTGGATTCCAAATCGAGACATTTGCAAAATCACAACTCCCGGCGTGGCCGTACCTATTGTTGATGTCTACCACCCGACCGTTTCGGAGCGCCATACCGGCAGCGAGACCCGTCTCGCGCAACGCCAGGGTGACATCGTTTCCGTTGCGAAAATGCTCTTCGATCAACGGCTTCAGATCGATGTCGGTAAGGATGTCACCGCTGTAAACGATGAAAGGTTCCGGCGCCAGCCAGCTTTCAATGTTCTTGATGCCGCCACCTGTCTCGAGCAGGTCCGGCTCATGAACCAGTTTTAGCGGGCGGCCTTCGTACATTCCGCCTAACAAAAGGGTTTCGAGTTGGTCGGCGAGATGATGCGTATTAATGACGAATGACTCCACGCCGGCCGCGCACAAATGATCGAGCGCGAAAGTAATCAGCGGCTTCCCATAAATGGGGATGAGCGGCTTCGGGAGCGACTCCGTCAGCGGCCGCAGACGCTTGCCTAACCCCGCGCCCAAAACGAAAGCCTGTCTTATCATGAGTGGTGTTGGGTTCGCCAAAACCTTTGGCATGGCGGGAAAAAGCGTTCGGCGCGAACCGTCATCGCAGTGAAAAAAGGCACGACTCTACCGTTGCAGGTAAAGCGTCTTCGTGCCGAAGTCGATGATGCCGTGATGCAGGCGCAGAATTTCTGAACCAAGCAAGCCCGCCACCGGCGGCGAGGCGTCGAGCAGTTCGTCGTGGATCAAACCCCGGAGATCCATCACGGCCACCTCTTTGCGGTGGAAATTGACATGGCCAATGCTGAAGCGCTTGATGGTCGCGACCTGCACTCCACGCTCTTCCAAATTTACCCCGCTCGAGCTGAACGGAGTGTCTCGCAGTGGAATCCTCATCCGGCGAACAAATCGGCGATGGAGCAAGGTCGTGAAAGCACCACTGTCCACCATCAGCTTCGCGGGCGCATCATTGATCCGTCCATCGACATAGAGGTTAAAGTCCCTGCTGACATGCATCGGCATGCCGCGGAAGCCGCGGAAATCAAACCCTGGAATTGGCCCAGGCGATTCCGGATCCATTTTCAAGACCAGCAGTTGCGCCTGGCAATCAAGCACCGCCTTAGTTGGAAGGAGTACGTCCGCACCAAGAATTCCATCGACCTCCCGTTCCCTATGGGCTCGCGCTCCTTCGGACGAGTTACTCAGATCGATCATCACCAGGGGTTCATCCAGCAAGGTGAGAGAGCCGAGCCGAAGCGTGCTCGCGATCGCCAAGCGGTTGAAGGCGCCATTGATATTCACGCGCAGGGGAAGTTTCGAACCGCCGGGAAGAGGCCGTAACCCGAAATGCTCCCGGCGCTGGATCGAGATGGCGCTGACTGGCGCCCCGCTATCCACACCAAGCAACGCAGGTTTGCCATTGATGTAGGCGCGCACCAGCAAGTGATTTTGGGCCGAGCGGCGAAGCGGTAGCGCTTCGTATTGCAAATTTCCTGACGCAGGACGTGGCCGCGCAACGACCAGTGCCGGGACGCTGACGATCAGTGCCGCCAGCAAAACCGTGAGCTTGTTTCGTGAAAGGGAAGTCGTTATGCCGGCAAACACGCGCCGGAGAGTAGCACGTTGCGAAGACGAAATCAGATGATTTAGCTCAATGCGGCGAATTGATTTCGACGACCTTCTCCTTATGCGGCGCGTCGGGATGCCACGGCCAAACGGCGAGCATGACAAAAAAGGCTATTACGTATGCCAGAATGATAAACCACCCGTGCCGCAGCCATTGCCCGACCGACCTTCCCTCGGGGAACAGATTAGTCAGAGCCACCCCGGCCGATGAGCCGAACCAGATCATCGAGCCGCCGAATCCGACAGTGTAGGCAAGAAAGCCCCAATCATAGCCACCTTGTTTGAGTGCCAGCGCCGTGAGCGGAATATTGTCGAAGACAGAGGACAAGAAGCCGAGACTAAACGCGCTATGCCAGGATGCGACCGGCAATTTTTCGACCGGCATCATCGAAGCGCACAACACGAGCGAGAGCAGAAAGACGGAGCCCTTCAAAGTCTCCGGCAGCACTTCCCAGTCTGGCCGTCGCACCACCACGGAGAGCAATATTGCGACCCACACCGCCGCACCGATGAAAGGAAAATTACCCGCCGTCTCCGGAAACTTCGTGTTAATCGTCACGTTCGTCCCAATCGCGAGGACGAGAAGCAGTCCGACGATCCCAACTCGCATCCAATCCACCTGCGTGTGTTCGTGGGTGTGCTGTAGAATCGGGGAGTACTTTTGCTGTTGGATGGCGGCCGGGATACCGAAAATAAAGAGCGCAACAGAAGAGGCGATGATTGCCTCAAAAACCGCAAGTGGCGAAACGCCGTCGATCCACATCATGGTGGTCGTGGTGTCCCCGACGACGCTCCAGGCACCGCCGGCGTTGGAGGCTGCGACGAGTGCCGCAAGATAGCCGATGTGCACCTTCGCCCGGAAGAGTTGGTGCGCCATCGCGCCGCCGATCAATGCGGCCGCAATGTTATCGAGAAAGGAGGACAAAACCCACACGATCACCAGCAGGGCGAAGGCGCCTTTCCAACCTTGGGGCAAAAATTTCGGCAGCACGACCGGAACGTGACTTTTCTCGAAGTGCCGCGACAGGAGCGCGAAGCCGGTAAGCAGACAAAGCAAGTTGGTAAGGATAACCCACTCGTGGCCAAGATGAGAGACGAACCCGATCACACCGACGCCAGTTTTGAAACCGGTGAATAGGATCTTGTAGATCGCAATCGTCCCCACCCCGATGAGAGCGACGCGCAGGGTGTGATTATGAAACAAGGCAACGCCGAGCAGGGTCAGCGCGAATAAGACAAAATCGACCGGAATGCCGAATACGGTCGGGATATTAGGTAAGCTAGCGACAGCGCTTGCGATCATCGTAATCGGCGACTCATCGTGACCGTGGCGCTCGCTTGTCGAACCGGTCAGCGCACTAGCCTAGTCTTGCTTGTTTGAATTCTCGCGCGGTGCGCCTAACAAACGGCAGTAAGCCCAGATCGTCGTCACCCAAACCAGGGCGAGCGATGTGAGCATGAAAATCCAACCCCATGTGTTCATCAATTATTGCTCCTCTTAATCATTGCGTCCATCGAGGTCGAGCCCGGCGGCGCGCCAGCGGCGTTCGCCGGCTGCGAGCACCGCGACCAACAATGCCAACACCGCAATGATAATTATCACGGTCCCCAGGGCGATCGGATTGCCGGCCAGTTCCACCGCTTTCGCGCGGGTTTGCGAATACACGAACCCGCAAAGCACCACCAGCAGGTACGCGGGCGCCACCCACTTGATGATAAACAAGAACACTCGCGGAATCTTTATCAACGCGCCCTGGTCCAGCTCGGCCGCGCCCTTTTTTAGTCCCCAGACCCAGCCGAAGCAGATGATCTGCACGGTCGCGAGCAGGAAAATGCAAAATGTGCCGACCCAAAAATCCATGGTGTCGAGTGCCACCGTGTTCTTGCTAAACCAGATGACCCAGAACGAACCGAGGCCGCAGATAAAAGAGGTCAACGCAATCGCTTTGCCATGGGTGATCCCGAGCGCTTCTTCGAAAAATGTTTTTACCGGCTGCAACATCGAGATCGAGCTGGTGATCGCGGCTAGAAAAAGAAGAAAGAACCAGGCGAACCCAATCCAGCGCCCCAACCCGCCCATCTGATGGAAAACCACCGGCAACGTCTGGAAGCCGAGGCCGAAGCCGCCGCCCACCCCGCTCGCGCCGAGGAAAACGAACGCGGCCGTGATCGTAATCAATCCGCCGAAGCCGACTTCGAATAGTTCGTTAGTCGCGCTCGCCGTCAACCCGGACAAGGCCACGTCGTCCCGCTTCTTAAGATACGAAGCGTAATTCAAAATCACGCCGAACCCGACCGACAAACTGAAGAAAATCTGGCCCGCCGCCGCCAGCCACGTTTCAAAATCGGTCAGCTTGGAAAAATCGGGATTCCAGAGATAACCGAGGCCATTAAGCACATTCTGATCGGGATGAGTCGGGTCCGGAGTGCCTAGCGTCAGCACTCGAATCAGGACGATCACGGCCAGAACAGCCATCGCCGGAAGGGCAAACTGGCAGAACTTTTCGATGCCACCTTTCAACCCGCGATAGACGAGCACGATATTCAGCGCGACGACAATGACCCAGAAGACCACGCTCATATTCAGCACGCCATTTGTGCTCGTACCGGACGCCTCGCCGAAAAATGTTCCCGCGGCTTTGACTTGCTCCCCGATGCTGCCGGTCAGCTGCACCCCGCCCACCAGATATTCCCAGGCGTACCGAAGGCACCACGCCTCGATGTAGACATAGTACATGTAGACGACCATCGGGATGAGAATCGAGAGCACCCCGAAGTAGCGAGCAATCCGCCCTTTCCCGCACACACCGAGAATCGCCGCCCCGTTGTGGAATCCCTTTGTTCCGCCGTGGCGCGCCATCGCCCATTCCGCCCAGCCGATCGGCAACGCGAGAAAAAGCAGCGCGCAGATGTATGGAATCATGAACGCGCCACCGCCGTGCGCCGCGGCCTGCCCGGGAAAACGCAGAAAATTTCCTAGCCCAACGGCCGATCCCGACACCGCCAGGATCACTCCCACGCGTGTGCCCCATTCCACCGTTTTCTTTTCTGGATTGTTCATACGCGGGATTGCGGCAGTCCTCAGATCGTTTGCAACATTGCGACGTGATTTTTTACAGCCGCCCTCTCTTTAGCGGCAATTGCGCCACCCTGGCAACCAGATTTCTTGATCTCGCGTCGATTTCATCTTCGGCATGTATCCCCGAACCTGGAGACCGTCGAAATAGCTGCTTTTGCGTGGGCCGTCGATTGAGACTGTAGCGGCGGTCTGCGACCGCCGAACGTTACCCCCGGAATCTACGCATTCGGCGGTCACATTTAACGATCGATCGTAGTGGTAATGGTATTACGGAGTTGCTGGTCTTTGTAGCTAGCTTGCTCGCGTCGCCGCCATTAGGTGTAGCGATAGGTCGATTCCGAGGTCGTTGAGCGAAATTGCCGAGATTCTAAGACTTACCCCCTTTGACTTCCCTCTTACGCGTTAGTAATCGTTCGATAAGAATGAGAATGCCGATTCCCAACCCTACACCAATCACAAGCAATTTTCTGAGGGGATAGAACTCATCAAATTTCCAGTCGATAACTACGAGTGCTTTCGGATTTTTCCCAACCAGCCCGGCAACAGCCGCGTGATGTGCAATGCGAGAGAGTATTTCTCGCCAGGCTCTGCGTGGAAAGAATCCAAATACCGGGTGACTTGATCTCTAGTGGTAAACCATGGACCAGTCCAAGCGGGACGGCTCATCGTGCTTCCTCTCGCTATTACTCCATGTTTGGATCTAACCTCAAATTCCGCAGTGAATTCATCGCGCGGGACGGGAATCTCCAGCATAGTGCGAAATACTTCATCATACTGAATCGCAACAAAGTAAGTTTGCGGGATGTCGACGGTAAAATCGCGATCGAGAGAAAAGCCTTCATCAAAGCGAACGGGAGCTTCCAGAACAGTCTGTCGGTAAAACAGGAAGTGGTCAGCGTGAAGCCAAAACACGCCAGCTAAGAACATCAGCCCCAAGACGATTATGCAGGAGCGTAAGACCTTCATCATTTTGTTTCGCACATTAAACTGGAATCCTTGCGTGGTTTGAATCGCGTCGTTGCCTGGGATAGTCCCTCAAAAGGGTATCAATTGATTTAATGTTCTTTGTTAGGGGCGACTGGAATCCGCGATTGAGTTGAACCACCCCAGTGTCCATAGCCCAAATAGGCTCGCCGCAGGACGATGCGGCCAGTCCTTTTTTCTTGCATTTGTGAGGACAGGAAGTTGACCCATTCCATTCAATTATCCATCGAGCAAATGCCGCGCGAGTTGTTCCGGTTCGGTTTCTTTCCGCCATCCGGCCACCAGAAAAACAGGCTTCGCCGACGCCGCCGGCAAAGCCAAACCCATAAACCGTTTGTCGCCTAACGACTCCGGCTGCTTCCGCCGAAGGCGTTTGCCGCACTGCTTGATCCGAAGCCGAGAATTTCTTCGAAGCGCCGTTCCAGATCGATTTCGCGCCCGGGTTTTCCGGCCTGCTCCCGCCACCCGTTCGGAAGGCTGGCATCGATCGCGCGCAGAATTTCTTCCTCGGCTGGAGTGAGCGGCCCGCCTGCTTCCGGCAGCGACGCTCGTTTTTGCATCTGTCCGAGCTGTTCGATGATCGGTTGATTCGTGCCAGTTGAGGCGTGGAAAAGATCGGTCAGGCGTTGGAATCCCAAATGGAAAGGCACGGTCGCAAAGGTCGCCGGCGCCGGCTCGCTCAAATTGTCCAGCGGTATGCCGACCACATCTGCGCTCCCAGCCGAGTGCCAAACATCCGCAGCATCGAAGTACCCGAGTTCCACTCGATATTCCCGGTTCGCATCGGGCAGAGATACTTCGCAGTTCCCCGCCATGGGTTCGATCACGATGCGGCCGACTTCGGCGCCGTCGGAATTCTGGAGAAGCAAATATACCTGGCGGTTGCGAGGCGCGGAAAGCGCGAAATGGGAAGGCCAATCGACCTCCCAATAAACAAAAAGAGAGGTTGGATTGCGGGCAAGGGCGCAAACAATGGGGCTTCCGTACGTTCGCGGCAGCGCATGGAGATCTCCGGCTTCCGCTTCGTTCCCGCGGGCGGGCCACGTCCCAGCCTGAGGAGTCGACAGGCGAAAATCGGCGTCTGTTGGAGTGAGAGTCGTTTCGTGCGGCCTTTTCATTGGACCAAACCGAAGCAGTATAAAACTTCCGCGGCGGAAAAATGATACACAGAACATATCGAAAGGCGATGACTGATCTGTGAAAACCTTGATCGTGCTCAATCCAGCAGCCGGCTCCGTCGGCAGCGTGGTGGAGTTGGAGAAAAAGCTCCGTCGAGTCAAGAATGCTGAATTACGCATAACGGCGCAGCAGGGCGATGCGGAAAGCTTTTCGCGGGATGCCGTTGATCGCGGCTTTGACCTCATCGTTGCCGCCGGCGGCGATGGAACCTTGAACGAAGTGGTCAATGGAATCGGCGACCGGGTCGCAGATATTTCCATTGGCGTTGTCCCACTGGGGACCGGAAACGATTTCGCCCGCTCGCTCAACCTAACCAACGATATCGATAAGAGCATTGAACTCCTCGAGCGAAGGCGGACGAGACAAATCGATCTGGTGCGCGTAACGAGCGATCGCACACGGCATTTTGTGAACGTTTCCAGTGGTGGATTTAGCGGGATCGTCGATGAAAAACTCACCCCGGAATTGAAAACGACATGGGGGCCGCTTGCTTATCTACGCGGGGCAGCCGAAGCGTTGCCCGAATTGCACGCTTACAAAACGGAAATTCTTCTCGACGACCGCGAACAGATCGGAATGAATCTTTACAACGTGATTGTTGCGAATGGGCGCTACGTTGCCGGTGGAATCCCGATCGCGCCGGAAGCAGACGTCGATGATGGATTGCTCGACATCATTCTGATACCGGAAGGAGCTGC
Source organism: uncultured Verrucomicrobiae bacterium (assembly GCA_963763995.1). Lineage (GTDB taxonomy): Bacteria > Verrucomicrobiota > Verrucomicrobiia > Chthoniobacterales > UBA10450 > CAVTTH01. The sequence goes on along the minus strand of CAVXQL010000011.1, from coordinate 18,320 downwards.
CCCGCAGCTCGCGCTCTTGATGGGGCAAATCCTTGTGGGAAAACATTTGAATAATCCGGCGATCGTTTTTCGCCGCGCCGCCAGGTTGGCGGTGAGTTCAAATCCGGGAATTTGGTTTAACGTAGACGGCGAACTGATTGGAAATGAGCCGGTGACATTTGACATCATGCCGCGAGCGTTGCGTTTTGTTGTCGGAGAAAATGATGTCTAAGATTGTCAGCGTGGAAAAGCTCGGCGCCATTTCCAGCGAGATGCGGGCCGCCGGCAAGAAACTGGTGGTGACAAATGGCTGCTTCGATCTCTTGCACGTTGGTCACGTGCGGTATCTGCAGGCGGCGCGCGAGTTGGGCGATGCTCTGGCCGTCGGCTTGAATGGAGACGAGTCCGTCCGCGCGCTCAAAGGGGACGGGCGTCCCTTGAATAAGGAGCAAGACCGAGCCGAAGTGCTGGCTGCGCTCAGCGCCGTGGATTATGTCGCAATTTTCCCGGAGGCGCGCGCGACCCGGTTTCTGGAAACGGTTAGGCCGGCGACGTACGTCAAAGGCGGCGACTACAAGAGGGAAACGTTGGACGCACAGGAGCGTGTTGCATTGGAAAATTCGGGCGCGGAGATTCGTATCCTTCCTTTTTTCGAAGGTCACTCCACTTCGGATTTGATTGATCGCGTCGGGCGAAACATTTTGCCGTGAAACCGCTGCCGATCGGAATTCTTGGCTCCGGCAAAGGCAGCAATTGCCGGGCGATTCTCGAGCGAGTCCGCGCCGGCGCCTTGCCAGCCGAGGTATGCTTGATCGTCTCCGATGTCGCCAATGCCGGAATTCTGGAAATCGCGCGAGAATTCGGTGTCCCGAATGCATTTCTTTCTCCGGGTCGATTCCGCACAAAGCTCGAGCCGGAAAGCGAAGAAGCGCTTGTGAAGATGTTGCGCGAGGCCGGAGTCGAACTGGTGGTGCTCGCCGGCTTCATGCGCGTTTTGAAAACGCCGATGCTCCAGGCGTTTCCCGGACGCATTATCAATATTCACCCATCGCTTCTGCCAAAATTTCCCGGTTTGGAAGCGTGGAAACAGGCTCTCGTAGCGAATGAGAAAGTGACCGGTTGTACGGTTCACTACGTCGACGCTGTAATCGACTGCGGCGCCGTCATTGCCCAGCGCGAAGTGCCGATTCTACCTAACGACACTCCGGAATCCTTGCACGCCCGCATCCAAATCGCCGAGCACGATTTGTATCCTGAGGTGATTGCAAATCTCTGCCGCGATCACGGCTCATCTCAGATTCTCTCGGCCTTTTGATCGCGGTTGAGCAACTCCTCCATCGCCTGGACGGGCGATTTTCCCTCATAGAGAACGGCGTACACCTGATCGATAATGGGGGTTTCTATCCCCCCTTTGCGCGCGCATTCGTAGGCGCCTTTCGCCGTGGGAATGCCTTCAGCCACCATTTGCATCGCCGCAGTAATATGGCCTAACGACTCACCACGCCCAAGTTGCTCTCCGACTCGACGATTTCTACTGTGCCGGCTGAAGCAGGTCGCAATAAGATCGCCCGCTCCACTTAGTCCGTAGAACGTACGCGGATGTCCTCCCATCGAAATACCGAGCCGCAATAATTCCGCTAGCGAACGAGTGATCAAAGCTGCTTTCGAATTATCTCCGAGTCCGATTCCGTCGCTCGCCCCAGCGGGAATAGCAAAGACGTTTTTTAGCGCGCCACCCAACTCGATCCCAGTCACTTCTTCGCTCGTGTAGATGCGAAAGCGCGCACTCCCGAGATGTTGTTGAAGTTCGGCCGCGCAGGTCAGGTCGCGGCAACCGAGCACGGTCGCGGTCGGCAAATCCCGGGAGACTTCGACGGCAAGATTGGGTCCAGAAAGAACGGCCACGCGATGTTCGGGATAGACCTCGTTAATGATCTGAGTCATTCGCAGTCCGGTCCCATGCTCGATGCCCTTCGTGCAACTCAGGAGCACGGCATCTTTGCCAATCGGAAAACTTCGGAGCCGATTTGCTATTGCACGCACAGCTACGGACGGCGTGACAAAGACAATCAAGTCCGCTTCGGCGCAATCTCCAAGGTCGCTTGTGACTCGAATTGAGGGAAGGAGATTGACCCCAGGAAGATAATCTCGATTCTCACGGGTCGCTGCGAGGCGCTCTATCCTCTCGGCATTGTTTCCCCACAGGGTGATCGCCTGGTCTTGCTTCGCCCATAGGACTGCCAATGCTGTGCCCCAGCTGCCGGCGCCGATGATCGCGGTTCGTTTTATCATCACTTCCGCTTGAAACGTTGCTCCGTTCCATTCAGAAGACGAGAAAAATTCGAGCGATGTCGCCAGACGACGACGACAGCCAGCGCAATTGAAAAGTAAAGTAGCACAACGCTATCCATCACTTTGAATTTCAAAAAAACGGCAATGGTAATCGGCAAGCTGATCGCTGCACAAATGGAAGCGACCGATACGTATCGAGAGATCTCAAAAACGATAAACCAAATCGGGAACAAGATGAGAGCCGCCAACGGCATTAAGCCGATAATCACACCGGCGGACGTTGCGACGCCCTTTCCTCCCTTAAATCCAAGCCAAACGGGGAAGACATGTCCAATGACGCAAACGACAGCTCCAAGGATGGCGTAATAGTCGGCGTAGTGTTGTGCCACCGGATTTCCCGACACAATCAAAAGACAAATTCTAACGGTGGCAAACCCCTTCAGTGCGTCGAGGACAAAAACGACGTAGCCATGTTTCTTACCAAGCACGCGCAGGACATTGGTTGCACCGATATTGCCGCTTCCGGATTTCCGAATATCGATTCCAGCCAGTTTCCCGACGATAAATCCGATCGGCACTGATCCCAGGAGGTAGCTGACTATCAAAACGAGAAGCGTTGGGTACCACACAACGAGAACTGCTGGGGAAGAATGCTATCTAATCAAGTTACTGTTTCTAAGATAGATTGCCATGATGGTTGCATCTGCGTGCGTCACGCCACTGATTCGACTCGCCTGACCCACCGACGTAGGCCGGATGCGAGTGAGCTTTTCCCGAGCTTCGCGACTGAGACCGGTTACTCTCGCGAAGTCGAATTGCTCCGGAATCCTCTGCTCGTCATATCGAACCGTGTCGCCATTCGTGGCTGCCTGGCGCCGAATGTATCCCTCAGACTTGGCGTCGGTCATAGCAAGTTCCCAGATTTCCCGCGGTGCAATCGAAAGGACCTCAGACGGCAATACGGCCAGTGTGAAGTCCGCTCTTTTCATCAGTTGGGAGATTCGCTCGCCTTCTAATCGAACTTTCCCAGCAATCTCTTGAACCCGTTGGAGCCCGCTCCGTTTTTCGCAAAGATGTTTCCACCGAACCGAATCCACTAGGCCGATCTGGTAAGCTCGTTCTGTTAATCGTTGATCGGCATTGTCTTGGCGCAGCGCGAGTCTGTTTTCCGCACGACTCGTAAATAGCCGATACGGCTCATCGGTTCCCTGGGTCACAAGATCGTCGATGAGCACCCCGATGTAGGCGTCCGCGCGCGGCAGAACAAAAGTTGCCCGGCGACGAACCTTGAGCGCGGCATTTGATCCGGCTATAAGACCTTGAGCAGCAGCCTCTTCGTAACCAGATGTTCCATTGATCTGCCCCGCAAAGTAAAGGCCGGAAATGAGTTTCGTTTCCAGCGTGTGCGCCAACTGCGTCGGCGGGAAATAATCATATTCGACCGCGTAGCCCGGTCGAAGAATCTGCACATTCTCAAGACCCGGAATAGTCCGCAAGAAAGCCAACTGGACATGGAATGGAAGGCTGGTGGAGACTCCGTTCACATAAAACTCTTCAGTATGTCGGCCTTCGGGCTCGAGAAAGATTTGGTGTTCCGTCCTGCTGGCAAATTTCACCACCTTGTCTTCGATTGACGGACAATACCGAGGCCCTGTTCCTTTGATACGACCGTCATACAGAGGCGACCGATGAAGATTCTTGCAGATAATTTCGTGCGTTTGAGCCGTCGTGTGGGTAATCCAGCACGGCAGTTGTTCCACATGGAACTTTTCGCTCGATGTCCAATTTAGCGTGAAGAGATCGCTGTCCGCCTTATCCAGCGGTAAGAATCCGAAACGCGGCGGTGGCTCGTCTCCTGATTGCATTTCACAACGGGAAAAATCTATGGACCGGCGATTGACCCGACATGGCGTACCAGTCTTGAATCGGCCGATTTCGAATCCCAAGTCTCTGAGATTTTCGCTCAACCCAGAGCTGGTATCCGCCATTCGGCCTCCACTTTTCGACAGTTCTCCAACATGTAACAGACCGCGTAGAAAAGTGCCCGCAGTGACAATGACGCTGCGGCCGCGAATTGACACGCCGAGATCGGTTTCCACTCCTGTGACCGTTCGGTCCTCGATCAGAAGGCATGCCACCGTAGCTTGCAAAATTTCGAGACCCTCTTGCTTCTCTGCCAGTGCCTTTAGCCTGAACTGGTACGCCTTCTTGTCACACTGCGTTCGAGGCGCGCGAACACTCGCACCCTTCGAGCGATTTAACATGCGAAACTGAATGCCAGTGGCGTCCGCATTCACTCCCATAGCCCCTCCCAAGGCATCTATTTCCCTTACAACATGACCCTTTGCGAGACCCCCAATCGCTGGGTTACATGACATTTGTCCGATGGTATCGAGATTTTGTGTGAGCAACAAGGTTTCACAGCCGAGCCGAGTTGCCGCCAGCGCTGCTTCAACCCCAGCGTGACCACTACCAACTACAATGACGTCGTATTCTTTCTCGAAACTAAACATTGTCTGATTCAAGGATCCCTTGCCGCGGCCGAGGAAGCAAATCATCGAGTCGAAACTCGGAGATCGTGCCACCGGCAGCCCCGGAATAGATCTTCAATCTCGTATTAAATTCCGCCAATACCTGGCGACATGCACCGCACGGCACGATTGGCTCGCGGCTCGCGGCCACTATAGCTATCGCCTCTAGTTCTCTCTCGCCGGACGCGATCGCATTGCCAACACAAACGCGCTCGGCACACATCGTCAGGCCGAAAGATATGTTCTCGACGTTGCAACCCATGAAAACCCTACCGGACTGAGTCAACAACGCGGCACCCACTGGAAATTTTGAATAAGGAGCAAACGCTCTTTCCAAGGCAGTTGTCGCCGTCTCAACGAGGCTATCTTTAGTCATATATATTTAACCACTAAGTCTTTATAAGTTTTTTATCATCCGTCTCCAAACTGGAATCAGCAGCCCGAACTGGTTTGTTCTCCATCGCTTGAAGTAACCGCAGGGCCATACGCCCCATCATAGTTAGGACTAGAACCGAAGTCGCCAAACCTCCTCCCCAAATCACGTATTCAATTATTCGTGGATGACTCTTGCCTCGAAAAAGATTTAGCCCTAGCTGACCCAATGTTCCAATATACACATACAAAAACAATCCAGGGGTCTGACCGATCGCCACCCAAAGCATGCAAGTGCGAAAACGAACAGGCGTAAGACCATATAGGTAGTTGAGCAAGCTCGTTGGAAAGAACGGATGAAGCTGGCTGAGAAGAATAATTTTCCACCCCTCCCGCCGAACGGCGGGCTCGAGCGCTCTGAGCTTCGGGTTTCTCAAGAGCCGCCCGTGTAACCAATGGCGGCCAATCGAGCGACTGATCAGGAACGAAATCGCCGCGCCGCCCACATTTCCGATTAGAACGATTAGAAACCCCCACCAAAGACCAAAGAAAAATCCTCCACCTACGCTGAGGACGCCACCCGGCAAGAGCAAGACATTACAACACGCGTACAGCAGAGGGTAGCAAATCGCACTCCAGAATCCCAAATGCATCACTTGCTGCTGAATCTGAGCCAACCAATCCGCTATCGGAAATATTCGGCAAACAACGGACACCGCCGCCGCTGCGGCAATGAGTCCACCGAGCTGCATGTAGAGAGCACGGCCTAATTTCATCGTTTGCACCTTCGCCTGTCAAAGACGTGGCGTAAAATTCATCAACTTTTTAAGCGTTGCCTTGTAGCGCAAAAATATCTTCGCGTCTCCCTAATAAGAACAGAACAACTTCAAACAAACGATAATAACTTTTTGAATCCTAATCTGGCGCTCGACTTGTTTAATATCGGCCCACGGGGTTATCGACTACTTTTGGACGCCCTGTTTTAACTCTTTAGTAACATCGATATTCTCGGTTATTCGCATCATGATGATTAAGAATGAGTTTGTTTATAGAGCCTAACTCTACTTAGCGTGTGAAAAACCTAATCCGGGTTCTTCATCCCTCTGTCTCTAGAAGGTCGATGCGCAATATTTGTGCACTGTCGATCATGACCAAGGCGCCGAGTGCCGGCAAAGTGAAAACGCGGTTGATCCCGCCGCTCACAGCCGAGGAAGCTGCGGCCTTGAACACATGCTTTTTGCGCGATACGGCCGCATCGATTTCTGCGGTGGCCAAAAAAACATGTGCTACCGGCGTTGGAGTTTACACACCACGAGACGCCAAAGATGCATATACCGGGGTTTTGCCGGATCATTTCGACCTATTGCCACAACGTGGCGAGACCCTTGATGATCGCCTCATTCATGCCGTGGAGGATATTTTGCAAATAGGCTTTGCCTCAGTTTGCCTGATCAACTCGGATAGTCCGACGCTCCCGCGCAACACGATAGCCGACGCGGTTAGGATTTTGTCCAAGCCTGGTGACCGCGTGGTGCTCGGGCCTTCCGATGACGGTGGCTATTACTTAGTAGGACTCAAACAGCTGCATCGTAACCTGTTCGCAGAAATCGATTGGAGCACTAGGCTGGTGCTGAACCAAACTTTACAGCGTGCGGCCGAGATTGGATTGGAAACGCACTTGTTACAAACATGGTTCGATGTTGATGATCGAATGACCCTGAGTCGACTGTGTGACGAGTTGATCGGTAGCAACATGATTGAGCAAAAGGCGCCGGCAACTCAGCATTTTCTCGCAGAAATAATCGCGCGGGAAGGCCGCGAACGGATTTGGCCGAGCGGAGGCCGATAGCAAATTAAAGCGATTGAGTTGATGGTCGCTCCGACAGGTAGCGGCAAACCACAATCGCAACGAAAGCACCTCAAATTTATGCGAATCGGGCTAGAACCACTAAGTCTGTCCCTGACAGTTCGGACACCACACTGTAGTTCGTCCGCCGATTGTTTTCCGCCGGAGCGGTGTGCCATCCCGCGGACAGATTCCTCCGCGTTTCCATTTCTGATGGATCAGCCAACTCCGCGGCGGATCGGAATTATCCTTGCCGAGCGTGCGCAACGATCCGCGCGCGACAAACTTCGTCGCGTGAAAGAGCGCGTTCCGTTGCCGTGCAGTCAGTTTGCCGGCGAGCGCGGCAGGATGAATACGGGCCCTCCAAAGAATCTCATCCGCCATCCAATTGCCAATTCCCGAAAAACCACTTTGCATCAGCAGCACGGCTTTGATCGGCGCCTTACGATGTCGATCCAGGAATCGCTCGACGAATTTTACGTCGAACTCGCGTGAAATGATCTCGGGAACATCACTCGTCCACCAATCGGGCGGCGCCGTTCCATGATGGAAGCGGACGCGACCGAATTGACGCGAGTCGGTGAAGACTAGCGTGCGCTCGCGTTGATGCAATTCGAGATGGTCGTGTTTTTCCGGGCGAAAATTTGGTGGTGCAATATGGATTCTCCCGGTCATGCCGAGATGAATCCCAAGCCAGTTTCCGCCGGAGACTGCAAAGAGCATCAGCTTCCCTCGGGTTTTTGAGCTGAGCAGCTTTTCACCAACAAGATTTTCATAGAGAAGACGCGGATTCGTCCCGCGGAAGACTCGCTTCCGTGCGTGCAGTCTTACGTCGACAATCTTTCTCCCGAAGCCGTTATCCCATTGCTTGCGATACCATTCGACTTCGGCCAGTTCAGGCATCGTCCAAAATAGGCAGCGAACTCGCGACGGCAATTCCTTGCATGGTTTACGATCTCATGCGCGACGTGCTAAGTTGCGCGCGTATGGAAAAAGTGATTATCGCCGGGAGCGGCTGCGCTGGTCTGACCGCAGCCATTTATGCGGCTCGCGCGAATCTGAGTCCGCTCGTGCTCGAAGGCAGTCACCCGGGCGGTCAGCTTGCCACGACAACACTGGTCGAAAATTTCCCTGGTTTTCCGATGGGGATCGATGGGCCACAGCTCATCTTGAACATGCATGAGCAGGCAGAGAAATTCGGAGCTCGTTTTTCCTATTCCGAAGTGACCGACTTTGATCCGGCAAACAGCATTATCCGGATCAAGGCAGACGACACATGGCTCGAAACGCAGGCGTTCATCATCGCCAGTGGAGCGTCGGCCCGCTACCTGGGACTGGAGAACGAAGAGAGACTGATCGGACATGGCTTAACGAGCTGTGCGACCTGTGACGGCGCGTTTTATCGCAACGTCCCGGTTTGCGTAATCGGCGGCGGTGATTCGGCCGCGGAGGAAGCGCTTTTTCTGACGCGATTCGCCTCCAGGGTCTACCTCATTCATCGGCGCGACACTTTGCGCGCTTCCAAAATCATGGCGGACCGCGTTTTGTCGCAGGAAAAAATCGAACCGATCTGGAACACGATCGTAACGAAATATGTTGTCGATGAGAAAGGCGAGATGTCTGCCGTCAAGCTACGCAACGTTCAAACCAAAGAAGAACGACTGCTCGAGATCGCCTGCGTTTTTGTCGCGATCGGTCACGACCCAAACACGAAAGCTTTTGCTGGAAAGCTCGAAACAGATCCCGACGGATATTTGCTCATCAGACATCTGGCGGAAAGCAAACATCCTGGTGTTTTTATCGCCGGGGATGTGGCCGATCGCGTTTACAAACAGGCGATAACGGCGGCGGGGTCCGGCTGCGCCGCGGCGATGGAAGCGGAGAAATACTTGAGTGGACTCGAAAAATGAATCGCGAATTGCGATCTGCAATTTGCGAATGGACGAACAGGCGCAAATCTGGTGAAGCTTTGCGATCTCACGCAGTTTTACTCGCCGTCGAGCGGCGGGGTGAAGCGTTACGTTCACGAGAAAATCAATTACATCCAAACCTCGACGAATGATGAGCACGTGCTCGTTATTCCGGGAGCGAAAACTGAAGTCATCGAAAGCGAACGTTCGCGCATCTATTCGATTCACTCGCCGCTGCTTTCGCGCACCTCGCGGTATCGCGCTCTTCTGAACCTGCGTTCGGTCGAGCAAATCCTCGAGCGTGAACGGCCGGACCTGATTGAATCCGGTGATCCCTATCAAATGGCGTGGAAGGCGATTGCCTCAGGCCGCGCACTACGCATCCCCACGGTCGGATTTTATCATTCGCATTTTCCGGAAGCGTATCTCCGCAGCGCGGCGAGGTTTTTCGGGAAAACCGCTACCGACATCGTAATGGATTCGGCGGAGCGCTATGTCAGCAAGCTCTATAACAAGTTCGAGGCGACACTCGTCCCTTCCGACCAATTGGCCCGCGTGCTGGAGGAATGGGGAGTGAGAAACGTGCGGCCAGTGAGCCTGGGGGTAAACACAGAGATCTTTCGGCCGGAACCAGACGATGCGATGGTGACGCGCGAGTCGTTAGGGCTTTCGCCCGATTTGCTCTTGCTCCTTTATGTGGGTCGGCTGGCGCAGGAAAAAAATGCCGAGACGCTTTTCAAGAGCTTCGAACTGTTGACGCAGCAGCGCCCGGGACATTTTCATTTGCTCGTGATCGGTGACGGAGCGCAACGCGAACAATTGCGCCGGCTGTCGGCGAGCACCAAGTGCGTCACCTCCATTCAGTATTGCGCCGATTCGGCGGAGCTCGCGCGCTATTACCGCGCTGCCGACCTTTTTGTGCACCCCGGCATCCAGGAGACGTTCGGCTTCGTCGCGCTCGAGAGTCAGGCCTGCGGAACCCCGGTCGTCGGCATTCACGGCAGCTACATGGACCGCGTAATTTTTCACGAACAGGAGTCTTGGGCCCGGGAGAACACTCCGAAAGCGCTGGCCAACGCCATCGAGGAATTGAGCGAAAAAAATCTGAAATCGCTCGGTCAAGCGGCGGCACGTTTGGCGGAGGAACGCTATGCCTGGTCGCGGGTCTTCGAGAGGTTTTTTTGCATTTACCGCGAGGTCTGCTCTAAATACAAAGACTTCGTCACGAATGAGCAGAGACAACTCCCTTAGCATCCGCGGTTATCGCCCATCAGATCGCGCGGCCGTTCGGCGTCTTTGCTGTCGGACCGGATTTCTGGGCGAGCCGATCGATCCCGTTTACCAGGATTGCGAGCTATTCGCAGATTTTCTGACGACGTATTATACCGATCGCGAGCCCGAGTCTTCGTTCGTTCTGGAATTGGATGGCGAAATCAAGGGCTACCTGCTCGGCTCCCGTAAACCGCTCCGGAACCAGCTTTATTCCTTCGCGCAAAATATCCGGCTCTTTTTCCGCGCGCTGATTCGTTACCCGCGTTACAACGAGCGATCGCGGCGCTTCATCCGTTGGATGATCAGCCACGGCTGGCGCGAGGTGCCTGCCGCGCCGCGGCGCACACCGCATTTTCACATCAACCTGCTTCCGGAAGCACGGAAGATTTCTACGACGCGCGCACTGATGAGTGCCTACCTCAGCTATCTCTACCGCTGTGGTGAAAAGCACGTCTACGGGCAGATCGTAACGTTTGAGAGCCGCCGCGGCGAAAAGATGTTCGAGCGCTACGGCTTTCGCGTGTTGAACCGGGCCGAGATCACGAAATACAAGGCGTACTATCCCGAATCCGTTTATCTCAGCACCGTGATCAAGAACCTCGAAACGGCGGAACCGCTCTCGGCCTACTCGCGTTCGCGTTCGTAGCAGATCGCTTGTTGTTTCTCATTCCGGGGTGCGTTAAAGTGCGCCCGCCTTTCGCCGGCATAGCTCAGTTGGTAGAGCAGCTGATTTGTAATTCAAGGGAGAGTTTTTGCGCGGGTTTTCACCGGTTTGCGCACCGTTGCGGACGCTAGGTGTTCTGCCATTTCGCATTCGCGCCGCGTTACGCAGAATTGCGCAGCTTTGCGGCAAAAACCTTCTCAACGTAGAAAACGACCGTGAAATGATCGAGTCTCGCTTTCCTCCCCTTCGCGCGCGCGGGGAATGAGTCGCGCATCAGAGAGTTCACGGGGCCGGAGAACATATTGCGAACAACCTGTGAGTGGCTCACCGTTATTTTGTGGCCGGTAATCCGCGCGTCAAATCGCGAACCAAAATTCGCGAATTCCCGGTTAGCAGCGTGCTACTACGCCGTCGCGGTCTTCAGCCTTACAAGTTGGTCCGCGAGCATCATGTCGAGGTGCTCGAATGTCTCCGGTCGAACGGTCACAGGAATACTTCTCCCAGCAAACTGCATCGTCCGAATGAACATACCCCAATCTCGCACTTCCGTTCGGAAGCTCTCGATACGTCGGATTTGTTCCCATTTCTGCGTTTCTTGTTTGGCTGGCTCATTTAATAGAACCATTGCCCTTAGGCTCTGCTGAACATTAAAATTCTGCAAACGCAGATTTTTCGATTTGAGTTGTCGGAGGCCGCTAGAGGCGCGGATGATCTTGACTAATGGGAGTGTTCCGTGATGCAATTCGTCCCGCTGTGAATGCCACTATCTCACGACTCGTTGCTGGAGTTGTGCTTGCTACTGCGCTTGCGGGCTGCACCACTGCGGATTTCACGCCCTATGCAGGCGCGCAACAACATTGGCCTACAGCGAGCGGCTCGTTTGTGAATTCAAATTACAAAATTCCCGTTTACATGGGGCCTCCAAACCGGCCATACATTGTCCTTGGCTATATTGATACGGAGGCCCCCTATGGTCTCCTAAACAGACATCAGAGCATCACAGAGGCAGTGGACGAATCAGTCAAGCGCGGGGCCGATGCAATAGTCTTGTTGACTAGCGGCGTTAACACTGTTGGAAGCGCAACGTTTGGCTCTGCGCAGTGGGATTCAAGCACGACAACTACCGGTGGTCTTTACGGGAACTACTTCAACGCCCAGAGCAGGACGACCGGCAACGCTTCCGGCTCAAGTTTCACCGCGCCGATACGACGCGGTTACGCGCGCGCCATTGCCATCAAGTTTCTCCGACCGTGAGCGGGAAGAAATGACTGCGGGGGGGAAATCTCCGCAGAAAAGAAGACGCGCAATTTGAGGCGGCATTCGCTACCGCGCGAGAGACTCGCGCACGCGCGGGGAATGGCGCGTAGCCGATTTAACGACTGCTCTTCGTTTCCCCGAACAACCAGCCTACGGAGACACGCAACACCCTTGCAATCGCCGCAACTTCATAGTCCATCACGTAACGCTGGCGATTTTCTAGCTTCGAGATTCCGGTCTGTGTTATCTGAACCCCTCTTGCTGCGAGCCGACCAGACAAGTCATCTTGGGAAACCGGCGGCTTCATCGCAAGCCGCGCTAAATGCACACGTTCGCCAATGACGTTTTTCCATTGTGAAGCGCGAGTTTTTTTCACCCGCGCTGTTTGTATGAGAAATCCGCGCTTGCGTTATTCTCATGAAGAATAATCGGGTATATTAATAAAGATTGGTAGCGTTGATCGCAGTTCGATCCGCTTTAGCCCATGACGGACAAATTTGACCGAGAGCGCGAGGAAGGTAGCAGGCCATACCGAGCACCATTTAGCAAGATTCTCCCGGCTTTCGCGCCGGTGTCCTTTGGAAGCGGCGTTGTCGAATATCTGCGCGATCCACTGCTCGTTCCAGGCGAGAGGCGTCTCATCGAATCAGAGGCCCGTTCACTTGTTGTCGCGTGCGCATACGTTGGTATAGATGTCGCTGCTGCCGAAAAGCATTTCGACAGTGATCGCGTATTGGCTGCCTTAACAGACTCGGTTTCTAATCTGGATATTATGACAGCAGAAGAGAAGCGCCGTGCACTTAAACTTGTCCAATGCTTTTACGACTACCGTATCATTCGCGGCGAACACAGCTCTGATGATTGGCTATGTGAGGCACTATGGAGCGAGTTTCAGACTGTGCCTTATGCCTATCCCTCGGCAATGGCCCACCTCGTCGATTACGCTCTCGGCTTCGTGGGCAATATCTTAGACCAATCGACGCTTGAATATGACCAAGTTGTCGAACGAGGCGATGATGCGCCTCCAGAGTTGCCAATTCTGACTCCGCTTTCTCAGGCTGACGAGGCATGGAGGCAATTAGAAATTTTTGAGACAAAGCATTTGTCCGAAGAACATGACGGAGTGTTGCCAGAGGAACTGCAACACACAGTCGAGCTGCTAAAAGCCCTGCGTGCCTTAGAGCAGTGGCTCTTGGCGGAGCAGCGTGAGCAGTGGGAAACAATGGAAGAATACTTCAAGTCTGCTCAGGAAAAGATCGGGAAATCGTCAGAATACGTCGCAACAAGAAACGCGGAGCATTTCGAAAACGGGTCTTTAGGGTTCCGGCTTGAAACGGCATTGCGCACAACGAAACACTGGCGCGACATCCTGCACGCCGGAACAAAACCGGCCTTTCCAAAACTAGATTTTGCGAAGGTTGCCACAGCCGGTGGGGTGACCGACTTACGTGACAACATCGAGGGCTTGCTCGTTGTCGCATATTGTGCGAGAGGTCTCGATAGCCACGAAACGACGCGAGAAGACTGCGCCGACAAATAAAGAGACGATCTACGACCTAGCCCTTCTCGGACTTAGCGCCGATACTTTGTCTGAGGCGATTAAGAGTGCGGCAAATGGCCTAACGACATTACTGACTGACCAGTCAAACGATACGCACGCAGATTCCGGCACTTTAAGCGATTCTGATGTGCGGGCGATTCAAGGAGCTGAGGCGGCTTCCGATAGCGTTAAGGACTGGAAGGTAATCGCCGACGAGACAGAGCAAAAAGGCGAACGACCCCTCACGCTCGAACTTATCAACGAGGCAATCAGACAAGCCGAAGCCGGGATTTACGATCAGTCCTACTTCGCAGATCAGCGAGACGCCATCGATGCTTGGAAACGTTTCAGGGACAACAAACTCGTTCTCGATGGAAGAGGGACCGATGGACGCGTCGGCTCGTATTTGGTGGGAACCCACGAAAATGGAGGGATCAAGTTCGACGATATACGTCGGGGTCGCGAGTTTTTCGAGGGCCTTCGTCAAGGCCAGTTGTGGGTGCTGCCACGCTCATCCTTATTATTTAAGAAAACCGGGCAGTCGGAGATTACCCTTGTCGAAAAAGTTTCGTTCCTTCTGGATGAATCCAAGGATTTTCAGCAAAGGCATTTCGATTGGCTTCGGAGAGCTTTTCGAGTGCGCTGGTATCACGGTAAGGGATTTGAGCGACCGCCCCCAGATGGCATGGGCGCAATCATCATCAAAGCCGCGTGCGGAAGAACCGCGCGGTCGCCTACCGGCCAGTGCGCTGAAAGAGAAGTTGTCGGATTTCTTTGAGTGGCTTGTTGCGCTGGCAATATTTGCGATCTCGATGGTCGCATTAGGATTTGTGGGGCAGCTTTCGGTAACGAAATCTCTGGTGGGCTATTGTAGCAGATTATGGCCGCTCGGCTTTGACGCGGCCTTCATAATGGGCGGGCTTCTCTGGTTTGTCGTTAGGCTCGGACTGCGGCGCGCAGTTTGGCGTTATGCTTGGACGATATACCGGCGGAAAGCGGGCAGAGCATTTATTGAATGCGCGACGGTCGTTATCACAGCGGTAGCGTTATGGGCACTCGAAGCTGCACTCATTCGGGCGTGATCTCGACTTTCGAAGCAGCCGTGACGAAACGAAGGCGACGAAAGTCGCAAGGAAACTCCAACGAAGTAAGACCGTCAATGCACAGCATCTAACGACCAACACACAGTCTCCGTGGTATACGGTCGCACTTCCGCCCGACAAATTGTTCCGCCAATCCGTCGAACAACTAAAGTTCTAATGAACTGCCGTTCTCCCCAGCGCCACTTTCGGCTTGCGGCAGAAGATACCGAAACTCTGCGGCCTTTCCGCCGCTTGGACGTGCGTCGCCTTTGCTGACAATCTCTACGACGCCAAGGGTCGCAAGCGCGAACGTAAACGTGTGTGCTTCTTGGTGGCTCAACCCATCGTAAACCTTCGCGGCATCACGGTAACTGAGAAAATATCCTTTGTCCTTCTTCTTTGAACGACGGGCCAATTCTCTATGCAACGCGGCAATCCTGCGCGGCACTAACGCTTTCCCGTAACCGGGCATTACTGGCAGCTCGGCTACCGTAAGTTTTGACACGTATTGCAGCGCCTCAACGACCGTGCTTTCGCCCGTAGGAACACGCGACTTTTTGGAGCTGCGCGAAAGACCGTCCAATAGTGGTCGAGGGTATTGTCTGCATCGAGAAACCCCTGTGAGAGCCGGTGCCATTCATAGAACGCGATCATCAGTTCGGTGACGTGAAGCTTCCGACCAATTCGTTTCGCAACAGCCTTTAGATCGCGGGCGAGCTGCCACGAGTTGTCCTCTGGGCGCGCGCTACTCGTGCAAGCGTTGCGTGCGGCGAGCGCTTTCAGCTCCGCGTGTAGTTCGCCAATAGCCCCTTGCATAGCAACGGTGTGTCGTCTTGGGCCGCCTCGAGAGCGCACTGCGCGCGCGTGCTCCGCATCCCCTGGTCGGGCCGCCTTCCTTACATGCTGCCATGCTGCAGGGTGGCAGCGGCCTCAGTACCTACGCGGCGAAATGCACGCTGCAAATCGAGCGGCGCACGGTGCCTGGAGAGACCGGGGCGAGTGCCGTGCAAGAGATTCAAGCGATCGTCGACCGCCTGGCCGTTGCCGACCGCGACTTCCACGCCGCCGTGAGGCCGTATTTTGCACGCGATCCGTTCGAGGTGCCGCGGGAAGCGGAAGATCGTGCAGGTGGTCGCGCGCGCCGCCACCGCAGTTCGCGGCGAGCCACCGCGATTCATCGGCGATACGCCCTGGATGGACGCCGCGCTGCTACAAGCCGCGGGGGTGTCTCGAAACGGTGGTGTTTGGCGCGGCCGGCGCCGGAGCGCATGCGCAGGAGGAATGGGTCGACCTCGAATCGGTCGCGCAATTGGCGGAAGTGCTGGCGCGCGCCGCTGCGGAATACTGCGCCTGAGCCGTTACTGTGCCGGCCGCAGCACCGTGCAGACGCTGGCGCAGATCGGACCGCCGAT
Organism: uncultured Verrucomicrobiae bacterium; assembly: GCA_963763995.1. Classification (GTDB taxonomy): domain Bacteria; phylum Verrucomicrobiota; class Verrucomicrobiia; order Chthoniobacterales; family UBA10450; genus CAVTTH01. The sequence continues at coordinate 2,163 of CAVXQL010000011.1, read as the reverse complement.
ATTGAACGTCGCGGCCGCCCGCGGATTCCTCACCTGCAGTCTCCGCCGGCGCCTTGCCGAGCAGCTGCAGCGCGGACCAGCCGATCATCGCGATGCCCGTCGCGCCGATCGGATGGCCCTTGGCGATCAGGCCGCCCGACGTGTTGATGCCGCACTCGCCGTCGGGCGCCGCCTTGCCCTCCACCCAATACCGCGCGCCCTGCCCGGCTCGGCCTTGCCGATGACTTCGGTGCCGATCGCGCCCATCACGGTGAAGCAATCGTGCACCTCGGCGACGTTGACGTCCGCCGGCTTCACGCCCGCCATCGCGTACGCCGTCTGCATCGCGCGGTACGCGCCCGCGGGACGCAGCACGTCGCGGCCGGCCTTGCGCATCGGGTCGGTCGCCTGCCCCCAGCCCGGCGATCTCGCACGCAGTCCGATTTCGGCACCCCGAGCTTCGCCAGCCCTTCTTCGGTGGCCAGGATCAGCGCGGCGTAGCCGTCGGTGATCTGCGAGCAGTCGTAAGTCTTCAGCGGCAGCCCCTCCACCACGTAGCGGTTGATGCCTTCGATCGCCATGCGCCTGGTCGAGCGTGATCTGCACCTTGTTCATCTGCGCGCAGGAGTTGTACTTCGCGTTGGCGTACTCCTGCACGGCGATCGCGGCCAGGTCGCGCTCGGTGACGCCGTATGCCGTCCATGTAGTCGCGCATCACCTCGGCGAAGAGGTGCGGGAAGACGAACACCTTGCCCTCGCGCTCGTCGGGATGCGAGAAGTAGCCGAGCACCTTGCCGATGAGCTTGCCGTCCATCTTGCCTTCGGCGTCGCGCATCTTCTCGTAGCCCACGGCGATGCCGGTCTCGCCCATGCCGAGCTGCAGCTTCTGGATCACCGAGAGCACGGCCTGCCCGCCCGAGGCGCAGGCGTTCTCCACCGCTTCGATCGGCTTGCCCTCGAGGCCCGGCGCATCGCCATGAGCCCGGCGAGCAGCCCCTGCTCGTTCAGCGAGAAGTTGCAGGCCGCGCCGACGCTGGCCACGTCGAGCGCCGGCCGGCTCGACGCCGATCTCGCGGCAGGCGCCCTGAATGGCGGCGTCGACGAATCTCGGGCACGGTCATGCCCATCAGCTTGCCGAACTTGGACTGGTGGTAGGCGGCGATGTAGATGGGTTTCATGGTAGTGTCCTGCTTCTATTGTCGCAACGCCGCGGCAGCTACGTGCCGGTGACCACGCCGCCGTCCACGCTGATCACCGCGCCGCGTGACGAAGATGCCTCGTCCGACGCCAGCCAGACGTAGGCGTTGGCGATGTCCTCGGGCTGGCCCATGCGGCCGAGCGGCGTGTGCTCCACCATGCTCTGCAGGATCTTCTCCGGCATCTGGCGCACCATCTCGGTGGCGATGAAGCCGGGCGCCACGGCGTTGACCCGGATCCTGTACCTGCCCAGCTCGCGCGCCCACACGCGGTCATGCCGATGACGCCGGCCTTGGTCGCCACGTAGTTGGTCTGCCCGAAATTGCCGTAGAGACCGACCACGCTCGAAGCGTTCAGGATCACGCCGCCCGCCGCCCGCGATCATGTGCGGAACCACCGCGCGCGTGCAGGTGAAGACGCCCTTCAGGTTCACGCGAGATCACGGCGTCGAACTGCTCGTCGCTCATCATGCCGGCGAGCGCGCCGTCCTTGTACTTGACCAGTTGGCCGTCGCGCAGAATGCCGGCGTTGTTGACCAGCACGTCGATCGCGCCCCAGCGGCCGACCACTTCCTTCCACCGCCGCCTCCACCGAGGCCGCGTCGGTCACATCCACCTTCTGGAAAATGCCGCCCGTCCTGGGCCTCGCCGTCCTTCACGTCCCAGGAAGCCACGCGGCAGCCCTCCTGCGCGAAACGGCGCGCCGTGGCCTGGCCGATTCCCGCGGCGCGCCGGTCACGATCACCACTTTGTCCTGCAATCCGGTTTCGATCATATGGTCTCGAGTAATCTTAGAACGAAAACCCGTTCATAATGGTGGGCGAGTGATGGTCAACAACGCGCATCGCCTCATCCAGATGCTCCGTGTTGCGGGTGTGGCTCGTCTGTTCAGCACCTCGGGGCGCTGTTCGGAAGTGGCGCAGGCTGCGGCAATGTGCCGCTTGCCCGGTCCTGCCGAAGTAGACGACGGTTAAAGGAGACGTACATA
>CAVXQL010000010.1:0-162775 GCA_963763995.1 uncultured Verrucomicrobiae bacterium | reverse complement strand
AGTTAGACGAATACCAGTTTTGTCGACAACTCAAATCTGTCCGATTCGACTGTCCGATATTAAGCTCTGACCCCTTCTTTCCTTCTTTGCTATGACCAGCCACGTGATCGAAGATTTTACGTGGCTTCGACCGCTCCGGGTTCTACAGTAAGAGCATGAGCGCTCCTAAAGCGGCGGTTTAGACGAATACCAGTTTTGTCGACAACTCAAATCTGTCCGATCCGACTGTTCGATATTAAGCTCTGACCCCTTCTTCCCCTTTCAGGAAAAAACCGCCAGGCGACTGTCGATAATAAGCTCTGCCCCCCTAGTCCTCTTTCGCGGAACGCTTACCGGCGCCTGGCCCAACGCAGTTTCGCGGAAGCCGCGCGAAGGTTGGCGCGGCGTTCCTCAGCGCCCGGCCTAACGACCTCGTCCGCGATTTCGGAGTAATGGCCATCGCGGAGACCGGCTGCAAACGCTTTCTTTACCCGCCGATCTTCGCCGGAATGAAAGGTGAGGATGGCGACACGTCCGTCGGGTTTGAGACACGCCGGGAGGTTGCGCAGAAAAGTTTCGAGCGCGGAGAACTCATCGTTGACTTCGATGCGCAAAGCCTGGAAAACACGGCGCACCGAAAGTTCGCGCTCATCGTCCTTATCTCCCGGCAGCGCGGCGCGAATGGCATCGGCCAGCGTGCGCGTGGTCTGGAATGTTTTTCCAGCGAGCGACGACGCCAGAGCTGGATTCGATTCATCAGCGTTATCGAGCAACAGGCGCGCGAGCTTCTGCGTGGACAGTTTTTGCAGAAGAACGGAAGCAGGCGAGCCGCGCTGCGGATTCATCCGCAGATCGAGCGGGCCGTCATGCTTGAGCGAGAAACCGCGCGCGGGATCGTCGAGTTGCATCGATGAAACGCCGAGATCGGCAAGGATGATATCGGCAGCGGAGATTCCATTTTGCGCGAGCACCTGCGGCAATCCAGCGAAGTTCGTGCGGTGCGCAGTAAAGGTGTCCTCACCGAAGCCCAGTGTGCGTAAACGCGATTCTGTTTTCGGCAGCTCGATCGGATCTGCGTCGAGACCAAGCAGGCGCCCGCCCGGTTGCAAAAGAGGAAGAATCTCTTGCGCGTGACCGCCGTAACCGAGCGTAGCATCGACCGCGATCTCGCCGGGTTTTGGATCGAGCGCGGCGAGAACTTCCGCCACCATGATCGGTCGATGCGTCCCCGCAGGCGTCTTCCCGGACGCGAGTACTTTCGCGACCGTATCGGAATAACGCCCGGGTTGATGCTCTTTGTATTTTTCCTCGAAACGACGCGGATTTTTCCCGCGGTAACGCACCCGGCGACGCGGACGCTCGGGCGACGATTCGGCCGGAGGATAGTCAAGCATAATTCGGCGCAAGGTAATCGCGCCGCAAAAGCGAGCGAATCAAAACACCAACAGAATGAGACCGCGTGAGGCGAAGCCTTTTACGAGGTAACATCCGTTCTCTTTCTACCGCGACAGCCGCGTGGCGAAGCTTTTACGCGGCCGTCGACGAGGTGAACGATCATTTTGGGATCACGATGAGCAGGTCGCATTTGTGTTTCATGAAGATCACTGAAGACAAGCGGAAGCACACGAGTTAAACGCGAGCTTGAGGAAAAGACGGCCGAGTTCTTAAGAAAATGCTCGGAAGTGTATGGCAAAGCGTAATATCCAATACGCGAGATGGAGAACCAACTTCGCCTATTCCGGGTTTTCTTGGCCTCGCCGAGTGACCTAGGAGAGGAACGTCGCGCTGCCCGAGAAATCGTCGAAGAGCTAAACACAATTTGGTCGAAAGAGACCGATCTGCGAATCGAGCTCATCGGTTGGGAGGACACTTTGCCCGGCGCCGGGCGCCCGCAAGCTCTCATTAACGCGGACGTAGATAAAGCAGATTTGTTTCTCGGCTGCCTTTGGCAGAAGATGGGCTCGCCATCTGGAGCTCTTGGGAAAACAGGCTTCGAAGAGGAGTTTGACCGCGCGTTGGCCCGCAATCGAAACACGGCCGCGCCAGAAATGTGGCTATTTATCAAGGAGGTAGACGCCACCCGTACATCGGATCCCGGTGAGCAACTTCGAAGGGTTCTCGAGTTTCGTAAGAAACAGGAACAGGGGAAACAATTGCTCTTCAAAGAATTTAAGGACGTAGACTCTTGGCGCGAACTGCTCCGTAGCTTATTGCTCCGACGCTTGCTTCGGGCTATTGCGAATCCGCCAGTCATCGCGAAGGAAGAGCCGGCGAAAGGCCGTGCTCGCACTGAAGGACAGGCAAGCGATTCTGAGGCTGCTCCTAAGGGTCCGTCTAAGCCGGGTCCTGCCTTCACTTTCCTCGCAGACATCATTGAAGAAGCCGCAGAAAAAGTGCGGGCGAAAGAACTTCTGGCTTTTGATAGAACTGGAGCGTTGCCGGCAGCATCCACAGCGCGTCTTCTTCTCTTCGCCGCAACGAACTACGACTGGAATTGGCAGCATATCGAATTCGGGGCACACGAGATCAACTCAATGTATTTGCATCGCGAGGCGGCGCCGCTGACCGGTCTAGAACGAATCTTTCTTCTAAGAACAATTCTTCTCGACACGTTTAGCATTAAGCCCGGCTGGTATTGGATTCATAAATGGAAGGTTCCAACAAGGATTTGGCTGCCATATCTAGCCTTAAACGATTCGGACGAATCGATGCGCGTCGCAGCCGTGCAACTTGCGAATCGCTTGGCCTTTCCGTTGAACAAGGGGGCTAAAGCTTCGCGACCGATAATCAAAATCCTTAAAGATGAGAAACCTGCTGTTCGCGTTGCAGGACTAACCTTTATCGGCCTTCATGGCGTTGCTCGTGATGAAGCCGCAATTCGAGAATTGCTTGTTGACCAAGACAAAGAGGTTCGAATTGCGGCAGAGCGGTCATTGCGACACCTCCACCTCAGGATCTCCTCTGAGACCGAACTGAAGCGAAGTATTCGTGACCGAGATAACTTTGACGAGGATCTGGTCGAAGAACTCAAGCCTGCCGCGAAGCAAATTAGTAATGACGGCTTGCTAGAAGCGATGTCTGACGCGAGCGGCGCCTTACGCACTTTCGCTGCGCGCGAGTTGCTTTCACGCGACGCAGTTACAGATGAACTCGCTCGCCGGTTCACACGTGATGAGGCCCGTGCTGTCCGAGAGTGCGGGTATAGATTTCTGGCAGCAAACGGGGAGACGCTTGATTTTACGGCAGTGAAAACTGCTCTTAAAGGCTCCTACCTCTCTAACGAGCCAAGTTCGAGTAAGGGAGATCCAGAGGTTGTTATCCAGGCAGCTTTTGAGCGCTTATCCGCAACTGAGCTGGTGCAGAAGATAATTGCATTTAACGACGAAAGCGCGATCGCGATGCGGGTGATCGGCTCAAAACTGCAGCACGAGAGCCTTGATGTTATTCGAGAGCTTCTTAGCGGCAAACTCGACGAACTCCTTAAACAAGCTAAGTCGTTGCCGCCTCCCGAAAAGCCTCCGCACCTTCTGTCTTTATTAAGCTTGTGGGGGCCATCGGATCCTTTGGAAGCCGCCAAAGGCGAAATCGAAACGGCGGCTCTCGAGATTCTGGCAGATAAACCGACGACGGAAAGTCGTGCTCTCTTCCTGCGCTATCTTTCCACTGATAGCTCAAAGAGTGGTCAACTAATTGCAAGTTTGTGCGGTTTAGCGAAAGTCGGGCTCGCTGATGACCGAGCAAAGTTGCAGCCTTTTCTTTCGTCGAAGAGCGAAGCGATCGAATGGGAGGCATCTAATGCATACCTGGCCTTGTCACCAACGATCGTTGCGGCCGCTAATGATCTTCTCGCATCTCCGACGAAAACAAAAGTTTGGTGCATTGTGTCACAAGCTTTGAAGGTTAATGATACAGCTGTTTGGAAGGTTTTTGAGAAGCTGCTCATTAGCGAAGATGAAGACATTCGTCGGATGGCCTGTTATCTTGCCGTCAAGACGCAAACGAAAAAGCAACTCACGGTATTGATGAACAAGTATCTCACCCAAGGTTGGTATTACTACAATGTGGTTGTGATGATTGATCGTGCATTGTACGCGCCGAAAGATTTGGTTACGCTATACCTAAGTGATGAAGAAAAGTGGGCGGCACAGTGGGACTAACTAACAGCGCCGACGGTCGTTAAGGAAGGACATTGTAAGAAGCGAAAACGGTATTGTGAAGACGTGTGTTCCCCGGTTTAAATCGTTGCAGAGAAGTAGGTGTGCGCGCTTCAAATTCGTTGTCACTGCCGGCGTCATGCTCGGTCTTCACATCGTCCAGGGACAAATCGCTGTTCGAATTCCAGACAAGGACGTTACTGTCCGTTCGATCGAACATTTTGGAGACGAGACGTGGTTCCTAACGAGCGGGGGAGCCTATCGTATCAAAGGTGATTCGGAGCCCCAGACAATTCTGGACAACGGTTTAGACGTCCTAGGAATTTATCACTTCGACAATGAGATTTGGCTGGTAGCCCAAAAGTCCGGGTTCGATGAAAATCGTAAGCCGCAAACAGTTTATCGTGTTGAAGGCAATTCGGTAGCCGCGAAATTTTCGGGGGACCGGGTTCGTGTGACACACTTTGGAGACGAAACGTGGCTGAACACGAGCAGGGGCGCCTATCGCATCAAGGCCGATTCGAAACCTCAAAGGATTCCGGCCAAGGAGTTCCACGTCGAATCCGTGTCGCATTTTGGAGACGAGACGTGGCTCGAAGGATGGGACCGCGATGCGGCAAGCGTTGGGGCAAGTCTGCTGGTATATCGCATCAAAGGCGATTCGGAGCCTACGAAGGTCCTAGAAAAGTATTTCTCTATCGGGCCAGCGCCTAGCGAGCGTCGAATTGTGTACAATTTTGATAATGAGACATGGCTCGCGACGCCAAGAGGAGCCTATCGCATCAAGGGGGATTCGGAGCCTCAGACAATTCTAGAAGATTTGGACGTCGTATCTATCCAGCAGTTTGGCGACGAGATTTGGCTAAAAGCTAAGAAGCCCGAGTTCGAATCCCGTGACATCGACGAAGGCGCTAAGCCGCTAAGGGCGTATCGAATCAAAGGCAATTCGGCACCTGAGCAAATTACGACCGGCTATGTGAATGTGAATTCGATCGAACATTTTGAAGACGAGACATGGCTGGCAACGACCGCCGGCGCCTATCGCATCAAGGGCGATTCGAAGCCGAACAGAATTCCAGACAAGTATCTGAATGTCTATTCAATCAATCATTTTGGAGACGAAACATGGCTGGAGACGGACGACGGTGCCTACCGTATAAAGGGCAGTGCATGGAAGAGGATTCCAGACAAGAATTTGCGCGTCGATTCAATCAATCATTTTGGAAACGAGACGTGGTTGGCGACGAACGACGGTGCCTATCGTATAAAGGGCGACGAATGTAAGAGAATCCCAGACAAGGATGTGAGGGCCAATTCAATTACGCAGTTTGCAGGCGAGACGTGGGTGGCAGCGAGCGACGGTGCGTATCGCATTAAAGCCGAGACGTACAAGAGATTCCCAGACAAGCAGGTGAGTGTCAAGTCAACGACTCATTTTGCAGAAGAGACGTGGCTGATAACGTCAGAAAAGGATGGTGCCTATCGCATCAAAAACAATGAATGTAAAAGAATTCCAGACGAGGATTTGTACGTCGAATCCGTCTCGCATTTTGGAGACGAGACGTGGCTGTTAGCAGGGAGTGCCTATCGGATCGACGACGACATAACTATGGTCATAAGTGCAGCTACTGCAGACTCTTGGTGGAAAAGATGCTTGGAATCCATTCTTCCTGGTAACGTATGGATCGCCGGACCGATAATCCCAACAGCCAGCTACAAACGATTGTCGGATAACCACGGTCGTTATCCGAAGGATCTTAAGGGTGCGTTCGAGTTCATCATGGAACCTACGCAGGAGAAGTTCGAAAGCCGTCGGACACAGTTTTTCGATGCCGAACATGCTACTCTAAACCTCACCGGCGGTTGGCAAACGCTCTTTGTAGCTGCGCGGGACCAATGGGGAAATACATCAACAAGTGTTTTGAGAGGCTTGGTTCTGCCTGGACTAGAAGTAATACCCCTACTTCTTGCCGCATTCTGGCTGGCTGTTCTATGTATTGTCCTAGCCTTAGCTCCTTTCAACACGTTTTGTCATACTTTGTTAATGAATCCTTTCGTACGGAAATATGGTTCTTTCGGTTTCGTTCCCATCGTGTTGACAGTTTTCCCGCCGGCCCGCCGGCATCTACTGCGTCGCTACTTCGCTGGGATCAGACGGGACGAAAACTTCACGCGATTGCAGCAAACGTATGTAGTTCCAACCGCAGATTTTCTTCCCGAAAGGTTCGGCGAGCGATTAAAGAATCAAAGCCCATTTCTTCTATTGGGACGCTCTGGAATTGGAAAGACTGCTTTTTTTCATTATCTGACTTCGTACTACGCTTCAAGACCACGCCGTGCTATTGAACCTCGTGGAGCAGTACCAGTTTTCGTTCAGTTGTCTCTTTATGAAGGGGTGGATCCGGAGGATATGTTCGATGCGCAGCTAAAAAGCTATGGGCTGTTAACTGATCCGGACCTGAATCATTGGTTTTTACAACAGGGCGGTTTTTTATTCTTTCTCGATGGTCTCAACGAGATCAGCCATGAGACCCGGCAGTCTGTCAATCGCTTCGTACATGAATACAAGAAGAGAAGCTACTTCGGGCTCAGTTCACAGCAGGATCACCAAGAACTTGTGAAGATGGAAGTCATCCAACTCGCTTCCCTCAGTCCTGAAAAAATCGAAGAGCTACTGAAACAAGAACTCGGCGGACTGAGAGCTCTCGACGTGATTAAGCAGCTTACGCCAGCAACGTGTGAATTGTATGCGATTCCCCAAGACCTGCAGTTGGCTATAAAACTTATCAAGGATAACAAAACCTTGCCACAGTCGAGGGAAGAGCTTTACGAGATGACTTTAACTCCGATTTTTCAGGATTGGATCAATGCGGGGAAAGGAGATTTTCCTGATATACTGACGACTCGCGCTTACAAGATGCTATGTACCTCAGGATCCTTTTTTTGATCAACCGCAGCAGCCGCTGCCAGTGAACCTAACAGACAGGCTTCTGAAGCAGAAGATTCTCGTTAAGGAAGGTGAGCGCCTCGTCCTTCAACATCATCTGGTCCGCGGCTATCTGGCTTCGCTGCATCTCGTCGGCAGGTGGAAATCACTACCGATTCGCGCGGGCTCGACTAGCCGGTCCAAATGGAACTCACTGCTCTCGGATCCAGCAATTCAGATCGATGCTAACTGGCGGGCGATACTTCAATTTACAATTCTTGAAGTCCGCAATGTCCACGCAACGGAAGACTTGATGTTCGCTGTGCTTAACAAGAATAGGGAGGTGGCTGGCGACCTTTTCAAATGGTTGAAACAATTTCACCCCGATTTGCTCGAGGGGTGGGCAGATGATTTCACTCGGGCCTATGGCGAGGCTGCTCTTGAATGATTGATGGGAGCGATCAATCGCAGACGGACAACCTTCTTGCGCATCAGACTCGCCTTACCACAAGCGACCGAAAAATTAGGGCAGGGAGATCGGGGTCAGATCTAAACTCCGAAAGGCTTCGCGAGCAGGCATTCAACATTTTCAAGAACAGTGATAGTGGCGCCGTCGCCAAAACTATAGCGTGGCAAGCGAACGACGAACGAAACGGTTGAGCGTTGAGTGCCGAGGGTTGAGAGAAAGGAAACATGAGCACAAAGGCAACGAAATCTGAACACTCGCCACGGGACGAGTCCGTCCGATTGGCGGACAAGGCTGTATCGCGAGAGGGATGGATTGCGGCCCGCAAGAAATTACTCGAGGCGGAGAAGGAGCTGACCGCGTAAAGCTACGCCACGCGGCGCAGCGGCAGTGGCAAGTGCCCAAGAGGGAAATTCAATTCAGCTTTTTCGTTCCCACAACTCGGCGAGGTGGGTGCAGGCCGCGTAAATCGCTTCGCTCCACGCGGCTCGCCTCAGTCGAGACATGCAGCAATTCAGCTTTTTCTTTCCCACAACTCAGCCAGGTGGGTGCAGGCTGTTACGGCTGACTCCATATCCTGCACCGCAACCCATTCCAGCGGCCCATGCGCGTTGTGCTCACCGCAGAACAGATTGGGAGTCGGAAGACCTAGCTCAGTCAGGCGCGAGCCATCCGTACCGCCACGCACGACGTGATCATAGGGTTTGAGGTCCGGCCGCCGCGAACGCCTCGCGCGCCAGCTCGACCGGGCGCATGTCCTTGCGCAACCAGTAAGCCATGTTGCGATATTGTTTGCGGATCTTGCAACGGACGCGCGCCCGCGGCTCGGTGGCTTGTAACCCTCGGCAAAGGCCCTGCAAAATTTTGCCCTTCTCAGCCAGCCCCTTCAGCTCGAAATCGCGCAGGATGAATTTCACGATGGCCCGCTCCGTCCGGCCCTCGACATAAGTCGGGTGAATGAAGCCGTCCCGCCCTTCGGTTGTCTCCGGTGCGCAGCGCTCGCGCGGCAGTGCTGCCAGGAGCTTGCCCGCGAGATAGGCCGCGTTCACCATGCCTTTGGCCCGCGCCTCCATGGTATGAGTGGTGATGCCATCGATGATGACCTCGGCCGCATCGCCAGAAAAAGTTTCCCAGCAAATCTCCCCCGGCGCACCGCCGTCCAGGGTGTAAGCCACATCCGCTCCGAGCATTCGCAGATCCAGTTTGTCCACGCCCCGACCGATCTCTTCATCGGGGTTGAAGCAGACTCGAATCAGTCCGTGTTTGCGTTTTGTCGCGTGGAGCAACCTCTCGACCAAAGTCATGACTACCGCCACACCTGACTTGTCGTCGGAGCCGAGCAACGTGGTGCCGCTGGCGGTAACAATGTCTTTGCCAATGGCCGTTTGAAGCTCCGGCGATGTCGCCGGATCCAGAGTCAGATCACGGTTATCCGGGAACTTAATGACGCTGCCATTGTACTTGCGATGAAGAATGGGTTTGACGTCCTTGCCGGAGCAGTCCGGCGCCGTATCCACATGGGCGAGAAAGGCCACGGTCGGCACGCGGGCCTTGCGCGTGGTAGCGGGTATGCTGGCGATGACGTAACCGTGCTTTGTCATCTGCACGTCCGCCGCTCCGAGCTCGCTCAGCTCCTGCTTCAGCATCTTCAGCAGCACCAATTGACCTGGCGTGCTCGGAAATGTATTACTGGTCTCGTCCGACTGCGTATCCACGCGGACGTAGCGCAGGAATCGTGAGAGGATATTGTCACTCATGCCTCGACTCTCCGCGCCGAACGAGACTACGCAACCTCTCTAAAGCTAGGACGCGGTCGTGCCGCCGGTTGCGTCCTTCGAGGTTTCAGCCATGGCATCCGCTTTCGTTGCGTCCCTTTAGGATCGTGCCCGCCGCCAGCAACGCGTGTTCCCTTATCGGCCTGTCGGATATCGCCGAACCAGCTCAGGCGGACAACGCCACGTCGGATGGCCGTTGCGTCACATCTCAACGCGCGACTGCGCTCAAACATCGCCCGACGGAGCTCCGAAAGCTTTCGCGAGCAGGCAGGCGGAGCTAAACCGGCGTTTCACAGAAACGCCCTACAATATCAGAACGGCTTTGTCGGCCCCGGCTGCGGGACTTTGTGCCCGCACTTCTTGCAGGTTCGTCGCGCGTCGTCGTTCCAGAAATCGAGCATCGCCTGGCTGAAGTGCTCAACGATATCGCCGCAGTCAAAATCAATATCTTCCACCAACGCACCGCAATTCTCGCAGTAGAAGATGACGTGCTCGTGTTCTCCCGGCGGCCGGCGACGTTCGACGACTACACCTAACGTGTCCGGTGGGCGCACGGGAGCATGCGGGACATTTGGCGGAATGAAGAACGTTTCCCCTTCGCGCACAAGATGGTCGACAATCCGATCGCCTTCGTGGATACGCACCTTGATATCCCCCTTCAGCTGATAAAAATATTCTTCGGAATCGACGAGATGGAAATCATTCCGCGCGTTCGGCCCCTTGATCACCATCACAAAAAAATCCCGGCCGTCGTAGAGATAACGGTTGCTTACCGGCGGTTTGAATTTTTCCCGGTTCTCTTCGATCCAGTTCTCGAGGTTGATCGGCGGTTGCACTTCGGCCATGACGTAATTCGTATTTCTTTCCGCGCGTAGCGTCAAACCAATCCCTTCGTCGGGTCGCCTCCGCTCTTCAGCTTACCTGCTTATCTCCGCCAAAATTTCTTGCGCAGCACGTAGCGCCGCGCCGCCCTCGCCGAGTCCTGAGACAACCCGATCGAATTCCGAAATGAGGCCCTGCCTGGCGTCAGCATCATTGACCAATTTCAATACGGCGTGCGCGATTTTCTCCGGCCGAGCACGATATTGAAGGAATTCGGGCACGATTTCTTTGTTAGCCAGCACATTCGGCATGCCGAGGTATTTCACCTTCATCACCAGCCGCGCCGCGAGATACGTAGGCCACGAAACTTTGTAGACGAGCACAAACGGCAACCGGAACCATGCCGCCTCCAGGGTCGCAGTCCCCGAGGCAACGATGCCGGCAAAGGCGCGTTGCATCATCGCGGCGGTTTCGCCAATCACGACGCGAAACTTTTCCGTGGCGCGGGGTGTTTCGTTTAGCATCGCCTGTATCTCGACCGCAAGACGATCGGAAGCGGCCGCCACTTCGAACCGTACCGCCGGCCTGACCTCCGCAATTTTCCGGGCCGTCTCAATCATGATCGGCAGAATCTTCCGAATTTCACGGCCGCGACTGCCGGGAAACAGACCGATCAAGTCCGAATCACGCATCGTCTTGATTCGCTGCGCCTCCAGGTTCTCCACCATCGGATGCCCAACAAACACAGTCCGCAATCCCGACTTCTGATAGAGTTCGGCTTCAAACGGGAAGATGCAGAGCATCAGGTCCAGCCATTTCGCCATCTTGGAAATCCGGCTGCGGTTCCAGGCCCAGACCTGCGGGCTGATGTAGTAGATGATTTTTGGCGCGGCTGAGCGAGCACGCAGACTTCGCGCCAGCCGGAGATTGAATCCCGGGTAATCGATCAACACGACTGCTGCTGGTCGCGCCTGCGAAATTTCCGCCAGGGCCTCATGAAACTGGCGGCGAAAATATCCGTAGTGTTTCACGACTTCCCAAAGTCCAACCACGCCGGCCTCATCTACCCAGTTGCGAAAATTCTGTCCGGCAATCGTCGCCATCCGCGGTCCGCCGCGGCCGATAAAGGCAAGATCGGGATCGAGCTGGCGAAGTGACCGCATCAACGCCGCCCCGTGGTTGTCGCCACTCGCCTCGCCCGCTACGAAATAAATCGTCATCGGCGGCGACGATGCGAATCAGCGCCCCTCATTCTGCGGGAACTCCATGCGTTTTGTGATTTCCACCGCGAGCTCAAGTGCCGCGGTCGCCTGGAATCCCGAGACTTTCGGCTGCCGGCCGGTGACCGCGCACTCAATGAAAGCCGAAAGTTCCCGGCGCAGCGGTTCCCCCTGCTCGATCTCCACCGCCTCTCGTGAAATGCCGCCGGCCGATCGCCGATAAATTTCGCCAGTCTGATTTTGATAATCGAGCGAGAGATACGCGTCTTCCTGGAAAACACGAATCTTTCGCATCCGTTCCGGACTGATCCGACTGGATGTGATGTTTGCGACACAGCCGTCTTCGAAACGCAACCGCGCATTCGCGATGTCTTCGCCCCGACTCAAGACCGGGACGCCAACCGCATCGATCGTCGCTACCGGAGAATGCACGAGATGCAGAATGATTTCGAGATCGTGAATCATAAGATCGAGTACGACGCCGATGTCAGTGCTTCGATCCGGATACGGCGAGAGCCGATGAGCCTCGATGAAACGCGGATGATTCAGGCGTTCCTCCAGTGCGCTCAGGACTGGATTGAAGCGCTCGACGTGTCCGACCTGCAAAATCAGATTTTGCTGAGCCGCAAGCTCGGCCAATTCACGCGCGCTCGCCGTGTTTTCCGCGATCGGCTTTTCGATCAGCAAATGTTTTCCGCGCCGGAGCAATTCGCGCGCGATTTCGACGTGCGTATTCGTAGGCGTCGCAATCGATGCTGCGTCCACGCTTTCCACGAAGTCATCGAGCGAGTCCACTGCAGGAACGTGAAACTCTTCGGAAACTTGCCGCGCTCTCTGCGGATCGGTATCGTAAACAGCCGCGAAAATGGCGGATGGCAGCTCAGCGTAAAGTCGAGCATGATTCTTCCCGATATGACCGACACCGACCACTCCGATTCGCAGCTTTTTCATCGGCGTGTGGCAGGGCGAATTTTCGCGGACATGCGGAATGTTGCCAGTGAACCGCAAGCATGAAACAAACGCAAACTGATTGGGAAGCGGCTTACCGGCGCGGCGACACTCCGTGGGAGAAAGGCAAAGCGCATCCGGCGCTGATCGATTTCCTCGCCGAAAACGGACCGCCGACCGGCGAGATTTTCGTGCCCGGGTGCGGCTCTGGCCACGATGTTCGAGTGCTGAGCACGCCGGCAAACCACGTCGTCGGAATCGATCTCGCGCCGCTCGCCATCGCAAAAGCGAAGTCGTTTCCGAATGTCGGAAATGAAGAATATCTGCTGGCGGATTTGTTCGCCCTGCCGGGAGAATTCGACAGCAGGTTCGATGTTGTCTTTGAGCACACCTGTTTCTGCGCCATCGAGCCGGAGACGCGCGCAAGGTACGTCGAGACAATCGCCCGCGTGCTCAAGCCGGGCGGAGAAATCATTGCGATTTTCTTTCCTAATCCCGATCACGACGAGGACGGGCCACCGTATGGCGTCTCCAAAGCGGAGTTGGAGAAGTTATTCGGAGCTCACTTTTGTCTCGAAAAGGAATGGATTCCGCGCCGCACGTACCCGGGTCGTGAGGAGCGCGAGCTGATGCGTATACTGCGGCGCAAAGGGACATTGTAGGGCAGGCGCGCCGCCTCCCAATCAAACCGACGGTCGCCGACGTGGTTACCCTACAATTTCATCCCGAGAAACCAGGCGTAGGTCCGTGCAATCCCCTCGCGTAATGTGATCACGGGCTTCCAACCCAAGGCGCGCAGTTTGGAGACGTCGAGCAGCTTCCGGGGCGTGCCATCCGGCTTGTCGCGGTCCCAGGAAATCTCGCCACGAAAACCGACGATCTCGCAAATCAATTCGGCCAATTCACGAATCGAGATGTCTTCTCCCCAACCGACGTTAATGATCTCGGGCGAATCGTAGTTTTCGAGAAGAAACAAGCAGGCGGAGGCGAGGTCATCCACGTGCAAAAACTCGCGGCGCGGTGTGCCCGTCCCCCAGACAACAAGATCCCGCGCATTCGTCGTTTTCGCTTCGTGCGCTTTCCGTAACAGCGCCGCGAAGGCGTGGGAGGAGAGAAGATCGAAATTATCGTTAGGCCCGTAAAGATTCGTCGGCATCACCGAAATAAAATTCGCGCCGTACTCGCGGACGTAGGACTGGCAAAGTTTGATCCCGGCGATCTTGGCAATCGCGTAGGCTTCGTTGGTTGGTTCAAGTGGGCCGGTAAGCAAGGCCGATTCAGGAATCGGTTGCGGCGCATGCTTCGGATAGATGCACGAACTACCGAGAAACAAAAGTTTCCGCGTGCCGGCTTCATGCGCGGCATGGATGACGTTGTTCTGCATCCGCAGATTGTCGAGAAGGAACTCAACCGGAAGATCGTTGTTCGCCTTAATCCCGCCGACGCGCGCAGCCGCAAAAATCACGATCGCCGGTCGTTCTTGCGAGAAAAACCCGGCCACGGCTGTCTCGTCCAGCAGATCGAGCTGCGAGCGATCGCGCTTCAGCAGATTCGTGAATCCTTCCGTCTCCAGCGCTCGAACGAGGGCGCTGCCCGCCAAGCCGCGGTGTCCGGCAACAAATATTCTCTCCGTTTTATCCATGAACTTGAGTGCGCTTTAGCATTTT
This sequence comes from uncultured Verrucomicrobiae bacterium, assembly GCA_963763995.1. Taxonomy (GTDB): domain Bacteria; phylum Verrucomicrobiota; class Verrucomicrobiia; order Chthoniobacterales; family UBA10450; genus CAVTTH01. Next base: position 148,818 of record CAVXQL010000010.1, on the reverse strand, counting down.
CTTTTTTAAGCGTTTACGCAATCGTCAGTTGTGCCAAGGACAGAAACGCGGATTCAGGTCCAGAAAACCTACAAGCTCTTCATCGGCGGAAAGTTCGTTCGCGGCGAGAATGGACGCGTGCTGCCGGCACACGGTTCACAAGGCGCGATGCTGGCCAATTACTGCCGCGCCTCCCGCAAAGACTTCCGCGATGCGGTGCTGGCCGCACGCAAGGCGCAGCCCGGTTGGGCGAAAGCGAGCGCGTATCTGCGCGGTCAAATTCTCTATCGCGCTGCGGAAATGCTGGAGACGAGGAAGAGCGAACTCGAAGTGGAGATCGCGCGAACACAAGGCGGAACGATCGCGCAAAGCCGTCAGGAAACAACGGCGGTGATCGACCGCCTCGTGCATTTCGCCGGATGGACCGACAAATATCCTCAGATTTTCAGTACCGTGAATCCGGTGGCGAGCTCGCACTTTAATTTCACTATGCCGGAGCCGACCGGAGTGGTCGTCGTTATTTGCCCGAACGACCCGCCGCTTCTCGCGCTCGTCTCGCTCATCCTGCCGGTCATCGTGAGCGGCAATTCCGTGATAGTCCTTGCTTCCCAGACGAAGCCGCTGCCGGCCCTGACATTTTCCGAGATCATCGCGACGAGTGACTTGCCGGCGGGCATCGTAAATATTCTGGCCGGGGATCGCGCGGAGCTGGCGCCACATTTCGCGAGTCACATGGACGTCAATGCGATCGTTGACGCTTCCGGCGACGAGAAGATCGGCTGCGAATTGCAGCGCGGCGGCGGCTTTAATGTCAAACGCTACATCAGCCGCGAACTGGCGCCGGCCGCATATCGAACCAGCGCGGCCGAGGATCCGTATTGGATTCTCGACACGGTTGAGATGAAGACGGCCTGGCATCCGATCGGACTTTGATTGGCGGTGCGCGCACTGGTGATCGTCCTGGATAGCGTCGGCATCGGCGGCGCGTCCGATGCGGCTGAGTACGGTGATGCCGGCGCCAATACCCTGGGACATATTTTCGAACGCACGCCTAGTCTGCGTTTGCCGAACCTTAACTCGTTAGGGCTCCCGGAAATTATCTCCGAAGCGACATGCCTTCGCACGAACTCGCCGTACAAGGGCAGCTACGGTCGAATGAAAGAGCGTTCTGCTGGCAAAGACACGACCACCGGTCATTGGGAAATCGCGGGAGTCATTCTCGATCGACCATTCGCGACGTTCGAACGATTCCCCGACGAATTGGTCGGCGGAATCGAACGCGAGGCGGAAGTGCATTTCATCGGCAATTGCGCGCAGAGCGGCACCAGGATTCTCGAAGAACTCGGTGTCGAGCACATGCAAACCGGCAACCCAATTCTTTACACATCGGCGGATTCGGTTTTGCAGATCGCCGCGCACGAGGAGATCGTTCCGTTGGAGCGACTCTACGAAATTTGCCGCATCGCACGACGTCACGCAGATCACTCCCGAATTGGCCGCGTGATCGCCCGCCCCTTTCTGGGCGTCGCCGGAAGTTTCAAGCGCACCGCGAATCGCCATGACTTTTCAATGCAGCCGCCGCGCACTATCCTGGATGCGCTCGTTGGGAAGGGGTTTCCAGTGACCGGCGTCGGCAAGATTGCCGACATTTTCGCGAATCAGGGAATCACCGAATCGCATCTCACGACGAGCAATCGCGATGGCATGGAACGCATCAGCGAACTTTGGGAGGCGAAACCAAGCGGCCTCATCTTCGCCAATCTGGTCGATTTCGACATGCTGCATGGCCACCGGCGCGATGTCGCCGGCTACGCTCGTGCGCTGGAGGAATTCGATCACTGGTTAGGAGATTTCATCCCGGGAGTTTTAACCGAGGATCTGATCGTCATCACCGCCGATCACGGGAACGATCCGACGTTTCGCGGCACGGATCATACGCGGGAAGAGGTCCCGCTCTTTGTCATGCACCATGGTAACTCGGGGAGCCTCGGAACGCGCTCGACCTTTGCCGACGTGGCCGCGACCTTGAATGACTATTTTTACCTGTCGCAACCCTGGCCAATCGGAACCTCGTTCTTAGGATCGATTGTTGCTTAGGATCACAGGAGAATGCACATCCCCAGCCTCATCGAGAAGAAGCGCGACGGTCATCAACTGACCACGGACGAGATCGAATTCCTCATCTCGGCGTACACAGAAGGCAAGATTCCAGATTACCAGATGAGCGCGTGGGCGATGGCAGTGTTTTTCAGCGGCATGAGCGCCCAGGAAACGCAAGCGCTGACCGGGGCGATGATGCGCAGCGGATGGGTGCTCGAATACCCGGCCGACTCGCCCCCAAAGGTGGATAAACATTCCACCGGCGGTGTAGGCGACAAAACCTCCCTCGTGCTCGCGCCCTTGCTCGCGTGCGACAAGCTGTGGGTGCCAATGATTTCCGGGCGCGGCCTCGGCATTACCGGCGGCACCCTCGACAAGCTCGAGAGCATTCCGGGATTCAACGTCAAGCTTGATGATCGGCGAGCCATAGCGCAACTGGAGAGCATCGGCGTGTTCATGATCGGGCAAAGCGCTGACCTGTGCCCGGCCGATAAGAAACTCTACGCCTTGCGCGACGTCACCGGCACTGTGCCATCTCAGCCACTGATCGTCGCCAGCATCATGAGCAAAAAACTGGCGGAGAGTCTCGATCGGTTAGTCCTGGATGTTAAATTCGGAAGCGGAGCGTTCATGAAAACGCAAGCCGAAGCGAAGAAATTGGCCGCAGCGATGGCGAGTGTCGGAAAAAAAATGGGGGTAAAAGTCTCGCATGTGCTCACGCCGATGGACGAACCGCTCGGGCGTACTGTCGGTAATGCGCTGGAAGTGGCGGAGTGCGTCGATGTCTTGCACGGTCGGGGGCCGCAGGATGTTACCGATCTGGTGCTCGATCTGGCCGAAAAAATTTCGACCGTTTCGCGAAAACAACTTTCCAAGTGGCTCGGGGACGGCACGGCGTGGAAAAAATTTATCTCCCTCGTTTACGCGCAAGATGGTGACGCTTCCGCGCTTGAGGCGATAGAGACGATCCATCGAGCGCCGATGATTCACCCGTTAACTGCGCAGGTAAGCGGCACGGTGAAGAAGATGGACGCAGAAATTCTCGGACGTGCCTCAGTCTTGTTGGGCGCGGGCCGGCAGAGATCGGATGACGCGATCGACTTTGCCGTTGGCTTGTCCCAAATTAGAAAGATCGGAGAGCACGTTGCGGCGAAAGAGCCGCTGCTGTATGTCCACGCCCGAACCGATCGCGCGCTCACTTCCGTGCTGCCGCTCCTGGAAAAAGCGATCGTGATTGAATGAACGGAGCCCTTGCATCCATATCACGACGCGCGGTTCACCTAACGACATTACTCGTCCTCCTTTCGCTGCTCCCGAGCCTGGGCCGGGCGCGATCGGCAGCATCCTCTCCGGAATCTCCGGTCGACGCATTGATTCCCTGGCTATTGCAGGAGGGAAAGGAGCTGCGCGGGATTCCATTCGGCGAAGTCATCCTTGCCACTACCGGAAAACACGTTCTGCCAATCGCTCCGAATAGCGAAACGGACCAACGCGTAATCAAGCAAATCAGCGCCGCACTGGACGAAGTGATGCGGCGGTTGAACGCGCCGGATAGCGTCATCCAGGACATCCCGCGGATCAACGAAGTAAGCAGCCATTTCGAAGACTCCATACGGGAGCTCCTCAATGCCGCACCAGGGCTCAGCTGCGACTTTCCGCGCACCGCCGAGGATCGTGTCCAACGTTCCGGTTACCCCGATCTCCGCCTCGTCGATCAGGAAACGAAGCGTGTCTATTATCTCGATCCGAAGCTTTACGCGGTTGGCAGTCGCGACAGTAGTTTCCGCACCTTTTATTTCGAGCCGAAAGGAGCGACCAACAAAGTGCGCGACGACGCCGTGCATTTCATTGTCGGATTCGAGCATGAAAAGCGAAGCGGCGATCGTTGGAACTTCACTCGTTGGGATCTCGTCGATCTCGCCCATTTCAAAGTGAAACTGAAAGCTGAGTTTCAAGGCAGCAATCACGACATGTATCGCCCGGAAGCGATCGTGGCGACGAGCGCGAAATGAAACGGCGAGCCACAAATCCGGCGAGGTGGACCGGCATCATCCTCGCCATTCTATTTCTCGCGCGAGCGATGATATTCGCTGAGGACGCAAGCGACGTTCGACAACTTGTGCAAGAAGCGTTGCGGGCGCATGGGGAAAAAAATTACGCGCTTTTCACTAAGAAAATGGAGACAGCTTTCAAGTTGCGCTCCGGCGGTCAGTATTATCGATACAATCTCGCCGCGGGCTATGCGCTGACCGGCAAAAAAGACAAAGCTCTCTCGTTGCTCTCGGAGGCCGCCACGATGGGATTAGCCTATCCCGCTCTGGAAAAGGATGAAGATTTCAATTCGCTTCGTGGTTCGCCGGAGTACGGGGCGATCTTGAAAAAATTAGCGGAGAATCAAAAGCCGATGGGACGGAGCGAAACGGCGTTCGTTGTCGAAGAGAAAGGTCTGGTGCCGGAAGGCCTGGCGTTTGATCCGGCGACGAAAACCTTTTACCTCGGTAGCGTTTACCGGAGAAAAATTATTGCGATCGATCAGACTGGCACGGCGCGCGATTTTTCCAGTGAGATCGACGGACTTTGGAGCGTGATGGGAATGAAAGTCGATCCGGTGCGCCGGAGTCTCTGGGTTTGCACAGCCGGACACCTGCAAATGGCAAACGCGAGCAGCGATGACGACGGCAAGTCAGGAATCTTTCGCTACGATTTGATCACCGGGAAGCTCGCGAAAAAATATCTGATTCCGATGAATGGAGAGAAGCATTGGCTGGGAGACCTGACACTCGATGCGCACGGGAACGTGTATGCGAGCGACAGCCTCTTACCGGCAATTTACGTTATCTCTCGCGACAAGGGCGAGATCGAATCGTGGCGCGCAGGCGCTCCGTTCATGAACCCGCAGGGGCTGGCAGTGACCTCGGACCAACGTCATCTGCTCATGGCCGATTATTTAAAGGGACTTTTCTTGATCGATCTAAGAAGCAAAGAAGTTGAAGAAATCGCCGCTCCGCCCGATGTCACGTTGCTCGGGATCGATGGAATCTATGACTCGGCGGGCGGAATCGTGGCAGTGCAGAATGGCATTATTCCAAACCGCGTGGTTCGGATCAAGATGAGCGACGACTATAGACATGTCGAAAAATTGGAGGTCCTCGCGGCAAATCATCCGGCCTTCGACGAACCCACCCTGGGTGTCGTTGACGGCCGCGATTTTTATTTTAACGCCAACAGCCAGTGGGGCGCCATCGATCCCAAGGGGCAACTTGCGCCGGCAGATAAGTTACATCCTGCAATCGTGCTGAAGCTGAAACTGTAGCTTTCACTCTTTCGTAGCCGAGGCAGCGGCTACAGCTGTGACCGCTTCGCTGCGCGAAGAGTAATGAATTCCCATTGCCGAAAAGAGCGCGCGAAGTGATGGTAACGGCGATGATCGCCGAAGCTCCGGAAGTCTTGCAGTTCGATACGATCGATGACGTTGTTCACGATATCGCCGCTGGTCGCATCGTTATCGTGACCGACGATGCCGATCGGGAGAACGAAGGCGATCTCATCATGGCGGCGGAGAAGGCGACACCGCAGGCGATTAATTTTATGACCATGCATGGGCGCGGTTTGATCTGCGTGCCCATTACAACCGAGCGCGCGGAGCAACTCGGGCTACAACGGATGGTCGCGCAAAACCGGGAGATGTATCGGACCGATTTTACTGTTTCAGTCGATGGGGCGCACGGCGTCACCACCGGCATCAGCGCGCACGATCGCGCGGCCACGATTCAAACAATTGCGAATCCGAACAGTTCCCCGGACGACCTCGTGCAGCCAGGACACGTCTTTCCGCTCCGGGCGAAAGATGGCGGCGTGTTGCGGCGCGCCGGACATACCGAGGCAGCGGTGGATCTCGCGCGCCTGGCTGGCCTTCAGCCGGCCGGAGTGCTTTGCGAAATATTACACGACGACGGCACGATGGCACGCCTGCCGGAATTGATGGAGTTCAAGAAGAGACATGGCCTGCGCATCTGCACAATCCAGAGCCTGATTGCGCACCGACGCATCCGCGAAAAACTGGTCGAGCTCGAGCAGGTGGTGAAATTGCCGACTGATTACGGCGAGTTCGATCTGCATCTTTATCGTTCCAAGCTCGATGGTGCGCATCACCTTGCACTGGTGAAAGGAAAAATCTCGAAGACGCGGCCGACACTGGTGCGCGTTCATAGCGAATGTCTGACGGGCGATGTTTTCGGATCTCGCCGCTGCGATTGCGGGAATCAACTGCATGCAGCGCTGCGACAAATCGCCGACTCAGGCAGCGGCGTGCTGGTTTACATGCGCCAGGAAGGCCGAGGTATCGGACTCGCAGCAAAGATTCACGCCTACAAATTACAGGAAGGCGGACTCGACACGGTGGAGGCGAATGCAAAGCTCGGCTTCGCCAGCGACCTTCGCGATTATGGCTTGGGCGCACAAATCCTGTTCGATCTCGGCGTCCGCAAGTTTCGATTCCTCACCAACAATCCAAAGAAGGTCGTTGGGCTCGAGGGCTATGGCATTCAGATGGTTGAACAAGTGCCGATTCGAAGCGAAGCCAATCCGCATAACGCGAAGTATCTCGAGACCAAGAAAGTGAAGATGGGCCACCTCCTCTGAAGCAGGCTTGAGTAATGTTGAACCCCGTTCCGCCCCGCCCACGCATCGTCGGCGGAAAACACAGCTTCACGATTGTCGCGAGCAAATTTAACGCGGAGTTCGTTCAGGGATTGGTCAATCACGCGACGGAAGAGCTGCGCGCGATTTCGACATCGGCCTCGATTGTTCTTCATCAAGTGCCCGGGGCGTTTGAGATTCCGATTGTCGCTCGGGAGTTGGCTCTACAGAAAAAGACGGATGTGATAATCGCTATCGGCGTCATCTTGAAAGGGCGAACCAAGCATGCAGAACATCTGGCCCGTTCCGTTACCGACGCCTTGCAGCGAATCGCGATTGATCACGGTGTGCCGGTAATCAACGTCGTCCTGAGCATGGATACTGAACTGCAAGCCCGCGAACGCTGTCTCGGTGATAAAATCAATCGCGGAACAGAAGCTGCCCGCGCTGCGTACGAGATGGCAAACGTGATGCAGGAAGTGCGCGGAAAGTAGTTATGGGGAAACGGCGAGTCGCGCGGCAGGCCGCGGTGCAATATCACTTCTGGCGCGATCTGCACGGCGGCGATGCGCCCGAGCGGATGGACGAGTTTTGGGAATTTTGTCCGGCCACTCCGCGAATCCGGGAATTTGCGCAACCGCTGATCGACGGGATGATCGCGCATCTGCCGGAAATCGATGAGCGTGTTCGGCGTTATTGCGAGAACTACGAGTTTCACCGCATCTCCGCCGTGGATCGCAATGTTCTGCGTCTCGCAATTTACGAGATGCTTTTCCGCGACGACATCCCACCCGTCGTTTCAATCAATGAAGCGATCGAGCTGGCCAAGATGTTTGGCGGACCGGATTCGGGCCGTTTCGTAAACGGTATTCTGGACCGCGTGAAAGACGATCTTTCGCGGCCACTTCGTGAAGCGGTGCCCGCGGCTGAATCAAAGCCGGTCTCGAACGACTGACGCGGAAGACTCGCCGCGTTCGATCTCCACGGTTTCGCAATCAGATGAATTTTTTCAAATCACTCGTTCAGAAATTCACGGGTAAGCCGGTCGATTGGGATGAAGTCGAAGAAACGTTGATTCGGACGGACATCGGCGTGCCGATGGCGATTCGAATTCTGAACGAATTGCGCGATCGCGCGACCTATTCCGTGATCACGGCGAACGATGTGGGAGAAATCGCGCGCGAAGAAATCCTCGAAATTCTGCCGGCATCGGCGCCGCGGATCGAACCACTCCCAGGAAAACCCAAGGTCATCCTGGTCGTGGGCGTGAACGGAACGGGCAAGACGACATCGACCGCAAAGCTGGCGCGATATTTCCTGAATCAGCGCCACACTGTTTTGCTCGCCGCTGCCGACACGTTTCGCGCAGCCGCCATCGAACAACTCGGCATCTGGGCGGACCGGCTGGGAGTGGAAATGATTCGCGGACAATACAACGCTGATCCCGCAGCGCTCTGCTACGAAGCGTATCAGGCGGCAGCGCGGCAGAAAGCGCAGTTTCTACTTTGCGACACGGCTGGGCGTTTGCATACGAAGAGCAATCTGATGGCGGAGTTGAACAAGGTGAAGCGGAGTATCGCGAAGAGCGACGCCGACGCTCCCCAGGAAACGTTGCTCGTGGTAGACGCTACCACCGGCAGCAACGCGGTGGCACAGGCGCGCGAGTTTCACCAGGCTATCGGTTTGACCGGTGTGATCGTGACCAAGCTCGACGGAAGCGGCAAAGGCGGAGTGGTGATCGCGATTCAGAATGAGCTCGGCATTCCGACGCGTTTCATCGGGACGGGTGAAAAGCTGGACGATTTCGCTCCGTTCGACAGCAAGGATTTCGTCGCCAACATGGTGTAGTTAGTGAGCAATTTCTGGGGACGAGCTTGAAGACAACCGACATCTCCTCGGCGGAGGAATCCGTAGGCCCGGTCGCGACTGCGGGAGGATTTTTCGCGAAGTTCACGGTGCTCAAGGGCGCGCAACGCGAGTTGTGGCTCACCTTCCTGATCAAGCTGCTCATCATCTCGGCCTACTCGATCACGAACAAGACGCTGATTTTGTGGCTTTCGTCCGATCTCGGGTACAGCGATCAGGCGGCCGGTGCCTTGATTGGATGGGTTTGGGCGCCGGCGATGACCGTGTTCACGTTGTTAGCCGGTTCGTTAACGGACGCGCTCGGGCTTCGACGAACTTTCTTCCTCGGTGTTACGGTGTGCCTGGTCGCGCGCGCCGTGATGGTGTTCGCCACAACCCCGTGGTTGGCGCTGGCTGGCGGGTTGTTTCCGCTGGTCATCGGTGAGGCATTGGGCACGCCGGTGCTGATCGCAGCCACGCGACGCTATTCCACAACGCGACAACGCTCGATTGCCTTCTCCATCATCTACATGGTGATGAACGTTGGCTACCTGATCGCAGCGCGCATTTTCGATTACGTCCGGCAGACGTTAGGCGAACACGGCCATTTGGATCTCTTCGGCTTGAACATCAGTTCCTACCGCACGCTGTTCCTGGTAAGTCTCGGCTTCGAGATACTGCTTTTTCCGGCGATCTATTTTCTCCGTCGAGGCGCGGAAGCGACAGACGAAGGCGTCCGCTTCGACGCCGAGCCGGAGAGACATGCCACTGGAACTTTTTTGGATCGTATCTGGCTAACAGTTCGTGACAGCGCCCGCGATACGATCCAGCTATTTCGACGGCTGCTTAGTCAATCTGGTTTTTACCGGCTTCTCGCGTTCCTTCTTTTGATCGGATTTCTGAAACTCATCTTCCTGCAAATGGACTACGTGTTTCCAAAATTCGGTATTCGCGAAATGGGAGATGGTGCTCCGATCGGTCAGCTTTCAGCCATCAATTACATCCTCATCATCATTCTGGTTCCGATTATCGGCGCGCTGACGCAACAGTTTTCCGCCTATCGAATGGTCGTAATCGGTGGAGCGATCTGCGCTGCTTCGGTCTTCGTTATGGCTTTGCCAACGGCGTGGTTCCAAGCCTCCGCCAGCGGCACGATTGGGCAATGGCTAGGCCACAGTTATCTCGGACTAAAAGGCGGTATCCATCCCTATTACGTCATGACCGCGATCTACATCATCATCTTCTCCGTCGGCGAGGCCTTTTACTCACCGCGAGTCTATGAGTATGCGGCCGCGATCGCTCCAAAAGGTCAGGAAGCGTCCTACGGTGCTCTCTCTTACATTCCATTCCTGATCGGCAAACTGCTGGTCGGAAGCGGGGGCTGGTTGCTCGCTGCCTTTTGCCCGGAACACGGACCGCGGCATTCCGGAACAATGTGGCTGATCTTTGCCCTGGCCGCATCAGTAGCACCGATTGGGTTGCTCGTTTTCCGCCGTTACATCCGGGTGCCCGAGGCCGGGCGGCAGGATTTCGGCTAGCTCAGTGTCGCTGTCGTTTGTCCGTTCGCACAGTAATGCGAATACGCACCGGCGAAATTGGGCCATGTCCGAAATCGTCCTAAAAGAAGTCGTTTCGGGCCATTATTCAGCATGTTTACATGTGCAATTGGGAGAACTTTGATCCTGCGCCGGTGAACGCCGTACCGGCGGCCGCTGTCGAAGGAAAATAATGCCCCGTCAAGTGATTCCCGCACCCAATCGCTCACGAATGATTTTGTTTGCCGCGACGACAGTTGTCGGCACCGGGGCCGCACTATTTTTCCTCAATCGGGCACTGGCGCAGAGGAAAATTGAAGGTGAAGGTCAGCCGGCAAGGAGAATCGCAACCGAACCACACAAGACAATGGAAAATTTGGATAGCACCGGAATTGCTCGTGACGAGCTGCGGAAGAAACTTACTCCAATACAATATCGAGTGACCTGCCAGAACGGAACGGAACCGCCATTTCAGAACGAGTATTGGAACAATCATCAGGCCGGCATTTACGTCGATGTAATCAGCGGTGAGCCGCTCTTTAGCTCGCTCGACAAGTTCGACAGCGGCACCGGCTGGCCGAGTTTCACCAAGCCGCTTCCCGGCGATCACGTCGTCGAAAAAAGCGATCGAACTCTCTGGATGACGCGGACTGAAGTTCGCTCGCGCAAGAGCGACGCCCATCTCGGGCATGTCTTCGACGACGGCCCGCAACCAACCGGCATGCGTTATTGCATGAATTCTGCTTCGCTTCGTTTTGTTCCAGTTGAGAAATTGCAAGAGGAAGGATACGGGCAATACTTGTCGCTTTTCTCAAAGACGGAAACTGCGAAGCAGACCGGAAACTAAGCCGTCGTCACGCAAGACTTCCTGGATGCGCGCATCGGCTGACCCTTCTGCGAAACAATTAAAGAAGACATTGCCGGGAATGCTGAAACAATGAGAATTCATCCTCCGTCCAAGCAGGCGTCGCGCTTGACGTTTTGGGGCGCATTGGCCGCGGCTGCGCTGATTGGTGTGGGATTGATTTTCTACGCTGAGGCCAAGGGGAAGAAAAAGACCACCCTAAGATTCGATTACACCAAACCGATTCCATCCGACGCTGAATTGCGTTCGCGTCTGACTCCGGAGCAGTATCGGTTGACCCGCCAGAACGGCACCGAGGGCGCGTTTCACAATCGGTATTGGGATATGTTCCGCGCAGGAATCTACGTCGACGTTATCAGCGGCGAACCGCTCTTCAGCTCCCTCGACAAGTTCGATGGCCACACGGGACGGCCCAGTTTCACCAAACCGATTTCGAAAGACCATATCGTGGAAAAACCGGAGCTCTCGCAAGGAACAGAGCGCATCGAAATTCGTGCCCATCAAAGCGATTCCCATCTCGGACATCTCTTCCGCGACGGACCGCCTCCGACTGGTCTGCGCTACACGGTCAATTCCGGGGCTTTGCGGTTCATTCCGGAGGAAAAACTCGAACAAGAGGGTTACGCCCAATATCTCCCGCTGTTTGCGAATTCCCAAAGCGGCAACCCGAAACCGGAAAGCAAGTAGTTCGACAACCGTCCTTTCGCCCGACTAATCTCGTTGCCGGATTGAGCCTGCGCCGGAGATGCTCTTCTGCACGCTGCGCGGATTTCCAGAATAGATGACCTTGCCCGCTCCCGTAATGGATACTTTGAGAACGTCGGAAACCGTGACTTCAGCACGTGAGGCGCCGGTCAGGGAAAGCTCGGTTTTCTGCGTTTGCAGCGCCTCCGCATCCAACCGGCTCGCGCCGGTCATTCCGGCGGTAAGCTCATCAACTTTTCCGTCGAGAATAATTTTCGACGCTCCTTCCGACTCGATGAAAAAGTTCTGGCCCGAAAGTTGATTGGCCGAAAAACGAATTGCTCCATGGAATTGCACGCCATTCAGCGTCGGGCTCGAGACGAGGACCTTGATTCCGTGAGATGGCGCGAGATGCTCGGTTGTCTGCAGGTGCAGGGTATTGCCACGGACATCGCTCTCGATGTGGCGCAGCAGATTTTGGTCGGTCGTAATGATCAACGTCGGCGGCCCGCTGCGCCATTCGATCTTGAATGCGCCGCTCGCCTCCAAGTTTGTGAATTGGCCAATCGTCCGCTGGTCGGCGGTGATCACCCGGTTCCCGCGAATGCCCATCCAGTCGCATCCTCCGAGAGTAACAAGCACTGCGGCGAGAATAGGGATCGTAATCTTGTTCATGAAAAGGGAGGCCTTTCTTTCCATTATGATGCGATTGGACGACAAATTGGATTCAAAAATCTTGCAGAACACTACGCTGTAACCTCGAAACAGAATCAATCTTAATGAAGAAAATCGCCTCTTCACGTCTCGACACTCCGGTTCGGCTGGCGCTGATCTCATTCATTGCCTTCGGCGTGAGCACCGATGTGAGCACCGGCGCGGCCCCGGCAACGAAGCGAAATATCACTGACAAGGATCTATTCAATTTTGTCTGGATCGGAGATCCGCAACTCACGCCGGATGGATCGCGCGTTGCCTACGTGCGGGTAACGGTTAACGAAAAGAAAGAGGGCTACAAGACTTGCATCTGGACCGTCGCTACGGCGGGCAACGAGCAGCCGCATCAGCTGACGAACGGTGAGCATGATGGTGCGCCGCGCTGGTCGCCGGACGGAAAGTCGCTCATCTTCATGCGTGCGCCCGAGAAAGAGGACAAGGGCAAACCCGAGCCGCCTCAGTTGTGGCTCCTTCCGATGGAGGGCGGCGATTCCTTTGCCTTCACCGATCTGCCGAAAGGCGCGGGCGATGCGGTGTGGTCGCCGGACGGAAAATGGATTGCGTTCACGAGTACATCAAACGCTGAAGATCTCGCCAAACAGGCAAGGAAGAGGAGGAAAGAAGAGGAAGCGAAGAAGGCGGCTGGCTCCCCCGCAACTTCGCCGAACCCTGGAAAAGAAGAAGAGAAAGCGACCGAATCGCCTGCGAAGAAGCCAGAGGACGACAGCGAACGCGAGAGCGACATACACGTCATCACACACGCGGTCTATCGCTCGAACGAGGAAGGCTATCTCGATTTCAAGCGACCTCGGCATATCTGGATAATTCAAGCGCCGCACACGGCGGAGGAAAAGATCAAACCGAAGCAACTGACCACCGGCCGTTTCGACGAAGGAAATTTGGTCTGGGCGAAAGACGGCACGCAGCTCTATTTCTCATCACTCCACATCGACGAGCCGTATTACGAACGGCCCAAGAGCGATCTTTATTCCGTCGCAGTGAAAGGCGGGGAGCCGGTGAAAATCAATTCGTTCGACATGGGCACAGGCGGATTTTCGCTTAGTCCGGATGGGAAACAACTCGCCTTCGTCGCGTCCACCACCGAACCGGTTAACTCTTACACTCAGCCCGATCTCTGGGTGGTCGATCTCACGCCGAATGCGAAGCCGCGGAATCTGACTTCAAATTTTGACTGGGATGTCGCGGACGGGGTCTTCGGTGACAACGCCGCCCCACGCGGCTTCGGTGGCAATGTTCCAATCTGGACGGCCAATGGAAGCAAACTCATCGAACTCTATGGCCGTGAAGGAAAAAGCAATCTCGGGCTCTTCGATGTCGCGACTGGCGCGGAAACTGACATCACCCACGGGAATCAAGCGGTGATGCGTTTTCGCGCCACGCCAGATGGCAGCAAGATCGTCTGTCTGATTTCGACGCCGACGCGGATCAACGATCTCTTCGCGCTCGATCAACCTGGCGGAGAACCGCGCCAGCTGACGCACAGCAACGACAAACTCTTCACGCAACTGAACCTGACAGAGCCGGAAGAGATCTGGTATGAGAGCTTCGACGGCAAACGCATCCAAGCCTGGGTGCAGAAGCCGCCCGGGTTCGATGCCGCGAAAAAATATCCGCTGATTCTGAATATTCACGGGGGACCGCACGTTGCCTACGGATTTGTTTTTGATCACGAATTCCAATGGATGGCCGCAAAAGGCTACGTCGTGCTCTATCCAAATCCGCGTGGGAGCACGAGCTACGGGCAGGAGTTTGGAAACGTCATTCAATATCACTACCCGGGCGATGATTATAAGGATTTGATGGCCGGCGTCGATGAAATCGTTAGGCGCGGTTACGTCGATCCGAAGAAACTGGGCGTAACGGGCGGCAGCGGGGGTGGATTGCTGACGAATTGGGTCATCGGACACACCGAGCGTTTTGCCGCGGCCGTTTCTCAGCGCGATATCGCGAGCTGGGCCGATTGGTGGTACACAGCGGATTTTACACTCTTCCAGCCGAACTGGTTTAAGGCGCCGCCCTTCGAGGATGAGGCGGATTTCAAAGCGCGATCGCCGATCACCTACATTAACAACGTGAAGACGCCGCTCATGCTGGTCTTAGGCGAAGACGACACCCGCACGCCACCCAGCGCCGGCGGCGAAGAGATGTTCCGAGCGTTGAAATTTCGCAGGGTCCCGACTGTGATGGTGAAGTTCCCTGGCGAAACTCATGAACTGTCACGTTCCGGCAAACCGTGGCATCGCGTGGAACGTCTGCAACACATCGTGGGCTGGTTCGATCATTGGCTTCTGGGAATTGCGAAGCCGGAATATGACGTCGCGCGGGCAGACCAGGTGTCGCTTCCTCCAAAGGCGGTGAACAAACTGAAGCCGACGCGGTAAGCTGGTCGCAGCGCCCGCTTCATTTCCCAATCGTTAATTCAATGGTCTCGACGAGAATTTCGTCGAGATAAAATTCGATTCGGTATTTCCCTTCGGCCCATCCTGATTCGGGACGCGAGAGAGTGAAAATCCCATGTGAATTGGGGTCGGTCACCATGGTGCTGGCTTCGTCGATCTTGTAGTCAGGCGGCGCGATACTCCCGACATCTTCAGCGATCCAGACAGCGCGTACTTTCGCCGGAGCGCGCAGATCCTTGCCCTTCCAGCGTGCGCAGATCCTGGCCACGGTTGAACTGAAATGGGTGGCTGCTGTTCCCTCCGCCGTACTCGAGACCTCAATCGAGAGTTGTTTCGGCCCGATCGACGCCTTCGTCGGCACCAGGACGGGCGGCTTGGTCAGTTCCAGCGAAGTCCGTTGCAAGAGGTCGCCCGTTGGCGCCCGAGTCGTGGTGATTTCTTTGACGAAGCCTACGCCGGGCACAAACCAGCGATCGATCGAGCTGGAGACCGCGGAGGACGGAGCGGCATGAATACGATAGGCTTGAAATTTCCCAGCAGGCACCTGCACGTCCTCCTCGCCGGTAATCTCACACTCTTCCTCGAGCGCCACTCCAGCTACTTCCGCGCGGCTCTTCCACTTCGTTCCCACTCGAACCGGCGTCGCCACCAGTATCTCCGGAGGATCGACTGCGAAGGGCGCGCCATCTTCTCCGGTGCGCGCACGGATGACGATTCCTTGCTCGTTCACAGCGATCAGGTCTGAGCGAAAGAAGACGCCGGCTCGGTGCCTAACGAGTTTGAACAGCCTTTGCCCTTGAAAATCCTGCGTGCCTTCCATCCGATCGATAATAGGAATGACATCCTCGCTCGCCGGGGCACCTTTCTGACTTCCGCTGGCCGTCCCCTCACCTGTCTCGGGCATCATCCGATATTCCCAGGTGGTTCCGATGGCGGTGGGAAGCAGCGAGTCCGCGTGCACGACGGCTGCCACTAGGAAGGAGATGATGATCGGGACTCCGGGTTTCACGAATGGATCTTAGAAACTCACTTCCATGTGGACATTCAAAGCACAAGCCCGGAGGTTCAAGCGAAAGACGAGAAGACTTCTGGCATCTGAGGCAATCTAGCGGTTAAATCGCGGGATGCTTCCCGGTCTTTTTCGAATTGCAGCGGCTCTCTGTTTTCTCGCCGTCGCGCTCGGCGCGTTCGGTGCGCATGGATTGAAGGCGACACTTACCGCGTCCGGAATGCTCGACGTCTGGAACAAAGCTGTTCTCTACCATTTTCTGCATGCGATCGCGCTTGTCGCCTTTGCGCTCTACGGGAGAGGCAGTCGCGGACCCTACTACCTGCTGCTCGCCGGCATTTTCTTTTTCAGCGGCAGCCTTTATCTGCTCGCGCTAACGAACGTCCGTTGGCTTGGCCATATCACACCGCTCGGCGGCCTTTGCTTTCTCGCGGGCTGGGCGTGGTTGATCATCGCACCGCCGCGTTGACCGAGCCTCGCCCCCACGGACAGAACTTGTCGCCCATGCCGGAGCGCTGCTATTCTCCTTACCAATTCGATGTTTGCCTCCCTGTCTGACACGCAACGAGCGGCTCTGACCGTTGCCGTATTTATCGCGACATTTTTTGCCGTGCTGACGATAGGTCGCTTGCTGAAGCGCCGCGCCGGCATCCGTCTGGGGGTGCCATTTCAGCTTTTTAGTCTCGCGCTGGCGTTCTACGCCGCGATCTGGATCTACGGCATCCACGCGCAATGGCGGAATCATTTGTTAGCCGCGCTCATCTTGCTCGGCAGCGGAGTCGTGATTTCCCTGATCGATCATTATCTGTGGGATACCTACTTCGAGAAAAAGCGGCAAACCCCGATCCCAAAATTCATTCGACAACTCGTTGCGCTTCTCGTTTTTCTCGCCGCGCTGCTCCTGGTATTGAGCTTCGTCTATCATGTCGAAGGACAACTCAGGGGTCTGGTCGTCACCTCGGGCGCCGGCGTCATCCTGGTCGGCCTCGCGACCCAAAACCTGCTCGGCGGATTTATCGCCGGCATGTCATTGCAAATCAGCCGGCCCTACCGGGTCGGCGACTGGTTGCAAGTCAACGAGCGTTTTGCCGAAGTGATGGAAATCCGCTGGCGCTCCACCCGCCTGCGTACCAACGACCGCATTTACCTCGACATTCCGAACAACGAGATCGTCCGCCAGACGATCGTTAATCTGCATTATCCCACTCAGGTCCACGCCATGCGCATTCGGATCGGGGTCGAGTACCGCAATCCCCCTAATCGCGTGAAAGATGCTCTCTATCGCGCCACGATAAATGCGAACCTCGTTCTGCGTGACCCACCTCCGCGAATTTTCCTCGTCGATTTCGCCGATTCCGCCGTGATCTACGAGATCAAGTTCTTTATGGGCAACCACGCGGCCATTAACGAGGTGAGCGATGCGATCCGGACAAACGTCTGGTATGAGCTGAAGCGGCAGCGGATCACGATTCCATTTCCGATTCGCACTTTGCATCTGGAACGTAAATCCGCGCGTCCGGTGCACGAAGGCGTCGACGAGGCGCGCACGATCTTGCAGGACGAACCGGTTTTCCGCAGTCTCTCCGACGAACAACTCGAGGGAGTAATCAAGCGATCACAGCACAATCACTTCGGGCGGGGCGAGTGCATCATCGAGGAGGGAGCCGAGGGCGACTCGATGTTCGTCCTCTTGCGCGGTGCGGCGCAGGTTTCAGTCGCGAAAAATGACACAGTCTTCCGCGTGGGCGTCTTGCGCGCGGGGGATTGCTTCGGCGAGATGTCGCTCCTCACTGGCGAACGCCGAGCGGCGACCGTCCGTGCGGAGGAGGATTGCGAAGTGCTGGAAATCGACAAACCGGTCATGGCCGAACTCTTCCGTGAGGCGCCGGAATCTCTGGAGCAACTCAGCGAATTACTCGCGAATCGGAAGCTCGAATCGGAGGGCGTGGTGAAAGACATTGTACCTTCGGAAGAGATGTCGACGAGGGAACGCGAATACAGCGCAAAGTTCCTCCGGCGGTTGCGCACTTTCTTCGAGCTGTAATTGAGTTTTCTCGCTTGTGCTCGGCTTCAATCAGCATCTATCCAAGCCAGTCGATATGGACAAACTTGCCGGGGCCGATCGTTCATTTACGACAGAGGACATGGGCATGGCCAATTAGCCGTTGCCACGGATGGAAATCTCCTTACTGTCCTGCACTTTCCACCGGAACCCGCTTATGACATTGCTTGCCCTAACCATGCTAAATTCCGGCGTATGGCTCTCCATGTGTTGCGCCGTCGTCGGTTTGGTTTTCGCCTTTTTCCTGATCGGGGCCGTCCTCCGTGCCTCACCCGGAAATGCTCGAATGCAGGAGATCGCCGGCGCCATTCAAGAGGGTGCGAAGGCCTATCTCAACCGACAGGTGATGACGATCAGCATGATCGCGGCAGTTATTTTCGTTTTGCTTTTCATCTTCAAGGACCATGCCACTGCGGTCGGATTCGTCGTCGGCGCCACCTGTTCGCTTTCGGCCGGCTTCATCGGGATGCGGATCGCAGTGCTGGCGAATACGCGCACCACGCAGGCGGCGACGCATTCGCGTGCGGCGGCGTTGCGGATTGCGTTCAACGGCGGCGCGGTCACCGGTTTGCTCGTGGTGGGCCTGGCACTGCTCTCCGTTGGAATTTTCTACTTGGTGGCGAGTAAGATGATCGGCTCTGATGCGGCGGTACACAGTCTGGTGGGGCTGGCGCTGGGTTCGAGCTTAATCAGCGTATTCGCGCGGCTCGGCGGCGGAATTTACACGAAGGCCGCCGATGTCGGTGCGGATCTGGTCGGCAAGATCGAGAGCAATCTTGAAGAAGACGACCCACGTAATCCGGCCACGATCGCGGACAATGTAGGCGATAACGTCGGGGATTGCGCTGGCATGGCGGCCGACGTTTTCGAAACGTACGCAGTCAGCTTGATCGGCGCGATCCTGGTCGGCGCTCTGACGCTCGCCGCGGAACCGGCGGCGATCATCTACCCCTTCGTGCTCGGTGGTATTTCAGTGCTCGGAGCCATCTGCGGCATCCTTTTTGTCAACGTGAGCGGTGGGAAACCGGGCATGGTGCTGATGGGCGCGGTCATGGCAAGCGCACTAGTTTCGGCCGTGCTCTTCTGGCCGGCCACGCATTATTTCTTCCCTCACGGGCTGACGGTGGCTGGAATCGAGCGCTCGGCGAACGATCTATATTTTGCATCGCTCGTTGGGTTGCTCATGACGGGGATCGTGGTTGTGATCACGAATTATTACACATCGATGAGCTACTCTCCCGTGCGCAAAATCGCGAAGGCCTCCGAGACTGGTCACGCGACGAACATCATCGCTGGCCTCGCCATCGGGCAACATGCGACGGCGCTGCCGGTTGGATTCATTGGGCTGGCGATCTTGTTCAGTTTTCATTTCGCCGGTCTTTACGGCATCGCGATCGCGGTCATGAGCATGCTGTCGATGGCCGGTATCATTATTTCGCTCGACGCGTTTGGTCCCATCACGGACAACGCGGGCGGCATCGCGGTGATGAGCAATCTGCCGAAGGAGGTGCGCGCAGTAACGGATGAGCTTGACGCTGTCGGCAATACCATGAAGGCAGTGACGAAGGGTTACGCGATTGCGTCGGCGGGACTGGCCGCTCTCGTCCTTTTCGGCTCTTACGCGGAAGAACTCCGCGCCCATTTGGCGGCCGCCGGAAGACCTTCTTCGTTCCAGTTCTCCCTCACAGAACCGAAGGTGATCATCGGATTGTTTATTGGCGGATTACTGCCGTTCATCTTCACGGCGTTTAGCATGGATGCAGTGGGCAAGGCGGCGGGTGCGGTGGTGCGCGAAGTGCGCCGGCAGTTGACGGCCAAGCCCGGAATTCTGCGCGGCGAAGATGTTCCGGAATACGGAACGTGCGTTGATATCGTAACCAAGGCGGCGTTGCGGGAAATGATTGTCCCGGCCCTGCTGCCCGTGGCTTTCGTCGTTGCGGTGGCAATGATCAAACCGCTTGGCCCTGTTGTCCTGGGAGGCTTGCTGGTTGGCACGATCGTGACCGGATTGTTCGTCGCAATCGCGATGACGTCGAGCGGCGGCGCGTGGGACAACGCGAAGAAATTTATCGAGGAAGGCAACCTTGGCGGTAAAGGATCGTTCGCCCATGCAGCCTCGGTCACGGGTGATACGGTCGGCGATCCTTACAAAGATACTGCGGGTCCGGCGATCAATCCGATGATCAAAGTCGTGAACATCGTCGCGATTCTAATCATCCCGATTTTCTTTTGAGCGAGCAAACGCTAGGATCAGGCGTGGAACGATTGCCTACCGACGATTCGAAACCCGAGATGGGAGAATCCCGCGATTTCCAACTCGTTTCGGTTAACGAAGGCAAGGCTGGTACCGACCAGAAGAGCCTCGCGCTGTCAAATCCAGGCGCGAGTCCGTTCAAGGTAGTGATCGATCCCGATATGCGCATGAAGCTGAAGCGAGCGTTGATCGAGCTCATCGATTACCACGACGAAGCGCTGGCGGAACATTTCGCCGAAGACAAGCTCGAACTCGAATCGTACAAGGAATACATCGAGCTCTTCGCACGCAGCTTGAAAGAAACGATGGAGAGCCGCGAGGGGGTCGATTACCTCTTGCGGGCGGCCGGTTTTGAAGTGCGCAGAGACGAGATCAATCTCAGTCCAGAGTTGCGCTGGAAACGCGGGAAAACAGGGGCGTTCGGATCGAGCCTACTCTAACCATTGTGCCGCAAATGCGCGATGTGTTGATCGTCGAGGATGACGTTGAGAGCCGAAGACGCATAGGGAATCTTTTCGCCAAGCATGGGTGGAAGGTGATTGAATCGGGGGAAGCTGCGCGCGGAATCGAGCTCGCGTTGAAGCATCGGCCGAAGGTGATCTTGTGTGATCTGCTGTTGCCAAAGCTCAGCGGATTGCAGGTCTGCCGCGCGATCCGGGAAAGGCTTCAGTCGCCGAAAATTTTCATCATGGCCGGTCGGCATTATGACGTTGAGCGAGAGGCGGCTTTGGAAGCAGGTGGAGATGATTATTTCGTGAAACCCCTGAAGTGGGAGAAGCTCGCAGCCGCCATCAAACGTTCGCGTCGCCCCGCTCGGAAATTGCCCGGCAAACAATCGCGCGCACTCAAGTTCTTTCCGCCATCGACGCGCTTAAAATTCTGGGGCGTCCGCGGTTCCATTCCGGTTCCCGGCCCATCAACTATTGGTTACGGTGGAAATACAACGTGCGTGGAACTTCGCACCAATGGCCAAATTATCATTCTTGATGCCGGGTCCGGAATTCGCGAACTGGGTCTCGCGCTGGAACAAGAATTCGGCACCGCGCCGGTCAATTTGACGTTGCTGCTCACACATACGCACTGGGATCATATCCAGGGCTTGCCCTTTTTTCTTCCAGCCTACAATGCCAAGAACACTATCCGCGTGTTGGGATATGAGGGCGCGCGCGCTGGTCTCGCCGCTGTTCTCGCGACGCAAATGGAAGTTCCGTTTTTTCCGGTGAGCTGGCGGGATCTTCCGGGGACGATCAAGATTAGAGAACTCAAGAAAATGGAATTCTCGATCGGCAAATTGCGGGTGCGCGCAAAACGTCTGAACCACCCCGGCGTATGCGTCGGCTATCGCTTCTTCACGAAAGAAGGTTCGATCGCATTCTTGCCGGATAACGAACCATTCGAGCCGCTGTGCCTGAAACTCGCTGCCCACAACAAAACATCCGCAACGAAAGCACGCGCCCAGGCCGCAGTGCGTCGATCGCAACTGGTCGAGTTCTTGAAGGATACAGATGTGCTGATTATGGACGCGCAATACACCGATGAAAGATATCAGGAGCATATCGGCTGGGGCCACGGCGCGCTCAGTCGCGTGGTCTCGCTCGCATTGGAGGCTCGTGTGCGGAAGTTGTTCTTATTTCATCACGATCCCGCGCACGATGATCATAAGATCGACGAAATGCTGGAGCGAGCGCGTCTCCTGGTTGTGGAGAGCGGCCGCGCACTAGAAGTGGAAGCGGCCCGTGAAGGCGCCGAAGTTTGGTTGAGCGGTACCGCGGCAACGCGGCGTCACTTGCGGAAAAACTAAATTCGGTTTAGCTCTGCAACCTCAGTTTGCCTCGTGGTGTAATGGTAGCACGAGAGACTCTGAATCTCTTTGTCAAGGTTCAAGTCCTTGCGAGGCAGCACTGTTCGACTTCTGCAATCACGGGTCCGGCAAATCGCGCTCGCGTTTTGATCGGAAGAAACTCTGCAAGATCGCCGCACATTCATGCTGAAGAATACCAGCCGTAACTTCACAGCGATGATTCAAACCCGGCAGCTGAACCAGGTTGATCAGTCCGCCGGCTGCACCTCCGCGTTCGTCGATGCACCCGAAAATCAGCCGCCGCATGCGCACATGGACAAGCGCTCCAGCGCACATTGGGCAAGGTTCCTTCGTCACATAGAGATCGCATTCATTCAGCCGCCAATCGCCGACGGCTGCTTCCGCCTGAGTGATGGCAAGCATTTCAGCGTGCGCCGTGGCGTCCTTCAAGAGCTCGACCTGATTGTAGGCGCGCCCGATGATTCTTCCATTGCGCACAACAACCGCGCCGATTGGGACCTCCTCTGCTTGGTAGGCCTTCTGCGCGAGGCGCAAAGCCTCCTGCATGAACTGCTCATCGCTCTGGCGATCGGAAATGTGATCCATAATGACGAGGGCGCACGGTCAGGAAGAGCAAAGAATAGTCGAGGAATTTGCGCAATGCGGTATGCTGCGACGCGGCCACACATCCATTAGACGAGAGGGCCGCGAACTACTACCAAATATGAAGCAATTCGCGCTGCTCTTCACAATTTGCACTTTGGCTGTCACCGGAACCAAGGCAGCGACTGAACAGGAAGTGGTTGACGATTGCACCGGGATTCTTCGCCAATTCCAGTCGATGCCGGAAACCGCCATTCCCAGGAGCGTGATGCGCCACGCCAAGGGCCTCGCGATCATGACCGTGTTGAAAGTAGGCTTTGGCTTCAGCGGGAAGGGCGGCCAGGGTTTAGTGGTAGCTCGGAATGACGGTGAGTGGTCCGGGCCCTCCTTCGTGGGAACCGGGGGCGCAGGCTTCGGATTTCAGATCGGCGCTCAAGTCACGGAATTCGTTTTCGTTTTGAATAACAGTGCCGCCGTGCGCGCCTTTTCCCGGGGGGGTAATGTGACGATCGGTGCGGACGTGAGCGCAGCCGCGGGCCCGGTCGGGCGGGACTTGCAAGCCGGAGTGACCCCGAGCGCGGCCATTTATACGTACAGCCGAAGCCAGGGCTTGTTCGCCGGCGCGTCTTTGGAAGGCGCGGTGATCGCGACGCAGAAAGATGCTAATGCGCGGTACTACGGCCGGCGCATAGGAGCCGGCGCCATCTTGAGGGGGCGCGTTTCTCCGCCGCCGGGTGCCGCGCGGCTTCTTTCTCAGCTGCGACGCTAGGAACCAAAGTTCGCCCCGACAATTTTCTTTACAACGCGACGGTCGTTTCGGCAGGGTCGGGACGTGCGGATTTTCATCGCTCTTTTGCTTCTGGCCTGCGCTGCCCCAGCTCGCGCCCAGGAACAGGAAAGTAGACTACTCGATCGCCTGCTCCGCCCGGATATGAGCATGCAGAATACCGCACAGAACAAGCAATTCACCACTGGTGGAAGCCGGGCTCGTACGGACAAGCAAGCCGTTGTCACTTCATTTCAGGGTCAAAAGAAATCGAGCGCCAAACAGTTTTATGGCACACGTGAAGTCGATGGTTCGAACTACGCGACACATCACTTCCGCGACGGCGACGGAACGGCCAGTATTTCGAGGAACGCACGCCTAACGAAAACGGCGAACGTCGCGGCAAACTCAACGAACGTCACAAGCGCTGCCGTCGCAAGCGGCCGCGCAGTAACAACGTCAGATTTCGCCAGCAGCCGCCCATTTCTGGATCAAGGCAAAAGTCAGAAGGCGCTTAGTCAGCAAAACAAGCCGCTCACGATTGAGCAGGTGCGCGAGCTGTTGAACAAGAATAAGTAACTGTTCGTCCGCGCGATTGCGCACGATGCTCATGCAACCGGACGAGGCTCTCGCATTTCTCAAACAGGGCGCCTCGCAGATTATCAGCGAGGCGGAGCTGCGCGAAAAGCTAAGGGAGCAGCGCCCGCTCCGGATAAAGCTCGGCGTCGATCCGACCAGCGCTGATCTCCACTTGGGTCACTCGTTGGTTCTTCGCAAGCTGCGGCAGTTTCAAGATCTCGGGCACCAGGCCATACTCATCATCGGGGATTTCACAGCCATGATTGGCGACCCAAGCGGACGTTCCGTCACGCGGCCGCAACTCACACATGATGAGGTGATGGAGCATGCCGCGAGCTACCGCGAGCAAGCATTCAAGATTCTCGATCCGGCTCGCACGGAAACTGTCTGCAACGGCGATTGGTTTGGCCCGATGTCTTGCAGTGAGGTCATACGTCTAAACAGTCGCGTCACGCTGCAACAGATGTTGCAGCGCGAGGATTTTCGCGCGCGGATCGAGAAACACGAGCCGATCCACGCGCATGAGATTCAATATCCGATCATGCAGGGCTGGGATTCTGTCATGATAAAAGCAGATGTTGAACTCGGAGGAACCGATCAATTGTTCAATATTTTGGTGGGCCGCGACTTTCAACGTCAGGAGGGCCTGCCGCAACAGATCGTTTTTGTGCTCCCGATCCTCGAAGGTCTGGACGGCACCCAAAAGATGAGCAAAAGCCTTGGGAATTATGTCGGCATCAATGAGCCGGCTTCCGAGATTTTCGGGAAATTGATGAGCATCTCGGACGACCTGATGGCGCGCTATTATCCGCTCCTGCTCGGAAAACCGTTGGACCCAGCGGCGCACCCTTTAGAAGCGAAAAAACAGTTGGCGATGGAGATCGTCGAAACCTACCACTCGCGCGCGATTGCGGAAAGCACGCTGGAAAATTGGAACCAGCGTTTCAGCCAGAAACGGCTCGCCGACGCTGAACTGCCCGTGCTCTCGTTTTCAGGCGAAGATGCAGATCCGGTTTCGTTAGTCGCGGAGGCATATCTCCGGGCCTTCCGGGTTGCGAAATCGCGCACGGAGGCGCGTCGGCTGATTGAGCAAGGAAGTATCCAGATCGACGGCGAGAAAATTCGGGATCCCAAAGCACGAATCTCGCTCAGAGCGGGCCAGGTATTGCGCCTGGACAAAACCCGGGCGGTTCGAATCGAATAATCTGTTTGCGCAGCTTACGCCGCCGCCGCCGTTTCCAACATCCTCATCGATGGAGAGCGCTCGAGGTACGGTGCCGCGATGCCTTCAAAGTGGGATCGGATGCTGCGCAGCTCCGACGTCATAAACGCTTCGACGAAATGCAACCGGCGATCCAACCATGCGAAGAGTCTGTTCTTGATTTCGTAATGAACAGCGATGGTTACTTCCGTACAGTTCGACCGCATCTCGACGAACTCGATCAGGCCCATCAAATCGATGTTTCCACCTACCGATTCAAACGCATAGCGATTAGGGGAGTCGTCCTCGACGGACATGAGAACCGTCTGTGCTTCAAACGCCAGCGGCCCCCGAAAGCTGAAGTCAACTGTTCTCGAAGAAGTGACTATCGCCCTGGTGACCTTCAGAAATTGACGGCGATACGAATGAAGGCTCCCCAGCCGCGACTTGCATTCGGGAAGCGGCAGATTCATGTGCAAAGTTTTTTGGAGTAGCATAGCCGAAGTTTTAGCAGTCGAGATGCCATAACAACTTCACGAGGGAGAGCGAGATTCTTGGGCCGAAAACGTGTCATGATCCGTTACACATGTGTCCGTCTGACGACGAAAAAGGATACAAGCCCACCGTAATTTCAAACCAGGTATTCGGCGACTCAAGGTCTCGCTCGTTCAGCGCGATTGCTAGGCAGCTCGGGCACGAATCATTTCAACGCCGTGCAGCATTGAGCGAAAAATTTTGCATCCATCTGCGCTTCCCAAACGCGCGTCACAAGCGCGGTCGGGATGCGGCATGAGACCAAAGACATTGCCTTCCCGATTACAGATTCCGGCGATGTTCTCCACCGAACCGTTTGGGTTCGCTTCGGGAACAACGCGACCACAGGCATCCACGTAGCGCAGCAAGATCTGGCCGCGCTCATTCAGTTCACGCAATGTCTTTTCATCCGCGCAAAAACAACCTTCGCCATGTGCGACCGGTAACCGGAGCAGATCACCCACCTGACAGCCGTGCGTAAATACCGAATCAGCCACCTCGACTCGAGTAGTAACCAATTCGCAAACGAAGTGGAGCGAGCGGTTCCGCACCAGCGCGCCGGGCAGGAGACCGGCCTCGCAAAGAATTTGGAAACCGTTACAGATTCCCAACACGAATTTGCCCGCACGCGCTTCGTCGATGACGGCCCGCATGATCGGCGAAAAACGCGCAATCGCGCCGCAGCGCAGGTAATCGCCGTAGGAAAACCCGCCCGGCAAAACGATGGCATCGAATTCGCCTAACGAACTTTCTTTGTGCCAGACATATTGTGCCGCGAGCCCCTCAATTCCCCGCAAGGCTGCAAGGCAATCCTGATCGCAATTGGAACCGGGAAATTGGATGACCGCGAACTTCATTCTCTGCTTCTAAACCAGAAGCCGAAATAATTCATCCGCGAATTCACATAACCGATTAGGAAGCGAACCGAAAATGATCGGGCTCCGGTAGTTGCAGACACTGCCGGAGCCCAAATCAAAATACTGTCGCTTCTGTTGGCCTCAGGGGGGCAGCACGCTGCCGGCTTTGCCCTTAACTATGGCGACGTCCCCGGCATTGATCGATCCGTTCGAATTGACATCGTTCCGGAAGTTCCCTGCCCCAACCGCTGATCCAGACTGTCCCTTCGTCTGCGCCGCGTCTCCGGCATTGACCGACCCGTTCGCGTTGGTGTCTCCAGAGAGTAATCCCATCGGGATCTGAAGGTTCCCAGTGGTCACTCCGTCGCTCACGTTCGAGAGCGTTATCCCCAGTCTCTGCGCGTCGGCTACCCCGGTCAGATTGACCGTCACAACATTGCCAGCCACGCCTGAGCTTCCCACCGCTCCGATGCCGCTCGACACCACCGCCCCTCCCACCGTGACCGGGTTGGCAAAGGTCGCCACTAACGTATGCGAACCCGCTACTGCCCCGGTGCGGTCTTCTATCCCGATCGGTCCAGTCAGCGGCATGTTGATGTCGAAAGCCCCCGCTGCTCCATGGGTCTTGCGGGAGACCACCGAGGTCGGCGTCGGGGCAAGACGGCAGAGTCCCGCAATGTCCAGCGTATAGCCGGCACAGCCGGCATTAGCGGCCACCTCGGAGACGACGACGACGAACGTCGCTCCAGTCGGAACGGTAAAGTGGAACGTCACAGGCACTCCCGGTGTGAGCGGGCTGGCTCCGGCGTCGCCTATGTTATTTGCGCAGATGTTCGCCGGGTCGAAGAGGTTCAAATAGGCCCCCGCGAAGATGGGGTTTGTTGCGAGAGGGCAGGAGGTAGTGAGCGTCGTGGTTATGCACGCGGGCGCGCCAGTGGTGTTGACGAAGGTGTGAGCACGATAGTGGTACGTGCCTGCGATAGTGCTACAGGCATTCGGGGCGCCGCACTCGGTGGCAATGCCACCGCGATTCAGGCGGTTCGTCTGAGTCGGGTCGCCCATGGTAATGGCTCCATTGACCTCGACCGCCGGTTTGAGCCAGCGAGCGGCGTTTACCACCACGTGGCCAAACTGCCCGCTCCACTGGTTCGGGCTGTCACCCACGTAGTTGTTGATGCCCACTCCCGTGTGCCCCGCCTGAGTCTGGACCGCTATCAGAGGCACGCCGTCGGCCCAAGCCGCCACCTGTGTCGCGCCCGGAGCGAGCGTCACGGTGTGACGAAAATGGCCGTTAAGAGCGGTCACTTCCTGCATGAGCGGGTGCGTCGCGGTGAACGAGCCGAGCGTGCTGTCGCTGAAGAGGGTTGGCGCGGCGTCGTTGAAGGGCGTGTATCCGCCCGTCATCCACCGTCCGGCCAAGCCGAAAGGAGGGCCGTACCAGTCGAAGTTGCACGCCACGACCAAGCCACCCGTGTCGGCATAGTCTGCCAGCACATCGCCCATGGCTGTGGGGTTACTGTAAGCGCTGTTAGAGAAGGCGACGACCACGTCGTAACCCGAGAGTTGTGCGAGGGTAGGAGTGCCCGCTCCGGCGTCAAAGAGGTCAACCGCCGCCACGCCCGGCTCGGCCAGTATCTGGCTGCGAAGGGTGTTGGGCCCGGCACCGTCAGATAGGCAATCAGCACCCGGTAGGTGTTACAGGCTGCCGACTGCGATACCTTGAAGCTGCCGACGCGCAACCGCCACCCCGATCCGCTGGTCGTCGGAACCCATTCGTTGACGTGCCAGAAAGTGAGATCATCCGTCGGGTCGATCGTGAGCGAAGTGTAGTCACCCCAGCGATTGCTGCCGGCGGTTTGCGAACCGGTCCCGGCAACTAATGGTCCCTTCACCCAGCGGCATGGTGCCGAGCGCGCTGCCGGCTAATCGCCCGGTGTAATTGACGCTCGGAAACACAGCGGGGCTGGCATTGTTCGAAGCGCTGTAACCCAGAGCCATGTTTCCTTCGCGATCCATGGCGATACTGCCCATCCAGCGATGAATGCCGTCGGTCACGCCCGGGGCGTAGGTGCCCTCCTGGTAAATGAAGGGAGCGCTGTTGGGGCTGCGCAATTCCCACCAGCGAATGCCTGACACCTCGCCATTGGGGCCCGTCCCGCCAGAAACCGACTGGTTGGTTACGAGCGATTCGTGATCGCCAAAGTTTCGGTACGCCAGGCGAAACAACGGCCGTTGCCGATATCCCTGGTGATCGATCTTGTTGGCCGTGCTCGGCTGCGGGATACAGGCACGAGTGCCACCGCAAAGACCGAGGATGGAGTTGAACGAGGCAACGGGAATGGTAGTCGGGCCGCGTGAAGGTGGAGTTAGCGGGAGCAGCGAAATCGGCGTGGAACTTGTACAGATTCAGCGCATCCTGAAGCCGCTCCATAAGGCCCATTGTTGTCCTGGCTGCCAAGATAGTAGTTAGGGCTGCCGGCGGGCGGAAGCGTCGGGCCATCCAGATCGCTCGGCAACAACCCATCGCCAACATTGTAGCGCCTCCGCCTACTGGTGGAATCAGAAACGAGATGATCTGCGCGGCCGGATTGCCCGCCACAGCCTGGGCACGATTGAACGCATAGGCACCCACGCCCGCGAAGGGGCCGGCTGCGGAAAACTCGCGCGTACTAACATAGTAGGCATCCGGCCAGACGGACGCCTTTGGATAATCCGGGAAATTGGTTCCCGTCGAGATGGCATATCGGTAATAGGCTCCCGTAGGATCGGCGGTTTGCGAAACGGCCACGCAGAAGAAATAATTCGGGCCGGCGGAAGTGAACTGCGAGAGGAACCAGCGGTCGGAGAGCTTATCGTAGAGCACCACTGGATCGCCGGCGTTCTCAGTTTGGCAAGGGCCGCCGAAACCAGCCCAGAGCGTGTTGTTCGCCGCCGGGCCAAAGAGCGATGTGCCTGTCTTGTTGAAGATCTGGAAGCTCAGGTTAGCCATCGCGACGATATGGTTCGGACCGACCGCGCCGTTCGGATCAGGCGGCGCAACGCCGCTGGTATTCGATTGAGCATTGAAGCTAACGATCGGCCCGGCGATCTCCGTTCCGCCCGGGAAATCTCTCCCGCCGACCTGGGACTGAACCACCGGATCCCATTCCGGAGCGAAGCGGACCTTCAATGGCACAATCGTCGCGGTCTTCGTTTTCTCGCAGCCTGCCCGGTCCGGGCGGGATCACCTGCATATCGCGCAGGGGCGGTGAGACGTCGAACCGGACCACCGGGGCCAGGCCCCGGTTGATGCCCCCCACCATTGGTGCCTGCTGCGCCGATGCACTGCGAAATGCGAAAAGCGCAAGCGCAATGCCGACAAAGCAAAGGAAGACGCCGATTAAGACGCGTGGGTTGAAGAAGGCTGATCGACTACCTGATTTTTTTTTCATGCGGATTTAACGGATCGGAGTTTGGTGGGCAAAATCTTTTGCTCCTCGAGGAGGGTATTCAAGAGCCGGTTCGGATGTCACGCTTTTTCTCGAAGGTCACACATGGGAGCGATAAATGAAGAAAATCGCTCGGCTCACAGCCTCCCTTAAACGGAAAAGGGACGGCGCTCACTGCGCCGCCCCTTCCCCATTATTTCAACCCGCGTCGTTCTCGACGCCTTTTGTTCGTTCGTTACTCGTTAGGGAGGCAGCACTGTCCCCGATCTGGCTTTGACCAAAGCAACGTCCCCGGCATTGATCGTGACGCCGCTCGCATTCACATCGTTCCGGAAATTCCCGGCCCCGACCGCGGCCCCCGATTGCCCTTTGGTTTGACTCACATCCCCGGCGTTAACACTCCCGTTCCCACTCGTGTCGCCAATCAGCACGCTCATCGGAATCGTCGCGTTGTTCGAACCATTCACGCCATTGATCCGGACGTTGATCGTTTGCACGTTGGCGATGTTCGTTAGCGGAACGGTGACTATGTTGCCACTGACCGCGACGTTCCCGGTACATGTCCCGCCGGCGCCGACGCATCCCGTGCCCATTGTCACTTGCGCTTGTGGGCTGCCGGTCACGTTGACATTGCCAGAGAAGGTAACAACCATGGTGTAATCGTTAGTCGCGCCTCCCGTGCGGCATTCGATACCGGGCGTGCCGGTAAGCGGTAGATCGATATCGAAAGTGCCCGCCGATCCGTGCATCGTTCGCGACACCGCACTGATCACCGTGGGTGCCGGCGGCGGGAGGATGAGTGGGTCGGTGTATAGGTCAAACGCGTGCAACGTGCCATTCGGGTTCGTGCCATCGCAGTTCGCGTTGTCCGCCCACACTGTGTAGAGCTTACCCATGAAAGCGGACAGACCAACGTAGTCACCATAGTCGATGCCGTTGCCCGCTGCCGCCGCGTTCGAGAACCCGCCGCTCAAGCGCGTGTTCGCCGCCCAGGTCGCACCGCCGTCGGTGCTGAAGGTGCCGTAGTATTCCGCATCGTCGTTAGGAATCATGTTCGTCCCGCCCGAACCGGGCACGCCGTTGTCATTGCGGCAATCGTGAAAGCCCACTGCCACCGTGCCGGTTGTGGGATCGAGCGCAACATAGGGCAAAAACTGGCTGTTCGTGGTCGCGTCGTCGTTCACGCGCACCGGCGCGCTCCACGTCGCGCCGTCATCAGTCGACGTGCGCATCTCAATATCCGTGTCGTTGCTCTCGTTGATTATCTCGTCCGTGTAAACCAGGTAGATGCGGTTGTTGAACGGCCCACCGGTCGCGTCCCATACTAGCCCGGCCTCAGCGTCGATCGAGCGCCCGCTCTGCGCCGGGATATAGTCGAAGCCACCAACATTGGTCGCGGAAACGGTGACGCGCGCGCCGAAACCGCCCGCTCCCAAACCGTCCGCATCAACATTGGCGTAGATCGTCGCCGGACCCTGTCCACCAGTCGGATTTTGATAGGTTACGATGACTTTGCCGCCGTTTGGGCCAGGGCCGACGGCGATACCCCCGAAGCTCCCCGTCGCTGATGGGATCGACTGTTGCGCGTTGAATGGTCCCCAAGTCCCGAGACCCGTAACTGGCGCCCCACGCGCGACCATACTTCCGCTCTGATTCCAGTCGACCCACACGCTGCCGTTGCCCACAGCGATCGAGGGTTGGTCAATGCTGCCAGTGCCCGCTGTTACTGGCGCACTGAATGTGACGCCGCCATCGGTGCTCAAGATCACGTTGATTTGGTTGACGCTGTTGTTGATGTAAACCAGAAAGAGGTTGCCGAACGTGTCCCAGGCCGCCTGTCCGTCACAGCACGCCACATTCGTGGCCACGGTACCACGCGTCCAAGTGGCACCACCATCCGTCGAGTACGCGCGGAAAATGCTGTTGCTGGTGAGGTTCGAGAAGGCGACCAGATTGTTTGGGTTGGTCGGGTTGACAACCACGAAGCTCTCAGACTCGTTGCCCGACCTGGCACTGACGTTTACCGCCGGCGCCAGGCAAGACAACGGCGCGAATAGAGTGGTGGGTACCGGCGCACGGTCTTTAGGCTTTATGCATTTTCGTGTTCCGTCGGGCACCTCGATGCTCTCGGGCCCCGGCATTCGGGCGTGTAAGGCGGATGGGGTAGGTGTGAGGAAGGCGAAAACGGCGGCAAATGCAGTCAGGCGGAGGCGTGTGTTCATACGTGTGTTCTTATTAATTCGGCGAGTAAGAGCGGATTGAAGAGAACTCGCAAGCGACTTGTTGTTTTGATCTGTGATGTTTGAGAGAGCGCCGAAAGGTCGGTTTACGGATTAGCCGTGATTCTTGAACGATTCCCGAAGGAGGGTCGAGCCTTATTTTGGCTGCGCGAAGAATATCGGCGGCAATCCGCTAAGCGGATGTCGGCCTCTGGTGTCACTCTTGTGACCTTTTGCGGTAGTACGCACTTCATAAAATCAGCCAGAATTAGCCCGGAAAGAGGCTGAATTAATGCGCTTGCGCCAAAGTGGGCTTGTGTTTCCGACGTGACGAACGACAAATCAAGAGCGTTCTCGCGGCGCAAACTACTATTGACAATTTACGCTCACTCGGATGGAGTGAAAAAAATGAAAGCCCAACGATTAATTCTAGCACTACTCGCATTGACATTTGCTTTGGCTCCGCAATCGCCTAGAACCGCATTCGCGCAGACTTACAAAAACAAATACAGTGCCAGACTGATTTCGCCAAGAGCGGGACAGGTTTTGACTCCTGGACAAGTTGTGAGGATTGAGTGGACGGCGAACTTTCCAAACGTGGACCTGGCGATGTGTGAGACGGAAGTTCTCCTTTCGCTCGATGGCGGCAAGACGACCTACATGCTTCTTACAGAGCAGCGTAACCCGAAGGTGCAATATTTCGATTGGACCGTTCCGAATGCGCCCACCAGCACAGCGGTTCTGAACATTCGCTTCGGCTGTCTGAATCTCTACCCCGAAACGTCGAGCCTTCAGCTTCAATCCGCTTTTGTGATCGGCCCGGTAGTGAACTGATTTTATTTGATCTCCAGCTTTGGCCTCACCCCTTTTTAACATTGTAACCTTCTAACTTTCCGACATCGGCCTCTTGCAGCCGCTCTCATACGTCATCTCCGGTTGACAGCATTCGGAAAGAGTAGGCCGTTAGCCTTTCTCGCTATGAACCTCCTGCGCAGATGCATCATACCCTCCATCCTCGCATCACTCGGCCTCATGGCTATTCCGGCCACGGCGCGGGCGCAAGTGACTAAGGGAGGACCAAACCTCCATTCCGGCGACACACCCTCAAGAGCTGACGCCGCATCGCTGCAAAAAAAAGCCACTCAAGCCCAAGCCCGGATTCACGCCAATCAGGAAGACCGCGACCGGATGATGAGAGCGGTCAAGACTAACGAGGTAGCCTTGGCCAAACAAGTCCTCCTCAGAAACGGATTCACCGCTGAAGATTTGGAAAATGCGAAGATTACTCTACGGACGGGCGGAGGAAAGGGAGGCGCAGACGAAATAGAGATATCTGCCACCTGTTGTGATCCTAAGGAAATCACAATTCAACGATCCCTGGAGAACTTCACAAAATAGCCGTTACAGAAATCCGGTGCAACTTGTCACGCCGTAGCCTCTCGACCCGCCGTGGCTTTACGCGAAGCCTGACTGACCAACGCAAGATTCGACTGCTCAGACTGTCACGCTTTTTTCTTGAAGATGCTGAATGAAAAGCGCCCGGCCCACAGCCTCCTTGAAATGGAAAAGGACGGCGCTCACTGCGCCGTCCTCTTACCATTTATCTCAACCAGCGTCGTTCTCGACGCGTCTTGTTCGTTCGTTACTCGTTAGGGAGGCAGGACGTTGCCCGCTTTGGATTTGACCAGGCCGACATCCCCGGCATTGATGGATCCGTTCGAATTCACATCGTTCCGAAAATTCCCTGCCCCAACCGGTATTCCAGATTGTCCCTTCGTCTGCGCCGCGTCTCCGGCATTGACCGACCCGTTCCCGTTGGTGTCTCCGTTGAGTAATCCCATCGGGATGTGAATGCTCCCCAGGTTTACTCCGTCGCTCACGTTCGAGAGCGTTACCTCCATTCTCTGTGCATCGGATACCCCGGTCAGATTGACCATCACGACATTGCCAGCCACGCTCGAGCCTGCCGCTCCGGCGCCAGCTGACACCGCCGCCACTCCCACCGTGACCGGATTGGCAAAGGTCACCACCATCGTATGCGCGCCTGCGACTGCTCCGGCGCGGTCTTCTATCCCGACCGCCCCAGCCAGTGGCACCAGTGGCAGCGGCACATCGAAGTCGCCCGCTCCCCCTTGGGTCTTGCGCGACACCGCACTGTTCACTGTCGGCGAAGTCGTGTTGCACACTGGATTCGCGATGGAGATGTCATCAATCCACACGCCTGTGGCCGCGAGACTGCTGTCCGACGCCATCCGCCAGCGCAATACCGCCATCTGTCCAAAAGACGAGGGCGGTAGATTGACCGTGCTCGTAATGTAGCCTCCGGTGGAGGTGCCATTCCAAGCTTGCCGCCCGGCAATCGGACTGTTGAAGGAAGTGGAGATCGGCCCGGTATATCCCCCGGTAACGAAACTTCCACCCGCGGTGATGATGTCAGAGAAGGCGCCTCCGTTGATGCTGATCTCGAGCACCTCTCCATCAAACGTCGCCTCCGTAATGTAGTTGTTCTTAAACGTCAGGGTCGCCCCGGCAGCCGGGACCGCGATCGGTGGCGAGTCCAAATAGCTGTCTCCGATGTTGCTTCCATCGGGAGAGAAGGCGTCGTTCGGTGCGCTGAAAGGAGTCGTCGTCGAGGTCACCCAAGGCACTCCCACGATATTTGTGGGGCCGAGCGTTGATGTCCACCCGGCGGGCAACGCCGGCGCCACCACGCCATCGAAGTTTTGGGCGAAGGCTATAGCCGAACTTCCAGTGACGAATGTATAGGTGAGATTCCCGTAGTTGGTCGCTCCATCCTGCATCTGCACCGTTGCGGTCACAGTGGCGCCGCACGCCAGGGCTCCATCAACCGTAAAGGAGTAATTCTTGTAGACGGTTGGACCACCTCCCGAACATACGACCCCATAGACCTGAGAACCAGACGGAACGGTCACTCCACCGCTGGCCTGCAACGTCCCGGTCAACGCGGCCGTTGTGCAGACGACACCTGGCCCTCCAATGTTCTTCGCACCGAGCGCGACAGTGACGTTTTCAGCCGGATCCAAAACGCCGTTGGGGCCCGCCGAAACAATCGAGGAACCGCTGCTGCTCATGATGTTTGTCGGCACATTTAAGCACGTCAACTTTTGATTGTCGTTCGTCCCTTGAAAGAGATCGCAGACTCCCACCGTCGTACAACGTCCGCCTACGACATAGACGCTTCCGTTCAAGACCGCACCGGTCATACGCGCCCGTGCCTGGGGCATATTAGGTACAGTGTTCCAGGTATTGCTGGGTTGGTCCCAGGAAATAGCCGTATTGGAAATATTAGGGGTTGTAAACCCTGCGACATAGCCGCCAGCCAGCACTACATCCGGGCTGTAGAATGCGGTCGCCGCGCCCCAGCGCGTGGCGGGCAGGTCCGCGATGGAAGCATCGTCCCAGGTATTCGCCACCGGGTCGTAACGATAAGTCTTCGCCGAGGCAACCGACCCGACGCTTTGAATGCCACCGGCCGAGTAAATAAAGCCTCCCTGGGTCCAACCGCTGGTGAAACTAATCAGGAGCGGATAGGCCGCGCCGGCAGTCCAGGTATTGGTAGCGATGGTGTAAATTTCCAACGCATTCGCCGAAGCGGTCGAGGGACCCGTGCCGCACCACTTGTAAATCTTTCCGTTTAGATAAACCGCCGAATGATTCCAGGTCCCCAAAGTAAAGGGAGCCAGCACCGTATAGGTATTTAGCGCGACGTTATATCTCCACAGCGTCGTTTGGGGAGTGCCGACGGTGGGTTCTGCGCCGCCCATAATGTAAATATCTGTTCCGTCGGTTACCGCGGCCGCAAACTCGACCGCAAGTGGCAAAGGAGCGATCGGTGTCCACGTCGTGCCGTCAAATTTGAAGGAAGCTGCGGAAGTCGCGCCGCCTTGAATGCCACCGAAGAGGTACATGTTGCTGCCCACTGTCACCGTCGGGGCGTCGAGCAACAGGGCGGGTGCCGCCGTTGCGCTGGTCCAAGTGCAGTTGAATAACGTGTCGATGCCGCCGGGTTTGCCCACATTAGGCGTGCGCGACTGCGCCAGCCCGGGCCTCACGTTGACGAGGAAAAGGAGAGAAAGCGTGGCCCAAAAAACAGGAAGTGTTTTGTGTTTGTTCATTTTTGTCCATTATATTG
This sequence comes from uncultured Verrucomicrobiae bacterium, assembly GCA_963763995.1. GTDB lineage: Bacteria > Verrucomicrobiota > Verrucomicrobiia > Chthoniobacterales > UBA10450 > CAVTTH01. Next base: position 112,572 of record CAVXQL010000010.1, on the reverse strand, counting down.
TCCGAAAAACACTCTCGTGGTTGCAATCGGTGTTCACCGGCGAGCGTATTCGGGTCGTCGATAATCCGCCAACGATTTTTCGCTCCAAAAATGCGCGAGTCCGACATGAGGTGCGGAACCAAAACGCGCCCGACCCGAAGTTTCCCTTAAAAAACGGAAAAGGGACGGCGCTCACTGCGCCGCCCCTTCCCCATTATTTTAACCCGCGTCGTTCTCGACGCCTTTTGTTCGTTCGTTACTTGTTAGGGAGGCAGCACTGTCCCCGATCTGGCTTTGACCAAGGCAACGTCCCCGGCATTGATCGTGGCGCCGCTCGCATTTACATCGTTCCGGAAATTCCCTGCCCCGACCGCAGTCCCCGATTGCCCCTTGGTCTGACTCACATCCCCGGCATTGACACTCCCGTTCCCACTCGTGTCTCCGACCAGCACGCTCATCGGTATGACCACGTCGCTCACCCCGTTCACGCTGTGGAGTGTGACGTTAATCGTCTGGGCATTGGTCACGTTGGTCAGCGGCACCGTTACCGTGTTTCCACTGATGGTGACTGCGCCGCCATTGCTCACTCCCCCACTTCCCACCGTGCCCGCTCCCAGTGACACGTTGGCTTGCGGCGAGCCGTTGACCGTCACCGGACTGACAAACGTCACCATCATCGTATAGTCGTTCGTCGCACTATTCGAACGGCACTCGACTCCGGGCGTGCCGGTGAGCGGTAGATTGACATCGAAGTCACCCGAGGCCCCATGGGTCTTGCGCGAAACCGCGCTGCTAACCGCCGGCGCCGTGCAGCTCTGCAGGATGTAGCTTTGCCCGCCACTCGCCGCACCACCCGAGCCGTTGCAGAAATACTGGTCAAAGGTCGCACTGTCCTTCTGCACTCCCGCCGTCGCGCTGGTGTTGCCGTTAGAGGTTGCGCCGTAGATCACATCAAAGCGCGACTGTCCCTCATACAGACGCAGCTCGAAGTTGGCCGTCTGCGCGTTGTTGGCAAAGTAAACGGCATGCCACTCGATGTTGAAGATGCGATTGGGCGCAGTTCCCGACACTGACGTGAAGATACCGCAACCATTCGCAAATGTGCTACAGCCGCTCAGGCCCACATCGGTGCGCAGGTCGTCCCAATACGGGAAGACCGTATTATCAAACGGACCAACGTTCGCTGGCGCGGGCAAACAGGCGTTGGTGTAGCCGCCTGGTTCGTTCACCGTAACAAAATCAGCCCGTCCATTAGAACTGACGTTTATGCTGTTATAGGTGTTGCCATACAACTGGTAGCTGAATGGGAGGGCAACCAATGTATCGCCGTCGTCGATGTGATTTCCCGTGTCCACCGTGCCCGGCACGATGCTACCCCCTATCTGCGCGATATCGTAATGGTTTTGCGGAGGGCAACCACCGACTGTGTAATTCCCAGTGAAGGCCATGTTACTATTGCAAGTATTAGCGGTGATCGCACCGGCGCCAATGGCCGCCGTCACGTTGCCACCAAAACTGAAATGCAGCATGAACCGGGCAGTCATATTGGCGTTGACGAGCATGACACTGGTCACGCTGCCGCCTGCATTGCCAGTGATCGTCAGATCACTTGTTGTGACTGACGCCGGGTCAACAGCCTGGTTGAAGTTCACGTCATATTGGTAGTCGCCTGGCGCTGGTGGCGAGAAGGTGCCGCCGACAGCCGGAACTGTGGTCGTTACCTGTAGCGGCATCGCGGCGTAACAGAACGTGCACGTGAAATCCAAATTCGGCGCATTGTCAGCCGCCTTATTAAGCGCGCCCGCGGGAATATGCATCGTCTGCACACCCTGTGTCGTCACCGGCGTGCTATTGTAGTGGAAGGTTATCGTGGCGTTGCCATTGCTTAACACAAAGGAGTTCGCTGCGATTGCGTTCACGGTTAAGTCGGCCGCCTGGACAGATGCTGGAGCCACGGGGTCGGTCAGGTTGACTACGAAGTCAGTTGGCTGTGTCGAGATGATGCTACCGCACGCGGGGGTGGTGGATGTCACGGCAAAACCCACAACGTCATAATCGGTGAAGGCATCCTGCTGCGACGCGCCCGCGATCGCCACGCGCCCGTCCGTCCATGAAGTGAGGTGCTTCGTGGCTATCGCGGAGCCGTAGTCGTAGTCGCCCGCATAGGTGGGCTGAATGCCCGGGTCGGGTTGCGCCGGCAAAGGACTGACAACATCCGACAACGTCATATCAGGCAGAAAGCTCGCACCGTTATCGTTAGACCTGCGCGCGTACATCCTGTAACAGGGAACGGCTGGGTTACCCGCGGTGCAAGTTGCGGCATCGCGCCCGTCGTACCAAGTGGCCATGACGGTGCCAGTCGGGCTGACCGAAACGTTAGCCTGCCACTGAGGACGGGTCGTAGCATCCGTGTTCAACTTGAGTGGCGCGCCGAAAGTCACGCCACTGTCCGTCGAACGAATGTAATAGACGTCGCCAGCGTCGGGGCTAGTGCCCTGCTGGGAATAGACCAGGTGAACGACATGGTTGTAAGCAGCAGGCTCACCCCAACCCTCATGTCGCCAGTAGGCAGGGGTAAACATGCAGGCAAAGTAGCCGGAAGCGGTGACGCCCGGTCCGGGAAAGGCGGGACCCGTATAAGTATTAGTCCAGGTACTGCCGCCATCGGTTGACCTGAAAATAAGATTGTTGTTGTTATGCGGGAAGCCACCGCCGCCTTCGTTCATGCCAGCAAGGTACAAGTCGCCATTACCAGCCATGTCACCAGTGATCTGGACATCGCGAATGAATGGAGTGCCGGTGGTGATCTGATGTGGGGTCCAAGTATTACCGTTGTCAGTGGAGACACGGACGAAGAGGGCGCCACTCCCGACATTGAAATCGTTCCAGGAAACATACATCCGTCCATAGAAAGGGCTGGCCGGATTGTTGTCGGCCCAGCCAGACTCGCGGTCAGCGTTGGATTCGCTGAAGACGCAGGGATAATGAGTCCAGCTAGCCGCAACCTCCGGAGTGGCGGACTTGTACCCGCCGAGGCCCTGACCGCCGCAGCTCGCATCGAGCCAGACGGTAAACCAAGTGCTGGTTGGCCTGTTGTACAGAACAACCGGATCGCCAAAGGTGCTCGCGAACGGGCTTTGGCCGCCACCGGTGGTGAGGCGGGTAAAAGTGGTGCCGCCGTCGGTCGAGACCGATGCGCCGGAGTAATTGGTGGCATTGCTGCCTCGCGAATCGTTGTAGGCGACGACCACCTGCATTGGGTTGTCCGGGTTAGCCGCAGTGTAGGTCTCCGATTGCGTAACTCGGGGAGAGGTCTCGGTGCCGGTCACCAGGTCGACGTCCGTGTTACCAAACGCGAGGGGCGCCAACACCTTTTGGATAATCTTGGAAGATACGTTGGAAGGGGAAGCCGAGCCTCCCTCCGCCTGGTGGCAGTAAATCATGAGGGCGCCAGACCGGAAGTTTTCCTGCTTGTCGATCCCCAGCTGGTGAATTTTGGAACAGTCAAATCCCGGAGGGACAAGCGCGGCGATGGACTTGGCTGTTATTTCGCTCTCCTCCTGCGCTTGCGCGGAGAACCCGCCAAGGCCTAACAACGCCAGAAAGACGCCGGTTAGGACTAGAAACAGGGCTGTTACGAGACGCAGATGAAAGAAGGCGGATTTTGAAGCGGATTTCTTTTTCATGAGATGTTGGCTGATGATGGAATTGTACTACAGGTTAAAAACACGCTAAAAAAGCGTGTTGATCGCGGTGAGACTATCAACCGCAGGTCAATTGTCCCGCTTTTTTTTCTTACAATTTGGCAATGTTGCTCGAAGGTGGGGCTTAGTGATCATCCACCCGTGACACGATTCGCCTTAAAGCTGCCGCTCTTTGACGGTGTGGCTTTGGGATCCTTTGGATCTTGATCGAGGGGAAAGAATTTGGCCTCTCCCGTGATCGAGCCCTCGGTTCCAAATTTTCCTTTCAACACCAGCGTTCCCCTGGCGAGACCGACGTTGCCGAGCGGGAATTGCACGGGGCCTGCAAACACTACCGATCGGTCATCGCTCTGAGCCCACTCCGCGGCCGATGGCTCACCGGGGTCGGCCTGAGTCGGTCGTGGGACAAGCAGTCGGAAAGAGCCTTTCCCAGAACTTTGAGCCTCAAAGCGCAATGAACGGCTCTCCCCATTCCCGAACGTGATTTCCACTCTCCAACTACCAATCATATTCGACGATTGTGCCTGGGAAAAAGCGGCGCTGAATGCGAATATCATCAGAATCAATGCCCGCCTTGTTCTCACGATGCTCATCTGCTCTCCATAAGAGACTATCGGAGCATCCGCGTAAATGTAATGCTTTTTCTTGGAAAACCGTCCGAGGCAGCGGCCCACCGCCGACCGGCAGATTCTTGCCCGGACGAATCTCATTCTTCTCGTTAGGGAAACGCGGAGATGAAGGCTCCGGAGTTCTCAGGAAGAGGAAGGCGTGGCCACGACGATGCCTGCAAGGAGGAAAACCAGCGCGGCCGAGAGCAGGCAGAAAGGGCAGAACGCGTGGAGGACGAACGCCTGCAAGTAAAGCAGTCCCAGGGTAACGACAAACATGCAGGCGACAATGAGCGCCAGAAAAATTCGGGCGCGCACATACCCGAAAACGACGAGCGTGGCCGCGCTAAAAGCAGCGAAATAGGCCAGAGCTCCGAAGGCGGCCGTCGGAATCCCGGCCACAGTGGCATAGACGCTGCCGAGCACAGCGGAGCACCCCCCGGGTGTCCCGCAGACCAGATCGTCGCCGGTAAGATGTGTCACCGTAAGATAGGTTGCGTCAGCCAGCCCAACCAAAGAAATGAGGGCCGCGATAGAATAAAGAATGATCCGCGCGCGTCCCCCAAACGGCGGCGAGATCATCTCGGCTGAATCTTTGTCAGGAGTAGTCAAGGGGAGGGACTTTTCTTTTTCGCAAGCTCGGCCTCGATCGCCTCACGAATATGATCCGGAGAAAAAGGCGGCGGCAGCTCGCGACCATTAATAAAAATTGTAGGGGTGTTTTGCACACCACGATCGAGTCCAAGTTTCGTATCGGAAGCGACGCGTGAATTGGTTTCAGGGGTTGATGAATCTTTCCTAAACCGCTCCACATCCAATCCAAGGTTTTTCGCGTACCCCTCGAAGAGTGGTCGCACATCCAGGGCGTCGCTCCAGATCACTTGATCCTGGTAAATCAAATCATGCATTTCCCAAAACCGCCCTTGTAAACCAGCCGCCTCGGCCGCGAAAGCTGCCTCGGCGGCGTGCCTATGCATTTTTAGAGGGAAATTGCGAAAGATCACACACAGGCGCGAACCATATTCCCGCTTAAGATCATGTATTGCGCCTGCGACCATCGAGCACGACGGACATTGATAGTCACCGAATTCTTCCAGTATGACAGGCGCCTTTAGATCCCCGAGAATGTGCGCCTCCTTTCCGTCGATCTTCGCATCAGACTCAGGAACCGCACTCGCACTTAGCGGTGCATGCTTCTTGGCACGATAAAGCACACCTCCGGCACCCACCGCGAGCAGCGCAACCGCGACAATAATAATAAAAGGGACGTACCGTTTCATCAGCGGAGCGGGACGATAAACCGTTGTTGGCGGTCAGCGCAAGGAGCTAACTTTGAGCGTCAATCGCCAGACAATCGGCCTCTCAATCTTTCTGGAGTTCGTAGTCTTCGATCACCGGATTGGAAAGCAGATCGTGACAAACCTGATGAAGCCTGGCTTCCAGATCCGCCGTATACCCACCCTCGAGCTCAATTTCCAAATATTTTCCAATGCGAACGCCTCGCACCTCCGGCACACCAAGATGTTGCATTGCATCGCGGACTGCCGCCCCCTGTGGATCAAGCACCGCCGCTTTGGGCATGACAACAACTCGAACTCTCATCCGGTTAGACTATGGGTGAGTATGGAGCTTCGACAAGCCCCATTCCCGAACTCTTCCGACGCCACTTCTGCTGCCATAGGTGGTCGCAGTCTGCTGACAAGAAGGCACAAGTCTTATCGGTTCGGCAGGACCCTCATGTTGTCGTGGAGTCCCTGCCGCGCAATCTCAAGCCTTGGATTAAGTGTGAGCGCCTGTTCGAATGCTGCAGCCGCACGCTCGTGCTCGTTCAGGAGCGCGAGATACTTTCCGCGACTAACGAGCATGTTAACATAAACCGGTAACACCTTCTTCTTCACCACGTCATCGTCCTCAAATCTGAGCGTCCCATCCGCGAGTCCGCGGGTTTCCAGTTGCAGATCACCCGGGTCTTTGAAACTACCGTTCTGGCTGAGCTGAAAAACGAGCCCTCGCACGATGAACTGATAGTTCGCCAGAAGCCACTGAGTAAGCTCTTTGTCTTCCTCTCCGTTAACGAATGCCATATCGGAAGTAATGTAGACTGGCGCAACCCTTGTCTCATTCGTCACCAATGCCTGCCACATCTCCCGGAACGCGGCATTAATCTGTTCTGTTCGGCTCACGCTGTTCCGGTACCCCTTTGGGTCACGCTCCCATTGCTTCAGCTCCGCGAGAAACGCCTCAATCTGCTTCTGTGATCGCGCGACAAGTTGAGGATAGGCTCGTTTCAAATAATCAAAATACCACGAACGCCGCAGCAGGTGCACATCCACGACCCTGACATCTCGGCGGCGATGCTCAACCTCACGCGCGTACAGCATCGGCGACGCCACCTGCCAGTCGAGCGTAAGCAACAGACCGCCGGGTGCTATCGTGCCGAAAATATTTTCGACATAATCGTGAGCAATGAAATAACGACTGCGATTATTGAAAGGCCAGTTGCCGGTGAGAGCTATCGCCGGCAGGAGCAACACCGGCATTGTGCGGACGAGCTTGAGCCTGGCCGACCGAAACTCGAGCAGCCAGCGCAACCCGAATCCAGCGGCGATGGCCAAAGAAATAAAGGTTGGCAAATAGTAGGCATCCTTGTCCTCGGCAATATCATAGCAGAGGCCATAGGCGAGATTTCCACCAATGAGAAGCGCGAGAAGCCAGAAACTGCTTCGGTCGCGCTTAAACGCATGGCGAAAGCCCGCGATGGCTAGGACTAGCGTGCAAGGGATCCACTTCGGACCGAATTCGCGCAAAGACATTCTGCCGAATTCGGACAGCTGCTCTCCTACAACCTGCGGCGCCAGAGAGAAGAACGCCTGGTATTGCCGGCCTGTAACATGCCACCAGATCCGCGTAAGCGAGCGCGGATCCCCCCAATTGAGGACCGGCGCGCGCGAAGCCGCGATCGGCAAGTACGCGTATACCGCGACGAGAGCTGTCACCGAAAACAAGGCAGCGAATAACAGCTTCGTGCTCACAAAAAAACGCGCCCCCTGCGTTCTGTAAACAAGCAGTGCGATGCTGGGAAGTATCAACGCCACAGTCACATGATGGACGCCAAGACCAAGACCAAACACAAAGGCGGCAGTATAGAGCCAGGCGTCGTAGGGAATGGTGGCGGCGCCTTGAGGCGTGTTAGATGGTGCCAGTCCGTTTGGGTAACTCGTTTCCTCCAAGACTCGTCGACGCCAGCGGAGCATGCAAAAAATCACAACAGTGATCAGAAGCGTGTTGAGCGTATATACTTCTGTGACGGTCGCGTAGGACCAAAGCGTGCGAGAAAAAGCCATGAGCAAACCGGAGGCAGCCGCCGGCGCCAGCACCAACAGGAACTTGTTTGTCGCATCACTATCGAGCCATCCGGCAGTGCCAATTTGCGATGCAGTCTCACTCTTTTTTTTGCGCTTCTTTCCCGGGCTCCTGCTCGAGAGGTCAGAAGCGATGATCATTATTTCTGCTACCGCCAGAGTGAGGACGCCGCACGCGAGCGCAGCGCAGACCGCCGAGAAGAAGTTGACGCGCACGGCGATGCTGCCTAGAGGCACAAGCGAGGCCGCATGAGCCAGCATCACCCAAAGCGGAACGCCAGGCGGATGCGGCACTCCGGCACAATGGGCTGCAACGATCAATTCGCCGCTATCGACCAGTGTCACAGTCGGAGCCAGGGTGCGGCTGTAAAGAATCAGGGCCACAAGAAACACGCTCCCGGCGCAAATCAACCTCGTCCGGAAAAAACGATCTCGGATGTCACCGGTCGGCAGCGCTCGATGGCGTTTGCCTTTAAAGACAGACGGCGGCCTAACGACGAATTCTCCTTTAGTAGCCTGCCTTTTTCTTGCCATACCCGTGCTTCACGATTTACACCGTCGTGCAAAAGTTCTTGGCAGCAAGACCAACACGGGAAACGCTGCCCGACATGGCCCCGCAATCCGGACAATTGATACTGGTCCCGCGCAGGTAATCGCAATCGGGATCGGCGCTCCCGTCTAGAGATAGAACGAGTATATGTGATACTTCGCGCGCGAAGCCCTTTCCCAAATGGAAAGGGACGGCGCTCACTGCGCCGTCCCTTCCACCATTTAATTCAATCCGCGTCGTTCTCGACGCATCTTATCCCTTCGATACGCGCTAGGGAGGCAGCACTGTGCCCGATTTGCCTTTGACCAAAGCAACGTCCCCGGCATTGATCGTGCCGCCGCTCGCATTCACATCGTTCCGGAAATTCCCGGCCACGACCGCAGCCCCCGATTGCCCCTTGGTCTGACTCACATCCCCGGCATTGACCGACCCGTTCCCGTTCGTGTCACCAGCCAGTACCTCCCATCGGAATCAGGACGTCACCGGCGATGGTTCCATTGCACACGTTCCCGAGCGTTACGCCCAGTCTCTGGGCGTTTGTCACGTCCGTGAGATTCACCGTGATCGTGTTGGTCCCGCTACCGCTGAAGCTGGCGACGCTCCCATTGCCTGCTGTCACTGTTGCTGTGTCCACCGTGACGGCGGTGGGGAAGGTAACCACGATCTGATGACTAAAGCCGCCGCCACCGGCGCCGTTCATGCCCTTCACGCCCATGGAGAAGTCGTAAGGTTGACCTTGATCGGCAGTCGATCCGAACACGGCGCCGAACTGGGCGCTATTGAAGAACGCGTTCTGGTCGTTGCCGCAAGGCGTGCCCACGCAGTGGATCCCAGGTGGGTTGGCAATGGCCGAGTCAAAGGAACGCCCCGTCCCGTCGCCAATCGGCGTAACGTTGAGCCAGTAGAATTCGCCCGGGTTATTGGGCGGCAGGTGCACGCTCAGCCCAGTGACTGCGACCTGGAATTCGGTGAACCCGAACCCGCTCCGGCCTGTTGGAGTAACGACGAGATTTGGTCCCGCCGATACGCTGCCGCTGGCGACCAGTGTGCCGCCGGTGGTAAGCAAGGTGGTGCCGCTGCGGATTTCCCAAGTCGCCCCGGTTACGTTGGTATTCTCCAGATTGTCGGAGAAGACTGAGGTTACATCCCATCCCGCGCCGGCGGGCACGAGGAAATTGTCATACACAGCCGATTGGCCAAGACTGGTCATATTCTCGTTCGCGAGACCGTTGACGCCATCAAAGTCGCCATTATACCAAAGGGTGACCGCACCCGCGGCCCCCTGTTGGCGATCTTCAATCCCGACTGCGCCGCCGATCGGGACCAGAGGAAGATTGATATCAAAGGTCCCGGCTCCACCGTGGACTTTTCGCGACACCGCAGATGTCGGCACCGGCGCCGGGCAGGTGTTCGGGCAGTAGGTGACCTTTAATCCGGGAGTAAGCGTGGCCGTGTTGCACGAGAATTGAGTGGCAGGGCCAGCGGCGCTCTTCTGCACACCGCTTTCTTCGGTAGACCCCATGGTGTCAGTCGCGCCATAGATGACGTCAAAGCAGGGTGAGTTCTCATGAAGAATCACTTCATAATTGGCGTTTCCGGATCCCGGGAAGTATTGATTGCGCCACTCGATAATGAAATCGCGGTTTGGCGCGGAGCCGACGACGTCGGTGAAGATGCCATAACCCGAATTGATAGTATACCCGTCGTCCTGGAACGGAAGGATCGACCGATCGATTCTCGCATCGGGCAACGGACACTGGTCGCCAAACGGAGCCGCGCTGCCGACGAAGTCCAGACTGCCGTTCGAACTGGCCTGGATCATCGTGCCGGCGGTGTAGGTCGTCCCGTAAAGTACAACGTTGAATGGAAGGGTGATTGGCGACGCGCAGTCGTCGCAGTGGTTGCCTATGTCTGTCACACCCGGCACGATGGCGTTACCGGTCGTAGTAGTAGTAACATAAAGGGGGCACTGAGGACAGGGAGGGACGGTGGGGGGCGTTAAGAGTTGGAAAATGTTGTCCGGCCCTGCCCCAGCAATACAGGCTGATTTTACTCCCCAACTCGGGGTGCAGGCAGTAGCAAAACCGCCGCCCGGATTCTGCCAGGCCGCGGGCGAGTTCGATGTAACTGATCGGTCGTTCCAACCCCACTCGCCGCCAGGGGTGAAATCCATGTTAGCCTGGACAGAAACCCAGTAGGTGCCCGGCGCAAGCATCAAGTCCGTCGGTAACACAATCTGGAAACTGCCGGTTGCGGCTCCTGAGGTTATTGGTATGGCGGTATAAGTGCCTCCTGGGACAGCTGCTCCAGGCAAACCCGCGGCGTCAGCGTAGAAGGTGACATTGACAGAGACGGCCGGCCCAGCGCCATTAAAATAAACTCCGCCGACGTTGACCTGTCCGATATCCCAGCCGCCGCCCGGCACGACAAAATCATCAGCCCCCGAAGAGTCAAACGCATCGTTCGCCGTCTCGAAGTTTTGCGAAACCGATCCAGTCCCTGAGGGATTATCAGTCTGATCATAAAGGATGGTTTGCGCGGTACTGGGGAATGTTTGTTTTTGGCCCGCCTGTATGTTTGGACGCTCCCGTGACGACGGGCACCCTTGTCGACAGGGCGCCGGCAGTCTTCGACGATTGCGCCATTAGCGAGGATGATGCGGCATCGACCGCCGGTGATTTCTTGGATTGAGCCGGATTTTTGGCACTAGAGACCGAGACAGCGGCGGCCAGCGCCAATCCGGCCAGCGCCGTGAGACCGAGCCGGGTCGACCAGCGCAACGTATTTTTTGTTCGAGCAGAAAACAGAGTGGCTAACGAGAAACGAGAAATTTTAGAGACACGCATAAATTAAGTTTCCTTTCAGTTGTTAGCGAAACGTAGTGAGTCCGAGTTTAGCGTGTCAACAAAAATTCCCAAAGATTTTTTATTAATAGCGTTTGCCATTCTGACCGCGGCGAAAGCTTCTGACAAAACGAAGAACTGGACCCGTTAGGGCAGCGGCCAAGTCCCAGCTCGCATTGATCGACCCGTCCGAATTCACCTCCGTCCGGAAATTCGCAGCACCGGATTGTCCCTTGGTCTGCTTCACATCCCCGGCGTTTGACCAACCCGTTCGCGTTGGTGTCTCCGCTGAGAACTCCCATCGGTATCTCTTTCGCTGTTCGCCCGGGCGTCAATCAATATCTTACACCCTCCGGGCCGCATCCACACCATTCGATCAGCCAAGGATGTGGCGGCGGAGCGCCGTTGGTGGACTTGCCGGTACAAACAGTGCTGATCTTGAATGAAACCGTGAACCAACCGATCAAAATTCTGGCCGTCGACAACGAGCCAACCGTCACGCTTTCCATGCGTTTTGTCTTTTCCGACCCATCCTACGAAATTACCACCGTAGGGAGCGGTCAGGCCGCCCTGGCCACGCTCGCTGCCAATCCGGATTGGTACGACATCATCATCGTCGATGAAAAAATGCCGAACCTCACCGGCGTGGAGTTAGTCCATGCGATCAGGAGCCGCGGTATCAGAGGCAGGTTTATCGTCGTGTCGGCCCATCTTTCGCCGGAAACTCGCGACGCCTACAGACAACTGGACGTCCACGTCATGTTCTCGAAGCCGTTCAACGTCGATATGCTGCGCGCCGCCGTTATTCGCCTTGCCGCGTGATTTTGGCCCGCGCCTCACCGGCCGAGGTCCGTTTCTCCCGATCCCCATCGCTTGATGTAGCGGTGCTTGTATCAAGCATCGAGCTCAAACAACACGGCGCTTTGGCCCAAGCGCCTCAATAGCCTGAGATCGATTCCGCGCCGAGGAGTTCCGCTCGGGCGAGGCACGGCGTTGCCCGGTTCCGTCCCCTGAAAAAACATTGTAACCGCCCAGGTTTCTCGCCGGTCATCACTTTACGGGAGAGGAATGGAAGGGACAGCCAAGGAGGAGCGAAATGGAAAAAAATAACCGGCCTGGGACCGGGCGCCCGGTTGATCAGACGTTGGCAGCGATGGAAGAAATGGACGTTTATTGTTCGGAACACCCCTGGAGTCCGGCAGCAGTTCGGCGTCCGCAATTGTCCATTCGAGGCCGAACTTTTGTTGCACTGATGGGGCCGAGTATTGAGGAAGGCATCGCCGGATTTGGCGACTCGGTTTCCGCCGCGCTGCGCGCCTTCAATGCGCAATACCTGCGCGTGCACGTCCGGCCGAAGGAGTGGGCAGGACTCATTCGCCAGGCGGCCGCGCGCTCGCCTAACCAATAAGATCAGGGATGGCCGACCGTCACAACCGGGCGCGCCGAGTAGCTATGGCAGCGAGGTGCCCGCTCGCGATTTCACCAGGCTGACATCCCCGGCATTGATCGACCCGTTCGCGTTCACATCTTCGCGGAAGTTTGTTGCTGTAACGGTTTGCCCCGATTGCCCCTTGGTCTGAGCCACGTCGCCAGCATTGACCGCCCCGTTTCCGTTCGTGTCGCCGAGAAGGAAGCCCGCGATGACAGCGCTGTCTGGAAGCGTGTGGGAGAAGCTATCGGTCACGCTACTTAAAGTGACCGTTACGGTTTGAGCATTGGCGACGCCGGTCAGGTTGACGGTCATGGTGTTGGCGCTAAAAACCGGAACGCCTGCCACGCTGCCAGTGCCGCTTGTAACCGCCGCGTTGCCGCTCACGATCGGGTTGGTCAAGGTGATAACGAAGGCATAGTCGCCGTTTGCCCCGCCGGAACGGCATTCCACGCCATGCGACCCGGAAAACGGCAGATCGATATCGAAGGTTCCGGCGGCGCCGTGATCCTTGCGCGAGTTGGCGGAAAGCAGCGCAAGCGCCGGTGCTGGGGTCTGGATCGTAAAACCTGTGTCCTTCGCCAGGGTGGCATAACCGGGACCGATGTTTGCGTCCCCGGCGGTCACTCCGGCAACCCGAACGAAAACCAGATCGCAAACGTAATCGGTGCCCGGTTGGAGCGTTCCGGCTGGGATCACGAAGGCGGTCTGAGTCGCCGGAAATGGGCCGAAAGTGCCGACGTTGCGCACGATGAACTCGATGACATCAGCAGTCTGCGCATTCGCAAACGAATTCCAGGTAAGGTTGTAATCGACGGTCGGATCGATCACCAGGACGCTGCTCTGCCAGTTGTTCGCAGGCACCGTGAGCATCGGCGTTGTCGGATACGAGAATGGGAAAAGGAAGATCGTGCGCGAGAATATGCCGGCATCGGTGTTGATGCCGACGGTGAAGTTGCCGTTCTGATACGCGGCGTCCAGCAGCGCCTGGGTAGTGAAGGTGTCGAGGATCGAGAAGTCGCCGTTGCCAACTGCAGTGCAGGCGCGCGGGCTGGCGGTGCCGGTAAACGTCAGCATGGCGCTATTGATCGTCGCCGTGCCCATGGTAATGAGCGCGCCGAACTGAAACGGCTGCGCGGCGTTGACCACCGGCGCGGCGGAGCTTGTTTGCTGGAAATTCTGTATCTTCCCAAGGAGGAACCCGCTCACGTTTTGGGCGAAGCTGGAAGCGGTGGGGAGAGTGAGCGCGAAAAGGAGGAGCGTCCAACGCGCAGAGGAGTGTGGGCCGTGGGATTTCATTGCCCGGCGAGTCATAGCAGACTGGATGTTCTGCTTGCAACTGTTTGGTTCGAGCTGATCGCCCGGTGGCTCCGGGGTCACGCCTCCCGAATGACCCCTTGCGTACTTTTATCTACGCGCAAGCCGAGAAAGACCGGCTGTCGCAATTTCCCGTCGCGCGTCCATTCCGCGAACCTGATCCTGGCAAACGAAGACCAGGACTTGTTAGGGAGGCAGCGACGTGCCAGATCTCGATTTGACCAGGCTGACATCCCCGGCGTTGATCGCTCCGTTCGCATTCACATCCTCGCGGAAGTTCCCTGCTCCAACCGCAACCCCCGATTGCCCCTTGGTCTGACTCACATCCCCGGCATTGACTGACCCATTCCCATTCGTGTCACCCGACAAAACTCCCATTGGGATGGCAACGTCGCCCGCATTCAAGCCGTCGTTCACATTGCTGAGCGTAACGGTAATTATCTGGGCGTTTGTTACGCCAGTAAGATCCACGGTAACAACGGCACCGCTGACGCTAGACGTGGCGCCTCCAGCGCCGCTAGTCACTGATGCTCCGCCGATCGTGACCGGGCTCGCAAAGGTAATGACCATCTGATGCGCGCCTGCAACCGCGCCGGTCCGGCATTCGATTCCTGGCGTGCCGGTTAGGGGCAGATTAATATCAAAAGTACCAGCTCCGCCGTGCGTCTTTCGCGAGACGGCATTAACCACAGCCGGTGCGCAACCGCCCTTCAGCCAGTGGCCCGCGTTGACTATCACTTTTGCCCAATCCCCGCTTTGCGTCGCCGCAGCCCCAACATAGGCTGTGATCCCAACTGTCGTGTGCCCACCGCTAACCGGGCGGTACGCGACCAGCGAGTTACCATTGCTCGCCGCCGCTACCTGGGTTGCTCCGGCTGCGAGAGACACGACATTCTGGAAGTTGCTGTTTAGGGTAGTCACGCCGGCCATGAGCGGGTGCCCCGCATTGAACACGCCCAGCGTGAAGGCGGTGGAAAGAGCCAGGTTTGTCGAGTAGGTGTACGGGTTGTAGTTGCCGGTCAGCCACCTGCCGTTAACTCCGTAGGGCTGACCCGGTCCGTAGTGGCTAAAGCCAAGCTGCACCACTACCCCGCCCGCATCGGCGTAGTCCGCCAGGTTGTTCCCGAGCGTGGTTGCGTCCGTAAACGGATCATTGCTGAAGGGCGCCACAACGTCATATTGCTGGAGTTGAGCCAGAGTGGGAGTGCCGGCAACGCCATCAAAGAGGTCCACCGCGGTAACACCGGGTTCCGCCAGGATTTGCGACTGGAGAGCAGTTGGTTGGCCGCTGGTGCTGTCGGCATAGACAACAAGGACCCGCAGCGGACAGGGACACCCTGTGGCCAGCGACTCGACAACGTTGGTGTCGGCCGAGCCGTTAAATCCGCCGACGACATACAGGGTGCTGCCAATGGCCGCGCCACCTGTGAATGAGTGCGCAGCATTTGTATTCGGGCCGTTCGACCACGAATTCGAGGCAATATCGTAGATATACGTGGTGCTGTACGAGGTCAGTGGCGATGTTGACGACGCACTTCCCGGTATACCGGGCCCGCGGCCTCCGACACTGTCTGGGTTACCACCTCCAACGAGATAAGTTTTCCCACCAATGCCGGCCGCATCTGGTCGATAGATCGGAACAGGCACAGGCGCCATGGCCGTCCAGGTATTAGCTACAATGTCGTAGCGATAATGAACAGTCGATCCAGTGCCACCGTTCCAAGTGCCCGCCAGATAAATGTTCTGGCCTGCAATGCTGTATCCCGAGCCGCCCAGAGGGATCGGGCTGTTTGCTCGAGTGGTATTCCACGTATTAGCAACCGGGTCGTACTCCCAAGTCGTGCTACTTTCAACAAAGCTAGAATCAAACCCGGCGATAACATAGACTTTTCCGTTACCAGCATAATAGGCCCCGCTTGCAAAATACCGCGCACTAGGCATTGGAGCGCCAGTGGTCCAGGTGCCGGTCCCAATATTGTAGATTTGGGTCACATTCGAGGGGGTGAAGGTAGCGTCAAGGCCACCGAATACATAAACCGAGTTGGTGTTCGCGGCATAGACCACTGGAGCATCATAGAAGGCACCGGGAATATTCGCCAGGGGCGTCCAAGTGTTAGGTACTCGGATCATAACGGTTAAAGGCATTTGTCGGGCCGCCGAGATTCGGGTCAAAGCCGCCGGTGGCATAAAGGGACGCGCCGTTAGAGGCGACGCCAGGAGATTCGATCATCGTCGGGTAAGTCGGCTTAATCGTCCACGAGCCGGGAGGGCAGGTGGCAGCGCAGCCGGAGCTCAAGACCGAAACCTGAACGGTGTCGTAGTACGTCACATTGTCCACCCCTCCTTGCACCATCACTTTACCGCCAGCCAATCCGCCTGACGGAGCCGCCGCCTTTGTCACGACCGGGTTGCCGTAACTCCAACTATTGGCGGCGATATCATAGATTTCCACCGACTGCGCTAGCGGCACCCCCGTAAAGAAGGTCGCGTCGCCGCCCATGACGGCGAATAACACACTGCCATCGGGGGAGGCCATCAGTTCTTCGCTGGTGCGCGCCGTCTGAAGCGGGCTCATGGTCGACCAGGAGTTAGCCGCGAAATCGTAGCGATAAACCGTGTTCGTGGTGGCGCCGGCGATCCCGCCCGCATAGTAGGCATAGTTACCCGAGCGGATCGCTCGCCCGTACGTGATCGTTGCGGGCATGGCCGCGCCGGTGGACCAGGTGTTGGTGGCGATGTCGTAGATCGAGGTGGTGTTCACCGGGCCGGGGTTGCCGCCGAAGTTGTAGATCTTGTTGTTGTAGGCGACTGTTTGACCGCTTTGGGCAGCGGGCAGCGGCGCACCGGTGGACCAAGTGTTGGTGCCGATATCGTAGATGGCGTTCTCGGTGATGTGGACGCCGGTGTAGCCGCCGGGGACGTAGATCTTGCCGTTCCAGTACGTACCCTGGATGTTGGACTTGCCGGTCGGCATATTGGCGAGTTGCGTCCAGGTCTGGGTAGCGGGATTCCAGCGCCAGAGGTCATTGAGGTACTGCGCCGCGGCGTTGGAACCGCCGTAGACATAAACGTAGGTGCCGTCCGTAGTGCCGCCGGCGCGGTAGCGGGTGGCTGGGCCGGTGGTCGAAGTATTCCAAGACCCGAGAGTGCAGCCAACTGTCGGCAAATCTCCCCCGAAATCTTGTGTCTTAGTCGGAGGTAACGCGACGGTCACAGCGCGCCCTGGTTGAGCTGCATCGGCTGATACGGACCACTCCTTGCCCTTGTCTCGCTGACCTAACGAGCGGGGGATCACCTGGAAACCGAGTAGCAACAGAATGAGCACCAACGCACCCCAATAGAGATGCGTGCTAAGGGCGGCAATAATTTGTTTTTTCATTGGGTGGTCCTTTTTCCTAGGATGTTTCCCGCAGAGCGCGCTGAGAAAGAGGTGCGGTGCGGCATTTGCCGCGAGGCTATTTCCGGCCGGCGCGGCGTGTCAATCCTATTTCTGCATATTTAATTCAGGCTGAAATTAATGCGAAAGACTGCGCTGCAAATGTTCGTTAGAACGCGTGTAGAGGCGCTTGTGCCAAGCGCCTAAATCTTTGCGCTGGGTGCTTGGCACAAGCACCCCTACATCCAAGCGCGTGATCCTTGGACTTCGCAACTGGCGCTATCATGCCTCGCGCACAACTTCGCTCGGCATTTTATCCTCGCGCAATCCGAGAAAGACCGGCTGCCGCAATTTCCCATCGCGTGTCCACTCCGCGAATTTGATCTGGCAAACGAAGGCCGGTTTCAGCCAGTGCATTTTTTGCATCATCGAGGGCGTGATCCCCTGAACCCATTGGCCATCCTGCTTTGATGGCAGATCCGCAAATGGACAATTGGCGCGCGCTTCCTTTTTGAATTTCTGATGGAGCGCGGCCAGCATCTTCTCGTCGAAACCGGTACCGACCTTTCCGGCGAAGAGCAATTTCTTGCTTTCGTAGTAGCCGACCAGCAGCGCTCCGAGATATTTGCGCGCGCCTTGCGGCGGCGTGTAACCGCCGATGACAAATTCCTGTTCGTTCACACATTTCAGTTTGATCCACGCGCCGCTGCGCCGGCCCGGTTCATAAACCGAATCGCGTTGTTTGCCGATAATGCCTTCGAGGCCACGATCCTTAACCACCGCAAGCAGCGCTTTCGGTTCGGCGCCGAGTTCCCCTGAAAACCGAATCGGATCGCTGGCGCCTTCGCAAAGCTTCCCGAGCGCTTCCTTTCGTTGGGCAAGCGGAAGTTGGATCAGTCTCTTTCCGTTGAGTTGCAGCAGATCGAAAATATAAAAACAAACCGGCGCTTTATGGCCGCTCATTTCCAGCGACTGCAGGAGTTGGAACGACGAGCGCCCTTCGTCGTCGAGCGCGACGACTTCGCCATCGATGACACAATCCTTGGCCGGTAATTTTTTCACAGCTTCGGCAATTTCAGGGAAGCGCGAACGCAATTCGTTTCCATTGCGCGACATCAAATTCACTTTGCTGCCATCCTTCACCGCGATCGCGCGGATGCCGTCGAACTTCAATTCGTAGGCCCAGTCGCCATGCGCGGGTGGCTCTTCAACCAAACGCGGCTTCATCGGCTCGATGAAGTGCGGCTTTGCCGAAGGCAGATTGGCGGAGGCAGCAATTGCAGGGCGTCCGCTCCGGCTGACTTGTTTTGATTTCGGCAGGCGAGGCGCCTGCCCTGCAATCTCATTTTTCCGCGGCTCTTTTTTTTTAAGCGCAGTACTGATTCGCGACTTCAAACTCGAGAGGTCGCTTTTCGGAGCGTCTCGATTCGTTTCCCACTCGGCATCGCGATCTTCCGCGATCTGCTTCATCGTCCGCCCAGTCTTGGCCGATTCATCGTCGAGTTTTTTTGAGATCGCTTTCGCGCTCGCTGTAGCTTTCAAAAGCAGCCACTGATTTTTCTCCTCGTTCGAGCGGATGCGAATCAGCGCCCACTCGCCTTTGGCTTTCTCCCCATCGAGAACGACATGAAGCCGGCCCTTCTTCAAGGCGCCCAAGGGATCTTCGCCATAAACATAGTAGGTCCCGCGATCCCAAACCATCACCGTGCCACCGCCGTAATTTCCTTTTGGAATTACGCCTTCGAAATCTTCGTATTCGACCGGATGATCTTCGACCTCGACCGCCAGATGCTTTTCGCCCTGCTTCCAAGGCAACCCTTTTGGCACAGCCCACGATTTAAGGACGCCATCCATTTGTAGCCGAAAATCGTAGTGCAAGCGGCTGGCATCGTGCTTTTGAATGACGAACCGCGAAGCGCCTTTGACCCGCTTCGGCAACGGCTTGCCACCTTTCGGTTCTGAGGTAACCGAAAAATTTCGCTTCGCTTTGTACTTTTCCAGCGCCATCGCCACCAAAATCTAACCGTTGTAGCTGCCGCTGTCACCAGCGGCAGAGGTCAGAGACCACCACTACAGAAGAAAGCGAAAACGCCACCATAGTCGCTCGGACCGGGGCGCGTTCATTTTCGGTGAAACGTTTCGGCCGCTATTCGCCCGAACCGGCGGTCGGACTAACGAGTGCGTCGGTGCCGAGAGGTTCGCCTACGAGGTAACGGGTGAACCGCCGGATGACGATGTTCTCGCCCAGCTCCGCGATCTTTGCGCCCATCATCTCTTTGATCGTTTGATCAGGATTCTTGATGAAGCCCTGCTCGAGCAGGCAGACTGTGCTGAAAAATTTGTCCAGCTTCCCTTCGACGATTTTCTTCGTCACGTTCTCCGGTTTGCCTTTGACCTGCGCTTCGTAGATCGCGCGCTCCGACTCGATCATCGCCGCCGGGACTTCCGCCCGATCGACAAAGAGCGGATGCGCCGCGGCAATGTGCAGCGTGATGTCCTTGACGAATTCCCGGAACTTTTCGTTCTTCGCCACAAAATCCGTTTCGCAATTCACTTCTACCAGCACGCCAACTTTCCCCTGGAGGTGAATGTAGGAAGCGACGATGCCTTCCTTCGTCGCACGCGACGCTTTCTTGCTCGCGCTGGCAATGCCTTTTGTCCGCAGAATCGCCTCCGCTTTCGCAAGGTCTCCGCCCGCTTCAGCGAGCGCACGCTTGCAATCCATGAAACCCGCGTTGGTTTTTTCCCGCAGTTGCTTAACAAGTTGAGGATTGATTTCCATTTGAAAATAATATTGGGGCGGGCGCTCCGCCTGCCCAACTAACGACTGGCAAGCGACACGCTTGCCCGACAAATTCCCTCTACGCCGAAACTCCCGCCATCTCGACCTGTTCGCGCACGTGCGATTCGCTGCTCGCGGAAACAATCGCGTCCACCAATTTTTGCAGCATCACGCGAATCGCCCGAATGGCGTCGTCGTTTCCTGCGATCGGATAATCGATAATCTCGGGATCGGCGTTCGTATCGACGACCGCGACGGTTGGAATGCCAAGGCGGCGCGCTTCGTTGACGGCGTTCACCTCGCGCGCGGTGTCAATGATCACCATTGCATCCGGTAGCTTCGACATCTCCAGGATGCCGTCGAGATTTCGGCGGAGCTTGGCCGCTTCCCGATTCAGCGCCGCCAATTCCTGCTTCCCCATCTTCTTGTAATCGGGTGATTGCTCGATCTCTTCGATATACTTCAAACGGCCAATGCTCTTCCGGATCGTTGCCAGATTGGTCAGTGTTCCGCCGAGCCAGCGCTGATTCACGTAAAACTGCCCGCACGCCACCGCTGCCTCCTTGATCGCCTCCTGCGCCTGCTTCTTGCAGCCGACGAACAAGATCTTGCCGCCATTGCTCGTGACTTCTTTCAGAAATTCGGTCGCGCGATGCAGTTGCTCCACCGTTTCATCGAGATTGATAATGTAGATCGAGTTGCGTTTCTCGAAAATGTACGGGCGCATCTTCGGATTCCAACGTTTCGTCTGGTGCCCAAAGTGGACGCCAGCTTCAAGTAATTCGGGAACTAATTCTGTAGGTGTCGGCATACGGGAGATCGCCAGCCACGAGTCGTGGCGCAGCG
Source organism: uncultured Verrucomicrobiae bacterium (assembly GCA_963763995.1). Taxonomy (GTDB): domain Bacteria; phylum Verrucomicrobiota; class Verrucomicrobiia; order Chthoniobacterales; family UBA10450; genus CAVTTH01. Next base: position 91,776 of record CAVXQL010000010.1, on the reverse strand, counting down.
AGCGGGGAAGATGCTACACGGCATCAGCAAAGGCAAACACAATGTTACGAGTTCGCGGTGCCCCCGTCCGCCTTGTCTTTCAGGTGTTCGGAATAACGAGCGAGAAGCCAGCAGAGATCGGAAAGACGATTCAGATATCGAAGGACCTCACCGTTGAAACCGGGGTCGCTCTCGGCCAGCGTCGCAACCCGTCTCTCCGCGCGCCGGCATGTCGTACGCGCGATGTCGAGCGAAGCGGAAATAAGTGTGCTGCCGGGGATGGCCCATCCTTTGTAATGGAGAAGTTTATCTTTCTCCAGTTCGTCGATCAGCGAGGTCAACCGATCGACCATTTCAACGGTCGTGAGATGGAAGCCATCTTTTGCATAGCGCGGCAGATCTTCGCGCGCGGTCGCCAATTCTCCCATCACGATGATCAACTCCTTCTGTACTGAAAGAAGCTGCCCAGAAATGAAATCGTCGTGCGCGGTGACGCGCGCCATTCCCAAAGCCGCATTCAACTCATCGACGCAGCCATACGCATCCACGCGCGGATCTGCCTTCGACACACGCCGGCCATACATGAGCGAGGTCTCGCCTGAGTCGCCGGTTTTGGTTGCGATCGACATCAGAGCAGGCCGCTCTCAACACTCACCTAACGGCTCTCAACTTCCGCTCATCCCAACGCCGGCTGCACTTCGGTCTCATCGACCAGAGCGGCCCCGACCTGTTCTCCGAGTTCCACCAGTTTGATCTCGCGCACGGCCGGGAATCCGGTGCCAGCCGGAATCAGGTGACCCATGATCACATTTTCCTTGAAGCCGCGGAGTCGATCGATCTTGCCCAGCGTCGCCGCTTCGGTCAGCACACGAGTCGTGTCCTGAAACGAAGCCGCCGAGATGAAGCTGTCCGTCTCGAGCGAAGCCTTGGTAATGCCGAGCAACACCGGCGTCGCCTCAGCAGGCTTGCCGCCTTGTTCGACGACCGTTTTGTTCTCGGCTTCGAAATCAAGCTTGTCGACCTGATCGCCCCAGAGCAGCGAAGTATCTCCGGGATCGGTGATCTTCACTTTTCGCAACATCTGTCGAACAATGATTTCAATGTGTTTGTCGTTAATTTCGACACCTTGGAGCCGATAAACTTCCTGGACCTCGTTAACGAGGTGTTCCTGCAAATCCTGCGGCCCGCAGATTTCCAAAATCTCGTGCGGTACCACCGGGCCTTCGGTCAATTGCTGACCCTTTTTCACGAAATCGCCCTTGAAAACGATGATGTGTTTCGTGAGCGAAATCAGATGCTCTTCCTCCGCGCCAGTGATCGCATCCTTTAGAATGAGCTTTCGCTTGCCACGAACTGTTCCGCCCATTTCGACGATGCCGTCGATCTTGGCGATCTCGGCGGCGTCTTTGGGACGGCGCGCCTCGAACAATTCCGCCACCCGCGGCAGACCGCCGGTGATGTCCTTGGTCTTGGCAATCTTCCGGGGAGTTTTCGCGAGCAACGCGCCGGCGCGGATTTTTTGTCCCTGCTCCACGATCACGTGCGCTCCAGCGGGAATGGAATAACTCGCAAGAACCTCCTTCTTGTCACCAACCACGACAATCTGCGGATGCAGATCCTCCTTGTGCTCGATGATTACCGTGCCCATGAGGCCGGTCGCTTCGTCCACATCGCGCTTGATCGTAACGCCCGCGATCATGTCGCGGAATTCGATCTTGCCCGACTTATCCGTCAGGATCGGGACGTTGTACGGATCCCATTGCACGAAGGTCTCGGTTTTTTTTACGGCGGCGCCATCCGGTTTCGAGATGACCGAGCCGACAACGACATTGTAACGCTCGAGCTCGCGACCTTCGCTATTGTGCACGCTGATGGATCCGTTTTTGTTCAGAACGATCCAGCTGCCGTCGAGTGCCTGCACTGTGCGCAGATCATTGAATTGAATGGTGCCGTCATTTTTCGCTTTGATGATTGGCTGCTTGAACGTCTGGCTCGCCGTTCCGCCAATGTGGAACGTCCGCATGGTGAGCTGAGTTCCGGGTTCACCAATGCTCTGCGCCGCGATGATGCCGACCGCTTCACCGAGCTTCACAAATTGTCCGGTGGCCAGATTGCGGCCGTAACATTGGGCGCAGACGCCGCGTCCGCATTCGCAGGTGAGAACCGATCGAATCTTTAGGCTTTCCACACCAACTCTTTCGATGGCCGCGGCAATCGACTCGTCGATCAGTTGATTTGCTTTCACGACTTTTTTCTTCGTCACGGGATCAACCACGCTTTCGCAACTGACACGTCCAATGATACGCGTGCTGAGATCGACAACTTCTTCGTCACCCTCGTAAATCGATTTGACCGTGATGCCGTTCACTGTCCCGCAATCCATTTCGTTGATGATCACGTCTTGTGAGGCATCGACGAGCTTGCGTGTGAGATAACCGGAGTCCGCCGTTTTCAGCGCCGTATCGGCCAACCCTTTGCGCGCGCCGTGCGTCGAGATGAAATATTCGAGCACGCTCAATCCTTCGCGGAAATTGGAAGTGATCGGACGCTCGATAATTTCGCCCGACGGCTTGGCCATGAGGCCGCGCATTCCCGCGAGCTGTTTCACCTGCTGCCGGTTACCGCGCGCGCCGGAATCGACCATCAGGAAAACCGGGTTCAGTTCCTTGCGACCCTCATTGTGTTCGAGGGTGCGGAACATGACGTTCGAAATCTCGTCACCGGCATGGGTCCAGATGTCGATGATCTTATTGTACCGCTCGCCGTCAGTAATGATGCCCTTGCGGTACTGTTGCTCGACCATCTTGATTTGCTTGTAGGCGTTCGCCAGCTCGGTCTCCTTCTCCTTCGGAATGATCATGTCCGAAATTCCGATCGAGATACCGGCTTTCGTTGCTTCAGCAAACCCGAGTTCCTTCAAGCGATCGAGCGTCTCCACCGTTCCCTGCTGTCCAGCCACCTGGTAGCAGCGCCAGATGATGTCGCTGAGTTGCTTCTTGCCCGCGGCCTTGTTGAAAAAGCCAAGCTTCTCCGGCCAGATCTCGTTGAAGAGGACCCGACCCGCAGTTGTCTCGATGACGCTCGCCTGCGCATCGCCGTAAATCGTCTGCTCGCCCAAATCCGGATTCTTAAACCGGATCCGATCATGCGTTTTGACCGCACCGTCCGCCATTGCAAATTCGACTTCGGTCGCATTGGCAAAAAGCGGCAGCCTGGTTTCGGCGGCCGTCCCCATCGCGCGTCTCGGATTTTGCGTCAGATAATAACAGCCAAGCGTGATGTCCTGCGAAGGCGTCGTGATCGGCTTGCCGCTGGAGGGCGAGAAAATATTGTTCGGCGCGAGCATGAGCATGCGCGCTTCCATCTGCGCTTCCACTGAGAGCGGAACGTGCACGGCCATCTGGTCGCCGTCGAAGTCGGCGTTGTAAGCGGTGCAAACGAGCGGATGAATGCGAATCGCTTCGCCTTCGATGAGCAGCGGTTCAAAGGCCTGAATCGAAAGTCGGTGCAAGCGTGGGCGCGCGGTTCAGCAGCACCGGATGACCTCGCGTGACTTCTTCCAAAATATCCCAGACCTCCGGCGTCTGCCGCTCGATCATTTTTTTCGCGCTCCGAACCGTGTGCACGTAGCCGAGATCTTTCAACCGGCGAATGATGAATGGCTCGAAGAGAACGAGCGCCATTTTCTTGGGCAATCCGCACTGATTCAATTTCAGCTCCGGCCCGATCACGATGACCGAGCGGCCGGAATAATCGACCCGTTTGCCTAACAAGTTCTGCCGAAAACGTCCGCCCTTGCCTTTGAGCATGTCGCTGAGCGACTTCAGCGGGCGGTTGCCGGCTCCGGTGACGGCGCGGCCATGACGTCCATTGTCGAAGAGAGCGTCAACGGCCTCCTGAAGCATTCTCTTTTCGTTGCGAATGATGACGTCCGGCGTCTTGAGCTGGAGCAAATTCTTGAGACGATTGTTCCGGTTGATGACGCGGCGATAAAGATCGTTCAGATCTGACGTGGCAAAGCGTCCGCCTTCCAGCGGAACGAGCGGACGAAGGTCAGGGGGGATCACAGGGAGGACATCGAGAACCATCCAATCCGGTCGTGCGTGCGAGGAAGCGAAGCCCTGCACCAGCTTGAGGCGCTTCGCCAGTTTCTTACGGATCTGTTTGCTCTTCGTGTTTCCCATCGCCTCTTCCAGCTCCTTGTTGAGCTTGGCCAGATCGACCTCGGCGAGGAGTTTCTTGACCGCCTCCGCGCCCATGCCGGCAACAAAGTCTTCGCCGTACTGATCCTGCGCTTCGCGAAATTCCACTTCGTTGAGCAGCTGCGTTTTTTGCAGCGGCGTCTTGCCCGGATCAATGACGATATAATCCTCGTAGTAAATGACGCGCTCGAGTTGCCGCGCGCTCATGTCGAGCATCAGGCCGAGGCGTGAAGGCATGCACTTGTAGAACCAGATGTGCGAAACAGGGACGGCCAGCTCGATATGGCCCATGCGTTCGCGGCGCACGCGCGCCAGCGTCACCTCGACACCGCAGCGGTCGCAGATCACGCCCTTGTGTTTGATGCGCTTGTATTTTCCGCAGGAACACTCCCAGTCACGCGTCGGTCCGAAGATGCGTTCGCAGAAAAGACCACCCTTTTCCGGCTTGAACGTTCGGTAGTTGATCGTCTCCGGGTTTTTCACCTCGCCCTTGCTCCACGATCGCATCGTGTCTGAGGACGCGACGCCAATCGCAACCTGATCAAATCCAACGGAGCGTTCTTCGCCCACCAGTTCCCGCCAGGAATGTTCGTTCATGATTTTATGAGATCTTGTTTCAAAAAAATTAAGCTACGCTCTCAAGGAATGCTGGCGCCTGACCGCCGACTTTGACGTCGAGGCCTAACGACTGCATTTCCTTGATCAACACATTGAAAGATTCGGGTGTCCCCGCCTCGAGCGAGTTATCGCCCTTGACGATGGATTCGTAGATCCGCGTCCGCCCTTGCACATCGTCGGATTTCACGGTCAGCAATTCCTGCAAAGTGTAAGCCGCGCCGTAGGCTTCGAGGGCCCACACTTCCATTTCGCCGAAGCGCTGGCCGCCGTATTGCGCCTTGCCGCCGAGCGGTTGCTGCGTGACGAGCGAGTACGGACCAACCGCACGGGCATGGATCTTGTCCGCGACCAAGTGGCCGAGCTTCATCATGTAGATATAGCCAACGACGACTTCCTGATCGAACGGATCGCCGGTGCGCCCGTCATTCAGTTTCGCCTTGCCGGTTTCCTGCACCCAGGTAAAACCATCGACTTTTTTCGCGTCGTTCAAATACTCACGGATTTTGGGTTCAGCGATTCCGTCGAACACGGGAGTGGCAACTTTGAAGCCGAGCGCTTTGGCAGCGACGCCCAGGTGCGTTTCGAGCACCTGACCGACGTTCATACGGCTCGGCACTCCGAGCGGATTGAGCACGATCTCGACCGGTGTTCCGTCCGCCAGAAACGGCATGTCTTCTTCCGGCACGATTCGGGCGACAACGCCCTTGTTCCCGTGGCGGCCGGCCATCTTGTCGCCAACGCTGAGCTTGCGTTTGCTGGCGATGAAAACTTTAACCTGCTTGATGATGCCGGGATCGATGTCATCGCCGCTTTCAACGCGATCCATCGAACGCTCTCGATCGAGTTCGAGCTCGGCAAATTTGTGTTCGTAGGACGCAATGATCTCGCGAATCTTGTTTCGGATCGGGCTCGGATCGATTTCGATGTGATCGTAAACGTTCGCGAGTTTGCGCAGCAGCGTCTTCGTGATCTTGCGATTGGCAGGAATAATGATTTCCCCCGTTTCGGCGTTGACGACATCGAGCGGAATTTTTTCGCCGAGAAGGATGTTCGAAAGCGAATCCGTCAATTGCTCGGTCAACTCGTCTTTTTTCTTCCGATGCTCTTCCGTAATCGATTTGAGCTGACGCTTCGTTTCCGTGGGCGTGAGCTTTTCGCGTGCAACTTCGCGACGCGACGAAACTTTCACGTCCATAACGATGCCGTAGGTCCCGGAAGGAACCGTCAGCGAAGTGTCTTTCACGTCCGCCGCCTTTTCGCCGAAAATCGCGCGGAGCAATCGTTCTTCCGGCGCCAGCTCCGTCTCGCTCTTCGGCGTAATTTTGCCGACAAGAATATCGCCTGGCTTCACTTCGGCGCCCACCCGCACCACGCCATCAGGTCCCAAATTACGCAACGCTTCCTCGCTGACATTGGGAATATCGCGCGTGATTTCTTCCGGACCCAGTTTCGTGTCTCGAGCTCCGATTTCGAATTCGTCAATGTGAATGGAGGTGTAGATGTCCTCCTTCACGACCTTCTCCGAGATCATGATCGCATCTTCGAAGTTGTAGCCGTTCCACGGCATGAATGCGACGAGGACGTTGCGACCAAGTGCGAGCTCACCCTGGTCGGTATTTGGGCCGTCGGCGATGACTTGCCCTTTCTTCACGTGCTGCCCTTTCTTCACGATCGGTTTTTGATTCACGCAGGTACCCGCATTCGAGCGCATGAATTTCCGCATCTCATAAACCTGCACGCCGGCTTCATGATCGGTCTTCAACTTCTTGCGCCCTTCGGGCATGTGGCCGTCTTTTGTGACCACGATCTGGTCCGCCGTTACTGAAGCAACTTTGCCGCTTTCGGTTGCCAAAACGACGGCGTGTGAATCGCGCGCAACCTTGCCTTCCAGACCGGTTCCGACGAGAGGCGATTCCGAAACAATCAATGGAACGCCCTGCCGCTGCATGTTTGAACCCATCAGCGCGCGATTAGCGTCATCGTGCTCGAGGAACGGAATCAGACCAGCCGCCACCGAAACCAACTGCTTCGGCGACACATCCATGTAGTGGACTTTTGAAGGTTCGACTTCGAGGAAGTCGCCGCGATACCGAACGGAAACTTTCTCGCCCGTGAAATGGCCTTTCGCGTCCATTGGTGCGTTCGCTTGCGCGACCAGAAAATTCTCTTCGCGATCTCCGGTCAAATAATCGATCTGATCAGTGACGCGGCCTTTTTCCACCTTACGATATGGCGTTTCAATGAAGCCAAACTCATTGATCCGCGCAAACGTGCTCATCGAACTAATGAGCCCGATGTTCGGGCCTTCCGGCGTTTCGATCGGGCAAATGCGCCCGTAGTGAGATGGATGAACGTCGCGTACTTCGAAGCCGGCGCGATCGCGGCTCAAACCGCCGGGTCCGAGGGCGGAAAGACGCCGTTTGTGCGTCAGTTCCGCGAGCGGATTGGTTTGATCCATGAATTGCGAAAGTTGCGACCGGCCAAAGAAATCTCGAACCACTGCGCTCAGCGCCTTGGGGTTGATTAACTTCTGCGGTGTCATGCCGTCGATGTTGACGTCGAACAGCGTCATGCGCTCCTTCACCAAACGCTCCGTCCTCGCGAGCCCGACGCGGCACTGATTCGCGAGCAACTCGCCAACCGTTCGGACGCGACGGCTGCCCAAATGGTCGATGTCATCGAGCGTCCCCTCACCGCGGCGCAGGTTGATCAGGTACTTGATCGCGGCGATGAAGTCCTTATCCGTCAGAATGCGTTCGGCGAGGTCGACATCGATCCCGAGCTTCTGATTGAGCTTGTAGCGACCGACGCGGCCAAGATCGTATTTTTTCGGATCAAAGAAGAGGCGCTTCAGCAATGCGCGGGCATTCGCCACCGTCGGGGGGTCGCCGGGCCGCAGCTTCCGGTAAATATCTTTGAGCGCTTCTTCCTGATCATGCGCGGGATCCTTTTTCAACGCCTTGACGACAGAGTCGTCGTTGGAAATATCGATCACCTGCACGTCATGAACGCCGAGAGCCATGATCTGGCGAACGGTCGCCAGCGTCAGCGGCTCGAAGGCACGCGCAACGGTCACTTCGCCGTCGAGCACATCCGCGATCAAAACCTTGGTCGCAAGCGCTTCCTCTTCCAGCTTCTCACTCAGCTTCAGCTTCTCGATTGTGTAAAAAAGTTTGATGACATCTTCATCCGGGCCGTATCCGAGAGCGCGGAGGAAAGTGGTGGCGAGAAATTTGCGACGGCGTTTGCGGCGATCGAGATAAATATACAGGAGATCGCTGGTATCGAACTGCACTTCGATCCAGGAACCGCGATCCGGGATAATGCGGAAACTGTAGAGGACTTTCCCGTTCAAGTGAATGCTCGACTCGAACGCGATTCCCGGCGACCGATGCAATTGGCTAACGACGACGCGCTCGGCGCCATTGATCACGAACGTGCCCTGCGGCGTCATGAGCGGGATCTCGCCCATGTAAACTTTTTCCTCCTTTGTCCCCTTTTCTTCGCGGAGTTGAAAGGTGACGTGCAGTGGCGCGCTAAAAGTTTGGCCTTCGCGCTGCGCTTCGAGCGCGCTCAGCTTTGGTTCGCCGATCTCATAGTGGCTGAAATCAAGGGTTGCCTTTTCGTCGTAACTCTCGATCGGAAAAACTTCCTTAAAGACGGCCTGCAAACCGGTCATTTTCCGCTTGGAAAACGGAACATCCTTTTGCAGGAAATCGACGTAGGAATTAAGTTGAACCTCGATCAGGTTGGGAGGCTCAATTCCCTCTTTAATGGTTCCGAAGTAGATACGTTCTGACATAATTACTAACCAATAGTTGCACCGTTCGCCGAATCGCGGACGGGGACCGCGGGGGTGCAGGATTTACGGCGTTAACCGAAAGCGAGGGGCGCAAAAATGACAGCAAAACAGCAGGCTGTCAAATTGACCTCCGCTGTTCTGTTGCCGATTTGTGCTTCTGCCGTCGAGTGAAGGGTTAAAAATAAGGCTGACTACTTCTAACGAAAAAGAATGATAAAGAGAATCCGCCGCCGCGCAAATTCTTTCTTGATGAAGGGACACGTCCGATCGCGTTCACCCACTGGTTAAGTGGACGATCCGGGAGTGCCCCTCCATCAAAATTGGATCTACTTGATTTCGACTTTCGCGCCGGCCGCTTCGATCTTCTTCTTGATCTCTTCGGCTTCGGCCTTGGTCACGCCTTCCTTCAGAGTCTTTGGCGCGCCTTCGACAAGCGCTTTCGCCTCGGCCAGGCCAAGACCCGGCACTGCGCCGCGCACTTCCTTGATCACGCCGATTTTGTTCGCGCCCATTTCTTTCAGAATGACTTCGAAAGTCGTTTTCTCTTCCGCGGGAGCTGCCGCCGCACCGCCGCCGCCTGCCGCGGGCGCAGCCATGGCGACTGGCGCCGCTGCGCTCACGCCCCACTTCTCTTCGAGTTGCTTCACCAGACCGGCAACCTCGAGAACGGTCAGGCCGCTGAGTTGCTCCACAATTGCATTTGTATCTGCCATTTTATTTTCCTCTAGTCGCCGCATCCGAAAGCCTTCGGAGAATTAAGCCCGGCAGCTGCCGGACCGGACGGTTGTTTGTTTTTTCTTCTCCGCGCCAATCGCGACGCGGTGAAATTTTCTTCGTTTTTACGAGCCGACCGCTTCGGGGGCCGGCGCTTCTCCTTCAGTTGATTCTGTTTTCGGTTCAGTCGGAGCGGATTCGCTACTCGGCTCACTTGGACTGGCCGCAGCCTCGGCCGCAACAGGTTTCTCAGCCGCGACTTTCGCATCCCCTTTTTCCGCCTTCGCGCTCAAGAGTCGCGCCAGGGAAGACGCGGGTTCATTCAGCACGCGAACAAGTTTCGTCGCCGGTGCAAGCAAAACGCCAAGAAGCTGAGCAAGTAAAACGTCGCGCGCCGGCAGGTCGGCCAGCGCCTCGACATCGGCAGTCGACAAAATCTCGCGATTGATCACGCCAATTTTCAGCGATGCGACCTTGAATTCAGCCGCGAAAGTCTTGAGCACTTTAGCCACAGGTGCGACATCGGCTCGGCCCGTGACAACCGCCGTTTGACCAGTCAGTTTGTCCGCGACATCCGGGAAACCACTATCCGCCATTGCGCGCTTCAAGAAACTGTTCTTGATCACATGCACTTCAGCGCCAGTCGGTGCCAGGCGATTCCGCAATTCGCCGAACTGGTCGACCTTCATTCGCTGATAATCGGTCACCAGCAAAAAGGGAGAGGCCGTCAGTTTTTCCGCAAGGTCGGAAACGATCAGGGCTTTTTCAGGTCTCATGATGGAAGAAAGTTACGTGTTGTTAAGTTGAGACCGCTACGTGGTGAGATACGGCGAAGGATCGAGGTGCAGGCCAGGCGACATCGTCGCGCTCAGCGTCATCCCTTCCACAAATTTCCCCTTGGCGGTCGCCGGACGAGCGCGAACCACCGCTTCGATCACGGCCGTCCCGTTTTCCACCAAAGCTTTTTCGTCGAATGAAAATTTTCCCACCGGCACCGCCACGTTGCCGTTCTTGTCGAGCTTGAATTCCACTCGACCTGCCTTCACTTCCCCTACCGCTTTCGCGGTATCGTCAGTCACCGTGCCGGTCTTCGGATTCGGCATCAGGCCGCGTGGACCAAGCACCTTGCCGAGTTTGCGGACTTCCGCCATCGCCGCCGGCGTCGCAATCGCGACATCGAAATCCTGAAAGCCTTCCTGGCATTTTTGAACCATGTCCTTGAAGCCAACAAATTCCGCACCAGCATCCTTCGCCGCCTTCGCCGCCTGGCCTTCCGCAAAAACCAGCACGCGCACGGCTTTCCCGCTGCCGTGAGGAAGAGGGCAGGTGCCTCGTACCATCTGATCGGATTGCTTCGGATCGACGCCTAACCGAAACGCCATGGTGACGGTCTGATCGAACTTCGTTGGCGGCAGTTTCTTCAATGTCGAAACCGCTTCCGGTAGATTATAGGTCTTGCTCCGGTCCACCTGTTCGGCGGCGGCGCGATAACGTTTACTACGATTTTTTTGCATGAATAATTTCAGTTCCAACGAGCCGGCAAAGACTCTCCTGATTTAGTATTTTCTCCCGCGATTGGAGCGGTGAGGGCGCGTAACCTAGCCGTCAGCGTTTCCCTGTCAAGGAAACTTCGCGCCAGCTAGGGCGTCGCCGAATTCTTGATAATCTTGCCATCTTTCATCACGAATGAAACCCGCTCCGTCGCCGTGATATCCTTCGTCGGATCTCCGGGCATTGCGACAATATCCGCCAGCTTCCCCTTCTCCAGCGTGCCCAACTTTTGCGAAACGCCGAATAGCTCTGCATCCACCGATGTGGCCGAGCGCAACGCATCGATCGGAGTCATCCCGAAGCTGGTCATGAGAGCGAATTCCTTCGCGTTTTGTCCGTGCGGAAACACGCCTGCATCCGTTCCGAATGAAATTCTCACGCCAATCTTCACTGCATTCCGAAACATTTCCGAGCGCGCCGCAGCCGCGGCATGCGCCTTCACCTGCACTTCGGGCGGATAGGTCTTCACCCGCGGCATGATGTACTCGGTTGCCAACAAAGTGGGGGTAAGATAAGTGCCCTTGCTCTTCATCAGGTTCAGCGTGTCCGCTTTCATGAAGGAACCGTGCTCGATCGAATCAACCCCCGCCGTGATCGCTTCCCGCGCCGCCTGATCGCCGTGACAATGGACCGCCACTTTTTTGCGCAACCGATGCGTTTCATCGACCAGCGCCGCCATCTCTGCAGGAGTGAACTGCGGAACGTCTACCTCGTCCTTTAACGAGAGCACGCCGCCGGAGACCGCGGCCTTGATCACATCCGCGCCGTTTTTTATTTCGTAACGCACCGCTTTCCGAATTTCATCCGGGCCATCGGCGATGCCATCCGTCCAATCCGGCTCGCGCCCAAATAGCATATCGCGAAAGCCGTTGAAGGGATCGAAATGCCCGCCCGTCGCGCCAATGCCATGCGTGGCCACGAGCATGCGTGGACCGACGACTAAACCGCGATTGATTGCATTTCGCAACGAGACGTCGGGAAAGTCGTGAGTGTTCGTGATCCTGCTGCCGACATCACGCACCGAAGTAAACCCGGCTTCAATCGTCGCCGTCGCACGAGCCAAACATTCGTAAGCCATCTCCGACACGTTCATATCCAGCTCCTTCAGACGCCGCTCATTGTAGTTGCCCGAGTAATCGAGCGTCAGATGGGTATGTGCGTCCATGAACCCCGGTGACAAAGTCGCATCGCCAAGATCGATCACCTGTGCGTCGGATGGAATGGGCAAATCACTGCCAGCGTCCTTGATCAAATTCCCTTCGATGAGCACGACGCCATTGGTCATAAGCGTTTTCGATTTGCCGTCGAAGAGACGCGCCGCCTTTAGCGCGATGATCGACTCCGCCGCCGTCAGGGGAGAAACAAAGAGCCCGAGAAACGCCAGCAAAACAAAAACTCGATGACCAAATCGACTGCGAAATCGGTTATTCATCCGATCGGTATAAGAATTTGTTCTTTGCAAAGCAAGGTTTGCGGCTTGGAAACGAAGATGTCCAGAAATTCGATTTTGCTTTGCCGAACTATGATCGTTCGCAAGACTCGCAGCCGATCGAAGTTGTCGTTATGAGGAACGCTGTTGCAGCACTGCTTTTGGGGCTCGGACTTCTTGTGTCGGACGCAAATTGCCAAACTGGATCGGCACCTTCGAATAATGGCGCGCTGAAAAAACTCGCCGATGATTTTTGGGCGTGGCGGACAAAGTACGCGCCTTTCACGGGCGATGACGTGAATCGGATCGAGCGGCCGGGCGGAACACGCGATTGGTCGCGAAGCGCGATCGATCATCATCGAAGAGATCTCGCAGACTTTGAAGCGCGGTGGAAAAAAATTGATCCCACTGCGTGGCCGATTCCAATGCAGGTCGATTATCGCTTGATCGGTTCGGCATTGTCGCGCGTGCGCTGGGAACTCGACATCAATCCGCGTTGGAAACGCGATCCCACCTTCTACATCGAGCAGACGCTCACGGCCCTGGCCGAAGCCTTGACCGTGCCCGCGCCGTACAACGAAGCGCAAAGCAAAGAAATTCTCTCGCGCATCGAAAACATTCCGGCGATTTTGCGGGAGGGCGAAACAAATCTGGAGAACCCGCCGGCGCCATTCGCGGCGGTTGCGATTCAAGCACTCGATGGCATTCGGGAACGTCTGCGTAAAATGGCTGTGTCCCTTCGCCCCGCCACGACTCTCAACGAAAAAGAACTGAATGGCGCGACCGATGACGCGGTCGACGCGCTTGAGCATTTCCGTGCGAACCTGCAGGAACGTCTGCTGTCGCTGCCGAAGGAAACTGCTCTCGGTCGTGATGCATTTGTTTTCTTTCTGAAAAACGTCGCGCTCTACCCTTACTCGCCCGAGCAACTTCTGGCCATGGGCCGCCAGGAATGGAATCGCGCGGTCGCTTTCGAAGCCTACGAAAAACAACGCAACCGTGATGTTCCACCGCTCCAATTGGTCAAGGATACCGAGAGTTGGATAAAAGATGCGGCCGCCAAGGAACTGCAGATTCGCGATTTTCTGGAAACGCGAGGCATTCTCACCGTGCCCGTTTGGGTACAACATTACACGCTGCGTCCGATGCCGGAATACTTGCGTCGCGCTCGGTTTCAGCGAGACTGACGACTTCACGTCGCCATCGCGCTTGAAGGAAAACTGCATTCGTTACGTCAGCCCGCCTTCGCCGAACCTGGGGTATTTCTGGCGCGCGACCGCGGTGGATTCGCGACCGATCTGTGTCCACGAAGGAATTCCCGGTCATTACTTTCAGCTCTGCCTCTCGTGGAAACACGAAGACCCGATCCGCCGTCATTACTACGATTCCGGCGTAAACGAGGGCATCGGCTTTTACGCCGAGGAAATGATGTTGCAGGCCGGTCTCTTCGACGACAGCCCGCATACGCGCGAGATCATTTACAACTTCATGCGCCTGCGCGCGCTCCGCGTGGAAGTGGATGTGAAGCTCGCGCTCGGCGAATTCATGCTCGAACAAGCGGCAAAATACCTCGAAGAAAAAGTTCCGATGGACGCCAACACTGCGCGCCAGGAAGCAATCGCATTTTCAACTGCTCCCGGCCAGGGGCTAACCTACCAAATCGGCAAACTTCAGATCACAAAGTTTCTCGCTGAGGCCCGAATGCAGCAGGGAGAAAAATTCGATCTGCGTGCGTTCCACGATTTTGTCTGGAAGAACGGCAACGTCCCGATCGCGTTGCAGCGCTGGGAATATTTGGGCGCGAGCGAAAACGTAAACGGTAACTGATCGCGTCTAACGGCCCGTTGGCTTGAACTCCTCGGCCGCGGCAGGCGATCCGAGGACAATGAACGTGAACACGCCGAGAAGGGTTCCGTAGGGGATGAACACGCAGTTTGCCGCCGCCATCACGTATATCAGGACTTTGGATTTACGCCTCTGAATGCACCGGCCAGCGTACGCAGTAAAAGCCGCCAACGTCCAACCTAGCAATACCATTCCACCCATAATACCAGCCATGATTCGGAAGATGATCATCGGCGGTGTTTCCGGTTTCGAAGAATGAAGTGCTGGCGACAAAGTGGCAAATGGTGTTGGTGATGTTCCTGGAGCGGGAGGAGGGTTCCACGCCGACTCTGGCATGAAGGAAACGCCAAGGAACAGGAAAACGTAAAGCAGGAAAAAACAACTGAAGGCCGCTATCATTCCGCCGCGCACGTAGAACCCGATCGTTAACAACCGCAATCGTTCGCGAACAATTATCCTGGTCTCTTCGTCTGGAGGGAGAACGGGCACGGCCCTACAAATGCCGGCGGGGATTCCGGAAGTCGACGTTAATCGACGATCTCAAGGCCCATCTGGCGAGCCGTGCCGGCGATGACCCGGAACCCGGCTTCGTCGCTGCGCGAGTTGAGGTCTTTGCCCTTCAACTTCACGATGTCCATCACCTGCTTGCGCGTGACTTTGCCGACCTTTGTCTTGTTCGGCTCTTTCGAACCGGCCGCGATGTTCGCGGCTTTCTTCAACAGGATCGCCGCAGGCGGCGTTTTCGTGATAAAGGTAAACGACTTATCCTTGAAGACGGTGATGACGACCGGCAAAATGTCACCGGCCTGCTTTTGCGTGGCGGCGTTAAATTCTTTGCAGAACGCCATGATGTTGACGCCGCGCGGTCCGAGCGCGGTACCGACTGGTGGCGCCGGATTCGCCTGCCCCGCCGGGATCTGTAATTTGATGTGAGCTACGATTTCTTTGGCCATACAATTCCTCTATCCGCGTTCTACCTGCCAATACTCCAACTCTACCGGCGTGGCCCGACCGAAGATCGTGACCGATACGCGCAGCTTGCCGCGATCCGGATCGATTTCTTCGACGATGCCGTTCTGATTTTGGAACGGTCCATCGGCCACTTTCACCGTCTCACCGACTTCAAAGCTGACCTTCGGTTTTACCTTTTCTTCGCGCTCGCGCATTTGCGCCAGCATGTTGTCCACCTCGGATTGCCGCATCGGGATTGGACGATCTTTCGTCCCGGCAAACCCGATGACGCCGGGCGTATCACGAATGAAATACCAGGTTCGCCCAACGAGTTGATTGTTCTCGTCGAGAAGGTGCATGTTGACGATGAGGTAACCGGGGAAAAATTTTCGTGTCGTCTCACTTTTCTTTCCGCGCTTGATCTCGGAAACGCGCTCCGTCGGAACAAGCACTTCGAATACGACGTCACCCATTTCCTCCGTCTTGACGCGACGCTCAATGTTTTCGCGCACTTTGTTTTCCTGTCCGGAAAGCACGTGCACGACAAACCACTGATCCTTCGGTGCCAGAACGTTCGCCATTTTGATTACTGCGCGCGGGTAAAGAAGTGGATGAAGTTAATCAGAATAAAATCAAAAAGCGCCACGTAACCGCCGAGCAGCAACATGGCGATGATCACGACCAGAGTTGAATCCGTCAGTTCCTTGTAACGCCGGATCCCTTTCTCCTTCGATTCCCAGGGCCAGGAACATTTCTGCAGCTCGACTTTTACCTCGGTGAGAAAACTTTTCGTGCGTGCGATCATGGGAAAAAACTTACAAGGGTTATGGCATTAGGAAAGTTGGGGAGCGGCGGCGTTTTAACCATTTAACAATTTTGACGAATCACCTCTAAAAACAGGTCAGGAGGGACTCGAACCCCCAACCGACGGTTTTGGAGACCGCTACTCTACCAATTGAGCTACTGACCTAATAATCTTCCGCTTCCTCTCAATCTTCCTCTGTCTCGAACACCCTTCAAGCCACGGGAGACTTAAAGGAGGCGGAAGAGGAAAGTTTCTTAGTCCAGAATCTCACTTACGCGACCGGCGCCGACGGTTTTGCCGCCTTCACGAATCGCGAAACGAATTGTTTTCTCCATCGCGATCGGCGTCCCGAGCTCGACTTCGACCGAAACGTTGTCGCCCGGCATGACCATTTCCACGCCTTCCGCCAGCTTTACGCTGCCGGTCACGTCGGTCGTGCGGAAATAAAATTGCGGTCGATAATTGGTGAAGAACGGCGTGTGACGGCCGCCTTCTTCTTTGCTCAGCACGTAAACTTCCGCTTTGAATTTGCGATGCGGCGTGATGCTGCCCGGCTTGGCAATCACCTGGCCGCGCTCGACATCTTCCTTCTTCACGCCGCGCAGGAGCACGCCGACGTTGTCGCCCGCGCGCGCCTCGTCGAGAAGTTTGCGGAACATTTCGATATCGGTCGCAGTCGTCTTCGCCGTGTCCTTGATGCCAACGATTTCCACTTCCTCCATTTTCTTGAGGATGCCGCGCTCGACACGACCGGTCGCGACCGTACCGCGACCTTCAATGTTAAACACGTCTTCCACCGGCATGAGGAATGGCTGATCGATCGGACGATCCGGCACCGGGATGTAATCATCCACCGCCGCGACGAGCGCGAGAATTTGCGCCTGCGCATCGGCATCGCCCTCCAGCGCCTTGAGCGCGCTCCCCTTAACGATTGGAATCTTGTCGCCCGGATATTCATATTGCGTGAGCAGATCGCGCACTTCCATTTCGACGAGATCGAGCAACTCCGGATCGTCGACCATGTCGACCTTGTTCAGGAAAACAACGATCGCAGGCACACCGACCTGTCGCGCCAGCAGGATGTGCTCGCGCGTCTGCGGCATCGGACCATCAGCAGCCGAGACAACGAGAATCGCGCCGTCCATCTGCGCGGCACCCGTGATCATGTTCTTGACATAGTCAGCGTGGCCGGGGCAATCGACGTGCGCGTAGTGGCGCTTGTCGCTCTGATATTCGACGTGCGCCGTATTGATCGTAATGCCGCGCTCTTTTTCTTCCGGCGCATTGTCGATCGAATCGTAGGCGCGTATTTCCGCCATTCCTTTTTTCGCGAGCACGGTCGTGATTGCTGCGGTGAGGGTGGTTTTGCCATGGTCCACGTGACCGATCGTGCCGACATTGATGTGCGGTTTGTCGCGTTTAAATGCTTCCTTAGCCATCTCGATTCTCCTGGTTAAATGCTGTGTCTTTTAAGCTGCGTTTTTCTGCCGGTCCCAAGCTCACTCTGGAGCCCATGACCGGGATTGAACCGGTGACCTCGTCCTTACCAAGGACGTGCTCTACCAACTGAGCTACATGGGCCGCTTTTCGTCATTTCATTGCTCGCCGCGCCTCCGTCATGGAGCCTAACGACGAACCGGTTGCTTTCTGCCAGAGACCTAAAAGTCCCAGAGCCGCGTCAAACCTTGCGTTTTGAACGACCGTGGGACCTCCTTCGTTCTGCAAAAAGCGTGGCCAAGCTATCAGCCCGGTTTGGAGTGTCAAAGAAATTTCTTTGCCGCCGTGGCGTTGCCAGCCACCACCCACCGACCGCCCGCCGGCCCGTAATTACAAACTGCTAGCGGATTCTGCTACTCGTGGGCTCGGGCTTTCCGCGCGCGCGCATACGCACGATGAGCACAATGATAACGATAAGGACGAGAAGCGCCGCGACCGCAATTCCGATGTTCAGCGGCGTGACGAGGCCGGGAGGTTCTGGCGTAGGCGCTGGCGTAGGAGTGGGTGGCGGCGGAGGGGCGATCTGAGCCCGCGCGAAGCGCAAGCGGTCGGTCGTGTCGAAGTCACCGGGCTTTAGTTTCAACGCAGTTTCCAAATCGGGAATCGCCTTCGCGTACTGATTCATGAGCGCATAGGTGTAGGCGCGCTTGTTGTAAAAGTCGGCATCGTTTGGGTTCTTCTCGATAGCCGTCGTGTAATCGGCCAATGCCTCGTCCCACCGCTTGAGACTCCGCTTGGCAAAACCGCGTCGTTCATAAAGCTGCGGCTCGTCCGGGTTTTTTTCGATCGCCTTATCGAAATCCGCGATGGCCTTATCGAATTCGCTGAGTCCAAGCTCGGCGAAGCCGCGGAACTTGTAGGCCACCACCAGATCCGGCCTCAACTCGATCGTCTTGTCCAGATCGGGAATCGCGGCCGCGAACTGGCTCATGATGACGTTAGTCTGGCCGCGCTCGAAATAGCCGCTGGCATCTTTCGGCGCGAGCTCGATCATCTTTGAGAAATCGGCCAGCGCTTCAGGAAATCTTCCCGCCGCGCGATAAGCCGTCCCTCGATTGCCGTAATTACGCGGATTCTTGGGATCCACCTCGATGACCTTGGTAAACTCAAGGATCGCCTCCTGGAATTTGCCCGCTTGGACGAGCGCAACTCCTTGTTTAGAATGTTCGGTCGCCTCCGAAGCTGCGCCCCTCCCCTTCTTCTCCTTCGCAAATCCCGTGCCGCTTTGCGCGGCGAAGAAAAGCGCCACTGCCGCGATCATGAATGTTCGATTTTTCAAATTATTTATCCCTCCCCTTGTCAAACTACGTTCTGCGAAATTAATCGTTTGTAGGCGAGCAAATTAAATTGCTGTATTTCCCGGTGATGCGAATTCCGCACGCGACCAAACCGGAAAACGCCAGATTACAGAAGCACAATCTCTCGAGAGGTTACCTCGCTCTTTTTGCGACGATCGCCATTTGGTCGATGCCGTCGCTCTTTCAATTCTATCTCAATCGCTACTACGATCCATGGGCGCAAAACTTTTACCGCTATTCCGTCGCATTCCTGGCGGTCGCGCCTTTCGTCATTCACCGTTTTTGGAAAGACGGCCCGGGGCTTAATTGGCGGATCATTGGCCTTTGCCTCGTTCCGTCGTTGCCGAACGTGATCCATCAAATCACACAGACTGTTTCGCTAAATTATATGGGGCCGGGGGTGTACG
This sequence comes from uncultured Verrucomicrobiae bacterium, assembly GCA_963763995.1. Classification (GTDB taxonomy): domain Bacteria; phylum Verrucomicrobiota; class Verrucomicrobiia; order Chthoniobacterales; family UBA10450; genus CAVTTH01. Next base: position 72,678 of record CAVXQL010000010.1, on the reverse strand, counting down.
CGATCTTCATCCGCTCGTCTGTTATCATCACTGCGCTCCTCGCCCTCATTTTTTTCCCAGAGGAACGTTGGGTCATCCGGCAATGGCAGTTTCAAGTCGGGACAGTCCTTGGCTTGCTCGGCGCGGTCGGCGTACTAATTTTTCAGCCGGGCTGGCAATCGGGACACATTCCACTCCGCGGCCTCGCGATTGCCTTCACCGCCAGTTTTTGCTGGGCGCTTTACGGCGTGCTCGTGAAACGTCCCTCTGCGGAGTTCGGCTCCGTTCGCAGCTTCGGCGTCGTCAGTTTCCTCACATCCGCCATGCTCTTTCCGCTGACGGTTGCCTTCGGCGATATTTCGACGCCGCTGCACGTAACGCCCCACGTCAACGTCATCCTCGTAATCTCTGCCGTCACCTGCATCAGCATGGCGCACGTCTTATATTACATCGCCATCCGCGAGATTGGCGTCGCGCTTTCGCAAACGCTGCAGCTTCTTTGTCCCGCCGGAGCGCTCGCTCTCTCCGCCTGGATTTTCGGCGAACGCCTCAGTCATGCGCAACTTTGGAGCGCGGGGATTCTGCTCCTCGGCGCGTTCCTCGCAATGCGCACGAAGCCCGCGAGCGTCATCGAAGCAACGGAAAATATCTAGCGCTCTTATCCTTTGCTCAGCGCCTGCGCCTTGCGCACGAGTTCAATGAATCCCGCGCGGTAACCATTAGTATCCTGTCCCCGGCCTTCCTCGGCCCACTCAAGTACTGCGCCCAGTGTCCCGTTGCCCTTGTATTCCGAGCCACGCAGAATCATCCCGAATTCGGCGACAGCGGCTGCGAACTTCAAGTCGGACGACGCATTCTCGAATTTCGCGCTGCTTTCGGTCAATGAGCGCTCAGTCAATTCGCTCTTGTCCCCGTCCGGTTTCTTGTAACGCAACTTCACCGTCAGCATTTCGTGCAGCCGCTCCCCCTCGGGAAGCGTGGCCTTGCGCTCTTCCTGATATTTCAAAGGATCAACCGGAGGAACGCTCGCCGCTGGATCGATGCTCGAACCGACCGGGACCACTTCGTATAACGCGGTCACGGTATGCCCGGCGCCAATTTCGCCGGCATCGATCTTGTCGTTGTTGAAATCCTCCTTGCGCAGCATCCGCTTTTCGTAACCGATCAACCGGTAGGAGGCGACCAGCGCTGGATTGAACTCGACCTGAATTTTCACGTCCTTCGCAATGGTCACGAGCGTGCCATTCATTTGTTGCACCAGCACCTTGCGGGCTTCATCGAGCGAATCGAGATACGCGTAATTGCCGTTTCCCTTGTCGGCGAGCTTCTGCATCGTCGAATCCTTGTAGTTGTCCGTGCCGACCCCGAGCACGCTCAGGAAAACCCCGCTCTTCGCTTTCTCCTCGATCAACCGGATTAGATCGCCCTGGCTCGTGACGCCGACATTGAAATCGCCGTCGGTCGCGAGGATCACGCGGTTGACTCCACCTTTGACGAAATTTTCCGACGCGATCTTATAGGCCAATTCGATGCCTTCCGCGCCGTTGGTCGAGCCGCCTGCCTGAAGATTTTCGAGAGCGGAAAAAATCTGCTCCTTGTGATCTCCTGTGGTCGATGGAAGCGCCAATCCGGATGCACCAGCGTAAACGACGATCGCGACGCGATCATTCTCCGTTAGCTTGTCCACCAGCAGCCGCATCGATTGCTTCACCAGTGGCAGACGTTTCGGCGAATCCATTGAACCGGAGACGTCGAGGAGGAAAACGAGATTGCTCGGGCCGCGTTTATCCGCAGCAATCTCGCGCCCTTTCAATCCGATCCGCACCAACCGATGCGCCGGTTCCCATGGGCAACTCGTCGCCTCGAGATTGATTGAGAACGGATTGCCGCCTTCCGGCTGCGGATAATTGTAGGAGAAATAATTGATCATTTCCTCCACGCGCACCGCATCCTTTGGCGGAAGCGACCCATCATTGATGAACCTCCGGATGTTCGAATACGACGCGGTATCGACGTCGATCGAGAAAGTCGAGAGGGGATTCGATTTCGCTTCGAGAAACGAGTTGTCGACGATGCGATCATACGCCGCCGTATTGAATTCCCCGCTCGGCGCGCGAATGCCCCCTTGAGCGATTGTCGCCGAAGATTTGGATTCGAATTTATCCGCTTCGGCATCGACTTCCGCAAAAACAGTCGGCATCGGTCCGACCGGCAAGCCTACTCCTCCGTGGTCGAGCCGGTGCGAACGGTCCGCACCGGCCAGGAAACCGGGTCGATCGATATGTCCACGTAACCGATAAGTTCCAAACGCAATCGCACCGATCACGGCGCAGATGGCAATCACGGCAGCGATTGTGAGCGGACGCGCGATTGACCAAAACCACGGATCATCGCGAATGTCGATCAAGTTGGTCGACGCTGGCGCGTCTTGCTTCAGATCGGCGACGAATTCGTTCTTCAATGCTTGCGCAACTTCACACGTTTCCTCGATAAGGCGCTGCGCTTCCGGCGACGCGGCGATCGCGGCTTCTATCGCCGATTTCTCCACACCGGAAAGTTCGTCCAGCGCGTAAGCAGTTAGTTTGGGATCATCAAGATTGATTTTCATGAAGCGATGCGTGGGTTGAATGGCAGGAAATCCTTCGAAGCTTGCCCATAGCGTTCGCGCAGCGTCTTGAGCGCGTTGTGAATGATCACGCCAACGTTGCTGGCCGAGAGTTTCGTGATTTCACTGATTTCCTGATAACTGAGGTCATTTTGAAATTTCAATTGCAGCACTTCCTGCTGGCGCGGCGGGAGCGTGGCGACGATGCGGAGCAAAAACCCGCTTGCCTCTTGTTGTTCCATGCGCTCGAACGGCAGCGGCGCATCACCTTCGCGCGCTTCCAGAAGTTCGTGATCAAGGTAGGTCATGCGCTTTTCCTTTCGGCAGACGTTGAGCGCTCGATTGCGGCAAACGGTGAAAAGCCATTTCGCCGGCGCGTCGTCATGCAGTTCAGAGCCATCGCGCTGGAGTTGGACGAATGTTTCCTGCACAACGTCACGCGCCCGGTCACGATCGCCCATGATTCGAGTGGCATATTGCAAAAGCGGAAGTTCAAAACGGCGAAGAAGTGCCTGCATCCGGTCAGATTCCAATCCCGGTTCGTTCGCGGCGCGCATTTACTTCACCAGTCTTAACCCGCCGGCTTACAAAAAATTAAGAAGTATTTTGCCACTATCTCCTCGTGTAGCGGCGGTCTCTGGCCGTCGCCGATTGGCAGAAGCCTGCGGAAGGATGCGACGGTCAGAGACCGCCGCTACAACAAAACGATAATTCGATTTGCGCAGAGGCGCGAAAATTTCGAAACTCGCGCCATCGTGGACTTGCCCGTTTACCTCGCCACCCGCCAGAAGGAGGTAGACCACGCCCTCGACCGATTTCTGCCGAAAGCCTCGACCAAACCGGCCACAATCCACCAGGCGATGCGTTACAGCCTTTTTGCCGGAGGCAAACGGCTGCGGCCAATCCTCTGTTTGGCGGCGGCGGAAGCCTGCGGGGGAAAAACGACCGCCGCGCTTCCGCTCGCCTGCGCGCTCGAGTGCATTCATACGTATTCTCTCGTGCACGATGATTTGCCGAGCATGGATAACGATGACTTCCGGCGCGGCCGCGCGACATGTCACAAGGTTTTTGGCGACGGGGTCGCGATTCTCGCCGGCGACGCGCTCTTGACCGTCGCATTCGAAATTGCCGCAAACGCGACGCCGACTCGACGCTACAATCTTCGCCAGATCATGAGCGAACTCGCCGTCGCAGCGGGCAGCCGAAGACTGATCGCTGGTCAAGTCGCTGATCTCGAAGCCGAAGGTCACAAGACGGATCGCGCGCAACTTCGTTACATCCACGAAAACAAGACGGCTGCCATTCTGACGACATCGGTCCGACTCGGCGCGATGAGCGCCAACGCGAACGAAAAACAGATGGCCGCAATCACAAAATTTGGTCGCGCGCTCGGCTTGGCTTTCCAGGTGATCGACGACATTCTCGACGTCACGCAGACTTCCGAGAAGCTGGGGAAGAGCGCCGGGAAAGACATCGCCGCGAAGAAGGCGACGTATCCCGCCGTGATCGGGCTTGAACAATCGCGCATGGAGGCTAGGAAACTGACGCGCCGGGCGCACAATTCATTGCCGGTATTCGGTACAAGAGCCGAGGCATTGCATGCGTTATCGAATTACCTTCTTGAACGCGAGTATTAGTGAGTGGAAATCACGCGAGCGCGAGATTCGGATCGATTTCGTCCGTGACGTTGGAGCCAAATCCCGCATCGAGGCGTAACGCAGCGACGAAAGCAATCATCGCCGCGTTATCGGTGCAGAGCTCGGGTGCGGCAAAAAGAACCTGGATTGCTTCGCGCTCGCAGGCTGTGGTCACCTGAACTCGCAATTCCCGATTACAACTTACACCGCCGCTCACCGTCACGACTTTTAACCGGCAGGCGCGTGCTGCTTTCAGCGTTTTTCGCACGAGCACTTCGATCACCGCACGCTGAAAAGAGGCGCAGAGGTCGGCTAACAGCTTGTCATCCAGAGCGAAGCCGAGGGATCCCGCCATGTTACTGGAAGCTCCCCGGGATCCCTCGACTTCACTGGGGATAACAAGCTTCGCCAGCAGGTAGCGCATGGCTGTTTTTAACCCGCTGAAACTGAAATTGTGGTCGCCGGAGTCGAGCATGCTCCGCGGCAAATCGAACCGCGTCGGATCGCCGGCGCGCGCTCGCATTTCAATTTCTGGTCCGCCCGGATAACCGAGGCCGAGCATCTTCGCCACTTTATCGAACGCCTCTCCCGCAGCATCGTCGACCGTACGTCCGAGCAGACGGTAATCGGCCATCCCATTTACTTCGATCAGCAGCGTGTGCCCGCCGCTAACGATCAATGAAACATTTCGCTGGATTTCAATTTCGCCTCCGAAAAATGGCGAAAGCAAGTGCCCTTCGAGATGATTGATCGCGAGGTAGGGTTTGCCGAACCCGATGGCAAGACCCTTGGCAATCGAGGTGCCAATCATCAGGGAACTGGCCAGGCCCGGTCCACTGGTCGCGGCAAAGCCATCAATTTCCGCGAGCGAAATTCCAGCTCGTTTTATCGCGCGCTCAAGCAGCAGCGGCGCGTGCCTGAGATGATTTCGCGAGGCAACTTCGGGAACCACGCCGCCGTAGGGCTGGTGCTCGGCCGATTTGCGAAGCCACTTCGCTGGCAAGCAATTCTTTCTCGCGCAAGATGGCGACAGCGGTTTCGTCACAAGATGTCTCCAGCGCTAGAATCGTCATGTCGAGCGTCGTCGAGACATCCCACACCACCAACCGCGCGTTCTCCTACCTTCTCGGAGCGCGCCGGGATTCCTCGACTCCAGTACGTTGCGCTCGGAATGACGAGCGCGCTGCTACTTTTTCGCTCCCTCCACTTTGGGCGCGGTTTGTTCGGCGTAAATCATGACGCCCTTGAGCGCGTCGATCGCCCGCATCATCTGCGGATCTTTGGTCTTGATGAGTGCTTTTTCTTCCTCCGGTTTCACGTTGCCCGAACTCCTGAGTGAGAAAAGCATCCGCTCCTGTTCATTTGTCATCGGCACCCGAATATTTGGGACAATTCCGTTGCCCTGGATGACCTGCTTGCCGGGAGTGTAATATTTCGCAGTCGTAAAGCGCAACGCCGAGCCGTCCGGCAATTGCATTACGTTTTGCACGGAGCCCTTTCCGAAGGTAGTCTCGCCGACGATGACGGCACGATGCAAATCCTTCAGCGCACCAGAAACAATTTCTGCCCCGCTCGCGCTGCCCTCGTTGACCAGAACAGCCAGCGGAAAACGCGGCCGCTCCTTCGTGCTAGATGACGTGGCGTAATCGCGCTGCTGCGAGGCCGTGCGGCCTTGCGTGGAAACGACTTGCGTTCCCGGCGGAAGAAATTGCGCACAGACATCGACGGCACTGTTCAAAAGACCGCCGGGATTATTCCGCAGGTCGAGGATGAGCCCCTGCATTCCCTGCTTCTGCAGCTCATCGAGCGCTTTCGATAGTTCCTCGGCGGTCGGATCGTTGAATTGCACCAGCCGCACGTAACCGATCTTGAATTGTCCGCTTAGCTCCGGATCCAGCAACCGCGCGCCCTTCACGCTCTCGATCTTGATCTCGGCGCGATCGAGTTTGTATTCTTTGATCTCCTTGGTCGAGGGATGGAGGATCGTCAGCGTGGCCGGCTGACCCGGACGCCCGCGCAGGACGTTGACCGCGTCCTGGAGCTCCATTCGTTCCGTCGAAGACCCGTTGATTTTCAAAATCTGATCGCCGGAAACGATTCCCGCTTTCGCGGCCGGCGTGCCCTCCATTGGAGCGATTACGGTAAGTACTCCATTCTTTACCGAGACCTCGATGCCGAGCCCGTTGAAGCGGCTACGGGTGTCGTCCTGCATGTCCTTAAAGTCGTTTGGATCCAGAAATTGACTGTGCGGATCGAGCGATGAGAGCATCCCTCTCAGCGCCGCGTAAATTAATCCCTGGTAGCTGACCTTGTTGCCGTCGACGTAGTCCTGCCTGATTAATTGCACCGCCCGGGCAAAGACCGCGATCTGAGAGTAACCGGAATCGTCGTCTGTGTCCGCGGCGCGCGCGCTATTGAAGTGGACGGCGAAAAAAACGCTTAAACCAAGCAGGCCAACGAGCGTGCTAAAGAAAAGGGGGCGCTTCATGCTATAGGATTCTTCGGGACAGCAATCATCGTCCACGGCGAAATTTTATCAATTGGGACCTCGTATCGCCAGGCGAACGCTGTGTTGGTAGGGACGCCGCGCGTATATCCGGAGCCGGCGGCGTCCACGGAGCCGCACAGTCTCCCGACCCAGCGATTCGGACAGCGCAGCGCGCTGTCCCTACCCTGCAAATCACAGCTCTCGGTTGTCATCTCACAAATAAGAGATGCGCCCGGGAATTCATTTCCCTAGATTCCTGCGCAATCTGAATATGAGAAAATTGCTGATTCTTTCTCTGACCTGCCTGGTCGCAGGTTTCGGTAATCTTGGCGCTGCAGAGAACGAGGATGCCGTTTTCGATAAGGTCGCTGAGGAATACATCCAAGGTTACCTGGCGGCGAGGCCGCTTCGGGCGACCGCGCTCGGTTTCCATCAATATGATGGCAAGATTACCGATTATAATCGGCTCGCGATCGATGCTGAGATTGCCCGACTGCAACGCTTTCTCGACCGCCTCCAGAAATTCGATCCGAGCAAGCTAAGTCCGCGTGCCTCAGTCGACCTCCGCATCCTGCTGGCGGCGATCAGAGGTGACCTCTTCAAGATTCAGGATATGGGGACCTACGAGCGAAATCCGATGACGTATGTCGCCGGCTTCGACATCAATATTTACGTCAAGCGCAACTTCGCGCCGCTCGAGGATCGCGTGCACAGCATTATCGCGATCGAGAATCAGGTTCCAAATATCATGCTTGCAGCAAGAACCAATTTGCAGGAGACGCTACCAAAGCCGCTCGTTGAGCTAGCCATCCAGATCGCGCGAGGCTCCGCGGATTTTCTGCGAAAGGATTTGGTTGAGGCGCTCAAGGATCTGAAGGACGAGCAGCTCAGCGCTCAATTTCGTCACACAAACCGCAAGGCGACGGCGGCGCTCGAGGACTACGCCAGCTGGCTCACAAAAGAGAAACTGCCCAAGGCGACACCGGACTTCGCGCTAGGCAAGGAAAAATATCGGCGGCTGCTCGCGAACACGGAATTGGTTGACCTCCCGCCGGAGAAAATCCTCGAGATGGGACTGCAAAAATTGAAAGAGGAGCAGGATATCTTTGCCGCAGCCGCGAAAATCATCGACCCGCAAAAGTCGCCGATCGAAGTTTTCAAGGAGATCCAGAAAGAACATCCCAAGCCGGACAGCTTGATTCCGGACGTAGCCAAGGATCTGGACAAGATTCGCAAATATCTGGTCGATCATAAGATCATCGCGATTCCATCCGACGTGCGCCCAAAGGTCACCGAGACGCCGCAATTTTCCCGTGCAACCAGTTTCGCGTCGATGGACACGCCCGGGCCGTTCGAGAAGAAGGCGACCGAAGCTTTTTATTATGTCACTCCAGCGGAAAAGGATTGGCCGGAGAAACAAAAAGAGGAATGGCTCACATCGTTCAACTATTACACCAGCGATCTCGTCTCGATTCACGAAGCCTACCCGGGGCATTACGTCCAATTCCTGCATTTGAACGCTTCGTCCGCGACGAAACTTGAGAAGATTTTCGGAAGCTACGCCTTTATCGAAGGCTGGGCGCACTACACAGAAAAGATGATGCTCGATGAAGGCTTCGGCAGTTGTAATTGTTCCGACGCGACACCCGAGCAGACGGTTCGCGCGGCCAAATATCGGATGGCGCAGGCCGATGAAGCGCTTCTGCGCCTGTGCCGGCTCTGCGTTTCGATCAAGATGCACACACAGGGCATGTCGGTGGATGAGGCGACGAAATTTTTCCAGGATAATTGCTATTATGAGGAGAAACCGGCCCGCTCCGAAGCGATGCGCGGCACCTTCGATCCGGGCTACTTGAACTACACGCTGGGAAAGTGGCAGATCCTGAAGCTGCGCGAAGATTACAAGGCGCAGGAAGGCGAGAATTTCTCCCTGAAAAAATTCCACGACGAAATGCTCAAGCACGGCATGCCTCCACTCCGGCTGCTGCGCGAGATCATGCTCAAGGATCAGGCGAAGTGGGACGAAGTATTGTAAGATGGACTTGTCGTGGATCCGTGAAATTTTCGGATAAACCAGGCAGTGCGTCTGAATAACTTCTTGGCCGAGCTAAGGCGGCGCAACGTTTACAGGGTTGCGATGGCCTACGGCGTTGTCGCATGGCTGCTCATACAAATTGCGAGCCAGGTCTTTCCGTTCTTCGACATCCCCAATTGGGCGGTTCGGCTTGTTGTTCTCCTGTCAGCAATCGGTTTTCCGATAGCGCTGATTTTCTCCTGGATATTCGAAATGACCCCCGAAGGAATCAAGCGCACCGAACAGATCGCGCCTAACGAGGCCATCACCCGCCGGACCGGTCGCAAGCTCGATTTTCTGATTATCGGTGTCCTGCTCGTCGTCGTCGCGATTCTGATTTTCGAGCGAATTCATCCGATTGTTTCTCCCAGTGCGCCCTCGGTTCCAGACAAAAGCATCGCGGTGCTGCCATTCGAAAACCTCAGTGCGAACCAAGAGAACGCATATTTTGCCGACGGGGTGCAGAACGAAATTCTGACCGATCTCGCCAAGATCGCAGACTTGAAAGTGATAAGCCATACGAGCGTGATGCAGTACAAAAGCGGGATTGCTCGGAATCTGCGCGAGATCGGAAAACAACTCGGCGTAACGTATCTGCTGGAAGGTCGTGTCCAACGCGCCGACGGAAAGGTGCGAGTGAACGCAGAATTGATTGATGCCAGAACCGACACGCAACTGTGGGCGCAGAGTTACGACCGTGACCTCGCCGATGTATTCGCCATTCAAAGCGAGATTGCCAAGGCTATCGCCGATCAGCTTCAGGCGAAGCTCTCGCTTAGCGAAAGAGCAGCCATTGAAGAGCGACCAACCAAGGACATTGTCGCCTACGACTTCTATGTTCACGCCAGGTCCTGGGTCGATGAGGCCTCATACTACGGCCTCAACAGCGCGAAAAACCTTTTCCAAGCTGTGGAATTGCTCAACCAGGCGATCGCCCGGGACCCGGCCTTTCTTCTGGCATATTGCGAGTTGGCGGAGGCCCACGACGAGATCTATTGGAACGACATCGATCACACGCCCGAGCGCCTGGCCCTGGCCAACGCTGCGATCAATTCGGCTTTCCGATTGAAACCAGATTCGGGCGAAGCACATCTCGCCCTGGCGGTGCACTTATATTACGGCTACCTCGATTACGACCACGCCCGGGATGAGCTTGCCATTGCCGTCCGCACGATGCCAAACAATGCACGCATCTTCGAATGGCGCGGCTACATTGATCGAAGACAGGGGCGTTGGTCGGAAGCCGGGCACGACTTCATGCGCGCGATGGAGTTGGATCCGCGAAACCGTGATCTCCTTTTCGGCGCTGGATTCACTTTTCTTTGTTCGCGCGAATATAAACAAGCCAGAGAGGTAGCCGCTCGTGGCCTAACCCTTGAATCAAAGAACAACTACACCCTTCTGCTTCCCGGTTGGATCGATTTCCATGAACAAGCTGACACGCGATCATGGCGCGCCGCTCTCGAAAAGATTCTCGCGGACGACCCCGCGTCAGCGGGAGATTTGGCACGCGGGCGTTTCTTTGTCGATTTGTACCGGCGTGATCCCGTCGCCGCCGATCAAGTCCTGGGAACACTGGTCGAGAGTACGTTGCGCGGAAGAAGCATAGGCGCGGTCGAGTTCAACCGAGCCTACGCGCAAGGGTTGGTTGCCCGGATGAAAGGAGACGCAGCCGGTGCCCGCGCCGCATTTGAGAACGCGCGCTCGCAGCAGGAGAAACTCGTCCAGTCCGACCCTAACGACGGCTCCGAGCTCTGCTTCCTCGGGTTGATCGATGCTTCGCTCGGACGAAAAGAAGAGGCGCTCGACAAGGCGCGCCGGGCAATCAAGCTTCTACCGGTAACGAAAGACGCGCTCAACGGCACGGAGATTCTTTATTACTATGCGGTGATCTGCGCGTGGATCGGTGAGCGCAACCTGGCGATCGAGCAACTCAAAATTCTCGCCAAGATGCCGGCCGGCGTGTCCTACGGCGAAATCCGGCTTGATCCGTTTTGGGATCCGTTGCGAGGGGATCCGCGCTTCGATCAAATTGTCGCCTCGCTCGCACCGCGGCCGTAACTGCCGGGCAAATCAGCATTGAAGGTTCGACGCCAAAAAGGTTAATAATACCTTTCCGATGAAACGCCGATGGCCGCGGAGGTTCCCCGACCTGTTGCCTTGGAGCAGCGCTATCGAAAATCTAGATGCTCTACTTCTCGACGCTTTGGAACTGCCCAAGGAGTTGGACGCACTGCAATCCAGTTGGGTTGGGCCTGAAGGCACTCGAGAGGCGGCAGAGATGAAATTAAGACTATTTCGAGATCGCGTGATCGAGCGTTCCGAGTACATAGCAGAAGTCAGGGCTGCACGGATTTTACGAGAGGCCATACCTCCTCCGCGCGTATTTGGAACGAGACTTGATTTGGGGTTAACGTTTGAGCCATTACGCGCGTGGATCAATGGAGTGATCGGAAACATCGAATCCGAACTTGAGGCAATCGAGCGGCAGCAAGCTATGTTTGTAACACTGATCGCGACTCTGATTGCTCTGTTGGCCGCGATAGCTGCGATTGCGTCGGTCGGATTCGAATTCTCGAATTGGCTTCGAGCGCGATATTGAATTGAAATGGCAGTGCTTGGGCGAACGTGCACGCTAATCTGGTTCTTCTTCTTCCGGCTCCGCTAGTAACTCCGGCAACAGTGGCTGCGGATTCGTAGGCAGTTCCTCCACGTCGTTCAGGCTTTTTGTGATTCTTTGAGAATGTTTAGCAACTTTGTCCATGTCGCTCGATGCCTGATCGAGTTTATGTTTTACTTTCGACAAGGCATCGCCGAATTTCCCGAACTCATTTTTCACCGCGCGCTAGCAAATTCCAGACTTCGCTAGAACGATTTTGAATGGCGAGAGTGCGAAATCCCATTTGCAAGCTGTTGAGCAACGCCGCCAGTGTCGTCGGCCCAGCAAACACCACCCGGCAATCGCGCTGCACCTGCTCGACCAGGCCAACGCGGCGCATCAGCTTCGGCATAAAGTCCTTCCGTCGGCAGAAACATGAGGGCGAAGTCCGTCGTCTTCGGCGGGTTGATGTACTTCGCGCAAATATCTTTCGCGCATTTTTTCAACTGCGTTTCCAGGCTGCGCATCGCAGCATCCACCGCCGGCACGTCCGCAATCTCCTGCGCCGCGATTAGTCGATGATAATCTTCGATCGGGAATTTTGCGTCGATCGGAAGCCAAACCGGCGCACCGTTTTCATCGCCCGGCAATTTGATTGCGAATTCTACCGTCTCCCCACTCTCATCACGCGTCCTTACATTGCACGCGAATTGGTCTGTCGTTAGGATTTGCCCGAGGAGCGCACCCAGCTGGACTTCGCCCCAGCCGCCACGCGTCTTCACATTCGTCAGGACACGCTGCAATCCACCGACATCGCTCGCCAGTTGCTGCATGGCGCCGAGTCCCCGGTGCACCTGCTCGAGCCTCTCGCTCACGAGCTTGAACGATTCCGTCAGCCTCTTCTCCAGTGTGCCTTGCAATTTCTCGTCAACCGTCGCGCGCATTTTTTCGATCTGTCGGGAATTGTCTTCCTGCAATTGTTTCAGGCGCAGATCGACAATCGAACGGACGCTCTCCAGCGAGGAAGTAAGTTCGTCGCGCTGTGTCTTGGCCGATTGCGCGTTTTCTTCCCGGCCGCGCGACATTTCTTCTCGCAACATGCGCTCGGCTCTCTCTTGCGCGCGATCGAGTAGTTCCAAACGCTGAATGAGTTCTGCTTCGCCGGAACGACGACGGCGTGAGAGCAGGAAAACGCAAGCGCCTAACGCCACACCAACGATAAAACCAACCGCGAGATAAAGTTCCGGGCGCACTCTTAGCGATTACCAGCAGTGCGTCGCATGTTCAAGCGAGCACCAGATACACCCATCGCCCTCTCGCAGTCATCCTGAGCGGAGCGAAGGACCTCGCATAAGCATGATTGATCGCCTCACCCGACGCGCGCTCTACAAACGAATATGAGGTCCCTCGCCGTCTCCGCGGCTCGGGATGACATGCATGACTAGAACCGCACCTTCACTCCTGCATACGCGCCCCGCCCCAACGCCGGGAAACCAAACACCTCGGCGTACTGCTCATTCGTCACGTTGTCGATCCGACCAAAGATCGTGAGGTGGGGATTGATTTCGTATTCGGCCGCGAAATTCACAAAAGAGTAATCCTCAATATCGAAGTTCGGGGCGCCGAAACTCAGCTCCTCCCGCGCATTGACAAATTTTGCTTCCACAGTCGTCCGCAATTTTTTGCACCACAGGTATGATGCCGAAACATAAAACTCATTGCGCGGCCGGCGCGGCAATCGCGCGCCCTGTGGTTGATTAATGTCTACCGCCGACGTTTTCTCCGCATCGAGGTATGTGTACGTCGCCGAGAAACTGAGATCGGGCATCGGTCGAATCTGCATCTCGCTTTCCAGTCCCTGCGTCAACGCGGCGCCCAGATTCAAGGTGTCGAAGAGCCCGTTATAGCCGATCAGGTTCGACAAGTCGTTGTGAAAATACGTCAGGCCAACGAAGCCTCGCCCTCCCCAAAAGTGCTGTTCAATTCCCACGTCAAACCCGCGATCTTTTTCCGGCTCCAGGCCAAAGTTGTTGCCGAAGATCTTATCCTGACTGCTGGGCGGACTGAAGCCAGTCGCAATGCTCGAATGCAAGATCGTGTCCGTCGGTTTGATTCTGTAACTTCCGGCGATGCGATAAGTCCAGATGCCGCCGAATTGATTGAAATAATCGTAGCGTCCACCGGCTACGAGCAACAAACCTTCACATGGCGTGATGCTCGCCTGCAGGAATACCGCGGTCTCTTCCGTGTGATCGCTGACGAAGGTCGGCTGCGGCCCGAAGTCCTGTGAAACGAATGGCCGTTCCTGGCCCGCGTCGACATCACTATAGAAAAACCCCGAGGTCAGCGTGAGCCACGATGCCGCTTTGAGATCGTTTTGATAGTCGACGGTCAAGCGTTTGAACAGCGCGCGCGTCGGGCCGACGAAACCGTCGTCGTTCGGATCGTTCACCTGCCGTTCGTGATCGTAGCTGACGATCAACTGGTGGTCCCACCAATCGACCGGCTTGAAATCAACCCGTGGAGCGACCAGCCAGCGTTCGGTCAAAAGATTATCGAATGGCTTCGGATCGAAGATCGAATTCGGATTCCCAGCGTCAGCGAGCGAATAGGCAAACAAGCCGCTGATTCTCCATTGTTCGTTAGGCGTCCAGCCGATGTTCACGAGGCCGTTGCTCAGGCGATACTGATTGTTCGGCCGTTCATAATCCGTATCGAGGCGGCTCAGTCCGACGGAATAATCGAACTGCCGAACCGAGCCCGAGCTCTGGAAGGTTTCGCGAAACGTGTCGAACGATCCAGCTTCCGCGCTGAACTCGCCTGTCGGTGGCCCGCTGCCCTGCTTGGTAAAGATCTGAATCACCCCTGCCAGCGCGCGTGGACCGTATAAAGTGCTCTGCGGTCCGCGAACAACCTCGATCCGAGCGATGTTGTCGGTGGTTAAGTCGGCAAAGTTAAAGGCTCCCTGAAGTCCCTGGTTGATCGGAATCCCGTCGATCAAAACCTGCGTGTGCTCGCTACGCAAACCGCGGATGAAGACCGAGGTCTGCTGTCCCGCCGTCCCAGTTTCCACGACCGACAATCCGGGAACTTCCCGTAACGCGTCCGCCACGCGCCGAATTTGTTTTTGCTCGATAATTTCATCCGTGATCACGCTCACGCTCGAAGGCGATTCATCTTCCGGGATGGGAAGTCGAGTCGCGCTCACCACGATCGGTTCACTTTCGCTCGAGATCTCGGATGAAGCCGCATCCTGCGCGTGAGCAGGAAAAGAAAGCGCGAGCAGCGCTCCAGCAATGCACACCGTCACCAACCTTCTAATATTGATCTGCCGCATAACAAGTTTCCTCCATTTACAGAGAGGCGGACTTGGCCGGTTGCACCAGATCGTCCACAGCTCTCATTCTTCTTTTTCGCGAAGAAGTTTTTTCGGGTCGTCCGCACACGCGGCGACTCGAATGAGGTGGAGCGGGCAAATATTCTGGCTCCTGGCTTCTGGCGTTCGCCTAACGACTCACGCGCACCTTCTTCCCGCCTTCACCGATCCCGAATGCTTTCGGGAAACGATTGGCTCATGGGAAGTCGTATCCAGTTACAGCAGCGCAACTGCTCCCGATTCACACGGGATTTCTCGCGCCGATCCACTGATCAAACTCGCAAAGAACTGCCGCGAGCAATAGCCGCTTGCGCTTGCGCGCTCAAGAATTATTTAATCAATCGCGCCGATAGTAGGCGCTGCATGCCAAACCCCTCCTTATCACTTAACCTGCTTGTCACCGGCGGCGCGGGATTCATTGGATCGAATCTCGTGCTCGCATTGCAGGACGAATTTCCCAAGTCGCGCCTGACGGTAATCGACGATTTCCGCTCCGGTGACTTCAAGAATCTCGCCGGTTACACCGGCGATTTCATTGCGCAAAATCTGGCCGCGTTGGATTGGCGACAGCAGTTCGGCGACGAAAAATTCGACGCCATTTTTCACCTCGCCTCGATCACGGACACGACAAATCACGATCAATTCGAGCAAACCCACGACAACGTGGAAAGCTTCCGACGGTTACTGAAATTCGCGCGCCCGAACAAGACGCGCATCGTCTTCGCCTCCTCCGCCTCCACCTACGGTTCGACCAGGGAAGCGAGCAGTGAAAGCAGCGGCGCCGCCCCGGCGAACATCTACGCTTTCTCCAAGGCCATCATGGACAACCTAGCGCGCCGCGCCACAGCGGAAGCCAAAGATTGGATCATCGTCGGCCTTCGCTTCTTCAACGTCTATGGCCCGCGTGAAGCGCACAAAGGCGTGCCCGCGAGCATGGTCTACCATCTCGCGCAGCAGATGACGGCGGGACAGCGGCCACGCATTTTCAAACACGGCGAACAGCAGCGCGATTTCGTCTACGTAAAGGACATCGTGAGCGGTTGCCTGCGTGGCTTCGAAGCGCGCCAGAGCGGCATTTACAATCTCGGCGCCGGTCAGGCACGGTCCTTCAACGAGCTGATCAAGATTCTCAATGACACCCTTGGCACGAGCTTCGAGCCGGAATATATCGAGAACCCACACGCACATTATCAGAATTTCACGCAGGCGGATTTGTCCGCGGTGCGCGCCGCATTGCAATATGAGCCGCGCTTTCCGCTGGAAGCCGGCGTGGCTGATTACATGCGCTGGCTGTATCCCGCCTGACCGAAGCAATGCAAACCAAACGACGCTCAAAAAGCCCGGAAGAGATCAACGCCGCACTCGCGGCAAAAAAAGGCCCAGTCTCGAAATTCATCGCGCGGAATTATCGCCACTTTAACGCCGCCGCGTTGCTCGACGCGGCCAAGGGGTATGAAGAACACCTCGCCGCCGGCGGCAAGATGCTGGTGACGCTCGCGGGCGCAATGTCAACGGCCGAGCTCGGCATCTCATTGGCCGAGATGATCCGTCGCGAAAAGGTGCACCTGATCGTCTCTACCGGCGCAAACCTCGAAGAGGATATTTTTAATCTCGTCGCGCACGATCATTACGAGCGGGTGCCGCACTATCGGGAGCTGACGCCGCAGGACGAGCAGAAACTACTCGCCCGGCACATGAATCGCGTGACCGACACGTGCATCCCGGAGATGGAGGCGATGAGGCGGATCGAGAAGGCGGTGCTCGAAGAGTGGATCGCGGCCGACCGCTCTGGAGAGCATTATTTTCCGCATGAGTTCATGTATAAGATTCTTCGCAGCGGTAAGCTGAAGAAGAGCTATCAGATCGACCCGCAGCATTCCTGGCTGCTCGCGGCCTCCGAAAAGAATCTGCCGATCATCGTTCCGGGCTGGGAGGATGCGACACTCGGCAACATGTATGCGGCGGCGGTGATACGCGGCGACGTGAGGAACGTGCACACCGTGCGGACGGGCATCGAATACATGACCCGGCTCGCGGACTACTACACGAAGAACGCGAAGAAGCTGCGCAACCGCGAGGGCTCAATCGGTTTCTTTCAGATCGGGGGCGGCATTGCCGGCGATTTCCCGATCTGCGTCGTCCCGATGCTGCACCAGGATCTGGAGCGCACCGGAGTGCCGCTGTGGGGTTATTTCTGTCAAATCAGCGATTCGACGACGAGCTACGGCAGCTACTCTGGCGCCGTGCCGAACGAGAAGATCACGTGGGGCAAGCTCGCGGCCTCGACTCCGAAGTTCGTGGTCGAAAGCGATGCCACGATTTGTGCGCCATTAATCTTCGCCTGGGTGCTCGGGCAGTAGGAAATACGACAAGCGGACGCTGCCCCGAACAAATCGCGAACTGCGCGACTTGTTGTCGTTAGGGCAGGCGCGTCGCCGGCCAACCCACTAGCCTTCCCAGAAAAATTCGGTCGGTCGTTTTACCTCGGAGGGCAGACTCCGGTGCACCGGGCAGCCTAGCGCCGTCTTTTCTAAAAGCTCACGCTGCGGGTGATTGGAAGGCAACGGCACGTGCACCTCGGTAACGAGCCGGCCGATGCGGCGGGGGTCATTCGCCATTTCTTTCGCCACACTCACGGTCATTCCCTTCAGATCGATTTGATGACGTTCGGCCACGATCGCCATCGTTGTCGCGATGCAAGTTCCGAGCGCGGTCGCGACGAGGTCGGTCGGCGAAAACGCTTCGCCCTTCCCTTGATTGTCAGTCGGAGCATCGGTCGGGAGCTTTGATTTCGACGGTTCGTGAATGGCGTTGCAATGCAAACCGCCCGTATACTCGACGGAGATGTTGACCATGCGTTGAGTATGCGACCGCCAATCGCGCCGCGCAATCCGGAGCGTTCTTGATCTCTAATGGAGAGCCAGAATTGGCGTTTCCTGAATCTTATCCGCGTGCCGCTCGAATTCGCTCCGAAATACATTCGTTAGGGCTGCGTCATGCAGGATGTTCATGTCAGTATCGTGCATTTTATGATCGTCGTTTTCCCACGCTTCGTTCCACCAGCAGAAACCGATCACGGCCGGCCAGCGTCCTGAGAACAAGTCGTCGAGCGCCGACTTTGCCCACTCGTCGGCGCGAACGCGATGATTGTGCAGATCGCAACCGAACTCGGCCACGATGATCGGCTTGCCCGGCGCCAGCTTTACGAGGCGTGGGTAGGCTTCGCGCATCTCGAAGCGCAAACCTTCGATGCCATCGCGCGTTGTCGGGGTGAGCGGACCGTAGGCGCTGATACCGATCCAATCGCAGTAGGAGTCGCCCGGATAATAATTCTCGAAGCGATTCCATTTCGCTTCCGGCTCATCGAACCAGTTGACGTGCCAGACCCATTGCAGGTTGTCGGCGCCTTCCGCCCGCATCAGATCGACGATGTGGCGATACGCTGCGACGAAGCGCGCGGGCCCCTTCTTCGCGCCGCCGTTCCATCTTCCGTTCCAGGCAAACCATTGTCCGTTCGGCTCCGTGCCCCACTCGATCAAAATGGGTGAACCGAATGCTTTTGCCTCCCGCGCCCATAACCTCAGGTCTTCGTCGAATTTGCCGGCGATGATGTTATCGAGGCTAAAAATCTTCTCGGCATGATTCTGGTCGAGGTCCGAGCGCAGCATCAAGCGGACGTACGGGACCTTTCCGAGATCTCGAATCCAGGTGCACATTGCCGCAGGAAATTTTCTCGATTCAAACCAGTTGTGGGAAAAGAAAACCCACGCGGTCTTTTTCCCGACGGCCTCTTCGTATTGCGACACGTCCGCCGCGGTGACATCGTGTTCATTCGTTGCCGGTCCATCGTAATAAAATCCGTGATACAATTTCCCGGGTGGGGGCGCGGCGATGGGCGGCGCGGCGTGCAGTCGTTGAGCCGCTAGCGCGATCGTCAGGCAGAGCGCGAAAAGCCGAGACATATCACAAGCTTACGCATGGAGCAGCCAGATCACTTCTTCTTTCAAAGCATTTCGATTTTGTGACCCTGCGATTTTCTTCCACGAGTTGCAGCTCAATCAATTCTCCCTAGCCTTTTTTCTCATGGAAACAAAGGTTGCAGGCTTGGACCTAACCAAGGTCGCGCCGCGCAGTCCCAGGGTCCGGGTGGGTGGATACGCGATTCTCGGACGCACGATCGATAAATGTCGCGCGTTGATAAGCGGGAATATCGGCGAGTATCATTTTGACTCCCTCTTGGACAACGTGCTCTTCGGATTCAAAGGTGTGAAGGGGTCCGATTTCAAAGCGGAGATTGAGAAAGGCGCAAGCGATATGGAAATGGCTCGATGGCTCGACAATCACGGCGAACAGCAGTCGCCGGACGAAGTACAGGGTTGGGCTGACGAAATGGATAGAGCCACGTTGTTGGATAACCCCGAGAAGCAGGATTATTTCATAGAGGAATGCCAAAAGCTCGGGCTCGATCCGGAGAGAACTTCGATCTTTACCTGGCTGGAGACCGACGACAAGGCCAGCCATTCGAGCGCCTAGTCCCGAACCGTCCACGCCAAACCAGTGCAGGCGAGCTCATCTGCGGTCGAACAGTTCCCCGCACTTGCTGCGATTCCGGCATGCCGCCACGCTTTTATTGGACGCATGCCCGGAATCGAAGTGTCCTACGACAAAGCGCAGGCGCTTGATCGGCTCGATGCGGCACATCGCGAAATCCGCCGGTCGCTTGCGATTGACCGCGGGCCTTTTCTTACCGCACAACAGGTTCACGGCAATCGCGTCGCGGTGATCGATCGCCCCCCTTCGGCGGATGTGTGCTTTGCCGAATGTGACGGTATGATCACGAATCAACCCGGAGCCTCTCTTGGTATTTACGTCGCAGATTGCTGTGCAATTTTTCTCGCCGATCCGGTTCGCCGCTGCATCGGCTTGGTCCATTCCGGCAAGAAAGGGACCGAACTCGGAATCGTGAGCCGCGCGATCGCGCAGATGCGCGAGACGTTTGGATCAGCGCCGACCGATGTGGTGGTGCAGCTCAGTCCCTGCATCCGGCCGCCACATTACGAGATCGATTTCGCGGCGGAAATCGCACAGCAGTGTCGCGAAACTGGTGTCACCGCGGTAAACGATTGCAACATCTGCACGGCTTGTGATTTGAATCGCTACTACTCCTATCGTGCGGAAAAAGGACGCACCGGTCGTATGCTCGCGCTCCTGGCACTTGACTAGTTGCTAGTCCGCAAGTTTCCGATCGCTTCCTCGATACGCGCAAATCCCACGCTTTTTTGCACTCGCTACGAAATCCAGGAATTCCTGAGCGGGCGCTCCCCATTTTGTTTCCGCCGCGCGCTCCAAGGCCTGGCTTTTATTCAGGCCGCTTGTGTAAAGCAGCTTAAAGACAGCTTTGAGTTCATCGCGTTCCTTCCCGGTGAAGCCCGCGCGCTTCAAGCCGATCACATTTAATCCGATGGCGTAATTGAGCAGTGCCGCCATCACGAACGGCGGAATGTGCACGCTGAAGGCTGAGCCGCCCTGCGTGATGGCGAGTCTTCCCACACGCACGAATTGATGAAAGACGCACCCGCCGCCGAGAAAAGCGCTATCCTGAATCTCGACATAGCCGCCGAGGAGGCAATTGTTCGCGATGATCACATTGCTGCCAATGTTACAGTTGTGACCGACGTGCCCGCCGACCATTAGGAAATTTTTGGCGCCCAGCGTGGTCATGCTTCCCTCCACGGTCCCGCGGTGAATCGTGCAGTGTTCGCGAATGACGTTATCATTTCCGATGCGAACACCGCTGTGGGTTTGGAGATTGAAAGAAAGATCCTGCGGCGCCGCGCCGATGATCGCCCCATGTCCAATGAAATTATCGACCCCGATCTCCACCGATCCTTCAATCACCACGTGAGACTGGATAACGCATCCTTCGCCGATGATCGCCTCCGCGCTGATGACCGAGTAAGGACCTATCTCGACATCGCTCCCGATTTTCGCCGCCGGATCGACAATCGCCGTGGGATGAATTTTCACAGCACACCCGCTTCCTTGAAACTGAAATACGGCGCCCGTCCCTCCGCCGGCGCGCCGATGATAATGTGATCGAGCAGCTTGATCTGCAAGAGCTCTGCTGCCTCCGATAATCGTCTCGTTAGGCTGTGATCAGCCTGGCTCGGGGATGGATCACCCGACGGGTGATTGTGCACCACGATGACGGCGTATGCAGAGAAAATGATGGCCGGTCGAAAGACATCGCGGGGGTGCGCGATGCTTTCGTTGAGGCTGCCGAGCGAAACTTCCTCGATCCGCAGCATGTGATAGCGAGTATCGAGCAGAATGATGCGGAGCGATTCCTTGTGCAGCATTCGCATTTCGGAGCCGACGAGAGCACAGACCAATTCGGGCGAATCAATCTTCTTTCGGACGAAAGACTCTTGCGCCAATCTTTGACCAAGACCGAAAGCAGCAACCAACTGCACCGCTTTCGCGTTCCCGATCCCGCGGATGGCAGCAAGCTCCTTAACCGTGCACCTGCTCAAGTCGCCGAGCGATTTGTATCTTTCCAATAGTTCACGGGCGACTTCGATCGCATTCGCCCCGCGCACACCCGTGCGCAAAAGGATCGCGATCAGCTCCGGATCGGTCAGCGCCGCCGCACCGTGAGCCATCAACTTTTCCCGCGGCCGCTCCGGCTCCGGCATTTCGCGGATTTTCAGCTGAGGCATTTGAAGGGAAGAAGCAAATTCTACAGTGCTTGCTGTTGCCGCGGCCTGACTACAATTTTTACGACCGCAGTTGTTCGAACAAATCGCGGAGTGCGTCGCAGAGTTGCACCAAGGCGTCGGCGAATGCGGTTGGAGCGAGGCCGTCCAGACTGCATTGGGCATCCCGAATCAACTCGCGGCCTGCATCGAGCGAGGCGCTGAGCGCGCCATCAGCCGAAGCCATTTTCAACAGAGCTGCAATTTCGTCCGATCTTCCGTCGAGGATTAGCTCGCAACAATGTTCACGTTCAATCGCCGGAGTGTTCTTTAGCAGCGTCAGCACCGGAAGCGTCATCTTCCCTTTCCGCAAATCGGTCCCGAGGGTTTTGCCGGTGGTATTTTCGCTGCCCGCGATGTCGAGGCAGTCATCGTAGATCTGATAGGCCGCCCCAAACTTCAGTCCGAACGCCTTCATCGATCGAATCATTTCCGCTCCGGCTCCATTGATCGTGGCGCCGAGTTCCGCGGCCACCGCGAAGAGCGAGCCCGTCTTCATCTTGATGATGCGGAGATAATCCTCGATCGCGAGGTGCAGATCGAAGCGCCTTTGCGTTTGAATAATTTCGCCCGAGCAAACATCCCTGGCGGCCCGCGCGATTGCGCGACTGATCTCCGGATTGTCGAAGTTCGTCGATAAATTTAGCGCCTGTGCAAACAGGCAGTCGCCTAACAGAACGCTCAACGAATTTCCCCAGCGCGCGTTCACCGTCGGCTGCGAGCGCCGCCGTTCCGCCTCGTCCATGATGTCGTCGTGCACGAGCGTGGCGACGTGAATGAGCTCGACGATTACGGCCAGGTCGACGTGTCCGGGAGTGACCCCGCCACTCGCTCCGCCGCTGAGCAGGGCGAGGAGAGGGCGGAGACGCTTCCCCCGACTGCCTACTGCATAGGCAACGTAGCCTTCGATCGCGGGATCGAATGCAGTCGCCTGTTGCGTGATCTGCGCTTCGACTTCGTCGAGCTGGCGTTGCACGAGTCGCGCGACGCTGGCGATCGGTCCGTCAGAAACGATTGGGGGGATAGCGGCTGCGGACGGCGAGAAAACTTCCACAAACTCAGAATAGAAGGCCCATTTTCCAATGTCAAAGCAAGGCATCAATTGGCGGAGATACCGTTTTCCGGTCGTTCCGAGCCCCGAAGGCCTTCGGAGTCGATCGAACTCTGGGGAGCGCACGCGGCTCGCGTGCTTGCGACGACGGCTCGTCGTCGCGAACTTTGACGAGTAAGATTTTTTTTGCGAGCCGCCAAAACCAGCACCCCGGGCGCTGATTTATCGCCGCCGCAACCATTGTTCCGTCGCGTACCTCGCTTTGTCGATTTCCTCCGACCGGCTCACGAGGTCAGACGCAAGAGTGCGCATGCTATTTTTCATACAAAGCGCGCGGGCAAAAGTTTCCGCAAAAGCCTCGGAAAGCTGTGGAACCTGGATGCTTCCTTGCTGGAGCAAACCGGCCCGCGTCCGTCGCTGAGCCGCACCGGCCACTTTCGTTTCGCCCAGCAGAACATCGGCCACTACGGCATTCGCAAAACACGCTTCGGAAATTTTTGGGCGCGATGATATAGCCATCAGCGCTTCCTTCCCTTCTGCTAGGAGCACATCGCGGATGGCCTGGTGGACCGCGGCGTAGATCGCGCCCGGCGCTAACGCAGACGAACGGTATCGGCTTGGAATAACGAGCGAATACGTCAGGTCGTCGCCGTGGAGGACAATGCCGCCCCCGGTCCAACGCCGAACCAGATCGCGGCCCGCGCCCTCCTTCAACGCATCATCGTATCGGCCGAAATATCCAAATGATAGCGAGGGCTGCCTCCATCCGTAGAAGCGAAGCGTCGGCTTTGTGGCACTTTCCAGCAACGCCTCATCAATCGCCATGTTGAGAGACGCATTCCGCCGCTCGGAATCTTCATAAACGTCGAGCTCATCGAACATGCCGGTTGCGCGACCTTGTCAGGCAAGTTCGCTGATTATTTTTTCCACGGCTTCCAGTGGCCGCGGATGCGAAGTAATCGGTCGCCCGATCACCAGATAGTCAGCACCACTTTGCAGCGCTTCGCGCGGAGTCATAAACCGTTTTTGATCCCCCGGCTCGGACCCGACCGGGCGCACGCCTGGCACCACCAGCTTCCCTTTGTCGCCCAGGCGTCCGCGCAATGCTTTGAGCTCGAGCGGGCTCGCGACGAAACCATCGATCTTCGCCGCTGCGCCTAACGAAGCAAGCCGGAGAACCTGTTCTTCAACCGGCGAATCAACACCGACTTCACGCAATGTTTCTGTGGTCGAGCTGGTCAGCACCGTTACGCCAAAAAGCATCATACCGTCTCTCCGTGCGGAGACCGCCGCCTCAATCATTTCGTGGCCGCCACTCAGATGAATTGTCAGCATTTGCACATCAAATTTGCCGGCCGCTTCCACTGCGCGGGCAACCGTATTCGGGATGTCGTAAAGTTTGAGATCGAGAAAAACATTCGCGCCGGTTTCTTTTACCGCGACAACGATTTCTGGACCGAGCGCGGTGTAGAGTTGCAGGCCGATCTTGAACCACGAAACAGCGCTGGAAAGCTCTTTCACCAAACCGAGAGCCTGCACTTTCGTCGCGACATCGAGGGCGACGATCAATCGATCGCGATTGGCCAGTTGCGAGTTCATCCTGTAATTCTCCGGAAATTCGTGAACAGATTGGATTGTATGCAGCTTCTCGCGCCTGCGAAGATCAATCTTTCTTTTGAAATTCGCCACCGTCGTCCGGACGGCTTTCACGAAATCGAAACCCTGATGACGCCGATTTCGCTCTGTGACGAAATCACAATCACGGGAGCGGCGCACACATTGGGAATCGATTTTCGCTGCGACGATCCTTCCCTTCCGCATGGCTCCGATAATCTGGTCATCCGCGCGGCGGCGCTTTTCTCGCGCACGACCGGACAAAAAATTGACGCGACAATTCAGCTGCGGAAAAAAATCCCTCATGGGGCCGGCCTGGGCGGCGGAAGCAGTGACGCAGCTGCAACTTTGCGTGGTTTGAATCGCTTTTATCAGGCAAATCTCGCGTTGCCGGAACTTGCCGAGCTGGCGGCTGAAATTGGATCAGACGTTCCGTTTTTTCTTTTTCAATCGGCTGCGATCTGTCGCGGGCGCGGCGAAATCGTGGAGCCGAACAAGCTTCCCGCAACGCTATCTCTATTGCTCGTCAAGCCATCGTTCGGCGTGCCGACTCCGTGGGCCTATTCCCGCTGGCAGGATTCGAAACAGATCCCGGAAGTGATCTACGATCCGCAACAGTTTGGCGAATTCCGACTCGTTAACGATCTTGAGCGACCGGTCTTTGAGAAATTCGTTTTCCTGGCTCAGACAAAGATGTGGTTGCACAAACAACCGGAGGTCTCCGCCGCATTGCTTTCGGGTTCCGGCTCAACTGTCTTTGCGATTTTGCGCGACGAAAACTCCGCCCAATCTCTCGCGGCCCGCGCCCGGGACGAGCTCGATCCGGAGATTTGGACATTTGCCTGTCAAACAACCGGGTAAATTCTCGCGGGTCGCCAAATTTTTGACGATGATTAGTTACCTGACCGAGCTGCTTTCGGGAATGCAGCATTGGGGTTACGTCGTCGTCTTCCTCATCGTCGTGCTGGAATGCCAGGCGTTCCTCGGCTTCTTCATGCCGGGTGAGAGCCTCGTCGTGTTAGCGGGATTTCTTGCCGCGCAGCAGGTGCTCGATCTCCAACTCCTGATTCCCATCGTCAGCGTGGCGGCGATCATCGGCGACACCATTGGTTATGAATTGGGTCGCTGGCTGGGCCGCGACTTTTTGCGACGGCATGGTCCAACGTTTTGGCTGCGACCCGAACGCCTCGATCGGATGGACGCGTTCTTCCAGCGGCACGGAGGACTCAGCGTGCTCTTCGCGCACTTCCTACATGTCGGCCGAGCGCTGATGCCGTTTCTGGCAGGTGCAGCCCGGCTCCCTTATCTCCAGTTTCTCCTTTATAACGCGACCGGCTGTGTGCTCTGGGCCGCCACGTTTTCTCTTATCGGCTATTGGTTTGGCCAAAGCTGGCATTTTCTCGAACGATGGATCGGGCACGCCAGCATCTTCGTTGCTCTGTTCGCAGGACTAATCATCGCGACGGTCTGGTTCTGGCGCTGGCTCACCAGTCGCGAAGTGGAGATTCGCCGATGGTGGGAAGCATTTTGCCGGCGGCCGCGAGTGGTGAAGCTTCTTCAGCAGTTTGCCGCGGAAATCGATTGGGTCGAGCAGCGGTTTTCCCCCAAAGGGTTCCTCGGAATTCATCTTACGGTCGGCGTTCTCCTTCTCATCGCGGCGGCAGCCATTTTTGGTGGTTTCGTTCAGAGGATTCTGACGCGCGATGCGGTTGTCTCGATGGATCTGCGGGTGGCGAACTGGTTCGAAGGCCACACCACGACGGGGTGGACCGAGGCGATGCTCTGGCTTGGATCCCTCGGATCAATCGCCTGGTTGTCGCTCCTCGGCGGTATCACAGCCCTCATTCTGATTCTGCATCGTCGCTGGTATCGCCTGCTCTTGCTCGTGCTCGCGGTGCCAGGAGGTGCCCTGCTGTTTATCCTTCTCACCCAATTGTTCGGTCGTCCGCGACCACAGTTCGGTGGCGTCCTTCACGCCGAAAATACGTTCGGCCTTCCCAGCGGTGATACGATGACCGCGACCGCTCTCTACGGTGTGCTCGCCGCTCTCTCGCTCTGGCGCGTGCCGCGATGGACGTGGCGAGTGCTCGTCGCGCTAGTAACGATATTGCTCCTCCTCGTAATTGGCTTCAGCCGAATTTACCTCGGTGCGTACTACTTCAGTGATATCCTCGCCGCCGTGATCGAGGGCACGGTTTGGCTGCTCTTCTGCCTTAGCGGAGTCGCACTGGTCCGCTGGCGCGCGACGGCCCAGACGACTCGTGCTGGTGATCGTGCTCCTGATCGATCTGACAATTGAGGAAGACGATTACGAGCACGATCAAGATTATGAGCAGGAGAATGAACTATTCCCCCACGCTTCGGCTCAAGCTGGCCTTGGTGTATTCGCGGTTCAGCTTGGCAATGAAACTTGCGCTGATTTCGACCGGACATACCGCTTCGCATTCGTAGGTGTTCGTGCAGTTGCCGAAACCTTCGGTATCCATCGCCGCAACCATCTTCAAAACTCGCCGCGCGCGTTCCGGTTCGCCCTGTGGCAGAAGCGCGAGATGCGAGACCTTCGCAGAAGTAAAGAGCATGGCGGAGGCATTCGGGCACGCGGCGGCGCACGCTCCACAACCGATGCAGGCCGCCGCTTCCATCGCCAGATCGGCGTCGTGTTTTGGCACCGGAATCGAATTCGCTTCCGGAGCAGAACCCGCCCTCGCACCGACGTATCCGCCAGCCTGCACAATGCGATCGAGCGCACTGCGATCGACCACCAAATCCTTGATCAACGGGAACGGCTTGGCGCGGAACGGTTCCACTGTAATCGTCGCGCCATCCTTAAAGCGGCGCATGTAGACCTGGCACGCTGCTCCAGGATGATCCGGACCATGGGCCTCGCCATTGATTGCGAGCGAACACGTTCCACAAATTCCCTCCCGACAATCAGAATCGAACGCAATCGGCTCCTCGTTTCGGCTAACGAGCTGCTCATTCACAATATCGAGCATTTCCAGAAACGAAGTGTGGGGTGATATGTCTTTCGCCTCATAGGCGACCAATTTCCCTTTCGCCTTCCGATCTTTCTGTCGCCAGATTTTCAGCCGAAAGTTCATTTATAGCTCCTCTGCGCAAGCTCGACGGTTTCAAATTCCAGCGGTTCAAGATGCAATTTCGGTGCCGCTGTCTGGCCGTTCCCCTGATATTCCCACGCAAACACAACGGCAAAGTTTTCGTCGTCACGCAACGCTTCGCCGTCCGGCGTTTGATGTTCTTCGCGAAAATGCCCGCCACACGATTCGTCGCGGGCGAGCGCGTCGGTGCACATCAATTCGCCGAACTCAAGGAAATCCGCGACCCGCCCCGCGCGTTCAAGCGATTGATTGAAATCCTGCTCGTCGCCCGGCACGGTCACGTTCTGCCAGAATTCCTCGCGCAGTTCGGGAATGCGGGCCAACGCTTCCCGCAACCCAGCCGCATTTCGCGCCATTCCGCACTTGTTCCAAAGAAGATGGCCGAGCTCGCGATGAAATGAATCCACCGTGCGCGTCCCTTTCACACTAAGGAGTTTCTGTACCCGGGAGCGGACTTCGTTTTCGGCCTGGCGAAATTCGGGATGATCGGTCGACGGCCGTTTGCCGATCTGACCGGCCAGATAAATCGGCAGCGTGTAGGGCAGGACGAAATATCCATCAGCCAAACCTTGCATGAGCGCGCTTGCGCCCAATCGATTCGCGCCATGATCGGAGAAATTTGCTTCGCCGATCACGTGCAGGCCCGGGACATTGCTCATTAAATTGTAGTCAACCCAGAGGCCACCCATCGTGTAATGGACAGCCGGATAAATCCGCATCGGCTGTTTGTAGGCATCTTCATTCGTAATCTTCTCGTAAATTTCGAATAGATTGCCGTAGCGTTCACGGATCGTTTCTTCGCCGAGGCGCGCGATCGCGTCCTTGAAATCAAGATAAACGCCGCGACCTGTTTCGCCGACGCCGCGGCCTTCATCGCAAACCTCCTTCGCGCTTCGGGAGGAAATATCGCGCGGGGCAAGATTTCCGAAGCTGGGATATTTCCTCTCCAGGTAGTAATCGCGCTCGCCTTCAGGGATATCGTTAGGCATACGCTTGTCCCCTCTTTTCTTCGGCACCCAGACCCGGCCATCATTGCGGAGCGATTCCGACATCAGCGTGAGCTTCGACTGATAGTCGCCCGAGACAGGAATGCAGGTGGGATGAATCTGCGTGTAGCAGGGATTTCCGAAAAGAGCGCCCTTCTTGTAAGCGCGATACGTGGCGGTGACGTTGCAGCCGCGCGCGTTGGTCGAAAGATAAAAAACGTTGCCGTATCCGCCGGTGGCAAGCACGACCGCGTCTCCGGCGTGCATTTCGATTTTCCCAGTCGTTAGGCCGCGAGTTACGATTCCCTTGGCGTGACCGTCGACGAGGACGAGATCGAGCATCTCAGTTTGCGGAAACATTTGCACCGTGCCGGCGGCGATCTGACGACAAAGTGCCTGGTAAGCGCCGAGAAGGAGTTGCTGGCCGGTTTGGCCGCGGGCATAAAATGTTCGTGAAACCTGTGCGCCGCCGAAGGAACGATTTGCGAGCAGCCCGCCGTATTCGCGCGCAAACGGTACCCCCTGCTCCACACATTGATCGATGATCAGGTTACTGACTTCGGCCAGACGATAGACGTTGGCTTCGCGCGACCGAAAATCGCCGCCTTTAATCGTGTCGTAGAAAAGGCGAAAGACGCTGTCGCCGTCGTTCTGATAATTCTTGGCCGCATTGATTCCACCCTGAGCGGCGATGCTGTGGGCGCGACGCGGACTGTCCTGATAACAAAAGCATTTCACTCGGTAGCCAAGCTCGCCCAATGTGGCCGCCGCCGATCCACCGGCGAGACCGCTGCCGACCACGATAATTTCAAATTTCCGGCGATTGTTCGGCGCGACAAGCTTGGCGTGATCCTTGTGACTCGACCATTTTCCCGCGAGCGGTCCCGATGGAATCTTTGAATCCAAATGACCGATCATAGCTGTTGTGCCGGTTGCACCCAGCCGAGCAAGACGGCGACGGGAATGGAGGCGTAGCCGAGAAAAATCAGCCACGCGAAAATGCGACCGCCGCGTTCGAGCTGCGGCGTAAGTTTCCTGTCATTCAAGCCGAGCGATTGGAAGAAACTCGACGAAGCATGACTCAAATGGAGCGCGAGCAAAAACATTGCGAGGATGTAGAAACCGGAGACGGGATAGCTCTGAAACCCGTAAACCATCATCGAATAAACGTCGTAGTGATGGAGCGGATCTTTCTTGAGCAGGGCAAAACGCGGGTCGGTCACGCGCAGGGTGAAATGCGCGAGATGGTAAACGATAAACGCGAAAACGATCAAGCCGCTCATCACCATGTGCCGTGAAGCGAAACTCGCTTTGACGTTTTCCTTTTTGACGTAGCCCTTCGGCCGCGCGCGCCGATTTTCGATCGCGAGCTGGATCGTGAAGTAGATATGCAGAATCACGGTGACCAACAGGAAGGCGCGAATCACCCAAAGAAATGGCCCCAGCTCGTGCAAATGTTCGGCGTACCCATTGATCCAGTCCGGTCCGATGAAGATTTGCAGATTGCCGAGAAGATGACCGATGACGAAAGCGATCAGAACGATGCCTGTCAGCGCGACGACAAACTTTTTGCCAATCGAGGAGCGGAAGAAATCAGTCACAGGCGAATTATTTTCGCGCAGTGGCGCGGTTGATGAATGAAATTATTGGGCGCGCCTGCACAGGTCAAGAAAGCGTTCACCAACGCATCGCGACTATTTGCTTCCCGGTCTGACCGCTGGCGTCTTTGCCAGATCGGGAGGTAAACTATCCGCGGCGAACGTCTCAACATTCATCTCGATCAAGCTGATAAAGGGACAACCAAAGTCGGGGCGATTGCCGCCGCTGCGATCGACGATCACCGCTACCGCGACGACCACTCCGCCGTTTTCGCGTACAATATCGATTGTTTGCTGAACACGTCCGCCGCGCGTTACCACATCTTCAGCGACAACAAATGTCTCGTTAGGCGTGATCTTGAATCCGCGCCGCAGAACGAGGCCGCCGGCATCTTTTTCCGCAAAGATGTGTCGCTTCCCAAGAGCGCGGCCCACTTCCTGACCGACAATGATTCCACCGAGTGCCGGAGAAATCACCGCGTCGCAGCTGATGCCGCGTATCTTGCCCGCGAGCATTCCGCAGACCCGGGCGGCAATATCTGTGTGCTGGAGCAGGATTGCGCATTGGAAGAATTGGCGGCTGTGCAATCCGGAGCGCAGGACGAAATGCCCGTCGAGCAACGCTCCCGTCTTGCGAAACAACGCGAGGAGATCTTCGCTCATCCGACTCTGGGGAGCGCACGCGGCTCTCGTGCTGGCGGGGGCGGCCCGCCCTCGTGAACTTCCTTTACATGACACGCGACAGAGCTGCGAATGAATCGAAGGTTCCTCGCGGCGAGCCGCCGCGAAGGACACGCGAGCCGGGTGCGCTCCCCGGAAAGAAAACTGCAAAACGCTTTCACGGCGACTGAACTACCCGGATGTATCGCCTACCGTCTTGCCGCTCAAGGCTCTGTTTTCATCGGCCATCGCAATCGCTTCGATCTCGACCCGCGCGCCCTTGGGCAAAGCGGAAACCTGAACGGTCGATCGCGCCGGCGGATTTTCGCGAAAATAGCCGGCATAAATTTCATTCACCGTCTGGAAATCAGCCAGGTCGGTCAGGAAAACCGTCGTCTTCACCACGTTGGAAAAATTGAGCCGGGCTTCCCTGAGGACGGCGCCGAGGTTCTCCAGCACACGCTTGGCCTGCTCGCCCACGTCCTGGACTTCGATCTGCCCGCTTTGCGGATTGAGCGGAATTTGGCCCGCGCAAAAGACCATCGCTCCGAAACGGATGGCTTGCGAATAGGGTCCAACGGCTGCGGGCGCGTCTTTCGTGGAAATGACTTGCTTCATGCGCTCGATTCTAGCTGGAAAAGCATTTCGCACAATGAACACAACGGACACACTGATAACATTTTGGAACTTCGCGCCAATTGCGACCTTTTGCGCGAAATCTCGGAGACAATTGATCGTGAGAGAATCTCGTCGATATTAAAAACCCGATGGTTGGCTGGATTTTAAAGAAGATACTCGGATCGAAGAATCAGCGCGAGATCAAGCGTCTGAACCCGCTCGTACTGCGCATTAACGAGTTTGACGAAAAGTTCAAGGCGCTTTCGGACGACGATCTTCGCGCAAAAACGACTGAGTGGAAGCAGCAGCTTGCTGCGATTCCGGAGTTGCCAGACCAATGGGCAAAGCTGGATGAGATTTTGCCTGAGGCGTTTGCGTTGGTGAAAAATGCCGCTCGGCGATTGACGGAGCGCCAACACACTTTTGACGTCTGCGATCAGCCGATGACGTGGAACATGGTGCACTTCGACGTCCAGCTCGTGGGCGGGATCGTTCTCCATCGCGGCCGCATCGCGGAAATGGCCACCGGCGAAGGTAAGACTTTGGTCGCGACGCTACCGCTCTACTTAAACGCGCTCACCGGGAAGGGCGCGCATCTTGTGACGGTGAACGACTACCTCGCCCGTCGCGACGCCGAATGGATGGGCCAGCTCTATTCCTTTCTCGGGCTGACCTGCGGTTGCATCCAGCACGATCAATCGCCGGAAGTTCGTCGCGCGCAATACGCGATGGATATCACCTACGGAACGAACTCAGAATTCGGCTTCGATTATCTGCGCGACAACGGCATGGCGACGACGCGCGAGCAGCAGGTCCAGCGCGGATACAATTACGCGATCGTCGACGAAGTTGATTCCATTCTGATCGATGAAGCGCGCACGCCTTTGATTATCAGCGGGCCGGCGACGGTCTCGACACATCAGTACGATAAATGGAAGCCACTGGTGGAACAGCTGGTGCGCAAGCAAAACATGCTCTGCAATCGCCTGGCGAGTGAGGCGAAAGAGAAATTCGATGCGGGCGATATCGAAGCCGGCGGTTTGCTTATGTTCAAGGTGAAACTGGGGCAACCGCGCAACAAGCCGCTCTTGCGGATGATGGAGGATCCGGAGAAACGAAAGGCGGTCGATAAAGCCGAGCTGCAGTTTTATCAGGACTCACGGAAAGAGGACCTCTTCGCTCTGAAGGAGGAGCTTTTCTTCACCATCGATGAGAAATCGAACGAAACCGATCTCTCCGAGCAAGGCCGGAGCTTCATGAATCCCGACGACCCGAATGCGTTCGTGCTACCGGATTTGATCAGCGAATTCACCGATATCGA
Source organism: uncultured Verrucomicrobiae bacterium (assembly GCA_963763995.1). Lineage (GTDB taxonomy): Bacteria > Verrucomicrobiota > Verrucomicrobiia > Chthoniobacterales > UBA10450 > CAVTTH01. The sequence goes on along the minus strand of CAVXQL010000010.1, from coordinate 40,198 downwards.
TGTCAACACGGCGCTCTCCGACGAGGAAAAAGAGCGAATGAAAGCGGAGCGGCAGCAGATTTGCGATGTCCAGGGCGAGCGCATTCACAACATCTCGCAGTTGCTGCGCGCGTATTGTCTGTTCGAGAAGGATGTCGCTTACGTAGTTGAAGAAAATAAGGTTGTCATCGTCGATGAGTACACCGGCCGCAAAATGCCGGGACGGCGCTGGAGCGACGGCTTGCATCAGGCGGTGGAAGCGAAGGAAGGGGTGCAAATCGATCGCGAAACGCAGACGCTCGCGACAATCACCATTCAGAATTATTTCCGGCTCTATCACAAACTCGCGGGCATGACCGGCACCGCCGAGACGGAGGCGAGCGAATTTCACGACATCTACAAACTGGATGTCTCAGTGGTGCCGACGAACCGGCCCGTGGCACGAAAGGATGCGAACGATCGCATCTACAAAACTCGCCGGGAAAAATACAACGCGGTCATCAACGAGATCAAAGAATGTCACGCGCGGCAGCAGCCTGTCCTCGTCGGAACCGTCAGCGTGGAAGCTTCCGAGTTGCTCAGCCGCATGCTGAAGCGGGAGAAAATTCCGCACAACGTTCTGAATGCGAAGTATCACATGCAGGAAGCGGAGATCGTGGCTCGCGCGGGACAATCGGGCACGGTCACGATTTCCACGAACATGGCGGGCCGCGGCACCGACATCAAACTCGGCGACGGGGTGGCCGGTCGCGGCGGGCTCTACGTCATCGGCACCGAGCGCCACGAATCGCGTCGCATCGATCGACAGTTGCGCGGCCGTTGTGCGCGACAGGGCGATCCGGGCGCGACGCGTTTCTACGTCAGCTTCGAGGACGATCTCATGCGCAATTTCGGCGCGGCTGATCGCATGACCAAAATCATGGAACGCTTCGGTCTGGAAGAGGGCCAGGAGCTGGAACATCCATGGTTGAACAAGTCGGTCGAGACCGCGCAGAAGCGTGTGGAGCAGCGGAATTATCTCGCGCGCAAACGCACGCTCGATTTCGACGACGTGATGAACAATCAGCGCGAAGTCGTTTACACCTATCGCAACGACACGATCGATTCGGAGGAACCGCGGAAGCTCGTTTTCGAAGTCATCGACGAAGCGGTTCCGGCCAAGGTGAAAGAATTTCTCGGCACCGGCGCGGCCGGAGAAGAGGTTAATTACGCCGGGCTTCTGAATTGGATCAACACGACCTTCCCGCTCGGCCTAACAAAAGACAAAGCGCAGTTTGAGACGCGCACGGTTGAGGAAAATACGCAATTTCTGATCGAGAAGATCAAGGACTCGTACGAGCGCAAGTCGAGCCACGAGGAGGCGACGGCCGTGAAAAGCCTCGAGCGTTACATCATTCTCAACGCGATTGATCGCCTCTGGCAGGAGCATCTTTATGCCATGGATGCGCTGCGCGAAGGCGTCTATTTGCGCAGTTATGCGCAAAAGGACCCGCTCGTGGAATACAAGACCGAAGCCTACGACATGTTCGTTGAGCTGATGGCGAACATTAAGAACGAAGTGCTGCACAATCTTTTCCGCAGCACATCGAATCTGCAGGCTTTCGAGACTTTTCTCTCGACTCTCCCGCAGTTTCTCCTCCGCGAACAAGCACCCACAGGAGGAACGGCAACCGGCCCCGTCCCTGGGCGCCGGCCGGAGCAGATCGGCTCCAGTGTGGAAGGCAATGGCGATGGCTCGGAGGTAAAACTCGAGCTTCAGCCTGTCCGTCGCGGAATGCCAAAAGTCGGCCGGAACGATCCGTGCCCGTGCGGCAGCGGGAAGAAATACAAGAACTGCTGCGGCCGAGTGGCCTAGAAGCCGCTCTCCTTACGGCACATGTCCGCCCATAACCGCGCTTTCAATAAGGCGCGCCGCTTGCCTCGCGTCTATTTATCGATCCGGCTTTGGAATTGAATCCGACCGGACCGACATTACATATGCGTATCTCAAAATGAGCGCTTTGCGTTTTTCACTCTTCGGCGTCGCCTTCGCCACCCTTCTGATTTGTTCAGGGTGCGCCGATTTCGAGGAAGCGCAGAAGCCCGCGCAAGCGGACGTGATGAAAACGAAGCAGGCCGCACCGAGACCAATGCCAGCTTACTGGAATGGGGACGATGTCGATGGCGCTCCGAAAATTGTCATTCACCTGAACGAACAACGCGCTTTCTTTTACAAGGGAAAAACGTTGATCGGCGAATCGAACATTTCCACTGGCCGCAAAGGTTTTGAGACGCCGCCCGGAAAATATCGAGTCATCCAGAAGGATGAGCATCATGTCTCGAATCTCTACGGCGAATACGTCGACGAATCGGGCGAGATCGTGAAAAAGAATGTCGATGTGACCAAGGATCCCCGACCTCCGGGAGCCGAGTTCCAAGGAGCAAGAATGCCGTACTTTTTGCGTTTCACTCGTGGATACGGGATGCACGCCGGCTTCGTTCCGCGCTACCGGGCCTCACACGGCTGCATCCGCATGCCCGCCGAAATGGCGCAACATTTCTTTGAAGCCGCCACCGATGATACCCCCGTTATCGTAATGGAGTAGGTAGGGACGCCGCGCTGCGGCGTCCTCCGCATTTCCAAGATGGCGCGACGTGCCATCCCGACCTATCCCGGCGGCCAGGCAAGCGCGCGTTTGCCCAAAACGTGCAGATGCAAATGCGGAACGCTTTCACCTGCATCTGGTCCGCTATTGATGACAACGCGGTACCCGCTTCTTGAAAGATCCAGTTTTTCGGCCACGATTCTTGCCGTGAGCAGCAATTTCCCGAGCAGAGATTGATCGGCCACCGTCGCCTCAGCCAGTCGCTGAATGCTGTGCTTGGGAATGACGAGCACATGCACCGGCGCCTGCGGATTGACATCATGAAAGGCGATTACGTCATCGTCTTCGTAAACGATTTTCGCCGGAATTTCCCGGCGAATGATCTTTTCGAAAACGGTCATGCCGTTCGTACCTTTGACCTACTGCAGCGAACAGTTCAGCTCGGCTGGATCGCCCAGAGAGCCGAGTTTCTCCCGAATAAAACAAACGATTTCCTCGCGAAGAGCGTCGCAAGGCCGGCTCCACATTTTCGCACCACGGAGATGCTTCACGCACGCCTGCAGGCCAAACAGGTTTAAGGTGTGCGTTCCAGTTTGCATCAAAGCGTTCATGCGCTTTTCAAGACCGTCGAAAAAAGCGAGTTCATAACCGGACCCAGCCTCGACCGCGATTTCCAGAAGCGAGATGGCAATCGGGGGCGGCGGCGGCGAAAAGTAAGGAACGATTTCCTTGTAACCGATGACTTTGAGAACATAGCGCACGGTTTGCGAAAGCTGATCGAACGCAACGACTGGCTCGTCGTTTCTCAATCGCAGATAAAACGCGATACTCTCTGTGATGTGATCGGTCAGCCACCAACTCGGGTATCCGGCCTGATCGGCCGCGCGCGTGATCGCGGCGTGCAACCATTTCTGATTGAACTCGAAAAGCTGACCTGAGGCGCAGCGCAGGTAAGGAAATTCCTCTTTAAACGCGACCATGTGTCTCCTCGTTGAATAATTCACGCTGAAGAGCGTTCGGTTTTACACGGCGACCGAGCATTTGGATGGCGTCGACAAATTGATCGACATCTTCGAAACGTCGATGCACTGACGCGTAACGGAGATACGCCACTTCATCGATTTCGCGCAATTTCTCCAGCACCTTCGTCCCGATCAGTGTCGACGGAATCTCCCGCCCGCTGGTCTCGAGCTCATGCACGATTTCGTCCACCGCCTGCTCGAGCGTAACCAGACTGATTGATCGCTTCTCGCAGGCCTTCGCTAAACTGTTCACGAGTTTGCGACGATCGAAGATTTCGTGGGTGCGGTCGCGCTTGATCACGCGGAGATCGGAGCGCTCAATTTGCTCATAGGTGGTAAACCGAAATGCGCACTGCAAGCAAACCCGCCGGCGGCGAATGCTGGAGCTGTCGCGAGATTGGCGGGAATCGATGACCTTGTCATCTCTGAATCCGCACTTTGGACAACGCATAGTGTCGGAGGCCTTACTAACACACCATAAGTTGTGGCGTCAATGCTTTGCGGAGAATATTCTCTGAATCTTCAAAATGATTTTTGGCACCTCATCTTCGCACAGGTGTTGCCGAAATTTTCGGAGTAGCGCACTGACAATTTCAAAGTCAGTCGCCGCTTCGACCGGCGGTCGATCATAGAAGCGTGCAATTGGTCGCTCGACCGTGTAAAACATTCTCGTGAGAATTACGCCATGCATCACGGACCCGTCACTCCAGAAATCGCCGCCGGTCTGCTCGCATTAAGAAAGCGCATCGAGGCCGCAAAAATTCCGCCGTCGAAGCTCGACGAATCGATCAACATCGCGGTTTGGAACATTCGCGAGTTTGGAAAGGTGCGCCGCACCGAACCGGCAATTCATTACATCGCCGAAATTCTGAACCAATTCGATCTCATCGCGATCGTCGAGTTGCGCGATAATTTGGAAGACCTCGGACGCGTCCTCCGCTACCTCGGCACGTCTTGGAGAATCGTCTACTCCGATTGGATCGACGACAGTGGCGGAAACAAGGAGCGCGTCGCGTTTCTCTTCGACCGACGCGCCGTCACCCACAACGGCCTGGCTGCCGAGATCGACGCCCCGCGCTCGAAGAAAACCGAGGAGTATCTGGCGACGCAATCTTTTTGGCGCGCCCCGTACATGTGCGCCTTTCGCGCGGGTAATTTCGATTTCATCGCCATCGCCACCCATGCGCGGTGGGGCGATAGCCTCGCCGCGCGTCAGGCCGAACTGCAAATGCTCTCCGATTGGATCGACACGCGGTTCAAGAACAAGTTTATCGAAGATCACGATCTCCTCGTCGTGGGCGATTTCAACACGCCCAAACTCACCGACCCAATCTTCGGTGCGCTCGTTAGTCACGGTTTGAAAGTTCCCAAGCCCTTGGTCCAGCTCACTGTCGGCGATCGCGTTATTGGAGGCTCGAACCTCGGTTTCGACGCTCGCTACGATCAAATCCTCCATCTCCCGACCGTGCCGGAAAACTTCACCAATCACGGCGGCGCACTCGACTTCTTCATCGACAACGCCCACATCGACGAACTTTTCCCGGGCAAGAATTACACCCGCGACAAGTTCACCTTTCAGATGTCCGACCACCTCCCGATCTGGATTCAGATCAAGACCGACATTGATGGCTTCCGCCTAAACCAAATCGTGCAACAAGGGAGGGACTAGGTGGAACCGTCCTAACGCGGAGGAAATTCGAACTCGGCTTTGTCTTTTTTCTTGGAGAGGACGAGGTGAGCCGCGAACTTGTTTCCGCGTTTGGAAACGAAGTCTTCGATGAGTGGCGACCTTCCTTCAATGAGAAGTTCTTTTACTTCGTCCGCCGTGATTTCACGCTCGCAAAGTTTCTTCGCTAATTTAAAAACTTGCCGGTTGTCCTGCTCCGGTTTGCGCACGTAGTACGTGCCGTCCAGCTCCACCAGCTCTCCCTGGTGCACTTTGCTCTCGCCGATGACGTTGGCCTTGGAGAGATCCACTTTGGCCCGGGGCTTGCGTTCGACGGGTTTACCGTCCTTCCCGGTCTTCGGTGCACGGGGCGGAAATTCCCAACGGATTCGGGCATCGCTACGCACGAGAAACGCATCGAAGGGCCGGCCTTTTTTCGAAATGAAACCTTTGATTAAATCGGTCTTGCCCTTCTCGACGAGCTGCACGGCTTGCTCCCGTGAAACCTCTTTCTTGCACATGAGACGCGGAACTCGGAATGATTGCTTCCATTCCCCATTTTCGCGTTCGCGCAGCACGTAATTGGAGCCGACTTCGCATAATTCCGCGCCGGTCGCCGAATCGGTCCAGAAGGGCTCAACCGACCCCAAATCGACTTTGTCGCCAAAATCGTACTCGGCTTTCCACTTTCCGGTCTTTTCGTCCTTCACCAGTTTGAGCGCGGCAGAGAAGCTGGCCCGGGTCTTGGCGGAAACGAATCCGTCGAGCGGTCCGACGACACCCTTCTCGACCAACTCGCGCACTTCGGCCTCTTCCATTTTGCGGCCGCCGATGACCTTGTAGATCATGAACTCGCCATCTTGCGACTTGTAACCGCGCAAGGTCTCGCGCAGTGGCTTCTCGTCCGTCGGCGAAAGAATATTGGTCTCGCGCGCGATCGAATCGTCTTCCTCGAATCCTTTGACACGTTCGACGATGCCTTTCGTCTCCTCGACGATTTCCGCCATGAATTTCTCGCGCGGAAATTTCCCCTGCTCCATCAAACGCAGTTGATGTTCCCATTCGCCCGTCATCGCCGGGCTGGTGATGTCGGTCGCCTTTACCGCAGTGAGGAATTGAATGAGCTGCTCAGCCTTTGTGGTCGGGACAAGTTCACGCTGCAGGCGATCCATGTAATTCTTATCGATCAACTCATCGATAATATTCGCGCGCGTCGCAGGTGTGCCGAGACCGCGCTCCTTCATCGCTTCCGCCGCGTCTTCGTCTTCGACTAATTTTCCCGCCGTCTCCATCGCGGAAAGGAGCGTCGCTTCGGTGTAACGCGGCGGCGGTTTCGTGAATTCGCTCTCCAAGTTGGCCTCGATCGTCTTCGCCTTATTTTTGTCTTCCGCGACTAATGCCGGCAGCGCTTTACCCGAATCCCCGTCGACCGTGCTCTTGCCATAAACTTCGAGCCAGCCGGCCGAGGTGAGCACTTTGCCTTCGGTCTTGAATTTGTGCGTCGCGATCTGACTGAAGCGCGTGGTCACGTCGAATTCCGCAGCCGGGAAAAATGCCGCGATGAATCGGCGCGCCACCATGTCGTAAATTTTCGTTTCAGCTTCATCGAGGCTTTTCACTTCGGACGCGGTTGGAATGATCGCAAAGTGATCGCCGATCTGCGCGTTATTAAAAATGCGCTTGTTAGGCCGGACATAGCCTTGAGCGAGCGCTTTCTGCGCATGCGTTCGCAACGAACCGCCAAGGTTACCCAACGTTTCCCGCACGACCGGCTGGTAATCCTCCGGCAACGCGCGCGAATCGGTGCGCGGATACGTCAGCATCTTGTGCCGCTCGTAAAGTGCCTGGGCGATTTGGAGCGTGCGCTTGGCGGAAAATCCGAAGCGCCCGTTGGCCTCTCGCTGCAACGTTGTCAGATCGTAAAGCCGCGGGGAAATTTGCGAGCTGGCTTTCTTTTCCTCGGAAACGCTGGCGAGCGGATGCCCCTGGCACGCGGCGACAACGGCTTCCGCCGTAGCCCGGTCCCAAATGCGATCGATGCGATCGTGCTCGTCGTCGTTGCGCCTGAAATCGGCGCGCTGATACGTGCCTTCGTAAGTGCCCTGGGCGATTTCAAATTTCGCGGCCACACGCCAGTAGGCACGCGGTTTGAAATTCCGAATCTCCAATTCGCGCTGGTAAACGATCGCCAGCGTCGGCGTCTGCACACGACCAACCGAAGCGACGTTACCGGCGCGGGAGCCGAACATTCTTTTCGTGATCGCGCGCGTGCCGTTGATGCCGATGAGCCAATCGCTTTCGCTGCGCGAACGCGCGGCATCGGCAAAGGCCCCCATCTCCGCGCCATCACGCAAATGCCGAAAACCGTCGCGAATTGCTTGCGGCGTCATCGATTGCAACCAGAGGCGTTTCACCGGGTGCTTGTTTTTCGCAAGCTGCGCGAGGTTGACAAAGATGAGCTCGCCTTCCCGCCCGGCATCGCACGCATTCACAACTTCGCTAATGTCCTTTCGCGCGATCAGTTTTTTCAGATGCGCGAATCGGTCCTTCACGTGCTCGATTGGCTTAAGGTCAAATTTCTCCGGAATGATCGGCAACGTCTCGAGCCGCCAGAAGCCGTATTTCTTTTTGTCGATGTCTTCCGGCATCAGAAATTCAACGACATGACCAAGGGCGGACGAAATGACATACTCTTCGTTTTCGAAGTGATCCCCCTTCTTCGGAACTTTGAGCACGCGAGCGATATCCCCGGCGACGCTGGGTTTCTCGGCGATGATGAGGGATTTGGACATGGCTATCTGAGATGCGTTGGCCTTGAAAAAGCCAGCAGCACTTTGCGGACGAGCTTACCCGAGTTTTACGAAATACTTCCCGGGCAACTGTTTGACCAGCCGCTTTAGCTCAAGGCGCAGGAGGGTAGAGGAGACGCTCGCGCTTGGCAACTCGCATTTTGTCGAGATCGCGTCGATCGATGTTTCGGTCGCCTCGATTGCGTCATAGACGGAGCGCTCTTCTGCCGTTAGCTCAGGCAACGGCCTGGCGGCGGCCTCGGGCGACGGCTTCGTTTCGGGAAGCAGGATTTGGAGATCGTCGAGAATATCGCTCGCATCCATGACCAGCTTCGCGCCTTGCTGGATGAGGCGATTCGATCCTTGTGCGCTCGGAGCGTTGATGTGGCCGGGAACAGCGTAAACCGATCGGCCCTGATCGATGGCCTGCGACGCAGTGATGAGCGCCCCGCTGTTGAGGCCCGCTTCGACAACAAGAATTCCGTGACTCCATCCGCTGATGATTCGATTGCGCATCGGAAAGGTTTGGCGATCAGGTTCGATCTCCATGGAAAATTCTGAGACGATCGCGCCGTTGCCACTCCGGATCTTTTCAGCAAGCGCGGCATTTTCCGGCGGATAAAGTTTCATCAAACCGGAGCCGATCACCGCGATCGTCCGGCCTTTGGCGGCAAGAGCACCCTGATGCGCAGCAGTATCGATCCCGCGGGCGAGACCGCTAATAATGGTTAGACCGGCGTATGCCAACTGATAGGAAAGTTTCTTAGCCGATTCCATTCCATAATGAGTCGTGCGGCGCGAACCAATGACACCGATGGCGTGTTGATCGCGGCCGGTCAAATCACCCCAAACGTAAAGGACGATCGGTGCGGAATGAATTTCGCGCAGTTGCCTGGGATACGCGGGCGACGCTGCTGTGATCACCTCCGCGCCAAAATCGCGGATGCGTTGCAATTCAGCTTGAAGGTCAATCGTCTTCTCCCAGTTAACGATTTGTTCAGCCACCTCGCGGCCGATTCCCTCCACCGCCCGGAGTTCGCTTCCACGCGCGCTCAGAATTTTCTCGGGCGTCTCGAAGACCTCGAGCAACTTGCGCAGTCGCACGGGGCCCATCGTTGCGAGCATGTTGAGCGCAATGCATGCTTCAGTGGCGTTCATTGGTTCCTCGACAATATAACCGACGTTGTCATCCTAAGCGGAGCGAAGGCTCTCCCTAACGCAGGCTAGCGCTTCCGAACTTTTGAAAGGTCCCTCGCGTCGCTCAGGATGACAGAGCGGATTCCCTAAAACGGAATCTCGTCGTCGTCCGGCTCGGAAGTCGCGGCTTTTGGCGGTGGCGTAGTCGCTCGTCCGCTGCTGGAACGCGATCCTTCGTCCGCGTCGCCACCACTTCCGCCACCCGGCCGGCTCCCGAGAAGCTGCATCGTTTCCCCCACCACTCGCATCTTGGTTCGCTTCTGGCCGCTTTGCTTGTCGTCCCACGTGTCCATCTGCAGACGACCTTCGATCAAAACGGGCCGGCCTTTCTTCAAATATTCGCCGGCGATCTCCGCCAGCCGAGCCCAGAGAACGACATCGACGTAGGTCACTTCTTCCCGCTTCTCGCCGCTTTCAGTGGTGTAGTTACGATTTACAGCAAGACCGAGATCCGTAACGGCGCTACCCTTCGGCGTATAGCGGACCTCGGGATCGCGCGTCAGGTTTCCGAGCAAAATAACTTTATTGAAACTGGCCATGCGCCCGTTGTAGCAGCCTTATTGGGCCGCTGCCAACTTTTTCGCAGGCGGTGCCTTCTTCTCGCGGAGGCGTTGGTAATGCTGGCGATAAACCTCGGGATCGAGCTTGAATTTCGAGCGCAGTTTCGTGATTAGCTGCGGGTCGGCGTGAAAAACAAAATTCACGTAGTGGCCCGCGTCGAGCTTGCCTGCGACGTAGGAAAACTGACGCTTGTCCATCTTTTGCACCTGCTCGATCTCGGCGCCTTCCTTTTGAAATTCGGACTCAAGGCGATCGACGATGTCCTTGATGGTATCTTCCTTGCCCTGCGAGTTCAGCACGAGCAACGCTTCGTAACGGTTCTTCATGATTCGGGAATTTTGTTGAATGTGTTCATCGCGGAAAGCACGCCTTTGTCAATCGCCCATTTCACCGCCTCAGCCGCCCGCGCGATTGTTTTTTCCACCTCTCCTCGCTCCTCTTCAAAAAAGCGGCCGAGGACGTAATCAACAGCACCTTCGCGCGGCGCAGCTCCGATTCCAATCCGCAGGCGCGCGATCTTTTCCGTCGCAAAATGAAGAAAAATCGATTCGAGACCGTTGTGCCCTCCGGAACTGCCGTCCGGGCGAATACGCAATCGCCCGAGCGGGAGCGCGAAATCATCGAGGACGACGAGAATTTGTTCGTTGGGAATCTTGTAAAACTGCGCGATCGCGGCGAGCGGCTCTCCGCTGCGATTCATATAACTAGCTGGCTTCGCTAACAGGACGCGCTCGCCTTTTGTCCAAAGCGCACCCCATTTCGCCGAATGTTCCCAGCGAAGGCCGAATTCCGCTGCGAGACGATCCACCACCATGAATCCGATGTTGTGACGCGTGCCTGCGTAATCCGCGCCCGGGTTACCCAATCCGGCAACCAATCGAATGCGTACCGGCTCCGACTCCAAGATCGTTCAGGCAGAAAGCAACGACGCGAACGTCATTTCTTCTGCTCTTTTTCCTTCGGTGCGGCAGCGGTGGCAGCCGCGGCGCCTTCAGTGCCTTCCGCCTTTTTCTCGCGAATGACTTCCGGTCCGGCGGCCAGCGGCTTCGGCCACTGCGGCGACCGGCTCTTCTTCCACCGTCGGGGCCAGAACTGAAAATGCGGTGAGATCGGGTGGCACTTTCGTTGCCACTCCCGGCGGCAAGGGAATCTCGCGGACGTGGATCGAGTCGCCGATATTTAGTTCGGAAACATCCACGGTAATGCGATCGGGCAGATCGCGGGGCAAGCATTCGATCTCGAGCGAGCGCAGGTTTTGCTCGAGCAGACCGCCAAAGTTCTTCACACCATTCGCCGTGCCCGTCGCTTCCAGCGGAACTTCCGCCTCAATTACTTCGTCCATCGAGACCGCGTGGAAATCGACATGGAGAACCTGACCACCCACCGGCGCATGCTGTACTTCCTGGACGAGGGCCAGGCGCGACGCTTTTCCGCTTTCCCCAGCAATCTCCAGCTCAACGAGAATATTCTCACCGGCGGAATGACTGAGGATCGCGCTCATGTCGCGTTTCGAAACCTGGAGCAATTCCGGCTTTGCCTTCGCCCCATAGATAACCGCCGGGATGCCGCCACTCGCCTTGATTTTGCGCACGGCGGATCGTCCGACCCCTGTCCGTCGTTCAGCTGTAAGTTTAACTTGTGTAGCCATGTCGAAGTTCTATTGAGTGCCGTTTTCGATTTTGAACAGCGACGAAACCGATTCGTCCCCATGTATTCGCTTCATGCCTTCACCGAGAAGCTCGGAGACGCAAAGCACCCTAGTGGAAAATCCTTCTACGGGCCGCACAGGTGTGCTGTTCGTGGTAATCAATTCCTCTATTTCCGAATTTTGCAACCTCGGAATCGCGACATCGACCAGCACGGCGTGGGAAACCCCCGCGTAAATTTGCAACGCGCCATGCTTCTTCAAGATGGATGCCGCCGACGCAAGCGTGCCAGCCGTCTCGGTCAAATCATCGACCAGGAGCACGTCGCAACCTTCGACATCACCAATCAGATAAAGCGCTTCGGTTTCCGTCGCGCTCTTGCGCTGTTTCGCGACGATGGCGAGGCTGGCGCCGAGCGCCTGGGAATAGGCAGACGCCATTTTTAAACCGCCAATGTCCGGAGAAACGACGACGGTTTTTCGAGTTAATCTCTGGCGAAGATACTTGATCAGGACGGGCATCGAATAAAGGTGGTCGACCGGAATATCGAAAAATCCCTGCACCTGCTGCGCGTGCAGATCCATCGTCAATACACGGCTGACCCCAGCGGCGACGAGCAGATTGGCGACGAGTTTTGCCGTGATCGGCACGCGCGGCTGATCTTTTCGATCCTGCCGCGCGTAACCAAAAAACGGAATCACGGCTGTAATGCGATCGGCGCTCGCCCGTCGCGCCGCATCCACCATAATCAGCAATTCCATCAGATGCTCGTTCGTCGGCGGGCACGTCGGCTGGATCATGAAGACGTCACGGCCGCGGATATTCTCGTCGATTTTGACGTAGGTCTCCCCGTCAGGAAACGAACTGATCGTAGCCTGCCCAAGGGGCACACCGATGTAGTCGCATATGCGCTGAGCCAGTTCGCGATTGGCTGAGCCGCTAAAAACTTTGAGTTCGGGTTGGAGAGCAAACATGATTGCGGGGCGCTACCTTAGGCGCGCTCGACGGACGTTGGCAATCGCTGATTCTGCCCGTTTACAAAAACAGAGGCGACGGTTCATCACCGCCGCCTCCGCTAACCAAAACAGCAGAGATAATGAAACCTCTTATTATGCGTTGCCGCCATCACATTCAGCCGTTCGACTACCGGCTAAGAACGAGCTGCGACAGTCTCATTTTTTACCAATTTCTGGAGATTTTGTCCATGATTTTCGTGCACCTGCACAAGACCTCGGACGCAGACCCGACTAATTCTTGAAACTGGCGCGCAGCTTTTCCTTCTTCGCTTCGCAATCTTCCCGCAGCCGCCGTAATTCGACGTTGAGCTGCTTTTCCAGCCGTTCCAAGTCCTCGTACTGTCCCCCTGTGCGCGCTTTTTCTATTTCGCCTTTCAGGAAAAGCTCCTTTTCCGCAATCCGTGCTTTGTAAGTGGATTCAATTTCGGCGATCTGCTCTTTTTGTTTATCCGTCAACGCGATGCTCGGCGTCTTTTTTTCCAGGCGCTCCATTGCCAATTCGTAGGCTGATTTCATTCTCTTCTTCTTCCTCTCTTCTTCTCGTGAAACCGTTGCGGATTGCGTTTGCAAAAGCAATTCCTAAGTTAGCGCGCTCATGTGCTCCCGCATCCGCCTCCTTAGCACCGACTTCGATGGTACCCTGGTCGCCCACGGCAGCGATCCGGTACTCGATCGCAAGTGCATGAAATCGATAAAGGAACTCCAGGATGACGGCGCGGTGTGGGCCATTAACACTGGTCGCTCGGTCGATCTCCTCGAAACCGGCCTTATCGATTTCTCCTTTCCTTTTCGTCCCGATTTTATTCTCACCAGCGAACGCGATGTTTTTCGACCGGCCGAAAATGGCGGAGCGTGGGAAGCTTTTGGAGATTGGAACGAACGCTGCGCTCAGGACCACTCCGAGCTTTTCAATTCGGCGTCATCGGTGCTGGCGGAGGTGATTGATTTCGTGAATCAAAAAACAAAAGCCCGCGTTATTTACGAAGGCAACGGCCCGGCCGGATTAATCGCAGAGAGCGAGGAAGAGATGGACGTCGTAACGCGATTCATAGACGAAGCGCGGGCCCAGCAACCGAAATTCAATTATCAGCGGAACACAGTCTATCTGCGCTTTTGTCACTCCGACTATCATAAAGGCGCCGCACTCTCCGAATTGTCGCGACTGTTGGAGATTCCCCGCGAACAAATCTTCGCTGCGGGCGATCATCACAATGACGTCTCGATGCTGGATGGCCGTTATGCGGCTCTTGCGGCGTGCCCGGCGAACGCGATCCCCGCCGTGAAACAGGCGGTGCGTGATGCCGGTGGTTACGTTGCGACTAACGAATACGGCGCCGGCGTGCACGAAGCCCTGCGACACTTCATGAAATTGTAGCTGCCTCCGTTAGCCCCTGGAGGCAGAGTCCGAAAATTTGTTGTGCCCGCGAAGGTTTATTGTTCCGCTGCCGAGGACGCTGGCAGCTACAGCTTCAGTCGCGGCTCTTCGCTTAGAATCTCGTCCAAGGCTTGCCAATTCACCGTGCTGTCCATCGACTGGAAAACTCGCAGGTAAATCGCGACAAATTCCGCCGGATATTTCCCGAGGAGAATTGACACTGCGTTCTCGATTTTCTCTTTCGGAGGCGACGCCGGGATATCTTCCACCATTCCGTTCTCGTCATGTGAAATCTCAAGCGCATCGAGGAAATCACAGAGCATTTCCTTCTGCGCGCCGAGCAGCCAGGTATGCAATAAATGAGTAGCCACACCATCGCTGATTTTGCGCGAGAGCGCCGCCTGCATCCAGATGTAACGCTCCTCTGTCGGTTTTCGTTCTACGAAAACAGCGCGCAAGTTACGTTGGTTAGCGAGCCCCTGGATCGCAGCCTTGAGGACTGGCTTTTCTTCCTTTTGCAGAAAACCAAAAATCTCGGCCGCAGTCGCCGGAGATATCCTCTCAAAAATCTCGTGCGCTTTCATGCTCCCGGGGACGCGGCCACGGAAAGCGCCGGCGGCGCATCGGCCTCGATTTTTCCTGCAAAACGGTTTGTCATATACGTCAGCAACAGTACCCAGAAGGTGAGCGCAAGACTGAAAAGCGGAAACTGCAAGGCGAGTGGGACCGAATAGATGACCGCCACCAGTGGGATCCACACCGCCCACGTGGCGAGTAGCGTCGGCACAATCTTATCGCGGTAATGGTCCCAGGTCAGTGCCCGTCGCACCGACGACCATGAAATTTGCGTATTTTTCCATTCGTAAACGAGCACTTCAGCAGGTGCGGCGATAAATGGATTGTAGCCGAACATATCGACGCAAACCTTCGCCAGTACGACCGGCCATGTCACCACATCACCGAATCCAGCCGCCATTCCGCGGTACATGAAATCAACCAGAATTCCGTCGACGCCCCAAGTCGGAATCGTGAAAGAAAGATTCCGCAGGTTTTGCACGCGGAGTCGCCCTTTTTGAAAAAAACAAATGACGAACAGCTCCGGAAGGATGGCACCGGCAGCGATGGATGCTACGATGACAAAAACCAATCCATGCTCTCTCTTATATTCGGCGAGATGGTTTAGCGCGGCTGCGGCCGTTGGGCTCAGGTAATATGCAACGAGGAGCGCGATCATCGCCGCTTGCAGGATAAACGCGGGGACAGCATTCGCGCGCGCCGCCTCCCAACCCAGCGCGAGCGGCGTACGGTTTGGTTTGTCGGAGTCGATCAACATCGCCGCAAGCTGCCGCGCGACGATGTGTGAGCAAGCTCAATTCTCTTCGCCTGTCATCCTGAATCGCACAGCTTTCCTGCACGCCAAAAGCGCTTCGGCGGCGGCGCGACGATGAGGAGCCTCGCAGCCATGTAACGACCACGATAGCGCTCGTCCGCATGACGCCCATACCGCTGATCCGCGCCGCTTGGCGTTTCTCGGCGAAACCGATGTGGCGATCCCGTTCGATCCCGAGACGAGCAGCAAACAATCTCAGCCGACGGGGTGATTTTGGCTTTATTCTTAATCGATGACGCAGGGTTTGCTTGCTGGAATGACCTCGGGTTGCAATCATCTCCAGAACAATATGCCGCGCAAGATTCGTCACTTGATTGCTGATCTTGAAGCGGGCGGATTTCAAATTTGGCCCGGCGGCAAAGGATCGCATCGCAGGTTTCGCCACCCCTCGCTTCGCTGGCTCCGTAATTCTTAGTGGAAAAGAAGGCGACGACGCGCTTCCTTATCAAGAGAAGCAGGTGCGGAACGCCTTGCGGGATGTGCGCAAATGAAAACGGAAGATCAATATCTAAAGTTTGTTCGCTGGAGCGATGACGACGCTGCCTACGTCGGTTACTGCCCTGACTTATTTCCATGGGGAGGAGTGTGTCACGGTCACGATGAGGAACAGACATATCGAGAACTTCGGGAAATGGTGCGAAGGGAAATCGAAGAACTGGTGAGCGCGGGGAAGGAACTTCCCGCGCCCGTGACTCGTCCGATGCGAGAGCCGGCCGGCGTGTAACGAGCGCATTTTTGTGGTGGCCACCTCGGTCCATCCCCGGAACCAGGCGCGAGCGGAGTGCGCTTTATTTTGTCCGAAGCGATCAACATCGCCGCAAGCTGCCGCGCGACGATGTGTGAGCAAGCTCAATTCTTTTTGCCTGTCATCCTGAATCGCGCAAACGATGAAGAGCCTGCCCTGAGCTTTGGAAGGAACCTCGCAGCCGGAGCCTCTGCGGTTCTTATCGAAACCGAGTGCTCAAGGAAGAGCGAGATTCACAGACTGAGCCCTATTCTCCTCCTCTTTTCAACGCCGTCGCCGGATCATAAGTGGCCCGGCGATTGATTCCCTATCAGGAAACCGTTGTTCTAGCTCACGGATGAATGCCCGCCAATCAGCGCGGGCAAATCCCCGTGAGTAAATCATTTGAACGCGATAGTTTTTCAATTGGATCATGAACAATCTCGTCTGCGCCCAATATTCTAATTCATCCGTCGAAGCGAAAACGGTACGTCCCAAAGCCCAAGAAATGCTTATTCCATCGCCCGTGAGACTAATAGATTTTGGAACGAGAATCGCACATGCACCTAGCGAGGAAACGATTGCGACAGCTACTGCAAAGAAGCAATCGCCTACGTTGGGCCAAGTACCTCGGTTGAAATAGGAGGCAAACGCGCTACCCACCTCAATCAGGAATATAGTTCCCCCGAACCAGAGGCTGGCGCGCAAGAAACTCGCTTGAATTGTCATTTGTCCAGGATTTTTGTGTCGGGCTCGATTAGACCTACTTGCCGTGACTCGCTACGACGTTGGGAGATGAAGCGCAAGATGTAGATGAATGTTCCGACGGCGACTAGACCCAACAAAATGCCGATGATAAGCATTCCTCCGGAGAAACCCCAATATGCGACTGGATTGGTTTCCCTAGAGACGATCGTGATCATCCCGTTTTTACGTTTAAAAACGAAATAGCCGTTGGAGAAAATACCAAGGCTGGATCGAGACAGCCCATAACTGAGGCAACCGCAAAACACACCTACACTTGCAAGTACGCATCCGCCACCAAGCAAATGGACGACGGAGCTCGCGCGTGAACGACTGGCTCGCTTTGTAACTTGCTGCATATAACTAGTCGGACAAGCCTCCGGTAAGTCCAGTCAAGGTAAAGTAAAGGGAGTCAGAGCTGAATATCGTCATGTGATGATTGTCATGTGCCAGGAGATTAAAAGGTATCCTACACTCCCCATGCGCAAACGTTGTGCAATCCATCGCCGGGTCATCGGAGTCTGTGCCCGTAACTGTCGCGCAATCTCCACTTTGATCGCATCCCCTTTTCGCTCCCGTTCCAGATCGCGCAAACTCCAGCCGACTTCGCGCGGGCAACTCTGGATCAGACGCTCGGCCAGTACATGATCGATCTCGCGCGCTTCCCTGGCTCGACGCTCAGGGTAGTGGCGCCGCTGCAGCCAAGCAACTCAGGATGACAGAGTGTTGGTGCTTTGAACGAATTATCCGTCTGGCGTAGCTTCCACCCGTGGAAAAGGCTGACAAACCGTCGATTCGATCGCTTCCGCTGGATGAGATCGCCGCGTACCTGGCTACCAAGAACGAACGGCCTTATCGAGCAAAGCAGATTGCGGATTGGTTGTATCGGAAGCGCGTCACCTCCTTCGACGCAATGAGTGACTTGCCCCAGGGACTTCGCACGCATTTGGCGGAGGAGTTTTCCGTGGCTCGATTGGAAACCGTTCGCGCGCTCGGGTCGAAAGACACCACGCAAAAATTCCTGTTTCGCCTAACCGACGGCAGTCTGATCGAATCGGTCCTCATCCCCGCGTCGCCCGCGCTTTATAGCGAACGTTCCGATCGGCGAACGATTTGCGTTTCAACCCAGGTCGGTTGCGCCTACGGCTGCAAGTTTTGCGCGAGCGGCCTCGACGGTTGGACGCGCAATCTGAAGCCGGACGAAATCGTGGATCAACTGCTGGCAGTGGAAACGGAAAGCCGCGAGAAGATCGATAACGTCGTCTTCATGGGAATGGGCGAGCCGCTCGCCAATTTCGCGAATTTGCTGCGCGCCATTCGAATCATTAATGCGCCGTGGGGACTGGGCATTGGAGCGCGCCACATCACGGTTTCGACGAGCGGTCTGGCGCCCCAGATCCGCCAACTGGCGCAAGAATCGCTTCAGGTGCACCTGGCTGTTTCGCTTCACGGCGCGACAGACTCAGTGCGAAATCGGATCATGCCCATCAACCGCAAATACAATCTGGCCACGTTGCTGGAGGCGTGTGCCGATTATGTGACCCGAAAAAGGAAGCAGATCTTCTTCGAGTATATCCTGATTGCCGGCGTGAATGACACCGACGAACAGGCGCATGAACTGGCAAAAATCGGACGCCGAGTTCCAGCGAAGATTAATCTGATTCCTTACAATACCGTCGAAGGTCTGCCGTGGTCGCGCCCGCCGATCGAACGACAAGAACAGTTCCTGCGCATCCTGCGCGACGCGGGAATCGTCGCAACTTTGCGCCGCGAAAAGGGCCACGACATCGACGCGGCCTGCGGTCAATTGCGTTTGCAGACCAAACGCGCGGAGCTCGCCTCACCTGTAATTGCGGTCTCGGAGGGTCGCCGATCATGAATCAAAATGCCACGGCGGTCAGAGACCGCCGCTACAGTGCAAAACTTTTTTGCGCGCCCGCAGAAGCTGGCCCAAGTTAAAGCCATGGCTGGTTACGACCACGAGTCCGACGGCGCCTGGGACGAGTACGACTGGGAACGTTTTCTCCAGCAGCAGGACCACAAGACGGAGAAGTACATGGATCTGCTCGAGAAATATTTGGACGATCCGCAGCGGGACCAGATCATCGCGCGTGAAATGGGCTGGTCGCAATTGCTCGATGGCAAAGGATGGAGCGATGAAGTCGATGCCCTGCTCGCCGAGGAATCGCGGGACGGTGAGAGCGACGATCAAACGCAATCCGGCGCGCAATTCATGTCCGCTTCCGAGAATTTTGAAGACCACAGCCTGTATCGCGCGGCTTTCGCCCTAACGATTTGGATCGATCAACTATTCGATTCTGACGCGTCGCTCCAGAATGAACCCTCGGCGGTAAAGCTCGCCACGCATTCCGCGCTGGCCAGCGCGAAACTGGCCGCTGCCCTGAGCGATGACGATGTGGACGAAATCGGAATGACGATCGCCTATTTGAAGCGCGCGTTGAAGGCGATCACCGTTTCAATGGAGGCTGCGGCGGCGCTCAAAAAGGAAAAGCGGATCACCGGTCTGCAACACTCGGCGCTGCAACAGCGGCTCTTTCAGGTGCGCGACGGGATCATTACCCTCATGGGAGAGTATCGCGGAGAGTGGCGTCGCCGCTTCGGCTCCGAAGGCTTTCGGAGTTGAATGAATTAGCGGTTGCTCCGTCTAACCATGCAAACGGAAGCGACTCCGGCCCAGGCCGATGTGTCGGAGCTGGAACTCGTCAAACAGTGCCAGACCGGCGACACCCAGGCCTTTGACCAGCTGGTAAGTCGTTACCGAACGAGAGTTTTTGGCATGATTTACAACATGGTGCGGAATGAGCAGGACGCCTGGGACCTTGCTCAAGATAGTTTTGTGAAGGCGTGGAAGTCGATTGGCCGATTCCGCAGTCAGTCGTCTTTTTACACCTGGATCTACCGGATTGTGATGAATGTCACAATCGATTGGCTACGCAAAAAGCAGGTCAAAGGCACCGGGACGGAGTTCGATGATTCGGTGCAGCTCAGAGAAATCGATCCGGCCTCGCGGACTTCACCGAGGGCGGAAGCGCTCCCGCACGAGCGCATGGAACGCGAGCGAGGTCCGGGCGCGAATCGATGCCGCGATTGCCCAACTCTCGCCCGAACACCGCGCCGTTATTTTGATGAAGGAAACCGAGGACATGCAATATCACGAGATCGCCGAAGCGCTCGGTTGTTCGATCGGGACGGTGATGTCCCGTCTCTTTTACGCACGCAAGAAGCTGCAGAATTTGCTCCGGGATGTTTATGAAAACGTTTGAAGAAAAATGGACTGCCTGGCTCGACGGAGAGTTGAGCGAAAAGGACCGTCTCGAATTCGAAGCTTCGTTGCCCGACAAGACAGCCGCGGAAGATGAGAAACGGGATGCCCGGAAGCTGGGCGCATTGCTCAAGGAGCAACTTGGAGCTCACGCGCTGAGCAACGCGGATTTTTTCAATCACCAACTGCGAGAACGGATCGCTAGAGAAAGTGCGCCCGCTCGCGGCCAGTCCCGTTCGCACTCATCATCACGATGGACGATCCCGCGTCTGGTTTGGAGCGGCGCCGCCGCCATGGCGATCTTCTTCATCTGCGCCGTTTTTGTAATCCGGGAAAAAAATCCGGCCGATCAGTCAGAGTACCTAACGCAAATCCTGAATGCCCGCGTGGATCCCGTGGTCAGCCCAAACGCGACCATATCGATGTTTGAAACAAAGGAAAACAAAGTGACCGTGCTTTGGGTCGACGGGCTGCAATCGTTGCCCTCGGAGTACGCAGCGAAGTAATCCGCGATGCATAGTCGGCTTCTCGTATTTCTGGGCGCGTTGCTGATGCTCATCTGGAGTATAACATCGGAGGCGCGTGCGGCGGAGAGCGTTTGGAGCGGCCTGGTGATGGCCAATAACGTGGCGCAGCCGGCGCCTGTTCCGCCCGAGATCAAGCGGGTTGAGCCAATCCTCAAGAAGCTTTTTGGCTACAACCAATTTAGAGTAATCGGCCAGTCGCAGAAGACGCTAAAGACCGGCGAAGAGGATTGGATGGCGTCGAGTAAATATTTTTCTCTGCACGTGGATTCGAAAAGCGCGATCGCGGCCGGCTATCTTCTCAATCTGCAACTTTTTCAGGAGAAGAAATTGCTCTTGGAAACGGAAGCGAAAGTGAGCAAGCGCACACCTCTCATCATCCGCGGGCCCCAGGTAGGGGACGGCCAGTTGCTCTTGTTGCTCATCGTTCAGTAAGGCGCGCCGCGAGACGCTTCGCGCTACTCTCAGAAATCGAGATGCAAAGAACGCAGATGGGCGTTTAGTGGCGCATGCGCGCTCGCCGCTGGCTTTCTTGTGCCGCGATCTGGTTTAGTTTGCTCGCCAGTTTGAGTGCGGAGAAGCCCTTCGATTTTGCCAGCACGCCGGGAAAGTTGCCCAAAGAGGTGGTGCCCGAGGAGTACGCGATCCGCATCGTACCCGACATGGCGAAGCTGAGCTTCGCCGGGTCTGAGACGATCAAGCTTGACGTTCGCAAATCCGTCCGCCAGCTGATGCTGAATGCGCTGGAGTTGGACATCAAGACCGCGGCTGTCGACGACAAGCCAATTCCAAAGTCAGCGATCACGCTCGATCCTAACGAGCAGACTCTGACGCTTTCCCTTCCGGCAGAACTTGGTATCGGCAGCCATAGTCTGACGTTGACCTTCACCGGAAAAATCAATCAGCAAGGCCAGGGTCTTTTTTACGCGCCTTACCAGGAAGAGGGAACAAACGCGAAAAAAGTGATGCTGGGTACACAGTTCGAAGCGACCGACGCGCGCCGGATGTTCCCGTGCTGGGATGAACCCAGCTTTCGCGCGCGTTTTCAGCTCACTGCGATTGTGCCCGAGAATTTTCTCGCCGTCTCGAACATGCCGATCGAAAGCGAGACCAAAGTCCCTGGTGGAAAGGAAGTGCGCTTTGGCCAAACGCCATCGATGGCGAGTTATCTCAATGTCTTTGTCGCCGGCGAACTTGATCTCATCGAAGCGAAAAGTGGCGACACCCAGATCCGCGTCATCACCACGAGAGGCAAAAGCGAAATGGGGCGGTACGCCCTGCAGGCATCCGCGCAAATCTTGCAATACTACAACGATTACTTCGGCATTCCTTATCCGTTACCGAAGCTCGATCAGATCGCCATCCCGGGCGGTTTCGGTGGTGCGATGGAGAACTGGGGCGGCATTACCTATTACGAATCGGTGTTGCTTTTCGATCCCGAGAAATCGTCCGATGCTACCCGTCAGCGCATTTACGAAGTGCTCGCGCATGAAATGGCGCACCAATGGTTTGGCGATCTGGTGACGATGGCGTGGTGGGATAACCTCTGGCTGAACGAAGGGTTCGCCTCCTGGATGGGCAGCAAATGCACCGAACATTTCAATCCGCAATGGGACGTTTGGCTCCAAAAAGAAGTCTCGCGCGATCCAACACGCCGCATCGGTTTTGCCAAGGAAACTGCGATGGAAGGCGACGCCCGCTCCACCACGCATCCCATTCAACAGGAGATTAAGACTGAAGCGGAAGCGAACAGCGCATTCGACGATATCACTTACAAAAAAGGAGAGTCCTTCATCCGCATGCTCGAAAGTTTTCTGGGCGAAGACGTATTTCGCGATGGCATCCGCAAGTACATTGCCGCCCACAAGTATTCCAATTCGACCACCGCCGATCTTTGGAACGCTCTGTCGGATACTTCCGGGAAACCAGTGGGCAAGATCGCCGCCAGTTGGATCCAGCAGCCTGGGTTTCCAGTCGTGAAAGTAACGCGGCACGACAATGCCAGGGTCGGGCTCGGGCAGGAGCGTTTTACGGTGCACTTCCCCGACGCCCCCGCGCTCGAGTGGGAGATTCCCCTCACCTACACGCTACCCGATGCGAAGTCACCAACCGGCTTCTTGATGGCAACGAAAACTGCCGAGTTGGACGATATTCCCGGTGATCGCGCTCTGAAACTCAATGTGGAAGGAACTGGAAATTATCGCGTCCAATACGACGCGACTTCCTGGAAATTACTTTTTGGCGATCTTCCCAGACTTTCGGTGCCAGACCGGGTCAACCTCCTGAGCGATGCGTGGGCTCTTGTCCAAGCCAATCGCGCGTTGCTCTGCCTTTATTTCGAATTGATCAGCAGATTACCATCCCCCACCGAACTGGCGGAGCGGGAGCAAATCATCAACGCATTCGAATTCATTGACGGCTTGCTCGCCGGAACGGAAGCCGGCAAGCCATTCCAGATTTACGCCCGCTCGGTCTTGCGGCGAAGTTTCGACCAT
Organism: uncultured Verrucomicrobiae bacterium; assembly: GCA_963763995.1. Classification (GTDB taxonomy): domain Bacteria; phylum Verrucomicrobiota; class Verrucomicrobiia; order Chthoniobacterales; family UBA10450; genus CAVTTH01. The sequence goes on along the minus strand of CAVXQL010000010.1, from coordinate 17,202 downwards.
GTTGGATGGGAACCGAAGCCCGACGAGTCCGCGCGGACAGCAAGTTTGCGCGCGAGTCTCATCAGCGCACTCGGCGTTTTTGGGGACGATGAAATCGTGAAAGGTTGCCGCGAACGATTCCAAAAATTCCTCTCGGATCCTGCGTCAATCCCGCCCGACTTGCGGCCGCCGATTTTCGAAGTCGTTGGTCGCTACGCTGATGAAGCCACTTGGAAAAAAATCCACGAACTCGGGTTGAAGACGACGAGCATCGAAGAAAAGCAGATCTATTATGATGCGCTTGCTTGCGCGACCGATCCGAAACTCATGGAGCAGACGATGCAGATCGCGCTCACGGATGAGTTGCCGACCAGTCGCGCGCTTGCCCTCGTCGCGAAGGTGGCGCGAGAAAGCGGACAACCCGAAATCGCCTGGGATTTCGCGCGCACCAACATGAAGGCGTTGCTGGCCAAGGCCGATGCGCTCGGCGTCAATCGTTACGCTCCGAGTCTGTTTACATTTTTCTCCGACTCGAAGCGAATCGACGAACTGACAGCGTACGCCAAAACCAACCTGCCTCCGGAAAGCGCCAAAGAGGTCGCGAAAGCGGTGAATGAGATTGGTTTCCGCGCCGAATTCAAAGCCCGACTCATTCCCCAGGTGATGGCTTGGTGTTCCAAGCCGACGCAACACTGACCGCTGACGCAACCAGCGCGCACGTTTTCCGTTATCGCGCGGTGTCGCCCCGGGGAAGATCTGTTCCGACCTCGGGTGCCAGCGATCTGGCATGTCGCCATCCATTCACTGCCTGACTGAGAAGAAAAAAAGCGAGCAGCCCAATCCAAAACGATCGGAACCAAAGAGCAAGCATCGCCAATCCAACGCCGCCGATCAATCCAACCGCACTCGCGATTTTTAGGCTACGAATGGGACCAAGAGGAAACCAAAGCAGTGCGCGGAAGATCTGGCCGCCATCGAGGGGATAGATCGGCAGCAGATTGAAAATGAGAAGCGCGTAGTTCACGTAGCGAATCCCTTCGAACAGTCGAAGAACATCCGGAGACAAATCAGCACTTTGAGCGAGGAAAACCAGCGTCCCAAAAACCGGGATGAGCGCAACGTTAACCAGCGGTCCGGCCGCGATACTCCAAAGGACAGCCCCAGGTCGCGGCGGCGGATTGACGAAGGCAATTCCGCCTAACGGCCAGAGAACGATTCGATCAGCCTGGCCACCGGTCTGGCGGCAGGCCAGGGCATGCCCGAATTCGTGGAGCAGAACAATCGCGAAGAGAGCAAGATATTCATAGACCGCCCACACCGGTGAGGAGTAGCGATGCGACCGCTCGGTCAGCTGGTAGGCCGCGACGATGAACCAGCTGAAATGCAGGAACACCGTGATGCCCGCGAATCGAAAAAGTCGAAATGTGCCACCTTGCATTTGCAACCGTCGCGGCGTTCCCATCGCTTGGGAAGGAGATTATTCCGCGAACGAGCGCGAGCGCGTCTTACAGCGTCACCTCGGCCTGCTTGGTCTCCGGTGGCAGGAGCAGGCGCATCGGTACCATGGCCGAATCGTGAAATCCATGACGACGGAAAAAATTCTGGGAGCGGATTTCAGGTCGGTCAGTCAGGAGCGTGATACGGAGGAAGTTTTTCTGCCGGGCAAAGTTGATCGCATACTCAAGAAGCTGCGCCCCATAGCCGTGGCCCTGGTAGGTTTTATGAATCACCAGGTCTTCCAGCAAAATGACAAAGCCCCCTTCCGCCGTGCTAATGGTAAAGAGAAGATTGATCATCCCGACGATGTTGCGATCGCGGCGCAGCACAAACACGCGTCCGCGATTGGGTTGCTCGAAGATCAGGCGCAAGCCCTTAAGCTGCTTGTCTTTGTTCGGCCGGAAATCACTCTCCTCGCTGAAGAGTTCTCCGAGGAGGCCGGATAGTTCATCCAGATCTTCCAGGGTAGCCGGTTCGATCACCACGTCGCTCATGCCAGATGTTTATTTCAGAAAGGCGATCGTGGCAATGCGCTTATGCGAGCGAATGCAAGAATCGGCGGACCTGAGTGAATTGACAAAGCGACGCGTCCCCCTAATTTAGCCGCTCGCCAGTTCTTCCCTCGACCGGGCCCGCCTTATGAAACGCACACTTCAACGATCCAAGCGAACGCGCAAACAGCAGCACGGTTTTCGCGCGCGCATGAGCACCAAGGGCGGCCGCGCCACTCTCGCGCGCCGGCGTCAGCGCGGTCGCAAGCGTCTTCTGCCCAAGGGCGTGGAGGTTCACTTCGCCCGGCACACACAAGCGTAAAGCTTGAAAGGTTACAAAGCGAAACGGTCGGACTTCGCCTAATTTGATAGGCAGCGCGCGCGAGCAAACTGTCAGCCGCGTTTTAGTCGAGCGAGCTTAGCGGATACGTTAAATCGTCGAGTTTCGCCGTTCTCCTAACTCAGGGCAGCCCAGTTCCGGCTAACGATTTCACAAGCGCTACATCCGCAGCGTTGAGGCTGCCGTCCGCATTCACGTCCGAGCGGAAGGTCGCCGCGGCGACTGGCTGCCCGCTTCGCGATTTGGTTAGCGCAACGTCCGACGCGTTCACGGCCCCGTTTCCATTCGCGTCGCCGATGAGAATGCTCATCGGAATCGTCACGTTCGTCGAACCATTCACGTTATTGAGCGTGACGTTGATGGTCTGCGCATTGGCTACGTTGGTTAACGGAATGGTAACGACATTCCCGCTGGTCATAACCATTCCGCCATTGCTGATCCCGCCGCTTCCGATTGTCCCTGTTCCCATTGTGACTGCCGCTTGCGGACTGCCGTTTACTGATACGTTGGCGAGGAAAGTGAGGACGATTGTGTAATCACCGGTGGCGCCTCCGCTGCGGCATTCGATTCCTGGCGTGCCGCTTAACGGCAGATTGACATCGAAACTGGCCGCGCCCGCGTGCGTCTTTCGAGACACGGCGCTTTGCATAACGGGAGCGGAAGGTTGGGCGCAGTAGGTTCCCCCGGTGTTCATTTGACCGCTGTCCGTTACACCGCCCCACACGATCATCTGAGTGCCAGTCCAGACCGCGGTGTGATCCCTCCGAACCGGAGGCGCGTTTACGGTTGCGGTCGGTATCCAACTGTCCGTGCCGACATTATACCGCCCGCCATTGTTGAGGTCTTGCGTTTGGTCCCCGCCGCCCCAAATGATCATTTCGCTCCCGGTCCACACTCCACTGGGACCACTCCGCGGGGAGGGCGCGTTGTTCAGACTGGTAGCCGCCCAGCTGTCATTGACAAGGTTATATCTCCCCCCGGTATCTGTGTCATTGAAGTTCTCGTCTACTCCACCCCAGACAAACATTTCATTCCCCGTCCACGCCACGCCGTAACCGACCCGTCCGAGCGGTGCGTTCATCAACGCCGTGGGTGTCCAACTGTCGTTAGCGGGATCATATCTACCGCCGGTATGTAAATAGTTCGTTTGATCAGTCCCACCCCAAACGATCATCTTTGTGCCTGTCCATACTGCAGTGTGCCTGGATCTTGCAGCAGGTGCGTTGTTGATACTCGTAGGCGTCCAACTGTCGGTACCGGGATTGTATCGCCCGCCGGTGTTCCATCTGCAATTAGCGCCACACCCCAATCCACCCCATACGATCACTTCGCTGCCAGTCCAAACTCCAGTGTGAAACTCCCGCGCGGCCGGTGCGTTAACGGTGCTGGTAGGTATCCAATTGTCGCTAACTGGGTTGTATCTGCCACCCGTGTTAACAAGATTGTTAGACGACTGACCGCCCCAGACGATCACTTCGCTGCCAGTCCAAACCGCGCTGTGAAACGTCCGTGCAACAGGTGCGTTGGCCGTGCTCGTTGCTACCCAACTGTCGGTGGCCGGACTGTATCTACCACCGGTATTCAAAAAAAGGGACGGTGAAGAGTTGAATCCCCCCCATATGATCATCTCGTTGCCCGTCCACACGGCTGTATGATCCTGGCGGCCATCAGGGGCGTTCACAGTTGTCGTAGCGGTCCACGTGTCGTTAACACAGGCGTCAGAGATTTCCGGGAGTGTGTACGCGGCAGCAGGCGGATCGGCTGCTCCGCGGGCGATGATAGCGGCAGCCGAAGGCCAAGAATTCTTGATCGCTTCGCAATTGGATTTGCCGTCGAACGGCGGAGCGATCGATCCACCTTCGCGTTCTACTGACAGTCGCCCCGCCAAGATCGGCCTGGCCAAGCACTCCGCAATGAGAAAAGGATCGTTGCCAAGCGCTTCAAAGATCTCGCGTAGCACGTCAGGCTGGCGGGTGTGACCGGCCATGCGATCCAGTTCCGCCTGAAGTTCGCTCACAGTGATTGGCGATCCTCGTTGATCCGCGGCTAGCTGTGATTTGCGAAGATAATCTGTGATCTTGTTTTCAATCTGACGTCGCGAGACAATCGCATCTAATGGCGGCTTCGGTCCAGGATTGTCTTTCGGCCAAATCCGATGCCGCCAATAAACCTCCTCGATCGCGTACTGGTAGCCTACCCGTTCACTGAACGTCACCGTCCCACTGATTCTCCGCGATGCGTCGTCGCGTGAGAACGCGAGTTCACCCGCCGTGCCGGACGGCGTTCCCGATCGAAGCAGGCAGGCAATGCTCGCGCCAAGAAGAAAAAGAGTAACACAGCGCCGACCGGAGCAGGCACGCCGTGAACTGTTCGGAAATCTCTTCATCGCCTTCATCCATAAAGCGAGTTTACCCCAAAATCATCCAGACGTTACGGGCCGATGTTGAGGTTATACACACGATCAAGATAAACATTGCCTCCGACTAAATCGTATGTGATATGCGGAGTCCAACCCTGATCAGTCGGATACTTGATCGATTCGGTGGCGAATGGGCTGAGCAGCTGGCCGTCCGAGTGCAAGAGAGTGTATCGCGTGGGCGCTGCACTGAAGTCGCCGGTCATGATTACGGACACACGGCCATTAAGAGTCGCATACCCGCCAACTTGGATGTTATCCGCGGATTGTGGAGTAACATTGCAAATAGTCGTGGCGCCTATGGTTAACTCCAGGTTGTTGGTGAAGGTGAGTGTTCCGTCCGACGGTATAAGCGTGCCTTGGATATACGTCAGGTGAGTGCCCACGTCGGCCGACGTTGTAATAGTTCCATTACCGGTGATGGTCCCCGAGGCATACACGGTAATAGCCCTTGCGGAGTTGTGATCGTTCACGACAACAACGCTTCCTCCATTCCGAACATTCAACAGAGCAGTACCACCTGGGTCAACACCGTCTCCCCCGATGAAAAGCCGGGCGTTTATAGGGATACCGCTGCTGTAGCGACTAATCATCCAGGTGGAGCCTACGCCATCCACAGTAACCGAGCCGGACGAGTTCGCTGCTGCGGCGATGTACGAGAAACTGTTGTTCACATAAGCCCCCCTTTCGATGGTGAGATTGCCTTTGCCATAATATCCGACGAGAACGACGCCCGGAGCCTCCGGATTGATAATATCCGGATCTTCCTCTCGGGCGATACCGCCACTGACCGTTAAGGTCGCGGCCGAACCAGCGACCATGGTAGAACCCGTCTCTCCGGCACTGTTCCCGAGAACAAGACTATTAGCGCAAGTGCCGTCGTTAATGTTGGCCCCTCCCCCGTTATTGATGTAGGCGGTCATCGGAACCGAACAATTTGGTTGGCCATTGTCCCAGTTCGCGTTGACAAACCAGTCGCCATCGCCATCAATCCAATGTGTGGCCGGTGTTGGCGTCGGGCCTTGGGCAAGCGCAGACTCGCCGAAGAACGTGAAGGTTAAGCTGCAAATGCAGCTGATGAAAATTAATTGCGCCAGGGATGTTGTTTTCATATCTCAGCTTTTAGCAGCCGGAACAGGTCGGCTTCGAGCGCTTTAGCGTAACGATTGCGTGACGGTAAATGGCGGTTCTGTAAACACTTGATTCGCCACCAATTTCGCCGTGATCATCGCGTGCTGCGAAGATCCGGCCCAGCGGCAGGCGATAAACATTTGCTCGGCGATGGATATCGCAGCACCTCGATAGATGCGCGCTCACTAAGGACCGATGACCGCCGCTCGATTTATCAGGGAAACGTCGCTGGCGTTGATATCACCGCTGGTATTCACGTCCAAGCGGAAAGTTGTCGGGCTAATTGGCGCCAGTTTTTTTTGACTGGTTCGGCTGAAGGGCATTGATAAATGGCAACTTTTTCAAAATCTTTAGCGGGGATGGCCAAGCCGACGTAGCGGGGAGAAGTTGAAGCCTTAAAGATCTTCAAGCGCGTATTAACCGTCTAACGACTCAACGTTTCCCCCACCCGTCCGGCGTATCCGGTCAGCTCCAGATAGCCTCGCGCTACAATCGCATGGCCGGCGCGAGTTCCGACGGCGTCCACTGCCTCCTTCCCAATACGTCAGCGGCCCGAGCGCAAGCTCCTGGTCGTTAAGCACCGGACGCACCGAGAACTTCAACTGCTGGCTTGGAACTTCGACGTCCCAACCGATCGGGTAACGAGCACCATTTCTTTTGCTCGTCCAAAATATTGCCGGCTTCATTTCGAACGTAGCTTTCGGCAAGAACATCGTCGTGCCGTCTGCAGCGATGAAAGTGCCGCTCGAAGCCGGATCGATCTCTCCGTTCTCAAGGCGCATTTCATACAACATGAGTTCCGTCTCATCATCGAACTGCAAACAAAGCCAGTTCCAACCGACCTGATTGCCGGCAAGCTGGTTCGTCGCCCATTCGTGATCGAACCAGCTTTCGCCATGGACGGAATGAAGGGAATTTCCCGATCGTAGTTCGCCGCTCGTTTCCAGCCGGGTCACGGAATAATAATGCGATGCGTGCTCATCGCCCGAAGCTTTTTCGCTGATTCCATTTTGCCCGTGAACCACCGGCGCCTTCGCCGGCTTCAAGTGAAACCGAATCGCCGCGTCCGCGCTCTCCGCGCTCAAATCGAAAGATCCATCCGCCGTCATTTTGAGCGACCACGCGTTCAGCCAGGCAATCGTGTCGCCGTCATCGAATCCGGCCTCGCCAAACGTCCCGCGACTGGTTTGCTGCTCGAACCGAAAGCGTTTTCCGGCTGCGTCGGTGATGGTGAAATGTCCAAACTTCAGATCATTGACGATGAAGCGAGAAGCCGCGGGGTCGCGTTCGCCCGGCGGCAGAATTCCCTGACGAAAGAAAGTCAGCTCGTAACCAAAACGGTTTCCCGCCGCATCGAAGAGATTTCCGGTGAAATACCACCACTCGGTCTTGAACTCGTTATGCGAATGGTGATCGCGCGGAAACTCATATTGCCAGCCCGGCTCGGCATTTCTCCAATCCGCCGCCAGACAAATGACGCCGAGGACGACCAGCAGCCAGTTCGTGATTGTTCTCATTCGCTTCGCACTGCCTCCGCGATGGAAAATTTGCCCGCGCGCCAGGCGGGGAGCCAACCCGCCACGACCGCGGTGACCACGATCCACAGCGGAGTCATCGCCAGCGTCAGCCATGGAAAGGCCATTTGGATGGTCCATCCGAAAAACGCGCGATTGATTACACCAGTGAGAACAAATGAAAGAGAGATGCCTGCCGCCAGCCCGAGCGCGGACGCGATCACACCGATCATGGCAGATTCCCAAAGGAGAAGCCGGCGAATTTGCGCAGCCGAAGTCCCGATCGCGCGCAGGATGGCAAACTCGCGTGTTCGTTCTGTCACCAAGGTTGTTAGCGTGAAAAAGATACCGACCACGGCGACAATCACCGCGATGCTCCGCAACACGTAGGTGACCGCAAACGTCTGATCGAAGATCTCGAAAACCCACCTGCGCAAATCGCGGTTCGGATAAAAACCGAACTCGCCCGACCGACCAAACTTCGCGCGAAATGCGTCGCTCACCGCGTCGGCGTTTCCATTCTTGTTCAGATAAACCGCGAGGCTGTTGATGCGGTCATCCTTCCAGAAACGAACGAAATTTTTTTCGCTCAAGAAAACGATGCCCTGGTCTCGGCTGTAATCGTAGAATACTCCGGCGATGATGAATTGCTGGATTCCCGCCGGCGTCGGAAGCGGCAAGACCTCTCCTTCTTGCACGCGATGGCGACGCGCGAAGCTCTCCGAGACGAGGACACATTGCTCATCATAAAAGCGGCGCAGGATCGACTTGCTCTCGCCCCGAAGAAACTGAAGTCGGCGCTGCTCTGTTCCTCGCACCGCAGCCACTTCGATCGTGCCGTCGCGAAAAGGCAATGTCACCTGGCGAAAAGTATCGACCGCGGCAACGCCCGGCAGTTGTTCGACAAACGAGAGCGCTTGCGGCGGCAGGAACGAAGACGGGCCGACGATTTCATTCGAAGCGGGAGCAATGAACAAATCGGCAATCAGCGTCTCGTCGATCCACGCTTTCACAGTTTGCCGGAACGAGAAAACCATCACTCCGACGCTGACCGTCATGGCCACCGCGCAAGCCAGCGCGGCGATCGTGACCGAATTTTTCCAGAGCGCGCGCGAGAGATTGGCCGCGGCCAGATTGATTTCAATTAGCATCCGGCGTCTCAAGAACCGACCAAGTGCGTTGCCAAACCTGGCCGTCAGTGTCGGAGCAAAAAGAGCGAACCCAACGAGAACAAAGAAGGCCGCGAGGAAGCCGAACCATGCCGGACCCGTCGCCAGAGCGAGCCAGCTAAACAGAATGCTCACGAGCACGGAGGCCGCACCGCTCGCAAAGCAGACGCGGGAAAGGCGCCCGGACTGTCCATCGACCGCGCCCGACGTTAACGCGCGAATCGGATCCATTCGCGCTGCCATGTGCGCGGGAACCCATGCGCCAGTAATGACGGAAATCATGCCGATGCCGAAGGCAGCGAGAAATATCCACGGCGCAGCGGAGATCTGACGAACCTGAATCAAAACATACAGAGACGAGATTGTTTCTGAAACCGTGCCGATGAGCATGCGCGCGAGAAACAGACCGCCGAGCACGCCGAGCGCGGAGCCGAAGATGCCGAGCAGAACCGCTTCGGAGAGAAATAGCGTGCGCACTTCCGCGCGAGTCACGCCGAGCGAACGCAAGATTCCAATCTCGCGACGACGGCGTGCGATCGACGCGGAAACGGTGTTGTAAATCAAAAACACGCCGACCAGCAGCGACACCAGACTCATCGCGGTCAGGTTGAGTTGAAAACTCGAAAGCATTTTTGCGACTTGTTCGCTCCGCTGCCGCGGCGGTGCGACCATCGCGTCCGCCGAGAGCAACGCCTTCAGTCGCGCGATCGTCTTTTCTCGATCGCCCGGATTTGTTAGGCGGAGCTGCACGGCGTCGATTTTTCCGCGACGCTGGAGAAATTCCTGGGCCCACCCGATATCCATTACGGCGAATTGCGAAGGAATGGCTGCCTCGCGTGTCCGCAAGATGAAACCAATCTGAAGGGCGCGCGTCGCTCCGTTAATTTGCACGCGGACCGAATCGCCTTTGCGAAGGTCATGGCGCTTTGCGAACTCGTCCGAAACCGCAATCGAATCGCCGCGACCGAGCCAGCGTTGAACATCGAAAACGCCCGGCTTGAAATTTGCGACGTCAAATGTGCGAAACGGTCCATCGGAAAAAATGTCGATCCCGAGCAGATCCAGATATTCGCCCGGAAAATCCGGCAGCGTAACGAGACCACGAACGAGCGGCGTGGCGGCAGCGATACCCGGCTGCCGCGCCACGAGAGGAAAAACTTCATCCCCCAGCCCGCTCGCGGGCGCGGTCACTTGCAGTTCCGCTTTCCCCGCGACTACATCGACGGAGGCGGCAAACGCGCGATTTGCGCTATGATTCGCAATCTGGATCGCCAGATAAACCGCGACCCCGAGCGCGATGCTGGCGATATTCAATACCGCAAGCAGGCGATGCTGCGTGAGATAACGCAGCACCAGCCAGCAGAAGAAATGTAGATAGCGCCAGATCATTGATCGATTTTTGCCGATTGGGATTTGCGGACTGTGTAAGAAACTTCACGCCGCGACCGACGCTAAACTTTTCGCACCGCTAGCTCAATTGGCAGAGCAGCTGATTCTTAAACATAGTTTATTCTTCGTTAGATTGCGCTGGTCACTGAATACGCTACCGATTTCCAGCCCTCCGATCATTACTGACCGCGCCCGGCAGAAACTTGCGTGGAGTTCCGGTGGAAGTTCCGGGCGCTCTGAAAACTGAAGAACTCATACCTAAGCACGGCGGTGGTCACTCCGACTCCGTTTCCTCTTTTCGGTCTGCGTGGAATAAATTTCGCGGACACCCTTCCATGCAGTAATATGTTCTTCTATGTTCCTATTTGGCGTGAAGTATTTTGGAGTGAGAATGTCAAAGGCGAGTTTTTTCGTTTGGCTGGTTTTGCTGTCTGGACTTGCCATCGTTTCGGGCCAGACCGAGCGACACAGGTTACCCCCTAACGAGCCTCTCGAAAAATACGACAACCCGCCCGCCCCTCTCCCCTTGCGGAACATAGGGGTTTCGCCCGGCATGATCTCGCAGTACGACACCTTCACCAGTTATCAGGTCAATGTTAATGCCAACGGCCAGAACATCACCGGCGACGCCGCGAACGAACCCTCCATCAGTGTGGACCCGACAAACCCAAGCAAGATGACAATCGCTTGGAGACAGTTCGACAGCATAGCGTCCAACTTCCGGCAGGCCGGCTGGGGTTATACCACCGACGCCGGGACCCACTGGACCTTCCCCGGCGTTCTACAAAACAATGTCTTCCGCAGCGACCCGGTAACAGATACCGATGAGACTGGGAACTTTTTCTATCTCAGCCTGTTAGTGCAAACATATTGCGGCGATATCTGGCGCTCCATAAACGGCGCACAATCGTGGACGGAGCGGTCGCCCGACGGGGGCGCGCACAGCGGCGACAAGGAATGGTTCACGGTTGATAAGACACCCACCAGCATGGGTCACGGCTTTCAATACCAGTTTTGGACCGAATTCTTCGCTTGCGACTTCGGCGGATTTAGTCGCTCCACCGATGGCGGAGTAACCTGGCAGACGCCGATCAGTATTCCGAACTCTCCTCAGTGGGGAACACTCGACGTGGCCTCCAACGGCTACCTCTTCATTGGCGGTGGGAATAGTGGTAGCAGTTTTTGGTGTATCCGCTCGAGCAACGCGCGGAACCCGGCTGTCACGCCCAGTTTTGACCAGGTCACGACAGTTAACATGGGCGGCAGCCTCATCTATGGCGGCGCGGTCAATCCGGGCGGACTTGCAGGGCAAATCTTCGTGGCGGTGGATCGATCTGGCACCTCTACTAACAACAACATTTACATGGTCGCCAGCGTGCAACCAACCGGCTTCAGCAATGGAACCGACGTCATGTTTGCCCGCAGCACCGATGGCGGCCTGACCTTCAGCGCACCGCACCGGATCAATGACGACCCGATCAACCATAACAAATGGCACTGGCTCGGCACGCTTTCCGTTGCGCCCAATGGACGCATCGATTCCATTTGGCTGGACACGCGCAACGCCGCCAACAACACCGATTCCCAACTCTTTTATTCTTACAGCAGGGACGGGGGCACTACCTGGTCGCCCAACGTCGCGGTGAGTAATTCGTTCAATCCGTTCCTCGGTTATCCGAATCAGAACAAGATAGGCGATTACATCACGATTGTTTCTGACAACACCGGGGGCAACGTCGCGTATCCCGCAACCTTCAATTCCGAGGAAGACGTGTATTACGTTCGGGTCGCTCCCGTCGCCCCGGTAGCGCAAAGCGCGGTCTCACGAAAGACCCACGGCGCGGCGGGCGATTTCGATGTCCCGCTTCCCCTTACTGGCAGCGTCGGAGTCGAATGCCGCAACGGCCCTGCCCATCAGATGATTATTAACTTCGCAGTTCCCGTAACGGTCAGCAGCGCGAACGTGACTTCGGGCAGCGGGAGCGTGGGCAGTTTCAGCGTGAGCGGCGCGGCGGTCACGGTCAATCTCACCGGCGTGACCAACGCACAGAGAATCACGGTTACGCTTGGCAACGTGAATGATGGCACAAACCTGGGCGATGTTCCTGTTTCCATGGGTGTGCTCGCAGGCGATGTGAATGGTAATGGAACGGTGAACGCGGGCGACGTCAGCCAGTCCAAAGGACAGGCGGGACAGGCGGTGACGGGAGCAAACTTCCGTTCCGATGTGAACGCGAACGGCTCGATCAACGCCGGAGACGTCGCGCTGGTCAAAGGTGCCTCGGGCACCTCGTTGCCTTAGCAGCGGAACGGTGCAGCGAGACGGGGCTGAATCACTCCGACCGCGGCTGAAATCTGAAATTACATTGTGGGTGGTGAGCTTCGCTTAAAGAAAGTTATTAAGAGGCAGCATGGAACCACCGCAACGCACAACTGACGGCGCCGCTTCAATAATAAACCGGAAATGTTTTAAGCAGCCCTGTTGTTCGAGGCAGTAACGCGGAGAAGCAGTTCGTTGAGTTCCTCGAGATGCGGCGGTTTGCTGATCACGGCATCCACTTCCTGAACAGTCTCGCCGTCCTCTTTCATCATTGTTCCCCAGCCCGTCAGCATGATTACGGGTGTGTCGGGGGATTCAGTTTTGATGGTTCGAGCCACCTGATGTCCGTCCACCTCCGGCATGCCCAGATCCGTGATCACTGCTTCGTACGGTTGGTTTCTTTTCATCGCTTCACGAAATAATTCTGTTCCGCGTTTGCCGGTCGAAGCAACCGTTACACGATGATTGAAGCTCGTGAGGCAGTCATTGAGAAGTTGACGGATTTGAGGTTCGTCATCAATGCAAAGGACGCGGAGCGCACGATTCTGTTTCACTTCCGATGCCACGTCCCGGGCAATCCATGAATCTTTAATCGATGAAGCTTTTTCACGAATCGGGAACGTGAGCCGGGCGCAAGTGCCGTGACCGGCTGAACTCTCAATATCAATTGTTCCGTCGTGGCGGTGCATCACTCCGTAAACCATCGCAAGTCCAAGACCGGTTCCGCCTCGTTGAGCTTTGGTCGAGAAAAATGGTTCCAGACAACGCTGACGGATTTTTTCGTCCATTCCAATGCCGTCGTCCCGGACTTCAACCTGAAGTTCACTCTCTTGTTTTTCTGCCTCAGCGGCGGCGCGCCGAGTCCGTGTGACGAATGTGATGGTACCGCCCTGCGGCAGCGCGTCAACGGCGTTAAAAACGAGATTGATCAGCACCTCCCGCAGTTCGGTGGGGTCGCTCAACAATATCGGTGCAGGAGATTCCAATTCGCGCCGGATTTGAATCGAGATGCCCTCGCGCTGCGAAAGATCGCGCCAACGCGGACGTGTCAGTTCGATTACTTCCTCGATTATCTTGTTAATGTTCAACGGAAGCAATGGCTCCGCATCAGAACGGCGACGGTAAAATTCCCGCATTCGCGCCACAATATGAGCGACATCTTCACCGGATTTTTTTATGGCTTGCAGGTATTCACGCGACTTTCCCGGCAGATCCGGCAGTGTGCTGAGCAGCAAATCGGAATAAGCGATAATCGGAGACATCGCGTTGTTGACATCGTGGGCAATGCCGCTGGCCATCTGGCCGAGCGCGCGAAGCCGTTCCTGCTGCACGACCACCTGCTGCGTCCGGCGCAGCTCGTTGTAGGCATTCTGAACCCCCTCGGTAAGGCGCATTTGATCGTAAAGATTGCGGCACTGTTCCTCGGTTGTAAGGACCTTGACCTGCAACGCCTCTTTTTCCGACCGGACCGTTGCGATTTCAGCGCGCACCTGTTCGGCATTGTACCGGACCTCTTCGAGAACGAGCACAATCATGCTCACCGCAATAAAGAGTTGCAGCACCGCCGCCACAAAAAATCCGGCGCTCTTGAGTTCATTCGTCCCCTGTGAAAACGGATAGCTTGCCAGATAAATGCCCCATAGCAGAAAACCCGCCGACAACATTCCCGCTCCGACGAATGGCATGTCTTTTCGCAACCGATAAAAACAAACTCCGGCAAAAACGCTGCTCAAACCGAGCAGGATGAACACTGGCAATTGGATTTGCAGTCTATTCTTCTCCAGGATCTGGGGGCCGACGAAAGTCCAGACGATCAGGAACAACATGAACAGGCCGAACAAGGTCTGCCGAACCGGCATGTGGAGGAAACGCAAGCTGCCCCATAATAGAAATACTGCTGAAATGGACACACACCACTGCTTCAACATGAAGACGACAGTCGTCGGATCGTCGCTTCCTACTGCATTCGAGTGCACATTGAGGCTCAACGTCAGCCACAGCGCATAAAACAGCCACGCTGCGGTCCAGACGGTAAAATAATCGCGCTTGGTGTAATGATTGAGGTAGTAAAAAAGACCCACAAGTAGCCACACGCTCAACAGCGACACCATCAGCGCCGCTTGCGTATATTGCTGGGCCAACCCAGAATTTATGTCTTGGGAACTCATTGTTGTACTTCCGTCGTATTTGACAGGTCTTTACATCCTTTTTAGCAGTCTCCACGCCATAACTTGAGTCCTTTGCAGGCTTTGGGCCGCTGGTTGTCTTTATCACCCGATCCTGATCAGTTAGCTTGTGCTCGAATCACTCCGACCGCGGCTGAAATCGTGCCAAAGTGAACCTGACGAAGGGTAGCGAATTCGATTCCAGCTATCTTCCGCTCGAGTGTTCCTGATTCCGCAACAGTTCTCCCGCCAATCAGCACTACGCATCGGGCTGCAGCGAATTCAATTAGAAGTCAGATGACTGGGCGTCAGTTTTCTTGCGACCCTACCGGTTGACAGGTCGCCGTCTTCGGTACGGTACTGGCCTTGGCGAACTCACCGGCAGCAGCCCGCGCATTGAAACGTGCAATCTCCGATCCAAGGATGTTTGGCGGCCGGCGGACTAATTCGAAAGAGGCCCCTAACGGGAATCTCAAATCTCGATCTTCCCTCTAACAGGAGTCATTAGGAGTGCTCTGAAATCATCCAAAATTTCGGCTGAGGGTGACAAAAACTGTGGAGAAAGTATTTGGTTCCCCATCGCGTTTGCGCGCAGAGGTGCCCTCATGGCCAGTCCCAACTCCAGTCGTTCTTGCTGAGATTGTCAGCGATGATTTCCCAGTAATTCACGTTCCGAGTGGGTTTGCGTGGAAAAATTTCGCGGACGCCCTTCTTCCATGCAGTAATATGTTCCACCATGTCCCTATTTAGCGTGAAATATTTTGGAGTGAGAATGTCAAAGCCGAGCTTTTTGATTTGTCTGGTTTTGCTGTCTGGACTTGCCATCGTTTCGGGCCAGACCGGGCGACACAAATTACCCCCGACCGAGGCCCTCGAAAAATACGACAACCCGCCCGCCCCTCTCCCCTTGTGGAACATAGGGGTTTCGCCCGGTATGATCTCGCAGCACGACACCTTCACCAGTTATCAGGTCAACGTTAATGCCAACGGCCAGAACATCACCGGCGACGCCGCGAACGAGCCCTCTATCTCGGTAGATCCGACAAACCACAGCAAGATGGTAATCGGTTGGAGGCAATTCAACAGCGTTTCCTCTAACTTTCGACAGGGCGGCTATGGATACACCACCGATGGCGGCCTGACCTGGCACTTTCCCGGCGTTCTTGAGAATAATGTATTTCGCAGCGATCCCGTGTTGTATGCAGATGACTTCGGGCGTTTTTTCTATCTCAGTCTGGAAAATAATCCGTATCCCACCACGATGTGGCGATCGGTCGACGGCGGCGTAACTTTCCCCACCCGGTCGCCGGCGGAAGGGGGCGACAAGCAGTGGTTTGTTATCGATAATAACCCGGCCAGCACGGGCTACCACTTCCAATACCAGTTTTGGGATAACGCCAGCGCTTACGCCCCCAACGAATTCAGCCGTTCCACCGATGGCGGGCTTACCTGGATGAATCCGATCCAGATCCCCCACGCTCCCCAATGGGGGACGACCGACGTCGACTCGAACGGCGTCCTCTTTTTCGGCGGCGTAACTACTTCCTTGACCCAGTTTTGGTGCCTTCGTTCGAGCAATGCGAAGAATGGCGGCGTTACCCCCAGTTTCGACCAAAGCACACAAGTCAACATGGGCGGCGTCATCGATTACTTTGATACGATAAATCCGGAAGGACTGATTGGGCAGGTTTTTCTGGCGGCGGATCGTTCGGGCACCAGCACGAATAACAATGTTTACATGCTGGCGAGCGTGCAGCCAACCGGCTTCAGCACCGGAAGCGAGGTTATGTTCGTGCGCAGCACCGACGGCGGACAAACCTTCAGCGCCCCTGGGCGGGTCAACGACGATCCCGTTAATCACAGCAAATGGCATTGGTTCGGCACGCTTGCGGTAGCGCCGAATGGACGCATCGATTGCGTGTGGTTCGACACGCGCAACGCCGCGAACAACACCGATTCGCAGCTCTTTTATTCTTACAGCAGAGACGGGGGCACTACCTGGTCGCCCAACGTCGCGGTGAGCAATTCGTTCAATCCGTTCCTCGGTTATCCGAATCAGAACAAGATGGGCGATTACATGACAATCGTTTCGGATAATACCGGAGGCGATGTCGCTTACGCCGCCACGTTCAATAACGAAGAAGACGTGTATTACGTTCGGGTCGCTCCCGTCGCCCCGGTAGCGCAAAGCGCGGTCTCCCGAAAGACCCACGGCGCGGCGGGCGATTTCGATGTCCCGCTTCCCCTTACTGGCAGCGTCGGAGTCGAATGCCGCAACGGCCCTGCCCATCAGATGATTATTAACTTCGCAGTTCCCGTAACGGTCGGCAGCGCGAACGTGACTTCGGGCAGCGGGAGCGTGGGCAGTTTCAGCGTGAGCGGCGCGGCGGTCACGGTCAATCTCACCGGCGTGACCAACGCACAGAGAATCACGGTTACGCTTGGCAACGTGAATGATGGCACAAACCTGGGCGATGTTCCTGTTTCCATGGGCGTGCTGGTCGGCGATACGAATGGCAATGGAGCGGTAAATGCTGGGGACGTCAGCCAGACCAAAGGGCAATCGGGGCAAGCAGTCACGGCTGCGAATTTCCGGACCGATGTGAACGCGAACGGCTCAATCAACGCCGGAGACGTCGCTCTGGTTAAAGGTGCCTCGGGCACCTCGTTGCCTTAGCAGCGGAACGGTGCGGCGAGACGGGGCTGAATCACTCCGACCGCGGCTGAATCGTGCCATAGTGAACCGACGAAGTCCACCCGCAGTCGCGTGAGGCGAAGCCTTTTACGCGAT
>CAVXQL010000009.1:0-203770 GCA_963763995.1 uncultured Verrucomicrobiae bacterium | reverse complement strand
TCTCGGCTCGGGCGAGGCTGCTTTGAGGTTCTTGATTGGGGAGCGCGCGCGACTCGCGTGTCCGCCGGCGGACGGACTCGTCCTGTGGCGAGCCGCTGATCGCGCCCCCGCGATCAGGAACTTGGCCTCACCGCTTTCGAGTTACTTGTCACGACGTTACCATCTACTCTTTGAAGAAGCCGCGATTCAAAGCCCGCGGATTCACCCGCGTTCCCAACATGGCGCCTCCTGGTGCGGTCTGATGCGCCGAGCACGGTCTGCTTATTGCTCGATCTCATGAGATGATCTCCTCACTTCGCCCCTGCCTCTGCATTGCAGCGGCCTGCTCTATCGCCAATATCTCGGATTTCCATCTATTCGCTGCAGGCCCTCCTGCACCACTGAGCGCAGCAGCCGCTGACCCAAGGCCCCTGGTGTTCCTGCAAGACGAAGTTCAAGAGTTCAAGAGCGACATGGATAAACGCGCCGTTGCTCTTCTCACGGCGGGAGACTTCCCGGGTCTCGATGCTATGGCGCGGGATTTTCGGAAGAGTCAGGCCCGCTTCGCGAATGGCGGTTGGAAACTGAACTACTTCTATCAAGAGTTGTCCGAGGTGGAAGACAAGGCGCCGGAGAAGGACTGGGAAGTGCGTCTTGCGCTACTGCGACGGTGGTTCGAAGCAGACACGGAATCGATCACGGCGCGTGTTGCGATGGCGCGTGCTCTGGTGAACTACGCTTGGCACGCGCGCGGTAACGGCTGGGCCTCCGACGTGAAATCCGAAGCATGGCCGCTTGTGGCCGAACGCATTACCGAAGCCGGTCGCATTTTGGACGCCGCGCGGGACTTACCTGAGAAATGTCCCGGTTGGTATTACGCCTGGATGGTGAAAGCGATGCTCGCCGGAGACGATCGCCAACGCTACGACGAGCTTTTCGCAGAAGGTGTGCACAATTTTCCCGCCTGCTCGTCACTCTACGTCTTAAAGGTGTGGTATCTCCAAGAGCGTTGGTATGGCACACCAGGAGAATGGCAGGCATTCGCGAAACAATCGGCGGATTCACTGGGCGGCGAGAACGGAGATGCTCTTTATGCGCAGATCGTCTGGTATGTTCATAGCGGACGAACCTACGGCAACCCAATCGGTGAGACAGGGATCGAATGGCCGCGTGCCCGACGTGGATTCGAAGCTCTGCGACGCCGGTATCCCGATTCGCTGATGGTCATGAGCGAATTTTGCTCCATCAGCGGGCACGCGCCGGGCGAAGCGCCACTTATGCGCAGCCTTTTCGCCGAGATTGGCAACCGAGTCGTGTTGTCGGTCTGGAGAGAAGCGGACCGTTTTGTTGAAGACCGTAGCTTTGCTTATTCGCACTGATCAAGACATTGGCTGACCGCCCCAATCGAAAGCCGCCCAGATAGTGAGAGCGCCGTCGCATCAACTCGGAGGTGAGACAAGCGTGAGCCGTTAGGATTCGCGTCGTTCGCTGCTCCCTTGGAATGGGAACGCGAAGATGGTTGATGACGTTCGCCGGTTGATCTTCCGCTCCAGACTTGGCACGATCAATTAGACATCAAGAACGGGCGTCGCAAGATCGTGGCGTGCCACCAACCGAGTCCCCCGCCTGCGGAACCGCGGTGGTGCAGCGCAGTGCTGCAAAAGCATGTTTAAGCGGTTGAGTTGTCGGCCGTCCAGCGACAGCGCTTTCGAGAATCTGAATCGTGTAGCGCATACTCAGGATTCGCATTTTCGCGGAAGCGCAGGGCGCGGCCGGGCTTGGCAGGCCCGATCGCTCGAGCGAACGCTGCGGCAAAGACGGAAAGATTAAAAAATGCCTCAACGGGTTGCGATGCAAACGGTCAGACTTTATTGTGGGCAAAGGGGAGGAGACTCCATGGGAAGAAGAAAGCTGAAATTTGAAGGGCCCCAAGCCCTTCGGCGGGACGTTGAAAAGTATTACGCCGCACACCCCTTCGGCGCTGCGGCCCTGCGACATCCGCGGATTACAGTCGACCACGGCCGCTATGTCGCCTATACCGGAAGCTCGATTCAAGGCGGCATCATTGGCTTCGGCACCAGCATCGGCTCTGCCTTAAGAGCCTTCGACCACCTCTCCGCCAAAATCCTTGGGACGCGGGCCCGCTAGGAAAGGAAGAAGGCAGAGGTCGGAGGACACGTCAAAAAGCTGAGAAGCTGGAAATCTGAAAGCTGAAACGCCGAATTCGCAGAGGTCGAAGGTCAGGAGTCAGGCTTGCACAGCTGTTTTGGCTGTGGGGCAACCGGGCATCTTGGCCGGTAAATCTGCGGTTTTCAGCGGTGAGATCTCCTGAGATCGATGCGCCGAAACAAAGCGACGCGCATCCAGCCCCGCGCCCAGGACTCTCAATGTCCGGCGCAAAAGGTGCTCCGCTTTGGAGAGGGGGGCAAGAGATGAAAATTATCGCCGTTGCCAGTTTGTTTGCCTGTCTAATCCAGGGCGCGTTGGGAGACGACCAATCGACACCCACCCCAACCCCATTCTATCCAAGGTATGTCGCGCGGCCGAGCTCAGTGCGGCGCATGGAACAGCTCGATCGATGGCGCACAGAGGAGGCCCAGGCTGCATCGAGGGTCGAGGCGCGCGCGCAAGCCCGGGCCAGCCGTCGCTCGACCGCGGCGGAGGCACAGACAAGAGCCGCAGAAAGCGCCCGGGAACGAGCACAACATCAGGTCGACGCCGAGGCACGGCGGGAAACTGCGACGGAAACACCACACGCGACCTCGGAGCTGATGAAACGGATGGGATTCAGCTCACAGGAGATCGCGGCGCAGAAAGCGCTCGAAGAGCCGGCCAAACACGGCGCGAGTCCAAGTCCTGCTCCCGCTCAGACGGCAGCGGAAAAGCCGGCCAGCGCTTCACCCGCGCCCGACCCCGGTTCGCACTGACTCGCCCAGGCCCCTCGTATCGCCTCCTCAGGAAAGCATACAGGCCCCAGGTCGACCGTACGGGGTCACACGTTCGTGGATCAGTGAGATATCGTCGTGAACAACGCGACGAAGCAGCAGACCGCTTGAAATGGTCTAGGACGAAAACAAGCTATTTTGGTCGGTATGTGCTCGGGAAGGTATTTCCGTTTGTGTTGTCTTCTAAGGTGTTATCCCTACGCGAGAGGATTTGTCCGCCGTTGCTCGCACTGACGCCGGTTGCGTTGAACGAGATCGTGGAGTTACTCACTCGCACGATGGCTCCGGTTCCCTGGCTGCTGATACCCGTGGTTTCATTGTCCAGAATTTGGCAATCATCCACGGTCAGATTGGTTGCCTGATTTGAGCTGGCATTGACGACGATGCCGGCCCCGAAATCGTCCTCAATCGTACACTGTTTGAGAAATCCCCGTTTCAACCCAATGTCGGATGTAAACAAGACGGCTGTTTGGTTTTCGCTAAACGCGCAGTGAAAACAATCGAGCGTACCGAAAAACCCGCCTTGGGACGATATCCCTGTGTTTAGGTTGCGGAGCGTGCAATCCTCCAAGCTAACCTCTCCGGAAGTCGCCAGCACGCCCGTGCCGTTGTTCGCGCTTCCCTCGATCGATAAGCCCTTAAGCTTTACAAAAACCGTTGCGGACACGCCAATCATAACCCCAGGGATCGACGATGGAACGTTGATGATAGCGATCACGCCCGGTGCGCTCCGAATAGTTACTCCTTTTATGAGGCTAACGGTCCCATAGTCGCCGTTGGTTAACGCGATTACCTCGCCGCCATTAGGCGCTGCGTCGGAGGCGGCTTGAAACGTTCGCTTGGGGGAGGCAATAGTTCCTGGATTATTATCATTGCCGTTAGCGGCGACGTATATTTGGTTTTGCGCGTGCAGAGCGAAAGTCGCTCCGGTCAGAAAGCATAGGAGAAGGGAAAAGAAGGTTTTGGGTTTATTTGTCATAGAATTCTATCATATCAATTTCACCGGGTCAGGAGGTAGCTTATTTTTTCAAAGCAAGCAGGGGCCTGCTGGGGTTGTGGAGCGGAATCTCAACGATCCTATTTTCAAAGCTTTCGGATGTTCGCCCGCGGAACCTGCACCATCCACGCAGTTCTATCTTCCATAGATCATTTTTTTAGGTCGTTTGCGATTTCGGCGAACTGCTCGAGAGCGGCTTCGAGGTCTTCAACGATTTCGGCGGCGATGGCTTCGGGTGGCGGGAGGTTGGCGCTTTCTTCCAGGGCTTCGTCTTTTAGCCAGAAGATGTCGAGGTTGATCTTGTCCCGCTTGATCAACTCTTCGTAGTCGTACGACCGCCAACGGCCTTTGTCGTTTTTCTCGGTCCATTTCGGCTTGCGGTCGTGGCGGTTCTTCGGGTTGTCGCCCAGACGGGCGCGGAGTTCGTCTGCGAGAAAGATATCCTCGCTTTTCTTGTTGCTGAACCAGAGCGCGTTTCCATCCAGTTCTCCCTGCTCATCGAGCTTCCGCAGGATGGCCAGAAACGGGGTGACGCCTGCGCCCCCCGCCAGAAAGAGCCCGGGCCCCTTGTAGGTGATGGCGCCCCATGCGTCTCCGATTTCGAACACATCGCCCTTGCCATATTTCCGCAGTCTGTCGGTCAGCCCCTCGTGCTCCGGGTAGATCTTGATCGTGAACTCCAGCCACGAGTCCTCAGGCAATGAAGTGAACGTGAATGGGTGCTTGTCGTCGGCAAGGTCCTTTTCCCGGGGGAGGGAGAGTTCCGTGGCCTGGCCCGGCTCGAACGCGAAACCGTCCGGCTTATCGGTGCGGAACCGCTTCACGTTGTGATTGAGCATCTCGCTTTCGAGAATGTGGATCGTGTAGCGCATACTCAGAATTCGCATTTCGCGGACTCGCAGGTTGCGTGGAAACGCGGGGCGCGCTCCCCTGACTTCCTGGATCCATGGTCAGACGCATGCCTTCCTGCTGACCCACAGAGCCCACCGTGCCTTTCTGTTCAACGCAGGATCACGGTCAGCAGGACGATCAGCGCCACGCCGAACAACCCCAGGAGCATCGCGACGATGGCGCCGATGACGATGCCGTGACGCACGCGCGTAATCCCTTCGCGATGATAGGCGATCGCAAAACGCAGATAGCGCACGCCGGCGCCCAACGCCATGACCGTGCCCATGCCGATGAGAATCGAGCCGCTCCAAGCCCACACCGCACGAGGGTGGGTGTGCGCATGCGTCGAGGCGACAGGCAGCAATTGCAGAACCAGTCCAAACCGATCGATGACGAATCCCAACGCCATCGCCGAGAGAGCAGTCCTGACCCAGGACGTCAGGGTGCGTTCTGCCGCCAGGTAGACCAGACGCCTGGACAGTTCGACTGGATCTCGTTCATCGTTCATGCCGTGGCCTGACCCCAAGGGCCGGATAGCCTTGGAAGGGTAGTTCTGCCGGTTATTTTAATCCATGGAAGCCGTTTGGATAAATCCTGGCAAGTCTGGGCCAGCGGATCAGGGGGCAGGTTAAGGTGCAGGTTTCGCAGTTGGGATCATCACCGGCGGACGGACCTGTCCTGTGGCGAGCTGCTGATCGCGCCCCCGCGATCAGGAACCTGGCCTCACTTCTTCCTTCATCCTTTTGCCTTCAGACTTTCCCCGCGCGGCCCCATTCACCCTGCCAAGTTCAGCGGATGGTCCGATTGCACACGCCGCATCTGTCAAGATTTGCACCCCGAGCCCAATTCCAATTCGCTACAATGTGCCAACACTTAGGACTGACCCTGCCTGCGCCGCCACTCAGGAGTGCGGAGTTCATCGATTTCTATCGCACTGGTCATTTACGACCTTCTGCAGCTTAGGCACGAAATTCGGGTCATCGTAACCGCTACATCCATGTGTACGGCAAAAGCTCCTGGCGGCTCCGCGTGTCTTAGTACCCACTTTGCCATCGACACTCCCGGGATTTTCGCCAACTAGGACGAGAGCTTTCTGAATCCCGGATGTCCCCTCATTGAAAGGGGTGGCAGGTGCAGTCGAGGAGGATGGCGTTGTCCCCGGCGTAGCAGAAGAGTGGCACTTTTTCAGGTTCGCGGCGATGTCTGGCAACGACTTCGCCATCTCGGCGGTGTTTTGATTAACCTCTGTTAGATCTATTATCGGCATCACGCCCCCAGGCGAAGTTCTCAGAGCCTTAATAGAATTCGCAATTGCATCCAGTTTGCCCTCCCATGCCACGCTCACGATACTCGTCTTCGGCGCGTGGCTATCCATCGAAGCCTTGTTTGCAATCGCCATCCACTTTACGGATGGTTCACGAGAACCACAGTACCAAAATACTAGTAGGGCAAGAAACCCGAGTGTGAAGAACAGATAGATGCAAAATGGGCGCATGATATCCTTTTTCCTGTCCGGATGTAACTGTGCCCCTTTAGGTTGGTCGCCGTAGGTAGGCAGTTCATTTTGGAATTTCTTCTGTTTTTCGCACTTCTCGATTTCAGCCTTTGAAAAGGTGAACAGAAAGTAGCCTCCGAGGCACCATACAGAAAGAGCAGCTATAGCCAGACTAAAGCTGAAGTCGTCCCAGCGCAGGCTGACAACGCCCCAAGCAGTGGCGATAAAGAACGTGCTCACCGTCATCCGGATTACGCTGAAGTGCATCGCCCATGCACCTGCATCCGTGAAACGCGTGCGCGCGTTGTCGACCGCCGTGCCGGCGGTGAGACTGATCACGACAAATCGCCAGTGACGCACCTGTTCAATGAACTCGTTTAGGTGCTGTTGCTGCGCAGAGTCTGGGCTCTTTGTCAAAGCGTCCTGTGCGTTCGCGATGAGGTCCCTAGTACTTTCTAATAGCTCGATCGCTCGTTTTTCTTTGTCTGGCGCCTTGGACGCACTTGTCAGTTCATTGGCCAGTTGCTCGATATTATTGTCGAGCGTCGTTTTGATTTCCGGCGCTGGCTTGAGTTTGCCGGGCAGGTTTTCGAGGCGGAGGTCTGTCATCATAGT
This sequence comes from uncultured Verrucomicrobiae bacterium, assembly GCA_963763995.1. Classification (GTDB taxonomy): domain Bacteria; phylum Verrucomicrobiota; class Verrucomicrobiia; order Chthoniobacterales; family UBA10450; genus CAVTTH01. The sequence goes on along the minus strand of CAVXQL010000009.1, from coordinate 196,848 downwards.
CAGAGGGTGATTTGGGTTTTGGACGGGTGAACCGCCCGATGCTATCGGACGACGACACGCCGGTGCAAACCTGAAATCCGGGCGTTTCCTCGACCATCTCGCACTGGTGTCAAAGAAGTTGCGGTCCGTCGAGCCTGACCTCTACCGCATAAGGCGAGACCGGTGAGCTTGGAAATACGCAGCCCCACAAGCGCAGGCGGAGCCGGGCCTTTATAAGCAAGGAAGCCATAGGAAAGCGCCGCTAGCGGCCGAGCACCCCGCGCAACCCCCGGGCTCTTGCGTCTGACCTCAACGAATATTTTCGACGACTAACTAACGACTTTTCGCAGGCGTGCTTCATGCCGCTCATATTCTCCAAGATGCGCACGCATCAGGCTTTTCCAGAGTTTGCCATGATTGGGAACGAAGAAGTGCAGCAGCTCGTGGACAATCACGTAATCCCAAAGCTCCTGATCGAGACCGAGCAGTTCGTCGTTGAAATTTAGATGACCGGCCGTCGAACAAGACGCCCATTTGTTGCTCATGGGCCTGATTCCCAGCCAGACGATCTTCACGTCGAGCTTTTCGGCCCATCGGCGGACTCGTTCCTTGAATTCAGCCTCTGATCTCTCGCTTCCATCGGATCAGATCCGGTCGGCCTTCTCCAGTAGACGTGAAGAGGTCATCCACGATCCGCGTCACTGCATTGAGATCGTCCATTTCGGCGTAGACCGCGAATGTCACTTTCTTGCGCAACTCTCGCAGCGCGGCCTCGCTCTTCTTCCAGTTGGGATTGGCGACGAACGCTTCCTTGATCTTCCGGCTCGCGCCGCTCGGCGTTGCCGACCTTGGCGTCGAGCAGGGTGCGGTAGACGAAGAAGGTCAGCCCATCGAAACCTTTCTCCGCTTGCTCCTTCTTCCGGGACTCGTTGCGCTCGACCTCCTTCAGCAGCTTTTCGAGTGCGTCTGCCGTGGAGGTCTGCCGTTGCTCGAAGCTCTCCTGCACCGCTTGGGCGCGTTCGGCCATGGCGATGAGAAATGGGTCGTCGCTGTTCTCCTCGGCGGTCTTCTCGATGCTCTTGATCAGGTTGATCACCTTCGTGCCTTCGCCTCCGCGCTTTTCCTTGATCAGCTTGATCGTGTCGGCATTGATCTCGACGAAGTCGAGCGGCCGTCTGGCTCGTAGCCGATCTGCGCCGACGTGCTCCTGCACCAGCTCGTTGGTCTTCTTCTGGAAGTCGCGATCGACGTAGACGCGTCGCGCGTAGGCGTTCCGCACCACGACATAGATGTTCGAGAGCGTCGCGTAGTCGTCGATGAACGGCCGCAGGAAGGCATCGGGCGAGATGATCTCGTAGAGCATCTCGATCTCCTTGTATTCCTTGAAGAACTCCTTGCGCCGCTCGGGGTCGCGGAAATGCTCGATCAGGCCGTCCACGTCCTTGTCGTTGAAGTTGTGTTCGATCAGGCGCGAGATAGTCCGGCGCCTTGCTCTCCATCTTGTTTTGGAAAAGCACCTTCAGGAGCTTCAGGTCCTTGACGATGGCGTTGATCTCGTCGCTGTCGAAGGCGAGGGCCTTCTCCAGCTTGTCGAAGATGCCGACGAAATCGAGGACGAAGCCGTGCGGCTTCACCATCTCCTGCGCCTCGTTCTCGTAGGGGCGGTTCACCCGGGCGATGGCCTGGAGCAGCGTGTGGTCGCGCATCGGCTTGTCGAGATACATGGCGTAGAGCACGGGCGCGTCGAAGCCGGTGAGCAGCTTCTCGGTGACGATGAGAATCTTCGGCATCTGGTCGAGCTTGCCGAAGCTCTTGCGGATCTGCCGCTCCTTCTTCGGGTCGAGGTGGAACTCCTTGAGCAGCGGCGGAGTCGTTGTTGTTCCCGGTGTAGACGACCTCGGAATACTCGGGCGGCAGGATTGCATCGAGCGCCTTCTTATAGAGCGCGCAGGCTTCGCGATCGACGCCGACGAGAAACGCCTTGTAGCCGAGCGGCTCGACGTTCTCGCGGTAGTGCTCGGCGACGAACTGCGCCACCTTCTGGATCCGCTCCTTGCCCTTGAGGAAATTCTTCAGGTTCACCGCCCGTTCGAGGATCTTGTTCAGCTCCTCGATGTCGGCCACGCCCTCGGCTTCGGCGAGGGAGAGGAACTCCTTGTCCAGCGTCTCGTGCGGCACGAGCATTTCGTTAGGCGCGAGCTGGTAGTAGAGCGGCAGGGTGGTGCCGTCCTCGATGCTGTCGGCGATGGAATACTTGTGCAGGTAGCCCTGGTCATCCTCGCAGCCGAAGGTCTTGAAGGTGCCCTTGCCGTAGGCGGTCTTGTCCACCGGCGTGCCGGTGAAGCCGATGAAGGTCGCGTTCGGCAGGCCGGCCATGAGGAAGTTGCCGAGGTCGCCGCCGGTGGTGCGGTGGGCTTCGTCGATCAGGACGTAGATGTTCGAGCGCGTGTTCAGGTTCGCCGGCATGTCGCGGAACTTGTGGATCATCGTCACGATGATGCCCCGGTAGTCGTCTCTTCAGCAGCTGGTTGAGCCGGGCGATGCTGCTGGCGTGCTCCAGGTTGCCGAGGCCGAGCGCGGCGAGGTTCTTGAGCATCTGATCTTCCAGCTCGTTGCGGTCGATCATCAGCAGGATGGTCGGCTTGTCCGCCTCGGGCGCGCGGAAGAGCCGCTCCGCCGCCTTGATCATGGTGAAGGTCTTGCCGCTGCCCTGGGTGTGCCAGACGAGGCCGCGGGTGCGCTTGGGATCGAGGGCGCGGCTGACGGTCGCCTCCACCGCGCCGGTCTGGTGCTGGCGCAGGATGTATTTGTTCAGCTCCTCGTCCTTCTCGGCAAAGACGATGTAGTCCTTCAGGAAGGCGAGCACCTGCGGGATGGCGCAGAAGCTCTTCACCTTGGCCTCCAGCTTGCCGACCTCCTCGTCGCTTCCAGTTGAAAATGTTCCGCCGCACCGTGTTCCAGCTCACCCCGTAGGAAAAGCCGATGGCGTCGGTGGCGGTGAAAAGCTGCTGCGACACGAACAGCTCGGGCGTCTCGCGGTGGTAACGGCGGATCTGGTCCACCCCCAGGGCAATCGCCTCGTCCTTGTTGGCGTTCTTGCACTCGATCACCAGCACCGGGATGCCGTTGATGAGAAAGACGACATCCTCCCGCGTGCCGTAGTGGCCGTTGTGAAAGGCCCACTCCTCGGTGACTTCGTAAACGTTGCGCCTCCGGCGGTGGCGGAGTCGTCGTAATCGATCAGGATCAGGTCGCGCTCGCGCTTCTCCTCGTGGTCGAAGAACTTGCCCCGGTTGCGCAGGTGCTCGACGAATTCGCGGTTGCCGTAGATGTCGGTGTGGAGATGGCGGAACTGCCCGAGCAACGCGCCCTCGGCCTCGGCGTAGCGCGGGTTGAATTCCCGCACCTTGGCATCGAGCAGGTCGTCGAAGAAGAGCGAGCGGTTTTTGGCGCGGTCGGCGGGCGGCACGTCCGGATCAAACCCGCGCCGCTGCTCGGCTTCCTCGCGGGACACAAACGTCCAACCGATGGCCTCGGCGTATTCGAGGATCCGGGCTTGGACGGTTTTGTGTTCTCCGGGTGTGGGCATTTAGATCGCGATAGTCACACTCGTTGGGATGCCCAGTTGCACCGCAACAGGGGTATAAATGTCGATGTCTTGACCGGGAAGGGAGAAAGAGACGACTAACGAATATCGCGTCACTTTGTTAAATTTGTTCAGCTGATGCCGTTCGCGCCACCATCCGACCGAAGGGTGAATTGCAATAAGGTTAGTGGAAGCCAGCTCGGCCGTTGTGCCAGACCAGATGTCGGAGTGGATCGAGCCGACGTTTCGGGCTTCTCCGATCGTCCAGTGGTCAATGGCTCCCTCAGTTCCGGGATGCCCGTCATCCTCCCGGGCCTTGCGATTAATACGCTGCACGAATTCCGTTTCCCCTTCTCCCGGCCCGTTAAGCTCGAAGCGCAACCCGTGCGACGGGTAACGATAACGATCTTTCCAACCGACCTCGCCAGGGCTCGGCTCGATGAAATATGACAAGGTCACACGCATCTCGACAGTTATCTCTGCCAGTTCGCGCAGGATATTCACTGGCCACGGTAGCCTGTAAACATGCATGTCTTTCGAGATGTAGCGGCTCTGAGTTTCGTGTTTCGTGAAAGTTGAATAGTGGCTTCAGAAATCAGGGAGAGGGAATTAGCCGCGCATGACATCGCGCGTTCGTAGTTAGGAACTCCATAGCCGCAAACTTTGATGAGCTGGTAAAACGCCCCCTTTGAGTGATCGGCGAGGAACGACTGCTTCTGGGCTTCAGTCCATTGCGCCGAATGGACGATCAGTGCCCGGACAGTTTCAGGCCATGCGTTCGGATACGCCGCCTGGATCCTCGCTGCCAGCCATGCTGCCTGCGCGCTCGCGACACTGGTAGCAGCGAACGAGGCAAACTGCGCGACCTGTGGATCGTAGTACGTCGAAAGAAGTTTCAAATCATCCGTATCGAACACCACGTTGCCCGGTCCCTTGGCGATGTTGCCTCCTTCGAATAGCACTTCCGGCTTTATCGGCCATTTTCTATGGGGCCAAGTGGTGGAAGTTGAGCTAAAAGGTGAAAGTCCTCCCGCTATGGCAAGCGCCTGATACCCTGCTAACATCTGGTCGTTAATCTGAGTCTTGTTGGTAAACGCCCCGACCGTGAGCGCGTTCCACGCCTGCGCCGGATCGTGAACTTCGCAGGTTCTATTCGAGTCCGGGAAGGCTTTCCAGTCCTCAGGGTCATTGACGTTTCCAGCACTGAGGATAATGAGCCGCCGCTTATCGTCATTATAGCCCGAGGCCATTTCATCGATCTGTCCCGACCACGAAGTCGGCCGTCCGCGCGTTGGCTCGTCCTCGCTCGTGACGGCCATGCAGATGATCCTTTTCCGATGCGGTGCCTGAATCTCGGCTCGGCTTACCCCTTGCGAGGTGAAATATCCCCACAAACGCTTGGGATTTGTTTCCGGCGGGGGTGGCAGAATTTTGGCTGACTCCAATCCATGTCGAATGACGATAGGCCGGGTGCCTTCTATACATTCCAGGAGATCCCCGTAAGCAGCCGTGCCTGCCATGAGCGTTCCATGTCCATCATGGTCATTCGTCCCCCAATCAGGATTTACGGCATGGCAGTCTTCATCAGAAGTACTGGTTCCAGCAAGCGATGGCCATTGTTGACACCGTGATCAAGAACCAAAACAACGATCTGGTCCACGTCTTGAACCTCTGACCTTCTCAAAAGGTCATCCACCCATTCTACTTGATCGCGGTTCTCCTGTTCGATAAAGAACGTCGCAACTTCACGCGCTGCGCGAAACTCGGCGATGCTGTCTGAATGTTCGATCAACTCATTGAGTTGTGTTCGGTTTGCCAAAACCAGCATTACGGTACGCTCAGGGAAGGTGATTCGTCCCTCCCCGAGCTGAATCTGCCGTTCCCGGCAAAGCGTTTCGAATTCCTCGATGACCGCAAGGTCTTCGCTGCTCAGCCAGACTTCGACCCAGTCGAGCGCATCTCCGGGAATTCTGTCATAAGCATCCTGCCAGAAAGAGGATTCCAGAATGGCTGACCGAACATCGCCGATACTATTGATGAGATCAGCGTTCTTAGGGGTCGTGCTTCCATCTTCCTTGGGAGGATTATCTTCATTGGCGTATGCAACTGCTTTCCGAATAAAATGCCCACTCCTGGATTGAGGAACGAACACCGTAGCTCTTGTGATTTCACTTCCTTCTGGTCCCTCCGTTTTAACGTTTAAGAGCCGGATACCAGACTGCCGAGATTCCAAACTCTTTAGATAGAGGTCGAAGCCGGGCTCGCTGGAAAACTCCAGATAAACTCCCTGGCGCTCAGCGTGGGCGACAGCCCGGCGTTCTATTGCTGTCTGCCAAGCTTCTTCCAGCTTCTGCTTGATATACAGAGCATGTCTGGGCCGGTCCTGCACTCGCAGGCGGGGACCGTCGCCGCCTTGCCGGGGGCTGCTGTAATCCTCCCGGGTCTCCGACGGGCCTGGCAGGAATAGATGAGAGAACCGCTCGCCTGCCATGAAAGGTTAGCGCTTGTGCGTCTGCTTTCGTTCGAGAAGCGTTTTTGCTAACGTTTCTGTCAGCACCGCTTTACCATCATGTAGAATCGTCGTCTTGATGGCATCCAAGCAGGCGTGATTGATTTCGGCCTGACTAAGACCTTCGCTTTCTGTAAGAATGGCCTTCCATCCCAACCTTGCACTCTTGAATGAGCCAAGAACATTCTCGATTAAACGCTGACGCGCGGCCTCATCTGGCGCGTCATAGGTGAGGACATCGTCGAACCTTCGGAAAAGCGCCCGGTCGAGTAAAGCAGGTTTGTTAGTTGCCCCGATGATCATGCTATCGGACGCATCCTGTTCGATAAATTGGAGAAGGGCATTTAGCACCCGTCGCATTTCGCCGACGTCATTATCGAGAGATCGATCTCCTCCGATCGCGTCAAATTCGTCGAATAGATAAACGCCGGACTCATCGCGAATAAGATCAAATATCTGGCGAAGCTTCGCACTGGTTTCTCCCATGAATTTAGTCACCAGCTTGTCTACTTGGATCGTGTGCAACGGCAACCGGAGTTCATGCGCCAACACACGGGCGGTCATTGTCTTCCCGGTTCCGGGTGGACCCGACAGCAGAATCTTCCGACGATTAGATAGACCATGGTTTTTCAGTTTTCCCTGCTGGCGATATTCATGGATGATTCGCTCGATTCGTTCCTTGAGATGATCAGGAAGCACCAAAGCCGAAAACGGGGTGTCTGCCTTTTCGGAGAAAGACCTTCCCGCAGCTCTTGCGGAAACTTCAAGAGCACGTTTCCGCCGCTCGTCTCGACTTGTCCACGATGTCCCGTATGTCGTGCGCAAGTTCCCCGTGACCCTGTTGGGCCTCATGCGCTGCCACTTGCAGAGCAAGCGTATAAAAACGCTCGTCGTCATCACTAAGATGAGAGCGGATCAATGATTTGATTTGTTTGGCGGTGGCCATGATTTCTTATCGCTAGATTGACATTTCGTTCGGCATAGGTCGAGTCCGGTTACAGTTCCGTGATTGAGAGGTCCTGCACACGAGTCTTCGCGGTCATCAGTTCGTGAAGGAGGGTGCGGAAGAGGTGTTGGAGCGCGCGATTGTCGACGAAAAGCAGCACTCAGCTTTTTGTCGATCGTGGCGAACGTTTCGATGATTGTGCTTTGCGTGTCCAGATCGGGATAAAACACAGGCATTCGTTGCATCACGCTGTTGTTGAGGTTAGGCATGATCGCGCCCGCGGCGTGGGAATAGAGCCACTTCACGAGCCGATCCGTGGCGAAATAAAGCGCCAAGAATCGATTGTCGATGAATGGCTTGCTCGCGCGCGAGACGAGAAACGCAGCCAGTTCCACAAAGCCACGTTTCCTCCGCCTCACTGACCAAGCCCTGTCAGGCCGATCTCTCCTCGTCGAGCGAAAAGGATGTCGAACTTTCTAAGGCGGTGTTTTCCAAGTCGCTGCGCAACTTTCACTGACGCGTGGGACGTTTTCGTGGTTGATACGGTTCCCAGCAGGTGGGTCGGGTTGACCACAGCAATGCCGTCTTCCTGGTATTCGTCTTTGTGAAGCTGGCTGCCAAACGGGCCCGTTTGCAGACACCCGCAAGCATTCGCCCAACTCCACCACCTCCCAGCTTTCGGGGACGGGGCCGATTTCGGTTTGTTTTTGGGGTTCGTGGCGGAGGCCTTCGGTGAAGAGCTTGTGCATGAGGGCCTTTTTCAGCTCGGTGGTGGTCTGAATGATCCGCTCCTGCGCTTCGATCGCCCGCTGCACCGTCGAAAGGATGTGCGCGATCTTCTTCTGCTCGGGGAGTGGGGGGAGCGGGACTGGGACGCCCTTCAGCTCGTCGCGCTAATGTCGCTTTGGCTAACCGCGCGAGCTGCGATCGATTTAGGCGGCGCTGAGTCGATCTCGACAGTAATAGAGATAAGAATTCAGGAACTCCGCTGTCAGAGCTTCGTTCTCAGCCTGATCAAAGCAGAGACGCAATGAACAAAGTCACCGGAGATCGCACTTCGCGAGTCCTGACCGACCAATTCGAACGCTGTTGGTCCGACTGAAAAGGATGTCGCCTAGTTCGAATTCGATACTTCGCTCGTCTTTCTCGTCGATCGACGTTGAGAGATCCCTGGCTGAGATTCTCCCGTCGTCTTGAGTTGTCGATCCGTCGACAATCGGCACACCTTCATCCGATTTGCCTTCGTTGGAGACGTCGCTACTGCGCAACGGTTATGATTTCCTTCCGAGGTGGAGCCATTCGCGGCAATTCAGACGGGATCTCGTCGGCCATTCGACTCATACCCCGATCTTCTCCAGAATCTCCTTCAACGCCTTGTCCGTCTCCCGCGCCTCGGCTTCGATGACCTTCAGTTCCTCGACGATCTCCGCGATGGGCCGGTAGGTTTCGGCGTCGCTGGTGTGGATGTAGCGGCTGGGGGAGATGTTGTAGTCGTTTTTCTTCAGCTCGGCGTGATCGACGATGCGGCTGAGTTTTTCCTCTTCCTTCCACCCGATGAGGGTGTCGGCGATGCGCTGGATGCCTTCGTCCGGGATGAAGTTCTTGGGGTCGCCCTTTTCGAAGACCTGGCTGGCGTTGACGAGGAAGACCTTGCCCTTGCGCTCCTTCGGCTTGGCCTTGTTCAGGAACAGCACGATGCCGGGGGCGGTGGTGTTGTAGAAGAGGTTTTCGGGCAGGTAGAGGACGCTCTCGATGAGGTCGTGGTCGACGAACCACTGGCGGACGGTCTTTTCCTTGTTGGTCCCGGCATTGCCCGATCCGCGGGAGGCGGCGCCGGTGTCGAGGACGACGGCGGCGCGGCCGGTGGCATTGAGGCTGGCGTGCATGTGCTGGACCCAGCCCCAGTCGGCGGAGGATTTGCCGGGGAAGCCGGCCCCGGCGGGGAAGCGGTCGAGTTCGTCGTTGTCGTAGTCGGCCTCGGTGAACCAGTCCTGGTTCCACATGGGATTGGCGACGACGCGGTCGAAGGTGCGGAGTTTGCCGCTCGTCCGGAACTTGGGGTTCTTGAAGGTGTCGCCGATCTCGATCTGGCCCTCCATGTCGTGGATGATCATGTTCATGTTGGCCATGGCCCAGGTCTCGGGGATGTATTCCTGGCCGAACAGTTTCAGCGGAGCGACGGTGCGCTTTTTGCCCTTGGCGCTTTCTTCCATGGCGATCTCGCATTTCACGAGAAGACCGCCGGAACCGCAGCAGGGATCATAGACTGTCATGCCGGGCTCGGGAGCGAGCACGCGTGACATGATGATGCCGACCTCGGGCGGGGTGTAGAACTCGCCGGCGCTCTGGCCGCTGCCCTCGGCGAACTTGCGGATGAGGTATTCGTAGCTCTTGCCGATGATGTCGGCCTCGACGTCGTCGAGCCCGAGGCGCTTGGTGCTGATGGCCTCGATGAGGTTGGAGAGGCGGTCGTCGTCGAGGTCGCGCTGGCCGTGGGTGGTGGCGTTGAAGTCGACGCGGTCGATGATGCCCTGCAGGAGCGGGTTTTCCCGGGCGATGGCCCGCATGTGGGTGGTGACGCCTTCGCCGATCTTGTCGGAGAGCTTGCGGATGACGGACCAGACGGGCTGCTCGGGATCGTCCGGCACGAGCGGGAGGTAGAAGCGGACGAGCTTGTGGTCGGCCTTGGCGAGCTGGAAGGCCTTCTTGCGCGAGCCGACCTCGGCGGCGATGCGGTTCAGCTCGTCATCGAAGACGTCGCAGAGGCGCTTGGTGAAGATGAGCGGGAGGATGTAGTCCTTGTATTTCGGCGCGTCCTTGGCCCCGCGGATGGAGCAGGCGGCGTCCCAGATCCAGGATTCGAGGGATTTCTCAGGCTTCGTGATCATTATTCAAGGAAACCGCGGAGCGACGAAGCTGGCCTTGCCATGAGGCGGAAGGCATTTCGAAGCTCGAAGTCGGAATGCGGAATGCGGAAGTGAAGGCACGGCAAGGTTGGCGGTGGAGTTGTTCTTCGAGGAGGAGCGGGCGCGGGCCATTTATCGGGCGACCCTAACGGAAAATTTTTCGGATGACACGGAAATTAAGAAGGATGAAGGATGAATTAGGAAGGCGGAGCGATGAGTTTGCCGTCGCGAATCTCGTCGGCGAGGGGACCGAGTGGGTGCGCAGACACGAATGGTGAGCAGAGGGGCAATGCCCGTGCGGGCAGAGAGTGCCCCCCGGTCCGTGAATAGATCGCGGACGTTTAACGACTAAGGAAATACGATATGAAAAAATTCACCAGTTTATTAATCGGCTGTTCGCTGGCGCTAGCCGGCGCCGCGATGGCGCAACAGCCGGAAGAACAATCGACCCCGAAACAGCACCAGGCACAGGAAAAAGGCAAGGCCCACGCGAAGGAGGCGAAGCCCGTTGCTCCGACAGGGATGAAGCCTGCGGCCACGCCCATTGAGCGACACGGTGGGAAGAGCGGCCCGGGTGGGATAAAGACGGAGAAGGCCAACGCGATGCCGAAGCCGGCGGCGACTCCCATCCCGACGCGGACGAAGGTTTCCACTGAGAAGGCTGTCGGTAAAACGACGGCCGTTGCGACGCCGGGCATGAAGGCGGAGGAACACAAGAAAGTGACGAAGACTCCTCCCGCGACCGCGAAGATGACACCTGCTCCGATGGCGCACGCGACCGCGGCTCCCGCAGCGAAGATCAATGGCAAGCCAGTGGTGCATCCGGCCGCAACTCCAGTGGCGGCGGTGACTGGCGCGCGGAATGGACGAGGTTCCGGGATGGCGAAGAGACCCGACCCGCAGCAGGTGCAGAAGATCAAGACGGAGCACGCGAGCTTCAAGGCGCAGCCGAGGCCGGAGAAGGTGCCGCCGGTGACCTTTACGGAGAATCGCCGGATCGAAGGCAGCGACCGGTGGCAGGGGCAGCAATACGAAGCTTTCCGCTCGTATCGTGCGGAACGGCACGATGAGCATTGGTATCACTCACGTTACAACCGGGTGGTGCTGATCGGCGGCGGTTATTACTTCTGGAACGGCGGTTACTGGTATCCAGCATGGGGCTACAATGCTTCGTACCAATATTATCCCTATGACGGACCGATTTATGTGGGTCGTCGGGCGGAGCCGCTCGATCAGGTGATCGCGGATGTGCAAAGCGAGCTCCAGGAGATGGGCTACTACAAGGGTGAGGTGGATGGATTGCTCGGGCCATTAACCCGCGAGGCGTTGACCGCCTACCAGGAAGAGCAGGGGCTGGTCCCGACGGCAGCGATCGATGAACCGACGCTCGATGCTCTCGGCCTGGAGAGCTAGAAAGTAAGAAACAGGAATCAAGAAGAGCCGCCGGGTGCGTGAGTGCCCGGCGGCTTTTTCTGTTTTTCTGGCTAACGGGAAGAATCGCGTAAAAGGCTTCGCCTTACGCGACTATGGCGGAGGGATGAGGGCGGAGGGATGAAGCTGATGTTAACTAAATGCGGAAGCGGTCGGGATGTTCCTGCACCGGGCGACTGCCAAGGCCGCGTGCGAATAACGCCGGCAATAGCCGAACGGCATGCTGAAGGCTCAGCCGGAAAGCCTGATAGTTATCCAACCCGGCGGTGGCCGGAAGCGAAGTGAAGGCACCCAGACTAAGCGCGTCGGGCTCTTCTTTAACGCGATTGTTCGCCGAGTTCGCGGAAGAGTCTGTCTCGGATGGCCGGTGTGGCATATCGCAGTGTTATTTCGTTAAACTCTCTGCTCGATGTGTCGATGCGAGCGGTTCTGATCAAATGTTTCACATCCTGAAGATCAATGCCACTCTCGAGCCGCGCCGGATTTCGAAGCGCGTGCAGTTTCATGGCGATGAGATGGAGCGGGCTCGGGATGGCCAGTTTCAGATCATTCCCAAGATCGTGGAGGTGACTATCGGCGCGTATCTTTTGAAAGGTCGCCGTATCCGCCAGCATCAAGTCGACCGGCAAGGCCCCCGCCGGATCCGCGGCGAAGCGAAGACGGATGAAATTCGCGCTACGATGAAAGACCGCGTAGCCGTGTCGCGCAAAGAAGGAAAGCCAGTTTTCTGCGTCCGATTCGCGCACCAGCAAATCGACATCGAAAGTGGTACGAGAATAGGCAAGGAGGTTGATGGCATTGCCGCCTACGAGGAGTGAATCGAGTCCTTCCGCGCCTGCGCTCGCGGCCAGGGCGATGCTGTCGGGGTTGGGCACAGGACTGAATTGCGGTCGAGACAAGAGCAAGTCGAGAAAAATCTCGAATGCGAGCATCAAGAACTCTTAACCGGCGTTAGCGCGGCGCCTCGCCCTGCCCTGCCGCCAGTGACGGCGGCAGCTGCAACCCTCTGCTCAAGAGAAACTGAATTCTGATTGGCGCAGTCGCGGGCTCTCCTCGTTCATTAATCGGAGGCGCAAGGCGCGGAGCAAGGCGACTCCTCTCGGCGCATGGAAGCGGCCGTAGCGTTTGATTCCTCGATTGAATTTATGCCGGCGTGTGAAACGGATTTTCTTTGTCATTCATCCGTTCTAGCGGGTAGGGTAGGACAAAGGCTGTCCGACGGATCAGAATTATGAAAATATTTTTTCGATGATGCGCCGGCCTCCGGCAAAAAAATCGCGTTCGGCCCCAGCCAACGCGGGCGGGTTTTCTCGGCCGCCCTTGCATCGAATGATGTTGCTGCATGAACGGCTCAAAGCCGGAGCGTTCCCAAATTGTCAGAAGCTCGCGATCGAGCTGGAGGTATCGGCCAAGACGGTGCAGCGGGACATCGATTTCATGCGGGATCGTCTCAGCCTGCCGATTGAGTACGATCAATTGAATTTCGGGTTCCATTACACGGAGCCGGTGACCAATTTCCCGACGATCGAGGTCTCGGAAGGGGAGGTGGTGGCGCTTTTCCTGGCGCAGAAGGCACTCTCTCAATACCGGGGCACATCTTTTGAGAAGCCGCTCAAGACTGCTTTTCAAAAAATCACGAACGGATTGCAGGAGCGGATTAATTTTCGGTGGGACGAGATGGCGTCGGCGATTTCTTTCCGCGGCATCGGGACGACCGTAGCGGACATCGATTTGTTTGAGATGGTGAGCAAATCGGTGCTCGATTCGACGGAGCTGGAGTTTGAATATCGTGGCCTAACCAATTCTCGATATGAGCACCGTCGAGTGCAGCCATATCATCTGGGCTACGTGGAGAATCAGTGGTACCTCTTCGGCCACGATCTTTCGCGAAAGCAGCTTCGGACCTTTGTCCTGCCCCGGATGCGAAGGATCAAGGCGACGAATGCAAAGTTCCGGCGCCCCACTGATTTTTCGATCGGCAAGCTCTTGAGTCAAAGCTTTGGCGTTTTCTCGAGCAAGGGCCATCACAAGGTGCGAATTCAATTCGATGCTTTCGCGGCCAGGCTGGTGAGCGAGCATCAATGGCATCCGTCGCAGAAGATCAAGAGCCTGAGGAATGGGGAAATCGAGCTGACGATGACACTCGGGAGCCTGGAAGAAGTGCGGACATGGATTTTGAGCTGGGGAAAGCACGCTCGCGTGATGGAGCCTCTGTCGCTGGTCCAGGAGATCCGGGAGACGGCGCAGGAATTGTCTCGAATTTACGGGGAGGAGGGAGGGGGAAGGAAGAATTAAGAAGGATGAAGGAGGAGGGCGGAGGGATGAGTCCGCGTAAAGAAAGCGTTGCTTTCACGCGGCGAGCAAAGGATCGCCGCCGCTAAAGGCAGGACACGGCGGCGCCGCGTCCCTACCATTGGCAGGTGTTTTATGTTGACGGAGGGTAACGTGCGCCTCAGGCTCGCGACTTGACCGGCGTGCCGAAGAGGGAAATCTTCGATATGGTCCATTCTCAATGCGCGTTGCGAATTTTTGAATGGGCCTCCTTTAAATTCCAAACCTAAGAAAGGGAAAAATCCTATGAAATCACTCACAGCCACCTTTGTGGCCATCATCGGGCTCGGCCTGTGTGCTGCGCCTCTGGCACTCGCGACCGACGATTCCTTCGTCGGCAAATGGAAGCTCAATCCCGACAAGAGCACGCTCAACGGCCTTACCTACAAGGTCGCCGACGCCGGGAAAAATCAAGTGACCTTTACCTTCGGCGATGATACCGAGACCGTCACCCTGGGCAAAGAGCATACGACCAAGTATGGCAACACCTGGTTGATCAGCGAGAGCGGCCCGAACGCCTGGAAATGGGTGCAAAAGCGGAACGGGAAAGTGACTTCCGACGCGACCTGGACCGTGGCGAGCGATGGAACGACCTCGACCTACGTCGATACCGAGACGCGGCCAGATGGCTCCAGCTCGCACGATACCGTGGAACTCAAGCGGACGGAGGGCAGCGGCCCGGGATTAGTGGGCACGTGGGAAAGCACATCGATCAAGATCGGCTCACCTGGGACGATGGAGATGGCGAGCTGGGAAGGGGACGGCTACACGATGAAGAACCCGGCCTACAAGTCGTCAACCAGCTTCAAACTCGATGGCAAAGAATACACTCCGAAAGGGCCGCAGGTGGCAAAAGGCATGACGGTTTCAGGCAAAGCCGACGGTGATGCCCACAAGATGGAGCTTACCTACAAGCTCAAAGACAAAACGATTGAAACCGATAGTTGGGAGCTTTCGGCGGATGGCAAAACGCTGACCAACACGATCAACTTTTCCGGCGAAAGTAAGCCCGAAGATCGACGTCTACGAACGGGAATAGCCCGCGGCATAGCTTTATGTGAGCGCCAGCCCGTGCTCAGTTGAGAGCGGGCCGGCGTCTTCCTCGGTCGCTACGGCCATTCTCAGGACACGGCGACGCTGCGTCCCTGCCGCGGATGCCGACTAACGCTTGCGCGCGAGATGCAGGCCGTCGGCAAACGGCAGCAACACCGACTCGACGCGCGGGTCGCTCGCCAGTTTGCGGTTAAGGAGATCAATGGCGACGACATCGGGATCGGTAAGCGGTTCCTCTATGACCCGGCCGCCCCAAACCATGTTGTCGAATATGAACAGGCCATTCGGTTTCATCTTCGGCAGCAGCATCTCGAAATACGTATCGTAGCCGGGCTTGTCCGCATCGATGAAGACGAAATCCAGCTGTTCGGACGGTTCCCATTTCGTCAACTCCTCTCGTGCGTCTCCGAGCCGGAGTTCGACGCGGTGCGCTAGACCGTCTTTTTCCCAATAGCGCCGGGCGATTGCCGTCCACTCCGCATTGATATCGAAGCACGTCAGCCGGCCGCCCGTGGCCAGCCCTCGCGCGATGCAGATGGAACTGTAACCGGTAAAGGTGCCCACTTCGATGGCCGATCGCACGTTCAGGAGTTTCGTCAGGATGGTGAGAAAATCGCCCTGCTCCCGACTGATGAGCATGCGCGCTGCGTCGCCGAGCGCTTCGGTCTCGGCGCGCAATGCGTCCAGCAGGGGATCGTCCACGCGGGAGCGGTGGCGCACGACATAGTCGTAAAGAGCATCGTTAAGAGTGATGTATTTGGCGGACATGGTGATGATGATTTTGAATCTGTGCCAGCATCGAGGGGTTTGCGAACGGAGTGGCGGCAACTACTGCCATCGACCACTGCCTTGTTAATGGTCGTAACGCTTTTCCCCGGCTTTGATGGCCACAGGCAAATCGTTTTGCGGAGGCGGCATTGGGCAGGTGGCAAAGTGGGTGAAGGCGCATGGGGGATTTACCGCCTGGTTAAAATCGAGCACCACCTGTCCATTTACCGGCTTATCGGGATAGAGAAATCGGCCTCCGGTGTAAGTCTCCGTCTCGTTCGTCGCATCGTGGAAGATGATGAAAAGATTATCGTCTTCTTCCGTGACCGGCTGAAGGGAATATTCCTTTCCCCCGAGGCTGAATTTCAAAATGCCCGGGCTTTTCATTCCGAAGGTCCCGCCAAGCACATTCGGAATGCGAACGTCCTGCGGCGCGGGAAAGGCTTCGAAGCGGGCTGTGACTTTGTAATTCTCGTCAATGGGGAACCAGTGCAATCCCTTGAAAGCTAATCGCGCCTCGCTCTTATTGTCTTTCAGCCGAATGCCAAATCGATCTTCGCGCTTGATCAAGTAAAACGTCTGGGTGCCGGTTTGAACTTTGGTTGGCTTACCATTCTCATCGGAGACCAGTTCGATCGTGGAAATCTGTTTGCCCTCGCTCTGCGCCTCGACTCCGCTTTCCACCTTCAAAGTCGCCGCGCCGTTGTGAAAATCTATTTCGCCGAACTTTCCCTGTTTGAAGTTGTTAGTCAGTCGGACCTCAAAATTCGGACCCGCGCCGACGGGATTGACGCCGTCCTTCAGCCAGAAAAGTCCCACCACCGTCAGCCAGCCGTCATCCTTTTTCAGGTCGTTTTCCTGGTCGCTCCGCCATTTCTCTATCTCTTTGACGTAAGCGGTCTGCGCGCGGGCAGAAGATACTGACAGGAGAACTGTCGCAAGGAGAACGAACTTTTTCATTCCTCACGTAAGTGAACTAGACGACCGCGATCAGAGACGGAAGGCGGAGATCACAAGTGCTTAATGTGAACCGACTGAGCCGACGCAAGGCCCAACTGATTTGCCGGGAACAAGAATTCTGTAACCAGCCGAGATCACACGCCGCGCCGCTTCGCCGGTCTTAGGATCAATGCAGAGCGGATCGTCATGGACGCTTTGCGCAATCTCGAAGGTTCGTACCGGTTTGGTGGCGTCAGTCGTTTCGTAAATGTAAGTGGGCATAGCGCAATCTACTCGCAAACAGAGTAGCCGCATGATCTTTCGCGCCGCGCCGAAGCCGGCCTGGCTACATCTTCGATCCTGGAAGCTCGTCTCGAAAGTCTCGCTCACCTCCCGCGGACTCCGTTCGCAACCGGCACTAATCGTGATCAAGAACGGGCCGAAGGTATGAGCCCTGCTTGTTTATCTCCCGGAGGACCCAAAATCTTGAATATTCTGGCGGTAGAAGATAATTCGGCTGTGGCTCAATTCCTGGCACTTGTCTTGGGCGGGGAGAACTGCAAAGTCGCGACGGCCTGTAATGGCGAGAAGGCGCTGACCAAAATTGGCGCGGCCACCCGGCCCTTCGATGTCGTGATTACCGATCATCGGATGCCGTGCATGTCTGGTCTTGAACTCGTGCGTCAGCTGCGCGCGAAGAAGTTTGGTGGGAAGGTTGTCGTTCTATCGGCGTATCTAACGCCGAGCAATCGCAAGGCCTACGAGGAACTGGGCGTGGATATGATGATCTCGAAACCGTACGACGTGGAGGAGCTTCGCCAAACGATCGAGGTCCTGACGAATTCGGAGCCGAGTGCCGGCGGAACGGGTTGCAATTCTCGCACTGCCGCCGGGCAATCCGAACCGGAGCGGCAACGGGTTCGCCTTTGTTTGCATGAAAATACATCGCTCGGTCGTTTCACTTACGATGACAAGCATTCTTGCAGCAGCCGCCTCCGGGCGGGCCGCTCCAGGGGAAACGGAACGGCAAAAGAGAGTGCCGCCGAGAAAGCGAACGGCCAGAAGTAGCCGGTGACGGCTGGTTAAGTTTTTGAGAAGTCTAGCGACTGCAGTTTTCGCAAGCTCTGTTAGTATTGCGAATGCGTTTCCGTTTTTTGCTGGCAATTGCATGCGCGTTCGCCTGGCAGAACGCGACGGCCGCCAATGAGACTCAATACAAATTTCTGAGTGAGATCCCGATCGGCGGTGAAGGCGGCTGGGATATCGTCACGATCGATTCGACGGCGCATCGGCTTTATCTTTCGCACGCGACGAAGATTGTTGTTGTCGATCTCGAGAAGAACGCGGTCGTCGGCGAGATCACCGATACGCCTGGAGTCCACGGCTTTGTCGCTGTCCCGGAACTACAGCGCGGCTTTTCCACGAACGGCAAAGAAGCGAAAGCGAGCGTCGTTGACTTGAAGACGCTCAAGACGATCTCGAAGGTGGATACAGGCGAAAGCCCTGACGCGGTAGTCTACGAACCGAAGCTCGGCGAGGTCTACGTGTTCAATCACAGAGGCGATTCTGCGACGGTTATTAACGCGAAGACGGCGAGCGTGATCAGCACAATTCCGCTCGGAGGCAGTCCGGAATTCGCTGCAGTCGATAGCGCGGCGGACCGTGTTTACTGCAACATCGAAGACAAGAGCGAAATCGTTGCGATTGACACGGCGAAGCATGAAGTGGCCGCGCATTGGCCTGTCGCACCGGGCGAAGAGCCGAGCGGGATCGCCTTCGACGCGACGCATCATCGCGTGTTTGCCGGCTGTCACAACAAAATGATGGCGATGCTCGACACGGAGACGGGCAAGCTCGTCGCGACGGTTCCGATCGGCGCGGGCGTGGATGGGTGTGCCTTTGATGATGCAACACAGCTCGCGTTCGCCTCGTGTGGCGATGGCACGACCACGATTGCGAAAGAGGAGACGCCGCAGAAGTTAACCGTCGTTCAGACGCTCAAGACAGAACCTCGTGCGCGCACGATGGCTCTCGACCCGAGCACGCATCGAATCTACTTACCCTCCGCGCAGTTCCAGCCGGCGCCTTCGCCGTCACCTGGTGCTTCTCCGGGCCGGCCGACGATTGTGCCGAACACATTGAAACTACTGGTTTACGGCCCGAACGAATAACTGACGACGGCTTGTCTTGCGATCGCGTAGCCTAACGACATCGGTTTTCGTCGCGTTGTCTTCTGCGCGGCCGTAGCGCGCGCCCAGGGCGGGCCGCCGATGCTTGCCGACGATCCCGGCACGCGGGCAATGGGAAGTGGGAGATAAACCTCGCCGTTAGGTTCGAGCATCGCCCTAACGAAGCTTCGTACGACGCCCCTGCCATCGATTTGAACTACGGAATCGGCGGTTGCTCTACTGATCGGCGGTGTCTCCGGATTTCTTCAATGCGCTTTTGAAGCCGGCTTATGCTTGAAAATCAGAATCAACCCGACGATTACCACCACGAGCGCTAACGATGCGGTGTAACGGCTTAGCGCCAGCCCTCCTTGTCCGAGCGGCTTATCGAGAAAGTCGCCGACGACGGCGCCGAGCGGGCGAGTCAAGATGAATGCAGCCCAAAACAAAATGACGCGTGAAATGCTCGTGCAGTAGTAGAGAAGAGCGGTCAGCAGAAGTAGACCACCGAACACCGCGGCCGCGCCGATATAGCCCATTTCATTCGTATCGGCGACCCAATCGCCGAGTGCCGTCCCGAGTGTCTGCGAGAACATGATCGTCACCCAATAAAACACCTCGATCTTCGGGGTATTCACCGTTTCGATCGATATGCTCCCGGTCGACCAACGCCAGATCAGAAGCGACGCAATCACGAAGATCAGCAAGATCGTCGAACCGCCGGTGTAGCCGATGCCGAGCGATCTGGTGCAATAATCCGCCAGAGTGGTCCCGACTGTGGTCGTCGCGACGATCGTGAGCCAGTAGAGGAACGGGTGAAATTTTTTCGCCCTGATTTGCACGAGCACCGCGGCGACGAAAACCACACCGAAGATTTCCGTTCCGATCAGATAGCCGGCCCCGTTGGCTTTGCCTGTCGTTTCGCCCAGCCACGACATGGTGACAGCATCGCCACCCGTCTCGCCGAGCGTGGTCGCCAGGATCTTGATGATCCAGAAGAGAAGCGTGACCTGCGGGACTTTGCTCAGAATATCAGCGTGACTGGAGTGTCCGCGATTTTGCATTGGTCTTCCTTATCGAAAATGGCGGAGGTAGACAGCGAAAGTATCGAGCGTCTTGCCGCGTGAGACCAAACCGTTACTTCGTTTCCCGCAGCAGTTGCTCCGCGGTCACGAACTTCGGCTCGATGTCGATGGGAATGTTTTTCATTTTGTCGAGCGCGCGCTGCACTTCGGGTCGGATGACGCCGAGGCGGGTCTCCATGTCTTTCGCTTTCTCGTAGTTGCCCTCAGCCTGGATAGTCATGAACTCGTGGGTGAGCGAGGTGACGCCTTGTTTGATCTTCGCCGGCACCACCGCAAACGTGCCGTCGGGCCGCACGATGAATGCGCCGGCATCGAGCAGGTAGTTCAACTGCATGGCCTGGCCGCGGCCGTGCGCTTCGTTGATGCCGAAGCGGATGGTGCGAAACGCGGATGCCAGGTAGGTGGTGTAGAGCGAGCGCTCGAGCGTTTTCGGGAGGACGCCCTTGTCGATCATGTATTGAATGGCGAAGAGGCTGGAGATGTCTGCCTTGGCTTCTTCCTGCGCGCTTCCGACTTCCTTCATCTCCTGTCGCACGGTGGTCTCGTGGCCATTGACGGTGATGTTGTGCGGTCCAAGCCCGTGCATGAGCTCATGGACGAGGATGTGGGTGAAGAAAGCGTCGAACGACAAATCCTTTTGGTCCGCCGGACTGAGAACGATCTTCGAAATCGGCACGAGCGTCTTGGCGAATTTCGCATCCTGCACGTTCTTGAGCATGACTCGCTTCGCCCCTTTTTCGCGATTGACGCGTTCATCGTTAGGCAAATTGAAAGCGGCGGTCTGCACGCCATGGTCGGCGTCGCCGGAGCAAAAGATTTCGTTCACGACGACAATTGGCGCGAGCGCGCCAAGTTTCGGATTTCGGTATTTCGGATCGATCGGGAGATGGTCCTCGATGTCCTGCAACTGGCCGGAAAATTTCTTGAGCTTGGCGGACTCGGTTTCGTCCAGAACGGTGATGAACGATTCGAAGGCGGCTTTGTAATTGAACCAGCCATCCTCATAAACTTCATACGGGCCGATGGTCGGCTCGATCGCGCCGCTTAGTTCCATCCACGCGACGTCGCTGACGTAGTAATCGTTTGAGAGAAAGGCATCAGCGCGCGTGCTGAGGAACTTCTTGAGCGTCGGCTCGGAGGCAATTTCGGCAGCCTCGCGCAGGAGTTTGGCCGCGGCGAGCAATTCGCCCTGATATTCGAGGTTGTACGGAACCATGATCAGACCGCGGTTATCGGAGCCGTGTCTGATGACGGTGAAGAACCCTTTGGCCTGGGCTTGTTCCGCTTCAGGAAGTGATGCGATCCATTTCTCGATGTCGGCCTTGGTCGTGTCGTCCGGATAGAACGCGGCGTTCTGCGGTTTCTCCGGAGCGCCGAAGACGAAGGGCTTGTCTTTATCGAGGCGCGACCATGGGCCTTTGTTAATGCGGAAATAATGCAGACGCGCGCAGCCTTCGGGGGTCAGGTCGCGCGTGAGATCAAGCAGCATGGGAACGTTGCCGGTCCAGACCTGGCGCAGGAAGATGCCGTCGATGATTTTCGAGGCTTCAACCAGTTTGGCGAGGACTCGCCGGTCGTTAGGCGACAGTTTCGAAACATCGGCGGTGATATCGGTCGGTGCGAGCCGCGCGGTCATCTGCTCGAGGCGCGCAGTCTCGGCAACTGCGGCATCGGACTTGGAGGGGCGGACGGCGCAGCGCGCCGTCCCTGCCGAGGCGATCATCAACGAGAAAGCAACAAACGGAATGAGAAATTTTGTGCGCATGAAGTGGGGAGGAGAGTCAGTCAAAGCGACGACGCGGGCAACTGAAAGCTTGCACGAGCGTTCCGCGAAGACGGCGATGCTGCTCGAGAAATTCTGGAACGCTGCCAGATCCCGCCGGGCACGCGGTCCCTTTTGTAGCCTACTTGGATGTAGTCGGCGTAGTCGACGGCTCTTTGAGCATTCCCTGCTGGCGCAATGCATCCTTTACTCGCGCCGAAAACTGCTCCCGGGTTTCGCTCGGTTTGACTGAGAGCATCAGCTTGAGCTTCGCCGGTGGTTTCTCGGATTTCTGCTTCGCCATATTTATTTGTCCCTCGTCTTCCGGAACTGCAACTCCATTACCTGGAGGTAGACGATGCAGCGGCGGCTACGTTCGGCGATTCGCGAGATGCGATAGAGCGATCGTCATTGCTGCGGCGCCTAACGTTTTCACCAGGGTCGGATGCTGGGCGTAGATCTCGCTGACGCGATCGATGATCGAAGGATCATGCTGCTCCGCATGTGTTGCCGCCTGTTGCACCATTTCCGGTGTGATCCGGGCAGCGGTTTCCGGTGTTATCTGCGCGCCGCCGCCAACTCCGGACGGCAGCGACACGCCGGCAGATTGAGCCAGTTGTGACAGAATTCCGGAGGCGGCGCTGCTGGAGAGCAAAGTGTTGAGCAGATTGGCCCGCTGGGCGGGATTGGAATTGTTGAAGAGTTGACTGATCATCTGCGCAAATGGCGGAGTCTGATCGGAGTGAAACATCGCAGCCAGCCCACTTGCGAGATCGGCGGGCGGAGCGGTTTGCGCGACCTGATTGAAATGGGAGTCCACATCGCCAGCCGCAGCGGGTTGACTCCCTTGTGAGTAGTTCTGCAAGACGTTGGCAACTTCATTCATCCAGCTCATAGGGGGTTAATTTGGCTGCACGTAGTTCCTTTGTCGAGCCTCAGCCCTGAGGCGCTTGATTCGGCGCTGTCGAAACAAGAAAGCGCTTCGGCCCTCGCTGGTAATGCGCGATTCTAAGCACTCCGGAACGTGCTTTTTCGCAAGACGAAAGCGGCAACGAGACCGACGCAGAGAAAGCCGACAATTTGAATCAACATGTATGCGGCGGTGTAGACACCGGGAAAGCCGTACCAGTTCCAGTAGGAGACGTTGGTCGCGACCGCGGCCAGGATTCCAGCGACGAAGATGAATCCAACGCGGCCGGCGAAGCTGTCGATCCTGGTTTGCGAGAGAAGAAAGACGACAAGAATGGCTTCGACGAGTTCGGTCGCAAATTCGGTTATCAACAAGCGGCCGAATTCGAACTTTCGCCCCGGCGGATGATAAATCACCATCCCGGACGGATTGGTTGCGAATTTTTCATCCGTGTGTTTCATCGCTTCGCTTCGTTGTTCCCGCGTCGGATGTTCTCCCAGACCAAAACTCGGAAAAATATAAAAGCCTTTGTTTTCTCCCATACTTGATTTCATGGCGTCGACGACTGGCGCGTCGTTTGGCATTTCGCGGATGCCAGCTTCGCCGAGCGGAAGCAAATCGTGTCCGATGAAACTCCAGATGAACATCGCGATTGCACCAAGAACGCCGGCGAGAAGGATTCGTGTATTCATAAGCGGTGATTACAAAGCACAACTCGGAAAATGAGAAGCACAAACGACGGGAAGTAGACTTTGCGCTGAAAGGAAACACTAATCGTTGGGAGCACCCCGGCGATGCACGATCATGCGCATGCCGTGCTTGGGGCGAAGTGTGACTACGGGCTGTAATTCGACCGGATGTCCCGGAACCAGCCGCAGTTTCCAGCGTTGCGAGAGTGTGGCCATCAACAGAACCAACTCCATCCAGGCGAAGCCTTCGCCGATGCATTGACGCGGGCCGCCACCAAACGGGAAGTACGCGAACCTCGGCAGGTGCGTCTTGAACTCGGGCGTCCAGCGATCCGGATCGAACGTAAGCGGGTCGACAAAATATTGCGCGTTCCGATGCATAACGAATTGGCTCATCAGAACGAGCGTGCGCGCTGGAATTCGATAACCGCCCAGGTCGCATTCATGAATCGCGCGGCGTCCGATCATCCAGGCCGGCGGATAGAGTCTCATCGACTCGGTCACGATCTTTTCCGTGAATGTGAGCGCCCGCATTTTCTCGAAAGAAGGAGGCTGATCGCCGAGGACTTGGTCGAGCTCCGCGTGGAGACGCGTTTCGATGTCCGGATGTTGCGAGAGCAGATACCATGTCCAGGCCAGAGCATTGGCGGTGGTTTCATGGCCGGCCAAAAAAATTGTCATCGCCTCATCACACACCTGCTCGTCACTCATGCCATCGCCATCACCTTCAGAATCCTGGGCGTCGAGTAACATGGTGAGGAGATCGCCGTGGTCCTCACCGCTGGCGCGACGTTCGTTGATCATTTTGTAAATGATCTTGTTCAGACGATCGCGGGCGTGCAGTCCGCGCTGGGTTGCCGGGAGCCGCAGCTTTTCCAGAAGATCGACGAACGGCAACAAGGTGAGGAGAAAGGTCTCCATTACCGCTGTGAGCGCCTCGCCAACTTCTTTCGCCTCCGACTCAATCGCGCTCCCGAACAAAGTTTCGGCGACAATGCCGAGAGTGAGCTGCCCCATTTGCTGTGCGGCATCAATGGTTGCTCCATCTTTCCATTCGTTCGCCAGCGCGGTGCCATGTTTCACCATCGCGGCACCGTAGGCCCGGATGCGATCCTGGTGAAAAGCCGGCTGCATCAGGCGCCGTTGCCGGAGGTGGAGCGGGACCTCGCTCGTGAGCAGACCCTGGCCAAGTAACTTTCGCGCGCGCTCGAGACCGAGACCCTTCGTGAAATTCTTATGATCCGTGACGAGGACGCTGCGGATGAGATCGGGATGATTGATAAAACAGATACGCTCGTTGCCCAACTTCATACTGGCGATCTCGCCGTAGTCCTCGGCCAGTGATTGGAAGAGGCGGAGCTGACCGCCACGCGCTCGGAGGAGAAACGCTCCCGGAAATCTTCGTCTCGGACCGGGTGGCAGGGATTGCACGTTCACTATCGGGAAATTCCACGAGGAAATCGGCGAGAGACAAGAGCCATTTCCGGATTAACGCATTTGTGGTGACATGAAATACACGTGCGATAAAGAAAGCTGCGGAATTTAGCTTATGAAGAATGCATTAATTTTCGGCGCGATTTTGTTGGTGATTTTTTGGATTCTCGCGCGGGCGCTGCTCGCCGTGACTTCTGTTGCGTTCCATCTTCTTTGGATTGGAGCCATCGTCCTCGCCGTCGTTTGGGTAATCAGAAAAGTAATACGCTAACGAGTTAGCGACTGAGCAATTGAGACGCTAGGCCGCCTGGTTTGCCCTGGAGCAACGGCTCCGACTTCAACGTTGCCGGCCCGGCCTCCGCACGAAGGACGTATTCCCTGTCCGGATAGATCGCGACAGGAGCGTTTTCGCCTTATGGTTCCGCAAAATGTGACGGCACGAGGATTGCGTCGCTCATTCCGTGGAGAAGTTTCTTATCGGCGGGAACAACAGTGGCGAGCACGCCGCGCATTTTTACTTTCTCCGCTTCGACAAAGTAATAGGGGCAGAGCCGCACTCGGCCGCGCATCGTTTTTAGTTCGCTCGTTTCGGAATCCCAGTAACGCTGTTCGAAAAGGCGGCCCTTGTGGAAACGCTGCATGAGGGTAGGCGATTGCTCGAAGGTTTCCAGTGCGTGCTCGATTCGCTTTTGCCATTCAGCGTGCGGCAGGTCCGCGCCTAACGAAACGCCGCGGCTTCCCCAGCCGAGTGGCGAAAAGCCGCTCACCTTCAATAAGAGATCGCGCTCTTTTTGACTGAACCTGGCCGCTTCGCGCCAATCGTGAATTTCGAGGCGCGGGATGACCGCATGTTGCGGCAACGGAGTCGGATCGAGCAGCCAGGTGTAGGGAATAACCTGTTGCAGTTTGAGGAAATATTTTTCGCCCAGTTCGCGACGCCAGAATTCGCGCAACGGCTGCATCCAAAAAAGTGCGAACCACATTTTCTCTTCGAGATATGGCTTGAACGGCGGCGTGACCGAAACGCGGTCTTCGCTCGCCGCCTTCATCAACGCGCCGATGCGCGGAAGATTCGGCAGGTCGAATAATTCGAAAAATCGGTAAACACTGCGCCCATGTTGTGGTTCGTAGTTTTCCGCATCGACAACGCGCCAGGCGCGATCGGAATGGAGCGCGTTCAGTTGCGCCGCGATCCATTTCATTTCCGGTCGATACGTCTCGGATTCATTTGAGATGACCATGTCGCCGCCTTGAGGCAAAACGCTTTCGAATCCTTCGAGCATTCCCGTTCCGCCGCCGATCACATCGAAACCGAGATTCGCGTAAGTCTGATTCAGCCATGCGGTCAGGCCGATGCCGCCCGGAACGGAATCAATTTCCGCAATTGTGTAACCTTCATCGGTCAGGATGAGGTCAGGACGGATGACCATCGGCAACGCGTCGCGGAATTCTTTTCGACGCGAGATCTCGATCAGTTCGGCCGGCTTTCCGGCATCGAGATAATGCGCCACCCACGGCGGTTGTTTGCCTTTGACGCTGAGCTGATAAAGCTGATTGCAGGCGCGCTGAAAGACGAAGAGCTGATGCCCGAGTTGCTCCAGTTCTTTTTCGAAGCTGCGATCAATCGCGAAGGGCTCGGGCGATTTGAGCCAATCTTTTTCCGCAAAGAGTCCTTCCGTCGGATAGGCGTCGCGGATAGCGGTCAGTTTTTCCAAATCCGAGAGCATGAATGCGAACGCCGGGTTTAGCGGCTTTTCATCTTCCCGATGCCATGCGTTTGAGCGCGAGCTTCACCAGATCCTCCGCACTCCTGATTTCGCCTGTCGTCTCTTGCAGTTCGCGCACGGTCTTGTGCGCTTCCACTTGTTTGTAACCCAGCGCGATCAAGGCCAGCACTGCCTCGTTTGCCTGCCCCTGCTCTGGGGTCGGCGCGTGCGTTGCGCTGGCGGCCTCCCACGCTGCAGCGACGCCGACCTTGTCTTTCAATTCCAGAACGATCCGCTCTGCCGTCTTCTTTCCTAGTCCGCTGATTTTCGAAAGCGACGCCACATCTGAATTCACGACGGCGCTTTTGAAATGATTGACGCTCATCCCGCTCAAGACGGCGAGCGCAAGCTTCGGCCCGATTCCGCTGACGTGGTTAACGAGCAATCGGAACAAGTCGCGCTCCGCCGCGGTCATGAATCCGTAGAGAATCTGCGCATCTTCGCGGACGTGAAGATGGGTGAGAATCTGCACCGGTTGACCGGGCGAGGGGAGCTTGTCGTAGCTCGAAAGCGGAATGAAAACTTCGTAGCCGACGCCGCCGACATCGACGATCGCCTGGGTAGGCAAGGCCGCACTGAGTTTGCCGTTGAGGAAGGTAATCATCTTCTCGCAATTCCTAACAGACCGCTTGCCAACTGCAAACGATGCGATTTGATCCGGGGAGCGCACGAGCCGGCCCGGCGCTAAAGAGCGAAAAGAATTGAAGGCGGGCCGCCTTCAACAGCACGCGAGCCGCGTGCGCTCCCTGGACGGGGATTATCCCTGCTTCCAGCGGCCGTTGCCGTTGCCGGCTATGGCCAGCGCCGGAGTTAGCTCGCCGTCACTTTCGACCTCAGGCTCTTCTTCGGTTTCGTCGAGCCTGCCCTCGTGATGTTCTTTCGCGATCAGCATGTAGAGGCTCGGCACAATGAACAACGTAAAGATCGTTCCGATCGTCATCCCGCCAACGAGCACGAGACCGATGGAATTTCGCGCGGCTGCGCCGGCGCCACTCACTAGTGTCAACGGAAAGTGACCGGCCACCGTTGCGACGCTCGTCATCATGATCGGACGCAAACGAATGCGTGACGCCTGTGCAATGGCGGCAAGCTTACCCAAACCCTGCCGCTGTAGTTCGTTGGCAAACTGCACGATAAGGATTCCATTCTTTGAAACCAGTCCGACCAGCGTAACGAGTCCGACCTGTGAGTAAATATTCAGCGTCGTCGTCCAGCCATCGGTAGGAAATTTTCCGAACGGCATTTTCAGGAAGGTGAAAAGGAGCGCGCCGAACATCGCAAGCGGAACCGAGCCGAGCAGAATGATGAACGGATCGCGGAAGCTGTTGAACTGCGCGGCCAGAACCAGAAAAATCAACACGATCGCGAGCATGAAGGCCGGGAGAAATTTGTTCCCCTCCGTCCGCATGACTCGCGCTTCGCCAGTGTAATCGAGGACGTAGCCTTTGGGCAAAATCTTGTGCGCTTCGTTCTCGAGAAACGTCAGCACGGTATCGAGCGATTGAGTCGGCACTCCGTTGATCGTCACGGCGTTGAGTTGCTGCATGCGATTGAGAGATCGGGCCACCGTCTTATGCTCAATCTTCGCCACTGTACCGAGCGGAATCAGCTGCGAATTTGGTCCGCTCACGTAGATGTTTTCCAGTTGTTCCGGATTTAACCGCTCAGTCCGCTTGATCTGTGGGATGACTTTGTAACTCCGGCCGGCAATATTGAAACGATTGACGAAATTTCCGCCGATGCTGGCGGCCATGTCCGCGCCGACTTGCTGCATGTCCAAACCCATGGAGGCGACCTTATCGTGGTCGAAGACAATCTCGGCCTGCGGTTGGTCGATCTTCGTGTCGATATCGGCAAATCGAAACATCCCCGCCTTCATCGCTTTCATTTGAAGTTGTTTCGCGAATTCGAGAATGCGTTCCGGGTCGGCCGTGGAAGCGATGACGAAACTCACCGGAAAACTCCCTGCTCCCGGCAGCGCCGGCGGCATGACCGGAAACATTTGGATTCCTGGAATGGCAGCGAGTTCCTTTTGGACCTGCGGCAGATAGGCTGCGGTCGGCGTCTTGCGGACGCCCCACGGCTTCAACACCATTCCGCCAAATCCGTTGTCTGGAAACGTCAGCTGGAATGTGAAGCGCGTGTCCGGAATACCCAGGAAAACCTTTCCTGCCGCATCCGCATAACGAATCGTATCGTCGATCGTCGCGTTCGCCGGCGCGGTCATGATGCCGAAAATGACACCCTGATCTTCCGTCGGCGCCTGCTCTTTCGGCGACATCACATAAAAGAGAACCGCGAGGACGGACAGTCCGATCCAGACGACATAAACCGCCGGACGCGCATTTAACGTGCGATCAAGGTGACTGCCATACCAGTCGCGAAAGCGGTCGAACGTCCGGTTAACCACGCCGCTGAATCCATGGTCCACGTGCTCGGCGCGCAGGAGATGGGCCGACATCATCGGTGACAATGTCAGGGCGACCACACCCGAGATCGCGACCGCACCCGCGAGTGTGAGTGCAAATTCGCGGAAAAGCGCGCCGGTCAATCCACCTTGCAGCGCGATGGGAGTGTAAACCGCGGCCAGAGTAATCGTCATCGCGATGATCGGCCCGATCAGCTCGCGCGCGCCCTTGAGCGCCGCGTTCATCCGCGTCATACCTTCGCGAATATGTCGCTCGACATTCTCGACAACGACGATCGCGTCATCCACGACCAATCCGACTGAAAGCACGATCGCCAGGAGTGTGAGCAGATTGAGGGAGAAGCCGAAGACCTGCATAAGAAACAACGCGCCGATGAGCGAAATCGGAATCGCGACCACGGGCACGATCACCGACCGGACCGAGCCCAGGAACAGGAAGATCACGACTATGACGATGAGCAGCGTATCGAGCAAAGTCTTTACGACTTCGTGAATGGCATCGTTGATGTAGGCGGTAGCGTCGTAGGCGATCTGACCGGTCATACCGCTGGGCAGTTCCTTTTGGATTTCATCCATCTCGGCACGGACGCGTTTGATCACATCGACGGAATTGGCGTTCGGCAAAACAAAGATGCCCATGAACACGGCCTGCTGGCCGGAGAACTTCACGTCGGTGTTGTAATCCTCGGCCCCAAGCACGACGTCGGCGATGTCGCTGATCCGGACGAGATTTCCCTTGTCCTGGCGCACGACCAATTTTTTGAAATCGTCCGCCGTGTGCAGATCGGTATTGGCTGTGAGATTGACCTGAAGCAGCGAACCCTTTGTGTTGCCGACAGCGGCGAGATAATTGTTTCTCGCCAACGCGCTGCGCACGTCGGCCGGGCTAATATTCAATGCCGCCATCCGATCCGGTTTCATCCAGATGCGCATGGCGAAGACGCGGCCGCCGAGGATGTCCGCTTTCTGCACGCCGCTGATTGCAGTCAAACGCGGCTGAACCAGTCGCACGAGATAATCAGTCACCTCGTTAGGCGCGAGAATATTCGAGCTAAAACTGAGGTAGGCCGAAGCATACTGGGAATCTGCCGGTTCAATATTGATGACCGGGATTTCTGCTTCGGGCGGCAAGTCGCGTCGAATCGCGTCAACTTTCGACGCGATGTCGGAAAGCGCCTTGTTTGCGTCGTAATTCAGCTTAAGGCGCGCCGTGATCGTGGAGATTCCCTGCGAACTCTGCGACTGGATATAATCGATGCCGTCGGCCGCGGCGATGGCGCGTTCCAGCGGCGTGGTGATAAAGCCACGGACGAGTTCCGCATCGGCGCCGACATAAACCGTCTTCACGGTAATGGCGGCGATATCGCTGCGCGGGTATTGCCGCACCGCCAGGCCCCCCAGCCCGGACATGGCCGGAAAGAAAATGGGAATCAGCGCCTTCGATCCAGCGATGAGAATAACGAAGCTAACGACCAGCGCCAGGACTGGGCGTTTAATGAAGAGATCGGTAAAGGATTTCATCGCGTCTTACTTCGTGCCGCAAGATCCGGGGAGCGCACGCCGCTGGCGTGCTGTCGCTGGCGGCTCGCCAGCGAGCCTTCCTTCGACGGGGCACAGGCATTTCGGCGGGCCGCCGAAATGAGCACGCGAGCCGCGTGCGCACCCCAGAATTCAGAATGAGACTTCATTGGCGATTCTCTCATCATGTATCTGCGGGCTTTGGATTGAGCTCGGGCTTTGGCGCAAAATCGTTGTTGATCGTCACAGCCATGCCGTTGCGCAGTTTGAAGACTCCGGTGCTGACGACGGTTTCGCCCGCTTTCAACCCCTTCGTGATTGAAACAAAATCGCCGCGGGCTTCGCCGACGCGAATAAATTGTTGCCGGATGATTTGCGATTCTTTGCCCGTCTTTTCATCCTTCTTTTTCTCGATCACAAAAACCGAATCCCCGTAGGGTGCATAGGCAACTGCGGTTCCAGGAATGACCAGTGCAGTGTGTTTCTCCGGGAGCACTACGTTAACGTTCGCGAACATTCCTGGCCGTAGCACATGCTTTGGGTTTTCCAGCGTCGCCTGCAAGGTGACATTGCGCGTGGCCGGATCCACCATCGAGTTCACCGCCGTGAGCTTCCCGACAAAGGTGTGCCCGGGCACCGCATCGGTGGTCACCCGCACTTCGAGTCCGGGAGACAGTTGCGCTACGTGCTGCTGCGGCACCGCGAAGTTCACGTAGACCGGATCAAGCGATTGCAGCGGCACGATCTCGGCACCCTCCTTGATCATCTGACCCACATTAACTTCGCGAATGCCGGCCGCGCCGTCGAACGGGGCGCGAATCGTCTTCTTTGCAATGACCGCACGCATGTTCTCGGTCATGGCGGTCTTCTGTTTGAACTTCCCTTCGGCCGCATCCAGTTCGGCTTTTGAAACCACTTTGCGTGCGGCCAAGTCCTTCGTCCGCTCCAAATCAGCCCGCGCCAGCTCGGTATCGGCATCGGCGGATTTCAATTGTGCTTCCTCGGCCGACGTATCAAGTCGCACGAGAAGATCGTCTTTCTTCACCATCGCGCCCGAATCAAAGGCAACTTGCGCGACAACGCCGGGCAGTTCGGTGCTGATGACCGCCCCTTGCACCGCGGCGACGGAGCCGACCGATGAAAGCAGCGCCGCCCAGTCCTCATCTTTCACCACCGCGCTTGAAACCGTCGAGGGAGGCGGACTAAAGGCAGCGCCAGCCGCCATCATCTGGCGGATTTGGAGGAATTTGACGCCCGCAAGCACAAGGATCAGCGCCAATACGGCCAGGACGGCCTTAGTAATGGTCTTTGAGGTTGGTTTCATAAGAATAAAATCAGCCGGATCATGCGAGCGCGGCTTCGGCATTCGCGCGGAACAGGAGTCTCCACAACCTGCGCGCGACATTCAGTTGTCGCTCACGGCGTTCGGCGTCGGAAGCACGCGATAGATCCAGCACCTCGCGCATTAACATCCCGTCGTTCACGGCGAAAATTAATTCCGCCAGTTGGCGCGGCGTCATCCCGTGCATCACTTCCTGCCCTTCCGGCGACTCCGCAATTAATTCGGTCACCCCGCTCATGACAGTGCTCGACACGTCGCGAACCAGTTCGGCGACGCGCGGATTTCGCCCGGCCTCGGCAAAAAGATCGACAACAAACGCCGCCTGCACCTGTCGCTCGTTTTCAGAGCAGTGAGCGGTAAACAAAATCTCAAGGGCCTCGAGCAAACTTGGCGCCTGACGCGCGCGCTCAAGCACCTGCTGGATCTTGGTCTTGTGTTCGTCGGCCATTGCCGAAATCACAGCATCCTTGTTTTCAAAATAGCGGTAGATCAGGCCGACGCTGATGCCGGCCTCAGCGCTGATGTCGTGCATGCTAGTCTGATGAAATCCGCGTTTGGCGAAGCAGACCATCGCCGCCTTTAGGATCTGCTCCGGGCGATCGAGGGTGGTGGATTCTGCTCGGATGGATGACATGGGATTGGAACGATGAATGAACGTTCATTCATTGTCAAATCCTCCTCTGAAAACCTTGGCGGGCACAGGCTGCTAGCCCGCTTTCATTGAGTGTTGGACGTTTCTCTGGTGAAGCTGCAACGTCTTGGAACCTTGATCCAATCAGAAAAGCTCCTTCACGAATTCCCGCCTGCTCAACGCTATCTCATTGGCGTTTCCGGCGGTCGCGATTCCGTCGTCTTGCTCCGCTGGCTGCGAGAATGCGGCTATCGCAGGTTGATTGTTTGTCATCTGGAACATGGATTACGAGGCGCAGCCGGTCGCGCCGATGCACGTTTCGTCGCGAAAATGGCTGAGCAGCAGGACTTGGTTTGCGAAATCGGGGCGACGGACGTTCGTGAGTTGGCTGTGCGCGAAAAACTTTCCGCCGAGACCGCCGCGCGGGTTGCGCGGTATGCATTTTTTTCCAAGGTTGCGACGCGTCGCCGTTGCTACGTCATTTTCCTGGCGCATCATGCGGATGATCTGGTCGAAACGTTCCTGATCAATCTTTTTCGCGGTGCGGGAACCGCCGGTCTGTCGTCCCTGCGCGAAATTTCTTCGCATCGCATCGGTCGAACGGAACTGACGGTTGTTCGTCCAATGCTCTCGGTTTGGCGGCGAGAGATCGATGCATACGTCAGGGTCCATCGGGTTCCATTCCGCGAAGATCAGACGAACAAGGAACTCGGCCCGCTCCGCAATCGCGTTCGGCATCGCGTGATTCCCTACCTCGAAAAAGCGTTCGGCCGCAACATTCGGAAAAGTATCTGGCGCGCGGCCATGATTGCCGCCGACGAAAATGAATGGATCAACGCTTTGATTGAACATGAAACGCCGGCTAGCGCGGAGTTGTCGGTGGAGAAACTCCGCGCCGAGCCCGTTGCGGTGCAGCGCCGTGTCTTGCAAAAATGGCTCGGCCGGCACGGAGTCGCAGATGTCGGTTACGATTTAATCGAGCGCGTGCGCGAGTTGCTTGCGCCTGCCCACTCAGTCGCGAAAACGAATCTACCGGGCGCGCGGCATGTTCGGCGGCGGGCAAAAAAAATATTCATCGAGTAGCTCGCTTGCTTGATTTGCGAGATCCTTCGCCTTCGCTCAGGATGACAAACCCATGAATTCAGATATCCGCGTTCGCTTTGCCCCTTCGCCGACTGGCATTCTGCACATTGGCGGAGCGCGAACAGCACTGTTCAACTGGATCTTCGCGAGACATACCGGCGGAACGTTCGTGCTGCGAATTGAAGATACCGACAAGGCGCGTTATACCGCCGAAGCAACGCAGGCCATCTACGACGGCCTGCACTGGCTCGGGCTCGATTGGGATGAAGGTCCGCGGGCGGGCGGCGATTACGGTCCCTATTTTCAAAGCGAGCGCGAGGAAATCTATCAGCGTTACCTCGGCAAACTGGAAGCCGCCGGCCGCGTTTACGAAGACCAGGGTTCGATCCGTTTCCGTTTTGCCCGGGAGAAGGTCGTGGTCGACGATGTCATTTGCGGCCGGATCGAGTTCGACATGACGAGTGCGGAAACGAATCCGGACATGACGATTCGGCGGCCCGATGGCACCTGGATTTTTCATTTCGTCAACGTCGTGGACGACACCGAGATGAAAATCAGTCACGTCATGCGTGGAGAGGACCATCTTTCGAACACCCCGAAACACGTCCAGCTCTACCGCGCGCTCGGTGCAACGCCTCCGCACTTCGCCCATATTCCGCTCATCTTGAACAAGGACGGTTCGAAAATGAGCAAGCGCGATCAGGGTGCGAGCCTCAATACCTACATCGAAGGCGGTTATCTGCCCGAAGCCGTCCGCAATTATCTTTGTCTGCTCGGTTGGTCGCCGAAAGATAATCGCGAAAAAATCGAGATCGAGGAAGTCGTTAGGCTATTCGATCTGAAAAAAATCCATCGCAAGAATGCCTCTTTCGATCTTGATAAATGCACGTGGCTCAATGGCGAGTATCTCCGCGACCTGCCCGATGCTCGTTTCCAGGAATTGGCGCTCATGACGCTTTCGCGCGCGCACATTGATACGACGCGATTTTCCGAAGAGTACATCCGCGCTGCGCTCGAAACCTGCAAAGGAAAGGTCAAGACCCTGAATGAGCTGCCAGCTTACTGCGGCTTTTATTTTACCGACGAGATTGCCTACAATCCCGAGGGCGTTGCGAAACATTTCACGGCCGAGAACAAGCCGCGGCTCCTCGCGTTGCGCGACGCTTTTGCCGCGCTGCAAAACTTCGATGCGGCCGCGATCGAAGCGACGCTCAAAGCCTCCGCCGCGGAGATGGAGGTGAAAGTAGGCGCTCTCGTGCATCCGACGCGGCTTGCCGTAACCGGGAGTAATGCCGGTCCGAGTCTGTATCATCTCCTCGAAATTCTTGGGAAAGAGAGGGTGCTGGCGCGAATGGATCGTGCCCTAGGTATGTTCTAAAGGTGGCTAGCTCTTCTTCGCTTCCTTCGCCCAGGTGTCACGCAGGGTGATCGTGCGATTGAAGACGAGTCTGCCCGGCTCTGAATCGCGATCGAGGGCAAAATAGGCGAGGCGTTCAAATTGATAACGCAGTTCCGGTGTTGCTTCGCCTAACGATGGTTCGCACTTTGCCATGACCACCTCGAGCGAGCTCGGATTGATGAACGACTTGAAATCGCCGTCGGCGTCCGGTTCGGGAACGGTGAAGAGCCGATCGTAAAGCCGCACTTCGGCGTCGATCGCGTGCGCGGCGCTGACCCAGTGGATCGTCCCTTTCACCTTCCGATTGGAAGTCGCTCCACCCGATTTGCTCTCGAGATCGATGCTGCAGCGCAGCTCAATCACATTTCCCGAAGCATCCTTGATTACCCCTTCGCACTTGATGATGTAGCCGTATTTCAATCGGTACTTCGCCGCCTGGTTTGAGCCGGAAATATTTCGGAGCTGGGGTTTCCATGAAATCGTCGCGATCGATGAATAGCGCGCGACTGAACGGAACCTTGCGCGTGCCCGCCTCTGGGTCTTCCGGATTGTCGATTGCGTCGAGCTGTTCAACCTTTCCTTCTGGATAATTCGTTAGGGTAACCTTGATCGGCCGCAGAACGGCGAGCCGTCGCACGGCCGTGCGATTGAATTCATTCCGGACGACGTGTTCGAGTACCGCCATCTCGGTCATGCTCGGATACTTCGTGATGCCGATGTTGTAGGCGAATGTCCGCAAGGCGCTCGCGGTGATCCCACGCCGTCGCAATCCGGCGATGGTAATCATGCGCGGATCATCCCAGCCGCTCACCAGATTTTCGTTCACGAGTTGGATGAGCTTGCGCTTACTCATCACGGTGTAGGTCAGATTAAGCCGCGCGAACTCGTACTGATGAGGATGCGGTTGCGGAAGGTCGAGAGCGTTCAGAATCCAGTCGTAGAGCGGGCGATGGACTTCGAATTCCAGCGTGCAAACCGAATGGGTGATGCCTTCGATGTAATCGCTCAGCGTGTGGGCCCAATCGTACATCGGGTAGATGCACCATTTATTTCCGGTTTGATGATGTTCGGCGTGACGGATC
Source organism: uncultured Verrucomicrobiae bacterium (assembly GCA_963763995.1). Classification (GTDB taxonomy): domain Bacteria; phylum Verrucomicrobiota; class Verrucomicrobiia; order Chthoniobacterales; family UBA10450; genus CAVTTH01. The sequence continues at coordinate 161,103 of CAVXQL010000009.1, read as the reverse complement.
CGATAGAGCACGGGGTCGCGCAGCCAGACGTTAGGAGCGCTCATGTCGATCTTCGCCCGCAGCGTGCGCGTTCCGTCTGGAAATTCTCCGGCTTTCATCCGCGCGAGCAGGTCGAAATTTTCCTCAATCGGGCGATTCCGAAACGGACTTTCCTTGCCGGAACGGCGAAACTCGTCCGTTTCTTCCGGTGTCATATCATCTACGTACGCTTTGCCTTTGCGCACGAGTGCCATCGCATATTCGTATAGTTTTTCGAAATAATCAGACGCGTAACCCGGCGCCAGTCCGAGATTCTTGTCCGCCCAACCATCGATCAGCCATTTCACATCGGTCATAATCGAATCGACGTACTCGACTTCCTCCTTTGTCGGATTCGTATCGTCCATGCGGATGTTGCAAATGCCGCCGAACTCGCGCGCGATGCCGAAGTTCAAACAGATCGATTTCGCGTGGCCGATGTGCAGATAACCGTTCGGCTCAGGAGGGAAGCGGGTGCGAATCTTTGTGTGCTTCCCGGTCCGAATATCTTCGGCAACCATGTCGCGGATAAAATCAGAGGGAGTTGGATTATCGGCGGACGCTGTCATTTTGATCGCGGACAGTAGCAGACGAACACGCGAAGCGACAACTCATGCCTGTCATCCTGAGCGGAGCAAAGAGCCTCACATTCTTCGGATGATCACGCTCACCTGATTGCGTGTGAGATCAGCTTGTGCGAGGTCCCTCAGATCCGTCCGGGATGACATGAAAGAGAAACGCGCGGAAGAAATCTACACGCTCGATCACCTGCGGGATTGGAGAGCGGTCACTCGCGATGTCGGTCCGCCGATTCGCCTCGGCGTATTGGGCGATCCGGTGGTGCATTCGCATTCCCCGCCAATGCAGAACGCGGCCCTGAGCCATTGCCAGATCGAGACGCAATATGCTCGCTTTCAGATTTCGTCTGCTGAATTGGAAGAGGCGTTAACGCTGGTTTGCGAGCTCGATTTCGTGGGCGTTAACCTGACCGTGCCCCACAAAATCGCGGCGCTCAGTTTTGTGGACGAAGTCGATGAGAACGCGAAACGGATCGGCGCGCTGAATACCGTGCTCGTGCAGAAGAAGAAGCTAATTGGCTTCAATACCGACGGACTCGGATTTTCGCGGGCTATCCGCGAAGTATTCTCTGTCGATCTTCGCGATCTGGGCGTGCTTCTGCTCGGTGCAGGCGGCGCCGGGCGAGCCATTGCCACGCAATGCGCGAGAGAAAACTGCGAACGACTCGTTATCGCGAATCGCACATTCAAAAAAGCACAGGCGCTGTCCGACGAACTGCGCGAATTCTTTGTCGGACCCCGAGTCTTGGGACCAGTGCCGCGTTTGCAGGCAATCAAGTGGGAGGAAGCGGCCTTCCGGTCTCAGGTTGCCCACGTCGATCTTGTGGTGAACGCGACTTTGCTCGGATTGAAGCGGACCGATCCGCCCACCATTCCCAGTTATCTCCTCGCGCCGCATTTGATGGTTTACGATACGGTCTATTCGGACGGCCGCACCCAATTGGAATCAGCGGCAATAGAAGCGGGCGCGCGAGCGGCAAACGGGACGGCAATGTTGCTCCATCAAGGCGCGCTCGCATTTGAGATTTGGTTCGGCCACGATGCGCCGATCGGTGTGATGCGTGAAGCATTGCGTCGCCCATAAGGCGCCGCCTACCGGTTTTCCTGTGCCATCTCGCGTCCGCGTTTTGCCGCGGCGTCGACGGCCGCGCTCAAACTTTCGGCCGTTCTTTGCTTTTCCATTACGGCCAAACCGGCTGCCGTCGTCCCGCCCGGAGTAACTACCATCCGGCGCAGCTCTTCCGGCGAGTGTCCCGAGTTCTGGACCAGTTCGGCTGCGCCCTTCAGAGTTTGTGTTGCCAGCGTCAAAGCAACGTCAGGTGACAGGCCAGCTTTTTCTCCACCTGTCGCGAGCGCTTCGATCACGGCGTAAACGAACGCGGGTCCACTTCCGGATAAGGCGGTCACTCCGTCTATTTGTTCCTCCGGCACTTCGACCACGATGCCGAGCGCGCTGAAAAGTTCGCGCGCGAGCGTCATGTCTTCCTCGGTCGTGCGCGAGCCGCGCACGATTGCGGTCGCCCCGCGGCAGATCGATGCCGGCGTGTTGGTCATGGCCCGCATGAATCGAGCATCAGCGATTGGCTCCATGCTTAAGAGCCGAACGCCGGCTGCGAACGAAATAACGAGTTTGCCGCGAAGGAAGGCCGCCGTTTCCTGAAGGACCGGGCGGACGACAGACGGCTTCACCCCGATGAAAATCGTTTCCGCCTTTTGTGCGACGTCGACGTTGCCGGCCGTGACGGTGATGCCGGTCTCCTCCTGCAAAAAACGGCGCAGATCGTCAACTGGCTGGCTCGCGATGATCTCCTGGGCCGAGCAAAACTCGGACTGAAGCAATCCGCGAATTACGCCGCCCGCGAGGTGCCCCGCGCCAAGGATTCCGAACCGATAAGTCTGGCCTGATGTTTGTGTATGCAAAGGAATCCGCCGATATTAAGCGATGGCGACGGCCAGTGTAAACTTCGCTCTCGATCTCGCGGATGAGATCGCGCAATTGAAGCGCGAGCGCAACGCCGTCATTCTGGCGCACAATTATCAGGTGCGGGAAATTCAGGACGTGGCCGATTATGTCGGAGACTCGTTAGGCTTGAGTTATCGGGCGGCCGAGACCGATGCGGAAGTGATTCTGTTTTGCGGCGTCCACTTCATGGCGGAGACGGCGAAGATCGTAAACCCGGCGAAGCGTGTGTTGCTTCCCGACCTGGACGCAGGCTGTTCGCTCTCGGAATCGTGTCCTCCGGAAAAGCTGGAGCAATATCTCAAGGATCACGCCGAGAAAGAATATTACGTCATCGCCTACATCAATTGCAGTGCGGGCGTGAAAGCGCTTTCGGACGTGATTTGCACCAGCGGCAACGCGGACAAAATCGTGCGGAGTGCGCCGCCCGATCGCAACATTCTCTTCGTGCCCGATCAGAATCTCGGTGCGTGGGTCATGGAACGGACGGGACGAAAGATGGATCTCTGGCAGGGGACCTGTTACGTGCATGTTGAATTTACGGCGCGCAGCATTGGCAGGATTCGCGAGCAGTATCCCAATGCGCCGGTCGTGGCGCACCCGGAGTGTACCTACGCGGTGCGCATGCTCGCCGACGAAGTCTGCTCGACGGAAAAGATGATCACGTTTTGCAGGGAGTCGCCGGCACAGGAAATTATCGTCGTTACCGAAGCGGGGATGTTGCACCGCCTGAGCAAGGAAATTCCCGGCAAGACATTCATTCCCGGCCCAACCGAGAATTGCTTTTGCGGTGAGTGCCGTTTCATGAAAATGAATACGCTGGAGAAAGCGTACGATGCTCTTCTCAACATGGAGCCGGAGATCGTTCTGCCGGAACCGCTGCGGAAGCGAGCTGAAGCTCCAATTTTGCGGATGTTGGAATTGAGCAGGTTGTAGCGGCGCGTTCCGAGCGCCGAATTTCTTTCTGTAGCGATGCTCTTGAGCGTCGAATCCTTCTTCGGCGGTCAGAGACCGCCGCTACAAGATTTGTTCGGGACGCCCGCTGGTGTCCCGTGGGAAGGGGGCCGCTTTTTCGACAAAGTGATGAGGAAGAGATCTCAATTTTCCACTTGTCACTTCTCACTTGTGCCTCTTTCCTGCGGCGATGCGCAATCTGTCGCTCTGGCCGATGCTCACGATGTTGCTGCTCGGCGTTATCGTCCTGCGCGAGCCGCGCGTCCGGCGGGCTGAAGAGGGATTCCTGCACTGGCTCTTGCAAAATTCGCAAGTCCGCGGCGCGGCGGTGCCTCTCACAGTGATCGAGATCGGCCGCGACCCATTACAGGGAAAAAAGCAAGTCGACACGAAGGAATCGACCGAGGCGTTTCTACATGGCAGTGCCAGCACCATCTCGCCGCTCGAATACGCGCTCTTCCTGCAATCCGTGCTCGAATTTCAACCCACGGTGGTCGCGTTCGAAAATGTCCTGAAATGGCGCGAGAGCGATAAGGATCAGGAGCAGGTTTTTCTCGATCAGGCGATGCGGGTGCCAAAACTTTTGATCGGTGCCGAACTCACCGATTCGCCCGACCCGGACGCGCCAGTCCCCGAGCTCGCGACCTTCAAGCAGGTAACCGGACGCCGCGGCGCGCTTCCGGAGTTTTCGGGAATTGGCCGGCAACCGGTCGAAGACCTGCGGCTCATTTCCACACTTGGCTTCATCAACCTGACCGAGAAGGTCAATACGTTTCGCGTTCCTCTGCTTTTTCAATACCGTGGCGACGTCATTCCATCATTCTCGCTTCAGGCGCTGATGCTCTGGCTTCGAATCACTCCAGCTGAAGTGAAGATCGAACTAGGCTCGCAAATTCTGCTACCGCACGGCCGGAAGATTCCCATCCGGGCCGATGGCACCGTTTTGATCGATCCGAAAGCACCGAGACTGGCTCGGCGGATGAGCTTGAACGAATTGCTCCTCGCCTCACAACAGCGAGGAAAGGACGGCATCACCACCGCTCATCTCGAGAATATTCGCGATCAGATCATTCTGGTGCGGACGCCGGCGAATCCACTTTCGCCTCCGGATGTTTTTGCCGCGACGATCGCCACAATCCAGAGCAACCGGTACGTCAGGCGCGTCAGCTTGATTTTCGACTGTGCGGTCATCCTGGTGGTGACGGTGCTGGCTGGAATCTTGCGAAGAATTTCCAAAGATATTCTCCTTCTCGGCGCGATTGCCTTGACGGCAGCGTATTGCTTGGTCGCGCTTGCCATTATTTCGCGCTGGGGGATTTGGCTTCCTGGCTATTTCCCGATCGGTGCGATTTGGCTGATCGTCTTGATCAATTGTTTCACGCCGCGGCGAGAGAAATGACTGGGGCACCGGAGTCGATCGATGCACGGATCGAACGGCTTCAGGCCGGCGGAATCGTGGATTTGCATTGGGATCTTCCGATGGATCTCTTCGAAAAGCGTGACCGGTCCGACGTGCTCGTGACCGAATTTCTGCCGGAACTCGAAGCAGGCGGCATGATGCTGGTGGGCGCAGCCATTTACATCGAGGACCGCTACATGCCGGAAATGACTTTGCGGGTCGCGCTCGATCAAATCGCGCGGCTCTATGTGGAAGCCGAACGATCGGGCCGATGCGCGATTTGCAAGACGCATGAGGAAATCCTGCGAGCGCGTGCCGCGGGCAAGATTGCCTTTCTCATCACGATGGAAGGAGTGGAACCGCTCGGCACAGATCTCAATCTGCTCCGCGCATTCTACGAACTCGGATTGCGGATCGTGGGGCTGACGCATGCGCGCCGGAATGCAGCCAGCGCTGGCGGAATTTTTGCGGTCGGCGGTTCGCCGAGTGATGGATTAAGCAATTTTGGTCGCGATATTGTGCACGAGTGCGAAGCGCTCGGTGTTGTCCTGGACCTTGCTCACATCAGTCCCGCCGGGTTTAAGGACATTATCACGCTGAGCACGAAGCCGGTAATCGTCTCGCATACGAACGCGAGGAAATTTTACGACATTGATCGCAACATCGATGACGAGCAGATCAAGATGGTGGGCGAGCGGCGCGGCGTGATCGGGGTCAATTCCGTGCTGGTTAGTCCGAGAAAAGAGGAATCGACGCTCGATCGATATGTCGATCATATCGAGCATATCGCTGGTCTGATCGGGATCGAGGGAGTGGGAATCGGGTTCGATTTCTTCGAATTCATCTACCGGCAATGGTCCGAGGCCGCGAAGCAGGAAATGAGAACCAGATTGGCCACGCCACACTTCATTCCTGACCTGACGAATCATTCGCATGCGTCCAATCTGACGCGAAAACTGGTCGAGCGTGGATTCAGTGACACCGATATCGGAAAGGTTTTACGCGGGAATTGGATGCGAATCTTCGAAGAGCTGTTGTAGCAACGGAGGCGAGCGCTGCCGTCTCGGAAGCGCTTGTCATTTGGAAAGCACCGGCGTGGACATGGCGTAGGTAATTAATGCGCACACCGCGGTCATCATGATCATCGCCACGATAAACACGACGTCGGCCGCGCGTTCGATTCGATGCATCCGGCGGACGCTTCGGGAGCGTAGCGCGGTATAGGAGAAAAGACAGGAAACGAGAAACAAAAGAGCGTCGAGTGCGAGAAGGTCGTCGGCCAGAGTGTCTACCTTGCCAAGGGTAATCACGACCCGAATGAGTCCGATTACGGTCAGGCACACTCCGACCATCGCGGAAGAGACGGTAAAAATGTGGATGCAGATATCCTCTTCGAGTTTTCCGTCTCTCGCGCCGTTAGTTTTCATGCCGTTGGAGTAGCGGTGCGTTCATTATGAAACGCAATGACCATCGCATAGGCGGATCTCGATAAGCAAATGACAGCAGAAAACGCGATCGGGTTACGCAGAATCGCCAGGCGCGATGTAGCGCGACGGAGATGGTTGCAGCAGCGCGGGCTGGTCGACCGAATCCTTTTCTCGAATCGATTCTGGACGGGAGGGATGTTTCACTGCAATGTCAGCGCCGATGTCCAAAGACACACCAAAGGCGATTGCCATCATCGTCATGGCGCTCTTCGTCCTCGTCGGGCTGCTCATTGTCGCGAATCACTTTCGTCCGCACTAGTTCGCGGTCGCATTAAGCGCGACGACGCTGGACGCACTCTGCTAGGCTGCATCGATGTTGCCCTTTGCCGACCCTCTCTATGTCGGAACGGTCCTGCTCTTGCTGGTCGCGCTCTCGGAATGGCTCTGCCGCAAGCGGTTCTTCCGGGCGATGGGATCGGCCCTGATCGTCATCCTTGCGGCCGCGGTCCTGGCGAACCTCCACGTCATTCCATCCTCTTCCAACGCGCCGCCCCTCTATGACGGAATTTTCAACTACATCGCGCCTCTGGCGATTTTCTTTTTGCTTCTTGATGTCCGCCTGAAGGATCTTCGCAAAGCCGGGCTACCGATGCTGATCCTCTTCGGATGCGGCGCGGCGGCAACGGTCATCGGGACGATTGTTGGCTATCATCTCGTCGCGCCGCAGAATCATGGTGTCGGCCAGGCTTTTGCCGTCGGAGGAATGTACACCGGCACCTACACCGGCGGCAGTGTGAATTTGAATGCCATCGCGCTTCAGTATGGCGTGACCAAGAACGGCACGCTCTTCGCCGCGATCAACGCCGTCGATAATATCATGACCACAATCTGGATCGTGGCCACGCTTCTCCTTCCGCGGTTTCTGCAAAAATGGTTCCCGCACCGTGCCAGCACCGACCGCCATGGAATCGCAGTCGTCGCCGAAGTCGAGTCTATCGGCGGAGGCGAGCGGATCGATGTCATCCATCTCTCGCTCCTTATCGCACTCGGCACCGCCAGTCTCTTCGCCTCGCAACTCGTTAGCCGACTCCTCACCGCCATCCCCCTGGTGCTGATTCTGACTACGCTCGCTCTCCTTCTTGCGCAGTTCCCCGCAGTGCAGAAACTCCGCGGCGCGCACACGCTCGGTTACTTTACGGTTCTGCTTTTTCTCGCTGTCATCGGCGCCTATTGCGACATCCCAGCGCTTATCGCCAACGGTTCGGTCGCGGTGACTCTGCTTGTCTGGGTCACCATTATCGTATTCATCCACGGCGCGCTGCTCTTTGTCGGCGCCGGATTTCTGAAACAGGATTGGGCGATGGTTGCGGTCGCGTCCAACGCAAACATTGGCGGCGCGACGAGCGCAGGCGTGCTCGCCACAGCGATCGGACGCGATGATTTGCGTTTGCCGGGTATTCTGGTCGGCTCCGTCGGAAACGCCATCGGCACCTACCTCGGCATCTTTGTTGCCGAATGCCTGAAGTGAGTTTTGCCCCAATGGCGTTTCAGCTTCGAAGCCTGCTTACTTCGGTCGCACCATCTCGAAGCGATCGCGCGTTCGGCAATACCAGTTCGGACCGGCCATGCGGCCGATGACGTGAAGACGCTCGCTCCGGATGCGCAACGTTTCCCGATCGATCAGTTCGTCGCGGACATGGACGCGCTTCACCAGACCGATAATCAGGCGATTTCCGCCGATCTGAAGCGTTCCCCATTCCGCGCATTCAAAACTGGCCGGTGATTGGGCAATCCGCGGCGGCTTGACTGCCGACGACGGCGAAGTCGTTAGGCCAGCGGTTTCCAATTCGTTCGTGCCATACGGGAGTGATGCAGAGGTCTTGTTCATCGCCTCGGCCACCGCTTCGTCCACCAGATTGACCACGAACTCGTGTGTCTCCCGAATATTGCGCGCGGTATCTTTCGGTTCGCCGTCATCGCGATCGCCCGGACAAAAGCCGACGATGGGCGGATCGCCGCCGAGGGCGTTGAAAAAGCTAAACGGCGCGGCGTTCAGTTTCCCGTCGCGGCTGAGCGAGGTCACCCAGGCGATCGGGCGCGGCGTAACGAGCGAGACCAGCATGGCGTAACCGCGATCGGCATGTTTTCCTTCGAGATCTAGTTCCATGGTGAATCCATACGCCAGCCAACGCAGGTGCGCAGTAGCTATTGTCCTCGCGTGTTTTGCGAATCGCGGAGCGCTCGCCCTTCGGAGTCGGGTCCGCATTGACGATATGAAGCTGTCTAGGTCCGTTGCTCTTTGATGTGCGCGAAAATTCTTGCGATGACCTCCGTCCGCAGTCTGGCGCAGATTACCTTTTCCATGGATGGTGACAGAATGGCGTGTGCTGCCCGCGGCATGGACTTGGGAAACACTTGAGATGAGAAACACAATCCTGGTTTTTCTGTTGGCGATTGTCTGGATCGCGTTGCCGGATATAAATGCCTCAACCGTGCGCTCGACGGAAGAGCAGGTGAAAAACCTGGCGCAGCGCTACACTCAGATCGAAGCGCAACTCGATCGCTCGGTTCATTACATCGGAAAAACGGAATCCAGTGGCACCACGACAACCGAGCAGGCGTGGTTCAACGGCGCTGGCGATTTGATCAAGGTCTCAGTGGAACGCACCGAGCCATTGGGGCGCGAACTGACCGAATATTCCGGCGACTTTTTTCATCGGGAAATGTTCATGCTGACGCGCAAAGAAGTGCGCTTGCCTGATGGCGGCACGCAGGTGGATGAATCGCGAGATTACTTCAGCAATGATGGCGATCTGATTCGGAAGCTGACAAAGACTGCGCATTTCAAAACCGGCGAATCGACCGATACGAGACACGTGCTAAATGTAGGTGTCGATCTTCCCAACCCGCACGATCCGCTGACGCAGGAAGAACGGGAAAAGATCGACGAAACTTTTTCCAAACCGGAACAGATCGCCGATGCGCTGAAGAAGACTGGTGCGCCCGTCTTCGATCCGTTCAAAAAGGTCAAAGGTGATTCCGAGAAATTTCGCATCATTCATCGCACGGTGTCGCCGGACGGCCGTTATGCCATCGCACTCGGATTTGCTCGGGAGCAGATCGATTGGGATGATTTTGTTGAAAACGGGGAAGGGACAGAAGAGTCCGAGAAGACTTACACCGCCAGCGGCGAAGAGGATGTTCGCAACTACGTTGTCGATCTTGCGCAGCAAAAGATTCTTGGCCAAACGGGCTGCACTTATTTCAGCACCGATCCGGGGCCGCGTCCCGGACGCATCTCGTGTCAGGTAGAATGGTCACCGGATTCGACCAAGTTTGTGCAGGAGTGGGAACAAAAAACTTACGGCAACGGTACCGTCGGAGAGGTCACGGCGGGGCGGAAGCTTCTTGGCGTGGTCGATCTGGAAAAGGGCATCGACAAGAAAACCTTGGCCTTTGTTAAAGATCACCCCGCGGGGTTGTGGATGGATGTCGAACAAGTGAATAACGACGGAACCATTCTGATTAAGATCGAAGTCGTGGATCGAAGCGCCGACCACGATTTTGAAACTCTCTTTTCTCTTCGCGAACGTTTGCGCGTACGTGAAACGCCAAGTGGTCTGCGGATTGAGAATGTCGACACCCGTCGTCTACCTAAAGAAGAATGAAGCGAAATTACCTGGCGGTCGTCATCCTGGCTTGGTCATTTCTTATCACTTTCTCGGCGACTGTTACCGCCGAAGAAAAATCGGAAGTGCTTTGCACAAGTCCGAGCGGTGCATTTCGAGTTGAATCTACGCCGGTCGAACCTTCCGCGACCGATCAAGATGTAACCGGAGATGTATGGGTTATTTCGGCCAAAGATCCCGCTCAACGGGCGAAGCTGCCGAAGCAGTCAGCCGACTCGCCGACGGACGACGAGTTTCACTTCTCCCCTGACGAAGAGTGGCTTTTTGGTCTGCGGCATGTCGGCTCGGGCTTGAGATACGGCAACGTTTACCGTCTCGCTCGGCCCCTAACGATCGATAAGCCGACGAACGGGGAGTTTAACGATGCGGTCTGGGAAAATGCGGTAAAGCTGGGAGCGTTGCCGAAAGATTATTCTGCGGCTGGCGTTTATGCGATGACTTCCTTCATTGGCTGGAGCTTCGATTCAAGCCGACTTCTGATCGAGCTTCGTGGCGGCGAGGAAAAGAGATCGATGCGGCCGGGATTACTCTACTTCAACACCCGCACGCGAAAATTCGAGCTCACGGACTACTTGCGAAAATTGAACAAGAAAAGATCTGAGGTCTTGGCCTGCGCCGAACCAATCGATCCATTGCCGGGCGAAGCGGCATTGAAAACGCGGCTCGACACGTTAGATCGACAATTGAACAGGAAATACGCCGAAGTGATCGCGCAGACGAAGGTTGGAGCTTCAATTGTGCGTGATGCGGAGCGCGGCTGGATCAAGCATCGCGATGAGGGCGCAAAGTTTTATGCCTCGCTTTTTCCGGCGGCGGAAAAGGAGCGCCGTCGCCTTCAATTTCTCGGCGACGTCACCGCGGCGAGGATCGAGATGCCGGATGGGGCGTGGGAGCTTTAGGGATGTTCCGGAGCTCCAGCCTACGGTTTCTGGTTCTCAAATTTTTCGCCGTCCCACGTGAATTTGTGCAGGATCTTCTTGCCCTTCTGCGCGCGCACTAGAATCGTTTTGCCCTGTCGCGGCAGCACGAATTGCCAGTTCCCTTTTCCTTCTCCAGTCTCGGGATCGTATTGGCCTTGACCCCCGGGAAACATCGAGTGCGTGATTTCGTGCATCTTATTGTCGGCGCCCATTTCGAAAAAACGCAGATCAACCGAGTCAGCTCCTTCCAATTCGCCGGAACATAGCGCCAGCAGCGGTCGCCCGTCGCGATACCGGAAAAGCGCGACTTCAAAACTCGGTTGGGCGCCGTCGCCCGCGCATTTGATGTAGCCGTTCTTTTCATCGACACGCTGCTCGAGCGGTCCGGCCTCGCACGGATAAAACCGGGCATCCGTTCTCGCATGTCGCAGCCAAACCGACGGCGGGCCTTCAAATTGATCGGCTGGCAAAAGCAAAAAATAATCGACGATCGACTTCTTCTCCTGCTCCACTTTGCGAACAAAACACTGATTTTCCCGATCGAATCCGAGCGTAATCTCTGGACGCTGCCCGTCCCCACGCTGGATTTAGCAACTCGCTTTCCAACTCCAGTTCACCGGACTTGAGCCAACGCAGCGGTTCGACTCTCGCGGTCGTTTCGGCGCCGGGGTTGCTAGCGCCTGCCGTCGGAGGAAGCGTCGGCGAGGGCAGCTCCGGCAATTTAGTTTCATCGAATGACGAGCCGCTCAAAAAGAAAACGCGTGTCGCTTTTGCCCGCTCTTTCTCATCGTAGTAAGCGACGCGCTGCGAATCGCTCGACCACAACAGATTCAATGTCCAAAACTCCCGGTTCGACGCCAGCGGCAAAACGGTTTTGTGTGTCGCCACGTCGATAATCGCCGTGTCTCCGATAAACGGCTGTTGATCGCTGTAAACGTGGCGCAGCGCGAATTTCCCGTTAGGCGACTTGCACACGATTTGTTCACCAGCGTTCACCGAAATACCCAGGCAACAAACGCCTAGCAATCCGCCGGAAAGTGCCGTCAGCTTTTTCATCGACCGTGTTGTTTGGAAATGACGGTCGCGACTTGAGTTTCCGGATTCCAACCTCGCGGGACTTTTTGTTGGCTCGACCACTTCATTCCCCGGGCTCGCCAATTCTCGCGCCATTGCTCGTAAGTAAAGCCGCGATCGTCGTCGCTCACGCCAAACTGAAAGCCGCAACTCGGACAAATCTCAAACGAGCCGCCACCGGCGCGCGAGCGCGGCGGCTCTTTGAGTTTCGGATAACCGCAAACCGGACAGATGTGGTTCATCTTTGTCTTCCTGTCTGCAGGTTCACCAGCTGGCCGGGCTGGTGATCGAAATAACCGCGATTACCAGGTTTGAAAAATGTCTTGGTCGTGCCGTCGGAATTGTAGGCGCCGAAAGTGCCGCTTCGCGGATCGAAAATGCGGAGGACGCCGCCGCTATCAACTTTCGCCGGCAGCCCTTCGGCTCGGGCGTGTTGCAGAAACTGCGAGGCCATCCACGCATACTCGTTCGCGTCGCGCGCGCCGAAATCTGCTCCGTGACGCGCGAAATGGTCAGGCAACGACGCTGGGTTTCCCCAAGTCTGCGTGGCCGAATAGCGAGTGCGCGAAGGTTGCGCACTGTCATGCACTCCGGATTTGCTGCGCGCGAGATCTGCGTAGACGAGAATCCCGGCAACGGTGAGGCCGAGAAGAAGATTGAAGATGCGCGTGACCACAATTCCAAGGCCTCAAGGGCCTGTAGTCTATGGATTCCTCGCTGCGATGGACTGCAAGATGGCAGCGACAACTTCGCCCCGCGGTTTCGCGCCGAGATTGCCTTTGCCGTGCTCGCGGACGCTGACGGCATTTGCTTCGAGGTCGCGGTTTCCGATCACGAGCATAGTGTGAACTTTCATCTGCTCGGCGGCTGAGATCTTGGCTTTGATGTGGTCGCTGCTGGCGTCGAGTTCACAACGGACTTCTTTCGCGCGCAGTTCAGTTTGAATGGCGCGAGCGTAATCGAGCAGCGGTGCTTCATCACCGATCGGGAAGATGCGGACCTGTTCGGGCGCGAGCCAGAGCGGGAAGTTGCCGGCGTAGTGTTCGATGAGGAAACCGATGAAACGTTCGTGCGTGCCGAGTGGAGCGCGGTGGATGCAAAGCGGCGTCGCCTCGGTATTTTCACGCGTTTTATAAACGAGACCGAAACGTTTCGGCACCGCGAAATCCACCTGATTGGTCGCGATGGAAAACTCGCGACCGATCGCGCTCCAGACCTGGACGTCGATCTTCGGACCGTAAAACGCGGCTTCGTTAGGCACTTCCACGTAGTTGATGCCGCTGCGCTGCAGGACGCCGCGCACCATCGCTTCCGTCTTCAGCCAAAGCTCCGGCTCATTCACGAATTTCTCGCCGAGTTTCGCCGGATCGTGAGTCGAGAAGCGCATCAGATATTTCTCGATCCCGAAGAGCTTGAAATATTTCAGATACATCTCGTTCACGGCATTGAACTCCGCTTCGAACTGCTCCTCGGTGCAGTAGATGTGGGCGTCGTTCATCTGCAGCGAACGCACGCGCATCAGACCGAAAAGTTCGCCGCTCTGTTCGTAGCGGTAATTACATGCCGTATTCCGCGAGCCGCAGCGGCAGATCGCGATAACTGCGCGGCACCGCGGCAAAGAGCTTGTGGTGATGCGGGCAGTTCATCGCTTTGAGGTAGTAGCGATCCACCCGGCACTACTCGGCAACTCCACGTCAGGTGGACATTAGCGCCAGATCAAGTTCGGCTCCATTCCGAAGGATTCTGCGCTAGCATTTCGTCGAGTCGTCTCGCATCCGCCTTGGATTGATGCTTGATTCTCGCGAAAGTGGTTCGTAGCAGCCAGCTCCTTCTAATTTCCTCGAAGGCTTGCCTTCAGCTCGTTGATCGATTCTTCCGATGCGCCTTGACTGCTTCCAGATCATCGACATCGGCGGGAACATCGACTCCGCGTAGTAGGGCAGGTGGCCGCTGGTTAAATACAGATTCTCCCGCGCGATGTGCGGGGTGCGGACGCGTTGATAGCCGGCGGCGAATTCGGTTTCCTTGGCCAGCTTTTCCAGTTCCTCGATGATGGCGGCGCCGCGCGGGAGCCACATCGGCAGACCCGGGTCCAACATCGTCGTCGAAGGTGAAAAGCTCGAGCTCTCTCCCAAGTTTGCGATGGTCGCGCTTCTTCGCTTCTTCGAGCATGGCGAAGTATTCGTCGAGCTGCGTCTTGTTCTTGAAGGCGGTGCCGTAGATGCGCTGGAGCTGCGGATTCTTTTCGTCGCCTTTGTAGTAGGCGCTGGCCACATTGGTTAGGCGAAACGCGCCGATGTTCCCCGTGCGCATGACGTGCGGGCCGGCGCAGAGATCGGTGAACTCGCCGTTGCGATAGAGAGAAATTTCTTCGCCCTCGGGAATATTCTCGATGATATCGAGTTTGAACTTGCTCGGATGAGGTCGCTCACCAAGGGCGCCAAGTTCACCACGTTTGGCCATGGCCAGGGCTTCGTCGCGCGGACAGGACCACCCGCTCGAACGGATGATTCGCTTTGATCTCCTTTTTCATCTCGGCCTCGATCTTCTCGAAGTCCTCGGGCGAGATGCGGTGATGGCAACTCGACGTCGTAATAGAAGCCGTTCTCGACCGGCGGCCCGGCGGCGAATTGTGCTTCCGGCCAGATTTTGAGAATGGCGGTCGCCAGGACGTGCGCAGCGGAATGCCGCAAGCGCTCGATGTCGGTCATCGTGCGCGCGCATCTCGGGAGTTTTTCGTTCTTCGGCCATGGGTTTGTCAGAAATCTGCACTATTTTGTGGTGTGCTACGAATTTGGCAATGGCTGATCGTTGTGACACTCGCCGCTGGGTCCGGCTGCGGCCAGGCGCAGACGCCGGTTGCCGATTTTGCGACGCAACGCGAGCGAATGGTGAAGGAACAAATCATCATGCGCGGAATCGCCACCGAACGCGTGCTCGCGGCCATGCGCAAGGTTCCGCGCGAAGAATTCGTCCCGGAACGATTCCGCGAAGCGAGCTACGCGGATCAAGCAGTGCCAATCGGATACGATCAGACGATCTCGCAACCGTTTGTCGTCGCGTTCATGACCGAACAGCTGCGGCCGAAACCGCAGGATCGTGTCTTGGAGATCGGAACCGGCTCAGGTTATCAAGCGGCCATCCTGGCCGAGCTCGTCGCAGAAGTTTATTCGATCGAGATCGTCGAGCCGCTTGCGAAAACGGCGGAGGCGACGTTGCAACGGCTTGGTTACAAAAATGTGCACGATCGAAGCGGGCGACGGCTACAAAGGGTGGCCGAAGCACGCGCCGTTTGATGCAATCATCGTGACCTGCGCGCCCGATCACGTGCCGCAGCCGCTGGTCGATCAATTGAAAGAGGGCGGGCGGATGATCATCCCGGTTGGCGGTTCGGGAGAGCAGGAGCTTTATCTCCTGGAAAAGAAAAACGGCCAGCTTGAGCGACGGGCTGTATTGCCTGTTCGATTCGTGCCGATGACGGGTGATGCAATCAAAAAATAGACGGCAACCGTGGGCCGCTGAATGGCGCAGGCTCCAACTACGGACGAGCTACCGTGTCTTCTCCCACGCGCTTTCGCGCGCTTCGATTTGATCGGAGATCGCGTCGATCGCGTGGGCGAGTTCTGGTGTGGCGGTCTTGCGCTGCTCCCGCAGATAAGGCATGGCAGCGCGGCCCATGATCAAGAGATCCTGCGCAGCCATCGCGCGCACGATCGGATCGGAATCGAGCAGCCGTGTCGCCTGACAAATCGGCCGGACACCGGGCTGAACATTCCGCTCTTCTTTGACCGAGGTCAGCTCGCCACTGGAGGTGAAATGAAGCGTCGCAATGATCTCGCCGCGGTTGCCGCCGCCAGGGACGACCACGGCTTTGCCCGTCGCCTCCGCACCGGAATCGATTCGAGTTAGCTTGAGACTTTCGGGAGGGATGGAGAATTGAAACATTCCGTCCTGCACGAACGTCTGTGAGAGTGCCAGCCACGCCTGCACCACCTCCTTCTGGCTCGCTTCGTCACGACGCGAACCAAGTTTTTCTTTGAAAAAATGCTCCAACTGCGCGCTGTCGTTCACCTGTTGGACGCTTCCCGACGGCGACACGATGAGGATGTTTTGCTCTTTCAGGGGCTCCGGGGCGACGCGAGCGATCGGGTGCATCCGGAAGACGAGACTGAAAAAATGATAATCGGGGAAGAGGCGCGCGGGAGCAGTTACTTCCTTGAGAATCGCGAAAGACGACGCCTCGCTGTAGCGCGGTACGCCAGCGAGAAATTTCTCCAGCGCCGGTGGGATGGGGTGAACCGGATCGACCGAGCTTGCTGATGCTGGTCCGTCCGCGCCGACTGACTTGTCAGTCACGCACGCGAGAAAAAGCGTTCCACAAATGAGGATAATGGAAACCTTCATATCGAGTCTCGTTAGGACTCTCCCAACTTTCATCGGTGGAGGGCTCTTGTCGAGTGACAGCTAATTGCTCCCGGCAGGGAAAGCGCCCGACAATTTATCGTGATCGCCTATTTCAAGTCGGCGAGTTTTTTCACATCGATTCGCTTCAGCCAATCCTGCAGGTCTTTTGCGTCCTGACCTTGGGTTTCAATCTCAAGGAAGAAGCGCTTCCCGACGAGTAACCAGAGCGTCCCGTGTTTGCCATCGTTCTCGAAAGTTTCGAACCCGGGCTGCTCGTCGATGGTCAGCGATTTACTGTAGCCTTCGCTCGTTTCTGTATTCTCCTTCCAGGCGGCAGTGCTGGACGCGATGTATTCCGGATTGGCGAATGAATCGAGAATGTTGATCGTGGCGGTGGGCGCATCGTCCGCTGTGCCCTTGCGATAATCGCGATGAACGTTTGTGATTTTCGCGCTGCCGGAATCTGTGGTCGAGCCGTCTGCTTTATCCGCAGTCCAGCCGGCCGGCGGCTCGGGCAGGAGGGGCAGTAATTTCGAAACCGGAACCACTTCGACCAATGAGGGCGTATCCTGCCCGCGAAGATTTGCCGATGTGAGGGTGAAGACGAGGATGGTGAAAGCGAGACGGCGGGCCGCAATCGAACCCCGCGAAAGGATGATAGGCGGGACTGCTTTCATACAAGGAAGCGAATAATTGCGCGCTGGTACTCGATGGACTTTTCCACGGGGGTTTGTCAAGGCTGGACATTTTTCCTTGCGGCAATTTGGAAACCGTCGCTCCTTGCCACAGGCTCCTCGGATGAAAACACTTTCAGATTTCACCATTCAGAATGCCACGCCTGACGATATCCCGATCATTCTCGGTTTGATTCGGGATTTGGCGGAATACGAACGCGCGCCGAATGAGGCGGTGGCAACGGAGGAAGATTTGCGCGAAGTGCTGTTCGGCGAGCGGCCGGCAGCTGAAGTTTTGATCGCCCGGGAAAATAACACAACGGTCGGGTTCGCGGTTTTCTTTCACAACTTCTCGACCTGGCTTGGCCGTCCCGGGCTTTATCTCGAAGATTTATTCGTTAGGCCGGAAGATCGGGGCAAAGGCTACGGCCGCGCGCTCCTCGTCCGTCTGGCGCAAATCGCGAAGGAACGCGGCTGCGCACGAATGGAATGGGCCGTGCTCGATTGGAACGAACCGGCGATCAAGTTTTATCGGACGCTCGGCGCTGCCCCGAACAAGGAATGGACCATCTTTCGGCTGACTCGCGATCAGATTGCAGAGCTGGCAGCGTCATAGAATTGAGCACGAGCAGAATGGGAAGCGCGGCTGCCAAAATCGAAGACTACGCTTTTCTCAGCGATACGCAGACCTGCGCGCTGGTTAGCCGCGATGGATGCGTCGATTGGCTCTGTTTCCCGCGCTTCGACTCCGGAGCATGCTTTGCATCGCTTCTGGGCGACGGCAAGAACGGACACTGGCGGTTTCAGCCGGCGGAGAAAATTGCTGCTACGCGCCGTCGCTATCGCGGCGACACGTTGATTCTCGAGACCGAGATCGAGACGGAGAACGGCGCGGTTCGTTTGATCGACTTCATGCCGCCGCGTGGTAAGGCACCGGACATTATCCGCATCGTGGAAGGTCTGCGCGGCTGGGTGCCGATGAAGATGGAGCTGACGATTCGTTTCGATTATGGACATATCGTGCCTTGGGTGCGCCAGCGAAACGGTGCGTTGGAAGCGATCGCCGGGCCCGACGCACTCGTGCTGCGAACTCCGATTGAAACGCGAGGCGAGGATTTGCACACGGTCGCGGAATTCACGGTCAGCGCGGGAGATCGCGTGCCGTTTGTCCTGACTTGGTTTCCTTCGAACGAAGATCCTCCGCCCGAAGTGCACCCCGAGCACGCCCTGCAGGAAACCGAGGGCTATTGGACGGAATGGTCGAACAATTGCTGCGTGGAAGGTCCCTGGCGCGAGGCGGTGATGCGCTCGCTCATCACCCTCAAGGGACTGACCTACGCGCCGACCGGCGGCATCGTGGCCGCGGCCACCACTTCGTTGCCCGAGGAGATCGGCGGGGTGCGCAATTGGGATTACCGCTTCTGCTGGCTGCGCGATGCAACCTTCACGCTCGTTGCGCTCATGAATGCCGGTTATCTCGAGGAGGCGCGGGCCTGGCGCGAATGGCTCTTGCGCGCGATTGCCGGCAGTCCGGAGCAGATGCAGATCATGTACGGCGTTTGCGGAGAACGGCGTCTCTCCGAGTTCGAGCTGCCATGGTTGTCCGGCTTCGAGAAATCGCAGCCGGTGCGCGTGGGCAACGCGGCTTCCGAGCAGTTCCAGCTCGACGTTTACGGCGAGGTGCTCGACTCGATGTATTGCGCCCATTGCACCGGGATCAAATCAACCGAGACGGATTGGCGACTTCAGGCGGCGCTGATCCGATCGCTCGAATCAAAATGGCAAAAGCCGGACAACGGCATCTGGGAAGTGCGCGGTAAGCCGCAGCATTTCACCCACTCGAAAATGATGGCCTGGGTGGCGTTCGATCGCGCGGTCAAGCTCGGGGAAGATAGCGGTTTCTCAAAGACGAAGAATGTGGAACGCCGGCGCAAGATTCGGGATCGCATTCACCGGGAAGTCTGTGAGCAGGGCTACAATAAAGAGAAGCAGGCTTTCACGCAGGTTTACGGTGCCGAGCAACTCGACGCAAGCCTGCTCATGATGCCGCTGGTGGGCTTCCTGCCGGCGAGCGATCCGCGAGTGCGCAGCACAGTCGAGGCGATCCAACGCGAGCTGGTGGAGGACGGTTTCGTGTTGCGCTATCGGACGGAGCACAATGTTGATGGACTCCCTGGAAACGAAGGAGTTTTTCTGCTCTGCACTTTCTGGCTGGCTGATTGCCTCCATCTGATTGGCAAGACCGAGGAAGCGCGTGAGTTATTCGAGCGATTGCTCGAAGTGCGCAACGATCTTGGACTCCTGGCAGAAGAGTACGATCCGCGAGCGAAACGGCAGTTGGGCAACTTTCCGCAGGCTTTTTCGCACGTTGCGCTCGTGCATACGGCGTTCACTCTCATGGGCAAGAAGCTGGCAGGCGGAAAAGCGCGAAATATCTATTGAAAAGCCTGACGAATCCCTGATAACATACGCGGCGAGGGCCCCGACGGAAATCAGTGGTATTTCAAAAGATCATTTCTCGAGGTAGTTGCTCTAATCGTGACCGGCGAAAATTAGCTTTGGCAACACCATGAAAGTAATACCGCAACTTGATCTACTCGTCCTTGCTGGGTTGGTCCTATTCGGGGCAGGGGATGTTTTGGGACAAACAAACGGCAGTTCCAAAGCCGGGTCCGCTGATGCGGCCATCACGATCGGGCAGCCATCGGCGGGAGAACGAGGGATACGGAGGACGACTTTGCAGCTCATGGCGGACCAGGGAGTGAGCCATCCCCGGTCGCAAATTATGGTCATGCGGCCGCGAGAAATTCCGCGTCGGAGAAATCGATCGCAGGATCCCAATGCGCTGCCGGCCTCGCAATTTCCGGCAGCAGATGTCTCCCAGAGCGGCGTCAGCCCTGTCGCGTCCGCGCCACAGACCGTCGGGACTACTTTCACCGGCGCCACCCTTGCCGATACCGGCTCGTTCCCCCCTGATACGATGGGCGCGGTCGGGCCTTCGCAGTTTCTTGTCTTCGTTAATGGCCGGCTCAGGACTTTCGCAAAAGCGACCGGTGTTGCGGACGGCGTGCTCAACGCCGATCCCGATGTGTTCTTCAGTTCTGTCATGACGCCGCCTCCCGGGGGCGGTTTAAATTTCACGAGCAGTCCGCAGATTCGTTATGATCGTCTGTCGGGACGCTGGATTTTGACCGTCGTCGATGTGCCGAGCACCTCCGCCGGCAGCATCGGCGACCTGCCGAATCGCATTCTCATCGCGGTTTCAGACACGGGCGTTATTTCCGGGGGGACGATCTGGACATTTTATTTTGTCCAACAAAATACCGTCGGTGGGGGCGATACCGGCGGGCTCCTGGCCGATCCGTCGCTTGGCGTGGACAACAATGCGCTCTATATCGGCGGAAACGAGTATAATGCCGCCTCGGGCGCATGGGTGAACACCGACGCGTATGTTGTCCGGAAGAGCTCGGTCCTGACTGGCGGTCCTGTCGTCGCAACCCCCTTCCGCGGGCTCATCACAACGGACGGCCCTGATACTCCGCGGGGCGTGGACAATTATGATCCGACGGCTAACGAAGGATATTTTATCGGTGTCAGCGACGCAGCCGCCGGCAGGCTGATCGTGCGGCGCATCAGCACTCCGGGCGGCACACCCGGTATTTCCGCTGATATCGCCATCACCGTTCCTTCAACGTCGTTCCCGATTTTGGTCGACCATCTCGGCAATACCGGCGGAGCCAGCGGAAAACTCGATGCGCTCGATGATCGCCTCTTCGCCGCCCACATTCGCAACGGTCGCTTGTGGACCGCGCATAATATCGCAGTCCTTGCCACAGGGGTTGCTTCGGACACCGGCGGGACGCGGCGCAACGCCGTCCGCTGGTACGAGCTGATCGTTCCCGTCGGAAGCGGAACGCCGACGGTTAATCAATCGGGCACGATTTTCGACAGCGCCGCCACGACCGCCGCGGCCCGCCAGTATTTGATGCCAACGGTGACGGTGTCCGGGCAGGGACATGCCGCCCTCGGATTTAGTACCGACCGGGACCCCATTCCGGATCGACGCCGCCACGAGCGGTCGCCTTGTGGGAGACTCGCTCGGCACGTTAGGCGCGCCGACGCTCTACACCGCGAGCAGCACAGCCTACAATCCGGCTGGCGATCCTGGCGGAGCGCTCGGACGCCGCTGGGGCGATTATTCTTTTACCAGCGTCGATCCGAATGACGACATGACGATGTGGACCGTTCAGGAATTTTGCGATAACACCAACAGCTACGGAGTGCGAGTTGCCCAACTTCTCGCGCCACCGCCAGCCACGCCCGCCTCAGCCAATCCGCCGAGCGTCGCCTTCGGTCAGGCCTCGGTCAGCGTTACGATTACCGGCACGGTCGTCTCCGGGTCAGGTTTCTTTGATCCGGGCGTGGGCTTCGCGAATCACATTAGTGCAAGCGTGACGGGCGGAGTGGTCGTCAATTCCGTCACCTACACGGATCCAACTCATGTCACGCTTGATCTCAACACAACCGGCGCTTCTGCCGGAATGAAGGACGTCACTGTGACTAATCCGGATGGCCAATTTGCCACCGGTGCGGGGATTCTTACCATTACCGGCGGCCCTTTGACGCTTGCGAGCGCGGTTTCGCGCAAGACTCACGGCGGCGCGGGCACCTTTGACATCGATCTGCCGCTCAGCAGCCCCTTCGGCATTGAGTGCCGGAGCGGAGCCGCTGGTCATACCTTCGTCTTCACTTTCAGTAATCCTGTGACGAGCGGAAGCGCGAGCGTGACCGCGGGAACGGGGAACGTTTCGGGCAGTCCCACTTTCGCCGGCAACACCATGACCGTAAACCTCACCGGGGTCACCGACGTGCAGCAGATCACGGTTACGCTCAGCGGCGTCACGGATATTTTTGCTCAGGTGCTTCCGACAACTGGGGTGAGCGCAAGAATCCTCCTCGGCGATTCGACCGGAAACGGCTCGGTCAATGCCGGCGACGTGAGTCAAACCAAAGCGCAATCAGGGAATGCGGTTGGGGTCGGGAATTTTCGCAACGACACCAACGCGAATGGTTCGATCAATGCCGGGGACGTTGGTCAGGTGAAGGCAAATTCCGGTCACAGCGTGCCATAAAGAGATTTGGACGGCGCGTCTTCTCGCGCTCTGGCTCTCCTCGAGGTCCGGTGTTGCTGGAATCCTCATCCCGTCTGTAACAACATATTGATAATATTGCCATATCACGCGATTATCGCCCAAACTGGAATTCGAATGGGAAAAGGAAAAAGAAACCGAGAACATCGCGAAGCATGGCGTCGGTTTTACCGAAGCCCAGAGCGCTTTCTACGATCCGCGCGCTGTTATAGCAGCGGATCGAGGCCATAGCAAAACGGAGCCGCGTCTATTTTGCATCGGCCGGAGCGAGCGTGGCGGCGTCCTTACGGTGCGATTCACTTATCGCGGCGAGCGCATTCGGATTATCGGCGCGGGATATTGGCGAAAAGGCAGAAAGACTTATGAAGAAAAAAACAATTAAATACACGGACGATAAGGGCGAGATTATTGGGGACTTGCGGCCGCTCAAAAAAGGAGAGCTTCCCTCGCTCGACGAATTGATTGGCAAACTGCGCCGGCAAACGAAAGTGACCCTTTCGCTGGATGACGATGCCATTGCCTTTTTTAAGCACGAAGCGAGCAAACGCCGCACCAGCTATCAGCGGATGATTCGCAATCTCGTGCGTTCCTACGCCAAAGCGCACTCACCCGTTGCCTCACGGGAGGATTGAGATTCTTGACTGTCTGAACATCGTTCCAGGCGACTGACGGACACGTGTGCTGCAACGGAGCATGAATATGCGAGGCCAGGCTTTTAAACACGGATTAAGAAACCGCGCTCGTGCTCCTGCTCGGAATCGGCCCAATCATTGACACTGTTCCGAACCTGATATGCCATCGCGCCGGGGCTGGACAAGGAGCGTGATCAGCGGCACGGGCGTTAGCCAGGTGAAGTCGAATTCAGGCCACAGCCTCCCGTAAAAAAAGGCGCTTGGAATGGCGCAAGGAATGCTTTGAATCATCGCTCAATCAAACCAAATTCAGGGCAATTTCCCCTGCGAAAAGACCCGCGGCGGCGACCTTGCAAAATTGTAAGAAAAAAATTCAAAAAAAAGTATTGACCTATTTCAGAAAGAAAACAGAATGCCCGAACTTATGCGATCCACAACCAACTCAACGGGCCGAAAGGCGAACAAATTCTTAATCATCACTGCGCTGGTTCTTTTCCCGCTTCTGGCGACTGAAAGGGCCTCCGCACAGAACGCCACCGCGACCTTATTAAGCGGCGGTCTGAACTCAATTTCCATCGCGCAAAATGGAACATTCACGTTGGATATAAACATCGTGACCACTTTCCAATCCGTCGGCATGACATATTTCATGCAGATGCTGGATGCCGCCGGTTTCGGACAGTTTGAGATCTCCGCGCGGAATATCGGTGCGTCGCCCTTCAACGATTTGATCACCAACGACGCGGGGGCAGTGGGTAATCCGAATGGAATATTGAACCCGACAAACGTCCATGATTTGGGTGCGGTCATTGCCGATCCGAATTCGCCGCTTGCGGCCGGTTCCTACTTCATTGCCACGCTTACCTTCATACCGACAAGCGGTATGTTCACGCCCGGGGTCTACCACATGACCTTTGATAGCCGGAGTATCGTTGCTGACGGCGGCTTCAACGACCACGCCATCACGGCGAACACATTCACGATCACCGTCGTGCCAGAGCCTGCGACGACCGGTCTGGCAGTGTTGGGTGGTTTGATGCTGCTGGGGTTTGCCTGGAAAGCACGGCGCGCTCTCGCTTAATTTCGGATCGCAATTGTTCCATGTTAATCCGCCGGGCCTGACGGGGCCCGGCGGATTCTCTTTTTTCACGAGGAGCGCTCGCGGCCTTTTCTTCCCGGGAATCAGTAAGGTTTGACGGAGCGTTCATTAGTTTTCATCCAAGCGTGTCATCCGGAGCGCAGCGAGGGATCTCGTAAGTCGCGTCCAGGGCAAATTGAGCGGTTCTTCGCTCCGCTCAGAATGACAACAGCGTCTAAGCTAAGAGACCGCTCTCGAGGCCCGATGAAACCGACCTCTTCATCACTTTGCGGAATCGCGTGACCAGAGGTTTCCTCATCCGAGCCGAGGCTGCGCCAGTCTTTCAGCAATTCCGATCGTGCGCTTCCCTAACGAATTATTGCCGGTTTGCCCGTATCGCGGAGCGGCTGCCCGGCCTGCAAGAGTTTCAGATCAGCTTGGAAAACAGCTGCGAGGTCGGCGCGGTTTTGCGAAGTCGCGAGCGCGATTCCTCGATGGGCTGTTTCGATCGCTTTGGCAAACCGCCCAGCCTCGGCATTCGCGGCGACGAGAACGCGAAGGAGCATGGGATCCGATACGTTAGTGGTTTGTTGGGCGAGGTGTTGTGAGATCGCGAGAGCTTCGGCGCCGTTCCGCAGCGCAGGATCCGGATCTGTCGCGAGTGTCCAGGCCAGGGCAGTCTGCGCCGCAACGTCGTTCGGACTAATTTTCAAAGCTTCCCGCCAATGGCGAATTGCGGCGGCGTGATTTCCGTTCTGCATTTCCCCCAGTCCGAGATCTGTACTCGGCCGCGGCATAGCGTGGCTGCAACTGCAGTGCCAGATTGAATTGGGCCATGGCGTCTGCACGACGCCCGGCACGCAGATACGCAGCTCCGAGATCCAGATGACCGTGGGCAAAGTTCGGCGCCATCGCCAGGGCCCTTTCATATTCCGCCACCGCTTCGACGGCCCGACCGCTTTCCAGAAGGGCGGCCGCGAGATTCAGGCGAGATTTGAGGGATTGCGGATCGCGGGAAAGGACGCCTCGAAATTCCCCGATCGCGTCCGCGAATTTTCCCTTTTTGAGAAAAGCCAGACCCAGATTGTGATGAGCGATGAGAAGTTGGGGTCCGATCTTCAGCGCGGTTTGGAATTCATCGATGGCGTCGTCGACCCGACCGGCATCCAACCACGCTTCCCCAAGTTCATTGTGCGCGACGTCGTTGTTCGTAGTCACCCCCAGTGTGTGCCGCCAGATCGATTCGCTATTTCGCCAGTAACGGGTTTGATGGCGGGCACACCACGCGAGAGCGAGCGTGACTGCGACTGCGGCGAAGGCCAACACGCGTTGTCGTTGTCGAATGCCTGCAGTCGCGTCGGCAGCCGACCACGTGATCGCAAGAACGACCCCAATTTGCGGCAGATAGGTATAGCGGTCGGCCAATGCTTGCGCCCCCACCTGCACTAGGCCAATTACCGGAAGAAGCATGATAAGGTACCAACCCCATCCGGTGATCAGATAAGGAAACTTGCGTCCAAGACACAGCACCACTGTTGAAATAACGAGGAGCAGAAAAATCGCTGCGACGACGAGCAGCAACGGCAATGTTGCGTGCGGATAAAACAGAGCCAGATCGGTCGGCCAGAGCAATTGCCGAAGGTAACGGACGTAACTGACGACCGCGTTTTCAGCGCGCAGCAATAGCGGAATCTCGCTGACTGATCGCATCGCCGCATGCTGAGCACGCCAGGTCAGGAGTGCTGAGGCCAGGCTCAGGAGAAAGAAAGGAATCTTTTCTGCGACGAGATGGAGAAAGGTGGCGCGACGCGCGGCGGTGTCCCCATTCCCTAACGAGTTGGAGCCGAAGCGACAAAGGGGCCAGTAATCGAGCAACAGCAGAATGCAAGGCAGGGTCACGAGCATCGGTTTCGCCATCAGTCCAAGACCGAAGAGAAACGCGACCAACAAGTATCGCAGGAGGGAACGTCCGCCCGAAACGTAACGCGCATAAGCGAGCAGCGTGAGCATGAAGAACACACCGCTGAGTACGTCCTTCCGTTCCGCAATCCACGCGACCGATTCCACCCGCAACGGATGGATGGCGAACACGGCCGCGACAAAGGCGCTCCGCCAAATCGCGCCGGTCATTTGTCGTAGGACTAGAAAGAGCAAGACTACCGCGAGTATGTGGAGCAGGACATTCGCGAGATGGTGGCCGCTGGGATTGAGCCCGTAGAGCTGGCAATCGAGCATGTGGGAGATTGAAGTGAGGGGATGCCAGTTGCCCGCATGAGCGTGTGTGAATGCCCAGAAAATCGCCGGGCGCGTCAGACCGGAGGTGATGTTCGGGTTCTCATAAACGTAGGTTTTGTCATCGTAATTGATGAAATCATGATGCAGCGTTTGTCCGAAGACGGCCCAGGTCAGGCCCGCCAGGGCAAGGCAGATTGCCGCCAGCGTCGAGCGGAGTCCCTCCGGTACTGGCATGATCGCGCCAGGCTCGCGCGCGCCTCCATCCTCTTGTTGTCTTGCCGTCAATTCTCCTCCACCGCCGGAGTATGGGGAGGATGGGAACAAAATGCGAGAAACTCTACGCCGCGAGAGAAACAAGACGCCTGATCAGGTCTTCAGTGGTCACGATCCCCGTCAGCTTTTCCTGGCTGTTCAACACTGCGGCCAGCCCGAGGCGCGCCGCGCGAAGCCGTTGAATGACGCGATAAGCGGGTTCGTCTTCGCCTGCGAAGATGATGCGTCGGGAATAGTCGCCTAACGAGCGTGGCGGATTCTTATCGAACAAGACGTCAAGAAGGTTGATCAGACCCTTCGCCTCGCCGTTCGCGGTCACTACCGGAAAACGCTCGGCATTTGTTTCGCTGCCCAGTTTAAGAAAATCTTCGGGCCGCATTTCCGGTCGCACCGCCGTCACTTTTTGGAGCGGCACCATCACGTCACGGACTTTCACGATGCGAAAATCAACGACGTTGTGAATGAGGGCGCGCTCGGTCGAGGTGAGTGCGCCTTCGCGCTCGCTTTGCACCGCGATTTGTTTGAACTCTTCCCGCGCGGCGAACAAACGTCCACGGCCCTCGGCCCGGCGCGGAACGAACAGACCGCCGATCCATCCCCCGATCTCGAGAATTGGCCAAAGGACAATCGACGCGCCTTCGAGGATTCCTCCTAACGCGGCCAGCGCGCGGAAGGGAAACCGGCGAAAGAGCGACTTTGGCAATACGTTGAGGACAAAGAGATAAATTGGGAGCGCGATCGTGACAGCAATGAAAAATCCAGCGTAACTAAATGAGGCGACGAGCAATTTCGTTAGCAACAAGAGGCCGAGAATATTCGCCAGGTTCGTGATGAGCAAGACGGTGACCAGCGCTCGCTCCGGGTGTTTTAGCAATCGATCAAGGCGGGACGCACCGATCCTCCCTTGTTTCACATGATGACGCAGTCGCACCGGGTCGACCGAGAGCAATCCCGCTTCAATGCCGGCAAACAGAAACGAGACCGCCCACGTTCCCAGGATGAAGAGCCCGATGATCATCGCTCGACCTCCACCTCTCCGTTCGTCTCCGAATCGCGTTTTGAGCCACGGTTCTTTTCCAGCAACATCTCCTCGATGCGCTTCCGTCCGGCACGGCGAATCGTAATCGTTAGTCGTGGGATTTCGATCTTCGTGCCCGATGCCGGCAGGTATCCGAGCCGATTGAAAACAAAGCCGCCGATCGTGTCGATCCCCTCGGCTTCGATTTCGAACCCAAGGTGCTCGCCAAGGTCGTCGAGTCTGGCGTTTCCGCTGACGAGAAATTTTCCGTCCTCCAGTGGCTCGATGTAGAGATCCGCGTCTCCCAGCGGTGCGGCGTCGCTCATGATTTCTTCGACGATATCGGACAAGGTAATGATGCCCTCGGTGCCGCCGAATTCGTCTACGACAATGGCGAGACCCTGTGGGCGCGAAAGAAACCCACGAAGTAAATCGAGCGCGCGCATGGTTTCGGGCACGAACGAAGGAGGGACCAGAGTCTCGGTGTAATGTTCGCTCGAATCGAGCAGAAACCTCTTTACATCGATGATTCCCAGGATCTGGTCCGGCGTTTCCGCATAAACCGGCACCCGCCGATGCCGTTTCTCCTTCAAACGTGCGATTGCTTTTTCGTTAGGCAAGTCGTCCGGCAGCGAAAACGTATCCACCCGGGGCGTCATGCAATCCTTGGCCGTCTTGTTCCCGAGCTTGATGATCTCCTGAATCATTTCGCCTTCGGACTCGTGGAGCGAGCCTTCCTCTTCTCCCATTTCGACGAGTGTTTCCAATTCTTCGTCCGTCATGCGCGCGCGTTTCCGCAAGTGTGATGGTGTGAGAAAATCGACCACCGAGGTGCTGATGGTTTCGAGCGCGGTGCCGACTCGATCGAGCAGCGGCATGGAAAGTTTCAAGGTGAAGACGCCGAGGGCGGAGAGTCGATAGGGGGCCGAGAGCGCGAGCAGCTTTGGAATCAAGTCACAGATCAGAACAACGATGGCGAAAATGGCGGTGGTGGCGACCCATTGCGGAACGTGTCCCGCCAATGGCCCTTCCCAGAGGAAAAAAAGGCAAAGCAGCACGAGCGGGACATTCACGAGGGTGTCGGCCAGCAGTATGAGATTGAGGACCCGCCGTGGATTATTCCGAAACACCTGAATGAATTGGACGAGCGAAGGATGCTGCTCCTCAAGACGTCGAAGCTGATGCGGCTTCAGCGAGAAGAGCGCGGTCTCGAGTCCAGAAAAAAGCGCGGAGCAAAAGACCAGAGCCGCGATGACTGCGAGAAGAATGGCGAGATCGAGCGGCGTCATCCTGCGTCCCGAACGTTTTCGGGGCTGCGCAATCGCGATCCCTCCGAAAAACCAAAGCGTGCTCGTTTGCCGATCATCCCAGCCGTGCTCAGGTTAAGTCCTTGAAAAGTAAAGGCGAGCGGATTTCGCATTTGGTCAGCCAACAGCAGGGGAAAGAGGCGGCATCTTCCGCCATATCGGACAATCCATTTTATCGCGGATTCTTCCAATGCTGGAACGAACAGCGTTACTACGAGGCACACGACGTTTTGGAGCAGCTTTGGCTCAAGACCAAATCCGATGATGCGAATTTCTTCAAGGGATTGATTCAGGCCGCCGGCGCGTTTGTTCATTTGAGAAAGCAATTCGAGCACCCGACCCATCCCAAACATGGCCGGCGATTATCCCCCGCCGTTCGGTTATTTCGACTGGCCGACTGTAATCTCGAGCAATTTGCTCCCACTCGCCATGGTCTCGATGTCGCGGCGTTGCGGACGAAATTGTCCGCGCACGCGGAAGCATTATTGTCGCGTCCCGATATGAAGTGAATCCGTGGTCCCCGGAAACGGCGCCGCGTTTGGAATTGTCGCCGTTGTGATGGGAGATGGTCATTCCGAGCGAAATCGAGGAATCCCGGGGTAGTACCTCAAGATGATGATGCCGCAAATCCCGTGATGGATGCGGAAGGTTTTCACCACCGGATCCCTCGATTTCGCTTCGCTGCACTCGGGATGACGAAGAGCAATAGATCCCACGCGAGGAATCCAGAACCCCCTTTTGCTTT
The DNA here is from genome assembly GCA_963763995.1 of uncultured Verrucomicrobiae bacterium. Classification (GTDB taxonomy): domain Bacteria; phylum Verrucomicrobiota; class Verrucomicrobiia; order Chthoniobacterales; family UBA10450; genus CAVTTH01. The sequence goes on along the minus strand of CAVXQL010000009.1, from coordinate 131,568 downwards.
GCGCGTTTGGCGGTAGGATGACGGGTGACGCCCCCGCACCCTGTGGCCGAAGTTCAGCCAGGACCCGTGCAAACCACGAACCGCCTGGCGCACGAAAAATCGCCCTACCTCCTCCAGCACGCGCACAATCCGGTCGATTGGTATCCGTGGGGCGAGGAAGCTTTCGCCAGGGCTCGCAAGGAAAACAAACCGATCTTTCTCTCGATCGGGTATTCCACCTGTCACTGGTGCCACGTCATGGCGCATGAGTCTTTCGAAAACGCCGAGACGGCGGCCATCATGAACCGCGAATTCGTGAACATTAAAGTCGATCGCGAAGAACGGCCAGACGTTGACCGCGTTTACATGACATTCGTGCAGGCAACGACGGGCGGCGGCGGCTGGCCGATGAGTGTCTGGCTGACGCCGGATCTGAAACCGTTTGTCGGCGGGACCTATTTTCCGCCGGAGGATCGCTACGGGCAGCCCGGTTTTAGGAAAGTGCTCGAGAGGATTGCCAGCGCGTGGAAGGCGAACCAGGCAAAGATCGTTGAGCAGGGTGCAAAGATTCTGGAGGCGCTAGGCCAGGCTCAATCCGCGCAGACGGCCGCCGGAGATAAGCTCGATCATCGCACCTTCGAGCAAGCCTATGAACAGCTCTCCCAGACGTTTGACGAGAAGGAAGGAGGATTCGGCGGCGCTCCGAAATTTCCGCGGCCGGTCACGCTCAATTTCCTGACACGATTCTACGCGCGCGATCCGAAAAGCGAATCCGGAAAGCGTGCTTTGGAAATGGATCTTCTGACACTGCGCAAAATGGCTTCCGGCGGCGTTCACGATCATCTCGGAGGCGGTTTTCATCGTTACTCAGTCGATCGCTACTGGCACGTCCCGCACTTTGAAAAGATGCTTTACGACCAGGCGCAGCTCGCGGCTGCATATCTCGACGCATTTCAAATGACGCAGGATCCACAATATGAATCGGTCGCTCGCGACATTCTCGATTACATCGGGCGCGACCTGACCTCAAAAGATGGCGGATTCTTTTCTGCGGAGGACGCCGACAGTCTGCTTAAACAGGGCAAGCCCGAACACGGTGAAGGCGTGTTCTACGTTTGGACAAAGAAGGAGATCGATGCCGCGCTGGGCGACGCCGGTGAGATTTTTGATTTCCAGTATGGCGTGCAGCCAGACGGCAACGCGCCGGAAGGGAGTGATCCGCAGAACGAGTTCAACGGAAAAAATATTCTGATTGACCGACACACCATCGCGGATACCGCGAAACATTTTGCCAAGAGCGAAGACCAGATTCGGCAATCGCTGACGCGCAGTCGTGAGAAGCTATTGGCGATCCGCAATGAGCGTCCTCGGCCGCATCTCGACGACAAGATTATCGCATCGTGGAACGGCCTCATGATTTCCGCTTTTGCTCGTGCGTCTCAGGTTCTGAACGATTCCCGCTATCTCGAGAGCGCGGAACGAGCGGCAAAGTTTGTCCGGTCGAATCTCTGGGACGGATCGCAATTGTCTCGCAGCTATCGCGAAGGCCGCGGCGACGTGGCGGGGTTTGCTGATGATTATGCGTTCGTCATTCAAGGGCTTCTCGATCTCTACGAAGCGTCGTTCGATGTCGAGTGGCTCAAGTTCGCGGTCGAACTGCAACAGACACAGGACCGATTGTTTCTTGATGAAAAGAACGGCGGTTATTTCAGCACCAGTGGCAAAGACAAGAGCGTTGTCTTGCACATGAAAGACGACAACGACAGCGCCGAGCCGGCCGCGAGCTCGGTCGCGGCGCTCAACCTTTTGCGGCTTGCCCAGATTCGTAATGAAGAAACCTGGCGCGCACGCGCGGAGAAGGCGATTGCCGCGTTTACTCCGCAAATTTTGCATTTTCCGAGCGCGATGCCGCAAATGCTGGTCGCGTTCGATTGCAGCCTGGCCAAACCGAAGCAGATCGTGATTGCCGGAAAACGAGATGCCCGGGAGACGCTCGCACTTCTTGGCGAAGTTCATCGGCGTTTTCTGCCGAACACGATCGTTCTTCTCGCCGACGGAGGCGAAGGCCAGAAATATCTCGAGGAAAAACTGGAAGCGGTCAGCGGCATGTCGCAGTTGCAGGGAAAGGCAACAGCCTACGTGTGCGAGAACTTCACCTGCCAGGCGCCGGTGGACACTGCGGATGCTTTGCGGGAATTGCTGATGAAACGCTGATTGGCAGCGCATTCCCACGATTGAAAGGCGAATACCGTTCGCCGCTTTGACCGATCCCCCCTTCCTTCTTGAACTTCGCCGGGTAAAACGGCGGCTCGCAACCCCGCGGAGGGGCTCGCGCGCGAGAAGATCGACAATCTGCTGACTGAGTGCGGCTGGATCAGTAGGCCCAGCTAACCTTTTGCCGGCTCGGTGTCGTGAAGACGACCGTAGTCAACCGTAAGTCGGCCGTCACCGTGATCGGTGTAAATCTCGACAAAACGTTCGCCGAAGCGAATGTCGCGCCAGGTGTAATCCTGTTGGGTTTGAACAGCCGCGGGTATGACTGGATCGATGCCGACGACCGATGCGATCAAGACAGCGCGGCCCGTCTCGAGCGATTCAGGCGTGGCACCGTAGAGCGGGCTGTGTTTGTCGATCACATGTCGCAGCGTAAGCGCGGCCGGGAAAGTCGGCAGCCGGTCGAACTGGAGTTTGAGGCTATAGAAGTAGCGGAAGTCACCGCCCTCCACGAGTTGCTCGTCGCGATTGAAGACGATTCGGAATTCCGCCTCAACCATGCTGCGCTGGTGCAAGTTGCCAATGCGCAGCATCAGAGTGGGCTGGCCATTCAAAGGGGCGATCACGATTGATTTGCTGAACACGATGTTGGCGCTCGGCCGCGAAAACCGGACAAAGATGAGGCCGGCCATGACGGCCACCAAAAAGATGCCGCTCATGATTTCGATGGTCGTTAGGATATTACCGTAGAGATTAGCGGGAGACATATTCCCGTAGCCGACGGTGGCCACGGTCTGGACACTGAAAAAGAACGCATCGAGAAAGGATCCGGGCCGCATCCCGGCCACCGACCCGTCCCCGACCGTGTAAAGCGTGGCGAAAAGAAGATTGAGCGCGACGTAAACCGCGCCGACAAAGGCCGCGAACTGCGGCCAGGTCAACCCGAGCAGCCATTGATAGGCATCGCGCCAATGCCACCTTTCGGTATTAAGCTTGAGGAATTCGATCTGTCCTGAGCGGACCGAAACTGGGCTACGCGTCCTTTTCATGGACAAAGTGTAGCCATTTTCTCCGTGCCCGCAGTTGTTCGCTGGGCTGCGGTCCTGCGCTTAGGATGACACGGCGTTGCGTTGCCTATTCCTCGAATTTCGCTGTCGCTTCTGGCAGACGTTTGCGGCGTTTCAGTCGCATCCAATTATTCCAAGTTTTTCGCACGCTGTCTTTCGGAGTGAGGTAGCGTTGATTTAGTTCGTTGCCTTTTAGGATCTGCGCCAGCACGCCCTTCACCGAGAAGTCGTCGGTATTAACAATCGTGTAAGCGGTCCCGACTGCCGCGGCATGATGCGCGTCGCTCGCCGCTGTCATCGGGAGACCACGAACCTGTGCATACTTAAAGGCGTAGCGGTTGTAGCGCCGGAGCGTGGTGGCGGCGTTAAAAACTTCCAGCGCATCGATCGGCAGCGTCTCGAGGGTTTGAAAGCGAATCCCGGCACGAAACAAGTCGTAGGGATGCGGCGGGATGGCGATCCCACCTCGGTCATGAATGATCTGACAAACTTCGCGCGCCGGTCGCCCTTTCATGAAAGGCAATGTCGCGCCGATGCACAGGAGATGTCCCTCCGCGGTCGTCACCTCGACGCCCGGGATAATCAGAAACCCGTCCACCGGTGTGCCGTCTTTGCGCATGAAGCCTTTCTCCAGCATGTAATCGACGGCCTCACAGGTGTTGTGATCGGTAATGGCCAGGCCGTGCAAACCCTTACCGCGTGCGGCCGCGATTAATTCTTCCGGGCTGGAGACGCCGTCGCCGGAGAAGAATGAATGGGTGTGGAGATCAATGTTGAGAGCCATCCTGTCGACGCTAGTTTGGAGTCTTCGAAATGGAAAGTATCGCTTTCAAGGAGTGGGCTCTCGTTTGCGAGGCGCTCGGTCGCGGAGCACAGAGCATTATTTTGCGCAAGGGCGGCATCGCCGAGGGCCGTTCAGGTTTTGCTTTTTGCCACCGGGAATTTCTTTTGTTCCCCACTTTTTTCCACGAACAGCTCGAGAAAACCCGTCTGAGCGACGCCATTCTTCCGCTGCGGCGCGAGAACGAAATCGAGTTGCGCTTTCTCGCCAAACTGGAAATCGCGAAATGGATCACGTCACCTGAGATTGCCGATTCGCTGGAATCGTTGCATGTCCTAAAACCAGAAGTCGTGCGGGAACGATTTCAATACGACAACGCTCCGGGTTTGCATGTGGCTTTCGTTCGCATCTTTGAGCTGCAGCCGACCTGGGTGCTGGCGGAGAAAAAATCATTCGGCGGTTGTCGCTCCTGGGTTGATTTGCCCGCGCCGCCAGCCGGACTCAGTTTTCATCCGGTGCTGAGTGATTCGGCGCATGACGCCAACAGGAAACGGTTTCTGGAATCGACAAAGGAAGCTGCTGCGCAATCGATCGAGTAGCGAGCGGTTGCCGGCTAACCAATCGCTTCGACGAGAACATTGTTTTCGGCAGTGGGTTCTCCGTTCTGCGGATTAAACTGCATGTCGTATAAGCGCCGGTAGTAACCGGATTTCTCGAGCAGCTCGCCATGTGTGCCGATCTCCTTGATCCGGCCGCTATCCATGACCACGATTTGATCCGCCGACAGGATGGTGGAAAGCCGGTGAGCGATGGCAATGACGGTTTTTCCCGCGGCCAAGCGATCAAGCGCCATTTGAATCTGCTTCTCCGACTCGGAATCGAGTGCTGAAGTCGCTTCGTCGAGGAGAAGGATGGGCGCATTCTTGAGCAGTGCTCTGGCAATGGCGAGCCGCTGCTGCTGACCGCCGGAGAGGAGGCAGCCTTTGTCGCCAATGACGGTTTGGTATTTCTGTGGCTGCGCGACGATGAAGTCATGCGCGTATGCGGTGCGGGCGGCAGCGTAGATTTCTTCCTCCGTTGCATCGAGCCGTCCGAACTGAATATTCTTGAAGATCGTATCGTGAAACAGAAACGTTTCCTGTGTGACCAAGCCGATTTGATTTCTAAGCGAGTTTTGGGTCAAGCTGCGCAGGTCGTAACCGTCAATCAGCACCTTGCCCGCGGTGGGATCGTAAAGGCGAAGGAGAAGCGACAGAATCGTGCTCTTGCCCGCACCACTCGCGCCAACCAATGCGTAGTTTTTTCCCGGTTCGATGCGCAGGTTCAAATCCTTGACCGCGTCGGTGACCCCGCCGGCATAACGGAGCGTCACCTTTTGAAATTCGAGCAACCCCCGCGACGGTGGGAGCTCGATTGCGGACGGATCGTCTCGAACTGTGGGTTTGGAATCGAGGATTTGGAAAATCCCCTTCGTGGCCGAGACGGAGCGTTGCATCACGATGTGAATGCGACTCAACGTCTTGATCGGGTCGTAGAGAAGAAAAATACCGCTGATCAAGGCAAAGAACCGCGCCGCACTGAGACCGGACGTGTACACATAGAGCAGCGCCAGGCCGATGCCGAGCGCGGCGATGATTTCGACGAGCGGGCCGACCGCTTCCATCGACTTGATGATGCGCATGGCGTTTCGGAATTGCAGCATGGTGCTGCGATTGAACGACGCCTCCTGGTGGCCCTCGCGCGAAAACGATTTGACGACCCGGATGCCGGCGAACGTTTCCTGCATCGTCACCACCATCTGGCCGAGGTCTTCCTGCTCGGATTGGACCGCCCGCTGCGTCCGCCTGCCATAAATTCGGAGCGGGACGAGACAGGAGGGGAAGAGGATCAGCGTTACGACAGTAAATTTCCAATCCATGTAAAGCAGCACACCGACGGTTCCGATGATGGTAATAGGCTGCTTGAACAGATCGCTGCTCACGGTGGAGAGCGCAGCCTGCATCATCCGGGTATCGTTAGTGACGCGGGACATGAGAAAGCCGGAATGCATCCGGTTAAAGAAATCCATCGATTGCCGAATCATTTTCGCGAAAAGCTCGTTGCGAATGTCGGTCACGACTTTGTTACTGACCCATGACATGTAATAGGCGTTGCAGTACCAAAAAATGCTGCGCACCATCATCACGGCTGGAATGGCCAGGCAAATCAGCACGATCGAGTTGACCTTCGGGCCCGCATCAAAGTCGGAAACGTGCCCCATGATTGCCTTTGGGTTCGGCGCGGCGCCGTGAAAGACAAAGCTCGTCACCCGGGACAAAACGAGCGGCAACATGCCGTTAACGATTCCGAAACCGATACCGAAGGCGAGGCCGAGGAAGAAGCGGAAGCGGTATGGTTTTACGTAACCGAAGAGACGCCGGTAAGGATTCCACGCCGCACGCGCCGTGTCCCAAAAGGAGGGCTTGGATGGAGTGGATTTCGAATCGGTCATGCGGGAGATGCTGCCGGAGCCGACAGCAGTGAGTCCATAGCATCAATCACCTGTCTCGTCGAGATTTCCGACATCCTATGGTTGGGCTCATCAGGCGAAAAAGTTGCCCGCAGCGCGGTTTCATCGCCAAGCAGGACAACAGCCGGACTCTCTCGCGGACGCCAGTGGAAAGGATTTGTCGGGCCATAGAGAACGACCTGCGGCGTCTGCGTGGCCGCAGCCAGGTGCGTCGGCGCGGAATCAACCCCGACGAGTAGTCGGGCTTTCTCAATGATGGCCGCCAGGGTCAGGAGATTCACCTTACCGGACAAGTCAATGACCGAACGCTCAAGTCTGCGCTTAATCTCCGCGATGTGCGTTTGCTCCATCTCGGCGCGGCCGCTGGTCAGGACGCAATCGATGCCGCGATGCGCGGAAACATGGTTAATCACTTCCGCCCATCGTTCCGGCTCCCAAAATTTCTCGATTCGCGCCGACCCCGGATGAAAGATGATGAAATTCGATGACGCTCCGGCCTTGGCGAGAATGCGATTCGCCTCCCGCTTTGACTCATTCGGTAATTCGATCGCCAGTGCCGGCGTGCTGTCGTTAATTCCAAGGGAGACGAGATGTGCAAGGTGATGATCGATCGTATGCATCGAGCGCACGGAGCCCTCGATAAATTCGTCATAGGCAAGCGGTCGCCATTTGTTTTGCGCATTCGCGCGCTCGTAGGTGATCCGCTTGCGTGCCCGGGAAAGGATGGTCAGAAACGCCGATCGATCGGTGCGAGTGAAATCCAGGCAATAATCGTATCGCCGGAACATAAGGTTCATCCATGTGCCGATATCGCCAAGGCGACGGCCGGCGACGAAAACTCGTTCGACTCCATGAATCGCAGGGGTCAGATCTGCACCGGTCGGGGAAACGACGAGATCGATTTCGGCTTCTGGAAATCTTTCTCGAAGCGCGGCGATAGCTGGCGTCGTCAGAACCAGATCGCCGATTCGCTTGAGTTGGATGATCAGAATTTTCACGAGGGAAAAAAATGATTGCGGCGAGTCCCAAAGAGAATCCGGGTCGCTACAGAGAAAATCAACCTCGATAGACTAGCGCGCCTTTTTCATCGCCAGTTCGTAAGCATCAAGCAAACGCGCGCGAAAATGGTCCCACGTAAAATTGTCCACCACCCTTGCGCGCGCCGCAACGCCCATGCGCTCGACGGTTTCGGGATGTTGATACAAATGTAGAATCGCGTCAGCCAGAGCATCGACATCCGCCGGCGGCACGATAAGGCCTTCTACACCGTTATTGACCACATCGCCTGCTTCCCGAGTGGTGATTTGCGGTAAACCGCACGCCGCGGCTTCGTAGGTGACTTTCGCGCTTCCTTCCAGTTGCGAAGGAAAAATATGGACAGTGCTTTGGCCGAGATACTTTGCCACGTCACGAGTGAATCCGACGACGGTGATGTTATCGCGCCAGAATTTCTTCAAATGCGGCTTTGCCTCTTCGTGCACCGACCCGACGAGCCAAAGCTCAGCGTTTTTTAGATCGAGTCGATGCCATGCTTCCAAGAGGTGATGAATGCCTTTGCGCTCGATCAATGCTCCGGAAAAAATTGCTCGAAAGACTGGTGGTCGCTGCCCGGGTTGGAATTGTTCGATGTCGACGCCGCGGGGCAGGTAGAAAAGCTTCTCCTTCGGAAAACCCTGGACGCGGAACGTCTCCGTGGCCTTGCTGGAAAGCACCACCAGCAAATCGGCCAGATCATATTCTTCGATGTAGCGGGCACGCCGGAGTAACAGCTCTTCCTTCCACCGGCGATAAAAGGGCAGTGGAGGCACCACCTCCGGTTCCGGGCGCTGCGTCCTGCCCTGATCGCGATGCCAGGTGGGAATTTCCACGAGCGAGGGGATCCCACGTCTGTGCGCCACCCGCAACGACTGGAGACAATCGCCCGACCAGCTGTGGAACAAATCGTAACGCCGGGTGGCCAGGTGCCGCGACGCGATCCAGTCGAGGTATTTCTTTTTTGCTCCGTAATAGTACGGCCGATCGAGAAAAGAAATCAGCCGAACCGGATGCCAACGAAGTGAATGAATGAGCGAGCTCGGAATTTCCGTCTGGCGATTATCGTAGGCGATGGCTTTCCCGAGGAATCCTCCACGGTGCGAGGCGCGCAAGGTTTCAAAGGCGTCGGTGTCCAAACCCGAACCCCCGATGCGCGCGAAGATCGAGTACAGCATATTCCGCGGCAAAATGCGTGGCGCGGCTGGCGTAGCTCGCAGTCGGGAAGGGGCGTTTAGAGTTTCACCCACCATATCGTTACAAGTATTGTGACGAATGTGGTCAAGTAAAGAGGGAACCGCCGCCTAACCGCCATGTCGAAGCCTGCTTGCCAGATCGGATTTGTTCGCCGCGGTTTTTCCGCGAGTGGAGGGGCGGAAGCTTACTTGAAGCGGCTTGCGCAAGGTGTCGTCGATGCCGGCCACAGGGTGCACCTCTTCACGACGGCTGATTGGCCGGCGGAGGAATGGACATTCGGACCGATCACCCATGTGCGCGGATCATCGGCGATCGCCTTTGCAAATGATCTGGAACGATTGCGCCCGGAAGCGGCCTGCGATGTTTGGCTGAGTTTCGAACGCATCTGGCGCTGCGATGTTTTCCGGGCTGGAGATGGCGTGCACCGAGCCTGGCTGGAGCGACGCGAAAAATTTGGAACCGCATGGCAGAAAATCTCGCGGGCGCTAAACGGAAAAAATCGCGATCTGTTGCGTCTCGAGGAATCGCTCCTCGGCAAGGGCGGGGCCGCTCGCGTGATCGCGAATTCCAGAATGGTCGCGGATGAAATCACTCGCATTTACGGATATCCGCCTGGCAGGATCGATGTCGTTTACAATGGAGTTCCAATCGCCGGTTTTGCGCCGAATGCTGAGAGACGTGCCGGCCAGCGGGCGGCGCTGGGTCTGAAAGCCACTGACGTCGCGCTTCTTTTCGTCGGCTCCGGCTGGGAGCGAAAAGGATTGCGCTTCGCCATCGATGCGATCGAAGCAAGCGGTAATCCGAGGCTAAGATTGTTTGTGGCCGGCCGCGGCAATCAACCGCGATACAAATCCCGTTTCGCGCAATTTCTCGGTGTGGTCCGCGATCTCGCTGCGGTTTACGCCGCCGCCGATATTTTCATTTTGCCTACAATTTATGATCCATTTTCAAACGCGAGTCTCGAGGCGCTGGCGGCGGGTTTGCCGGTTATTACGACCCGCGCGAACGGCGTAAGCGAGGTGATTGAGAATGGCGTTCACGGAAGCGTGGTCGAAGATCCGCGGGAGATTCATGCCTTCCGCGACGCCGTCGAAATGTGGAGCGACGAAGCGAGGCGGGCGGAGGCCCAGCCGCGCATTCTCGAACGGGCCGCGCAGTTCGATATCTCGATCAACGTCGCTCGGACGTTGGAGATCCTGCTTCAAGCCGCCAGCGCGGCGTCCACGTCCGGAAAAAGCCGGAACACTTGATCAAGGCGCGCGATCTCGAAGATTGGCCGAACAGTTTCCTGCAAGCCGGCGATGAGGAATTTTCCCCCGTAGGCCTCGACGTTTTGCATGCCTTCGATCAACACCGCCAGCCCCGAGCTATCGATGTAACTTACTTTTGATAAGTCGACGACCAGCTTCTGCGGTTTCCCCTTCACCACCGCAGCAAGCAATGTCGCAATTCGTGGGGACACGTGGAGATCGATTTCGCCCTCGAGCGGGAACACGTTTGATTGGTCAGTTTTCGTCATTTGGTCGGAGACTTCGGCAAGATGTCACTCTGCGGTCGATCGTCAATTTTACCACCCCAGCGTTGCGATGATGTGATCGACGTCAGACAGGTCGTCGAACAGAAAATCTGGCCGATGTTCGGCCAGTTTTTCCCGGGACCACGTGCCCGTAGCGATGGCAACAGTACGCGCGTCGAAGGCCTTTCCGCATAAGATGTCTCGGGGGGTATCGCCGATCACGTCGATCTCACGCGCAAGAAATTCCCGCCCGTGCGTTTCTTTTGCTCGCGTTTTGGCGAATGTTCCGAGTTGGTTGCGATCCTGGTGATCATCCGCGAACGCGCCGAATTCAAAAAAATTCCAGACGCCGTAATGCTCCAGTTTTAGCCGTGCACCACGGGCCAGGTTGCCTGTGAGCAAAGCGAGCACGAGATGCGACCGCGTTTTTAGTTTTTCCAGCAACATCAACACGCCCGGCAGGAGGGAACCTTTGCGCTGCGGAAGTTCCAGCGCCAGAAAGCGCACGTAGCTGTCGAGAAATGCCGCCACATTCTCCTTAGTCGTCGGAACGCCATGTTTATTCAATATGGCCACGACGATGCCGGAGTCGGTCATGCCCGCGATCTCGATGTCACCCAGATCATCCGAGATACCGAATCGCTCGGTGAGCGCGCGTTTGAGGGCCTCGATGCCGGCACCCCCGGACGTGATGAGCGTTCCGTCGATGTCGAAAAGGAGAAGACGCTTCTTGGTTGAGGCCATGCTGAAGCTACAAGCAGAGGAGCGGGCGTTACATCGGCGCGTGCATCATGAGCACGGCGATCATACTTCCAACGAAAGCGAGAAACGCGATCGCCGCGGCCGCCAGGATGGCTTGCCGCGTCGGGTCTCTGTCCCTCCTCCGATTGGGGAAAGGTGAAGCATTCGCGAAATCTGCCGGACGCGCGCTGGACTCCGCCGGCCGCGCGGCTAATTCTTCAAGCTCCGGAAGCGGTTGCGCCTGATCGCTGACATCGGACTCGAACAACGCCTCCACTTTTCCGAAGCGAAGACGATCGCCGAAACGCAAAGCGGTTTCATTTACTTTTTGTCCATTGACCGACGTTCCATTGGTCGAATCGAGATCTTTAAGTCGGTAGATATCTCCAACGCGCTGCAATTGCGCATGCCGCCCGGAGACCGAAGGGTCGTCGAGTCGAATCGCATTGTCCGGGCCGCGACCGATCGTAATTAGTTCCTCCGCCAGCTCTTGGGCAACCTTTCCTCCGCGTTCTGTTTTGATGATCAACTTGGGCATTTCCCATCACGTAACAGCCGCGCTCGCGAAGAGCAATGCTGGAATGTTCCGCTCCAGCCTCTCGATTGACCATCTCAGTGCGCACCCGCATAGTGCAGCGCTTCATGTCGATCGCGCTTACCCGGAATTTTTGCATCATTGCGCATATCGATCACGGGAAGACGACCTTGTCCGATCGATTGCTCGAGCGCACTGGAACGATTCACGACCGGGAGAAGCAGGATCAGCTGCTCGATTCGATGGATCTGGAGCGCGAGCGCGGGATCACAATCAAGGCGCATCCGGTCACGATGAGTTACACAAGCAAGTCGGGAGAGACCTACCGGCTGAATCTGCTCGACACGCCGGGACACGTGGATTTTGCCTACGAAGTGTCGCGTTCACTGGCGGCGTGCGAAGGCGCGCTCTTGATCGTAGATGCAGCGCAAGGCGTCGAAGCTCAGACGGTGGCGAACATCCATCTGGCCCACAAACAAGGGCTCACGATTGTGCCTGTGATCAACAAGATCGATTTGCCGAACGCAGACGTTCCGGCCGTGCACAGACAGCTGGAGGAAATTCTCCAAATTCCGGCCGAAGAGGCGATCGAGGCGAGCGCGAAAATGGGTATCGGCATCGAGGAAATTCTCGAGGCGGTGGTGAATCGTATTCCGGCGCCACAACCGCCCGCCGACGAAACATTGCGCGGTTTGGTTTTCGACTCCGTGTTCGACGTCTACCGCGGAGTCGTTGCCTACGTTCGGGTCTTCTCCGGCAATATCGAGCCGGATCAGGCGGTTAAGTTCATGAACAACCCGGCCCGTTACGAGATCAAGGAGGTGGGCGTGTTCACTCCGAAGATGTTTGCACAGCCTAAGCTGCGGGCAGGGGACGTTGGCTACTTCATCGCCAACATCAAGAGCACGGCCGAGATCAAGATCGGCGACACGATTACCGATCAGCGCAATCCGGCGCGTGAAGCGTTGCCGGGATTTCAGGAAATCCATCCGATGGTTTTCAGCGGAATCTATCCGATCAACACCGCGGACTTCGAACATCTGAAAACTGCGATCGGGAAACTGCGGTTGAACGACTCCGCCTTTGTTTACTCACCGGAAAGCTCGGTCGCGCTCGGGTTCGGTTTTCGCTGCGGATTTCTCGGCCTGCTTCATATGGAGATCATTCAGGAACGCCTGCGGCGCGAGTACGACATGCACATCATCGCAACCTCGCCCAGCGTCATCTACCAGATTCTGACGACGCGCGGTGAAACGCTGCTCATCGACAATCCCGCGCACCTGCCCGATCCGAGCATTATCGATGAAATTCGCGAGCCGATCGTGAAGGCCTACGTCCTTTGCCCGAACGAAAATATCGGCGACATCCTCCAGCTAATTCTGGAAAAACGCGGTTTAATGGATCACACGGAATCGCTCGATACCCGCCGCGTCATGCTGCATTGCGAGCTGCCCTTGAACGAAATTCTCGTCGACTTCAACGACAAGATTAAGAGCATCACACGCGGCTACGGTTCGATGGATTACGAGCATGCTGGTTATCGAGCGGCGAAACTGGTCAAGCTCGACTTGCTCGTAAACGGGGAGCCGGTTGATGCCTTCTCTACCATCGTGCACCGGGATCGGGCGGAGTCGCGCGGACGTCAGCTCGCTGCAAAACTCAAGGAAGTAATTCCACGCCAGCTGTATCAGGTCGCGATTCAGGCGGCGATCGGCGGGAAGATTATCGCGCGCGAGAGCGTTTCCGCGTTACGCAAGAACGTGACGGCGAAATGCTATGGCGGCGATATCACCCGAAAACGCAAGTTGCTTGAGAAGCAAAAAGAGGGAAAGAAGCGCATGAAAAGCATCGGAAAGATCAACATTCCACAGGAAGCATTCATTGAAGTATTAAAGGCGCAGTGAATTCGATCGCTGCAACAGTTACGTCGAGTCGCCGAAGCTTTCGGGGCTTGGAATGACAGAAAAAAAGCCGATTTTCAGGATTCGTTAGGCAAGACACTCTATGTTTACACCTCGCTACATTAAGCACAGCAAACTGCTGCTGCGGCACGCGCAAAAATATCTCCGCTACAAATCCGATACGCTGGGTGCGTCAGTGCGCGAGCCGCTGGAAGCTGGAATCGCAGCGCTGGCAGCCGCTTTGCGGGCGCGAGACCACGATCGCATCAAGACTGAAGCGGAAGTGCTCGACGCGCAGTTGCACAAACTCGCCCCGATAACCTGGGAAACGCATTGGCGGGAAAACGTTGAGGTCATTCTTGTAGCCATCGTGGTGGCGGTCGGGATCCGTTCCTACTTTTTGCAGCCATTCAAAATTCCAACCGGCTCGATGCAACCAACGCTCAGCGGAATCATTGGTCATCGCAGTGATTCCCCCGCGCCGAATCTGCTCCGGCAGATCGGGGAGTTTTTCGTCCTTGGCCGCAACTACGTCAACGTCGTCTCAGCGGAGAACGATCGGGTTGAGCAAGTAATCCCAAAGAAATTCGGCTTCTTTTTTACTTTCTCCCGCATCATCTGCGAACACCGAAGTTATTTGGTCTACGCCTCGCCGGAAACATTGCGCGGGGATTTCGGCGTCGTCCCCGGGAGGGGATACAAAGCCGGCGAGATCATCGCGCGAGGCGCGGTCGATACCGGGGACCAGGTTTTCGTCGACAAGTTTTCCTACAACTTCATCAAGCCGCATCGGGGCGACGTTTTCGTTTTCCGAACGGATCACATCTTCGGCATCCCGGGTGATCCTGAAACTGGCGCGCCATTCTATATCAAAAGGCTGGCGGGTGTCCCGGGAGACACTCTGCGGGTCGATCCACCGAATCTGTATGTGAACGGGAAGGTCGCCGAAGGCGTCGGCTTTGCCAGAGTGATGTCGGCCAAGGATGGTTATCGCGGTTATTCTCCGGGTAGCCTCTATCTCGGAACCCCGGACAAGACGTTCACTGTCCCGCCACGCACCTACTTCGCGATGGGCGACAACAGCTACAACAGCTATGATAGCCGCTGGTGGGGCCCCGTCCCCGAGATGAACGTTGTCGGGCGCGGTCTCATTGTCTACTGGCCTTTCACCCGGCACTGGGGTTTGATTCGTTAGGCTAGCATCATGCTCTCGAGCGTGTCGCGAGTATATCCGCTGGTGGGTCTGCTCGGCGGGTATGCGCTGGTCATGTACTCGAACCCGATCCGCCTCGCGCTCCGGGACGGATTTCGTTGCATCACGAGATTCAAGCGCGTTTGGCTGACCTTTGCCTTGCTCGGCTTCGGCTACTCGGTCTTTCAATTCGCCACCTTTACGCCAATCCAGCGGGAATCAGATCTGGATTTCGGCCAGGTTACTTCCTTGACGAGCTGGGATTGGCCGAGATTGGTCGATGTCTGGCGGGAAACTCCATTGCCTGCGCTTGAGGGCGTTGCGGGATTATTCGATAACGCGACGACGACGTATCCGCTTTCGGTCATCGCGGCGATCCTGCTGGCGATCAATTGGCGCGGATTGCATGGCGCGCTCGTGCGGGCGCTCTGGCAACGTTACCGGAGCTGGGGCATTGCGATTTACGGGGTGGTGCTGCTTAGTGCGCTCGCGTCGCTGTTGAAGCCGATTGTCTTTTGGCGATTGCCGGCGTGGGGTAATGCGCTGCCAGCGGCGCCGGTTCTCCAGTTTTCCGCCACCGTCGACACGGTCTCCTTTGTCTTCGAATATTTCTTTGGCGTCTACATCCAGGTTTATTTGATCACGGTCTGCCTTGCCTGGATCAAGGGCCTCAGCTTCACGGAAGGGGGGCTTTTTCGTTTCGCAATGCGCCGCTTCAGTTACGTGCTGAAATGGGCGGGAATCGTCATTGTTGTCAGCACGTTAATTGTCCGGATGCCGTTGCTGCTCGCCTATTTTATGAACATCCCGAATGTGCTCGATTACCTGCCGTTGGAACGCCTCGTCATGAGCGTGCTGATCATCGCGTTTAGTTCGGTGCAGATCTCGCTCGTTCTGCATAACGAAAAGCTGCGGGAAGCGATCCACGCGCACTTGTCTTTCTTGAGGCGAAACCCCGGACGCTTCGGCTGGTTTCTCCTGATTTCCGCGATAAATTTTTTTCTGCTCATCGCGGCTGACACCATTATCCGGGGAGCGATCGCCGATCGAACGGTGGCATTCATCATCTGGAAGCTGCTTTATGTTTTTGCGCGCGGGTTGATTACCGGCTGGCTGCTCGCGGCATGGGTTTGTCTCTTCCGCCAATGCGAAACAGGGCGGATAGGTCAGGAAAGTTGGATTCGGTACTAAGGAGAATGATTGCGAAATACCAGGGCCGGGACGCCGCGCGGCGGCGTCCGTCTTTCGTGGAAAGCGGCTGGCACGATCTTCACATTTGGACGGCGCAGCGCGTCGTTCCAACCAGTGCCGACGAACAGTGAACGCTGAGAAAATCACTCGCCAGAGCAAATCAAATCTCGCGCTTGCCTTCGTCGCGCTCGGGCCGGAACGCCGTCGCGATATCACGATTTTCTATGCATTTTGCCGGGTGATTGATGACATTGCGGATAGCCCGGCGCTCAACGTGGAGGAGAAGGCGCGGCAGTTGACGGAGTGGCGCGCGATTCTTAGGGCGCCGACCGAAAACGAGTCCTCGATCGCCGGCGACGTTCGCGTGCTGATGAAGAAATATGCGCTCAAGCCGGAGATGCTCGACGAGATCATCGCGGGCGTCGAAATGGATCTGACCATTTCTGAATACGCCACCTTCGAAGATCTGCGGGTTTATTGCTATCGAGTGGCCAGCGCGGTCGGCCTCGTTAGCATCGAGATCTTTGGTTACCGGAATCCAGCCTGTCGCGAATACGCGATCGAACTCGGCCTTGCTCTGCAGACGACCAACATCTTGCGCGATGTCGGAAAGGACCTGGATAACGGACGGATTTATCTTCCCCTCGCGGATTTGGCACGTTTCGGCTACTCCGCGGAGGCGTTGAGGTCGCGAGTCTACGACGATCGCTTCGTCGCCCTGATGGAATTCGAGGCTGGTCGCGCGCGTCAATTCTTCGCTCACGCCGCGGCGTCACTCCCTCGCGAAGATCGGCGCTCGATGATCGCCGCGGAAATCATGGGCTCGATCTATCGGGCCTTGCTTCGACAAATGGAACTGGACAAGTTCCGGGTTTTCGAAAAAGAATACCGGCTCAACAAATTGGAAAAGGTCGGTCGGATTGCGGCTACGTTACTCAAGTTTCTTTGAATTTCGACCGTCCACGTCCGTCCGATCATTCCGTTCAAACCGTTTAACATATTAACTATGAAATTGAATTACTTGGCTATTTCAGCGTTGGCGCTCAGTTCCTTCGCTCTCAGTTCATGCGACACTCCGACCGGTCAGGGTGCTGGCTTCGGTGCTGCTACCGGAGCGATTATCGGCGCCGCCGCCACTGGTAATCTGCAGGGTGCCGCGATCGGCGCGGCTGCCGGTGCTGCCGCGGGGGCGCTGGTCGGCGCTGCCGTCGAAGCCGACCAGAACGGATATTACAACGGACACCCGGCTGGTTACTACCCCTACGGCACCAGGACGAATACGCCGGGCATTGTCCGGAGTCCCTATTCTCCGCATCGGTTGGTCGACGTCCGCGGAATCCCACATGGTGCGCTGGTTCGCGATCCGTCGACGGGCCGTATCTTCCGCAAGCCCTAACCAACGAGAATCTACAACCTTCTGAGCGGGTTGATCTGTTAAAACCAGATCAACCCGTTCTCTTTTTTAGCTCGTCGACGAGACGCTGCGCTTCGTCCGTCATGCGGACGAGCTCCGGCCATTCTCTCAGATATCCTTCGCCACGCAGTTTGCGCGTTGCATCAAAACCCATGTGCGACCCAACGTTCTGCGAAGTCGGCGCGTGATCGAGCGAATCGCTCGGATTCTTGATGATGGTGCTGTCGCGTTGCGGATCGGTGTTTGCGCACAGGCGAAACAGCACCTCGCTCGTGTTACGCACGTCGCAATCTTCATCCACCACGACGATGTATTTGCTGAACATCATCTGGCCCATGCCCCAGAGGCCGTGCATGATCTTGAACGCCTGAAACGGATACTGCTTGCGAATGCTGACGAAAACGAGGTTGTGGAAAACGCCTTCGGGCGGCAGCGCCATGTCCACTAGTTCCGGAAAATTCATTTTGAAGACCGGAAGGAAAATTCGAACACTCGCATCGCCGAGATAAAAATCCTCCATCGGCGGAATACCGACGATGGTCGTCGGATAAATTGGATCACGCCGATGCGTGACGGCCGTTAGGTGAAAAACGGGATAATCTTCGACAGCCGTATAGAAACCGGTGTGATCACCGAAAGGTCCCTCAAGTCGCGTCTCGCCCGGTTGGACGTAGCCTTCAAGAACGAAATCCACGTCGGTCGGAATTTCGAGATCGATCGTTTTGCATCGAACTAGCTCAACTGATTTCTTGCGCAAGAATCCGGCGAAGAGGATTTCGTCCAATCCATCGGGCAGCGGCGCCGTGGCCGCGAAAGTGTAGGCGGGATCACCTCCGAGGGTGACCGCCACCGGCATACGTTCACCGCGCTCGTAATAACGCTTCCCATGTCGTGCACCGACTTTGTGGACCTGCCAATGCATCCCCGCCGTGCGTTCGTCGTAAACTTGCATGCGATACATGCCGAGATTACGCGCCCCGCTATCGGGATCACGTGTGTGCACATTTGGGAGGGTGATGAAACGCCCGCCGTCCTTTGGCCAGCATTTCAGAATCGGCAGATCGCCTAACGACATCTCTGGCGTGTTCTCATCGAACAAATGGACCACTTCCTGGCAGGCTCCCTCCTTCGAATGCTTTGGTCGTGCATGCAGTAAGTGGATTCCCTGCTTGAGCAAACTCCAGCCTTCGCGCAGATCGGTTGGCGGCTTCGCTTTGAGGATCAGTTGAATCTCGCTCGAAATCTCGTCCACGCTTTCCACTTTGAGGGCGAGAGCCATGCGCCGCGGAGATCCCATGGTGTTGATGGCAAGCGGAAATTTCGACGGCTTCCCGTCGATCAGTGGTTGCTCGAAGAGGAGCGCCTTACCGCCGCCCGGCGATTTCATTTCCCGGTCCGCCCATTCCGCGATGAGCAGATCAGTATCCACCGGAACCGCAACACGGGTCAGCTCACCGGTCTGGTCGAGAGCCTGAATGAATTGAGCGAACGAGCTATAGGCCATCGGAGAGTCGTTAGATTACGGGTCGCGTGCGTGCGCCCTCCAGACATTTCCCTCGCTTTAGTAGGAAACGCTCGGTGGCACGAGGAATTGAAAAGCGACAACGCGCCCGCGTTGAAACGAGATCGTCTTGTACGGGTAGTTAACAATTTGCGTTCCCCCAAAGAAGAATGGGTTCCAAAGATCGTAGCCCCACCCATAGTAACGGCGTCCAAATCCGCGATAATAACGGCCGCCACCGTAGAATCCCGCTCCAAAATAAGGACCATATCCCCAATAGGGATAGCCCCAATAGCCGTAACCGCCGATCGCCGTGGAATTGAAGTAGACCCAGGTTGCCGCGGGTCGCCCGTGAATATTCGCGATTGTTTTCAGGTCCGGTGCGCCCCAGGCCAGATAGACCGCGTCCTGTGCCATCCCGGAGCGGATCTGACCATGTTGCACCAGCGCCTGGTCGGATGGCATGAGATGCTGATAGATTTCCGGATGATCTGAAATCCTGGTCTGAACCGTCGAGCAACCGGTCAGGAGCAACGCGCCGCAGGCGATGGCCAGCCAGCGCCCAACAAGAAAAGCGACGCGTCATGCGCGAAGATACAGCCGCCCCTTTTTGCGTCAACCGCACCGCGCCCCTTCCTTGATTCAATCACGCGATGCCGCTACCGTTTTCCGCCATGGAGGATCGCTTCGGCCACAGAATTTCGTACCTGCGAATCTCGATCACGGACCGTTGCAACGAGCGATGCCACTATTGCATGCCGCGTGAGCTGCAGGAGTGGCTTCCGCGGGAAGATATTCTGAGTTACGAAGAAACGTTGCGCGTCATCCGTATTTCGGCGCACCTCGGCGTTTCAAAACTTCGAATCACGGGCGGGGAACCACTGACTCGCCGTGGCGTTTTGGATTTCATGCGCGCGTTGCCGGTCATTCCCGGAATCAAGGACATTGGAATTTCGACGAATGGAACATTGCTGGCGCGTGAAGCTTCGCCCGGTATTTCGATGGCCAGAGCTTTGCGCGAGGCTGGCGTTAGGACCGTCAATATTTCACTCGATACTCTCGACCCTGAGATCTATGCTGCGATCACTGGCCGGGATTTTTTCGGGCAAGCCTCGGATGGCATCGATGCGGCCATCGATGCCGGATTCGAACAGATCAAACTGAATGCCGTCCTCATGCGTGGTCGCAACGACGACCAGCTTGTGCCTCTGGCGGAGTTTGCGAACGAACGTGGTCTGCTTTTGCGTTTCATCGAATTGATGCCGGTGAGCACGAGCGAGGTGTTGAGCGAAGATAACTTTCTGCCAGTCCTGGAAGCCAGGCGGAAACTCGAAGCACATTACGGCAGTCTCATTCCGGAACCGACGTTTCGAACAAATGGTCCCGCCACGTATTTTCAAATTCCCGGGCGAAGTCAGCGGGTCGGTTTCATCGGCGCGATGACAAACCTGCATTTCTGCGAGAGCTGCAACAAACTCCGACTGACCTGCGACGGGAAGTTGCGTCCGTGCTTGGGCAGTTATCTGGAGTTCGACATCTTGAAGCCCTTGCGGGCCGGCGCGAGTGACGAGGAGCTGACTCGTTTCTTCCTCGATGTGGTCGATCGCAAACCGCAGCAACACGACTTTCGCGACAACTACAAACCGGATCGCAAGATGGTTGCGATCGGCGGTTAACGATGAACCGGCTCTCGCACATCGCGGCTGACGGCAGCGCGCAAATGGTCGACGTTTCGGCCAAGCCGATGAGCGTGCGAATCGCGACTGCCGCGGGAAAGATCCGGCTGCGCCCGGAAACGATCGAACTGATTTCGAAAAATCAGATCGCGAAGGGAAATGTCCTGGCGACCGCGCGTATCGCAGGGATTCAGGCTGCGAAACAAACCGCGCACTTGATTCCGCTCTGTCACAATCTCGCACTTAGTCATGTGGAGGTTAGGATCGACAACATTTCCGATGGCTTGGAAGTTCAATGCACTGCGCGAACGGCGGCGCAGACAGGCGTGGAAATGGAAGCGTTAACCGGAGTATCGGTCGCGCTACTCACGATCTACGACATGTGCAAAGCCGTGGATAAGGAAATGCAGATTTCCGATATCCGTTTGCTGGAAAAAACAAGACGCGATTTGTGATCGCTCCTGACAATCTGTCATTCCGAGTCGCTTAGACGGCGAGGGACTTCACGATAGATGCGGCGGGATCTTGTCAATTCGCGGAAGCGTCAGTGTTTGTGCGAGGTCCTTCGCTTGCACTCAGGACGACAAGATTGTTGTGACAGTGACATTCAACATCTTTAGTAGTCCATGCAGATTACTGTCGGCATCATCACGATTTCTGATCGAGCGAGCGCTGGGGAATATCAGGATCTCGGCGGACCGGCGCTAAAAAGAGCGGCCGAAGATTATGGATGGCAAGTTCAAGCCGAAGCGATCATTGCGGACGACGTTGGAAAAATTCAGGAAGCGCTTCGTTCGTTTGCGGATCAAGATTGCGGTCTCATCCTGACCACTGGTGGCACCGGCATCGCCACGCGCGACGTCACGCCGGAAGCGATCCGCGCCGTGATGCGTGTCGAACTCCCCGGTTTTGGCGAGGTGATGCGCAGCGAATCAATGAAGGTCACCCCGAACGCGATCTTGTCGCGCAGCATGGCCGCAGTCGTTGATCGCGCGCTCGTTATTGCCCTGCCCGGGAAACCAAGCGGCGCGGTGGAATGTCTCGGTTTCGTCGCGGGCGCCGTCCCACACGCCGTTGCTCTCGCGCAGCGGAAGCCCACGTCGTGTTGAAGCTATGGCCGCGTTTCTCGTCGTGGCGCGCTTTGCGCAGCGAGTCGGTTACGATTACGTCGTGATGACCGTAAGTTCCGGCCGGCAATTGAACCGAACGGGAATGTAATACGTCCCGACGCCGGCGTTCACATTCAACGGTCCGCCTTTTGTCTCGTAGTAACCATAATCGTACGGTCCTACCCCGGGAGGGACGACGATCGAGCCGAAAAATGGCACACGAACCTGACCACCGTGCGAATGTCCGGACAGGATCAAGTCAAAGCAATCTTGCCCGAGCTGATCGGCCACGGCAGGGTAATGAAGGAGAAGGAAATGCCGCTTCGCTTCCGAGCGTTTTATTGCGCCGAATCCGCGCATACCCATGCCGGCGATTTCGAGATCTTGCCGGTCAAGAAAAACAGAGCGGTCTGCCAGCCATGCCCCGCCGGTTGCGGCAAAAGCGGTCTCGGTACTCCGCGAAGGGAACGTGGCACCGATAGTCGTGATTTCCTGGGGAACCGTAAACCGGGACCTTGATTTGCCGGATGAATCCGAGTGCTTCCGCAGCGAAGCGCTTGTCATCCACCAAATCCCCGGTGAAGCAGACGAACTCCGGCGCGAGGCTGTTGATCGTGCGCACGATCTCCGCGGCGTAATCGGTATCCCCTCTGTGATGAAAGTCGCTGAAGTGGACGAACCGAAGGTTGCCATCCGGCTTCAACTTCAGCTCTGTCACCCGAAGCGAGGTCGGTTCAATCCATCGCGCGTCGGCGCCCGCGAGAGCGGGTAGTGCCAGCGCGCCGAGACCAAGAAATTTGCGTCGAGTAATCCGGGACATGTCCTGCAACCTTGCCGAAGCATAAGACATTCTCACCCGTCACGATGTTCACTCTGGATAAGTGAGCAGTTGCATGAATCGCTTCCCGCTTTCGGTCAAAATCGGATGCGCTCCGCGGCCTCCGACAATTCCGCGTGTGAGATAGGAGTAATCGATCCGGCTCGGTTGCATGTAGGACAGCTCCGGTTCGCGGACGGACCTTTGTGCTGGCTCAATCTTGAGCGGCACGCCCGCGCGGTTGAAAGAAACCTCCCACGACTCAGCTCCTTCATCGGCTGCCTTGCCAATCATCCAGGGGTACAACTTTGCCAGATCGAAGTAATTCGATTTCGGCACGATCACTTTGTAAGACACTTCCTCTTCGGAAAGAAATTTCGGGATGGTTAGTGTCGGCCGCTTGCGCAACTCCAGATATAATCGCGCGACATCGATTCCAGCGAGATTCATCCCGTTGTAAGTGCCGTGGTGATTTGGATCATTCTTGAACGTCTCGTCGTACCATCCTTCGAATCTGCGGCTGAACATCAAATTCAATTCCAGGTGCAAGTGGGCCCGCGCTTGATTCAGACCTTCCCCGGTATGACCCATGATCCCAAGCAGATCGCCTCGACGGACTTGCTTGCCCGGTGTGACGGCAATCGAATTCAAATGGCCGTACAAGACTGAAATAGCTGCAACCGTCCCAACGGTGCTCCACCACAACGTACCTTCCGTAGTTGGAAAATCCGGAGGTGAGGCTGGTGTGAACGACGGTGCCGTCAGCGATGGCGTGGACTTCATCGAGCGGTTCGCCGCGCGCGTCGCGGTGTAACGCCCGGATGTCGATGCCTTCATGAAAGCGCGTGTAGACAATGCCCGCTGAAGTCTCCACCGGATTGCGAACGAATCCGTACTGGCCGCCTTCCCATGGCGTCGATTTCTCGCCTTTGAAATCGCGCTCAATGTACTGGTAGAATTCGGGACCGCCGCCGCGGAACAGCGCGTCGTTGTCAGTCGGCAGTGCCAGATTCAGAGGTTGGTTTTGATCCTGACCCATCGAGCCAAGCGCGGAGCTGAAGAGGCCGAGCAATGCTCCGGCGAGCGACCTCATCGTTTGCTCTTGCGTTCCCCCATCAGCCGCCAGTCTCTCCGCATCGATTCGATATCTGCCGCGGTCAAACCCGAGGGAAGGTAAATCCTCCCATCGGAAACTCGGCGATCGATTTGCATTTCCGTAATGCGGCGACCGTTCACCTGGATGAAAAGAAATGTTCCGCGCCGCTCGATGCTTAGCGTATCGAGCATCAGAGTTCCGTGATCGTCCAGTTGAAGTAGGAGCCGCGTAGCTGCCATCGGGCCGCGAATAAGGCCGAAAGGCTACGACATCACGCTCCGAAATGGTCGGCATTTTCTCTATCGTCATCTCCTTTCCGGAAAACTGAGAGCGAACCGGGATGGAAAACGTAGTGCCGTCGTTTACGTTTGCTTCCACGTGAATGCGCAGGATGCAGTGACGCGGTCCCGCCTGGCCGGACGGAAGAACGAGCCAGACAAATGCCAGGCCGGCCAGGAGAGGTTTCATGGCCGATTGATAAAGGGTTTGACAGGATTTGCAACGTTTGGTGTGTAACCCGCTAATGAGACGCACGGCGGCGCTGGCTATCCTGACCTTCGCGATTTCCGCCGGCCTGTTCGCTCAAGGCACGACTACTCGCTCGCAACCGGAAAAGCGGAGCCTGCTCAGTCGGATACTGCATCCATTCAGCGCAACGCCTTTGCCTGAGTATAACGACCCTCGACTCCGTGGACTGGTCATGGAAATCGTGCTCTCTCCGGTCCCGGTGAAATTATCGGAGGTGCGCCAGCTCGGCGTAAAGGCAACTTTGACCAATCGTTCCAAGCGCCCGATTACACTCGATTTCCCCGACGAACAGCGAATTGAGATTTTCCTGCGTAACTCAACCGGCACGGTCCTGACGAAGTGGTCGGACAATCACGCGTTCGCGGAAACGCCCGGCACCGTCGTGATCAATTCGCAGGAGCACATCGAATACAACGAAACGATCGCGACGCGCGATCTTGCCCCGAACAAGGTTTTCATTGCCGAGGTTTTCTTCCCGCGATTTCCCGAGTTACGCGCGCGTCAAAAATTCCTGACTGCGCCATAGGAGATTGCAGCCGCCGTGCGTCTCTTCGCCGATTATCACAGCCACCCGCAGGGACATCGAGTCCAGCCTTACACTCAGGAGTTGCTTCAGCCCTGGGCTGATCACGCGCGCCGAGCCGGACTTGCGGACATTGCGTTTACCGATCATGACCGGTATCATGCCGGAATCGATTTCGACGAAATTGCGCGGCTGCGAGAGGCGAACCCAGACCTGAAAATTCGCGCGGGCATCGAGCTCGATAACGATCCGGAAACTTCAGCGGCGGGGCGCAAGTGGGTCGAGAAAAATTGGGACAAACTCGATTTCGTCCTCGGTTCCAGTTCACTACCTTGATCGGAATGATCAGATGTTCGACAGCGTACCGGCCGGCGCCGGGCAATTCGTCGGCCGTGATATCGACGAGATCTACGCCGATTATTTTCGTCGGGTCGGCGAAATCGCGGCGAGTGGACTGGTCGATTGCCTCTCGCACCTGGATTTGGTCAAGATTCATGGACATCGACCGAAGGCGAAGATCGAAACTCTTGTCGGAGGGACCCTGGATCTCATCGCGGATCGAGGCCTCTGCATCGAACTCTCGACTGCCGGCTGGCGCAAACCAGTAAACGAACTCTACCCGTCCGATGAAATCATTCGGCTCGCGATGACGAAGGGAATTCAATTCACGACTGCTTCCGACGCGCACTCACACGTGCAACTCGGAGAGAATTACGATCGACTGGCGGAAAAAATGACGCTGCTAGGGATTCGGCAGGTTCGCATCTTTGAGAAACACCAAGCGCGACTGGTTCAATTGTAGCGGCGGTCTCTGACCGCCGAAATCTGCTCGTCGCCTCTGCGGCGGCCAAAGACTGTCGCTACAACCCCAACCCGGCCATTCCCATTCCGCCGGTGATCTTGCTCATCTCCGATTGCGCGAGTGCCTTGCCTTGCTCGATTGCCTGTTTCACGCCGGTGAGAACAAGATCTTCGAGAATCTCGACGTCATCGGGATCGACAATCTCCCGGGCGATCTTGATCGAAACGACATCACCGGCCCCATTCGCCACCACCGTCACTTTCCCGCCGGCGGCGCTGACTTCGACGGTTTTCTCTTCCAGCTCAGCCTGCGTCTTCGCCATTTGTTCCTGCATCTTCTGAGCCTGCTTCATCAATTTGTTTATGTTCATGGGATCGGTCAGTCGGTCACGGGTTTGATTTCGCCTTTAAAAATCTCAAGCGCCTCACGAATCAGCGGATCGTCTTTGAACTCCGCGCGCGAGTCGGTCTTCCTGGTGAGTTGAGCCGGCGCTACTCGATCCTCTGGTGGAGAGGATGGAGACGGAACGGCCAAGCCTTCCTGGATGTTCATCTTCAAACTCAAGTCGCGTCCGGTCGCCTCGCTAAGGAGGCTCTGCAAAAAATCCCGGTTGGCTGGCCGGGCGAGCGACTCCATCACACTTTTTTGCTCGGGCGAAAACCCGACGAGAAAAAAACGGCCCTCAACACCGAGCGCCTTCGCTTGTTCAATCCATGTTCGAATGAGGGGACGGCGAGCGCGGGCTGCTGCGATCACCTTTTGCCAGGCAGCTTCGAAATCAATCGGTGCTTCTTCCTCGGGATTTTCTTCGATCTTTGTTATCTCAGATTCCTTCGGCTTTTCTCGAGCGGCGACTGGAATTGCCGCCGAAATCTTCGGCCGGTCGAGCGACGACTTCTTTTCGACGGTCGTGGCTGATCCATCACGCAGCGCTGAAAGGTTCTCGATTACTTCATTCAACGTCACCTGACCGAGCGTCTGGATAGCCTTGATCACCGCGACCTCGAGATGAAGTTTTTTGTTGGGCGCCCATTTCATCCGAGCCTCCGCCGCGGCAAATTGATCGATCAGTTCGAGCAACCGATCCATCTCGATCATCGACGCTTGCGTCGCGAGAGATTTTTGCAGTTCGGGACTGGTGTCCTCCGCGAGCGCTTCCGGCTTCACCTTGTAGACGAGCAAATCGCGCAGATAAGAGATGAGATCGGAAGTAAGTTTCATCATGTCCTTGCCGATCTCGGATTGCTCATGCAGCAGTTCGATCGCCTCCGCTGTCGCGCCGCGTAAAATTCGATCCGTAAAACTGGTTACAGTTTGCTCGCTCGTGAATCCGAAGACGCTGAGCACGTCCGGCTCAGTGATTGATTCGCCGCAAAAGGCGACGAGCTGATCAAGCATCGACTCGGCGTCGCGGAGTCCGCCCTCCGCGCCGCGTGCGATTGCATGCGCCGCCATCGGCTCGAGCGTAATTTTCTCCTTGCCGGCGATGAACTGGAGATGGTCCGCAATTAATCTTGCCGGAATGCGATGTAGATCGAAGCGTTGGCAACGGCTCAGGATTGTCGGAAGAACTTTCTGCGGCTCCGTTGTCGCGAAAATGAACTTCACGTGCGGCGGCGGCTCCTCGAGAGTTTTGAGCAGCGCATTGAACGCCGCCGAAGTAAGCATGTGCACTTCGTCAATGATGTAGATCTTAAACTTCCCCTTCGTCGGTGCGTAACGGACGTTGTCGCGCAATTCACGCACCTGTTCCACCCCGTTGTTGCTCGCGCCGTCGATTTCGAGGACGTCGAGACTGTTGCCGCCAGTGATCTCTTTGCAGCTGTCGCATACGCCGCAGGGCGTGATCGTCGGTCCTTTCACACAATTGAGCGCCTTCGCCAGAATCCGGGCGGTCGAGGTTTTCCCGATGCCACGCGGACCGACAAAGAGGTAGGCGTGAGCCAGCCGGTTTTGCTCGACCGCATTCTTGAGCGTGCGCGTGACGTGCGTCTGTCCAACCAGATCGTCAAACGTTTGCGGCCGATATTTGCGCGCGAAAACTTCGTAACTCACTGAACCAGCTTAACGCGTCGCCATTGACGCGGAAACAGAAAATCGCTGCGCCTTCTCCAACGGGTGGCATTTTCTCGCGGATACGTCGGCACTCCTGTAGAGTGCGACAGATGATATCAACGGCTGGCCTTGGCATCTTTTCGAAAACTGTACGTTTGTTTCTGATTATCGCGCTCGCTTTGGCCGCAACTCTCGACGCCAGGGAGCCGCAGACTTCTCCGCCTCCCGCGCAACAATCGATTCGTGCCCGTGCACTCGGCATTCCATTCGATGGCACGCCAGGAAAATTCAACGCCATCACCGATGTCGTTGGCGTTGAAGTCGGCTACACCACTCTCATCAGCGGCGAGGGCAAGCTTGAGGTCGGGAAAGGGCCGGTCCGCACCGGCGTGACTGCGATTATTCCGCGCGGTCACGATTCGCTCGACGATCCGGTTTATGCCGGCATCTTCAGTCTCAACGGGAACGGGGAGATGACCGGTACCGCCTGGGTCGAGGAAAGCGGATTTCTCGAGGGTCCGGTCATCCTGACGAACACTCACAGTGTCGGCGTGGCGCGCGATGCGGTCATTGCCTGGCGCCTCGCGCACGGCGCGGCAGATAAGACCGGTTACTGGTGGAGTCTGCCGGTCGTCGCCGAGACCTGGGACGGCTGGTTGAACGACATAAACGGCTTTCACGTGACGCCGGAGGACGTCGCGCACGCGCTCGATACCGCGCACGGCGGCGCGATCGAGGAAGGCAGTGTCGGCGGTGGCACCGGCATGATTTGTTATGAGTTCAAAGGCGGCACCGGCACGGCTTCGCGTCTGCTCGACGAAAAGAATGGTGGCTACACCGTCGGAGCGCTCGTCCAGGCCAATTGCGGACGACGCCCGCAGTTGATGATCGCGGGTGTTCCCGTTGGCAGGGAAATTCCTGGCTCGGTTTATCCGAAAGAATCCGGCTCGATCATCATCGTGATCGCGACTGACGCACCGTTGCTGCCGGGACAATTGAAACGTCTTGCGCGCCGGGCCAGCCTCGGTCTGGCGCGGACCGGCAGCGTTTCCGGCAATGGCTCAGGCGATTTATTTCTTGCCTTCTCCACCGCTAACCGCGGTGCGGCCAATCCCGACCAGCCGACCCAGACCGTGCAAACTGTGCCTAACGATCGACTCGATCCGATCTTCGAAGCGACCGTTCAGGCGGTTGAGGAAGCAATCGTCAACGCCCTCGTCGACAACAGCACCATGACGGGTCGCGACGGCCATCGTGTCGACGCCCTTCCACACGATCGTTTGCGGATCGCGTTGAAAAAATACAATCGACTAACGAATTGAGCCGCTAAGATTAGTTATCCGTGCAACGGTCACGGATTGGCGACTAATTGTGGTGCCGGTTTGCTCACATCCAGCCGTGCGCTCACTTTCTGGATTTGCGCTGCCTGCTCTTTGAGTTGCGCTGTGAGCTTCGCGACAGTGGCTTCCAACGCCTTCACTTTGCGATTCAGCATGGCTTGAGCGTCGGGCATGGCTTCGGGTTGGACCCGCTCGGGAGATTTACCCGGATTTGGACCTTCAGCCATGAGGACCGTGCCCAACCTTCCATCGGGATCGACGTACACGAACCTGGCTACCCCGGCCGCGTTGTTAACAGTCGCACCATAGATGTTCTGGATATAGCACACGTTATCTTGCTGGCCAAAGCGACTGTGCACACCAGACCCGTGGCCGATGACGATGTTGTTATTGGCGCCGGTGATACCATCCCCGGCGTGTCTGCCTAAGGCGACGTTGTTGCTGCCGTGGTCGACAAGATCGAGCGCTAAATTACCCATGGCCGTGTTGTTTTGGCCGTCCACATTACTCTCGAGGGGACGAACACCGAAGGCCGCGTTGTTGAAGCCGGTAGTGTTGGCAACTAGGGCCTGAAAACCGGTGGCCGTGTTGGAGCCGACGCTATCGTCGGCCTTGAGCGCACTAAAACCGATCGCGGTGTCGTTACTCGCGTGCATGCCGTCTTGAAGGGCGGACTGTCCAACGGCTATGTTGTTGGATCCGTCAACGCTTCCAAAGAGCGCTTTGAAGCCCATGGCCGTGTTGGAGCTGCCACTGGTATTGGCGTAGAGCGCATTCAAACCGTTGGCCACATTCATGCTGCCGGTCGTGTTATTAAAGAGCGCATAGTAGCCATTGGCCGAGTTGAAGCTGCCGGTGGTGTTATTAAAGAGCGTATTCAAACCGATCCCCACACTGTAGCTGCCGGTGGTGTTGAGGTAGAGGGCTTGATAACCGATGGCCGTGTTGCGGGTGCCGGTGGTATTGCTACGGAGGGCGAGGTAGCCTGCGGCTGTGTTGAATCCCC
Source organism: uncultured Verrucomicrobiae bacterium (assembly GCA_963763995.1). GTDB lineage: Bacteria > Verrucomicrobiota > Verrucomicrobiia > Chthoniobacterales > UBA10450 > CAVTTH01. The sequence continues at coordinate 101,846 of CAVXQL010000009.1, read as the reverse complement.
CGGTAGTGGTACTAAAGAGCGACTGATAACCAACCGCCGTGTTGTCGAGTCCGGTGGTGAGGTTTTGGAGGGCCTGGGTTCCCTCGGCCGTGTTACCGCCCGGGTAGCCACCGTCGGGCGGCGGGCTCACCGCTCGCGCCGTGAGCGAGAACCCAAAGCAGGCGAGCACGAGCGGGATGAGAACCAAGCTGCGCCGTAAAGGCAGCCAGCGACTAGTCGAATTTGGAACTGCCGTTTGGAACTGAATCAGTTGATACATATTTTCCCCCTTTTCCCGATGATTGGTTTCACCGCTGTCGATCTGAAGAAGGAGAAGACGCCATCGGGAGGGACGTCCTCCGCTGGATCAAAATCGAGTGTAGTGGCCCTTCTTGAAACAAATCCTCACCGATCCGTCAATAGAGAAATGCAGAAAGCGACCGTCAACGCTCTGGTTGACAGCCAGAACGCTGACGAGCCGCGGCCAACGAAAGAAGCTACAGCTTACTATTTGTTAGCGACTGTTCGTGGTTCGCGTTTATTCAGTTCAAGCTGCGCGCTCACTTTTTGAATTTGCGCGGCCTGCTCTTTGAGCTGGGTCGTGAGAATCTCTATTTGTTTCTGTTGTTGCGCGACTGTTGACTGCAATTTCTCAACTTTGCGGTTGAGCATCGCTTGCTTGGGGTCGGGGCTAATGACTCGGGGTTGGACGCGTTGGGGAACGGCTTGAGGCGTAGCCACCTTGTTTCCAATCGAGTCGACGAGTACCGTTCCTAATTTTCCATTGCTATCGACGAAGACAAACTGAGCGGTGGCATTAGTTACGGGCCGATTGTAGATGCCGGCAATATAGGTGTCATACGGAAAAGTAAATGCCGTGTCGTTGCCGATGCGGATGAATTCGAATTCACCAGAACCACTGGCCTGCACTTGTGCGCCGATATAGATGTTACCTTCGCCAGTTGTTAGGTTACTTCCGGCCGAGTGGCCGAGACAGGTATTCGAGTTTCCACTGATGCCAACCCCGGCCAGTTCCCCAACTGCGGTGTTATCGTTGCCCCCGTTTCCAGACTCGATCGCGCCAGCACCAACGGCGGTGTTTCGGGTACCATTAACGTTAGCCTGGAGCGCAAAGCCGCCGACAGCCGTGTTAAAATCGGCGGTTCCGTTTCCGCTCGAGTCGTTATTCTGGGCCGCGAAAGTACCCAGGGCCGCGTTCGTGACGGCTGAGACGTTGAACTGGAGCGCCTCAAAGCCGTCTGCGGTGTTATCTTCGGCGGTGGTGTTGGAGAAGAGCGCTTTGAAGCCATTGGCCGTGTTGTTGCTGCCACTAGTATTGGCGTAGAGCGCATTCAAACCGTTGGCCACATTCATGCTGCCAGTCGTGTTATTAAAGAGCGCATAGTAGCCGTTGGCCGAGTTGAAGCTGCCGGTGGTGTTGTGAAAGAGGGTATTCAAACCGATCCCCACACTGTAGCTGCCGGTGGTGTTCAGGTAGAGGGCTTGATAACCGATGGCCGTGTTGCGGGTACCGGTGGTATTGCTCCGGAGGGCGAAGTACCCTGCGGCGGTGTTGAAGCCCCCGGTCGTGGTGCTAAAGAGCGACTGATAACCAATCGCGGTGTTGTCGAGTCCGGTGGTGAGGCTTTGGAGGGCCTGGGTTCCCTCGGCCGTGTTGGCGCCCGCATAGCCACCGTCGGGCGGCGGGTCCACCGCCTCCAACGCAGGTGAAAACCCGAAGCAGGCGAGCGCGAGCGGGATGAGAACCAGGCTGCGTCGCAAAAGCAGCAAGCAACTAATCGAATGTGGAATTGTCGTTTTGAACTGAATCGGTAGATGCATATTTTCCTTCCTTCTTCCCGATGATTGGTTTGCCGTTTGCCGATCTGAAGAAGAGAAGAAGCCATCGGGAGGCACGTCCTCCGCTGGATCAGATCGAGTGTAGTTCCCTTTTTTGAACAAATCCTCCCGCTCCGTCAACGAGAAATGGAGGGAACGATCGGCTCGATCCGATCTTCGAAGCGACCGTTCAGGCAGTCGAGGAAGCGATCGTCAATGCCCTCGTCGACAACAGCGCTATGACAGGCCGCGACGGCCATCGGGTTGACGCGCTTCCACACGATCGTTTGCGGATCGCGTTGAAGAAATACAATCGACTAACGAATTGAGCCGCTAAGATTAGTTATCGGTGCAACGATCACGGATTGGCGACCACTTGTGGCGCAGATTTGCTCACTTCTATCTGGGCGCTCACCTTTCGGATTTGCGCGGCCTGCTCTTTGAGTTGAGCCGTGAAAATTTTCATTAGTTTCTGTTGCTGCGCGACCGTTGACTTCAATTCGGCAATCGTCGCCTGCTGTTCCTCAACTTTGCGATTGAGCATGGCTTGGTGGCCGTCTTCGAAATACTGGGGAATAGCTTTGGGCTGACCTTGGGGAACGGCTTGGAGCTGGCTTTGCGGAATGGGTACGGTCACCTTGTTTCCATTGGCAGCCGCGATCACCGTGCCTAACTTTCCAGTCGTAAGATCGACGAACACGAAAGCGGCGTTGGCGGTAGGAATACTCGAATTGGCGATGCCTTGTATGTAACAGGTGTTGCTCTCACCGGCCACACCGAAACTTCCCTGGCCGATGTAGACATTATTATTCCCCGTCGTTTGATCGAAGCCGGCTGCCGCACCAATAGCCGTGTTGAAGAAGCCCGTTGTGAGGTTTTCGAGCGCCCGATCACCAAATGCTGCGTTGGCGTTAGCGGTTGCGTTCTGAAGTGCTTGAAAGCCGACGGCGGTGTTGAACGGGCCGGTGGCATTGTTTAGAAGCGCGGACTGTCCAACGGCTGTGTTGTTGTTTCCGTCAACGTTACTAAAGAGCGCTTTGAAGCCAATGGCCGTGTTGGAGCTGCCACTGGTATTGGCGTAGAGCGCGTTCAAACCGTTCGCCACATTCGAGCTCCCGGTCGTGTTATTAAAGAGCGCATAGTAGCCATTGGCCGAGTTAAAGCTGCCGGTGGTGTTGTGAAAGAGCGTATTCAAACCGATCCCCACACTGAAGCTGCCGGTGGTGTTGAGGTAGAGGGCTTGATAACCGATGGCGGTGTTGCGGGTGCCGGTGGTATTGCTGCGGAGGGCGAGGTAGCCTGCGGCGGTGTTGAAACTCCCGGTCGTGGTACTCAAAGAGCGACTGATAACCAATCGCCGTGTTGTCGAGTCCCGTGGTGAGGCTTTGGAGGGCCTGGGTTCCCTCGGCCGTGTTGGCGCCGGCATAGCCACCGTCGGGCGGCGGGCTCACCGCTCGCGCCGCGGGCGAAAACCCAAAGCAGGCGAGCAGGAGCGGAATGAGAAGCAATCTGCGCCGTAATGGCAGCCGGCGACTAATCGAATTTGGAACGGTCGTTTTGAACTGAATCAGTTGATGCATATTTCCTTCCTTCTTCCCGACGATTGGTTTGCCGCTATCGATCTGAAGAAGGAGAAGAAGCCATCGGGAGGGCGTCCTCCGCTGGATCAGATCGAGTCTAGTCCCCCCTTTCAACAAATCCCCGCCGATCCGTCAATGAGAAATGCGGGGGAAATTTGGCTTCGGCGATCTCCCGCTCGCCTTCTCCACTGCCAACCGCGGCGCGGCCAATCCCGACCAGCCGACGCAGGCCGTGCAAACCGTCCCTAACGATCGACTCGACCCGATCTTCGAAGCGACCGTTCAGGCGGTCGAGGAAGCGATCGTCAATGCCCTCGTCGACGACCGCACCATGACGGGCCGCGACGGTCATCGGGTCGACGCCCTTCCACACGATCGTTTGCGGACCGCGTTGAAAAAATACAACCGACTAACGAATTGAGCCGCCGGGATTAGTCGTCCCCCAACGGTCACGGATTGGCCACCAATTGTGGCGCCGGTCCGCCACGGCAGATTCGTCCTGTGGCGAATTTGCTCATGTCGAGTCCGCCGCGGGACGGACTCGCTGCGGCGAGCTGCGCGCTCACTTTCTGGATTTGCGCGGCCTGCTCTTGGAGCTGCGCAGTGAGAACCTCCATTCCTTTTTGCTGCTGAACGACCGTTGACTTCAACTGTGCGATGCTCGCCTGCTGGTCCTCGACTTTCTTGTGCTCCTTGATGAATTCGTTGAGCAACATCGCGTTGATCGCATAGTCGCGCACGCCGAAGGGTTTTCCTTCCTTGTCGCGTACAATCAAGTCTTCGCTTACCTGGGCCACGTCCTCGGCGATTAAACCAAACCACGGCGTGTTTGTAGAGTCGTTATTGTAGCGGAAGGTCACGGGCTTGAGTGCCAGGATGGCTTGGCTGGCCTTGTCCATTGGTTTAATGTCGTGCTTGAAGCGCCGCGACGAGGCATTGGCGGTCAACTTTCCGTCGCTGCCGCACAGCACTGTGAGCGGGGAGGGACCTACCGGCCTGCCGTAGATGCCGGCAATATAGGTGTCGTACCGAAGACTAAAAGCATTGTCGTTGCCGATGCGGATGTCTTCGTTTTCATTAGAACCAACTGCCTGCACAGCTGCGCCGATATAGATGTCACCTTCGCCGCCTATTAAGTTACTGCCGGCCGAGTCGCCTAAACAGGTATTATAGTTGCCACTGATGGCCCGGCCGGCCATCTCTCCAACCGCAGTGTTATGGTTACCACTCATGTTCCCGCCGGCCTCCAGCCCAACCGCAGTGTTATCGTTGCCCCCCTCTCCAAACTCGATCGCACCAGCACCAACGGCGGTGTCTCTGGTGCCATTAACGTTGGCTCTGAGCGCAAAGCCGCCGACAGCCACGTTGTCATTGGCGAGTTTGCTTCCGCTCGAGTCATTATTCGCGGCCGCGAAAGCACCCAGCGCGGTGTTCGTGAAGGCTCTGCGGTTCTGCCCAAGCGCAGAAAAACCGACCGCGGTGTTGACGTCGGCGTCGCTATAGACAAGCGCGTCGGTTCCAACCGCCACGTTTTGCCCGCCGAAAGTGTTGGACAACAACGCTGCTGTGCCCACTGCGGTATTGGAATCCGCGGTGGTGTTGGAGGAGAGCGCTTTGAAGCCAATGGCCGTGTTGAAGTTGCCGCTGGTATTGGCGTAGAGGGCGTTCAAACCGTTGGCCACATTCTGGCTGCCGGTCGTATTATTAAAGAGCGCATAGTAGCCATTGGCCGCGTTGAAGCTGCCCGTGGTGTTGTGAAAGAGGGTATTCAAACCGATTCCCACACTGTAGCTGCCGGTGGTATTGAGGTAGAGGGCTTGATAACCGATGGCGGTGTTGCGGGTTCCGGTAGTATTGCTCCGGAGGGCGAGATAGCCCTCGGCGGTGTTAAAGCCTCCGGTCGTGGTACGTAAAGAGCGCCTGGTAACCAACCGCTGTGTTGTCGAGTCCGGTGGTGAGGCTTTGGAGAGCCTGGGCCCCCTCCGCTGTGTTGGCGCCGGCATAGCCACCGTCGGGCGGCGGGCTCACCGCTCGCGCCGTGAGCGAGAACCCAAAGCAGGCAAGCACGAGCGGGATGAGAAGCAATCTGCGTCGTAAGGGCAGCCAGCGACTAATCGAATGTGGAATTGTCGTTTTGAACTGAATCAGTTGGTACATATTTTCTCCTCCTCCCGATTGATTTTTTTGCCGCTATCGATCTGAAGAAGGAGAAGGCGCCATCGGGAGGGACGTCCTCCGCTGGATCAGATCGAGTGTAGTGCTTCTTTTCAACAAATCCTCACCGGTCCGTCAACAGAAAAACGCAGGGAACGATCGGCTCGATCCGATCTTCGAAGCGACCGTTCAGGCAGTCGAGGAAGCGATCGTCAATGCCCTCGTCGACAACAGCGCTATGACAGGCCGCGACGGCCATCGGGTTGACGCGCTTCCACACGATCGTTTGCGGATCGCGTTGAAGAAATACAATCGACTAACGAATTGAGCCGCTAAGATTAGTTATCGGTGCAACGATCACGGATTGGCGACCACTTGTGGCGCAGATTTGCTCACTTCTATCTGGGCGCTCACCTTTCGGATTTGCGCGGCCTGCTCTTTGAGTTGGGCCGTAAGAATTTTCATTAGTTTCTGTTGCTGCGCGACCGTTGACTTCAATTCGGCAATCGTCGCCTGCTGTTTCTCAACTTTGCGATTGAGCATGGCTTGGTGGCCGTCTTCGAAATACCGGGGAATGGCTTTGGGCTGACCTTGGGGAACGGCTTGGAGCTGGCTTTGCAGAATGGGTACGGTCACCTTGTTTCCATTGGCAGCCGCGATCACCGTGCCTAACTTTCCAGTCGTAAGATCGACGAACACGAAAGCGGAGTTGGCGGTAGGAATACTCGACCCGGCGATGCCTTGTATGTAACAGGTGTTGCTCTCGCCGGCCACACCTTGACTTCCCTGGCCGATGTAGATATTATTATGCCCCGTCGTTTGATTGAAGCCGGCTGCCGCACCAATAGCGGTGTTGAAGAAGCCGGTAGTCAAGTTTTCGAGCGCCCGATCGCCAACTGCTGCGTTCGCATTTTCGGTTGCGTTCATGAGTGCTTGAAAGCCAACTGCGGTGTTGAACGGGCCGGAAATGTTCCCATTGAGCGCGGAGTCTCCAACGGCTGTGTTGTCGGATCCGTCGATGTTGTTCTTGAGAGCGAAAGTACCGACTGCGTTGTTATTTTCGCCCGTGGTGTTGGAGAAGAGGGCTTTGAAGCCATTGGCCGTGTTGTTGCTGCCACTGGTATTGGCGTAGAGCGCATTCAAACCGTTCGCCACATTCATGCTGCCGGTCGTGTTATTAAAGAGCGCATAGTAGCCATTGGCCGAGTTGAAGCTGCCGGTGGTGTTGTGAAAGAGGGTATTCAAACCGATCCCCACACTGTAGCTGCCGGTGGTGTTGAGGTAGAGGGCTTGATAACCGATGGCGGTGTTGCGGGTGCCGGTGGTATTGCTCCGGAGGGCGAGGTATCCTGCGGCGGTGTTGTAGCCCCCGGTCGTGGTACTAAAGAGCGACTGATAACCAATCGCCGTGTTGTCGAGTCCGGTGGTGAGGCTTTGGAGGGCCTGGGTTCCCTCCGCCGTGTTGGCGCCCGCATAGCCACCGTCGGGCGGCGGGCTCACCGCCTTCAACGCAGGTGAAAACCCGAAGCAGGCGAGGACGAGCGGGATGAGAACCAAGCTGCGTTGTAAAAGCAACAAGCAACTAATCGAATGTGGAATTGTCGTTTTGAACTGAATCAGTTGGTACATATTTTCTCCTCCTCCCGATTGATTTTTTCACCGCTGTCGATCTGAAGAAGGAGAAGGCGCCATCGGGAGGGGCGTCCTCCGCTGGATCAGATCAAGTGTAGTGGCCTTTTTTGAACAAATCCTCGTCCATCCGTCAATGAGAAATGGAAGCGAATTACGTCTTTACGGCGCATTACTTCTGCGAACGATGGATCCGGTGATCTCTTGCGCGCGTTCTCAATCAGGAATTCCGGCGCGGCCCATCCTGCCGCTTCCGAAGACCACTAAATGATTACAAAAATATTCCCGGCAAGAGTAAGGCTTGGATAAGCTGAAAAGCCGTCACGCCGCTGAGGCGTGACGGCTTCTTGCTTTTGTATGGAGATCGTCGATCTCCGGCCGCGGTCAACCCCGAATGCTTTCGGGGTTAACGACCGCGGCTACAGGGTCTATTATTTGTTAGCGACCGTTTGCGGCGCTCGTTTATTCAGTTCGATTTGCGCACTCACTTTCTGGATTTGTGTGGCCTGCTCTTTAAGCTGCGCCGTTAGAACCTGCATCTCTTTCCGTTGCAGGGCCACGGTCGATTTCAAGTCAGCGATACTGGCCTGTTGATCCTCTACTTTTTTGTGCTCTTTCAGGAATTCGTTGAGCAACATCACGTCTACTGCATCATATTGTACGGATAAAACCTTTCCGTCCTTGCCATATACGACCAGATCGCGGTTTACCTGCTCTACGTCTTCCGCAATCAAACCAAATTGCGGTGTCTTGTCGTTCTTGTTGTCGCGGTTTTTGTAATGAAACGTAACTGGCTTGAGCTTTAGGATGCCTTCGCTGGCTTGATCCAGTGGTTTGATGTCTTTCTTGAACCGCCGCGAGGAGACCACCGTGCCGAGCTGGCCGTCCTGGTCTATCATGACGGCCACAGTGGGGGACGGGCCTCCCGTTGTCGCTCCAACAATATTGCCGATATAGGTTCTGTTGGGCTGTGCCTCCCCGCCATTGGTATCGCCAAGGGAACCGATACAAATAACATTATTCACGCTGGGGCCTTCGTTTCTGCCGGCTTGGTCGCCGATAAAGGTATTGTTACTGCCCGTAGTAAGGCCATCGCCAGCACGCCACCCCACAACAACGTTGTTGCTGCCGGAGGTGGCGAACTCCAACGCTCGCCGGCCAACGATCACGTTTTCCTCACCACTTGTCAGAGCCCCGAGCGCTAGGCTGCCAAGGGCTGTGTTAGCGCCATCAAAAGCGGTGGTGCCATTGAAACTTCCCAGCGCCAAGTCACCGACAGCGACGTTAGTGTCCGTGGTTGTGTTACCAAAGAGCGCTTTGAAGCCAATGGCCGTGTTGGAGCTGCCACTGGTATTGGCGTAAAGCGCGTTCAAACCGTTCGCCACATTATTGCTGCCGGTCGTGTTATTAAAGAGCGCATAGTAACCATTGGCCGCGTTGAAGCTGCCGGTGGTGTTGTGAAAGAGGGTATTCAAACCGATCGCCACACTGTAGCTGCCGGCGGTGTTGAGGTAGAGGGTTTGATAACCGATGGCGGTGTTGCGGGTGCCGGTGGTATTGCTCCGGAGGGCGAGGTACCCTTCGGCGGTGTTGTAGCCCCCGGTCGTGGTACTAAAGAGCGACTGATAACCAACCGCAGTGTTGGCGCTACCGGTGGTGAGGCTTTGGAGGGTCTCGGTTCCCTCGGCCGTGTTGCCGCCGGCATAGCCACCGTCGGGCGGCGGGCTCACCGCCCGCGCAGCGGGCGAAAACCCAAAGCAGGCGAGCAGGAGCGGGATGAGAATCAAGCTGCGCCGTAAAGGCAGCAGGCGACTAATCGAATGTGGAACTGTCGTTTGGAACTGAATCAGTTGATACATGTTTTTCCCCCTTTTCCCGATGATTGGTTTCACCGCTGCCGATCTGAAGAAGAGAAGAAGCCATCGGGAGGGACGTCCTCCCCTGGATCAGATCGAGTGTTCTGCCCCGTTTTGAACAAATCCCGCCGATCCGTCAATAGAGAAATGCAGGGATTTTGGTTCCGGCGATTTCTTTTGCCTTCTCGATTGCAAATCCCGGTGCGGCTGATTCTGCTCCGCCCCCGGGTGTTCCATCCCAACCAATCCGAACGATCGGCCCGATCCGATCTTCCAAGCGACCGCTCAGACGGTCGAGGAAGCGGTCGGATTGATTCGGTGTTGGCACTTCTCAAACTCAATTGTGGGTTGTATATTTCATCGAAGACCAACTAAATGATTGCGAAATATTCTTGGCAAGAGTAGGGGCCTGGATAAGCCGTACCACACAAATGATCCTTGTGAGATATTCTCTGGCCCTTGGGTCGATTTTCGCCCTGCTCGGTGCGAGTCCAGTCAGAGGAGACGACGTTCTTCCGTCGCGGTCTAACTTTGATCGTTACTCAGCGATGGTAGATCATTCCCCGTTCGCAGTTGCCACGGCAGTGGCTTTGCCTGCGGCAACGCCCAATTTTGCCAAAGACCTTTACGTGGCCAACGCCGCGCGCTCGCCCGATGGTGACATGGCTACCATTGCTTCGACCTCGGATCGCAATTTCAAGAAATATCTTACCGCCAGAGAGTCTATGGACGGCTATCATCTCGTCAGCGTTGAATGGTCGGATCGAGTTGGCGCTACGAAAGTGACCATTAGCAAGGATGGAAAATTTGCAACCCTTACATTTAACGAAGCGCTTCTGTCACAACGGGCCGCGCCTAACGTCCCGCCAGCTCCTGTTCAAATGCAACAAAGTATTCCTCCAATGCCGTCTTCAGGCCCAATTCGGGCGCCTGGTGACCACGGCCCTGACAAGATTAGGCAAAAGCCGGGAGCAGCGGCGGTCCCTCTGCCGGACGCGCAGCGGGAGCAGCAGCATCAGCGGGTAAGGGAACAAAAGTTGGAGCTGTCGCGCAAGCGAAAGGCTGATTCCGAACGACAGTAGTGCTACCGCAGCGCGGGAAAAGTGTGCGAGTCGGCGTCGAACGGTTGGCGTTTTATTTCTTTGAATCTTCGTTCTGTGACCGTCGCCGAATAATGCGCCCCCGAAAGCTTTCGGGGCCGCTACCCAGAAAATACCTCCCGCGAAGCTGTCAGCAAATCGCATAAAACAAAAAGCCGCCACGCCGGTGAGGCATGACGGCCTCTTGCTCTGTATCGAGATCGTCGATCTCCCGCCGTGGTCAACCCCGACGCCTTTCGGGGTCAACGATCGCGGCTACAGAATCTATTATTTGTTAACGACTGTCCGCGGTGCACGCTTCTTCAATTCAAGTTGCGCACTCACCTTTTGGATTTGCGCGGCCTGCTCTTTGAGCTGGGCGGTGAGAACTTCCATCCCTTTCTGTTGCTGCGCGATGGTGGCTTCCAGGCTTTGCACTTTTTTGTGTTCTTTGAGGAACTCGTTGAGCAACATCGCATTGACCGCTTCGTAACGCACCGTTTGTGGTTTTCCTTCCTTATCGGGAGTGACAAGGTCAGGGCTGATCTGCGCTACCTCCTCGGCAATCAATCCGAAGGAGAGCTCATGCGAAGGATCGATCTTTTGCTTGTAACGAAACGTGACCGGTTTCAGCCCGAAGAGTGCTTCGCTGGCTTTGTCCATGGGTTTGATCTCCTCTTTGTAGCGACGCGAAGAAGCGAGCGTGCCGAGGTGGCCATCAGAAGCAACGTAAACGGCCCGGGTAACTCACTACGGTATCGTAGATGCCGCCGATATAGGTGTTTGCATAGGCGGTCCCGCTGGAGGCGATCCCGCCGATGGAAATCACATTAGTATCGCCGGGGAAACCCCGGTCGCCGATATAGATATTGTTGCTACCGATACCAGGGTCGGTACCTGCTCCAGAGCCCAACGCGGTGTTGTAATCGCCGGTGCTACCGCTAAGAGCCAGATCGCCCACCGCAGTGTTGTTGCTCCCGCTAATGCTACCGCTAAGAGCCAGATCGCCCACCGCAGTGTTGTTGCTCCCGCTAATGTTGCTTGAAAGAGCGCTATCACCGATCGCATTATTGTCCGCGCCGGTTACTGTTCATGAGCGCGTTATCGCCAACCGCGTTGTTGAAGAAGCCACTCACGTTGTTCTGGAGAGCGAAAGCACCAACTGCGTTATTACGTCCGCCGTCGGTGTTGGAGAAGAGCGCTTTGAAGCCATTGGCAGTGTTGAAGCTGCCACTGGTATTGGCGTAGAGCGCGTTCAAACCGTTCGCCACATTATTGCTGCCGGTCGTGTTATTAAAGAGCGCATAGTAACCATTGGCCGAGTTGAAGCTGCCGGTGGTGTTGTGAAAGAGCGTATTCAAACCGATCGCCACACTGTAGCTGCCGGTGGTGTTGAGGTAGAGGGCTTGATAACCGATGGCCGTGTTGCGAGTGCCCGTGGTATTGCTGCGGAGGGCGAGGTACCCTGCGGCGGTGTTGAAGCCTCCGGTAGTGGTTCTAAAGAGCGATTGATAACCAATAGCAGTGTTGGCGCTACCGGTGGAGAGGCTTTGGAGGGCCTGGGTTCCCTCGGCCGTGTTGCCGCCCGCATAGCCACCGTCGGGCGGCGGGCTCACCGCCTGCATTGCAGGCGAAAACCCAAAGCAGGCGAGGACGAGCGGGATGAGAACCAGGCTGCGCCTTAAGGGCAACCAGCGACTTATCGAATGTAGAACTGTCTTTTGGAATTTAATCAGTTTATACATGTTTTTCCCCCTTTTCCCCATGATTTGTTTCACCGCTGTCTATCTGAAGAAGCGGAAGAAGCCATCGGTAGGGATGTCCTCCGCTTGATCAGATCGAGTGTAGTGCTTCTTTTCAATTAATCCTCGCCCATCCGTTAATAGAGAAATGCAGAGAGCGATCTGCTCTAGTCGATCTTCTACGCGAACGTTCAGACTGTCGAGTAAACCGTCAACGCCCTCGTTGATAACCATACCATGACGAGCCGCGGTCAACCCTGAATGCTTTCGGGGTCAACTACCGAGGCTGCATGGTCTATTATTTGTTAGCGACCGTTCGCGGTGCACGCTTTTTCAATTCAAGTTGCGCACTCACCTTTTGGATTTGCGCGGCCTGCTTTTTCAGCTGGGCTGTCGAGAACTTCCAGTTCCTTTCTGTTGCTGGGCGACCGTTGATTTCAACTCGGCGATATTCGCCTGCTGTTCCTCGACTCTTTTGTGCTCCTTGAGGAACTCGTTAAGCAACATCGCGTTCGACCTGCGTCGTAGCGCACGCTCGCGATTCTTGCCTTTGTTGTCGCGCATAATCAGGTCCGGGTTTACCTCGGCCACTTCTTCGGCGATCAAACCATATTGCGGCCTGTTTGCTTGTCGGCATTGTATTTGAAGGTTACCGGCTTGAGGGCCAGAATGACTTCGCTGGCCTTGTCCATCGGTTTAATGTCGTGTTTGAAGCGCCGGGACGAGGGATTGAAACCCAACACCCCGTCGGCATCGACCCACACCGCGTGGGGAGTGCCAGCGCCGCCAATCGGCTCGTTGTAGATGCTGCCGATATAGCAAGTGTTACTCGCGTCACCAAAAATGCTGGATACACCAGCCACGCCAATCGCAATAACATTGCTGGCGTGGACGATGCCGGTGCCACCGAAGTGACCCAAAGCAATGTTGTCACTGCCGTTGATGATATTATCCCCGGCCTCGCGACCAACAGCGGTATTTCCATCGCCGGTCGTGTTCGCATCGAGCGCGTCATCCCCCATGGCTGTGTTATGGGAGCCCGTCGTGATGTTGTACAGGGCGGCATCACCAATCGAATTATTTTCGTCGCCTGTGCTGTTGGCGAGAGAGTTACGGCCAATCGCGTTGTTGAAGGTGCCACTTACATTGCTCATGAGAGCGAAAGCACCAACTGCGTTGTTACCCTCGCCCGTGGTGTTGGATAAGAGCGCTTGGAATCCGACTGCGTTGTTATTTTGGGCCGTGGTGTTGGAGAAGAGCGCTTTGAAGCCCTTGGCCGTGTTCTCGCTGCCACTGGTATTGGCGTAAAGCGCGTTCAAACCGTTCGCCACATTCGTAGCTCCCGGTCGTGTTATTATAGAGCGCATAGTAGCCATTGGCCGAGTTGAAGCTGCCGGTGGTGTTGTGAAAGAGGGTATTCAAACCGATCCCCACACTGTAGCTGCCGGCGGTGTTGAGGTAGAGGGCTTGATAACCGATGGCGGTGTTGCGGGTGCCGGTGGTGTATTGCTCCGAAGGGCGAGGTACTCTTCGGCGGTGTTGATAGCCTCCAGTAGTGCGTACTAAAGAGCGACTGATAACCAATCGCAGTGTTGGCGCTACCGGTGGAGAGGCTTTGGAGGGCCTGCGTTCCCTCGGCCGTGTTGCCGCCCGCATAGCCACCGTCGGGCGGCGGGCTCACCGCCTGCATTGCAGGCGAAAACCCAAAGCAGGCGAGCACGAGCGGGATGAGAACCAGGCTGCGCCGTAAGGGCAACCAGCGACTAATCGAATGTGGAACTGTCTTTTGGAACTGAATCGGTTGATGCATATTTTTTCCCCTTTTCCCGATTGATTTTTTTGCCGTTATCGATCTGACAAATCCTCGCCCATCCGTCAATAGAGAAATGCAGGGAGCGATCGGCTCGTAGCCGATCTTCGACGTAACGAACGTTCAGACGGTCGAGGAAATCGTCAACGCCCTCGTTGAGCAACCAACTCATGACGAAAAAGCCGCGGTCAACCCTGAAATGCTTTCGGGGTCAACGCAGCCGAGGCTGCAGGGTCTATTATTTGTTAGCGACCGTTCGCGGTGCACGCTTTCTTCAATTCAAGTTGCGCACTCACCTTTTGGATTTGCGCGGCCTGCTCTTTGAGCTCGGCTGTGAGAGTCTCTATTTGTTTCTGTTGCAGCGCGACAGTTGCTTGCAACTTCTCAACTTTGTCATTGAGCATGGCTTGGTGCTGGGGCTGGGCGCGGGCGCGCGCGAGGTAGCTAGGTGCGCTACGAGGCACAGGTGTGCCAAAGGCACCCTTGTTGCGGTCGGGACGCCAACAGAGCCCAGCCAAGCTTGTCGTTCGTAAGGTCTAGAGTAACTTCAACAACGGAGCCGCCAACAGGCTGGAAGTTGTTGAAGATACCGCCGATGTAGCAGGCTAAGGACCCGGCGCCGTTCCCGTTCGAGAGGTCGCCGATTCGGATCGTATCGCTTTCGTCGGCGGCGGTGGTACCAACGAAGTCGCCGATGTAAGTGTTATTGGTGCCAGCGATTATGTTTTGTCCTGACATTGTACCCACGACTGTGTTCTCACTGCCATCAACGTTATTGAAGAGCGCCCCACCGCCAACTGCCGTGTTGTTGTTGGCAAGACCGCTTCCGGTCCGAGTCATTAGACGCAAGCGCGACATCACCCATGGCGGTGTTTTCCGAGGCGTGAATATTAGAGAAAAGTGCGGAATCACCCACGGCGTTGTTGCTGTTCCCGTCGACGTTGCTAAACAGTGCAGCATGTCCGACAGCACCGTTGAAGATGCCGGTGGTGTTGTTCTGGAGCGCTCCATTACCAACTGCGTTGTTATTTTGGGCCGTGGTGTTGGAGAAGAGCGCTTTGAAGCCCTTGGCCGTGTTCTTGCTGCCACTGGTATTGGCGTAAAGCGCGTTCAAACCGTTCGCCACATTGGAGCTGCCGGTCGTGTTATTAAAGAGCGCATAGTAGCCATTGGCCGAGTTGAAGCTGCCGGTGGTGTTGTGAAAGAGCGTATTCAAACCGATTCCCACACTGTAGCTGCCGGTCGTGTTAAGGTAGAGGGCTTGATAACCGATGGCGGTGTTGCGGGTGCCGGTGGTATTGCTCCGGAGGGCGAGGTAGCCTGCGGCGGTGTTGAAGCCCCCGGTAGTGGTACCAAAGAGCGACTGATAACCAATCGCGGTGTTGGCGCTACCGGTGGTGAGGCTTTGGAGGGCCTGGGTTCCCTCGGCCGTGTTGCCGCCTGGGTAGCCACCGTCGGGCGGCGGGCTCACCGCCCGCGCAGCGGGCGAAAACCCAAAGCAGGCGAGCAAGAGCGGGATGAGAAACAAGCTGTGCCGTAAAGGCAGCAGGCGACTAATCGAATTTGGAATTGTCGTTTTGAACTGAATCGGTTGATGCATATTTTTTCCTTCTTCCCGATGATTGGTTTCACCGCTGTCGATCTGAAGAAGGGAAGAAGCCGTCGGGAGGAGCGTCCTCCGCTGGATCAGATCGAGTGTAGTGGCCTTTTTGAACAAATCCCCGCCGATCCGTCAATAGAGAACTGCAGGAAATCTGGCCGCGGCGATTTCTCTCTCGCCGTCTCGATTGCAAATCCTGGCGCGAATGGTTGCTTTCGAGGCCTTGTTCCTGAATTTTCCGCCAGTCGTCCTTTCGTAGCATCTCCAGCCTGATGTCGAGGCGCGGAGTACGAAACGGGTGAAACGGGTAGGGCATGCCTGCGTATTCCGCGTTGGCGCGCGACTCCGCGATCAAGGCTCATTGTGATACGCTTTACTTGTCGGTAGTTAAGGATAGCGGCTTAAATCCTGGAAGTTTTCAATCTTCTTAAGACTGCGTGGCCCAACAAACCACCAGGAAAAGAAGGAAGAACCATCCAATCGCTGCGGTCGGAGAATTACTACTGCCCGCATCCTATCGCGTCAGTTGATTGTATTTTTTCCAGGCGCCGGGCGGAGGAGAAATCGGCCGCACCGGGTGTGCGATTGAAAAGGCAAGAGGGAGAAATCGCCGGAGCCAATTTCCCTGCATTTCTCGATTGACGGATGGGCGAGGATTTGTTGAAAGGAGTCATTACACTCGATCTGATCCAGCGGAGGACGTCACTCCCGATGGCTTCTTCTCCTTCTTCAGATCGGTAGCGGCACGATCAATTAACCAATCAATCGGGAGGAGGAAAAATATGCATCAACCGATTCAGTTCCAAACGACAATTCCAAATTCGACTAGTCGCTGGCTGCCTTTACGGTGCGGCTTGCTTCTCATCCCGCTCGTGGTCGCCTGCTTTGGGCTTTCGCCCGCTGTGCAGGCGGTGAACCCGCCGCCCGACGGTGGCTATGCGGGCGGCAACACGGCCGAGGGAACCCAGGCCCTCCAAAGCCTCACCACCGGACTCGACAACACTGCGATTGGTTATCAGTCGCTCTTTAGTACCACTACCGGGGGCTACAACACCGCCGCAGGGTACCTCGCCCTCCGGAGCAATACCACCGGCACCCGCAACACGGCCATCGGTTATCAAGCCCTCTACCTCAACACCACCGGCAGCTACAGCGTGGGGATCGGTTTGAATACGCTCTTTCACAACACCACCGGCAGCTTCAACGCAGCCAATGGCTACTATGCGCTCTATAATAACACGACCGGGAGCTCGAATGTGGCGAACGGTTTGAACGCGCTTTACGCCAATACCAGTGGCAGCAACAACACGGCCATGGGCTTCAAAGCGCTCTCTAGTAACACCACCGCCAGCAACAATACGGCCACTGGCAATGAAGCGCTCAAGAACAACACCACCGGCACGCTGAACGTAGCAATTGGAACCGACGCACTCGTGTCTAATGACAGCGGCAGCGAAAACACGGCTGTTGGCGCGTTGGCGCTGTCTTCGAACACCACCGGTGGCGCCAATACAGCCGTTGGAGCGTCCGCTCTCTTAAACAACACACAAGGCACATTTAACAACGCCATCGGAGATCAGGCACTCCTGAACAATACCACAGGCACCGAGAACACGGCTAACGGTTCGTACGCGTTAAGCGCGAGCACCAACGGCAGCTTTAACACTGCGATCGGAGCATTCGCACTTGCTAACAATACCGGCAGTGAAAACACAGGTGTCGGCACGAATGCGCTGTTTAGCAATACCGCCGGCGGCAACACGGCGGTAGGAGGGAACACTCTCCGTCTGAATACAACTGGATTCCAGAACACAGCCGTTGGCCACGGCGCACTCAATTCGAACGTGGCAGGCTCCTTCAACACTGCCATGGGTCTGTCCGCGCTTGCGCTAAACACCGGCGATGGCAATACCGGAATAGGCAATGTAGCGCTTTTCAACAACACCGGCGCCAACAACACGGCGTTAGGCAATATCGCCGGAGGGAATCTGACTACAGGCAATAACAATATCGATATCGGTTATAATGTTGGCGGCGTGGCGGGCGAGAGCAACACTATCCGGATCGGCAATTCTAATATCACTGGCACGTTTATTACGGGTATTAGCGGAGCAACGGCGTCTGGCGGCGCTGCTGTCTTTGTGAATGCAAGCGGTAAGCTCGGAACGAGCACGTCCTCGGCGCGATTTAAGGATGACATCAAGCCGATGGGCAAAGCGAGCGAAGCTATTCTGGCGCTTAAGCCAGTGAGTTTCCGTTATAAGAAGGAAATCGATCCCCAAGGTATCGCGGAGTTTGGACTCATTGCGGAGGAAGTAGAAAAAGTAAACCCCGACCTGATCATCCGCGATCGGGAGGGCAAGCCGCAGACCGTCCGCTACGAGCAGATCAACGCGATGTTACTCAACGAGTTCCTCAAAGAGCACCGCAAGGTCGAGGAGCAAGCTCGCATGAATCAGGAGCAGGAAGCGACGATTAGCGAGCTGAAGTCTGCGTTGACGCGACAGCAGTCGGAGATTCGCGCCCTTACGTCGCAGGTTCAAAAAGTGAGCGACCAGCTTGAAAAAGACAAAGTCGCACCCAGGCTGGTCGTCGAGAATTAGTAGCTGCTTCGGAGAATGAGAGAGGCGGGGGCGGGAATCGAACCCGCGAATAGAGGTTTTGCAGACCCCGACCTTACCACTTGGCTACCCCGCCGCTTGGAGCAGCCAGCGTAGCGCGCACAAATCGGGTGTCAATCGGCGGGCGTCCCCAATTGAGTTGAACGTTGAGTGTTCAGCGTTCAGCGTTCTGCCATGACGTCTCGCTCATCCGAATTATTTCGCGCCGCGCAAGAGCGAATTCCCGGCGGCGTGAATTCGCCCGTACGAGCATTCCGAGGATTGGGTCGCGAACCGTTTTTTGTCGAGCGCGCTGAGGGTTCAAAAATCTGGGATGTCGATGGCAACCGTTACATCGACTATGTCGGAACGTGGGGCCCGGCGATTCTCGGTCATGCGCCGAGCGTAGTCGTCGAAGCGGTAAGCGCAGCGGCATCGCGCGGCGTCAGTTTCGGAACCCCGAACCCGCTCGAAGTGGAAATGGCAGAACTTATCTGCCAGTGGGTACCCTCGATCGAAAAAGTGCGGATGGTGAACAGCGGCACTGAAGCGACCATGTCCTGCGTCCGGCTCGCCCGCGGCTTCACTGGTCGCGACAAGATCATCAAATTCGACGGCTGTTATCATGGGCACGTCGATTCTCTGTTGGTGAAAGCGGGCAGCGGGGCGTTGACCCATGGCCGTCCGGATAGCGCTGGTGTGCCGGAAGCGTTTGCTGATCTGACGATCGCATTGCCGTTCAATGATATTGCAGCGGTGCGCGCAGCGTTTCGGGAGAACAGTGGCATCGCAGCCGTGATCCTTGAGCCGATTCCGGCCAACGCCGGATTGTATTTTCCCGAAGAAAATTTCCTCCAACTCCTGCGGGACGAATGCAGCAAGAATGGAGCGCTCTTCATTTTCGATGAGGTCATGACTGGCTTCCGCGTCGCGCGTGGCGGAGCGCAGGAGATTTATGGAATTCAACCCGACCTGACCGCGCTCGGCAAAGTAATCGGCGGAGGTTTGCCGGTGGGCGCATTTGGTGGCCGCGCGGAAATCATGGATCAACTTTCGCCAAGTGGTCCGGTTTATCAGGCAGGCACGCTATCGGGAAATCCGCTGGCGATGGCAGCTGGTCTCGCGCAACTGCGGGAAATGGATCGGATCGATGGCTGGGCGTTGCTCGAGAAACTCGGGGCCCAATTTGAGGAAGCGGCCCGGGCGACGTTACGCGATCTGCGGCTCCCATTCACGTTTCATCGCATCGGCTCGATGTTCTGTTTGTTCTTCGCTCCCGGCCCCGTAGTCGATCTGGCGAGCGCGAAGAGCAGCGACCTGAAAATATTCGCAAAGTTCTTTAACGGCTGCCTCAACCGCGGGGTCTACTTTGCGCCTTCGCAATTCGAGACTGGCTTTCTCAGCGCTGCGCATTCGCCCGCTGACGTAATGCAAACGGTGGGGATTGTGCGTGCCTCTCTGGCCGAGGCGATTTTGTAACGGTGACTAAAGTCTTTGCGTCTATCCGGTGCCTAGACTAGGAACTTCCGCTGTGAGTTCGGGCCCGATCCGCGCGGTCGCAAAATTTTTCTTCGAAGGCGAACGCAAATTCTTCGTTAAGGGCGTTACCTACGGACCATTCAAGCCGGACGCCGCCGGACATTACCTTGGGCCGCCGGACCAGGCGGACCGCGATCTCGCTCAGATGCGTGAGCTCGGGATAAACGTCGTTCGCGTTTATCACGTCCCGCCGTTGTGGTTTCTCGATCGTTGCGCCGCAGTCGGGATGCGCGTTCTGATCACGCTGCCATGGGCGAAGCACATAGAATTTCTGCGCAAGAATGCCGCGCGTACTGCGATCGAAGATTCAGTGCGGAAGGCCGTAGCTGAAAACGCCGGTCATCCCGCAATCTTCGGTTACCTGGTCGGGAATGAAATTGCGAGCACGATGGTGCGGTGGCTTGGCGTGCGCCGGGTAACGGAGTTCGTCGAGCACTTGATTCGGCTCGGACGGGAGATCGATCCGAACGTTCTTTTTTCTTACGCTAGTTACCCGCCCACGGAATATCTCCTCCCGCAGAACGTCGATTTCTTTTGTTTCAACGTCTATCTGCACAACCAGCGCGACTTCGAGTGTTACCTTCTTCGATTGCAAAATCTCGCGGAAGAGCGCCCGCTCATCCTTGGAGAATTTGGCATGGATACGATCCGGCACTCAGAGGACGAGCAAGCCGAGATGCTCGGGTGGCACGTCGACAGCGTGGTAAAGTGCGGTCTCGCCGGAACGATCTTTTTTGCCTGGACCGATGAATGGTTCACCGGGGAGCAAGAGATCACCGATTGGGCCTTTGGCCTTGTCACTCGCGAACGACAGCCGAAGAAAGTTTTCTTCACCCTGCGCGAAAAGCTCGGCCAGGATGACGCTGCTCTGCCGCATCGTGCTCTGCCACGCGTCCCGCTCGTTTCCGTGATTGTTTGTTCCTACAACGGCGCGAAGACGCTGGCGGCCTGCCTTGAATCGTTAGGGAAAATCAACTATCCGGCCTATGAGGTGATTCTGGTCGACGATGGCTCGACCGATAACACTGCTGAAATCGCGGCCCGATTTCCGCATGTTCGTTACATCCACCAGACCAATCATGGACTCAGTCATGCGCGTAATACCGGTGCCGCGGCCGCAAAAGGCGAGGTCTTCGCTTACACGGACTCGGACTGCATGGCCGACCCGGATTGGCTCTATTATCTCGTGAACACGCTTCTGAGCGGCGATTACGCGGGGGTGGGGGGACCGAACGTTTCGCCACCGGCGCGTAATTGGATTCAAGCCTGTGTCGCCGCAGCTCCCGGCGGACCGAGTCACGTGCTTCTCACAGACACTGTCGCCGAACATATTCCCGGGTGTAATATGGCGTTTTATCGCTGGGCTTTCGAAGGTGTGGGCGGCTTCGATCCGGAATATCGCAAGGCTGGCGACGACGTGGATTTTTGCTGGCGGCTGCAGCAGGAAGGGCGCGTCATTGCGTTCAGCCCGACAGCGATTGTCTGGCATCATCGCCGTTTCACGCTTACCGCCTTTCGCAAACAGCAGGAGGGTTACGGCGAAGCCGAATCGATGCTGCGCTTCAAGCATCTG
Source organism: uncultured Verrucomicrobiae bacterium (assembly GCA_963763995.1). Taxonomy (GTDB): domain Bacteria; phylum Verrucomicrobiota; class Verrucomicrobiia; order Chthoniobacterales; family UBA10450; genus CAVTTH01. The sequence continues at coordinate 80,866 of CAVXQL010000009.1, read as the reverse complement.
ATCTTTTTCGGACCGACGGGCACCGCGAAATGGCGGGGACAAATTTACGGCACCCCGCGCTTCAGTTGGTTCATCAACCGCCCAATCATCTATCACGGCGTCTTTGGCGAAGGTCTTTTCCAATCGATCTATCCGACGCCGCAGTCCGATGTCGCTGCTTATCTGAGCAGCGTGGAATGGTTCGCGCTTTCGATTTTTCTTTTTGGCCTTGGAATTTTTCTGCCGGCGCTGCGCATCGTTCCTTATTTGATGTTTGGCGGCACTTTATGCGTGGCGCTTTCATATATGCTGCGGGCGCGCATCGAACCGAAATTCGACACGATCCCAGCGCGTCTGCTCGTCATGTTTCTCGCTTTCGCCCAGCCGCTGGTGCGCGGCTGGTCGCGCTACTTCACCTGGTTGGATTTCAAACGGACGCCGCGATCAGTAATCAAGGCGCATGAGCAACTGCCGAAGGGCTCGGGGTTCGCGCGCAGTCTGCGTCGGCGCAGTTACTGGAGTGAAGAAGGGAAGGATCGCCATCACCTTCTGGGTTCGATCTTTCAGCTATTGGACGAGGAAGGATGGCGTTATTCCGCGGACGGCGGATGGAACGAGTGGGACGTTCAGATTTACGGAAATTTCTGGTGGAGTCTCGTGTTGCAAACAGTGACTGAATATCACGGCGGCGCAAAATGCCTTACGCGCGCGAAGCTGCGTTATCGCTTCGTCCCGACGACGGTGATCATCAATCTCTTCCTCCTCAGCATTCTCATTTATCGCCAGCTCTATCATAACAGCGCCGAACTTTGGCTGCTTATTCCTTACTTATGTTTCGTTCTTTTCTTGATCGTTAGGGCCCGTCGGCTTAAGAAACGCGTCGCCGAACTCGTCGACCTCGCAGCCTACCGGGTGAATTTGCAGCGCATTCTTCGCCGGCGAAAAGGAGGCCAGCCGAGCCTCACTCCGCCGCGCAGCTGAACCGGGCGGTTGGAAGAAAAATAAGACCAAGAGATTTCACGCTTCCTTCACCGCGCGAATCGCAGCGCTGAAATCATCGGGAAGGGGCGCTTCGAATTTCTGAAATTCGTTAGTGCGGGGATGACGAAAACCGAGCTTCCACGCGTGGAGCATTTGCCGGGGAAACTCGTTTGCGAGTTTCGGTGCATAAACTTTGTCGCCCAGGACGGGATGGCCAATGTGATGGAGGTGGACACGAATCTGGTGAGTGCGTCCGCTGTGGAGCGCGCACTCGACTACGCTCTTTCCATCCCCAGCATGAACCACATGATACGACGTTTTTGCAGCGCGGCCGCGCGCTGGCGTCACCGCCATCTTTTGCCGATAGACGCGATGCCGTCCAATCGCCGCATCGATCACGCCGGCAGTCTTTTTGAATGTGCCCGTAACGACCGCGAGATAAATTTTTTCCACTTCACGCGCCGCAAATTGCTTCGCCAAATCCTGATGCGTGAAATCATTTTTTGCCACCACTACGCAGCCGCTCGTTTCCTTGTCCAGCCGATGCACAATACCGGGTCGCTCTTTTCCTCCGATTCCCGACAGGTTCGGACAGTGAGCCAATAACGCGTTTACCAATGTATGCTCGCGATTCCCTGCGCCCGGATGAACCACCATTCCCGACGGTTTGTTGATGACGAGAAGATCGTCATCCTCAAAAAGGACGCTCAGCGCAATGTCCTCGGCTTCGTTCTCAATCTTCTCGAGCGGCGGTAAAGTGATCTGAATGAGATCGTCCCGGCGGATCGACTCGCGTGGCCGCGGGATTTCACCATTCAGCCTAACAAATCCTGTCCGAATCAGAGTTTGCAAACGCGCCCGCGATAGATCAGCCACCTCGCCGGCAAGATAACGATCAAGGCGCATCCCGGCTTGCGCGCCCGGCACTCGCAGTTCTATCATCGTCTCCATCCGGTCCGAGAGGGTCGGCCTTTGCTCACTGAGATGCGAATGTTAGAATCGCCCTGATGTCCGAAGCGGAAACTGACGCAGGGGTTTTGTCGTGTCCAGCGTGCGGCACGAAAGTCGACGCGTCGAAAGCCGAGCCGCTGGCGCGCGTGGCCTGCCCGCACTGCGGTGAGAAGCTCCGGGTGGAACGTTCCTTCGACAATTTTCTCCTTCTCGAAACCCTTGGCACGGGGGGTATGGGGACCGTTTACAAAGCGCGCGACGTCCAGCTCGACCGTCTCGTCGCGCTGAAACTTCTTCGATCGGAACCTGGATCCACCGCCGATCCCACATCGCAACTGCAGCACGAAGCTCGCGTTACGGCGTCGATCAATCATCCGCACGTGGTGAAGGTTTACTCGTTGGGCAGTGATCACGGCCAACTTTATGTAGTCATGGAACTGGTCGATCACGGCAGTCTCGATGATTTGATCGCGCAACTGAAACGCGTGCCCGAGGAACGCGTGCTCGATATCGGCATCCAGATCGCGAACGGCCTGGCCGCGGCCCAGGAAAAGGGACTTATTCATCGAGATATCAAACCGGCCAACATTCTTTTCTCCGACGAGCAGACAGCCAAGATCGTGGATTTTGGGCTGGCGGGCGCGGCCGAGCAGAAGATGGAAACGAAGGGAGAAATCTGGGCCACTCCCTACTATGTCGCGCCGGAAACTTTAAACAACGAGGCCGAAGACTTCCGGAGCGACATCTACAGCCTGGGCGCGACGCTTTTCCAGGCGCTGGCCGGTCGACCGCCCATCGAGGGTGATACCAATTCCGCCAGCGCGCTTCGGGAGCTGAAGAATCAACCGCTCGTCCTGGCCGAGGTCGCGCCGGATGTTTCGGGTGAAACATCCCGAACGATCATGCGCATGCTCGCGCCGAATCCGGCGCAACGTTTTAGCTCCTACCAGGAATTGATCAAAGCGTTGGAGCGCGCGAAACAGGCGCTTCATCCTTCCTTGGAACAACAGACCGCACCCGGTCGGCGACGTTGGCCGGCGATATTCGCCCTGATCATCTTTCTCGCGGTGGCTGGAGTTGGCGCTTTCTTTTGGTGGCAGAAAAGTGTCGGGCGCGGCGCTGGCACAATCACGACTGAGCCGAGTCAACCTGGAAAGACTGCATCTCTCGAGCGTCGCTACGAACAAGCACGACAAGACTTGCTTGCCGGCAAGTATGAGATCGCGAGTCAAACTTTCGCGAGCCTGTCGAAGGAGGTGGGCAACCAGCAGCCATTGCTGGACTGGATTCGCCTCCATCGCGTTCTTGTCGCATTGCTCAGCGGAAAGCCAGCCGAATCCGGAGACGCGCTCGCGGAGATCGAGAATGCTGGAGTGTATTCGACAGCATCCGGGGACGCGCCGCTGGCGAAATTTTTTCTCGAGACGGCGAAGGCTCTTCGCAGTAACACACCCATCCCCGCAGGCGAAACAAAGGTGGGCGATGCCGAATCGTTCAGAGCGTTCGCGCTCCTGCTCTTCGGGTTAAAGGATTTTGAACTTAAAGATCTCGCGGAAGCCCAACGGCAGCTTGAGCAATTCATCAGCGCGCAGCCATCGGCGCCTTTTGCCTGGATCAGTGACTACAAGGTTATCGCGCGGAAATATCTCGATGACTGTCGCCTCTACGTTGCGTGGAAGGCTCAACCGAAAAAAGCGGAGACCACTGAAGAGGTGAAGACTAACCTAACGAATCTTCGCGAAATTCAGAAGAAGCTGCAAACCCGCGGCGCGTTGGCGGACCAGCTTCAGGCGGAGGAGAAGCAGACGGCTTCCGACGTTGCCAGTCGCGAAAAGACCGAGAACGAAATCAAGGAGCGTCAACGGCGCGAGTTGATCGAGAAGGAAAGTCCCGGCTGGAAGGCGATGCTCGCGGCGTATCGGCAAAGGGTGGGGGTTTACGATTTTGCCGGTGCGCGGGATGCAATTGCAAAAGCGCACTTTTCGGAAACATCCTTGAAAGAATCGCAGGAGAACCTCTCGAAAAAGGCGCAGTGGCTGGTCGATTGGAAAGCGCACTTCATCGAAGATTTGAATCGCGTCGGATTCACGGGTGCGATTTCCGATGTAGGGGGCCTGCCATATACCGGTATCAAGCACGCCTCAGAAGCACGGCTCAACCTGATGATGCCGCATGGTTCCACCGAGCTCAATTGGACCAGGTTTTCTCCGGCAACGCTGCTTGCAATCGCGAATTGGCTGATCGGAAAGCTGCCGGCGGCGGAGGCTGCGGACCGGGAATGGTTCTCTGCGATCTTCGCTAACGAAACCGGACAGCCCGAGCCGGCGCGCTTCCTCGCCAACGCCGCGGCCAGGGCCAAGCCCGAGTACCGCGCCTACCTGCCTTTGATCATTCCCGAGACCGGAGCCAAGTCGCCCTAGGCTGGCGCATCTTCTGCTTCCCTGGGAACGGATGCGCTCCCTCGGTCTTGTCTTTCTGATTCTGCTCATCGCCTCCAGCCTCGAGGCGCGTCCGGTTCCCCTAACCACCAGGGAAATCGGGCTCATGCTTCGCTCCGGATATTCCAGCGAAGCAGTCATGAAAGAACTCGCCCGGCGACGTTTCGTCGATCCGATCGATCCCGCGGTCGAGAAGAATCTTGTTCAGTCCGGCGCGAACGCGGCTCTGGTGGCCGCGCTGAAGGACGGTACCTACTCGGTTTCGCCCGATGAAGCGATACAAGCGCAGGCGGAAATCGCAGCCCAGGCGCAACAGCGCGCCAGGCAAGTGACCGAATCACGCATATTCGACACGCTTTATCAGAGGCAGCTCGCCGAACAACGGGCGCAGGCGGCTTCTCAACCGTCGGCGGCGAATGCGATTTATCCCTTGCTCAAAGGCGATCTGGTTCACTGGAAGGACGGCAGCCTGGCGCGCTTCGACGACGCACCGCTCGAAAAGAAAACGCTTTACGCTCTTTATTTCTCCGCCCACTGGTGCGGGCCGTGCCGCAAGTTCACTCCCCAGCTGGTTGATTATTACAATCGGGTCGCGCCTCAGCATCCGGAATTTGAACTGATCTTCATCAGCAACGATCGCGCGCCTTTCAATATGGAAACGTACATGAAGGAGGCGAGCATGCCGTGGCCGGCGGTTGATTTCGCAAAGATCAGCAGCAAGGCGGCGCTCAACCGATACGAGGGCAAAGGGATTCCCTGCCTCGTCCTGGTGGACGCGAGCGGGAGAGTCATTTCCGACAGTTACCAGGGCGAAAAATATCGCGGCCCCGCGAAAGTGGTAGCCGATCTCGAAGCGATCTTTGCGCAGCGGGCCGACGGTCAAGTGGCGTTAGACCATAGGTCTGAGTGAAGAATGTGTCGCACAAGCTTCAAGCTTGTGATTTGACGGCCCGTCCTCAGGATTCGCCCCATTCAGGCCGCGCGTGTTTGGGCCGTTGACAATCCGAACGTCAACCTGAACCATCACGCTTATGCACAGATGCCTTTTCACTGCGGTTCTTTTTGCTTCCACCCTGACACTCGCGGCGGCGGATGCTCAGGAGGGACCGAAAAGCGCCGTCGTGCTGATCGTTCGCCACGGGGAAAAGCCCGACAGCGGTCCCTATCTCTCGCCCATCGGCCAGCAGCGGGCCGACGCATACAAAAATTACTTCCTGAACTTCACCGTCGATTCCAAGCTGCTGCGCCCCGATGCCGTTTTTGCCGCGAAAGACACCAAGGGAAGCCAGCGCCCCCGTCTGACAGTCGAGCCGTTTGCGAAGGCCGCGAATTTGCGAGTCGATGCGCATTTTAGCAGCGATCATACCGCCAAACTGGCGGCCGCCCTTCGCGCCAAGGACGAGGGAAAACGGATTCTCATCTCCTGGCATCACACCGACATCCCGGACCTCCTCCGGGCGCTCGGCGCAAATCCCAAAAGCCTCCTGCCACATGGTAAATGGCCCGACACCGTCTTCGGTTGGGTCATCATGCTCAGCTACGATCAGAACGGCCGATTGATTCCCGCGGGCACGAGACGGATCGAAGAACACCTGATGCCGGACGACTCTCAGTAGATCTGCAACGACCGCTTCTCAGGTGGGAATCTGGGAATTGTTCTTGTCCCAACGAGCACTGGATAACGATTAGTTGATCCGGCCAACGTATTCCTTATCCCTTCGGTCTAACGACTTGTAGCTGCCGCTGTCTCAGCGGCAGGGCCTTGGTGGGATCTGCCGCCGGAGGCCCATTCCACTTCGCAAAAGGGCAAGGCCCCGGCAGCTACAACGAAAGATAACCGGGACGATTCGCGATTACCTACGGCAAGGAGTGCCCGGCGTTGGCCTTGACCTGGGCCGTATCCCCGGCATTGACGGTTCCGTTGGCATTGACGTCATTGCGGAAGTTCGCCGCGGTCACCGCCGCGCCCGATTGCCCTTTGGTCTGCGCGACGTCACCCGCATTCACGGTTTTGTTCCCATTGGTATCGCCGATCAGCATGTTCATGCTCACTGCCGTGTCTGGCAGCACCTGAGCGAAGCTATCGGTTACGCCGCTCAAAGTCACCGTGATTTTCTGCACGTCGGTCACACCGGTCAGGTTCACCGTCATGGTGTTGCCGGCGAAGGTGGGACTTCCGGAAACGCTGCCTGTCCCTGTCGTCACGCTGGCGTTGCCGCTAACGAGATTGTTACTCGCCGTGAACACGAGCGTGTGATTGCCGCCGCTGCTGCGGCATTCCACGCCAGGTTCCCCGCTGAGCGGCAAATTAATATCGAAAGTTCCCGCGCCGCCATGGGTCTTGCGGGAAACGGCGGTGGTCAGTTGCAATGGGCTGGCAGTAAGAAAGGCATTCCGCACGGATTCCGTGATGCTCTCAGAGCAGGTTAGGTAGCACGCTGCGATAATAACCGCGAGCGCGGATATAGAGGTTCTGTCCGGTCGGAAAGTTCAAGCCGGTCAGGGTCCAGTTATTGCCCGACGCCGTGCCGTTGCCCAGGGGAGTGTAGTTCACATTATCGGTTGAATACTCAAAGGTAACGCGCGTGAATTGCGGGCTTGAGCCGCCGCGTGTCCAGGTAATGGTGGTTTGCGTCACAGCGAGGTTTTGCAGCGCGGCCGTGTCGTTGATAAACGAGCGAAAAGAGATGCGCGTTTGCCCGCCGATGTCGTTTGCTCCATAGAAACTGGCCGCCCGACTAAAATCTTGCCGTCCGCCTGCACCGCGATTGAATTGACCGTATTGTTCGCGTTCGGGTCGAACGAATCAGCCAAGCCGGTGGTGGCATCGAGCCGGGCGATGTAATTACGCGGCTGCCCGCCGATGCCGTTCGCTCCGTTGAAATTCCCACCGACTAAAATCTTGCCATCCGCCTGCACCGCGATTGCATCAGACAAGCTCATTCGCGTTCGGGTCGAACGAATCAGCCAAGCCGGTCGTGGCGTCGAGCCGGGCGATATAATTGCGCGTCTGTCCGCCGATACTATTCGCTCCGCTGAAATAGCCGCCCGCTAGAATCTTGCCGTCCGCCTGCACCGCGATTGATTCGACATTAGCGTTCGCGTTCGGGTCGAACGAATCAGCCAAGCCGGTCGTAGGCTCGAGCCGGGCGATGAAATTGCGCGTCTGTCCGCCGATGCTGTTCGTTCCGTTGAAAATGCCGCCCGACTAGAATCTTGCCGTCCGGCTGCACCGCGATTGCAATGGACACGACTGTTCGCGTTCGGGTCGAACGAATCCGCCAAGCCAGTCGTGGCGTCGAGTCGGGCGATGTTGTTGCGCGTCTGTCCGCCGATGCTGGTGAAATCGCCGCCCGCTAAAATTTTGCCGTCCGCCTGCACCGCGATTGCAATGGACATTACTGTCCGCGTTCGGATTGAACGAATCCGCCAAACCGGTCGTGGCATCGAGCCGGGCGATATAATTGCGCGTCTGTCCACCGATAGTGATCCGAGTTTTGCTAAATCTGCCGCCGACCAAAATCTTGCCGTCCGCCTGCACGGCGATTGCATAGACACCATTGTTCGCGTTCGGGTCGAAAGCAGTGTCGAGCGTGCCGTCCGTGTTCAGCCGGGCAATGTTGTTGCGCGGCACGCCGAAAACGCTGGTAAAAGTCGCCGCCGATGAGAATCTTGCCGTCCGGCTGAACGGCGGTGGCGTAACAACGTGGCCGCCGATGGTGCTGAGATTGAGCGTCTGGTCGAGCCGTGCCGTCGGTTTCCAGCCGGGCGATATGGTTGCGCGTCACCGGGGCTCCGCCGTTGGGCGACAGCGTGGTAAAATCGCCGCCCGCTAGAATCTTGCCGTCCGCCTGCACTGCGATTGCATAGACGCCAAAGAATGAGTCCGCGTTCGGGTCGAACGAATCCGCTAGGCCGGTCGCGGGATCGAGCCGGGCAATGCGGTTGCGCGCCTGTCCGCCGATGCTATTCCCTCCATTGAAAACGCCGCCGACCAAAATCTTGCCGTCTGCCTGCACCGTCATTGTAGCGATTCGAGCATTCGCGTTCGGATTAAACGAATCGGCTAATCCGGTCACGGCATCGAGTCGCGCAATGTAATTGCGTGTCTGCCCGCCGATGGTATTGGGCCCCAAGGATTCGTTAAAATCGCCGGCCGCCAGGATCTTGCCATCCGCCTCGACCGCGATGGAAGAAATGGTATCGTTTGCGTTCGGGTCAAACGAATCAGCCAGACCGGTAATGGGATCGAGCCGTGCGATACGGTTGCGCGCCTGTCCCCCAATGCTGGAGAAAGCGCCGCCGACCAAAATGTTCCCGTCCGCCTGCACCGCGAGTGATTCGACATTAGCGTTCGCGTTCGGGTCGAACGAATCAGGCTCTCCCGTCGTGGCATCGAGCCGGGCGATACGATTCCTCGGCTGTCCGCCGATGCTGGTGAAAGCGCCGCCAGCCAAAATGTTCCCGTTCGCCTGCACCACGAACGAAAAAGCAAGGCTGTTAGGGTTCGGATTGAACGAATCAGCCGCTCCGGTGGTGGCATCGAGCCGGGCAATGTAATAGCGCTGCCTTCCGCCGATGCTATTTGCTCCATTGAAGTTCCCACTCACTAGAATTTTGCCGTCCGGCTGCAATACAATAGTACGAACAGAATTATTCGCGTTGGGGTTGAAGGCGGTGTCGAGCGTTCCGTCCGGATTCAATCGGGCAATGCGGTTGCGCGTGACCGGTGCTCCGCCGCTGGGTGAGAGAGTGGTAAAGTCGCCGCCGATAAGAATCTTGCCATCCGGTTGCACCAGGAAGACGCGAATCGCGCCGTTCGCGTTCGGATCAAAACCGTCGAGCGCAGATTGCCCGCGCACGGCCCTCGTGCCGCCCGCCAGCAGCGCCGCGACAAGAAGCAAAAGTGAGAATTGAATTTTCATGAGATTCCCCTGGGAGTTGAAACGTCACGTAACGTAATCGAACCCGTTCGTACTGAGAATCCGTTGGGCTGTCGAGATTTGTTTAGATTGCGCCCTGGCACTCCCCGGCAGTCTTGGAATTCGCTCTCGATACCAAGTTCCGTTGCATCCAATCGGAGATTCTTTGCAAGCGATCAGAGTCCGCTGGCAGTCAATCGAAGACCGATTACACGCAATCGAACTCCGTTTGCAGTCAATCGAGCCGTGCTGACACGCAATCAAAGCCGGATCCCATTCGATCGAAACCCGATTGCAGCCAATCAGATCGCGATGACATCCAATCAAAGCGGGATCGCACCCGATGAAATCACGATTCCCTTCCCTCAACCGGAGCTCGTCCTGCGAGCTGCGACCGAGGATTTGTGCGTTAAGGCAAGCTGTGCCCGGCGTTGGCCTTGACCTGGACCGTATCCCCGGCATCGATGGTTGCGTTGGCATTCACGTCAACAATGGGGGCCCCCCGCTAACCGACTACAGGGACTTATGCCTACACGAATTCCTCTTCGCTCTTGGCGCGGGACGTTGGGCGCGGTTTCTGGGCGCTGATTTCTTTCCTCGGCCGGCGCGATGCTGATTGAGCGCGACCGATTCACTGCGGATTGCGCGCCAAATTCCCTGGCATTTTATTGATTCAACGTCGCGAGGCCGGAAGAGTCCAATTTACACATCACTTTGCGCTGTTAGCTTTCCCGCAACACCGCGCCCGACCTTTTACATGGAACAAGAACAAAATCCGCCGTTTCCTTCACCGGAAGAATTGAAATCGAAGCTCTCTGAGTTCATGAAAACGAACTTCGGGGACAAGGTTTCCTTCGCCACCTTCATGCAGCCGGAACCCGCCGAGGCGGGCGCCGAAGAGAAGCCCGAGAAGCATTCGGACGACGAATTCGTTTTCAATTTTCTGCCGCGCGATATCAAGGCGCATCTCGATCGTTTCGTCATTAAGCAGGACGAAGCGAAGAAGGTGCTGTCGATTGCCGTCTGCGATCACTACAACCACGTCAATTATCAGCGTCAGCTCGAGAAGGAGGATGCGCGGCGGGCCGACGAGACCGAATACGCCAAGCAGAACGTCATCCTGGTCGGGCCGACCGGCGTCGGAAAAACTTATCTGATCAAACATATCGCCGAACTGGTGAAAGTGCCGTTCGTGAAAGCCGATGCGACGAAGTTCAGCGAGACCGGTTACGTCGGAGGCGATGTCGAGGATCTCGTGCGGGAGCTGGTGCAGAAGGCCGACGGTGACGTGAATCTGGCGCAGTTCGGCATCATCTATATCGACGAAGTGGACAAGATCGCTTCCGCCGGAAACATGATCGGCCGCGACGTGAGCGGGCGGGGAGTGCAAACCACGCTGCTCAAGTTGATGGAGGAAACGGATGTGCCGTTGCGGAGCGGGAACGATCTGCAATCGCAGCTCCAGGCCGCTTTCGAATTTCAAAGGAGCGGCGGCAAACCGAAGCGCGAAACCATCAGCACGCGCAACATTCTTTTCGTCGTCAGCGGCGCGTTCGAGCGATTGAAGCAGCAGGTCTCGCGGCGCGTTCAGCATGGCCAGATCGGGTTCGGCGCCGAACAGGTGCAGGTCATGGATAACGAATTGTTCCAGCACGTCACGACGCAGGATTTCGTCGAATACGGATTCGAACCGGAGTTTATCGGCCGGCTGCCGGTGCGTGTCGTCTGCGAAGAATTGGCCGCGGACGACCTTTACGAAATAATGAAATTTTCGGAGGGAAGCATCCTGCGCCAATACGAGCGGGCCTTTCGCGCCTACGGCATCGAGATCAGTTTCGATGATGAAGCACTGCGCTTGATCGCGGAAGACGCGGCCAAGGAGAAAACCGGCGCGCGTGGCTTGCTGACGGTGTTTGAAAAGCTATTCCGCGATTACAAATACTATCTGGCTGGTTCGGGGTTGAGTCAGCTGCGCGTGTCGGCTGAACTGGTGCAGGAACCGAAGCGTGTCCTCGACCGGTTAAGGGCCGAGGGCCATAAGCACGAAGAAGTCGCGATGGCGCACGACGCGCGGCAATTTGCCGATCGATTCACGAACGAACACGGGGTCGAGATTGCGTTCGATGAAGGAGCCGTGCGCCGCCTGATCGAGCGCGCGAAAACTGAACGCATGACAATTCCAGATCTCTGCGCGCATTTGTTTAAGGATTACCAATTTGGCCTCAGCCTGATCCAAAAAAATACCGGGCGGAAGTCGTTCGTTTTCACGGAAGCAGCGATCAATGCTCCCGATAAATTCTTGAGCGATTTGGTGGTGCTTTCGTACTATCCTTCCACTCCAGGCCAGGCTCAGAGCTGATCCGGTGGCAATTCATGAAACGTTCGTTTGTCGTCACGCTTATTGTTGGGGCCGTTGCCGCGGCGATCATCTGCCTGCTTCAGGCGAGGGGGCTGCTCTTTTTCGCGGAAAAGGCGATCGACGGATTCGCTTCACGGCACGCTGGCCTAACGAAGCAAGTCGCCGCGCCGTGGCAGTACGCTTTTGTGGCGCTCCTTTCCTTTGGCATGGCCTGGGTGACGATCGCCGCGAAGCGAATTGGCTGGGTGCGCTGGATTCTTGCCGTCCTGCTCATCGAACTCATCGCGATCCCATGGGTTTGCGGCATTTATCACGTTTTCTTCCAGCCGCTGCCTTCGATTCTTGCAGTCGTGCTGAGTTTCGGTCTCGCGCTTGGCTGGCGAATCCTGAACCGGGGCAGCCTTACCCGAAGAGCCGAAGGAATGTTCTCGGCCCGTTTGTCGCGGGAACAACTCGACCGGCTGGCGGGTAGTGAATTTGCGCTCGAAGCACCGGTTACCGTACATCAAACCTCGGTCGTTATGTGTGATCTCGCGCAAAAATACGAGCGTTCGGAAGATTCGTCGCCCGAGGCGCTGGCGCGAATGGTCGATCAATTTGTTCGCCTCGCGACCGAGTTCTTCCTCAAGGAGGGCGCGTATCTGCACTCGGCGAATGGAGAAGGCGTGGTCGCAATCTTTGGGTTTCCCGTGAGTGATAGTGATCACGCGGTGAAGGCGGCGACTGCCGCATTGCGGTTGGTTAGTGCATACGAAGAAGAGCAGAAGAAAACCGACAGTCCGTTTGAAAATACTGAGGTGTATCTCGGGATCAGTTCCGGCTCGATCACAGCCGCACGATTTGAGAATGGCGACGAGTCCGAGATTGTCCCGATCGGCGAAGCGCTCGAATTATCGCGCCGCTTTTCGATGGCAAACTCCGCTTATGGCTCGCGAATTCTATTGGGGCCGGAGGCATTTCAACTGGCGCAGGACGCGATCGTCGCCCGCCCGATTGATTTTCTCGGCGGAGCGGGCGCGCGAGAATGGCTGGAAATTTATGAGCTCCTTTCGCTGGCAGCGGATTCCACGGTCGAACAAGTAGCGCGACGCGATAACTTCTGGAACGGAGTGGTTTACTATCGCGAGAAGCGATGGGGCGAAGCCTACGCGGAATTTCAGAAGGCCTTCGCTGAAAACGGGTCGGAAGATGGGCCTCTTCAATTTTATCTGCGCCGGCTCGAGCCGCTGGTGTTGCAATTGGTAGAAACGCCTCCAGGCGAAGCGCTGCCCGGGCTTTGAGAAGGACGGAATACCCGGCAGCAATCCGGGACTTGATTGCACAACTCCGACAAATGCCCGGCGTCGGGCCCCGCTCGGCAGAACGGATCGCGTTGTGGATCGTGCAGGCGCGTGGCGAGCAACCCGAACAAATTTCGCGGGCGATTGCGGCGACGCGGCAGACGGTACGGCCCTGTGGGCGTTGCGGTTTTTTTACCACGGAGGAGATTTGCGAAATCTGCGCCGACAGCTCGCGGTCGGCGGATCTGCTCTGCGTGGTCGAACAGGCGACCGACATTCTTCCACTGGAAAGGACCAGCGCTTTTCGCGGGCACTATCATTCGTTAGGCGGACGAATTTCACCACTCGATCACGTTGGACCCGATGATCTGCGGATCAAGGAACTGCTCGATCGGATTGAGAAAGAAAACTTCTCGGAGATTATCTTTGCGCTGGCCGCGGACGTGGAAGGTGAAGCGACGACGAATTATTTGGTCGAGCTTCTGAAAGGCAAGCCGGTCAATCTTACTCGCATCGCTCACGGATTGCCCGCGGGCGGCGGCCTTGAATCTGCAGATGAATTGACGCTGTATCAAGCGCTGTCGGGAAGAACAAAGTTGTAGCGCGTGCCGTTTCGGCGGCAGAACACTAGAGTCCGTCATCTAGTTCGAGATGGCGCGCTCCTGATTGAGCGTCGAAACTTGCACGTTTGTTGCTTTTGCAACCAGCGCTGACTAATCTTGATCCACATGTCCTGCGCCAAAATCGATCCTGCGCTCCACCAGGCCAAAAAGCCGCCCTGGATCAAAGTCAGGCTGCCGTCGAACCCGGTTTTCTTTTCCACCAAGGCTCTCATTTCCGACCTCCGGCTGCATACCGTTTGCGAAAGCGCGCAGTGCCCGAACCGCTGGGAATGCTGGAGTCAGGGCACCGCGACGATGATGATCGCAGGCGAACGTTGCACACGCGCCTGCGGATTTTGTGCGGTCCAGACGGCGAAGCCGTTTGCGCTCGAAGAAGATGAGCCTCAACGAGTCGCCGAAGCCGTTAGGCGAATGGGGTTGAAGCATGTGGTGGTCACCGCCGTGGCACGCGACGATCTCAAGGACGGCGGTGCGAATCATTTTGCCCGCACCATCAACGCAATTCGCGAAATGGACTCGTCCGTCGTCATCGAAGTGCTCGTTCCCGATTTTCACGCGCAGGATTGGTGCATCCAGATCGTCCTCGATGCCGGGCCAGATATTTTCAATCACAACATGGAAACCGTGGAGCGCCTGACGCCGGTGGTTCGCTCACGCGCCAAATACACGACTTCACTGCAAGTGTTACGGCGCGCAAAGGAGTTGTCACCGAGGACGGTAACGAAGAGCGGCGTCATGCTCGGCTTGGGCGAAATGGAGCCGGAACTTTTCCAAACGATGGATGATTTGCGCGAAGTTGGCTGCCAGGTCTTGACGCTCGGCCAATATCTCCGGCCCACGCCGCAGCATCTTCCGGTCGTCGAGTACATCGCGCCGGAGCGTTTCGATAACTACGGCGATATCGCGCGCCGCAAGGGCTTCGAGCATGTCGCCTCGGGTCCTCTCGTCCGCAGTTCATATCATGCGGCCGATTTTCATCCTGTCGTGCGCTAAAGATGGAATCCGTCGCACGCGGCGAGAACGAAGCCAGCCGCGCGAACGTTGCGGCGATCATCCCCGCTTACTTCGAAGAGAAACATATCGGCGATGTCGTTCGCCGCACGTGCGCGCAACTTGATCACGTCCTGGTGGTCGATGACGGTTCCACGGATGGAACGGCGAATCGAGCCCGCGAAGCAGGTGCCGAAGTTATCGTTCACCCGCAGAACCGTGGAAAGGGAGTGTCGATCCAGACTGGTATGCGGTACTGGCTCGAGCGCGGCATCGAGTATGTATTGATTCTCGACGGCGACGGACAGCATTTGCCGGAGGAAATCGATCGTTTCTTTCACACAACTTCCGCGGGCGCCAAACTCTTCGTCGGAACCCGGATGAGCGATGTGAGTTCAATGCCGCTTGTCCGGCGCCTTGTTAATCGCTACATGAGCGGCAAAATCAGCCGCGTCTGTGGCCAGCGGATTCCCGACACACAATGCGGCTTTCGCATGTTGCATCGTGATTTGATTCCGGATCTGCTCAACGGCGCGGACCGGTTCGATTACGAAACCGAAATGCTGATCATCGCCAGCCGGAAGGGTTGCCGCATTGAATCAGTGCCGATCAGCACCGTTTACTCCGATGAAGTAAGCAGCATTCATCCCGTCCGCGACACGATCCGATTCTTCAAATTGATCCGGCGATATCGGAAGTTGTAACAATGTCTCTGCGAGACGCTCGGACGCATCGCATAGCAACGCGCCTACAGTGCTGATACAGCGATCGACGATAATGTCAGGGTTGCGTCGTCGCCGGCAATGGTTTCTCGCTCTTCAGGATTTCTTTCTCCGGCGTGAGCGTCTTCGCTTTGCCGCTGAAAATGATGCGGTTCGGTTTTTCGCTTAGCGCATCTACGAGTGCCTTCGCATGCGTGCTGATCACTTTCAGGTTCAGCAAGACCACGTGCAGCTCCTTCATTTGATCCTGAAGCTGTTTGTCCGTCGAGCCGACAAATTTGCCGGCAGTGCCAAAAAATGTGTCCGCTGTTTTCTCGATGCCTTCCAATCCCTTGATCGTTTTCTGTAAATCGGCGAGATCCATTTTTACGGTGTCAAGCAGCGGGGAGACTTTATCGATCAGCGGGGAAAGCTTCGGTAGAAAGTCGCCCAGGTCGCTCTTAACAGTCGTGACCGTGCCGTTCAAGTTGTCGAGGAGCTTGTTTGCGTTTTCGAACAGTGGACCAGCTGCCGCCGTGATTTGGTCGATGCCGTAGGCGGGATGGCCTTCGATCGTGGCGTTGTTGGCAAGGGTCTTCCCGCCCGGTGTTCCCGCGGAGAGTGCGACAAATTTCGGCGCGAGCAACGTGTCGGCGCTGAGCGTTGCCGTCACATCCGCCGGCATCGGTGGAATCCCTTCATCGAGACTGATCGCGACGCGAACCGCATCCCTCTTGTTCTCGGATTTGACGCGCTCCGCCGCGGTCAGATGGCGCATTCCGATCACACGTCCCGCCGGCGCCCCGGCGTAGCGGACTTCGGAATTCACTTTGATGCCCGTCACATCTTCGTAGTCGATTTGCAAAGTCCGCGTCGGCTTTTTCAATCGATAACCGGAAAGCGCGATGGTCAATGCGCCGAGCAGCACGATGCTGCAGGCGATGACCGAGAGGGCCACGAGGTAGTCGGAGATGTTTCGTTTCATTAGATTTTGTGATGAAATCTTCCACGCGCGGTGGCGAGCGGGCGGGGCTTTACAATCGGGAGATGCCCATGCTCGTCGTGCGAAAGGTTTAACGGGTGAGGGCCATCAGGTTCGCCATTGATAAATTGCTGCACTTCGGGATTTGGGCTCGTCCGGATTTCATCGGGTGTACCTTGCGCGACAATGCTCCCGTGTCCGAGCATAATCATTCGAGTGGCGATGCGAAAGGCGCTCGTCATGTCGTGGGTCACGACGACTGCGGTCATGCCGCTGCCGCGCGTGAGTTTGAGCGTCAATTGATCCACCACCGCCGTCATGATCGGATCGAGTCCCGAAGTCGGCTCATCGCTAAAGAGCAGCTCGGGATCGAGGGCGAGGGCGCGCGCGAGACCGACACGCTTTTTCATGCCGCCGCTGATCTCTGCCGGTTTGAGTTTTTCGAAGCCACTCAATCCCACGGTTTGAAGTTTTTGTTCCACCACCTCGTCGACTTCTTCGGGCGAGAGGTCGGTGTGCTGCAATAGCGGCAACGCGACGTTCTCGCCCACGGTAAGAGAGGCGAGGAGCGCGCCGGATTGAAACAACATGCCGAACCGGCGCCGTACGCGCGTGATCTCGCGGTCGTTAAGGGTTGTGATTTCCTCGCCGAAAAGTTTGACCGAGCCGGATGTCGGTTTCATCACGCCGATAATATGCCGCAGCAACGTACTCTTGCCGCAACCACTGCCGCCCATGATGACCAGCGTTTCGCCGCGGTCGACTTCCAGCGAAATGTCGTTGAGCACGGTGCGGTCTCCGAAAGTTCGGGAAAGACGATTGACCTCGATGATGGGCTCGGCGCTCATGATCCAAAGAAGAAAATTCCGGTGAGGATGGCGTTTGTAACGAGCATCGCGAGAAGGGCCTGGACAACCGAAGCCGTTGTCGCCTGACCAACTCCTTCCGCGCCACCTTCCACGCGAAGCCCGGCGTTGCACGAGATTGTGATCACGATCCATGCGAAGACCGCGCTCTTGATCATTCCCGTATACAAATCCCAAGTGTCCGCGCTTTGCAATGCGCGTAGCACATAGCCGGCGGTATTGAAATCGAGCGCCAGCGTGCATACCGCCCAGCCGCCAAAAACGCCGACATAATCCCCCATGATCGTGAGTGCCGGCAGCATCACCAACATGGCGAGGAAGCGCGGCACGACCAAGAAGCTGATCGGATTGATCGCCATCACTTCGAGCGCCTCGATCTCTTCAGAAACCTTCATCGTTCCCAGCTCGGCCGCGACCGCCGAGCCGCTGCGACCGATTACGATGACCGCGATCAAGACGGGACCCATCTCGCGCAGCAGCGTCACCATCACCAGATCGGGCACGTAGATTTCCGCACCGAGCTGTTTCAGAGAATGCGCCGCCTGCATCGCGAGCGTGACGCCTACGCTAAATGCAGTCAGCGCGACCATCGGCGCCGCGCGCACGCCGATAAAAACCATCTGCCGGAAAATCGGTGACAGCTTGAAGAACTCGCCTCTGAACGGGGCGACCAGGACCCAGTAGAGCAGGCTGAGGTTGAGCTTGAGGTAATCTTTCAAAGCGCGGCGGTCCGAACCGCGGAGAATGACAAGGCGCGTGAAATGGCGAAAGCCGAAAGTTCAGTTTCAGCGCCGACGCACATCAAGCCGGGGTTGAAGCACCGTGACCAGCGCGCAGAGTGGCGAGCAAGTCGCGCAGCACCTGCATGCCAGCTTCGCTGCAATAATCCCGAGTATCGGAAGGCGGAAACTCGTCACGGACTGAGACACATTTCTGCCGGATGGCATCGAGTTCGGAATCTTGAAGCCTTATCGAAACGAAATCATCCCAGTCCCATTTGCCGCCGGTTCCGTTAACGAAATCTTCTATTGTTTTTGCGACCTCTTTCCGAGTCATTTTCATACGATTAGGTTAGGTTCGCCATGATTGCGAAAAGCGCCTTTCAAATCAATCCGCGTTTTCGAAAGTCGCCGAAGTTCCCTCCGGCGGAGCGCTCGATCATGTCGATGGTGAACTTTAGCAAACAAACTTCCCACGCATCATCCACGCCTTGAATCACAGCGCTGAGCGGCTCATCCGCTCGTTGCACCTGCGATTTCGTCCGGGCCACGACCCGGTCGATTGAATCGCGGAACTTTTTTTCCGTGACGTCGGTTTTACGGAGCTGAAATCCGTAACGAACCACCGCCGCGTTGCGCATGCGCTCGCGGAGTTGCTCGGCGTATTTCTGCGCCTTGTCTCCGAAGCCTTCGAGTAAGAGCCGGCAATAATGCTCCGGGGTAAGAATCTGCGGCCGTTCCGCGTGAATCCGGCCATCGCGCACGCGAACTTCATTCACCTGATCCATCAACTCTGAAATGAGATAGAATCGGAAGCTGGTGTGCCCAAAGCTGGCGATCCGACCGGCTGGTTCAAGGATGACCTGCGTATTTTCGATGGCGTATTGAAAGTTGTCTTCGCTCAGCATGGGGATGACCAGGATACCATGGGAAGCCAGCGCCTTCCCCTACAAATCTCGCCGATCATCCTACCTGGGTGAGAGGGCGACAGCTGCCGGCGATTGCGCGCGAATGGAGCGCCACCGAAAAAGTGCCTCGCAGGTAAAGATGGCGAGCCCGATCCAAATCAAACCGAAGGTAATGAGATGGGCGCGCGTGAAAGTTTCACGATAAAAAAACACGCCGAGAAAAAAGGAGCACGTCGGCGCGAGATATTGCATAAAGCCGACCGTGGTCAGGCGGAGGTGCCGCGCGGCATGTCCGAACCAGACGAGCGGCAGTCCGGTAACGACACCGGAGCTGATCAGCAGGAGCGAGAGCGAGACATGAGGGCGTCCGAAAATCAGGGCGCCCACATGTTGCAGTATCATGAAATAGATGAGAGCCAGCGGCACGAGCATGATCGTTTCGAAGAACAAACCGGGAATGGCTGCCGTTCCCGACTGCTTGCGTAGCAGACCATAGATTCCAAACGAGGTGCAAAGAATGAGCGCGACCCACGGGAAGCGTCCGTACCCGAAGGTGAGATTGAGGACGCCGCTCGCCGCGAGCAATACGGCCACGGCCTGCCATCGCGTCAAACGCTCCCGGAGAAAAATCGCGCCGAGGAGAATGTTGACCAGCGGCGTCATGAAATAACCGAGGCTGGTCTCAATGATCCGTCCGGCGTTCACCGCCCAGATGAAGAAATACCAATTGATGGCGATCGCAAGACCACTCGTTAGGCAATAAAGCAGCGCCCGGCGGGAGCGGAAATTGTTCATGACTTCGGGCCAGCGACCTTGCCAGCTCAAGAGAAGAATCAGGAATAAAGCGGTCCAGACGAAGCGGTGGGCGAGAATTTCCAGCGCCGGAACGGATTTGAGCAGTTTCCAGAAAACCGGCACCAGTCCCCACGTGATGAACGCGGCCAGGCCGGCGATGAGGGCGGACCGTTCATCGTGATCCGCGGGAGAGAGCTCGGAGGGCACAGGCATGATCGCCTTCTATTTCATGCTTCGATGGCGCGAGCAACCTTCCGGGGCAGGGACGCGGTGCCGCGGCGTCCGAATTGATGTTTTCAAATTTCGACAAACAGGGAACGAGCAACAGAGCGACTTTTCCTTGCGGTCGACGTCTGCCCGGCGGCGATTATTTGGTCACCGGGCCGAGCGGCAGGACAGTTTTGCCGAACAATTCGTTGAGCACCTGGGCGAGGCCGGCGTAAATCGCGGAGAATCCGCAGAGGAGTCCTTCATAGCCGGTGGCATGTTTGAATCCGGCGCTCGCTGCCGTGAAATCACCGAACGCGAGGAGGAAGAACAGAATCGTGAGCGTGGCGAAGACAATTTGCAGCGCACGGTTTAGACGCAATGTGCCGACAAACATAACGGCGGTGAATAATCCCCACATGGCAAGATACGCGGCCATCGCCGTCTCGCTGGACGGGGCGCCCCATCCCAATTTCGCGAGAATGATCAAGGTCACGAGCGACAACCAGAACCAGCCATAGGAAATAAAAGCGGTTGCGGCAAAAGTGTTCCCTTTCTTCCATTCCATGATGCCGGCGATGATTTGCGCGGCGCCGCCATAGCAGATACCCATCGCCAGAATCATGCTGTTCAGTTCGTAGAAGCCGGCGTTGTGCAGGTTAAGCAACACGGTGGTCATACCAAAACCCAGCAGCCCGAGCGGGGCGGGATTTGCCGTGGTATCCTTGATTTGCGTGATGGAATCGTTCATAAGCGGTCTGCGGAAGGTTGACGGTTGGGAAAACAAATCAGACTCTATTCTGGCAATCGTGGGCAAGACCAAAGACGCGAATGTCGCTTTTCTGGTCGCGCTTGCCTTTGCCGTGGTCGCATAGGCCAATCTTCCGGTGATCGTCGTTTCCCTTTCTTGGAAAAGGTTTAACATCACCGGAGCGGGCATCGGATTGGCGACCGGTCTGGCGGCGTCGATGCGGCATCTGATCCAGCACCCACCAATTTTCCCTTTGGAAAATCCCGGCATTCTCAGCATCCTTCTTGGATTTCTGGGCGGTGATTTGGACATTCCTGCGGCGCGAACCGGCCGCGGAGACGAAGTTTGCCGAGCTAATCGTTCGCGCAAACATCGGATTGGGAGCGGAGAAGGCGATCACCGGCTGACTCGTTAGGCGCGTTGCTTCTATTCAAAGAAGTGTCGGATTGTCTTACGAAATCGTCGTTTGCACCTAAAAGCCCTGAAAACAAGCAGCTTGCAGCCCATCAGCAAGAAAAGCGCCTTGCCAACGACGGAATTTCTTACGTTTCACCTTCATTAGACCTTCATGATGAATTGAGAATTTTTCGTATGTAAGATGTTTATCCTAAATATCTAACCGATGTTGCGACCGATAGGAAATTAGCGATGGCATCATTCTTGCGAATAGATGAATTACCATTCGTCACACTCCTATGAAAACTCCACTCAAATCTCTGCTCGCTGTCTGTGTCCTGGCTGCCGTTTGCTTTGGCTCGCGTGCTTCCGCAAACTTGGTCACCAACGGCGGTTTCGAGACCGGTGATTTCACCGGCTGGACGCAAACCGGCAATACTGACTTTTCGGGCGTCACCGATATTGGATCTCACAGTGGAAATTTCAGTGCCTATTTTGGTCCGGTCGGGTCGTTTGGTTACATCAGCCAGGATATTAGCACTGTGGCAGGATCGACTTACGACTTGAGCTTCTTCCTGGCGAACGGGGCCAGCCAATTCAAGAGCAATTTCCTTTCGCCCAGTCCTTCCGGCGGCGCCACGAATGCGTTCCAGGTTTTTTGGAATGGCATGATGATTGCCAACTTTTCGAACGTGTCAAACCCGCTGGCATTTACGACGTTCAATTTTTCGAATCTGCTCGCAACTGGTTCAACTTCGACTCTGACATTCGGCTTTCTGAACGATCCGGATTTCTTCTTCCTTGATGACGTCTCGGTGAACCAGGCCAACGCCGTGCCAGACGGCGGCTCAACTGTTGCCATGCTCGGCCTCGCCCTCGTGGGAGTGGGACTGGGAGGGCGGCGCTGGAAACTGGCAGCGGCAGGATCGCGAATTACATCGTCCAAAACATAAACATAACTAACGGAAAGACTCCGAAAAACTATGAAAAATGAAATGATAAGAGCAAAAATGATCGTCGTGGCCATCGTGCTCAGTTTAGTCGCTGGGTCAGGGGCCATGGCCACCCAGCTGTATAACCAAAATTTCGACGGGCTGGGTAACTTCTACTCCAGCCAAAATGATACCGGCGGTGGGAATGGCAACTTCGCAACCGTCTACGACAATTTTTCCCTTGGCGCAGCCAGCAATATCAACAATGTCACGTTTGTCGGTGCGTACTTTAATCCTCCGGCTCAAGGTACCATTACCGCGTTCACCATTTCATTTTGGTCAAATGCCGCCGGGCAACCCGGAGGGTTATTGCAATCCTTTAGCATAGGTGGCACGGGGTCGGAAACCTCTATCGGTAGCTTCGGTGGGTTCCCGACTTTTAGCTACTCGGTCAATTTGGGGGGTATGGGGTTCAACGCGATGGCAGGGACTCAATACTGGATCTCCATCGTCCCCGACGTGGCATTTCCGCCTCAATGGGGTTGGGGAACCAGCGCGGATGGCGACGGCGTCGCTTATCAGGACTTCTTTGGCGCGAGATCCCAACTAAGCTCGGATTTAGCGTTTAGCTTGAACGGCACAACTGGCGTCCCCGATTCCGGCAACACGGTCTTGCTGATGGGCGGCGCGTTGGTCGTGTTCGGCCTGTTGCGGCGGCGGATTGGCGTCGCGAGCTGAGTTCGAGAACCGTATTTATTTTGTTCGATGGACGCGCCGGTAAATCCGGCGCGTCGTCATTTCAGCCCTTGCGGGCCACGCCGCTCGTGGTCAACACAGGCCTGCACTCGAGCACGCCGAACGCCGAGACTGGCTTGGATCAAAGCGAAGTCAGGCGATTGGGCGTCAAGTTTCAAATTGCTCTGCGGGCGACCAACCAAAATAGGATAAGGGCGAAAAGCGGAAGGATCCCCCAGACAAGCACCGAAAACGCGCACCAAAGGTGAATAGTGCGATATCGGCCGTGCGAGCTGATAGTATTGGCGCTTTCAGACCCAATTCATCTCGCAGCTTTCCTATTGTAACTTCACTGAGACGCGATTCGTCGAAACCTTTCCGACAGAAGTTGGTCGACGCGTGGCGACCACGCAGAAACGCGCGAAAGAGCCGGCGCCGCGCGACGATGATGCCGGCATACCATCCCCCAAGATCAAGGACCCACGCGGCGTAATAATGTGCGCAGCCGCTGGCAATTTCCCACGCTGAAATTTCCGCCTTACCCCGCCAGTCAGTTTCGTATTCGTCCGCGACGTGATGCAAATCATGCAGGCGCGCGGCCGCTACTCGAGAGCGGGAATTGGGAAAGTAGAAAGGGAGGGGCTTGCTCTCGACTCGTACCCAACGGCTCGAGTAGCCGCCATCTTCGCCCAGGTTACTGCGCTTGAAGAAGAGGTCGCGAGCGTTCAGCAGCAACATCTCATCCGGATACCGATTCATGATTTCCTGTTTTCGTACGATGTAGAAGCGGTTGAGCGCCTCCACCCGGAGGTCAACGCGTAGTCTGCAATTGGCGGAACCAACGCAATGCTTCACGAACGTGCGAGAGGTTCACGTTGTGGTCGGCCGAGAATCTTTCCAACCGAACGCGCTGGAAGCCCGCACGTTCCATCGAAGTTTTGACATGCCACTGCTGGCCGGGCGTTGCGACTTGGTCAAAATCGCCGCTACTCACGAAGATCGGTGTGCGCAGGAAATTCGCTCCCGGATTGAACTGGCGGTAGCCATCGCTGAGCAGATCTTGATTTATCCCGGCCAGAAAAATGCCAATGATCCGGCACCCATATCGTGCGAGCAGGGGGGTGAGTAATCCCGCCCGCTTGGCGCCTCCGGAAAAACCGGCGGTGGCGACCGGCCATTTGCTCGAACCGGGGAAGCTGCGGTGGAGTGCGTCCAATGCCGCCAGAGTCATGCCGGCGCGCCAGCCAGTTGTGTCTTTCTGCGGGCGATATCGACCATCGCCGGCCAGAACCACCCATCCCTCCGCCAGTGCCGGGGAGCGATAGAAATCGATAAGATCCGTTCGGTTTTGACGGTTGAAATCGCTGGTGGAAAAGATCACCAGAACCGGCCAGCTTTTTTGCGGATCAAAGCCGGCCGGTACCGCGATGACAGCCAGTGCATTCTCTGGAATGGTATTGCCCGCCTCGGCCGCGGCGTACGATTTTTCCGTGCTGCTAAGCGGCACATCTGCCTGGACTGTCGCGCCTGGTGTGATTGGCACGCCGGCAAATTTCAGAGCAGACTTTCCCGCTGCGGCTGGGAGGACAAAAGAGAGACTAAGGGCAATAATCGCGCTGAGTGACAAAGGAGAACGAGTCATGATCCTTTTCCCATCGCGCAACGTACCGGCGGAGGGGTTCGAACCCACACACTCTTGCGAGTACTGGATTTTGAGTCCAGCGCGTCTGCCAGTTCCGCCACGCCGGCTGCGCAGGTAGATTAGACGTCCGTCGTCAAATTGAAAGGGAGAACTCCCGGCTCCGCAACTTAGTCAGGATGTAATTGGTAACTCGGGTCGAGCTGGATCGCCCGTTGGAAATGTTTCTCCGCTAGATCAGCCATCCCGAGACTCTTTAGTCTGAGACCGATCGACCAATGGTAAAGCGGATCGTCCGGAGTGAATTGGTCCGCTTGTTTTTCGTAAGCCATGGCTTCTTCGAATCTGCCTTGTGCCCGCATCGCGCCGGCCAGTTGATTATTTGTCAGCGCAAGGTTCCCGTTGCGCCGAACCGCGTCAGTCCAAACCGCGACTGCTTCTTTCTTGCGACCGAGTTGCCAGAGAGACTCGCCTTTTTCCTGACGAGCGAGAATCAGATCTTCTCGCTCCGCCAGGGCCTGATCGAGACTCATCTGCGCCTGTTGGTAGTGGCCGAGACGGTTCAGAATCGCGCCGCGGTAATAAAGACTCAAGGCTTTGGCCTCACCTTTTTGGCGATCGGCCGCCTGGCCGAGGAGTGTGACGGATCGCTCTGCATCACCGGAGAGATACTTAAACCACGCGAGCTTCGATAGTGCATCGCCGTTCGCAAAAAGTCCGAAGTTCGAAGCTGCCTGAAAATGGTTTTCTCCGTCGCGGATGTTCTCGCGATCGAGTGGGCTGATCCAGCGATTCGGGTTTGTCTGCGCCAGTGCGAGTTCGTCGGGGATTCGAATTTTCTGAAACGCCAGGTCGCCTTCATATTCATGAAACCGAATCCAGCCGCTGTGTACATTCAAACCCACCCAAACAATCGAGAAGGCGAGAAACGCCCATCCTGCTGTTTGGATTTTTCCCGCTGACTTCAAGGCGAAGCGGTGAAAGAAGACATCGTTTGGCTTGAACAATCGCCACGTCTTCAGGCTGAGAAACGTTGTGACCGCGGCGCAGCCCAGTGCCATCAGGAACGGGACGAGTCCATAAACGCTCCGGACGGCCAGGAAACTTCCCAAAAACACGACGGCTCCGAGAATCTCTTCCGGCCAGGTTAACGAGTAATTTCTCGGAATGGCTTTCGATTTGGAAACCGCGACCGCCGGCTTCCCGAAGCCTACGTACAAGGCGTCGTTCGGACAGACGCTGATGCAATCCATGCATTTCATGCAGCCCGGATCGACGACCATTTTGTATGCCTTCACCTCCGCATGGACGAGGACGTTTGAGGTACAGGTCGCTGTGCAATGCCCACATTGATTGCATGCGTCGGTCACTCGAATTTTCCAGGGCGACAGCTTGTCCGCGAGACCGAAAAATCCTCCATAGGGACAGGCGTAGGTGCAGAAGCCTTTTTGCCCGAGAAAATAGACAGTCAGGAATCCGCAAATGAAGAGAAAAGGGATGGCGACTGCGACGGAAGGAAAAGTTGCCCAGAAATTATTGGTCACAAGATGGTTGGTAAACTTCGGGATAAGCGGTCCCGACTGCGAGCCGAGGAATAACCGATACGCGGTAGGCCAAACAAACATGTACAACGCGGCAACAAGCGGGACGTAGATCAACAGCCTCGACCGAAATGGCTTCGGAGTGATCCCCATTTTCTTGAGCATCCAACCGCAAAAATCCTGCAGCGCAAGAATATGACAACCCCAGCCACAGACAAAACGCCCGAAGATCAGCGTCGCGAGAATGGCCAGAGAAAAGAAGATGAACCCGGCGTTGATCGCTCCCTGCTGGAGGGTGTGCATGGTTTCCGAGGGCTCGATCGGCGACACCGTCTTGCCCATGAGCCGCCACTGAATGACGTGGGCGATCATGAACAGATTAACGAGGATGAGCACTGCCGCACGCCAGCGGCTGGTTCTTGACTTGCGAATGCCGCTTTTCCGGATCGGAGAACTTTTGCGAACGGAGCGTTGAATCAATGCCCGATTTGGCGCTTCCCGACTCTCACAACCGCTTTTCACAATTTCCTTCGGTACTTGGACGCAACAGAACTCATCCTAATCCCACTGCACGGAGATGGCTAAAAAAACTTGAAAAAGAAGTTCACTTTTTCAGGAAAAGATATATATACACGCTCATCTTGCAGCCCCGCGAAGCGCGATATTCACTCACGTTTTGATGGAAGGGCTTTATTCATGCCGCACGCGAGACGGCGATAAATTGGAGGAATAAAAAAAATGTTAAGGACCATGCTGAGTCACTTCACGCTCCCACTGCTTTTGCTGTTTGGGATCACTTCGGGAAATTCACAGTCGCCAGAGACGAACGCGGACGGACAGAGTGGGAATCTGGAAAAGATGATTGTCGCGAACGGAAACGTCGCGATGGATCTGGATTTGAATCAGCTGAATGGGAGTAGCGCTGGGACGAAGGACTCGAAACGGGAGACATTGCGTTTCGAAGCAGGCCCGAATTCGTTTTTCACAATTCTGGTCTTTAACAACGAATTGCGCGGTCCGGAGCCGGGCTCGATGGGGTTGATCCGGAAAAACTCCGTGACTCTGCCTGGAGCGCTGAACGCATCCTCAAACCAGCTGGTGGTCGAGAAAATCGAATCGAGTGAACCTTTCGATCTGGTGGTTCGAGACGGGAAAACGGGGTTTCGTTTTTTCAATATTGAAGGGCACCAATATGATTACAATGCCGCGGCCCATTTGCTTCGGATCAAGGATGGGCGGCTATTGATTTCAGAGGAGTTTGCCAAGACGCTGGGGCGTCCTGGGGACGCCGGGACGACTGTTGGCAAGATATCGATCGCGGCGACGATGTATCCGATTGAGATCGACAAGGTGGTCAACGGGGCGGTGAAATCGGCGGTGCTGCCAAAGCTGCGACCTGGAGCTGGCGGTGGAGCACAGGCTCCTCAACCCGCTGTGGGCACCGTTCCCGGGCCCGATGTCATCGTTGGAGATTTACCGGCCGTGTCGCAAGGAGGAAGCAGCGGAAGCTATGTTGGATTGGGTGTGGGAACGACTTCTTGTAATCAGGGCACGGTGGATCTGGATTGGTTTCAGTTGTCGAATACCGACCATCCGGTCATTCCGCAAAATATGTATCGGATGAGCGGCGGAGCGACCAACACCGACCGCTTCGAACAAATTGGCCAGTCCTGGCTCAAACATGCCTTCACCGCATTGACCGAGAACGTATGCAGTCTTGGCTGTAACGGGGTCGGCGGCACTCATCTTGGCTCGGGTTGCTCGGATCCTTATTCGGCGAGTCTAAACTACAGCCAGAGCGGGCTGGGTTCGCGCGCGTGGGTGAATCCCTTTACCGGTTCTTTCCCGTCTACCGCCGCCAATCACTCCGGCCACACGCACACGGGTACATCTCACAGAATTCTGGTAGCAATGAGCGACCTGAGCACAGCGCAGAATGCGGGCGCGACGTATTTCGCCGAGGGTCAGTACGTGACTCCGCACGAGTACGTCTGGTGCCAGGCTCACCCGGGACAATGCAACATGTACAATAACGTCTCTTACCGTCAGTTCAGCGTTACTGGCACTACCAGTTTCACCTTTTCCGCGGTTGGGTCCACCCAGCGAACCAAGCCGGCAATCTTTGCCTGGACGGGAGCGAGCGCCACTCAGATCGAGCCGGATCCGGGCAACGACGGTATTGGGTTCGTGGGTTACAAAGTGACCAATCCATCGGCTGGCGTCTGGCATTATGAGTATGCGGTTTATAACGAGAACCTCGATCGGGCGATTCAATCCTTCAGTGTTCCCTTGGGATGCGGAATCACGGCGAGCAATCTCGGGTTTCATGCCCCGCCGCAGGAACCTGGTTGGGCGAACGATGGCACACAGGGCAATACGGGCTACAGCAGCACTCCCTGGGCTTCGAATCAAACCGCCACCGATCTGACCTGGAGTTCGGAGACCTTCGCGCAAAACCAGAACGCGAATGCGATTCGCTGGGGCACATTGTATAATTTCCGTTTCGATTCCAATCGTCCGCCGCAGGCTGTGAATGCAACGGTCGGGTTCTTCAAGACCGGCGCGCCAATCACGGTGGCTATCCAAGGGCCTACCCCGGATAATACATGTAACCCGCTACAAATCGCGACGGCGGTGTCGCGGTTGACGCATGGGGGAGCGGGAGATTTTGATATCGACTTACCACTGACGGGAGAACCTGGCGTGGAATGCCGTAGTGGCGGGGGCAATTACACGATCGTGGTCACGTGTAGTAACAGCTTGGTGAGCGGGGACGCGAGCGTGACGAGTGGCACCGGTAGCGTCGCGGGAAGTCCCACTTTCAATGCCAATACGATGACGGTTAGCCTAACCGGCGTCACGGATGTGCAGCAGATCACGGTGACGTTGAGCAATGTGACAGACACCCTCGCGCAGGTTCTGCCCGACACGCCGGTGAGCATGAATGTGTTGATTGGCGATACCAACGCGAACAAGTCGGTGAACGCGGGCGACCTCGCTCAAACCAAAGGTCAATCGGGCGTACCGGTGACCGGCGCGAACTTCCGTGAGGATGTCAATGCCAGCGGAAACGTGAGTGCTGGGGATACGGCATTGGTCAAGGCAAACGCCGGACACACACTGCCATAAATATTTGGGTGTTGAGTGGGTTCAGAGAAAACATGTGCACGCTTGCAGCCCCGCAACGCGCGATATTCACTCACGTTTTGATGGAAGGGCTTTTATTCATGCCGCACGCGAGACGGCGATAAATTGGAGGAATAAAAAAAATGTTAAGGACCATGTTGAGTCACTTCACGCTCCCACTGCTTTTGCTGTTTGGGATCACTTCGGGAAATTCACAGTCGCCAGAGACGAACGCGGACGGACAGAGTGGGAATCTGGAAAAGATGATTATCGCGAACGGAAACGTCGCGATGGATCTGGATTTGAATCAGCTGAATGGGAGTAGCGCTGGGACGAAGGACTCGAAACGGGAGACATTGCGTTTCGAAGCAGGCCCGAATTCGTTTTTCACAATTCTGGTCTTTAACAACCAATTGCGTGGACCGGAGCCGGGGTCGATGGGGTTGATCCGGAAAAACTCCGTGACTCTACCTGGAGCGCTGAACGCATCCTCGAACCAGCT
This sequence comes from uncultured Verrucomicrobiae bacterium, assembly GCA_963763995.1. Classification (GTDB taxonomy): domain Bacteria; phylum Verrucomicrobiota; class Verrucomicrobiia; order Chthoniobacterales; family UBA10450; genus CAVTTH01. The sequence goes on along the minus strand of CAVXQL010000009.1, from coordinate 51,543 downwards.
GGTGGTCGAGAAAATCGAATCGAGTGAACCTTTCGATCTGGTGGTTCGAGACGGGAAAACGGGGTTTCGTTTTTTCAATATTGAAGGGCACCAATATGATTACGATGCGGCGGCCCATTTGCTTCGGATCAAGGATGGGCGGCTATTGATTTCAGAGGAGTTTGCCAAGACGCTGGGGCGTCCTGGGGACGCCGGGACGACTGTTGGCAAGATATCGATCGCGGCGACGATGTATCCGATTGAGATCGACAAGGTGGTCAACGGCGTGGTGAAATCGGCCGTACTGCCCGCGATGCGACCTGCAACTAGCGGTGGAACAGAGGCTCCTCAACCCTCCGCGGGGTCGGTCCCGGGTCCGGATGTCATCGTCGGAGATCTGCAAAACCTGGCCCAAGGTGGAAGCAGTGGAAACTATGTCGGCCTTGGGGTGGGAACGACTTCTTGTAATCAGGGAGTCGTGGATCTGGATTGGTTTGCTCTGTCAAATACCGACCATCCGGTCATTCCGCAAAATTTGTATCGGATGAGCGGCGGAGCGACCAACACTGACCGCTTCGAACAGATTGGCCAGTCCTGGCTCAAACATGCCTTCACCGCATTGACGGGGAACGTCTGTAACCTTGGCTGTAACGGGGTCGGCGGCTCTCATCTTGGCTCGGGCTGCTCTGATCCTTACGACGCGAGTCTAAACTATGGCCAGAGTGGCCTGGGTTCGCGCGCGTGGGTGAATCCGTTTACCGGTTCTTTCCCGTCTACTGCAGCCAGTCACACAGGCCACACGCATACGGGGACGTCTCACAGGGTGCTTGTGGCAATGAGCGACCTGGACACAACGCAAAACTCCGGCGCAACCTATTTCGCCGAGGGTCAATATGTTACTCCACACGAGTATGTCTGGTGCCAGGCTCACCCCGGGCAATGCAACATGTACAATAACGTTTCCTACCGTCGGTTCAGCGTTACTGGCACGACCAGTTTCACCTTTTCCCCGGTTGGATCGACCCAGCGAACCATGCCTGCGATTAATGCCTGGACTGGAGCGACGATCAATCAGTTCGAGCCGGAGCCGGGAGTCGATGGCATCGGGTTCGTGGGCTACAAAGTGACCAACCCGAGCGCTGGCGTCTGGCATTACGAGTATGCGGTCTATAACGAAAACCTCGATCGGGCGATTCAATCTTTCAGTGTTCCCTTGGGATGCGGAATCACGGCGAGCAATCTCGGGTTTCATTCCCCACCGCAGGAACCTGGGTGGGCAAACGATGGAACCTTCAACAACGCGGGCTACAGCGCCTTTCCCTGGGCTGCGAATATTACCGCCACCGATCTGACCTGGAGTTCGGAAACCTTCGCGCAGAACCAGAACGCGAATGCGATTCGCTGGGGCACATTGTATAATTTCCGTTTCGATTCCAATCGTCCGCCGCAGATTGTGAATGCGACGCTCGGGTTCTTCAAGACCGGCGCGCCGATCACGGTAGCCATCCAAGGACCTACTCCAGATACGTGTAACCCGCTGCAAATCACGAGCGCATTTTCGCGGATGACGCAAGGAGGGGCGGGAGACTTTGCTATTGATTTACCACTCACGGGCGAGCCTGGAGTGGAATGCCGCAGTGGCGGGGGCAATTACACGATCGTGGTTACCTTTAGTAACACGATGGTGAGCGGTGACGCGAGCGTGACGAGCGGCACGGGCAATGTCGCGGGAAGTCCTGCCTTCAATGGCAACACCATGACGGTGAACCTAACAGGTGTTGCGGATGTGCAGCAGATCACGGTGACGTTGAGCAATGTGACAGATGCCTTCGCGCAGGTTTTGCCCGATACGCTAGTGAGCATGAATGTGTTGATTGGCGATACCAACGGGAACAAGTCGGTGAACGCGGGCGACCTCGCTCAAACCAAGGGGCAATCGGGCGTGCCGGTGACCAGCGCAAACTTCCGTGAGGATGTCAATGCCAGCGGAAACGTGAGTGCTGGAGATACGGCCATGGTCAAGGCAAACGCCGGACACACACTCCCATAAATATTTGGTGTTAAGCGGAGCGGGCCGTAAACGAAAACCGCTGGCTTCACTACGCCACGGGACCGAGGGACCTTGCGGACTGCAAGCTCCGGGGCGGCCCGAGGACTTCTCGCAGGATCACCGCCCGTCGCAAGTCATCGGCAGAGACAAGGAGCCCTGATACTGGGAACGTCGTCACGAGATTGCGCGAGGGCGAGGGAACATCGATTGATGCCGCGACCAAATCGGGTGGGGGAGGCGATGGGTCCCGACGAACCTCGAACACAGGCGCCTCGGCTGGGCTCGGTTTGGATTGGTAAGACGTCGAACTTGGGAGTGGAGGTGGAATGGCCACGCTGGGCGGTGGCTTTGCTTCTACAGGTGGACGAGTCGTAAGGGGCGGAAGCGGTGAAACCAACGGGCCCCCGCGCCGAGCCGCGCGCTTAGGAGATGCCGTCGACTCGGGCGTGATATTTCGCGGTGCCGGTGCGGAAGTTGGCCGTCCAAGCGCTTCGAAGAAGCGCCGCATGCGCTCTTCCTCAGATTCTGTAGGCGATGGATGAAGCGCCCCTTCTTGCTTCGATGGATCTGATCCTTTCCCGGGTTCCTGGGTCTTCTGCGAGAGCCACTTGAAAAGAGCAGCGACGCCCAACAGAACCAGGAAAAAGATGTTGTCGAGATGCATTGGAAAAAGTCAGTCGCTACGCAATTACGTTGTCGCCGGCTTGTCCCCGCTGGCGATCGATTCACGCATCGATGTGTCGGCCTGCACATTTTTCATCCGCACATAGTCCATTATCCCGAGATTGCCCGCTCGGAAAGCGTCGGCCATCGCCTGCGGCACCAACGCTTCGGCTTCGACGACTTTGGCGCGCATCTCCTGTGTCTTGGCGCGCATTTCCTGCTCAACCGCAACTGCGGCCGCGCGGCGTACTTCCGCTTTGGCCTGCGCCACCCGCTTGTCGGCTTCGGCCTGTTCAGTCTGAAGTTTCGCGCCGATGTTGTCGCCGACATCAACGTCGGCGATGTCAATGGATAGAATTTCGAACGCAGTTCCACTGTCGAGTCCCTTGGCGAGCACGGTCTTCGAAATGCGGTCTGGATTTTCCAAGACGTCCTTGTAACTGGTAGCAGAACCGATCGAACTCACGATGCCCTCGCCGACTCGGGCGATGATCGTCTCTTCGGTTGCGCCGCCTACGAAGCGGTCGAGGTGCGATCGCACGGTCACGCGGGCTTTCACTTTTACGCCGATACCGTCTTGCGCGACACCATCGATTGTCACGCGTCCCATGTTGGGACTGGGCGCATCGATGACCTTCGGATTGATGCTAGTGCGAACTGCTTCAAGAACGGTCTTGCCGGTGCCCTTGGTGGCCAAATCAATTGCGCAGGCTCGGTTGAAATCCAAAGAGATCCCGGCTTTGTCTGCTGCGATCAAGGCGAGAATAACATGATTGACATCGCCCCCCGCGAGATAATGCGCCTCGAGCGGGTCGCTCGGGATCTCGATCCCTGCTTTTACGGCGGTGATACGATTATCGACGATGAGGCCGACTGGGACCTTTCGTAGTCGCATGCCGATCATTTTGCCCAAGCCGACCGGCGCGTTCGCAATGCGGGCGCGCAGCCAGAGTCCAAAAAAGTTGAAGAGAACGATCGCGAGGACAAATGCGAAGACCGCGAGCACCGCGACTCCGATAAAGTAAAATGATTCCATAACTCTGCGAAGCTAGTGGAGAGGAAGACCGTCGCAAAGCACGAATCTAGGTTCGTCTTTGACGCCGAGAGCAATTCGCCGAATTGGCAGGACGCGTTCTCGCTCGAACGTTGCCAGGCACGCTCGCGCCAAGCCTCGGGGCGTTAACAAAAAAATGCCCGACTCAATAAGTCGGAGAGTTTGTCCAGAAAGCGGTTTGACCCGAAGCGGTGGTTGCCTTGCGAATAACAATCGCGCTTCCCGCAGGAACAAGATCGTCGCCGTGATCGGTCAAAGCATCGCCAGATAGCTTCCATCCGGCGCTTCGTCCCGGGCCCGACCAATAATAATAAATCGCACTCGGCGACTTATTGAACCCAACTTGCGTGTTGTCGAAAAGGAGCAATTGATCTTTCAAATGCGGAAATCTGTTTCTGATCGTCTCGGTAGGAGGGGTCGCGACGAACGAACCATCGTCCGGTGTCAATCCCGTATTCCTCAGAGAGACATCGACGGGTCGTATCATCGAAACCGCATTGTCCTGTCTCTGGCTTGCGGAAGTAACCAGCGGGACGGCCAGCTTCTTCGTGAGCACCGCGCCGACGGAGGTGAGCGGGAGTGAAGGTTCGCCGTTCTGATGCCGAACGACCATGTAACCATCGGGCAGCAGCGGATCGTCGCCGCGATCGGCCGTGTTATTGCCGACAGCGCGCCAACCAACATTATTGGTAGTGCCATTTACGTTATTGCTGAAAAAATAAATTGGCGAATAGGGAAGGTTGATACCCGATGCGGAATAGTCCGGGATCAGCAATTGCGTCTTGTAAGTGGCGGTCGAAGTCGTGGCCGTAAAAGAAACATTCACATCGCTGGCGGGGAAGAGGGTCGCCGGCGTCCAATACGGAATCACGATGATCTGTGTGTTCGCGACAATCCCGCTGAGATCGTTATCCGGAGTAGTCGTGACCGTTAGAGTATTGGTGCCGTTCGCGTTGATGAAATACGTATGACCCTGTTTCGGGTTGCTGGTGCCGGGGCCGATCAGAGCATAATAGTGTTTCGGCTGGCTACCGGGCACGTACACAAATTGGTTCGCCACCCAGGGAGTACCGCTAACGGTGATGGTGCTGCCGGCCGTTGATTGAATCGCCCCTACGTACTCCGATGGCCGGGTAAGAGGAACCGAAACAAAGGTGTCCGAGTCGCCCAGACATGAAACCGTAGTGAAACCGACCGGATCCGTCGCGACCGATACCTGTGCCAGAACCTGAAATGAGGGGAGAGACAGCAACGCGATCGCCAGGCTGAGCAAGATTAGGCGGCGCATATCAAGGAATTCTCTGACGCCTCAGCGTAACATGCAATGTTTATTCGGAGCAAGATCAATTCCGTTCGTTGACGTTTTTCCGGCAAATCCAGGAGGTGCTGAGCAGGCGGAGTCTTTCGGTGGGAGCCGTAATTCGCCAGCTTTACTCGAAGACGGATGCCCGCGCCAAATTTGACCAAGAAAATTGGCGCATGCGGAAGTTCGCTTTTTGTCATTGCGGCGAAATCACTGTGCCGCACCCCCGGAAAATGTTCGGTTGTCTAAGAAAACTGAATTAAGTTATGGTAATTATAAAAACTCGCGTTACAATTGTTACATTCTCCCAGAGAAACTGCAGTGTGAGAGTCAACAATCGGAGGAAATTAGGGATGTGTTTGGCACTTTACTTAGCGAGTTCACGGCCGTTACCAATCATTGCGTGGGATCCAGCCGGTCCTGCCTTCCATGTAATCAAACCACATGAGGGCGCCGCCGGCGTCCGCAAGCATTTTAGCTACGAAAACGTATACTACGCCGGTTCACACCAGGGTTGTTCGTGCGCCTTCAATTACGAGCATGAATACGAATCCATTCTCCAGCTGAGAGATTTCCTGCGCGATGCGCTTGCGTCTGGGGCGGAGATTGAAGCGTTTGTCTGCCGTATCGGCAAAGAAGAGCACGACGTGCAACATGCTTTGGTAACTTCGCCCGAAGGAGTCGCTCTGCCCGAGTTCTTCTTTAAGGACGGTCAATTTCTCGTCATTCGTTCAAGAAAATCGGCCCAAGTTACTGAGGCTCGTCCCAAATCCTTCTCTGCTACCGCGATACCTGACACCGACGAGGTGTTGGAGCGGTGCTGAGTCGCTTTGTTTGAATCGGTAGGAGAGCGATGAAACCGCGCACCCTGACTCGAATCAAACTCAACAACATGGAGAGGATCACTGCCATCGGTCCTCCGAAAGAGGAAGCACATATCCTTAGTGTGGCCAAGGCGCTGGCCGAGTCGGAAGTCATGCGGCGCTATCAGATCAGTGTCGGCGTTGTCGCGCGTAAACAAGACCGGGCCACCTTTCTTCTTCAAGTATCAGGCCGCCCCGTCGCAAGATGCTATCTTTGCTGGAGTAGGGATGCGCAGAGGCAACAAGAGTCGTGGGCGGCAGCCAATCGACAATTTCTCAAAGCGTATAATCGTGATGAGAATCTCGATTCCGATGTTCGCAAAGAATTGCCTCCAGTTCCATGGCTTGCAACAATCCTGCTAAAGGAGTCGACCAAGCTCGAGGTCGCACACACGTTGACGCTTTCAATCCTGGAGATTAGTACGGCCTGGGCGTTGATGGACGTCGGTGCCGCGCCGTCCGATTGAGGCAAACCTGATCTCGCGCACAAGAATCCTCCGCACCGGAGCCGGTACAGTGCGATGTGAATACAGCGAAGAACCTCACATTCGAAGCGACAATTTCCCCATCGCAGCGGTAGCTAGAGTCATTCCTTCTGCGACTCCGCGTAGTCCGCAGTTTTCAATTCACATTTCGAATCGACGAGGGAGCCATCCGCGCAAAGCAGTTTTTTGCAAAATCATCTGGGCGCGCGCCAGACACCGCGCTTTAATCGGCGTCATTGCGAGACATCGCCATGGATCATTTTCTCAAGATACTAAAACCATACCACGAAGCTGGGTTCATCGACGCCCTCGGCGTTATCGCGATCTTTGCGGTTGTTCTGGTCGCGTTGCTCCCGCATTTCTTGCGCTGGTTGCTTCGGCCCAAGCTCAGAGTCGCCATTCCGGGGAATTACTTTGCCCCGCGTCAGGATTTTTCGAATGAGCAGATTGGCGTTTATACAATCGCAGCGTTGTTTATCCTGCGAAATACCGGCCGCTCGGATGCTTCACGCATTCGCGCTGTGGCAACGGATTTCTATAAGTTTCTGCCGGGTCCGAACTACAACTGCGATCACGTTCGGTCGTCACAGAATGCTCTCGAAGGATCGGAGATCGATCTTCCAGCGGGCTTTTCGGCTCCTATTTTGCTCTGCAGTTTTACCAGCGCCGGACGGTCCAAGAGTGGTTTTGTCGTCGGTCGTTCGATCAAATGCTCGTTTTCGTTCGCCAGTCCAAACGTCACAGGCGGCGTCAAGTTTACTCCGCCGCCTGATCTTGAAGCTGGGACCTACGTCGCGCGCGTCGTGATATCGGGATCGAATGTCTTACCGACGGCGAATTTTATTATCATGGTTTTGAACGAAGAGACCAGTTCGGAGCTGGGTGAGGAGATTAGGTTGGGCGTCGCTGGACCGCGCGAGCGCCGCGCCGTAAAACAGGCTGACAAGCGGCGCCAAAAATTTCAGTTGAGCAAAGGCTGATCGTAACAAGCAAGCTCAATGGCGGTAAAGCCGGATGTCCTTGCGGCGAAGGGATGGAGTGCAGATAATTCTATCGAAATCCGTCCTCGTAGTTCAACGGATAGAACAAGGGTTTCCTAACGCGAAACGGGCATTTCCGCTGGAATTCGCTGCTGTCCTCGACAGTGCGCAAACTGTTGTATTCAAATGCGTTGAACTATTATTACGTTCGTCACGCGTAATCCGCAATCAGCTCCTTTTTATCCTGCCGGGTGACACAATGGGTGACACAAACTAGGCAATTCCCTTCTTCTCGACAGCTTTCCTCGGGCTTGGCATTATGGAGTGCATGATTGTTTCTGATATTGCGGGCCTTGTTAGCCAAATAATCCCTGCCGACCACGTTTCCAGCTTTCTGCACAAAGGCCATTTCTTCGCACAGTGCTCATCATTCGTTGACATGATGGAGTTTCGTTATGGATACTGTCTCTTCAATAGCGGAGCCAGCACCCCCGCCGAGGTCCAGACTTGCGTTCAACGCACGTTTTCAAACCTTCACATCAATCGCTGCATCGAGTCGGCTTGCATCTCCTGTTGGACCAGACGACAGGCGGAACGGCCAGAAAGCTGCGCTATGTGGGAGGTTTACGGAAAAGGTCAGCCTGCGATACAGGTGACAGTCGAGGCGAAGCGATTCTTCGATTACATCAAAGATCGGCATCCACACTGCGTTGGGGGAAATGTAACTTATGACGGCCAATCTTCCATGATCAATCCACAGATGTGGGAACCGGGCTTACTTACTGATGAGCAACGGCAGAATTGCGATCTATTTTTTCACAAGCACGGCTTTTACGTTTGGGAAAACGAGTTTCGCACAGTCATCTTTGCAAGCGAGCCCAGTTTCATCCCCATATCGGACGATCTAATTGAATCAGTAACGATATCGCCTTGCGGAGAACTACCTGCAGATGCCAAGCGATTACTCAATGAGCGTTTTCCTGATTGTGTTTCGGTGTCAGCATTACAAATCTAATTCCAAGTGACCGTCCGAACACCTTTTTGGCATCGCCCAAAAAGGGTGTAACCAAAAAGTCTAGGGGGAACTGTTTTTCTCCGTGCGATCAAGCGCCCACCACAGTTGAGGATCATCTACCTTCGCAGGGACTGGTTCAAGCATACCCATCAGACTAAAAGCGGTTGACTGCGCAAATAAAGCTTTCGATTACTTTCATTCTTGGAGAGGCTTATTACTGATGACGTCCAAAGAGCTTTACGAAGAAACACGCCAGTTCCTCGCACGCTCGGCTGAGCTTCGCGATTTTTTCGAGGACTTACAGAAACTTATTTCCAATCGTCCTGACATCATGGCGATTTACGATCGATTAGGCGAACTAACCGACTCGAATCAATTGGTTCAACTGGCCAACGCAGCTCGATCACTTCTTCACGGGGTCATTGTGCAATGTAGAGAATTGAAACACAGGGAGATTTTTCGAGCGATCCAGATCTATACGGCAGTCCTAGAGCGTTATCTTACCGCTCTTGGCGGACAACAATACCAGGTTGCGACTCACATTACCTCTTATGCCAAGACTCTTCTGGCTATCCGCTCTCATGCGGATAGGTTCATCGCTGATTACGAAGAACTGCTTTCCAACCAAAGTACCTGACAATGCCGCGCGTCTCGTTGAATCTGCGGACAGGCTTTACTCCTCACAAGGTCTAATATCAACGCTCACAACGCTGATATTGGATTCAACACACCTCCCCGCAGACCTTGCATCTGCGGACGAATCATCCATATCCATCTCGCTCCCAGCCGCGCTAACTTACTCCGAGTTCGCTTCCAAAGTCGTATCTTTAAAGAATCTGTACGACGAATTGTGTAGTCTCTTAAAAGTATCGACTGAAGCGCCGCCGCTGCGACCGTTAAGGATAGAGGCGGGGAGCCTTTGGCTCGACCTCGTTGGCCAGATTGGCGTCGTCAAACTCATGTCAACGCTTTTGGCTTCGGCAGCGTCCTACATCCATCGCAATTTTACGAAGGAGGGGAAACTTGGCACAATTCCGAAGAAGGTTGAGATCATTGATTCAGTTCTCAACCTCGAAACTCATCTACAAGCCGCCGGCATTGATACAAGTCAGATGCGCGAGAATATCCAAAAATCTTCAATAAAAATTGCTAACGACATGAATCAACTTCTGTCTGGTGAAGATCACATGGAATTGAATGGCGTGTCCTACCCGCTCACTCCCGAAGGAAATCGCAAATTACTAGAAAAACGAATGCTTATGCTGGACGAAGGGTAAGATCATGGTCGAAAGATTTTTTGGGTATCACGCAAAAAAAAAGTGGATCCAACAAGTCTAGAGGGGACTGTTTTTCGCCGTTCGGTCTATCGCATGTTGAAGGCCTAACAGAATCTGCGGATCGAGCTGTGGTTCCTCTACCTCATTATAGCCGAGCCGACTAGCAGCCGATTGCGAGGCCTGAACCTCATTCCCATATAGCATCATGCCGCGGGCAAAATAAAGTAAATAACGAGAATGCTCGATTGCATGAGCTTCATCTCCGATCGCATCGTCCTTTCGCAGATCGTTTTGGTAATGCCACCATCCTAAGTCGTCAAACAGCAATTCACCGTTTTGCCGAATTTGATAATATTCCACCGGCAGAATGACGTTCATCAAGTCGCGGCCCAAATATCGCCACCAGCGTTGACCAAACATGAATCGAAATTGTTCTTCCGAGCTGATTCCGGAATCCGCAGCAAGCCAGGCCTTTCGTTTTCGCAGGATGCGATTTGAAACCCAATCGAAGCCTGAATAAACAAAACGCCGACCGCCCCAAATTCCAAATAAACGGCATCGCTCTTCTCCCTCGCACTTTTCGCTCAGTAACGCCTTCCCGAGATATTTCGTGACGTAGGCAGCGCATCCGGTGCTGTTCGTCTTGATAGGAAGAAGCTCGATGCGACCAAGACCAAACCTCTTTGCGCCCTCACGGAGACTCTTCCACAGCGACCGAACGCGTCGATCAACATTCGCGTAAAAGCCGTTCGCGACCTGATCTGCCTGAAAACCCGTGCGCAAATCAAAACCGACATTTACGACCGAATGAGAGTGCCAGTTTCCGCTGCGAGGTTGTCGTTCACGCGTCCACATTCCCGTTGAAAACAATTTCCTTAAAAAGTTCGTTCGGAACGAGTGCCACTTCCGCTGATAATCCCGGACGTGCAACGTATCCGCCGCAGTAACGGTCAAAATACCGATATTATTCTCGCCGGCGTCTTCAATGTAGAGTCGAATATTTTCCTGAGCGAGAAACCGAGCCTTACGCCGGTGTGTTCCAATGCAGTTATCTGCTTTAAGACTAGGAAGGGCCGCACCGGCCGCTGGCGCGGCCGGAAGCGGCCTCTCCCAATCATCATCTGAGGCGTCGCATGCGGTCACAGCGCGCCCTCTGCTGTCGTTTCGCGAAGAAAACGATCGAGCTCTACAATCGGAAACAGAGGACGCCGCAGAGCCCTTGAGGGCCGCAGCAATCCGCGTTTGACGAGGCGATCCAGTGTCGCCGGACTGATGTTTAGTGCGTCCGCCGCTTCAACGCGTGTCAGCGCGAGCTTTGGAGCTTCGAATAGGATTCTGTTTTCATGCATGCGCCCAGATTGGCGCGATGCATCACATCAAAAAACCGACAGGCGTAGCGACGGCCCGTCTGAATTATCGCAATTATGGCGCACCCGCTTCGGCTTTGTCGCGTGTCTTTGGCCGACCACGCGATCCCAAGTGAAGTCCCAATCTCTGACACATCTTCTCTACCCGTTTCAAATCCCCCACGACGTGCGGATCCAAATATCGGCAAAGGCCTTGTTGTAATTCCCGCACACTCCTGACCTTTTCCACTGATTTCCAACTCAACAGCAACAGCCAGTACCACTCGCGTGGTCGTTCGATGGAAGTTCGAAGCCTGAAGGTCCGATGGCATCTTGCTAAGTCCTCTTGCGAATGCTGTAAAAAACCGCGTTGATTCTGCATGTGACTGTTCGTACGCAAGAGCCAACGACCGCTTGAGCGCGATGTCGAACGCCCTCGAGAAGGCTTCGAGTTTCTTGCGAGTTTGTTTCACTACTTTCCGGTCGAGTTTCTTGAACGTCCTTTTGAATTCGGGTTGAATGCAATGTTCAAAGCCATGAAAATACGCAACGCGATGTCCGAGAAGCGCACCTATTTCGCCGGCGGTCCAGGTTCCACCCACGCGCAATTTAGCCGCCGGAAATAGCGTTGAGATTAACTCTCGCGATAGGCGTTGAACCCATTCCGGGAAATCGCCTTTTAGGAAAGCCGGTTCCGGTACTTTTGCATCGCAAGCATCCATCCATCTCATGATTTTGAGGAGCCACTTCGCAGACTTCGGTTCGCCAGCATCAGCACTCATGCGTTCAATTGAACAACGTTCGCCGGTGTGACGTTACTTTCCGCGTCGAAAGTAATGCGTTTGGCCATCGCTGCGCTGTGCTCACTTCGCAGATGTCCGTAAGTCATGGCGACGAGCACGCCGCCGTCCTTATGACCCAACCATCCGGCGATTACTTTGAAGTCGCAGCCCGCTTCAATGGCATTTGAACAGAAAAAATGCCGCATTGTGTGATGACCCCACCGCGGCAACGCCAACCGTTCGCAAGCGCGAATAATCTGCAGCCGCGCGTTTTCGATCTGAAAAATTAGTGCGCCATTTGAGCTTATCGGTTTACGCGCTTGCATTGCTCGGACCAATCGCGCGAGGGGAGCAAATAATGGTATTGTCCGCGCTTCGTGGTTTTTCGTTCCAATCTCTCCACCAGTAATCAACACGGTACCGAGTTCTTCATTGATATCGTGCCAGCGAACGCCCCGAGCTTCTGCCTAGGCGGCAACCCGAGTACGCGAGAAACTCTACCAGGTCCGCCGCTTCGCCGGTGGAACGGTGGCCCGACCGCAATTCGTTCACCAACGCGCGAAATTGCTCCCTGGAGGGAATCACGATTCCCGACTTTGGCTGTTTCTTCCGCTTCAGTCCTTCAACCGGATTATCCAGGACGATGCGCAGAGTGTCCTTCGCGTAGCTGAAAATTTGTTTCAGCGTCTCGACCTCGATATTCCACGTTCGCGGAGAAATGGAGGGTCCGCGATTAATCTTCCATGCTTCCACCTCTTTCGCCCCGATCGCTCGAACCAAACGCCCGTTGAAATACGGACCGAGCGCTTTTAGAGCCGTTGCACGTCGCCCCGCTGAGCTTGCCTTCAAGTCCGGTCGTTTGGCCGCGAGCCATCGTTCCGCGAGTTCGTTGAAGCGGATCGAACTATTCGTTCCATCCGTAGTTAGGCGTCCCGCTTTGTCTTGAAATTCCCGCAGCCTCCGTTTCGCTAACGCAGGATCGTTCGTCTTGAGACTTCGGCGAAACTGCTTGCCGCTCCTTTTGACGAGCAGATAATACCGACCGATCGAGTCTCGATAGAGATTCGGTGCAACCTTCTTGAATCGTGCTTTCCCGTTATGAATCGCGCTCTTCTTTGCCATTTCGAAGTGCAGGGTGACACAAACGGGTGACACAAACAAGAAAAATCGTTTTTTGTCCTCGTAGTTCAACGGATAGAACGGAGGTTTCCTAAACCTTAAATGTGGGTTCGATTCCCGCCGGGGACATAGCGCGATTCGCTAACTGCATTCAAACGGATGGGGCTTTCGGTCTGCGATTTCGATTGATTGACTCGCGCCCGTCTGCTCATCAAGCGGATTCCGGCAAACCTCCCCGATCGGAAGCGTTCCGCCTACCGCCTTTTCCGCAGGGGCTCCGTTTGTCAAAGGCAGCAGCCATTGAGGCGCTTGGTATCTGTGCAAGTTTGCCGGTAAATTGCGGCCAGAATCCTGAGCGGAATTCCGAGAAGGTAGAGCGCCACGATTAACGCGTATGCAAGCGTCAGACGGATCGGTCCCACCTGTTCGTAGCGCCGCGGGCTCGTCATGATCGGGGAACGTACTACGGTCACGCGACCCCGGCGACACAACGAGCGATAAAACTCGACATCTTCCATCAGCGGCACATTTGGAAAACCGCCGATCTCTTCAAACACAGCGCGCCGGCAGAAAATGCCGTGATCGCCGCAACGGATGCGCGTGAGGAGACCGAGGTAATGTGCCAGCGTATCGGTTGCGCGATAGATCAAGCGGTCGCGTGGCAACTGAATCCGAAAGTATCCGCCGACGGTTCTCGTATTCTCAAGAGCGTCCCCGATTGAGCTAACTGCTTCCTCGGGAATGAGCGAGTCTGCGTGCAGGAACCAGAACACATCACTCTGTGCAACGCGGGCGCCCGCGTTCAACTGCTGGGCGCGTCCTTTGGAACTCGTGATCACCTGTGCGCAAAGCGGTCGCGCAAATTCAACGGTGGCGTCACTACTTCCTCCATCGACGACGATAATTTCTGTGTCAGGCGCGCGCTCGCGAAGATGCTGTAAGAACTGCTGGATAAGGCAGGCTTCGTTGAACACCGGAACGATGACGGAGACCTTGGCTTGCTTCGGCAGGCGCGCGTCGCTCCGCGCCCGGGAACTGTCGGTTGATAAAGTGCGAACCTCATTCATATCCAAAACATGCGCGCGATTCCGTTAATGGATTTTCTGGGACGACCGCTGCTGGCGGGAGTTTTCATCGGGCTGCTCCTGCTACAGTGGCGCTTCCCGTTGCGCCGCCAACATTTCGGCGTGCTGCGACGGCTGGTCCGCAACTGGGTGCTCTCGATTCCAGGTTTTGCGATCGTTCGTTTGGCCATGTTGCCGATTCCTCTTGCCGTGGCCGCGTGGGCGAACGACCAGCAGATCGGTCTGCTGAACTGGCTTTCGCTGCCTAGGTGGGCCGAGATCATCGCGACGTTTCTGCTCCTCGATTATGCCTACTGGTGGTGGCACTGGGCGAACCATATCGTTCCAATCTTCTGGCGCTTTCACAATGTCCACCACACCGATCTTGACATGGACGTGAGCACAGCGGCGCGATTCCATTTCGGTGAAATGCTCTTCTCGGTCGGATTCCTTTCTCTTGCGGTCCTCCTCTTCGGTATCGCTCCGACAATGTTTCTGGCTTTCTTCATCGTCTTCGAAACGGAAACGCTTTTTCACCATTCAAACTGGAGACTGCCGATCGGGCTCGAACGCGTTCTCAACCTGGTTCTTGTCACCCCGCGCATGCACGGCATTCATCATTCCATCGTCAAACGCGAAACAGACTCAAATTGGGGCACAATTTTTTGCTGGTGGGACAAACTCCACGGCACCTTGCGCCGTGATATTCCCCAGGACGACATAACCATCGGAGTTGCCGCCTATCGCGACGAGCATGAACTGACGGTGGGAAAACTGCTCGCCCTGCCTTTTCGTGAGCAGCGGATGTGGCAACTGCCAAACGGCGATCAGCCGGAGCGGTCCGAGCAACCCGCGGACGAGCTCGCGGAGTGATTTCATCGACTGCTACAGCAGGTAAGAACGCAGTTGATCTGACGAGCCGTCCAGCGCCAGCATGTAGACTGTGTCATCATCGCGCCAAGTCGCCGTGGCCCAGGTGCCCTGTTGAACAAATTTTGGTTCACTCTTCCTCCCGCGATCAAATGGAAGCGATCCGTTCATCGCTACGAGATGGATGACCCCGCCATCCGCACGCTGGAAGCAAATCACTGAGATTGGCTGTCCCTGCCAGGAAAAAGTCTTGCAGCCGAGGCTTGCCAATCTCTCGAGATTTTGTGGCAATGGTTGCGCAGCCGGCGCATGGTTCGCGCGCAGCCACGCGACGAGCGTGCCCGCGTCATCCGATTTCATGTCGAACTTCGATTGGCCCCCGACGAGGGCCGAAATCTGACTGAGCGCATCCGTTTGCCATCCGGCCAAACGCGGCTTCGGCGCTTCACGCAAAATAATCGAGCCGACAATCGCCGTCAGTGACACAGCCGCCGCGAGCGCCCATCCGACGAGTGGTTTCGCCCATCGAGAAGGATGGCTCACCTTCCCGCCGGCGAGAATACTTTCGCGAAGCCCGGCTGGCACTTCGACAGCGCCCAATTTTTCTGTGACCGCTCGGTCGAATGCAATTGAATCGTTAAACCACTTCCCCAGCCCCGGATCGCATCGGGCCTGCGCAAGGGCGTCGGAAAATTGCGGATCTGCCGCGTCCTGACCGCCCGGCCGGTATGCGCCTAAAACAAACTTTGCTTCCCGATTATCCATGCGCTTGTCTTTCCTCTCCAATAGAAACAACTTTTCGGGCGGAGGTTTCCTCTTTGCTCAGCAGTCGCCGCCGCAATTGCCCTTTGCCGCGCGATAACCGCGACATCACAGTGCCGATTGGAATTTCAAGGACATCGGCGATTTCCTGATAAGAAAGCTGCTCCAAGAAAAAAAGAGTCACCACCGCGCGGAAAGGTTCTTCCAACTCGCGCAAGGCTTCCACCACCGTGATCGAATCCAACGCGTTCACGTTCGGAGAGACGGCGATCTCAGTCTCTTTTGCATCATCGAGTTCGATTTTTGGGAAACGAACTTCGTGCCGCCGCTTGTTCAGAAATTCTCGATACAGCGTGGTAAACAGCCATGATTTCGCTTTTGTTCGATCGCGCATTTGATGGCCTTTGGAGGCCCATAGAAAAAACGTTTGCTGCGTCAGATCCGCCGCCTCCGCTTCGGACTTTGCCAGGGTCAGACCGAAGCGAAACAGCGGGGCGTATTGTTGATCGACCAATTGCTGAAAATCGCTCGCGCTCATATTGAAGTCGGCCCGCATGCTGTAGCCGCGCCGGAGCCTTCCCTGAGCTTGTCAAACGCAATCACTACCGTAAGAGTCGCAGGTCGGCCTCGTATTCCAAGCCATGGTCGAATTGCGCACCGCGCGCCGGGATTGACGAAAGCAGGTCGGCTGATCTCGGGCGTCTTGTCGGGAAATTAGGCGCGCTTGCCGCGGATCGTCCAGAGCGTATCGAGATCGCGCAAATAATAGAGCACGAAACAGGCGCCGAGCATCGGCCAGGCGGCGAAGAAAAGGAGATTCACTTTCTCAAAAGGCGTGAAGTATTGCCGAAAGGACGAAAAGGTTGAGACGGCGTGAATCAGCAGCACGAGAAGGTACGTGATTCGCGGCGCAAACCCAATCACAAATCCGAGCAAGAGCACGAATTCCACAACGCCGATGGAATACATGATGACTGGTCCGAGGCCGCCCAGAAAATAGAAGTGTTCATAAACAGACGCGGCGTGACTTGGACGGACAAACTTGTCGATCGTCCAGAACACCATGACGAGGAAAACCGTCAGGCGTAGAACCAGCAGCGCCACGCCGATGCGGTGGCGATCATCGAGCGAGTTCATCCCGAGATGTCTATCAAGTTGCGCAAAAAGCGCGAGAACAAACGTCGAGGCTTGTGCGCGATCGTCCTGGTTTTCGGCGGTGAACTTCCTCTCGAATTTGTGCGCGCCATTTCATATAGATCGATACATGAGCTGGATTGAGACTGTTGCCAGTCAAGAATCGACGGGTTATTTGCGGGAGCTTTACCAGCGCGTCGTCGGGTCGGACGGAACAGTGGATAATGTTTTGAAAATTCACAGTCTGCGGCCGCACACGCTCGAAGGGCACATGGCGCTCTACAAGAATGTGCTGCACCACAGCGGAAATAAGTTGCCGAAATGGTTGCTCGAAACTGTGGGCGTGTACGTCAGCCTGCTCAATGGCTGCGATTATTGCGTGGCCCATCATTTCGCCGGATTGAGCAGACTTTTGCAGGATGACAATCGCGCGCGGGAGATTCGCCATGCGCTGAAGACCGACTTCTTTGACAACACTTTCGATCTGCGGGAGCGGGCGATTCTCGATTATGCGCGCCAGCTGACCCTATCACCGGGAGAGATCGGTGAGGGATCGATCCAGGCGATGCGTGCTGCTGGCCTGGATGATGGCGAGGTCCTCGAAGCGAACCAGGTCGCGAGTTATTTTGCTTATGTGAACCGCACCGTCCTCGGTCTTGGCGTAACAATCGATGGTGACACGCTCGGCCTTTCACCTAACGAGTCAACCGACTCGCAGAACTGGCGGCACACTTGAATTTGATGGCGGAAGAAGCGCGCTCATGCGCCATCTAACAAACAATATGCGCATCTTGGAATAAGCGCTCACCAGTATGCTTCTTAGTCATATGTCCAGATGCATATTGTCGATCTTCGTCCTCGTCGCCGGCCTTTGGCTCGCGCTTTCTGTGCAGGGAGGTGAACTTACTTTTGCCAGCAAACCAACACGAACACATCTTTTGGAGCTCTTCACCTCGGAAGGGTGCAGCAGCTGTCCGCCCGCGGAAGCATGGTTGAGCAAATTAAGAGACGCGCCAGGGCTCTGGCGCGATTTTGTTCCGGTCGCTTTTCACGTCGATTATTGGGACCGCCTCGGCTGGCGCGATCCTTTTGCCTCCAAAGTGTGGACGGCGCGGCAATACGAATACTCTGCGCGCTGGAATAGCAGCAGTGTTTACACGCCGGGTTTTGTTCTCGACGGACGCGAATGGCGAAACAGCGGGATACCCTCCGTCTCCACCGAGACCTCCGGAATTCTAAAAATCGCGATGACCAGTCCAGACCGCGTGACGGCGACGTTTCAGCCGAGCAAAGCCGATGGCAGGTCCTTCGACGTTCATGTGGCAAGGCTCGGCTTCGATCTCAAGATCAACGTGAAGGCCGGAGAAAATAGCGGGCGGCAATTGCGGCATGATTTTGTCGTTCTCTCGCTCGCAGATGAACCGCTCGTTTCCGGCGAAGCGGAAGTGCGCTTGCCTGTGACCGCAACGGCAAAGGCTTCGGATTCGCGCGGCGCGATTGTCGCGTGGATCACCGAGGCCGGCAGGCCGGACCCGATTCAGGCGGTCGGCGGCTGGGAGCCATGACGCGCCTGCCGCATGGAAAAAGGTAGCGGCATCTACAACGTCGTGGTGATCGGCGCCGGCACGGCGGGATTAGTCACGGCGGCCGGAACGGCGGGGCTGGGCGGACGCGTCGCGCTGATCGAGCGCAACCAGATGGGTGGCGATTGTCTCAATTTCGGTTGTGTTCCGAGCAAGGCGCTCATTTCGTCGGCCCGTCTGGTTCAGCAAATTCGCGAATCCGAAAAATGGGGCTTGGATCGACAATCACCGCAATTTGATTTCGAGAAAATCTTCGAGCGAATGCGCGCTCGCCGCGCCAAGATTGCGCCAAACGATTCGCAGGAGCGGTTCGAATCGTTAGGCGTGGACGTTTTTCGCGACCAGGCAAGGTTTGCTTCGCCGCACGAAATCGAAGTCGATGGGCGTACCTTGCGCGCAAAGAATTTCGTGATCGCGACCGGCAGCCGCGCTGTCATTCCGAAGATCGAAGGCGTAGACCAGGTTCCGTATTTCACGAACGAAACGATCTTCGATGAGCTGAAGCAAAAACCCGAAAGCATGATCGTGCTCGGCGGCGGGCCAATCGGATGCGAGCTGGGGCAGGCCTTGAGCCGACTGGGAGTGAAAATCACCATTGTGCAAAGCGGCGGGCAGCTCCTTCCACCGGAAGATTGCGATGTGGCCGAGTTCATGGAGCAGCGTTTCGCAGAGGAGGGGATCGGTGTCCGGCTGAATGCGGCGGCAAACCGCGTTTCGCTGCGCGACGGAAAAATCGTTCTCGAATTTCGTGGAGGCGAATTGATAGCGGCCGACACCATGTTAGTCGCGGCCGGCCGAACGCCGAATCTGCGCGCGCTAAATCTCGAGGCCGCAGGTGTGGATCACGATGAGTACGGCGTGAAAACGAACGACTATCTCCAGACCTCGCAGCCGCACATTTATGCTGCAGGTGACATCACGAATCGCCTCAAGTTTACCCATACGGCGGACGTCACTGCGCGCACCGTCGTTCGAAACATCCTGATGCCACTTCAATTTTTGCGGCAGAAAGTGAATTTCGCCGTCGTGCCGTGGTGCACTTACACCGATCCTGAAGTTGCTCACGTCGGACTTGCCGAAAAAGAAGCGAAGCAGAAAAATGTCGAATACGATCTGTTTGTTGTTCCGCTGAAAGAAATCGATCGGGCCGTGGTCGAAAGCGAAGAGAACGGTTTTGCCAAAATCCTGGCGGGCAAAGGTTCGGATAAAATCCTGGGCGTGACCCTGGTGGCGCCGCACGCGGGCGACTTGCTGCACGAATTTGTGCTCGCGATGAATGCCGGCGTCGGCTTGGGCAAGATCGCTTCGACGATCCACGCCTACCCAACTTTTGCAGAGTTGGCGCGTAAGGCCGGCAACAAATACAACAAGACGCGCCTCACCCCAACAGCCAGGAAAATCTTTACCCGGCTCTACGAGCGTGCACGAAAATGAGTACGAAAGGGAAGTCCAAAGAACCTGTCTTGAAGCCGATTGTGCTCGCCCTCGTCGTCATCGGCCTCTTTTTGGCGATGAAATTTCTGCCCGTCCAGCAATGGCTGAAAACTTTCAACGACTGGGTCGGTCAAATGGGACTTGCCGGCATTCTTGTTTTCATCGGCGCGTATGCCGCGGCCACTGTCTTGCTCGCGCCCGGAGTAATTCTGACCGTCGGCGCCGGGTTCGCTTTCGGTTTGTGGAAGGGTTTTTTCGCTGTTTCGGCCGGCGCGACAATCGGCGCGGCTTTGGCCTTTCTTATCGCTCGCTTTATTGCCCGCGACAGGATCGAAGCGATGGCAGAAGGAAACGAGAAGTTTCACAGGATCGACCGTGCGATCGGGAGACGGGGCGCGAAATTGATTTTCCTGCTTCGGCTCAGTCCCGTGATCCCGTTTAATCTGAGCAACTATTTCTATGGCCTAACCAGTGTGAAGTTCTGGCCCTACGTGCTGGCGAGCTGGATCGGCATGATGCCCGGCACACTGCTTTATGTCTACCTGGGAACGATCGGCAAAGTGGGATTGGAGGCGAGCAAGAGCGGCGGCGACCATCGCAGCCCCATAGAATATGTCTTCCTCGGCGTCGGTTTGATCGCGACCATTGCCGTAACACTGATCGTCACTCGGATCGCAAATCGCGCGCTCAAGGAAAAGACTGAATGAACTGCGAGCGGCGCTACTCCATCCGCGTGATAAGATATCTCGTATCCGTCGGAAGCAATCTTTGACTAACTGGTTTCGAAGCGATCAACAGACCAATACCACCTCAATAATCATGAGCACCATCAACGCAGAAATAGCAGTCCGTCGACGATACGCGACTGGAGCACGGTCCAAGGAAGCGCAGCTCTGCTGTCCGGTCGATTACGACTCCGAGTATCTGAAAGTGATTCCGCAGGAAGTCATCGATCGCGACTACGGCTGCGGAGATCCCAGCAAATATCTGCGCGAGGGCGAAACCGTCCTCGACCTCGGCAGCGGCACTGGAAAAATCTGCTTCATTGCCGCGCAGATTGTAGGCGGGAAAGGGAAAGTAATCGGCGTCGATATGACGGACGAAATGCTGGAAGTGGCCCGGAGAAATGCTTCGATCGTGGCGGAGCGTCTCGGATACAGCAACGTCGAATTCCGTAAAGGCCGCATTCAGGATCTGGCCCTCGATCTCGAGAAACTCGATGACGAACTGAAACAGCGCCCTATCACCGATGCCGCTTCATTTCTCCGGGCCGACGAACTCGCGCAAGAACTTCGCGTCAAACATCCGCTGGTGGCTGGCGATTCGATCGATACGGTAGTTTCCAGCTGCGTCTTGAATCTGGTCGAGTCCAATTCGAGGCGTCAACTCTTCGAAGAAATTTTCCGCGTCCTCAGAAAAGGCGGGCACGCCGTCATCGCCGATATCGTCTCCGATGAAGAGGTGCCGGAGCGGTTGCAGAATGACCCGGAACTCTGGAGCGGTTGTATCTCTGGTGCGCTGACCGAGGAAGAATTTCTCCAGGCGTTCAGTGACGCGGGGTTTTATGGAATCCAAATTCTGAAACGCGACGAGAAACCGTGGCGCACCGTGGAAGGAATCGAATTTCGTTCCGTGACGGTGGAAGCATTCAAAGGCAAACAAGGCCCGTGCTTTGAGCGCAACCAGGCGGTGATTTACCGCGGCCCATTCCGGGAAGTGCTCGATGACGACAATCATCGGATGGAGCGCGGTGTGCGCTACGCGGTGTGCGACAAGACTTACAATCTCTATCGGAAGGCTCCGTATCGAGACTTCTTCGAATTCATCGAGCCGTTAATCGACATTCCGCTCGATCAGGCGAAGCCGTTCGATTGTTCGCGCACGGCTCATCGTCATCCCAAGGAAACGAAGGGTCAGGATTACTACGCAGTCACGACGGAGGCGAGCAGTTGCTGCGACGGCGGAGGTTGTTCCTAGACGCTTGAGCCTGCGTCGGCGTCACAAACTTCCGCGCACCATTCCTCAATCTTCGCCTTGATCGCGTCGCGCACCTGTCGCGTTTTTTCCAGTTTTGTTTCCCGATCACCCTCGAAGCACGAAGGATCGTCGAATGGCCAGTGCAGGCGATGAGTAACACCGGGAAAGACCGGGCAACCGGCTGCTTCGGATTCGCTGCAAACCGTGATCACGTGGGAAAAGAGTTGGCCGGACTTGTAGACATCGAATACGGCTTGCGTCTTCTTACGAGAGAGATCGATGCCGACCTCGCGCATGACCTCAACGACATTCGGATTGAGAACGCCCGGTTCAAAACCAGCGCTCTGCGCTTCGAACTCGTCGCCACAGATTCGATTTAGAAGCGCTTCCGCCATCTGACTGCGCGCACTGTTATGGACGCAAATAAACAAGATCTTCTTTTTTTTCATCGGGCGGATTTGGCAGTTCGTTTTGAGGCTCGGTCTGGCAATCTGCAACGGGAGCGAGCCGCGTTGAGTTTCTCAAGGTCGCGTTTGAACTGCGGGTGCGATTGCACGCAGTCCTGCAAACATTTCATATTCGTCTCCAGTTCCGCAGCTCGCCTGGCAGGCAGGGAATAGATCATCCAATTTCCCTGTCTCTTTGCTTCCACCATTCTCTTGCTTCGCAGGTAGGCGAGGTGTTTTGAAATCTTCACCTGCGGCTCCTTCAGGACTTCCTGCAAATGACAGACGCAGAGCGGCCCCTTCCCGAGCAAATGCAAAATGCGCAACCGTGTCTGATCGCACAAGCATTGGTAAATTTGAATCAGGTCCACAAACGCAACACTTAGCAACACGCTGCAACGCCGCAGCAGGCAGGCTCGTCTGCGATTTTCCGGCGCTCACGTGCGAGGCATTGAGTCTGTTTGTTTGCGAGAATCAAATCGATGCGTCCAGGAGCCGTTTTCGTTTGCGCAATCGAGTATTGCCCGACGACGCAGCAGTCGTATTCCACCTCGACCTCCAATCGATCGTGCGGCAAAACGCGATCGCCCAGCTTCAGGATTTCGGCAAGGCGCCCAGCCACTAGTTTGTGTTCGGTGTCGTCTCCCAACCACGTTTGCAGGAGGCAGGACTCGCTTTCGCCGAGCACGCCACCGCAATCAATAAAGTTCTTTCTGACATATCCGACTTCTGTGACATGGAAATGGGGCGGTATTTCGTCTCCGTCAGGGAGAATGAAGCGAACCCGCTTTTCGGCATTGGTTGTGAGGACCGCTTTTAGTTCGTGCGCTTTCATGGTTGAATCTATATGCCTAAGTGGGTATATAGTCAAGATGCAGTCGATTTGCTTCGCTCTTGAACGCTTCGTTTTTCCCGTCGCCAAGAGCCGTTATCGCCAGGACGTTGAATCTTGACTCATGGACAATTTTCCAAACGCCACGCCCAAACGTTTAGCGTTCTTCGAGCGTTATCTAACCGTCTGGGTTTTCCTTTGCATGGTGATCGGCGTCGCGGCCGGCAAGTTCGCCCCCGGATTCACAACCACCGTGAGCAGGTTGGAATTCGGCCAAGGCTCACACGTCAACGCGCCCATCGCCGTGCTCATCTGGCTGATGATTTATCCGATGATGCTCAAGGTGGATTTCACCGCGCTCGGTGGTATAGCCCGCAAGCCCAAGGGTCTCGCCGTCACGCTGTTTATCAACTGGCTCGTGAAACCCTTCAGCATGGCGTTCCTCGGTTGGTTGTTTATGCAACACGTTTTCAGCGCGTGGATTTCGCCGGAACTCGCGAAGGAATACACCGCCGGCCTCATCATCCTCGCCGCCGCGCCTTGCACCGCGATGGTCTTTGTCTGGAGCTATCTCACCGACGGCGACCCGGTTTACACACTTGTGCAGGTCGCGGTAAACGACCTCATCATGCTCGTGGCCTTTGCGCCCATCGTGATGTTTCTATGCGGCGTGGCCAACGTCGTCGTGCCGTCTAAAGTGCTTATCACGAGCGTCGTGGTTTTCATTGTCATTCCACTAGCAGCGGGCTGGCTCACGCGAACCATCCTGCTGCATTCGCGCGGCAAGGACTGGTTCGAGGAAAAGTTTCTTCCGAAGTTTCATCCCGTGACAATTCTTGCACTGCTGTTAACGCTCGTTTTAATCTTCGCCTTTCAGGCGGAGAATTTGACCACGCGCTGGCTGGCTGTGTTGCTGTTGGCAGTGCCGATTGTCATCCAGGTTTATTTCAACGCGTCGCTTGCCTATCTGTTGATGCGCAAACTGCGCGTGCCGCACAACGTCGCGTCGCCTGGCGCGCTCATCGGCGCGAGTAATTTTTTTGAACTGGCCGTGGCGGTAGCCATCACGTTGTTCGGCGCGGGTTCCGGCGCTGCGCTGGCAACCGTTGTCGGCGTGCTCGTGGAAGTGCCGGTCATGTTGTCCGTCTGCAAGATTTGCAGCCAATCGCGTGGCTGGTATCAGCGAAAGCTCAATTGATTTAGTGTCCACCAATCCAGACCGACCATCTTGGTTCTCTGAACCGACAACTCCAGCCGCGGGACTCGAATTCCCGAACGATCTGTTCCGCCGACCAAGGCGTCCCTCAATCCGGCGCGCCATCTCGTTTCTAATCAACGGTCCCCCTGGCTGACGGTTCACCTCATCGCGCCAATTGTCGGAGGTTTGTTAGGCGGTGCGATTTATCGCGTTTTTTTCCGAACCGGATATCGTGCCTGAATGATTGCCACTCCAGCCACGAATCGTTTCGCGCAAAAGCTGGCCGAGCATTCGCTTCCCCTCCGGCACGTCAAAACCGAGATCTTGCAGATCAACGTCGGCAAGCTGTGCAATCTAACGTGCGTCCATTGTCATGTGAACGCCGGGCCGAAGCGGAAGGAAATCATGACCCGCGAGACGATCGACCGCATCGTCGCCTGGCTGGAAAAGACGGAGATCGCGACGGTGGATCTAACCGGCGGCGCGCCGGAGATGATTCCAGATTTCAAATACTTCATCGAGCGGTTGAAAGGGTTGACGCCTCCGCGTCATATCATCGATCGCTGCAATTTGACGATCCTGCTCGAGCCGGGTTACGAGAATTTCGCGAATTTTCTCGCGCAGCATCAAGTTGAGATCATCGCGTCGATGCCGTGCTACACGCCGGAGAATGTGAACGCACAAAGAGGCGAAAATGTTTTCGACGGAAGCATTCGGGCACTTCAGCTTTTGAACTCGTTAGGATACGGGAGCGGTCCGAAGTTGCCTTTGCACCTGGTCTACAATCCGGTCGGTGCGTTTTTGCCGGGATCGCAGGTGGAGTTGGAGGCCGATTACAAACGCGAACTACGGGACCATTTCGGCATTGTATTCAACAATCTCTACACCATCACCAATCTGCCGATCGCGCGTTTCGCTTCGTATTTGAAGAACAACAATAAACTCGACGAGTACATGCAGCTATTGATCGAAAATTTCAACGCGAACACGGTCGACGGATTGATGTGTCGCAGCATGATCAACGTCAGTTGGCGGGGCGAGGTCTTCGATTGCGATTTCAATCAGATGCTGAAACTGCAATGGCGCGATCAGTTTCGTCCGCTGAACTTGTGGGACATCGATCCCGCGACAGTCGAGGAACGCGAAATTCTGACTGGCGATCACTGTTTCGGCTGCACTGCTGGCGCCGGTTCGAGCTGCGGCGGGGCGCTCGTTTAGGGACTAATTACGGGGATCCTGCGACCGCGAGCTGCTACGCGTCCTTCGGTTTGAGGATCAACGTTAGATCGACGCGTTTTCCCTTGGCAACATTGAAACCATTGGTCGAAAAGCTTTTCCATCCCATCGGTAATGTCGGATAGATTCTTTCGACAAGCTTTGTCGGCACGATGACGAAACGTGGGCTGGGTTTTTGCATGAAGGCTCCGACGCTCGCGGCATTGAGGGCGGAATGGAAGAAACCATGAACGCGACTGCGGAAGGTACCAAACAAGACTTGGTTCGTTGTAATCCACAGCTCCGAATTCCATCTCTGGCCGGAGATTGCTCTCCGACGCTTCGAGCAACTGGATCGCTGGCGAATAGTGGCGGGTAAAGGGAAAGACGAAAAGCGCGATGGCGAGCCAGCCGCACGCGGTCGCGATGGCGATGCGCTTGAACGTCGTCGCAGACGATTCCAGTCGTGACCAGTGTCGCGCGAGCAAAAGCGCCAGAAGCGGGAACGCCGGCAGCGTGTAGTGCGGCAGTTTTGTTTTCGACAGCGTGAAGATGAGAAAAATGATGGCGCTGCCGACGATCAGGTAACTATCGGTCGCGTCGCGTTGGTTCCACAGACGTTTGGTCAACCACGGCAACTTGATCGACCACGGAAAGAAACTGACGAAAACGGCCACGAAATAAAATGGTAGTGAAAGCAGATACCAGCCTAACGACTTCCCGCCGTGTCCCTCCATCGTCACCAACGACCGCTCGACCACATGATGTCCGATCCCGACGCGGAAGAAATCCCCGTGCGTCCGAAGCAGCGCAGGCGTGGCCCAGAGAGCGACAATTCCAAGCATCAGGATCATTCCGCTCAGGGGCGCGAAGCGCTCGGCCAGCCGTTGATCACGCAGCACAAACTTCATCGCGATGACCGTGAGCAATGGCGTCCAGCCGATCGGGCCTTTCGCGAGAAAAGCGAAAGCCAGCGCGAGGTAAAAAATCCACCACCACGACGAATTCCTGATCGCTGATTTCTGATTTCTGATCTGAAGCAGCTCGTAACCTGCCCAATGCGCTACGGCGACAAACAGGACCAACCACATATCTGCGACCGCGGCCTTGGCGTGCATGAAGGTCTGCAGGCAAAGCGTGAAAATGATTGCAGCCCACCAACCGGTCCGTTCGCTCTCAAGGCGTCGGCCCCAGGCCAGAAGCAGCACCGCGATCAAGGCGGCTGCGACCGCTGAGGGAAAACGCGCCGTAAATTCGTTTTCGCCGAAAACGCGGTAGCTCAGCGTCTGGCACCAGTATGTCAACGGCGGTTTGTCGAAGCGATATTGATCGTTGAAGAAGGGAACAACGTAATCGCCACGTTCCAGCATTTCGCGTGAGGCTTCGGCAAAGCGCGGTTCGTCGCGATCGATAAGTGGCAGGCTCCAGGTCCCCGCGAGGTGAAAAAGCAGGGAGCCGAAGAACAGAAGAACGAAATTGCGGACACCGGCATGTGCCGCACGTTCGTGATTTATCGGAGTTGCAGAACTCAAGTCCTCGATTCAAGAATACCCGCCGATGAAAGACAAACGGGAAGTTTCAGCGTGACGAAGAAGCGCTGGCTTTGGGTGCTGCTTACTTTCGCCGTCTGTGGGCTGATTCTGGTCTGCGCATTTCATTTTGACCCGCGGGTGCAGCGTTGGATCGCCGAGCATCAAAGCCGCGGCGTGAAAATCTTCATGAGCAGCGTCAGTCGTCTCGGCGACTGGCCGGAGCACGCTGCCCTGGGACTGGTGTGTCTTGGACTCGCCTATTGGCGTGGCAGCAAGAAGTGGGTCCGAATTTTCGCTGCGATGCTTCTGGCCTGCGCGATGGCTGGTGTTTCCGCGCGCGCCATCAAAATCGCGACCGGTCGCGCGCGTCCCTCGGTGAAAGCGGAAGCGGCCTGGAGCGGGCCGCACCTCAGCTCAAAATACAATGCCTTCCCATCCGGTCACACCGCTGCGTCGACCGCCTTTTTCGCGACACTCTTTCTCGCCAGTTGGCGACTCGGTCTGGCGTGCGCGCCGATTCCCGTGCTCATCGCGGTTTCCCGCATGTATGTCGCCGCGCATTATCTCTCCGACGTCGTTTTCGCGGCCATGCTTGGAGTTCTTTGCGCTCTTCTCGCGGTCCGCTTGCTTCGAATTCGAGAAATCGACGGGCGATCCAGTGCTGCTTTGCCGTGAATAATTCCTGCGTATTGTGCGTGCGGTATGACTCCACAGGTTTTGGCAGGCAAGGTCGGTGTCGTTTTTGGCGTAGCGAATAAGCGCAGCATCGCGTGGGCAATTGCAAAAGCATGGGCTGCGGCCGGTGCGAAACTGATCTTCAACTACCAGGGAGAGCGGTTGAAAGAAAATGTTGAAGAACTGGTTGGCGAATTCGGGGAAGGGACGCCGCTTCACCCTTGCGACGTCTCAAAGGACGAGGAGATCGCAGATTTCTTTGGCAAGGTTCGAAACGAAACGGACCGGCTCGATCTGTTGCTGCACTCGGTCGCCTTTGCGCCGAAAGAAGCGCTCGAAGGCGACTTCGTGAGCACGACGCGCGAAGCGTTCCGCACCGCACATGATATCAGTGCTTACTCGTTAGTCGCGCTCGCCCGCGAAGCGACGTCGCTGATGACGAATGGTGGCAGCATTCTCGCGATGACTTACTACGGCGCGGAGAAAGTGGTGCCGCATTACAACGTGATGGGTGTGGCCAAGGCCAGCCTGGAAGCGAGTACGCGTTACCTTGCCTACGATCTCGGTCCAAAAAAAATCCGGGTAAATTGTATCTCGGCCGGGCCGGTCAATACACTGGCTGCGCGGGGGATCAGCGGATTTTCCGCGATGCTGAAGCACTATCAGGAACGCGCGCCGCTGAAGCGGAGTTGCGATCCGACGGAACTTGGCGAGACCGGGGTCTTCCTGGCGAGCGATGGTGCGGCCGCGATCACCGGCCAGGTCATCTACGTGGATGGTGGTTATCAAATCATGGGAATGTGATCCCGGAGGGTGGTTTGGAAACCGCCCCTCCTTGTTACAATGAGCGACCTTGCTAATCAACTGCGTGATTTGTTAGGCGCGGCAGTCGTGGCGGACGACGCGGAGGCGCTCGCTCTCCACAGCGGCGACAAGTGGGTCGCGGTGCGTGAGCCGGAGGTTGTAGTTTTTGCTCAGACGACCGAACAGGTGAGCAAACTGCTCCGGTTCGCATCTGAGAAAAAAGTTCCGGTCACTGCGCGTGGCGCCGGCTGGGGCTACGTCGGTGGCTGCGTTCCGGTGCGCGGCGGGATTGCGCTTTCGCTCGCGCGGATGAACCGCATCAAGGAAATCCACTTTGCCGATGCGATCGCTATCGTGGAACCGGGTGTGATAACCGGCGACCTGCAGGATGCAGTGCGCGCAAGAAAGCTGTTTTACCCGCCCGATCCAGCGAGCCTGAAGGATTGCAGCATCGGCGGCAACATCGCAACAAACGCGGGCGGTCCACGATGTTTGAAGTACGGCGTGACGCGCAATTACGTTATCGGTCTCGAGGTCGTGCTCGCGAACGGCGAGATTGTGCGGACCGGTGCTCGCGTGCACAAGAACAAAACCGGGTTCGATTTGATCGGACTGTTTGTTGGATCGGAAGGGCTCCTCGGGATCGTTACCGAGATCACGTTGCGATTGCTCCCTCTGCCACCAGCTCGCGCGACGCTGTCGGCAGCGTTCGCCACAATGCCGCAGGCGGCCGAGGCGGTTCAGGAAATTTTCGCGGCCGGATTCCTGCCGTCGTCGCTTGAGATCGCCGATGCTTTTACGTTGGAGGCGGCGCGCGCCGATCGCGGGACGGCGCTGGTGCCGCCGGGCAACGCTCATTTGCTTGTTGATGTGGATGGTCAACTTGAGACGGTGCGGAGTGAAGCCGCGGCGTTACGCGAATTGCTCACCCGGAAAAAACCGAACGCGCTGACGACAGCGACAACCGAGGAGGAATGCGAGAGTCTTTGGGCATTGCGCCGGGAGTTCAGCAATTCACTGCGTGCCACCGGCCTAACGAAATTGAACGAGGACATTGTTGTTCCTCGAGGACGCCTGGTTGAACTGATCGAATTCGCGCAAACATTGCAGAAGCGACACGGATTTCCGATAGCTTGCTTTGGCCACGCGGGCGACGGGAATATTCACGTCAATCTCATGGCGGCGAACTATGGCGATCAAAGCGTGCAAAAGAAAGTCGAGCACGCCCTCGACGATCTTGTCGCGCAGGTCCTGGCGTGGGGCGGCGTAATTACGGGTGAACATGGAATCGGCCTCGCAAAAAAACGCTGGTGGCCGGAGGCGACGAGCAAAGCCGCTCGGGCGTTGCATCAGAGACTGAAAGACGCTCTCGATCCCAGCGGAATCTTGAATCCCGGAAAGTTCCTCGACTAGCTGTAGCGGTCGCGCTGCGCGCCGTCGGTTCTTGAATGCGCTTCGCACAGCGAAGCGTCTACAGGTCGAAGATCGCTTGTATGGCGCGATGGTCGCTCGACTTCGGGGAAGTTTCCGCGACCCACGCCCGCTGCAGAGTGAGATCGCGGAATAAGATGTGATCGAAGCAGGCCGCAGGATAGCGTTTGTCGGCCGGTACGGTAATGCGTTGCGGGAACGGAATGCCCTTCCACGACCAATGAAATCCGCCGGATAAGATTTGCGGAATTGTTGTCTCCGTTGCGAAACGTTTGTCGTCGGGCGCCGTATTGAAATCACCGCCCACGATCCAATGCAGCGTGCCGAGATTTCCGTAGGCACCCGCCATCGCATTCATGTGCGCGAGCAATTGACGCATCGATTCCTCGCGCAACGGCACATTCTCCAAGAGCTCCCCGCGATTGCTCTTCAGATGCACGACATAAACAAGCAGCATCTGTTTGGGTGCGATTTGGTACGCGGCGAAGGCAAATCCGCGCGGCGGAATCATGGCGCCGCGGGGCGCCCACATTTCGGACCAGGCGCTGAGGGGTTGCAGACGACTGGCTATCGCGACTTGCTGCGTTTCAACCTGTCCTTCGCGCGGTGGAAAGTTCGAACAAACGTCAACCTTGAATCCAGGCAGCGGTTTGACTGCGAGCTCGGCACGATGAAAATCGCGCACTTCTTCCATGCCGATGACGTCGGCTTTGAGCTCCACGATATCGCGATGAACGGCTTCCACTTGGTTGACCGCTTCGCGCTGACTTGCGTTCGGACGTCGTCCCGGAAACCACTGAATATTCCAGAACGCGACGGTGAGTGCATTTCCGCGAAGGGAACCAGCGAGCGGAGTAGGGGATAGCTCCGCCGCCCGCGCGTTGGTCGCAGATACCGGACCGCTCGCAACCAGCAACGCGCTGAGCCATAAGGCGGGTAATTTGCAGCGTCGGGGGTTCATTGTTGCCGCGTTTTCGGCGATCGCTTTTGAATTAATTCGAGTACGCCCCAATCAGGTCGGATCTTGTTACAAAAAGCCAGCTTTTGATTCGAACAAAAAACGTGTATAGTGGTCAAAGAAGGCACGCGCAGCTTGGCGCTCGCCCGCACTGACCAAAATCATCAGTGCACACACATTTCGGCCCGGAAGGTCGAATCCCTTACCAACCCTCGTCTCGGCGGGTCTTGCCGGAGCACGTCCGTTAATATGAAACCAGGAACCATTACTCACACCGTGGCCGTCTTGTTGTCGTCGGTCTCTTCGCTCTTCTCGCAATCTGCTGTGGCCAAGACGCCGGGCGAGAATGTCAAGGTAAGCAAGAAATCAAACAAGCTATCTGACGATGTCTGGGTCAGCGTCGATTTGCTTTCCTACACGCCCCCAGTCAGTGGCGGCTCATCGCCGAAGCGGGGAGAGCGTTTCCCGTGGAAGACGAATATTGTAACCACCGTCTTCTGGATTGGCGAGACGCCAAGCGGCAATAATCCGGTCCCGAATCGGTCCAGTTCCTGGGATGCGAACTGGACGAAGAGCTATGGTGGATTCGACGATCCCGATCGCGCTCGACGCCACGACTTCAGTCCGGTCAAGTTCACCCCGCGACAGAATCCATTTTATTGCGCACTGCCGTATAACGACAAAGCGAGAAATGGACATCGGTCGGAGGCGTCGCGCGTCGTGCCCTGGTTTCAGGAAGCCTATCAGGGCCCAGGAGTTTCTGTGTGCAAGGACCGCTGGGTTGCGATCCGCAAGGGAAGTCGAACGGTCTATGCGCAATGGGAGGATGCGGGGCCATTTCGCACCGATCATTGGGAATATGTGTTTGGGAATGAGCGCCCAAAACCGAATTTGAACAGAGGCGCGGGTCTCGATGTATCACCGGCCGTGCGCGACTTCCTGGGTCTCCAGGATACCGATGTAACCGATTGGAAGTTCGTGGATTTCAAGGAAGTGCCGCAGGGGCCATGGGCGAGATTAGGCGACAACAACACCTTTGTCTTGAATCAGCGCAAATCGGACGAGCGATTGGTAAAGCGCGCGTCGATGACTCCGGCGATGGCACGATAGGGCTGCGATTTAATAGTTACGCACGCGAACCAAGCCTTGCGCCAGACTAGGACCGATTAGAAGAGTCGCGGTTGATCGTCGTCAGCTTCAGGCTTGCCCATGACGCCGTGGATTTTTTCCAGCAGTTCGTGGAAATCGTAGGGCTTTTGAATCGTATCGACGACGCCGGCCTTGAGGATTTCCGATCGCATCGTCGGCTCCAAATAACCGCTCGCGACGATCACGCGCACTCCTGGCTTACTCTCTTTCATTTTCATGAAGGCATCGCGGCCACCCATGCGGGGTAGGCCGAGATCGCAGACGACCAGACCAACTTCATCGCGATGCGTCTGGAACAGTTCCACGGCTTCTACGCCGTCCTTGGCAGCGATGACGCGATAACCTTCGCTCTCAAGGATCGTGACGCCGAGATCGCGCAGCATCTCCTCATCTTCGACCAGCAGAATTGTCTGCGCGAACCACGGCATCCCGATCGGAAGCTGTCCCTTGCCGTCACCTTCTGCGTGCGCGGGTGCCACCGGCAGGTAAACGCTGAAAGTTGCGCCGGCGCCGGGCTCGCTTTCTACCTGCACGAATCCGCGGTGATTGTTTATGACCCCGTAAACGACCGAGAGCCCAAGTCCCGTGCCTTTGCTGCGTTCTTTCGTCGTGAAAAATGGCTCGAAAATGTGCGTCTTGACGTCCGGCGGAATTCCGGTGCCGGTGTCGCGGACTCGAATCCGTGCGTATTCCGCTGCGTTGGCGCCAGTGAAAAACTCGCGAAGCTCGGCTCCAGAGGTGATCGATGTGTCCAAAGTCATGATGCCTCCCTCAGGCATCGCATCGCGTGCGTTCACACAGAGGTTCAGGAGCACCTGATCAATCTGGCTACGGTCGGCAGTGACCAGTGGAAGATTTGGATGCAGGCGCAGATCGAAGGTAATTGTTTTCGGAAAGGTCGCGCGCAGCATTTTCTCCAGCTCACTCACGACGCTGTTCACATCGAGCGAGGAAAGGAGGGCTTCCTTCTGGCGCGCCGAGGTGAGCAACTGCTGGACAAGCGCGGCCCCGCGTTCGACCGCTTCGCGGATGACTTTGAGCGCGCCCGGAATCTCTTCCGGATTCGCGCGCCAGTTTTCCAGGCGCGTGGTGTAGCCAAGAATAATCGCAAGAATGTTATTGAAATCATGCGCGATTCCGCCCGCCAGTGTTCCGAGCCCTTCCATTCTTTGCGCCTGCACCAGCTGTTCTTCGAAACGCTTGCGCTTTGTGTCGTTGAGGACAAAGCCCGACAGTTCGACCAATTCCCCCCGTTCATCGAAGCGGCCAGTGAACCGCCCGATCACGTAAAGGGGCTCCCCGTCGCACTTTCGCATTTCGATCTCGTGCAATTCGATCGTTCCGCGTCTCCGCAGCAGGTCGATCAACTCCGCACCATCTCGCCGATTTCGAAGCAGCGAGGTGAAGTTCATCTGCTGAGCTTGATTGGGTGAATCAAAACCAAAGATGCGCGCGAAGACTTCGTTGCACGACGCCAGCTCCCCATCGGGCAACATCGCAAAACTTCCGGCGGCGGAATCATCCTCGCCGTTGGCATTTTGAAAATCGACAGCTTTCACCAGGAAAACGACGTAGTTGGCATTCGAATTTCCCTAGTTCACGGGCTCGCACTTGGCGCGGTCGTTGTTGGTTCGGATGACTTACGCGGCATGACGGTCATGACATAGTAAAAACCAAAGAGCGCCCCCAGGATGACGATGAAGAGAAAAAGGAAGGCTGCGCCTCGCCAGGCATTGCGTTGCGATTGTGTCTTCTTCCACGTCGCGCGCTTTTGAGCTAGCTCAATCTCAAGCGCTTTCATAAGAGCTTCGTTTTCCTCGCCACGCGATTCGGGCTTGCCTTCATCAATCGGATTCATCGAGAAAAAGAGTAGCCGAAGCCAAAATATTGAAAACCGAATTTCACACTCCACCTAATCTTCCCCGAAAACGCAAACTCGCGGCCTACACGCTGCCGATGTTCCTGTTCCTGCTTCTGTTGGCGCTAAGCAGCGGATTGAAATATCTGGGTTCGGCATTTTGGCTGGCTTCGGCGGAATACTGGATTTTCCCCACGCAAGCGATCCTGTGCGGCGCGCTCGTGCTCTTCTTTTGGCGCGAATATGAATTCCGGTCGTTCCGGAATCCGTGGTTCACTGTCGCCATTGCCACCGTGGTGTTCGTTATCTGGATTTCGCCCCAGCAATTCTTTGGGTTTGCAACTCGCCAGATCGGCTTCGATCCGGACATCTTCGCGACGCCCGTTGCTTATTGGGGAACGGTCTCCTTCCGATTCCTCCGGCTTGTCGTTGTGGTGCCGCTGGTTGAGGAAATTTTTTGGCGCGGCTTTTTGCTGCGCTACCTTATCTCCGAAAATTTCGAGAACGTGCCGTTCGGAAAGTTTTCCTGGCTCTCGTTTTCCGTTGTCAGTCTGGCCTTTTGCTTCTCGCATTCAGCCCCCGACCGCGTCGCCGCTCTGATTACGGGCGGGCTCTATAATTGCGTCGCCTATCGCACCAAAAGCCTCACTTCGTGCATCGTCGCGCACGCTCTGACAAACCTGCTCCTCGGTCTCTGGATCATGAAAACGCGGCAGTGGGGATTCTGGTGAGCGGGTGGCACTCCGTTTGCTCAATTCCAAGGCGAATGCAGGCCACATTTTATCAGAAAGTCATCATTTGCATGATCGCCGGCTTCCTCGCGGCTTCTTTGGTTCAGTGGGGGAAAGTCTTTGTCACCGGCGCGGACGACGCTTTGAACGCCGGCTACAATCACCGGGCTCCTTAAGGTTCGCGAAAGGGATTGCCGCTGGCTGACTCACGCATAACCTGCGTGATCAGCATGAAGATCGGCTTTGCCCAGCTCAATACCACCGTCGGTGACCTCCAGGGCAATTTCGAAAAGATCATTGCCGCATACGAACGGCTCGCCGCCGCGGGAGCCGAGCTTGTCCTTACGCCGGAGCTGGCGATCACGGGCTACCCGCCCCAGGATCTCGTCTTCAAATCACGATTCGTTCCGCAAACCCTCGAGATGCTGGAACGTTTGCATGCGCGCATCGGGAAGGCTGCGCTTCTGGTCGGCTTTGTCGACCATAACAGCGGACGAGGCAAGCCGTTTCATAATGCCGCTGCGCTCCTGGAGGCAGGCCAGCCCATCCGCAAGACGTATAAGTCGCTCCTGCCCACATACGACGTTTTCGATGAGGACCGTTATTTCGAACCGGCTCTCGCCGTTCAGCCGCTGACGTGCCGCGGGAAAAAAATCGGCGTTACCATCTGCGAGGATATCTGGACCGAGCATTATTTGCCCCGGCCGCTGTACGATGTGGAACCGGTTCGTGGTTTGGTGGAGCAAGGTGCCGAGCTGATTGTTAATCTTAGTGCATCGCCGTTTTCTCTGGGCAAGCCGGCGATCCGGCGCGAAATGGTCGG
This sequence comes from uncultured Verrucomicrobiae bacterium, assembly GCA_963763995.1. GTDB lineage: Bacteria > Verrucomicrobiota > Verrucomicrobiia > Chthoniobacterales > UBA10450 > CAVTTH01. The sequence continues at coordinate 16,151 of CAVXQL010000009.1, read as the reverse complement.
CTCTCTCGCCCGTGCCTACGCGCGCCCGATTTTCTATTGCAACGCCGTTGGCGGAAATGACGAGCTGGTTTTTGATGGCAACTCTATCGCGACCAATACCGCCGGAGAGCTGATCGCGCAGTTGCCTGCTTTCCAGGAAGCCGAGACGATCGTCGACAGCGATGCCTCCGCGTCGATTGACTTTCGCGAACAAGATCTCGCCGCAGATTTGTTCGCCGCGCTTTCGTTAGGGGTGCGCGATTATCTCGCGAAATGTAATTTCAAATCCGCAGTCCTTGGATTGAGCGGGGGAATCGATTCGGCTGTGGTGGCGGCGATTGCCGTTGATGCCCTGGGCGCCGGCAACGTCTTCGGAGTGTCGATGCCGGGTCCGTACTCATCGCGCGGCAGCATCGACGACGCTCTCGCGCTCGCGCGCAATCTCGGAATCAAATGCCTCGAAATCCCGATCGCGAAAACGTTCGAATCCTTCAAGAATCAATTCCGTGAGGTCTTCGCCGGCTTGCCCGAAGACACGACGGAAGAGAACATGCAGTCGCGTCTGCGCGGGATGATCCTGATGTCGCTCTCGAACAAGTTCGGACATTTGCTGCTGACGACGGGAAACAAGAGCGAGCTGGCCGTTGGATATTGCACCATTTACGGCGATATGGCCGGCGGCCTGGCGGCGATCAGCGATGTGCCGAAGACGATGCTCTATCGGCTCGCGCGCTGGATCAACCGAAAGCGCGAGATCATCCCGCATTCGACCGTCGAGAAGCCGCCCAGCGCTGAATTGAAACCAAATCAAATCGATCAGGACACGCTGCCTCCGTACGAAATTCTCGATGAAATTCTGCGGCTCTATGTCGAAGAAAACCTCAGCGCTCGCGATATCGTCGCGCACGGATTCGACGAGAAGACCGTGCGGTGGGTGCAGCGTCGCGTTGATCTCAACGAATACAAGCGTGCGCAAGCTGCGCCGGGACTCAGAGTGACCAGTCGCGCTTTCGGGCTGGGCCGCCGGATGCCGATTGTGCAGCGGTACGTCGATTGAACGGAACAAGGTGGATCGGCCGCCCCCGCCGGGCGATCTCAAGAATGCTTGCTGCACCCCTGAAGGCAAGCGAGCAAGGGACTGCTCGATCCATCTGCCTTGAGCGCGAAAGTGCACCGCGTTGGAATCGAACCAACAACCCGCTGATTAAGAGTCAGCTGCTCTGCCAATTGAGCTAGCGGTGCGAAAAGTTTAGCGTCGGTCGCGGCGTGAAGTTTCTTACACAGTCCGCAAATCGCAATCGGAAAAAATCGATCAACGATCTGGCGCTTATCTCCATTTCTTACGCTGGTTGGTGCTCCGCGATCTCACGCGGTATCTTTTTTCGAGACAATTTTCCACTGAACATCAGCTCGAACTTCCGCTGTGGACGACGAAGCGGCGCTAAAACCGATCCGCGAAGCGCTGGAGCGCGCCCGTGAGCGGGTCGACTGCGCGATCGGGCGGCTCAGGTCGTTTGAGGAAGTCCGGTCGCTTGCATGGCGATGCCGCACCTGTGGGAACGTGAAAAAGTTCACGCGCAAGGTTCCGGAAGAGACCGCTTCACCCTGTCCAAAGTTTCAGGGGATTTCCTTCGAGGCGGCTTAGCTTGGGCCGATCTGGGCAGGAAAAAGAGGCCTTAGTGCTACTCAAAGTAGGTGTCCTCGTGCGAATACGGTGGCGCGCAGGAACAGAGGAACCGCAGCGGCGTCTGCGCCCGAATAACATGCCACGCGCCAGGTGGCAAAAGAATCGCATCGCCCGGCGCGACCTCCCGCGTCTCGCCATCGACCTCCATTTCCGCCCGCCCTTCCAGGATGAAATAGATCTCCTCCGTCTCCTTGTGATAGTGCCGTTGCGTCGCCTGACCCGCCGCCAGCCTGGCCTCGGCCAGGCTTTGCTGTTGCACCGGCGCGTTGGCCCGGTCGAGAATGCTGCGAATGGTCGAACCATCCGCCGTCGTGAACGGCGCCTGATTTTCCAGATTGCGAATCTCCATCACGGAAAAGTAGAAAGAAGAAGTAGAAGTTAGAAAGTCTAAAGTTGAAAATCGAGAGGGAACGAGCTTGGGGTTGATGCGATCTTCAACTGCAATGTTCCAGATCTATCGGCCTCTGACGCAGTTCTGAAATGTATCAAACGTGTATATACACGCTTGATACGTTGTGCACGTCACGGGTGTTAAATAAGAGGGGGTGCGTCGGGTTTGCCGGATATGGCAAATCAATTGCGGCGGCGAATCGCTTTTTCAGGTCTTGCGCAATTGCAGCGAATTGTAGAAGGCAGTAAGCGTGTATATACACGCTTGATACGTTGTGCACGTCCGACGTTGGAAGAGGGGTTGCGGGGAGATGGCAAATCAATTTTGGCGGCGATTTCGGAGAACTGTGCGAGGACGGCTTATTGCCTTCCTTCACATCATTCTCGGATGGTAGGTCAGGGTGAAAAACAGAACGAAGGCGACGAAGGCGACCCCGAACAGCACCTGGATCATGAGCCAGGACGAACATGAGCCGATAAAGAAACGGTGTTCGCCACACCCAGTAGGCAAGCACGCACAGGACCGCGATTGGTTCGACGATCACAGGCACGAGGTTAACGCTGTCAGGATCGCGCAGGTCGTAGTGGTGTGTGACCCAGCCGGTCTTATAGAGAGACCGGTAGATTACCGCCGCGGCGATGACGTTGAACACCGAGAGAAAAACGGCTTTCGTCAAAGGGGAAAACAATGGCGTGCGCTTCACCGCCGCAGCCTACAACATCGATCGGTTCGGATCAGCACCAATTTGAAACTCGTTCCGCTGCTCGCGCTCTCTCGCTCCAACCCACGTCACTAATGCCAGTCCGGCTCGGACCCTTCCATGTCGCTCATTCCACTCGCTCCGTTGACTGCACTGGGCGAGAGCCGCTTAAAGGTCTTCACTATGGCGCGCCAGGGGAGGTATTGAACAAGCGATACATGCGATTTGTTTGTTTTCGGAGCACCGTTTTGCAATCGAACGTGTATATACACGCTTGATACATTGTGCACGTCTGGCGTTAAAAACGGCTTTCGTCAAAGGGGAAAACAATGGCGTGCGCTTCACCGCCGCAGCCTACAACATCGATCGGTTCGGATCAGCAGCAATTTGAAACTCGTTCGCTGCTCGCGCTCTCTCGCTCCTACCCTCGTCACTAAAGTTTCACCGCCTACAACAATTGGGATGATGGGAGCTTCGGCATCAACAGCTGACGAATGTCCTTATGGAAGTACCGCTTCTGCCGCGGGACGTGAACAATTTCGAGCGATGCGTCTTTGAGAATTTGATCGACGAGCTGGTCGCGCTTTTGCCGATCAACGCGTTCATGTGATGAACCATCGAGCTCTACCGCAACCAGCGGACAAAGCCAGGCATCACAAATCACAAAATCGACATGCTTGGAACAAATGCGATTGAAGTTTGCCTGCCACTGCGGATGATGGCGATTCGCGTCGACGAGATCAGCTAACCGAACTTTCGCCAGGATCGTATAAGTGCCGAAAATCTCTCGAAGAATGTTGTAAAAATACTTCTCTGGCTTCGAAAGAAGAAATGGTCGACGAAAATATGGGCGAAGCGCTGTTTGCACACGGCGAAATCAAGCAAACGATGTGCCTCGGATTTCGACCTAACGTTTCAAATCGTTAGCGATCTCTGCAAACTGTGCGAGGGCGGCTTGGAGGTCTTCGACGATGTCGGCGGCGATGATTTCGGGGGCGGGCAGATTGGCGGTTTCTTCGAGGGCTTCGTCTTTCAGCCAGAAGATGTCGAGGTTGACCTTGTCGCGCTTGATCAGCTCTTCGTAGGTGAAGGACTTGCAACCGCTTTGTCGTTCTTCTCGGTCCAGGTTGCTTTCGGTCGTGGCGGTTCTTCGGGTTGTAGCAGGCGACGAAGTCGTCGAGGTCGCTGCGCTTGAGGGTGTTTTCCTTGAGCGTGAAATGCAGGTTGGTGCGCAGGTCGTAGATCCAGAGCTTCTGCGTCCACGGCTTTTCCTGCGCGGGCTTGCGGTCGAAGAACAGGACGTTCGCCTTCACGCCTTGCGCGTAGAAGATGCCGGTGGGCAGGCGCAGCAGGGTGTGGACGTCCGCCTGCTTGAGCAGTTCGCGCCGGATGGTTTCGCCCGCGCCGCCTTCGAACAGCACGTTGTCCGGCAACACCACCGCCGCGCGGCCGTGCTGCTTGAGGATGGTGAAGATGTGCTGGAGGAAGTTGAGCTGCTTGTTGCTCGTGCTCGCCCAGAAATCGTCGCGGTTGATGATGAGCGATTCCTTGGACGTCTCGCCCGCCTCGTTGACGATGGTGACGCTGCTCTTCTTGCCGAAGGGCGGATTGGCCAGGACGATCTCGTATTCGCCGTGCTTCCCGGCCAGCGCGTCCTTGGTGACGACCGGCAGGTCTCTCTTCGAGTCTCGCCGCCGATGCCGTGCAGCAGCAGGTTCATCGCGCAGAGCCGCGTGACGCTGTCCACCAGCTCGATGCCGAAGAACGTGCCGCTCTTGAGCTTCTTCTTTTGCGCCCGGTCGAGCTGCGTAATGCTTGGCGATGTAATCATGCGCCGCGAGCAGGAAACCGCCCGTGCCGCACGCCGGATCGCAGATCGTCCTGCGCCCGGCTTGCGGTGCGCGATCACGTCCACCATCGCGGCGATGAGCGGGCGCGGCGTGAAGTATTGGCCCGCGCCGCCTTTCACGTCCTCGGCGTTCTTTTGCAGCAACCCCTCGTAAGCGTCGCCCTTCACGTCGGCGGAGAGGCTGGACCACTGCTCCTTGTCGATCAGGTCCACGATGAGCCGGCGCAGCTTGGCCGGGTCCTGGATTTTGTTCTGCGCCTTGCGGAAGATGACGCCGAGCATGCCCGACCGCTTGCCGAGTTCCTCCAGCGTATGGCGATAATGAATTTCCAGCTCGTCGCCATCCAGCTTCAGCAGCGCCGGCCAATCGTAGCCCTTGGGAATGGGCGACGGCTTGTTGAACGGCGGCTTCGACTGCTCGTCCGCCATTTTCAGGAACAGCAGAAACGTCAACTGCTCGACGTAATCGCCGTAGGACAGGCCGTCATCGCGCAGGATGTTGCAGTAGTTCCAGAGCTTCTGGACGAGTTGGGATGATTCAGCCATTTCAGAGTTGCGTTAAGAATTTGATGGCTTCGGTCGCGTCGGTGAATTGCCCCGACAACTCCGGCTTGTCCGTGAAATGATACGAAACGAAGCGTGCGCCCCCTTCTCGCTCCAATCGGCTGAAAAAATAACAAGCGTTCTTGGCCGACTGTGGCGAAGATCCGATTTGAATGAGGGGGATGAGCTTAAGTGCCCTCGTTGAATCCTTTTTCAGAAGATAAAGATGTTCGACATCCAACGCTGTCACCGTTGTGCGCTGAGCTGTGATGAACGGGGTGTTGCTTCCCATCAGAATTCCGACTTCGTTTTCATAGAGATCGCGTCGAAGCCGGCATGCAGCCCGTGAATTAACTGTGTCTCAACCCAAGTATCAGCAATTGCTCCACGAAGCTTTTGGACTTCAGCGAGGAGTTGTTCGTTTCGGAGTTGAGCTTCTTCCTGTCCGACCACGCCGCTGTGACCGCTCCAGTCATTCCGCATCTTGTTCGTCGTCGAAAGAATGGCTGCGAGTTCTTTGCGGCTCAGCGCTTCGGGCAATCCGAGGCTCGGGTCAGCAAAAATGTCAGCGCAAAGTGCTCTGTCATTCTGCGCATCTTCAGGCTTCTTCCCGTTTACCGAAAGCAGTTCCCGGGTCTGCTTGCCAAGATACTCGACCACCAGCTTCCATGTTCCGAATGTCGCCCGCTGGAAGCTCAAGTTCTGCTTTTGCATCGCTTCGGCGAGCTTTTGCTTATGAGGCCCGAACAGTGCTTCGTTGGAACTGAATGCACTGAGCAGGATGACGCTGACGAACTCGGCCGTGCCCTCGAAGAAGTGGAGCAGGTGCTTGTGCTTTGTCCTGAAGTCTTGGCTTGGTGTCGCCTGCCACGCACGAAGAATCGATGCGAGAGGGAATGGCAACGTCTCAAACCACTGGTCGAGTCGCTCCGCCATTTGTTCTTTAAGTCCGCCGCCCAGTCGTTTGGACAACCCACTCAATCGCTTCTCAACGTGGGCAGCTGTGCGCGGGTTCGCCCATAGTTCTCGCCGAAATTCATCAAGTTCGTTTTGAAGGCCGAGGAGAGTATTCTGTTCTGCGGCCATCCGAGCCTCAATCTCCAGCATCGTTCGCTGCGTTTGGAGGTTGGGTACGAATACGCGAAGTTCTTTGAGGTTTTGTTTGTTCAGTTTCGGAATCACCGCGCCTGACTTGCTCTGCTCTCGCAGCTCTTTGCCGAACTCCGAATTCAGGAACCGTGCAACGAACCGGGAATTCGAGCGGGCGGGGTCGATGACGACCTGAGCATAGTTCTGTTTCTTTAAAGTCAGGTCGCTGAGCAGAATCAACGACGTCGCTGTTTCCTATCAGGGGAATAAAGAGAGAATTCTCCTGCGGCTGAAAGGCAAAGTCGTCACCAAATCGACCGAGGTTTATTTCAGTCGCCAGCTCCATGAGCTTCACTGCGGGAGCGGCAAAGCGGTTTTCCGCCTCATCAAACCGTTCCACCGCGCGCATTCTCTCAAGGCTAGTGAACGATAGTGGGTCAACGTATCGACCTAATTCAAGCGTTCCGCCCTCTCGGTCTTCGCGAAGGTTGTCGAGAATTTGAAGATTCGTTTTCTCGTCGCCTGATAACTGTGCAACGAACATCCTCTTCGACCGGCTTCCGACGAACGATCAGCAAGTAAGCGGAGATATTCGTGTAGGGAGCAAACGTCCCAGATGGCAGGGCCAGTGCCGCTTCCACTCCCAGACCAAGCAGGGTAAATTGACGAAGAACAGAGCGCTGTGAGAAGAAGAAGGACGGCGTCACCACAAACAAGCCAACGCCTGAGGAACTGAGATGCAGGGAGGCTGCCACCAGCACAAGATTGCCGAGGTCGTCTCTCAATTCGACGGTCTCACCGGAGATCGTAGCAACTTTCAGCGGGTTCGCTGACCGTGCACCCATTGGCAGGATGCTCGCGACGACGTCCAACTCTTCGTTCTGCTTTTCGAGCAAAAGCAGCGGATCACCCAGCTTCCATTCCACTCGAGGAACGAGCACTTTCCCGAGTTCGTGGATAGCTGGAAACTGCGTAAACGCGAATGCCTGCTCCGGGCGGCATTCCTCCCTTATCGCCTCAAGCAAAAAGCCAGCGCCCGCCCAAGGATCGCAAATCGTTCTTGGCGAACTTCCTTCGCCAAGAGGCAGAAAACCTCGACGAGCCATTCGGGAACATGAATCGTTCCTTCTGACCGCCCGAACCGACCGGCGAAGAACTTCCCCCATGCAGAAAGATCTTTTGAGGCAAATCGGATTCCCTCTTTCCGAAAGAATTGCGCAAGCCCTTCATGTCCGCGTGAATGGCGAAGCGCGGAGCTTGTCGAATGTTGCCCAAAGTTCTTGGTTCATATCCTCCTGAGAGAGGTGGTGGGCTCCTGGATTCTACTTTGAACCTTCTAAAGATTTCGGAGCATCCGGCCGCTTGCGAATTCATAGTATGGATAATGAATCTCGAATGTCGCCATCCAACTTAGAGCGCAGGCTCGCTATTTTGAGGGATGGGCGAATAGAGCTTGTCGCAGGTAACGGCTTCGAGTGTTCGTCCGCCATTTGCCGGAACACAAAAAGTACTGCTGACTGATCGGCCGCGGGCGGCCGTCCAATCACAGAATGTTGAAGCGACTCCACGAGCTCTTAAAGAGCCAGGATTCGTCTGACCCACCGGCCTACACCCGTCTTTGATCTCCGAGTAATGCTCCCACTCCTTGAAAGAGTTCCTCGTTGTCCCCTGCTGGGAAAGACGGTCGTCTCGAGAAATTCGAACTGAGCCTTGGTTATGTCAGTCGCTGCGATCTCACGGTTCTTCTGGCGGAGTTCCTGGAACCGCAAGATATTTTGAACGCGATAGTTTTGCAAGCTTCTTGCCTCGATCCGCTTCACGGAACAACAAAGAAATAAACCGGCACAGCCGATTGCGCGATTAACAAAATGTCGTTATTGACGAAGACTTTCGTCATTTCTTTGAGTGTTACTCCCACGGCTCTCTTCAAGCGAGCGACTTCAACTACTTCTCCGGAACGATGATCTCGCACAAATTGATCGAGGAACGGCTTTTTCCTATCAAATCTTGTCTCTCCGTAACACTTCTCGAGAAATAACAGGCGAACCGCGCCTTCGCGATGTTGGTAGCGGTTATTCTTAAAACGGACCTTCTTTGAAAAAATGGGTTTTTAGATACTTCAGTGACAGTGCGGGCCATATCACCTCCGATCGCGTTTCTTTTCTCGGCAGCATTCAGAGGGACGGCTTCGTTCAGGCGAGAAAACATCTCCTCAATCAAGTCCAGATCATCCGTCTCTACGCAAACGACGGGAAGGTTGAATGAATCGAATCGCTGTTTAATCCGGGGGTATTTCTTCGCGAGATCATTCGCGTTTAGGCCGCGAGCATCAACCGTTTCGTCTTGAGGTATTCATAGTCGTCGGCCAATTCGAAGCCTCCTTCCATGAAATCAAATACGGCTTCCAATCGTTGGCGTCCGTCAATGACTGCATAGGTTTTTCCCTTCTTTTTTACAGTCTCTCTATCAAGCTTATGAAAGTAGACTGGAATATCGTAACGATTAAGAATTGAGTCGATTAACAACTGGCGTTTTTCTTTTGACCAGATATCGCCCTGTCGCTGGTAATCAGGGTTCATAATGATTTGATCGCGATCCGCAAACAAACTCAGGATGTTGCTGTGCTGAAGCGGGTAAGAATCGATATAGCTCATGAAAGTGCTCCGCGGATGTTGTCGCCAATACTGGCTATTCAGGAAAGACTTGAAATTTGGTGAATCCCAGAAGCCGCAGGTCTTCCTTAATTTTCGCTTTTGCTGAGGCGGGAATAGTGTATTTCGCAAGTGTTTTGTATTCCCTATCGCCTCGACAGGGGTTTTGGTACGATGGTGAATGGTAAATACGCCTAGCTGCGCCTGGATGCGAGCGGTATTCCTCGTGGCAATCACCGCGATCGGCAAAATGCCTGTTAGATTGCCCTCTTTGACGGCGATGGTGGAATAGTTCTTCAGTTGATCGTCCTCAAAGGACGGGATGAATTTTGCCTCGTCAGCCTTGGCTGTGGTCTCCATGTTTAGCTGAATGGGCTTCAGCACCCGAAGAGCAGCATCCGCTTTAGGGTGGCCTTCAAACTGCGAAGTAGAGGCCGACTAGAGGGCTTTCAGTCCAGTCGAGAAGACGGGTTGGAACTCCGTAATGTGGCATGACAAATAACCAGTCGAAGTCAGTTCCCGTCAGCTGTTCGACAAGCAAATTGGCTAGTTCTGCCGGAATTTATTGATGAGATCTTTTTCAGAAGCGGCCTTCGTCAAGCGATGGAAGCTCGGTATCAGCTTCCACTCTTCCGTGCTGTGGCCGCGATACCAAACGGGATCAGTATGTCCTCTTCAGGTCTGCCCGAAGCGCAGCAAGAAGTTGGGTTAAAGATTAATCGTTCGATCTTTCATTAGATATGGTGCAAGGTTGAGACTGTTGGGTTTGAACGACCGACTGCGCTGAAAATGCCGATTCGAAGAACGGATTGTCGGAGGCGGACAGCGCGCCGGAGACTCGCGGACACAGTCGCCTCAAACTCTCGGACCACGCTCAACCGCCGCTCCACTTCGGCTACGATCCGCATCTGCTCGGAGAGGGGGGAATCGGAACGGGAAGGCCCTTGAGTTTCGACACGCTAATAGGCGGCCGAGCTTGTCTTTGTAGCTTTCGATTGTTCGAAGTAAAATTTCGAATGTCCGCGATAAATGTGGTAGATAGGATACCTTTCGAGTTCATCACGGCAGGAAGGCGTACCCATATATGTTGAGTTCGGGGGAATGATCGGGGATCCCGCTCCAGAATCCCAAATGCCTCTCTTGCTTGTATCTAGCAGCCTTCGGTTCGCCAGCAGATGTCGCCGCGCCCGCCCTAGCGAGTTCGTTTATCTTGTTTTAAGTTGTTGTCCATTCTGAACTTTATCCGGACCGGTGGTTAAGCCTATGCGCCGGATCTGTTCGCCACCGTGCAATACGGGGTATTGTCTCCGGCCGGCGTTGGAGACGCGAATTAGCGGTTGGTCATACTATCGTGATTGCCGTGCGCAAGCCCTTCGAGAGAAGCCCAAGTCCACCCCTCGGGCAGTGGCGGAAATTGCTGTGTCCGGTATCGCCGGCTCTTTGTATTTCCCCTTTCCGTTCCATTTCTGCCGCCGTTCGGAGAGGATGCGTTCGAGAAGTTGGGCGCCGGTTTCGTAATTCTGTTTTCGGCCTTTTGGCGAGTTCGGCTTCGGTGGGGACGAGGCGGCCTTCGCAGGCGGCTTTGAGGACGGCGGCGCGGTAGCGTTTGAGGTTGGCCTGCACCCGCCGCAACGCCGCCACCCCCGCCTCCAGCCGCGTGAATTGCTTTTCGATCTCCGCCACGATTCGCGCTGCTCGCCGGAGAGGCGGAACGGGCAAGCGGATCGCTCCGAGATTTCCGCATTCGTCTCGCGATGAAAGGCCGCTTTACCGTGCGCTGCTGATTGCGACATTGTCAGGGCGTTGAAAAATAAAGCGAGACATCGAGGGTCGAACTGTTTTTCGCGGAGCGAACAATACGAGGGAACGTCGTACAGACACTCGCGAATGAGGAAACTCTGCGTCGGTCGGGATGCATCCGCGCAAAATAAGATCACCATGCGGGAGCGATCAGGAACTTCCTCGGTTTCGAGTGAATGAGGATCGGAGTGCCATTCCTTCGTCATAAACGTTTTGGATTATTTCGTGTTCGAAGCCGATCGCCGGCATCTGCCTTCCGTGAAATCGCCGTCTGGCTTGTGCCCTTACCGAATCCCCGGCGATTGACGAGCCGTCGCGTCTGTCGGTGATTCTGCAACTCCCTATCCTAAGTGGGTCACTCGGCCTCTCCCTTTCCCATGCGAAGGCTGGTGAGCAGGATTTAGGGTTCCGAAAGTAGTGAATATAGATCGCGCCACTTATTCGCCGCTTGTTTCGCTAGTAATAGAGGGCGGACAATAAACAGTCGCTTGGCACTTGTGCTTAATCGGAGGCTGCCCGTTGATAGTGGCGACCGACGGGATGGTGCTTGCCCAGCAGTCGAAGTAGTTGGGTAGAAAGGCGCGCCTTGAAGCCTTCCGGGCAGCTGAGTGACGCGTCGTCTTCTGAACGTGTTTCCCAGAGTTTCGATACACGTGAGCGTCTGGCGTAGCTAGGGGCGGAGCGGGGGCGGAACTCGTCGGATCCCCGAAAGTGGCGACGATCGCCTCCGGCTTCGTGCGCGTTTTATGTAAATCGTCCATTAGACGCTGTTGCCTCCGAGTAATCCCGGGTCAGCCAAGGGATCTGAGCGCACGGACCGAAAGGACGCCCAGCTGAGGAGAGCGGAGCGCAAAGAAATTCCCGCTCGTTCCATGGACGTATTACTAGATGATGAATTTGTCGTTCCGAAACATGTGGCGAGCCGCCTTCAAAGTTCCCGCGCAAAGTTTTCAGGCCTGCAACACATGAATCAGTATAGCGCGAGCCATATAGCCGGACGTTACCGGGTTAATCCGAGGTCGGCGCTTTTCTCCGCCAGCCACGCGGCGAGGAGTTGATCATGCTGGCACGGCTGCGCGAGGTGAGCGGCAGCTTTGTGCATTTATCGCCCACGAGGTCCAGCCAGAAGAGTATGGTCCACGAATATCGCCACCTTTGAGCATTGAAAAGTACAGGGCGCGCATCTCCGCGCTCTTACGCTCCTGAGCTTGCTTGAGAATACCAAACAGATAGGTTTTAGCAGGCGGAATCAGCGCGCCTTTACAGACGATCTGGAGTCGGCATTCTTAGCCGCGAGCACCTCGTTGAGTTCATCGAGCAGCTTGGGCAGTTGCTCGCCGAAGAGTTGATGCGCTTTGCCCAAGCCGCCGCGCTGGTTGAACGGCGAAAGGTCCAAATCGTCCGGCTCGATGCTCAGGCTCGTGGCGATGTGGTCGCGGATGAGATTGAGCCAGGCGAGTTGCTCCGGCGTGAAGACGGTGCCGGCCTTGGCCTTGTCCATGAGCCATTCGTTGAACCGCTCGGAGACGGAGTCGGCGAAGGGTGCGAGGACGGGTTGTTGTTCCAGCGCGAAGCGGACGAGGGCGACGAGGTCGGCAAAGCGTCCGGCCTGGGAGCGGCCTTTGACTTTGCCGGGCGCGGTGACAGCGAAGGCGTCCCAGAGACGGTCCTCGGTCCAGGCGGCGTGGTTGTCGCGCAGTTTCTTTTCCAGTTCCTTGAGCATCGGCTCGGTGAGGCGCTGTTTGTAGGGGCGGCTGTAAAGGATCTGGAGGGCGTCGATCTCGCTCTGGTGCTGCTGCGATGTAGTCGCGGAAGGAGCGGACGGTTTCTTCGGCTTTCTCTTTCGCGGCGGCGTCGAAGCCCTCGTCGAGGACGGTGTCGATGGTGGTGACGTCGATGGTTTGTTCGCTCTCGCTGTTTCACGCGTGACGAGCGTGTCGCGGACTGCCGGTTTGTCGAAAGGCGCGCAGGCTTCGGCGATGAGTTCCTTGCGCGCGTGCTTCCAGTGCTTCGGGTGAGACTTCGTGCGCTTCGACGCCGGCTTTCCGCGCGGCTTGCTCGGCGATCTCATCGGGATCGACGGATTGCAGAAGCTGCTCGCCATCTCGGAGAGGGTCTTGCCGCCGGTCGCGGCGGTGATGCGGGATTTCTCGTCGGCATCGAGCGCTTGCTCCAGGCGCGCGAGTCGCGAGGCCAGGGTCGTGAGGGTGTCTTCGTCGCGTTTCCCGAGCGCGACGCCGAGGAGGATGCTTTCGAGTTTCTCGGTCGGCTTGCGATCGAGCGGGCGCGAATCGGTCTTGTCGCTCTCGCAGACGCCGACGGCATCGACGATGACGAAGTGGGTCTTGGCCCGCGCTTCCGCGCCGGAGACGGCTTGCAGATCGGTGGGCGAAAGGACGCGGGTGCCGCGCCCTTTCATTTGCTCGAAATAGACGCGGCTGCGCACGTCGCGCAGAAAGACGAGGCACTCGAGCGGCTTGATGTCGGTGCCGGTGGCGATCATGTCGACGGTGACGGCGATGCGGAGCTGGGGCGAGAGCCGGAACTCCTGGATGAGCTGCTCGCCCTGCGCCGGCTTGCCGGTCTCGGGATGCTTTGATTGGTAGGTGATCTTTTTGCAGAAGTCGTTGCCCTTGCCGAAGACTTCGCGGCAGATGTGGACGACGTCCTCGGCGTGGGAGTCGTCCTTGCAGAAGATGAGGGTCTTCGGGACGAGCGTGCGGCCGGGGAAAAGCTCGGTGAAGACGCGTCGCGGAAGGCTTGCAGGACGGTGCGGATCTGACTCTTCACGACGACGGAGCGGTCGAGCTCTTTCGCGGTGTAGGCGAGGTCGTCGTCGAGTTGTTCCCAGCGGAGCCGGCGGGTCTTCTTTTCGCGGCGGTCGACGAAGAAGCCTTTGTCGATCTTGCCGCCCTGCTCGGTGACCTGGGTGTTGATGCGGTAAACGTCGTAGCCGACATTGACGCCATCGGCGACGGCGCGCTCGTGGGGTATTCGCTGACGAGGTTCTGATTGAAGAAGCCGATGGTCTGTTTGCCGGGCGTGGCGGTGAGGCCGATGAGGAAGGCGTCGAAGTATTCGAGGACCTGCCGCCAGAGGTTGTAGATGGAGCGATGGCATTCGTCGGTGATGATGAAGTCGAAGGTCTCGATGGGGATGGCGGGGTTGTATTGCGACGTCGCGGGTGCGTTGATCGGCGGCGGCGATCTCGAAGCCGGATTTCTCGTCGAGGTCTTCGTCAGTTCTTCGCCGCGGAGCATGGCGTAAAGGCGCTGGATGGTGCAGATGGTGACGCGCGCGACCGGGTCGAGCCGGTTCGAGGTGAGGTGCTGGACGTTGTAGAGCTCGGTGAACTTGCGGCCGGTGTCCGGGGTGACGAATTGCTGGAACTCGGCGAGGGCCTGGCGGCCGAGATTGGCGCGGTCGACGAGGAAGAGGACGTTGCGCGCGCCGGCAGTGTTTGATGAGGCGATAGGTGAAGGCGCAGGCGGTGAAGGTCTTGCCGGCGCCGGTGGCCATCTGGATGAGGGCGCGCGGTTGCGTCTTCGGCGAAGGATTTCTCGAGGCCGGTGATGGCTTCGACGTGGCAGACGCGCACGTTCTTGCCGTCGTAGGGATGCGCGAAGGGCATCTGGGCGAGGCGACGGCGGAGGGTGTCGGGTTCTTCGAGCCACTCCGCGAGCGTCTCGGGGCGGTGAAAGGCGAAGACGCGGCGCGAGCGCGGATGCGGGTCGCGTTCGTCGCGGAAGAAGGTCTCGATGCCGGTGGATTCGTACAAGAACGGAAGCTTGCCAACTAAATCGCCGCGGAGGAAGTCCGGAAGATTCTCGGCGTAGCGGCCGGATTGGTCGGCGACGGTGGAGAGCGTGACGCCGGCTTTCTTGGCTTCGATGATGCCGACGGGTTTGCGATCGACGAGCAGAAGGTAGTCGCAGCGGCCTTCTTTGAGTCGGACTTCGCGGATGGCGATGCCGCGTGCACGCGGAGAGGTCGAGCTGTTTGTAATTCTGAATGACCCAGCCGCACTGCTGAAGAAGCGCGTCGATCTTCTGGCGCGCGAGTTCTTCCGGGGTCGGCATGGACGGGTAAGAAAAGCTGAAAGCGGAAACGCTGACAAGCTGAAACGGGGCAAGCGAGGGCAGGCGGATGGGATATCAACCGGGAATGATCTGGATCAGGTGAGTGTGGCGCGACAAGCGCGCCAACAGGTACTCGTGAATGCACCGGCGATTGCATCCGGTTTACCGCCTCGCGTGATGATACGGCAGATCAGGGTTTGCGACGCACCGTGCCATTCGATGTTGATCGCTCCGGGCTCGCCCGGCATGTGGATCTTTGCCCAGCCGGGCGCACGGGTTGGCCGCTTCTGTTCCGTCACGACAAGTCCGAAACGAGCCAGCTTTTTGTCGTTAACGATCGTGTCACGCAGCGACCTGGTTCCTGCTGAGATAACTTGGATTACGGTTTGCATCCCGCAGTCACAGTTCTAGCGGGAGCTTTGAAGATTGAAAAGCTGAAAACTGATCCTCCTGCCGTCGCGGTGCGACCTGTGGCGTGACAGGAACGCTGAAATTGGGCGTGCACGCATGGTATAAAATCCGCGGCATGCTACGCGAATGCCGAATCCCGCCTTCGATTGCCTGATGCGCTTCAGTGCTCTGCACCCGAATCGTCAACGGACGTGACCGAAAGTGGACGCAGGCGCCAGCCGTCGGACAGTCCGTGAGGCTCGACGCGAAGTTTTCCCATCGCGGCCTTTTTGTCCGAGTCTGTTTTTGAAACCTCGTGGCTTTTGACGACCCAATAGGTCGCGAAGACGTAGATGCCGGCAAGTTCGACGAAAAAGATGGCAGACGTATGCAATGGCAACTGAGAGATGAAGAAGAATGCGAGGGCAGGAAAGGCCACCATTGCGATGCCGAGGCAAATATAGGTCCGGCGGTAGCATCGGTATGCCGCCTTGTCATGGATGAGTGCCAGGGTGTCGGACGCGCGAAAAATGCAGACGTAGGCAATGCAGACGAAAAAAGAGAGCGCGCAGGTGCCATGAAGTGAAAATGAGCTGTGACTTGCCCCGCTGGGCCAGGCCATCGGGAAGAGCGCGATTCCCCACGCCAGGATTCCGGCGAGATTCAGCGCATAGTCCTCGAGGCGTGTGTAGCCCTGATACACAAAGAGAATGACACCAACGGCGAAGAGGATGCCAACGAACTCATCGCGCATCGCACCCTGGCCGGGAGGACCTTCGTCGGGATGAAGAGGATCGCTGGCATGATAATATGCGCTCATGGATCCCTCCAAGGGCAAGTGCGCGACGAAATGACCGCCGGCCCAAAGGAGCAGCGGGAACGTGATGGCCAGAACCGCGATTCCCATTCGGAGCATCTTGTAGGTTGCTGCGATTTGTTTGCTTAAGTCCTTTGTTTTCATTGGCTACGGTCTAGGTGGTGGTCGGTATAGCA